>JAEUOR010000053.1 GCA_016790635.1 Burkholderiales bacterium
AGCCCGGTGATGGTGATCACCGGAATGAGGGTGTTCTTGAGCGCGTGGCCGACATGCACCGCGCGGTCGGTGAGGCCGCGCGCGCGCGCGAACTTGATGGAGTCGGTGCGCAGCACCTCGAGCATCTCGGCGCGCACCAGGCGCATGATGAGCGTGAGCTGGAAGACGGCGAGTGTCACCGCGGGCAGGGTGACGTGGTGCCAGCCCTTGGCGGTCAAGAGGCCGCTGGTCCACCAGCCGATCTTCACCACATCCCCGCGACCGAAACTCGGGAACCAGCCAAGCTGCACCGCGAACACCAGGATCAGCATGATGCCGATCAGAAAGGTCGGCAGCGAGACGCCCAGGAGCGAGCCCGCCATGGCGACCTGGCTCAAGAAGCTGCCGCGCTTCAAGGCCGCGAACACGCCAAGCGGGATGCCGATGGCCAGGGCCAGCACCGCCGCGACGAACACCAGTTCGAGCGTGGCCGGCAGGCGTTCGACAAAGAGCGTCGAGACGCGCGTCCCCTGCCGCAGGCTGATGCCGAACTCGCCGGTGAGCGCATTGGCTGCGAAGTGCCAGAACTGCACGAAGAAAGGCTGATCGAGGCCCAGTTCCGCGCGCACGCGCGCGAGCTCTTCCTGGGTGGCGTCCTGTCCCAGCAGCGAGAGCGCAGGGTCACCGACGTACTGGAAGAGCGAGAACGCGACCAGCCCGACCACTAGCATGACGAGGAACGCCTGTCCCAGGCGCCGCAGGATGAAGGCCAGCAGCATGCGGGAGGTCTACTGGCCAGACACGGATGAAGGCAGCGGCAGCGCGGGGAAGAGGGCCCGCCGCCAGGCGCCGGCGAGCCTCTTCAGTGCGTTCAGGCCGGTCAATTCACCTTGATCAGGCGCCAGTCGAGCCGGTTGTCGGCGCGGTGCACGACCTCGACGCTCTTTTTCAGCGCCCACGGGATCACCTGGTTGTGCAGCGGCAGGTAGGCGACGTCTTCGTTGGACATTGCCAGCGTGCGGGTCAGGAGCTGGGTGCGCAGCGCCAGGTCAGTCTCTTTCTTGGTGCGCTCCACGAGCGCGTCGACCTGCGGGTTGCTGTAGCGTCCGACGTTGTAGTTGCCGTCGCCGCCGGCGCCCACGCTGCGCAAGAGCGACTGGGTCGAGTACAGCGCGTCGAAGGTGGGGACGCCCCAACCCAGCATGTAGATGCTCGCCTCGTAGCGCTGGATCATGGGGAAGTAGGTGGCCAGCGGCTGGGTGCGCAGCTTGGCCTTCACGCCGATCTTGGCCCACATGGCCGTCACCGCCTGGCAGATCTGCTCGTCGTTGATGTAGCGGTTGTTGGGGCAGGCGAAATCGACCTCGAAGCCGTCCGGGTAGCCGGCGTCGGTCAGAAGCTTCTGCGCCGCCTTCACGTCATAAGGCATACGCTTGTGCACATCCTTGGTCCAGCCGGTCACCTGCGGTGCCACCATCGCGCCGGTGGCCTGCCCCAGGCCGCGCAGGGTCACCCGCGTGATGGCGTCGATGTCGATGGCCTGGTAGAGGGCCTTGCGCACGCGCACGTCCTTGAGCGGGTTCTTGCCCTTGACGTTGCTGCCGGGGAGCTCGCTGCGATGCTGGTCCATGCCCAGGAAGATGGTGCGGTTCTCGACCCCGTCGATCACCTTCAGCTTGGCGTCGGAGCGGATGCGCGCCAGGTCCTGCGGGCTGGGGTCGAGCACGAAATCGACCTCACCGGAGAGCAGCGCCGCCATGCGCGTGGCCACCGAGCGCACCGGCGTGTAGATGATCTCGGTGACATTGCCCTCGGCCTTGCCCCACCATGCCGGGTTCTTCGCCAGCACCGAACGCTGGTCGGGCTGCCACTGCTTGAGCATGAAGGGCCCGGTGCCGTTGGTGTTGCGATGGGCGAAGTTCTCGTCCTGGGTCTTGATGTCCTTGGGCGTCATGGAGTTGTTCTTCTCCGCCCAGGCGCGGCTCATCATGCGCAGCTCGGTGAGCTGGTTGAGCAGCACCGGATTGGGGCCGTCGGTGAAGACATCGATCGTGTTCGCGTCGACCTTGACGACGTTGTTGATGCCCTGCGTGTAGACGGTGAAATTGGAGGTCTTGGCCATGGCGCGCTGCAGCGAGAACACCGCGTCGTCGGCGCCGAACGGCGTGCCGTCGTGGAACTTCACGCCGGTGCGCAGCGTGAAGCGCATCTGCGTCGGGCTCACCTGCTTCCAGGCAGTGGCCAGGACCGGCTCGATCTTGAAGGTGCGGCTGTTGTAGTAGACCAGCGACTCGTAGACCGCGGCGTGGATGCCGTTGGCCAGCGCGTTGTTCTGCGAGTGGATGTCCCAGGTGGGCAGGTCGCTGGCGCTGGTCCAGCGGAAGGTCTTGGCATGCACTGCCGAGGCAGCCAGCGCGATCGCGGCGGCCAGCGCCAGGTGACGGAACATCATGACAATCTCCTCGTGTCGGATGATGGTGGCGCCGGGCGCTCACCACGAGCCGCGCATTTTCTCAGGATTCACTCAGCCCGTCAGGCCGGCGCACGGCCGGGCGCCAGCGCGGCGCAGTCGCCTTGAAGGAGCGCCTAGAGCACGCCATGGCGCCTGAATACCTCGATCAACGGGTGACCGGCGCGCAATTCTTCAAGCGTATTGCGCTCGCCCTCGATTTTCTCGAATGCCAGTCGCAGGACCTCGCCTTCGGCGGCGCGCGGGATCACGACCACGCCGTCGGCGTCGCCGCAGACGAGATCCCCGGAGGCAACCTCGACCCCCGCGCAGCGGATCGGCACGTCGATAGCCATGACCTTGCCGCGTCCCTTGGAATCGAGCGGGGCAATGCCGCCGTGAAAGACCGGGAAGCCCATGGCGCGGATCGCGCGCACGTCGCGCACGCAACCATCCATCAGCGCGCCGGCCGCGCCGCGCACCTGCGCGGCGGTCGAGAGCAATTCACCCCACGGTCCGACCCGGGCTTGGTTGGCGCAGGCGAAGACCGGGATCTGGTCGGGCAAGAGGCCATCGACCAGCTGCATTTCCAGCTCATAGGGATTCTCGCCGGGCTCGACGTGAAACACCTCCATGTAGGCCGCGGTGCGTGCGCGGCCGACCATGAAAAGCGACTCGTCCAGAGGGCGAATGCGCGCCGGCAGGGCCTGCTCGCGCAAGCCCACCGCATCCAGGCAATCGGACAGGACCGAGACAAAGAGGCGCTTGCGAATCTCTTCCAAAGAGGGGGCGCTCACGGGCTTGCCTTCTGATCGAACGCGGGTCAGGTGCCCGCGAGGAGGCTCAGTGTGCCAGAGCCGCGACAGCGCGCTCGACTTCGCCCAGTTCGCTGTCCTCGATGCCATGCTCGCGCAGCCCGGCCAGGGTGTTGACCAGGTATTCGGCACAGCGCCCGTGCAGCCCGGTCGCGCCGACGATGCAGCGCGCCGCATCCGGCGTGGCCATGCGCCCCGCATAGGCGTTGCTGCGGTGATTGATCACGAAGGCGATCGCAGGCACGGCGCCCGCGCTGGTGCGCGCCTTGACCCAGGTCGGGCAGTAGGCGCCGGTGACCATCTCGCGGCGCCACAGCAGGCGCAACTCGTCGCGCACGTGGGCGGCCTCGATGCGGTAAGCCAGGCCCGCACACTGCCCGCCGTGGTCCAGGCCCAGCACCAGGCCGGGCTGTTGCGGCGTGCCGCGGCCGATGCGCGACCACAGGCAGAAGGAGCGATGCAAGCCGTAGACCCGCGCGACGCGCTTGTCAGCGAACGGGAAAAGCGGGTTCCAGATCAGCGAACCGTAGGCGAAGACCCAGATGTCGCCCGGAGGTACCTGGCGCAAGGTGGATTCCACCGAGCGATTGAGCTGCGCGTCGCTCCAGGTCTTGATGCCCAGCTCGGACTGGAGGAAGCGGCGGCGCGCCGAACCGTCCAGGAGGTCGTCGCGGCATAGCGGTCGACCGAAGTGGGGATGACGTGCGTGAGCGCTCATGACCGCATCAACGCAAGACCCGTGCCGACGGCCGACAAGGACTGCCGCTGTGAGGCCGTTCGAACCGGCCTGGACCAATTGCACCGAAGCGCTCCCTGCGCGGACAAGGAATTCCGGACATCATGCGCGAGAACGGAATGGCGGCAAGGGCCGAAAAGCACAATAAACGGCCACGGGAACCCGACGGCAGCCGGAGGAATGGCTATCGCAGGCAGGCTTGGCGCGCCCGGCGCGAGTCGAACGCGCGACCCTTGGCTTCGGAGGCCAATACTCTATCCACTGAGCTACGGGCGCCTTGCAATGCAACGATCATTATATCGCGGCGGCCCGCATCCACATCGAAACGGGCGAATGCCAGAGCGCGGTCACGCTATAATTCCGGGTTTATCGCCGCCGATTTGGCTTCAAAACGCGGCGCGCAAGCTTCATCGAAAGGACGCTCCGTGAGCGAAGACCATCAGCACGAATCACCGATCAAGACTTGGCAGCAGCTTGTCGTCATCGTCGTCCTGGCATTTGTCATTCCCATCACCCTGATCGGTTTCCTGGTCGCCTACGTGACCGGCGGCAAGAAAATCGACCAGCAGGGCCTGGCCATCAAGCCGGAATCGGTGGCCGAGCGCATCCGCCCGGTGGCGGCGGTGAACCTGAAGGATGCCAACGCGCCCAAGGTTTTCCTCACCGGCGAACAGGTCTATCAGCAGTTCTGCAAGGCCTGCCATGAGGCAGGGGTCGCCAATGCGCCGAAAATGGGCGACAAGACCGCCTGGGGGCCGCTGATCAAGGAAGGCCTCGACACCCTGGTGGCCGACGCGATCAAGGGTGTGCGCGGCATGCCGGCGCGCGGCGGCAACCCTGACCTGTCCGATTTTGAAATGGCGCGCGCCGTGGTCTACATGACCAACGCTGCGGGCGCGGGCTTCAAGGAGCCGGCGGCACCGGCTGCGGCGGCCCCCGCAACCGCAGCAGCCAAGGATGGCGCCGCTGCTGCCGCGCCGGCCGCTGCAGCGCCCGCGACCGGCGCGGGCCTGCCTGCCAACGTGCTCTTCGCGACCGCCAAGGCCTCCCTCGATGCCGCGGGCAGCAAGACTGTCGCCGACGTCGCAGCCTTCCTGAAGGGCAATGCGGCCGCCAAGGTCTCGTTGAGCGGCTATGTGGATTCGACCGGCAACGCCAAGCAGAACGCCGAGTTGGCCAAGCAGCGTGCCTTCGCGGTACGCGACGCCCTCAAGAAGGCGGGGGTGGCTGAGGACCGCATCTCCCTCAAGAAGCCCGAGGAAATCAAGGGGGGCGACAGTGCCCAGGCGCGACGCGTCGAAATTTCGCTGGCCGACGCGGCGCCGGTCGCGGTCGCGGCAGCAGCGCCGGCCGCGACCACTGCGCAAGCGGGGGGCGGCAACGTCGGCAAGAGCCTCTACGACACCGCCTGCATGGCCTGCCACGCCGCCGGTGTCGCCAACGCGCCCAAGCTCGGCGACAAGGCTGCCTGGGCGCCGCGCATGGCGGGCGGCAAGGATGCCTTGTACGCCGCGGTCATCAAGGGCAAGGGCGCGATGCCGCCCAAGGGCACAGCGATGACGGCCTCGGATGCCGATATCAAGGCCGCCGTCGACTACATGCTCGCTTCGATCAAGTAAGTCCCGCCGAGGTCGCAAGACGGCACCCTCTTGGGTGCCGTTTTTGTTTCGCTTTCGGCGGCCCCCCGGGCGTCGATGGTCCCCCGGCAGCCCGGGAGCGCCGGCCGGAGCGCGCGTGCTCTCTCAGATCACCAGCGGATCGACCTCGACATGCCAGCGCACGGACGAGGGCGCGTGGGCCGACAACCAGTCGACCCAGCGCGTCAGGAACGCCTGCAGGTGTGGTCTTGAAGGTGATTCGACCATCAACTGCGCGCGCTCGACATCCTTGAGCCGCGTGATGAGCATGGGCACCGGATCGTAGACAGTCACTCCCTGACCCATGGGCGGGGCAGCCTCGGCCGCGCTGGCCAGGAATCCCAGGGCCGCATCCAGGCCGCGTGCCTCGGCGCGCAGCATGGCCTGATACCCGGCCGGCGGCAGGCCCGCTGCCTCGCGCTCGGCAAGGAGTCGTGTGGCAAAGCGGTCGTAGTCGCCCGACAGCAGCGCCTGGAACAGCGGATGGCCAGACTGCCGGGTCTGGATCAGGACCAGTCCCGGCTTGTCGGCGCGGCCGGCGCGGCCGGCCACCTGGGTCAGCTGTGCGAAGAGCCGCTCGGAGGCACGAAAATCGGCCGAGAGCAGGGCGGCGTCGACATTGAGCGCGGCGACCAGCGTGAGATTCTTGAAATCGTGGCCCTTGGCGAGCATCTGCGTGCCCACCAGGATGTCGGCCTCGCCCGCGTGCACCTGGTCGAGCAGGGCCTCGGCGCTACCCTTGCGCGACGTGGAATCGCGGTCCACGCGCAGTACGCGAGCCCCTGGATAAGCCTCGGCAAGGCGGGCCTCGAGACGCTGGGTGCCTTGGCCGTAGCCGCGAATGTCCACGTTGCCGCAGGTGGGACAACGCGCCGGGACGGCCTCCGCATGCCCGCAATGATGGCAGCGCAAGGTTCCGCCTTCCGTCTGGCCGCGGGCTCTGTGCATTACCAGGTAAGCAGTACAGCGAGAGCAAGCACTCACCCAGCCGCAGCTTGCGCAACTTAAGACCGGAGCGTATCCACGTCGGTTCAGGAACAGGAGGCTTTGCTCGCCGCGCTCCAAGCGCAGGGCAATCTCAGACCAGATGGTCGTAGCGACCCCGTGATTCTGCGGCGCGGTGGTGAGGTCAAGCAGGCGAATGGTCGGCAATACGGCATCCGTGACCGCCCGGCGCAGGAGGCGCAGCCGTTCGTAGCGACCACTGGTGGCGTGGGCAAAGGACTCCAGCGACGGCGTCGCGCTGCCCAGGATCACAGGCACCTGTTCCAGGCGAGCCCGGTAGACGGCGATGTCGCGCGCCGAGTAGCGCATGCCCTCCTGCTGCTTGAACGAAGCGTCGTGTTCCTCATCGACCACGATCAGGCCAGGGCGCGCCAGGGGTGCGAGTGCCGCCATGCGCGTACCCAGCACCACATCGGCCCCGCCGGTGTGCGCGAGCAGCCATTGATGCAAGCGCTCGCTTTCGCTAAGACTGCTGTGCAGCATCACGATCCGGCTTGACGGAAAGCGTGTCTCGAATAGCGTCTTGAGGCGTGGCGTGAGGTTGATCTCCGGCACGAGCACCAACGCCTGGCGGCCGGCAGCGAGCACCCGCGCGATCGCGTCCAGGTACACCTCGGTCTTGCCGCTACCGGTGACCCCGTGCAGCAGGTACGCACCGAACCGCGGCGGAGCAAGGCTGCCGGCGATCCGATGTGCGGCCTGCGATTGTTCGTCCGTGAGCGGCGGCGCCGGCCCGACCTCAAGAGCCGCCCGCGGGGCCTCCGCGACAATACCCGCGCCCTGCCATTCTTCGAGGATGTCCATCGCCTTGGGCGAGATGGCCGCCAGGTCGCAGCCGAAGCGCGGTGCGGCAGCAAGCGCCTCGATGAGCGCGCGGCGGGTGCGCTCGCGCTTGGCTGGTTGCGGGTACCCGGGTTGCAAGGCGACGCGCGACCAGAGCATGTGCGAGACCGGCCGCGCGCTCTTGGCCATGGCCGGGAGCGCGGCGCAGAACGCCGCGCCCGGTGGGTGCTGGTAATACGATGCACAAAACCGCATCAACTCCAGCCAGGTAGGTGGGAGCGCAGGAATGTCGTCCAGTCGTCGCGCAAGGCGCACGCGCGAGGGTGCGACCGCCGGCTCGACCCCGGTCTCGACCACCACCCCGACCAGGGTGCGCACTCCGAAAGGCGCAGCAACACGCTGGCCGGGCCGCACTTCCCCGTCCTCTACCCGATAGTCGAACAGGCCATGCACCGGGACGTCGATGGCAACGCGTACAAAGGTCATGAACGTCCGTCGCAGGCCGTTCTCAAGCGAGATCCTTGAGGCCTTGCCGGTGCCAAAAAATCAGGCAAAAACTTGAGAAACCCGTTTAACTCCATGGCCTAAATTCTTGCCCTTCCGAGGCCTTTGGGACTATGCACAAAACCTGTGGATAACTGTGTTGAAAACCGGGCTGCAAATTCGCCAAGCCCGTGGCGGAAAAGGATTTTTGCTTTTTTGTGCAAAATATTGGCAGTGATAAATACCATTTTAATCAATGAGTTACCGACCGAGCGGCGGGGTGCTGCGCCAAGCCAGGTCAGGTACCTTGCTAGATCATCGAAATGTGCATAAGTCAAGCCCCAAAGACGGATTTGCAACAACGTCTTGGTCCGCGCCAGGCTTGGCTTTGCGGCCGACATGCCGCCAGAACCGCGCTGGTTGCGCAGCTTGGGCGATCATGCCCGCAAACCCTTGCGCCATGCGCGTTTCAGGGGGGTGGAAAAAGACGCCGTCGTGACAAGGTGCGCGGGGCGTTCAAGGCTCGTGGTACGCGCGGCTCTGTTCGTGCACCGCCTCGACCAGGACCGCCGCGCTCTCCGGAGGCGTGAACTGCGAAATTCCATGGCCCAGGTTGAAGACGTGACCGCTGCCCCGGCCGTAGGCGGCCAGGATGCGCCCAACCTCGGCCCTGATCGCCGCGGGGCTCGCGAAAAGCATCGCCGGGTCGAGGTTGCCCTGCAATGCGACGCGCTCACCGACGCGCGCACGGGCCAGGCCAATGTCGATGGTCCAGTCCAGCCCCACCGCATCGCAGCCGCAGGCGGCGATGTCCTCCAGCCACAATCCGCCCCCCTTGGTGAAGACGATCACCGGGACGCGGCGGCCCTCGGACTCCCGCTTGAGGCCATCCACCACCTGCGCCATGTAATCGAGCGAGAAAGCGCGGTAGCCGGTGGACGACAAGGCCCCGCCCCAGGTATCGAAGATCATGAGCGCCTGCGCGCCGGCTTCCACCTGCGCGTTGAGATACGCGGTGACAGCGCGTGCATTGACCTCGAGGATGCGGTGCATCAGGTCAGGGCGCGAATACGCCATCGCCTTGACCCTGCGATGGTCGTCGCTGCCGCCACCTTCGACCATGTAGCAGGCAAGCGTCCAGGGGCTGCCGGAAAAGCCGATCAGCGGCACACGCCCTGCCAGCGCGCTCCGGATCTGCCGCACCGCGTCGGTGACGTACGCAAGCGAGGCCATGTCCGGCACGGCCAGTCGGGCGACCGCGGCCTCGTCACGCACGGTGCGCTCGAATTTCGGCCCTTCGCCCTCGGCGAAGTAAAGCCCCAGGCCCATCGCGTCGGGCACGGTCAGGATGTCGGAAAAAAGGATCGCCGCGTCGAGTGGAAAGCGCTCCAGTGGCTGCAGCGTGACTTCGGTAGCGAAGTCAGGGTTCTTGGCCAGCCCAAGGAACGAACCGGCGCGCTTGCGTGTCGCGTTGTACTCGGGAAGATAACGCCCTGCCTGGCGCATCAGCCAGATCGGTGTGACATCGACCGGCTCGCGCATGAGCGCCCGCAGCAATCGATCGTTGTCGAGCGGGGCGGTCATGCTTCAGCCCGGCTTGACCGCGTGGCCGCCGAAGCCCTGGCGCATCTTCGCCAACAGGCGCGCCGCGGTGTCGTTGTGTCCCTGCGAGGCGAAGCGCATCATCAAGGCCAGGCTCATGACCGGCGCCGGCACGCCCAGCTCGACGGCTTCCTGCGCGGTCCAGCGCCCCTCGCCGGAGTCCGCCACCTGCGGCGCGATCGCGGCCAATCCCTGCGGGTCCTTGAGCGCTTCGGCAGTCAGGTCGAGGAGCCAGGAGCGCACCACCGAGCCGTGCCGCCATAACTCGCCGACCGCGGCCAGGTCGAGCTTGAAATCCTCCTTGGCTTCCATCAACGCGAAGCCCTCGGCCAGCGCCTGCATCATGCCGTACTCGATGCCGTTGTGGACCATCTTGACGAAGTGCCCAGCGCCGGCGGGCCCGGCGTGCAGCCAGCCCGTGTCCGGCGCAGGCGCGAGCAGGCGCAGGTAAGGCTTGAGGCGCGCGACCGCGTCTTCGCTGCCGCCGACCATGAGGCAATAGCCGTTGGCCAGCCCGTGCACCCCGCCCGAGACGCCGGCATCGACGAACAAGAGGCCGTTGCGCTTGAGGGTAGCGGCGCGACGCACCGAGTCCTTGTATTGGCTGTTCGCGCCATCGACGATCAAGTCCCCCTCGGACAGCAGACCCTGCACCTGCGAGATCGCCGCCTCCGTGGCGGCGCCGGCCGGCAGCATGAGCCAGACCACGCGCGGCGCCTGCATCGCGGCGATCAGGTCGTTCAGGCTGGCAGCGAAGATGCCGCCGGTCTCGTCGGCCAGCGCGCGCGCAGTGGCGGCATCGCGATCGAAGAGCGCGGCACGCACTCCGCCACGCGCCAGGCGCCGCGCCATGTTGGCGCCCATCTTGCCCAGGCCGATCAAGGCGAACGAGGTCATGAAAAAGCGGCCGGCGATAGACTCGCGGCCGCAAGCAAGGAGAGCGACTATTCTAGCGCGCACCATTGACCATAAATCATCATGAAACCTGTCATCGGATTGATCGGCCCCGGCGCCATGGGCTTGGGGATAACGCGCGCGCTGCTGCGTGGCGGATTTGACGTGTTGGTGCGCGACATCGACCCCGCGCGCGACGCGCTGGCGCGCGCGGCCGGCGCGCAGGTGCACAACTCGCCCGCCGCCATCGCCGCACGGGCCGACATCGTGATCTCGGTGGTCGTCGATGCCGCGCAGACCGACGACATCTGCTTCGGCCAGCATGGTCTGGCCGGCGCGCTGGCGCCAGGCGGCATCGTCGTCTTGTGCTCGACGGTCGGCCCGGCCTACGCCCGCGACTTGAGCGCACGCCTGGCCGCGCGCGACCTGACCCTCATCGACGCGCCGATTTCCGGCGGACCGGCGCGTGCCGAGGCCGGCACCATGAGCATGATGATATCGGGGCCGGCTGCGGCCCTGGCCCGTTGCGAAGCGGCGTTTCGCGCCATGAGCGACAAGCGATTTGTCATCAGCGAAGCAGCCGGCGACGGCTCGACCATGAAGCTGGTCAACAACCTGCTGGCGGCGGTGAACCTGGTGGCCGGTGCCGAGGCCTTCGCGCTGGCCCGGCGCGCCGGACTCGACCTGGCCAAGGTGCACGAGGTGGTCATGGCTTCCAGCGGCGGCAGCTGGATGATCGGCGATCGCCTGAAGCGCGTGATCAACGACGATCACACCGTCACCGCGGCCATGCCGATCCTCACCAAGGACGTGCGCCTGGCCGTCGAGATGGCCCATCAGCTTGACGCACGTGCCGCTCTGGGCGCGCTGGCCCATGCCACCCTCCAGGCCGGTGTCGACATGGGACTGGCTGACGAAGATGACGCGTGGGTGATTCGAACCTACCTCACGTCCGCCGCGAACCCGCCGGCTGGCAAGCACTGAGCCGCCGCGGCGTCAGCCCAGGCGCCGCACGTCTGCGACGATGCGCGCGAGCTTGTCCACATCCGGCACCGCGAGCCCGTGGTGCCCGTGGCGCTCGATGAGGCCCTCCTTGACCATGGACGAGATTTCGCGCGTAACCTGCTCGCGGTAGGTGCTGACCTGGGCGGCGATCTCGGCGTGGGTAGGCGCCGGATCAATGAGCGCGCGGTTGGCCGTTACACCCGCCTCGCGCGCCAGGCGCAGGAGTTCAGCGTGGACGCGATTGGCCACGCCCAGAGCGCTGACCTCGAAGACGCGGTCGGACAGTTCGCGCACCATGCGCACCAGGGATTTCTGCAACCAGCGCGCGGCGGGCGCGGACTCGCGCAGGAGGCGATGAAAGAGGTCCGGCCCCATGGTTGCGACCAGGCATTCCTCGATCGCGACCACATCTGCGCTGCGGCCCGCGTCGTCGATTGAGGCCAGCACACCGACGGCGCTGCCGGCGCCCAGGTCACGATAGGTGATGTGGCGCCCGGAGGCGGCGGAGACCGCCACGCGCACACGCCCGGCCACGATCAGGTGCACGTCGCGGCTGTCGACTGCGCGTTCGATGATGTGCCCTCCGGCGGGCACCCGTTTCCAGGCGAGTTCGCGCGCCAATACCTCGAGCCGATCCGGATCCAGGCCCACGAGCATTTCGACGCCGCGCAGACCGACGATCGAAGGTTGCACCATCCCCGTTGCCATTGCCCCGCCTTCGCGTGACCTGCGTCACGTTTTTTGTCCCGACGCCGGACTTTATCGCCAAAGCGCGCCAAAGGCGTGCGAAAGCGCACTGCGGACCCGGTTTGCCCCCTGTCACATCGGCGCTGGAGGCCCGATCATGCGATCACTGCAACGCATTCACGCTTCGAGGGGAGCATGCCATGAAAGCACTCAAATCCCTGAAAGTCATCTTCGTAGGCCTGGCGATCGCCGCGGGAGCGGCCCTGGCCGCTGCAACCATGATCCCGGTCGCCGACAGCGCGCCCGACCTGACCAGCGACCCGATCCTCCATCACGCTGCCGACGCCTCGTACCGCCAACTGGGCGTCTGAGGCCGGCTGCGTCATTCCGGCGCCACGTTGGCGTCCTTGAGCACCTTGCCCCATTTCGGTATCTCGCTGCGGATGACCTCGGCCAGTTCCTCCGGGGTGCCACCCGCGAATTCCACACCCTGTGGCGCGAAGCGCTCGCGCAACCCGGGCATCCGGGTGGCACGGCTCAACTCCTGCGACAGGCGCAGGATCGCCTCGCGCGGCGTGCCAGCCGGTGCCGCCAAGGCAAACCAGATGATGGCTTCGTAGCCGGGCAGCGCGCCGGCTTCGGCCACGGTCGGCAACTCGGGGGCGGAGGCGGAGCGTGTCCGGCTGGTCACCGCCAGGGCGCGCAGCTTGCCGGCCCGCACCTGCGGCAGCGCCGAGACACCGGCGTCGAACATCAGGCTGACCTGTCCGCCGATCAGATCGGTCAGTGCCGGCGCGCTGCCCTTGTAGGGCACGTGCACCATGTCCAGCCCGGCCATCGAGCGAAACAGCTCGCCGGCCAGGTGAATCGAGCCGCCCTGGCCGATCGAGGCGAAGCTCAGGCGCCCGGGCTGCGCGCGCGCAAGCTGGATCAGTTCGCGTACCGAGGTCGCTGCAATCGCGGGGTTGACGACCAGATAGAGCGGCGAATAGAACGCCATGCCGACCGGTGCGAAGTCCTTCTGCGGGTCGTAGTTGAGCTTTTTCTGAGAATTGACATTGATCGCCAGGCTGGTGACGCTGCCCAGGAACAGGGTGTGCCCGTCCGCAGGCGCCCGGGCGACCAGTTCCGCGCCGATCATCTGGCTGGCCCCGGGCTTGTTGTCGATGACGAAGGGCTGCCCGAGCGCCTCGCCCATGCTCTGTGTCAGGGTCCGCGTGACGGTGTCGCCGATGCCACCGGGCGGGTAGGGCACCACCACGCGCACCGACCGTGCCGGGAATGCCTGCGCAAATGCCCCTGCCGCCGCCAGTGCGAGCGTCAATCCCATGCAAGCGCATGCGACATCGCGCGCCATCCGCCTCGCGAGCATTCCTCTATTCATCGCTTCTCCTCTTTCCCTTCATCTCGTGGCGCGCGCCCGATCAAGTCCCCGAACCGTTCGTGCATGACCGCGGGGAGCGCGCGGTCTCGGTGCGCAATCCAGCTGCCGGAGCGCAGGCGGTAGGCTGCGCCGTCCCGCGCGACTGCTGGCGGCGTGCCCGACGCCAGCGCCTTGGCCGCTTCCAGAACGACGCGCCGAAAGCGCACCACCGCGGCATCGGTCGCGGTCAGGTGTTCGCGCGTGCGATCGGCGATCAGGCCCTGGCTGTCCTGCACCATGGCGTCCTGCTCGGAGACGCCGCGTACCCCGGTATACGATTCGTTGCGCTGTGCGACGCGGTCGATGAGATAGTCGTTTTCGCGCCGCCGCAGGGGCACGTAGGCCGCGTCGGTCTCGGCGATGACGCCGTGGCCGCGCGCGAGCTTTTCGCGTTCGGCCTCGGTCAGTGCCCGCGCCGGATTCCACACGTAGGTATAGATCCAGCACTCGGTGTCCGAGATCGGTACCCAGGTCTGGCCCTGATGGTTCTCGCCGGGCAGGGCGTTGGGAGCCAGGCTATGGTTGGGCAGGAGGTACTGGCTGATGCGCCAGTACAGTTCTTCCCCGTCGGCGCGCCGCGCGGCACCTGCAACGAACCCGGCCGCATGCTCGACAAAGGAGAACTGCGGCATTGGGTCGTCGCGCATCCAGGTGAGGCGCCGCGCGTCGGCATTGGCATCCGGATGTACCGCCTGCGCGACTCGCGGCGCCGGCATGTGCAGGAACGAAAAATGGGCGGTGTCCAGCGCCCCTTCGATCGACTGCGCCCAGTTGCACTGTTGCAGCTTCTTGGAGACGAAGCGATGCGCGGGCGGCACGAGGCCGGCTTCCAGTTCCGGCATCGCGGGCAGCGATTCGCGCGGGCCCAAGTAGGCCCACACCATGCCAGCAAATTCGCGCGTCGGGTACGCGGTGATCGCGGTGCGGCCGTGATAGGCGGCGCCCTGCGGCACATTGGGCATCTCCACCGCGCGCCCTTCGAGGTCGAACTTCCAGCCGTGATAGATGCAACGAATGCCGTCGGCTTCGTTGCGCCCGAAAAAGAGGTTTGCGCCGCGATGCGCACAATGCGGCTCGACCAAGCCGACGCGCCCGTCGCTGGCACGAAACGCGATCAGGTCTTCGGACAGTACGCGCACACGCAGCGGCGGCCCGTCGGCTTCGGGAAGCTCGGCCGACAGGGCCACCGGCATCCAGAAGCGGCGAAACAGCGCGCCCATCGCGGTATCGCGCCCGGTCTGGGTCAGGCAATCGTTGTCGGCAGCACTCAGCATCAGTTCCTCGCGGGTCCGGATGATCGCACGATCGCCCCGCGCCTGCCGTAACATGGCGCCCGCCCGGCCACGCCCACGCAGCGCACGGCCATGAACCCGCAAAAAGGAAAACATCCCGATGAAAGCCGTCCTCTGCAAGCAGTTCGGCCCGCCCGACACCCTGGTGCTCGAAGACATCGCCTCGCCCGTCGCGGCCAAGGGCGAAGTCGTGATCGACATCAAGGCCGCCAGCGTCAACTTTCCCGACGTGCTGATCATCGAGAACAAGTACCAGTTCAAGCCGCCCCTGCCCTTTGCGCCCGGCAGCGAAGTCGCCGGGGTCATCAAGGAGGTGGGCGAGGGCGTCGTGCACCTGAAACCCGGCATGCCGGTGGTGGCCCTCCTCGGGCACGGCGCCTTTGCCGAGGAAGTGGCGGTCGGCGCCGACAAGGTCGTGCCTCTGCCCGCGGGCGTGGACATGGCGATCGCCGCCGCGATGGGGCTCACCTACGCGACCTCGCATCATGCACTGATCGACCGCGGGCAACTCAAGGCCGGCGAGACCCTGCTGGTGCTGGGCGCGGCCGGCGGCGTCGGCATCGCGGCCATCGAGATCGCCAAGATCATTGGCGCGCGCGTCATCGCGGCGGCATCCTCCGCGGAAAAACTCGCGGTGTGCAAGGCGCATGGTGCGGATGAGCTGATCAACTACGCCAGCGAAGACATGCGCGAACGCCTGAAGGTGCTGACCGGCGGCAAGGGCGTGGACGTGATCTACGACCCGGTGGGCGGGGGATACAGCGAGCCGGCGTTGCGCAGCATCGCCTGGCGCGGTCGTTTCCTGGTGGTGGGTTTCGCCAATGGCGAGATTCCCAAGATCCCGCTCAACCTGACGCTCCTGAAGGGCTGCGCGATCGTCGGCGTGTTCTGGGGCGACTTCGCGCGCCGCGAACCCAAGCCCAACTACGAGATGATGAAGGAACTCTTCACCTGGCTGGGCGAGGGCCGCATCAAGCCGCACATCTCGGCGCGCTACCCCTTGGCCAAGACCGCCGCGGCATTGAACGCGATGGCGGCGCGCCAGGTCACGGGCAAGGTGGTCATCCTGCCGGAGGCGTAAAGGCTCACTCCAAATGAGGACAGCCTGCGGCGTCGGGCGGTCGTTGACACCTAATGTCCTATATTGTTATAACGCATCCAGAAAACGGGCTTTTCGGACCATCGGAGGAGAGCAGGCATGAGCAAGAAGACTTCAGACAAGGTATCGAAAACTCGCCGCACGGTCCTGGCAGGTGGGGCGGCGATGCTGGGCGCGCCGTGGGTGGCGCGCTTCGCGAACGCGCAGACGGCGGCGGACATCGGACCATACCAGGCCGCGAAGATCAACTGGCGGCAGGCGGAGGGCGAGAAGCTCACGGTGGCGGTGATCCCGGCGGGATACTTCGATGCGCTGATCAACGAGGTGCCCACGTTCCAGGCGCTCACCGGGGTCGAAGTCCGGTTCGAGAAGGTGCCGCCCGGCCAGATCCGGCAGAAGGCGATCCTCGACCTGAGTTCCAAGACCGGGACGTACGCGACGCACGCGGCAGATCCGATGTACTACGACCTCTACGCGTCCAACAAGTGGTGCGACCCGATCGACGGGATGCTGGGCGATGCCAGGCTGACCGACGCGGCCTGGTTCCGCAATGAAGACATCATCCCGGCCTGGCGCGGGGCGAACTCCGTGGCGGGCAAGCCGTACGGCGTGCCGTTCGACGGCGAAACGACGGTGCAGATCTACCGCAAGGACCTGTACGCGGCAAAGGGCCTCAAGCCGGCAGAGACGCTGGACGACCTGGTGAAGAATTGCGCGGCGATTCACGACCCGAACAACCGGGTGTGGGGCGGCGCGATGCGCGGCTTCGCGGGCGCGGGCCAGAACATGTACATCTATCCGTCGATCTTCCGCGCCTTCGGCGGCGATTGGTTCAAGAGCGGCCAGTTGGTGCTGAACAGCCCGGAAGGCGTGGCAGCGCTCGAGTGGTACGTGAACCTGCTCACCAGGTACTCGCCGCCTGCGGTGCGCAACTGGAACTGGCCTGACCTGGCGGACGCGTTCTCGCAGGGCACGCTGGGCCTGTACGTGGACGCCAACACCTCGGCTTCGGTGCTGAACAATACGGAGAAGTCGAAGGTCATTGGCATGATCGGCTACGCCCGCTGGCCCAGGGGCCCGTCGGGCAAGCGCGTGACGTCGATCTGGAACTGGGGCTTCCCGGTGAACGCGGCGCTGTCGGAGAAGGCGAAACGCGCGACCTGGCTCTTCATCACCTGGGCCACCTCGGCGGAGACACAGGCGCGTACCTCGTTCCGATCCAAGGGCATCAAGCGCCTTGGCATCAACCGCCTGCCGCAGCTCAGGTCGCCGGAGTTCGCCGCAATGGTGAAGGACTACGGCGACAACTACCTGCAGGCGACCACCGATTCCATGGCGAACGACGCCGACGTGCAATGGCGGCCGAGGATGCCGCAGTGGCCGGCGGTAGGCGAGACCATGGCGACCGCGATCCAGGCGGCGCTGGCCGGGCAGAAGAAGCCCAAGGAAGCGCTGGACGAGGCGCAGGGGCGCGTTGCGCAGATCCTGAAAGGGTAGATGTCCTCCGCAATACGGGGAGGCGAGCGCCGCTTCGCGCTGGCGCTCTTCCTTCCCGCGCTCCTGCTGCTCGTCGTCACCACGGCGCTGCCGCTCATCTACCTGGTGTGGACGAGCTTCCAGCGCCTCGATCTGTCCATGCCCTGGCTGAGCGGTTTTGCCGGGCTGGCCAATTACCAGAAGCTGGGCAGCGACTCGCGCTTCTGGAATTCGCTGGGCCTGACGCTGATCTACACCGGGACCACGGTGGTGCTGCAGGTGGTGCTGGGCCTGTCGCTCGCGCTCCTCGTCATGCAGGTGAAGCGCGGCCAGGCGATGCTGCGTATCGCGGCGATCCTGCCCATCGTGCTGGCTCCGGTGGTGGCGGGCCTCTTCTGGCGGTCGCTGGTGCTCGCGCCGGATTTCGGCATCCTCGACTTCATCACGCGCTGGCTGGGACTGGGCAGCTACAACTGGCTGGGCGAACCGCGACTGGCGCTGGTGTCGGTGATCGCGATCCACACCTGGCAGTGGACCCCGTTCGCGTTCCTGGTCCTGCTGGCCAGCCTCGCCGCGCTGCCCCCGGACATCTATGAGGCGGCGCGCCTGGATCGCGCCAGTGCCTGGCAGCGCTTCTGGCACATCACGCTGCCGATGCTGCGGCCGGCGATCGTGATCGTGGTGATCCTGCGCATGGTGACCGCGCTGTCCGCCTTCGCCGCGATCTTCGCCGCCACCGGCGGCGGGCCGGGGTCGGCCACCGAGATCCTCAACCTGTACGCGTACCGGCTGTCGTTCACCGAGCTCTCCCTGGGTTACGGCGCGGCGGTGGCGACGGTGCTGCTGGCGATCACCCTGGCGGTTGCGTTCCTGCTGTTCAGCTTCAGGACCAAAAAATGAAGGCGAGAAACCTCGTTCTCCTCGCCATCGCGGTCCTGATGATGCTGGTCTGGACCTTCCCGGTGCTGTGGGGCCTGGCGACCTCGCTGAAGACCGAGAAGGACGTGCTGGCGTATCCGCCGTCGGTGATCTTCGAGCCGACGCTGCGCAACTACGCCGACGTATTCAGGGGCTCGCAGAGCATCGTGCCCAACCTCATCTCCAGCGTGATCGTCTCTGGCCTCACCACGCTCTTGACGATGATCTTCGCCATCCCCGCGGCCTACGCGCTGTCGCGGCTGGACCTGCCGTTCAAGAGGGGCGCGGGGTTCTACGTGCTGGCGACGCAGATGCTGCCGCCGGTAGGCCTGGTGATCCCGTACTTCCTCATCCTGCGCAGGATCGGCTGGACCGACACCTACCAGGGCCTGGTGCTGGTGTACCTGACCTTCGCGCTGCCCTTCGCCATCTGGCTTTTGGTGTCCTACTTCGAGGAAATCCCGCGCGAGATGGAGGAGGCGGCGCTGCTCGACCGCGCCGGGCGCTGGCGGGCATTGTGGCACGTCATCCTGCCGCAAGCCAGGGGCGGCATCGCGGTGACGGTGATCTTCGTCTTCCTCAACTCCTGGAACGAATTCCTGTTCGCCGTGGTGCTGGGCGGCAACAACGTCCGGCCGGTGACGGTGGCGATGTTCAACTTCATATCGCTTGAGCAGACGCAGTGGGCGCGCCTCGCCGCCGCGGCGATGGCCGGGATGGCGCCGGTGATCATCCTCGGCCTGATTGCGCAGAAGCACATCGTGAAGGGGTTGACCGTGGGTGCAGTGAAAGGCGGAGGCAGACGATGACGGCGGCAAGCGTGCAGATGTCGGGCATCGTGAAGAAGCACGGCGCGGTGACCGCGCTGGCTGGCATCGACCTCGAGGTGCGGCCGGGGGAATTCTTCTCGCTCCTCGGTCCCTCTGGATCGGGCAAGACCACCACGCTGCGCATCCTCGCGGGCCTGGAGAGCGCGACCGAGGGCCGCGTCTTGCTGAGCGGCAAGGACGTAACGAACGCCGAACCGGGAGAGCGGGACGTGGCGATGGTGTTCCAGAGCTACGCGCTCTATCCGCACATGACCGTGAGCGAAAACATTTCGTTCCCGTTGCGCATGATTCATGAGAAGAAGGAAGAGATCGACAAGGCGGTCAGGGATGCGGCGGCCCGGGTCCGCATCGGCCACCTGCTGGACCGGAAACCCGGCCAGCTCTCCGGCGGCCAGCAGCAGCGGGTCGCGCTCGCGCGTGCCATCGTTCGCAAGCCGGCGCTGTTCCTGCTGGACGAGCCCTTGTCCAACCTCGACGCCAAGCTGCGCATAGAGACGCGCGTGGAGTTGAAGCGCCTGCAGCGCGCGCTCAATGTCACCGCCGTCTACGTCACCCACGACCAGGAGGAGGCGCTGTCGCTCTCCGACCGGCTGGCGGTGTTCATGGACGGACGCATCGTCCAGGTCGGCACGCCGGAGGAGGTGTTCAGCAAGCCGGCGACGGTGGAAGTGGCCGGGTTCCTGGGCAATCCCCCGATGAACCTGATCCCGGGCAGCACCGAAGGCTTCCAGTCGCTCAAGGGGCCCGACGTCATTCTGGGCATTCGCCCCTCCGCGGTCCGGATCGCCGATGCAGGCGTTCCCGCGACGGTCAGCATGGTCGAGGCGCTCGGCGAGGAGTTCTATGCCGACCTGATGGTGGGTGAGCTGCTGGTGCGCGCCAAGCTGCGCGAGGGTGAGCGGCCGGCGGAGAAGGCGCAGGTCAGGATTCATCTTGATCCCTCGGCTCTGCATGTGTTTGACAAGGCGACGGGGCAGCGCCGTTGAAACAGACCCCGGGCCTGCTGCGCAACAGCGAGGTCGCCATGCACCGCCAGCTCGCGCAGCAGTTGCGCAGCGCGATCGCGGCAGGCACCTACAAAACCGGCGATCGCATCCCGGCCGAGCCGGAGCTCGCGCTCACGCACGGCGTCTCGCGCATCACCGCGCGCCAGGCGGTCATGCACCTCGCCAGGGAAAAGCTGGTGGTGCGGCGCCAGGGCAAGGGCACTTTTGTCGCCGAGCCGCCGGTGCACCATGACTTGCTTGATCCGCACGGTATTTACGACGAGCTGGTCGCCAAGGGCGTCAATCCGCGCACGGAATTGCTGGAGTTCACCGAGCGCGTGGCGCCCGCCGCGGTGGCCGAAAAACTTCGCTCCGGCGGCCGCAAGCTGACTCACTGGACGCGGCTCTACCTGCGCGGTGGAACGCCGTTCGCGGTGTCCTGGGTATGGCTCGCGCCCTGGTTGCCCAAGTTCACGCGCGAACAGATCGCGCAAAACTCCAGCTATCACCTGTTCAAGGAGGCGAGCAATATCAAGGTGGCGAACGCCGACCTGTCGATTCGCGCGCGCGCCGCGACGCCAGAGTTGCGCCGCACGCTGCGCCTGCGCGGCCGAGAGCCGCTGATCGCGCTGGAGCGGGTGTCCTACGATGTCCAGGGCACGCCCATCGAGTACACGCTGTACTGGGCGAACGCCGAAACCTACGAGTTCGTGCTGCGGCTGCGCGGCGCTGTCCCGATTACCTCGTCGATGCAGGGAATCAAATGACGCCGCCGGACAGCGATCGAGGCATGCGCTTCGACTACGTGATCGTAGGCGGCGGCTCCGCCGGCTGCGTGCTGGCCAACCGGTTGAGCCAGGATCCGAGTCACACCGTCCTGCTGCTCGAAGCAGGGCCGGCGGATCGCAACCCCTGGATCCATGTGCCGATCGGCTACGGCAAGACCATGCTGCACCCGGTGCTGAACTGGGGCTTCTGGACTGCGCCGGATGCCAACATGAACAACCGCCAGGTCTATTGGCCGCGCGGGCGCACGCTGGGCGGTTCCTCGTCGGTGAACGGCCTGATCCAGATTCGCGGCCAGCCGGAGGACTTCGACCTCTGGGAGGAACAGGGCGCGGCGGGCTGGGGCTTCAAGGACGTCGAGCCGTACTTTCGCAAGTCGCTCGAGTTGCTGTCGGTCGAGCCCATCCGGCAGAAGAGCGAACTGGTCGATGCCTTCATCGCTGCAGGCAGGGATCTCGGCATCGGCGGAAACGCCGACTTCAACGGGCCGGTGCAGGACGGCGCGGGGTACCTGTCGCTCACCACGCGCGACGGCCGGCGCCATTCCGCGGCCACGGCCTACCTCAAGCCGGCGCGCGGCCGATCGAACCTCAAGGTCGAGACCGAGGCCCATGCCACCGGCATCGTCATGGAAGGCACGCTTGCGGTGGGCGTGCGTTACCGGCAGGGCGGGCAGCTGAGCACCGTGCGCGCCCGGCGCGAGGTGATCGTCGCTGCCGGCTCGCTGCAGTCGCCGCAACTCTTGCAGCTCTCGGGCATCGGGCCGGGCGCGACGCTGCAGCAGCACGGAATCCCGGTAATCGCGGACCTGCCGGGGGTCGGCGCCAATCTGCAGGACCACCTCGCGCTCAGGTTGCTCTACAAGTGCACCCGGCCCGTCACCACGAACGACGATCTGAAGAACCTCTGGCGGATGGCGCGCACGGGCCTGCGCTATGCCCTGTTCCGCAGCGGGCCGATGGCGATCGGCGTGATGACCGGGGGGCTGATCACGAAAGTGCTGCCCGAATCCGCGACGGCCGACATGCAGGTGTTCATCAGCACCGTGAGCGCCGAGCAGCGCGGCGCGATGCCGCACAAGTGGCCCGGCTTTACGCTGGTGTATTACCCGATGCGGCCCACCAGTCGCGGCTCGGTGATGCTCCAGTCGAATGATCCCCTGGCCCCGCCCTTGATCAACGCCAACTACCTGGATACCGACTTCGATCGGCGCGCGATGGTCGCCGGCGCGCGCCTGTGCCGGCGCCTGGCCGAAACGCCTTCACTCAAACCCTATGTGCTCGAGGAATCCAATCCCGGCCCGCGGGCGCAATCGGATGACGAAATCCTGGAAGCGGTCCGGAACCACGGTTCTTCCGGCTACCACCCGGCCGGCACCTGCAGGATCGGCCGCGACACCGCGGCGGTCGTGGATGCGCGCCTGCGCGTGCGCGGCATCGAGCGCCTGCGCGTCATCGATGCCTCGGTCATGCCGACCGTGGTGAGCGGCAACACCAATGCCGCCACCATCATGATCGGCGAGAAGGGCGCTGCGATGGTCCTCGAAGACGCGCGCGGATAGGCGATTCCACTCGTTGCGGATGAAAGCCGTCATCGCAGCCGCGCCGTGTCTTGCGGCGCCGGCGGTGCTCATCCTGGCTTCAAGTCGTGGTTCAAGCGAAAAACGTTGCCTTCCGGATCCGCCAGCACGGCCTGGTACGCGTTGTAGTAGGTACGGTACGGCGCCTTGATGAGGGTGCCGCCCAGGTCCAGGATGCGCTTGACACCGGCATCGACAGCCGTGGTCGATGCGAGTTCGAAAGTGGCGTAGGCCGACGTGACGGGCCGTTGCGGCACCCGGTCCGCAAGGTTCAGCAACTCATAGGCCGCGTGCGCATTGAAACCCAGCAGAACGCCGCCGGCATCCAGGCAGCGAAAGATCGGTGAGCGCAGGGCCTCCACCTCCGGGAAGCCCAGCGCGGCAGCATAGAAGCGCGCCTGTGCTTCCATGTCGCGCGCGAATAGGTTGAGGTAGGAAAGTCGCGCCGTCATGATCCGGCCATGCTATCAGGTGTTTGGAGCCAGTCGATGACCCGGTCGGTCACGGAACGCGGTTGGCGCCAGACACAATCGCGCATCACTCCATGCGCATGCCGGTCGCCTTGATCACGACAAGATTGCGCTCGGAATCAAGCTCGATGGCACGCGCGAACTCGGCAGGACCACCGGAGAGCGGCAGGTTGCCTGCAGCCGTCAGGCGCTCGCGGAAATCTGCCTGGCGCATGACGGCGCCCACCTCGGTGCTGATCCGTTCGACGACACTCGCGGGCGTGTCGCCGGGCGCAAACAGGCCAAATTGCGAGGCCAGGTTGGCGCGTGGAAAGCCAAGCTCGGCCAGGGTGGGAACCTGTGGCAGGACCCGCAGCCGCTCCGGCGCGCCGACGGCCAAGGCCTTGAAGCGGCCGGCCTGGATGTATTGCAACTGCGTCTGTGCGACATTGGTCGAAAGTATTTCGAAATGCCCGGCCAGCGCATCGTTGAGTTGCTGCGCACCGCCTTTGTAAGGAATGTGGGTGATGTCGACCTGGCCCGCCAGCCGCACCTGCTCCAGCACCATGTGGCCGACGGTCGCACGGCCCGAACTGCCCCAACGAATCCGGCCCGGCGCGGTGCGCGCGGCCTGCAGCAGATCCTGGAAGCTGGCCCCGGCGAAGGCCGGCGTCCCCACCACTACCACCGGCGTCAGCATGACACCGGTGACCGGGGCAACATCACGGCGCGGGTCGTAGCCGACCGGTCCCAGGTGCGGGTTCAATGACAGGGGGCTGATGGCTGAAAAAGCCAGGGTATGCCCATCCGGCGCGGCCTTGGCCAGCGCCGCCATGCCGACTGCGCCGCCCCCGCCCGAGCGATTCTCCACCAGTATCGGTACCTCCAGGCGCGTCGCGAGGCGATCGGCGACGAAGCGCGCGGTCTCATCGCTCACGCCGCCGGGCGGATAGACCACGATGATGCGCACGGCGCGCTGCGGCCAGCGCGCCTGCGAGAACGCGGCCTGGGCGAGAAACAGCAAGGCCAACACCAGGAAGGCGGCGAGTCCTGCGGCACGCTTGAGCGATGCCAACGCGATCATTCCGGCGCGCCCGCGCTCGACGCACGCGCGGTGCCGGAAAAGCGTGGCGCCACCTTGCGGGCCAGCCCGACAAAACTCGCCAGCACCCCACCCAGCTCGTGACCTCGATACGCCAGCGTCAAGGGCGCATCGAGGCTGCCGGCTTCGGCAAGCGGGCAGTAGACGATCGCATGGGAGTGCGTGCCGCGCATCGATGCGGGAACCACGGACACGCCGGCACCTGCCGCCACCAGGTTCAGGTTGGTCATCATGCGTTCGACCTCGAACGCAACCTGCGGTTCGAAGCCGGCCGCCCGACACAGATCCAGAAAGCCGGCGTAAAGCCCGGGCGCGCCGGGCCGGCGCACCAGGATCAGATCTTCGTTTGCAAGCTCGCGCAGATGCAGGGTCGGCGCGCCGCGCGAGGGGCCCGAACCCAGCAGGCGGTGCCCCATGGGGAGTGCGACAAGCAGCGGTTCGCGCAGCAACACCTCGAAGGCGATGCCCTCGGGCCGCGCGATCGGTACGCGCAGCAAGCCGCAATCCACGCGACCGGCGGCGAGCGACTCGAGGATGCCCGCCGCGTTGTCCTCGCTCAAGGCCAGGTCGATGCCGCCGTAGGTCTGGCGACAGGCACGCAGGACCGCCGGCGTGAAGCGGTGCGCCGCAGCCGAGCTGGTAAACCCCACCGACAGGCGTCCCTGCACGCCGCTACCAGTACGCGCCAGGCGCGCTTCCAGCGCAGCCACGTCGCGCAGGATGGCGCGCGCGTCATTTGACAATTGTTTACCTGCTTCGGTCAGCGTGACCCCGCGCGCGTGCCGGCGAAACAGCGGCTGGCCGACCTGCGCCTCGAGCGCCTTGATCTGCTGGCTCAGGGGCGGCTGGCGCATGCCGAGACGCTCGGCGGCGCGCGTGATGTGGCCGGCGTCGGCGACGGCCACAAAGTAGCGCAACTGGCGTAGATCCATCCCGGCATCATATGAGAAACATATGATGTTTGCACCATCGGCGTATTGGACATATGACAACCACACGCCTAGCATCGCCTGGTGCCCATGAACCGGCCCGCGCGATCGCGCCGACAAGCCGGACATGCAAAAAACGGAGACCAGACCATGTTGAAATTTGTCCCCATCCTCATTGCCGCCGGCTTCGCCGCCAGCGCGCATGCCGCGCCGGTAAAAATCCTGTTCGTCGGCAACAGCTATACGTTTGGCCGAACCGATGGTTCGTTGAACCCTGACGGAAGCTTGAACTTGACGAATCAGGTGCTGACCTACAACGCTGCAAATGTGCGCGATCTCACTGCGCCTCGGGGAGATGGAGTACTACAAGCGGTATCGTTTGTGAACCCCGCCCTACCGTTCAACGCCACTACAAATCCCCTGGCTCCCTATTCCGGCGCCCCGTTCACCAACGTCTTCGGCACAAATTCCTATCCGATCGGGATGAACATCCCGGGCACGACTACCCAGGGCAACTCATACTCGCCACACACACAGCTCAACACCTGGGGCGGCACGGCCGGCATCTTCAAGCAATTCACAGTGCAGGCCGGCCTGGACTACGACGTTGCCCTGTCCACCCGCAACGCGGCCTCGCTTCGCGGCCATTTGCTCAACACCGCCAATACCACCAGCTGGGACCTGCGCAGCAATATCAGCAGCGAGCGATGGGGCAGTATCGTGTTGCAGGAGCAGAGCGATGAGGTCCTGGCTCCGAAGACCGTCACCACGGACTCTGCTGGCCGAACCCTATTGCCTGGAACCAGTGGTGTTCTGGGGTCCAATTTCCCGTCGGTCAGGGCCTATGTCGACCTGATCGAGGACTGGGTGCATACGGGAAGGGTGACCATCGCTCAAGGCTTGGCCGCCGTCACGAGCTTCACCGAGCGGGAAATGTTTCGTGCGCAGTATCGTCCGCCGGGCGGCTCCAATGCACAGGCAGACACCGCCTGCCAAAACGCTGGCGGCGGCTCGTTCTGCACCAACACGACCACCCGCAATCTGGGCGTGAACTCGAACTTCGACCCGAATACCAAGATCTACCTGCAAGAGACTTGGGCACGCCCCGACCTGATCAATTCACCGGGTGCAAAGACCCTCAACCCAGTGACCGCCCTTGCCACCTACGATCTCTCCACACCAGCACCAAGCTATTTCTCGTCACTGGAGGAAATGACGGAACAGATGCGGTTGGGGATGTTGAGTGTCCGCGATTATGCAGACGATGATGGCACTACCGGCATCGCGGGAATCGTTCCAACAGGCCAGGCTTTTCTGCGTGCTGTGCAAGACGGCGTGGCAACACGCAACATGTATGCCCCCGACGCGCTGACCGACGGCCTGATAGACCTTTGGTTCAACGACGGCACCCATCCAAGCAAGTGGGGCTCCTATCTGAGCGCGCTGACCCTGTTCGGCTCGATCACGGGGCTCGATCCGCAGTCTCTGGGTTATTACGAGCAGGCCGCGCGCGATCTGGGAATCGACCCTGGCGATGCCTACCGGTTGCAGCAAGTCGCCGCCGTACAGCTGGGCTTCGCGCGGGTTCCCGAACCCGGCACGCTGGCACTGGCGCTGGGTGGGCTCGCGGCCCTCGGCGTGCGACGCCGGCAGCCGCGCTGACGCGGTCGCGGCGGCTTGCTGGCGCGGCCGGCTGCGCCGGCAAGCCGTAAGATGGGCGCCTCCCGCCACCCAGGCGCCACGGCGCCCGCGCCATGACCAGTCGCATCACCCGCCTCACCGCCCGCGCTGTATTCCTGCCCATGAATCGGTCGCTCACCACGGCGACCGGGGCGATCACCCAGGTGCCGTTCGTGCTGGTCGACCTGGAAACCTCGGCCGGTGCGACCGGGCGCAGTTATCTTTTTTGCATCACGCCCGCAGCACTCAAGGCCACGGTGGCCGCGCTGGACGACATCGCGCCTCTGGTCGTGGGGCACTCGCTCTCGCCGGTAGCCCTGTCCGGCATGCTGGAGAAGCGCTTCACCCTGCTGGGCACCACCGGCATCATCGGCATGGCGCTGGCCGGCATCGACATGGCAGCCTGGGACGCAAAGGCCATCGAGGGAGGCCTTCCCCTGGCGCGCCTCCTGGGCGGCGAACTGCGCCCGGTGGCGGCCTACAACAGCTGCGGTCTGGGACTGATGGGCCCGGAGAAGGTGGCGCGCGAGGCGGGTGAACTGTTGGCTGGGGGTTTCCGTGCCCTCAAGCTGCGCCTCGGATATGCGACGCTGGAAGAAGACTTGGCCGCAGCTCGCGCGGTCAAGGCGGTGTTACCGCCGGGAACCGCGCTCATGTCCGATTACAACCAGGCGCTTGACCCGACCGAGGCCATCCGCCGCGGTCGTGCGCTGGACGAAATGGGTCTGACATGGATCGAGGAGCCGGTGCGCGCCGAAGACCACGCCGGGTGCGCGCGCGTCGCCGCGGCGCTGGCGACCCCGGTGTCGATCGGCGAGAACTACTGGGGCCCGCGCGACATGGCACGCGCGGTGGCGGCGCAGGCCAGCGACTATGTGATGCCCGATGCCATGCGCATCGGCGGGGTGAGCGGCTGGCTGCGCGCCGCAGCGATCGCCGATGCGGCGGCCCTGCCCATGTCCACGCACCTGTTCCCGGAGGTGAGCGCCCACCTGATGTGCGTGACGCCGACCGCGCACTGGCTGGAATACGTCGACTGGATCAACCCGGTGCTGACCACGCCTCTTGCGATGCGCGATGGCCACGCCGTGCCGGCTGACCTGCCAGGCTGCGGCATCACCTGGGACGAGGCAGCCGTGGCGCGCTACGCGTTTTCCTGAAGCTCTCCGACTGACCCCGCAGCCATGCCGCGCTTCGGCAACGCGAAAGAGAACGTCGCGCCTTGCCCGGGCGCGCCCTTCGCCCAGACGCGACCGCCATGGGCTTCGACGATGCGCTTGACGATCGCCAGCCCGACGCCGGTGCCTTCGAAATCGCTGGCCGCGTGCAGGCGCTGGAACATGCCAAAGAGCTTGTCTGCGTAAGCCGGATCGAATCCGGCGCCGTTGTCGGCCACGCTGAACACCTGCTCGACCGGGCCGTCCACGCAGGAAACACACACGCGCGGAGCGCTGGCGGTCGCGCTGAACTTGAAGGCGTTGGCGAGCAGGTTGAACCACACCTGACGCAGCATGGCCGCGTCGCCTTCCACCACCGGCAGGGATCCGATCTCGAGCTCTGCCGCGGCAGCGGGGCCGATTTCGCGCATAGCCGCGTCGAGTTCCGCGCGCATGTCGACCGGAACCGAAACGGGCGCCGTGCGCCCCAGCCGGGCGAACTCGAGCAGGCCGTCGATCAATGCCGCCATGCGTCTCGCACTGGCGCTGATACGATCGACGTTGTCCCGCGCCTCCTTCGACAAAGCGGGGCCGACGTCCTGCTTGAGCAATTGCGAAAACCCGTCGATGGCGCGCAGCGGGGCGCGCAGGTCGTGCGCGACCGAATAGCTGAACGCCTCAAGTTGCTCGTTGGCCGCAACCAGTTCGCGCGCGCGGGTACGTGACTCCAAGTCGTGGCGGCGCGTGGTCGCCAGCAGGTCGGCCTGTGCATGCAGGCGCTCCTCTGCCAATTCGCGTATCCGGTCGGCCAGCGCGGTCGAGAGCAGGATCACATCCAGCGCCAGACCCACGTGCAGGCCGTAGAAAGTCGCGAAGTTGGTCGGCAGCCAGCCGAAATTGCGCAGCGCGCCCAGCAGAATGAACACCAGCAGGGCCGACCAGGCGAGCAGAAAGTAGCGTGCCGGCCGGTAGCCGTCGAGAACAATCTTCACCGAAGTGACAAGCGTCACCGCCGCTCCCGCCGCAGCCAGACCCGACAAGGTGCGCAACACATGGCCGTAGTCGGGCCACAAATTCAACGCAGCCAGTACGGCCAGCGCCAGCGCGGCCGCGGCGATTGCGCGCGCGAAAAGGTCGACCCGCGGCATACGCCTGCGGGTGTCGAGAAAGCCGCGCGCGAACAACGCGCCGAAGAAGAGGCTCAAGGACATGAAGGTCGCCAGGGCCCTGTTGCCCCATTCGACGTTATCGGGCCACAAATGTTCGAAAGCCAGCCCGTCAAAGGTGAATAGCGCGAGCCCGAAGCAGCCCACGTAGGCGACGTAGATCAGGTACAGGGGGTCGCGCAGGGTCGACCAGACGATCAGGTTGTAGGCGAAAAGCCCGATCAGGAGGCCGTAGAACAGGCCAAGGAAGAGCTGCGAATTGCGATTGTGCATGGCAAACGCTGCCGGCTGCCACAGCACGGCCGGCACGGTCAACGCGCTCCTGCTCTCGACCCGCAGATAGAAGGTCTGCGCCGGCCCTGGCGCGAGCGTCAGATCAAAGACAAAGTGGCGATGCGCAACCGGCCGTTCACCCCAGGGCACGCGGTCGCCGGCGGAAACACGCGTAAAACCCCCGCCCGGCGCAGGTGAGTAGAGGTCGACATGGTCCAGGCTGGGCATGCCGACCTCGAGCTTCAGTTGCTTGCCCTGGCTGCCCGGGTCGATGGTGAAGCGCAGCCAGTAGGGCGCAACGTGATAACCGAAGTTGGGCCGGTCGGACTGCAGCGCGACGTACGAGGCCGCGCGCTCGGGCGCGGCCGCGGCGGCGATGTCGATCCGGCGCGTCGGGTCATCGAACCCGGCCATGTAGCGCCCGACCGCAAGTCCCGATGCGGAGATATCCGCCGCGCGGATCACCGGTTCCGCAGCTCGCGCGCCGGGTAGGTGGGTAAGCGCCAGCAATGCCAGGCAGGCAAGCCAGACAGGCAGCGACCAGACCCGGACCGAGAGCCGCCCGGTCGCACCTAGTGGCAGCTGCCTCTTCACGCTCTGCCAGTCCCGCTCCATCTTGCCGCCGAAACAGTCACGTTCGCGCCGCGCCTAGATCGGTATTGCAAGCAAGGTGTCCACGCGGCGGCTGTCGAGCAGGACCAGACGCTCCTCAAAACAGGGCCCCCCCGGAAGGCGGATCCTGTCCACGTAGCGCCCGCTGGCGAACGGCACGGCCGCACCGTCGTGCATCGTGCGCACGACCTGGAAGTTGCTGACGGCTGCGACCCGCTCGCCATCCAACGCGCGTAACAGCAAAGAAGACTGCACGTGCCGGTAGGTCTGCGCTTCATAGATGTTGGCGTGGCGCAGCGCGGCGATGCGGTCGACCATCATGGCGGGCGAATCGGCCTGGATGATGCACAGGGGCAATCCGGCGGCATGGTTCTCGGCGGTGGTCAGCAGGTAACGCCCATCGGGCGCGAAGAACCCCGGCCACTCCTCGAGGCGATCATCATCGATCGCATGTACATAGCGCGCCAGCAGGTCTTCGACGACGGCACGGATGGCTTGGTCGACCATGCTAGATACCCATGTGGCCGCGCCACGCCTGCCAGAAGCCGCGCACCGAGGTCTCCGAAACACGCGACTCATCGGATGCGACGTCGTGTCCGCCCATTTCGACAAAGGCCGCGCGCTCGCCCGCCGCCACCGCGCCGCGCGCGACGAATCCGGTCGCCGCGCCGTCTTCCATCGATATGAAACCGGCCGGACCGATCAGGTTGGCCTGGCGCAGGCGCCGCGCGGTGAGCGCCGCGTCGTCGCCGGCATAGCCAAAGGCGGTCCACACGAGTTCGGTCTCGTTCAAACCGCGCGGCACGATGCGCCGCACCGCCAGGCTGTTGCGAATCTGCTGCAGCACAAAGCCGGGGAAGACACCGACGATCTGGATCGAGCCGCGGTCGCCGTATTCGTCGACCGAATCGATGAGTTCGGGCGCCTCGAGGGCAAAGCCGCCTGCGGCCGAGCGCATGCCGGCCTTCTCGTACTCGTCGCCGGTGGCGCCGTCCAGGGAGTAGCTGACGTGGCAACCGCCGTCGCCGCCGACGATGACCCCGCCACTCTGGGTCAGACGGTTGATGCGGAACTTGGCGAAGAAAAGGTGCAGGAGGCTCGCGTGATAGGTGTCCTTGACGTTCTCGATGTAGAGCTTCCAGTTACTCGCCAGCATCTGACTGTAGCCGCCCAGCGAGCGCACCGGGCCTTTCATGACGCGTCGTACTTTCGCAGCCACCTCGGCGCCCAGGTAGGCCTCGACCGGCGGCATGTCGGCGGCGAGCGTGCCGAAGATGAGGCCGTGGTAATTCTCCACAAGCACCTTGGCCGGGGCCTGGCTGGCCGGCTGTGCATCCTGCGGCATGCCGCCCTTGCCCTTCAAGCCGCGGCGAAACGCCACGCCCTGCAAATCACCCTTCAGATCGTAGGTCCAGTTGTGATAGACGCAGGCGATATCGCGGCCCGCGCCGGCACTCTTCAGGCAAAGCAGGGCGCCACGATGCGCGCAGCGATTCTCGAACGCGGCAAGCCTGCCGTCAGCGTCGCGCGTCACCACCACCGGCATGTCGCCGATATGCGAGGTGCGCCACGTCTCGGGGCCGGGCAACTCGACATCCAGACAAAGGAAATTCCAGGTGCGGCCGCGAAAGATGCGCCGCTGCTCCTCGCGAAACAGCGCCTCGTCCTGGTACACCCAGTAGGGCACCCGGGTCAGGCCTTCGGCAGGCCAGAGACGTTCGCGCGCAGCGGCGGACATGCCAACTTTCGCTTGTTGATCACGCGAAAATTATAATCGTCGCCCCGCCGTGCTCCGTCGAAGGAAGCGCCATGTTCCGCTGCGTGTCCCTGTTCACCCTGCCGCCCAAATCCGGAGCCGCCCTTCTGGCCACGCTGGCATCCTTGCTGGCTTGCGCCGCCGCCATCGCGCAGGACACCTCGGGCTACCCTGCGCGCGCCATCCGCATCATCGTGCCCTTCCCGGCCGGCGGCACGGCCGACCTTTTGCCGCGCATCGTCGGCGAACGCCTCACCGCGCGCTTCGGCCAGCCGGTACTGGTCGAGAATCGGCCTGGAGCGGCGGGCAACATCGGCGCCGAAGCGGTGTTCAAGGCCGATCCCGACGGCTACACGCTGCTCTCCACCCCACCGTCGCCCCTGGCGATCAATCAGAGCCTGTACGCCAAGCTGGCTTTCGATCCGGCGGCCTTCGTCCCTGTCAGCGTGATCGCGGCGGTGCCCAACGCGCTGCTGGCCCATCCCAAGGTCAGCGCCGCAACCGTGCAGGAACTTGTCGCCTTCGCGCGCGCCAACCCCGAACGCCTGAATTACGCATCGCAAGGCAGCGGCACGACCTCGCACCTGACCGCGGAGCTCTTCAAATCCATGGCTGGGGTGCGCCTGACCCACGTGCCTTACAAGGGCAGTGCGCCAGCCCTGACAGACCTCCTGGGCGGCCAGGTGGACCTGATGTTCGACAACCTGGGCGCTTCGATGCAGCACGTTCGGGCCGGCAAGCTCAAGGTGCTGGCCGTCGGCAGCCCGCGCCGGGTCACCGTGCTGCCTGCCGTGCCGACGGTGGCCGAGTCGGGCCTGCCCGGGTTTCAGGCGGTCACCTGGTTCGGCGTCGTGGCTCCGCCCCGGACTCCGGCGGACATCGCCAGCCGGCTGTCCGGCGCCATCGCCGAGGCGCTGCGGCACCCGGAGGTCACGAAAAGGTTGACCGACCTGACCGCCGAGCCGGTCGGCTCGTCACCGACCGAGATGGCGGGTTTCCTGAAGGACGAAGTCGAACGCTGGCGCCGCGTCATCGTCGGCGCGGGAGTCAAGGTGGACTGACACCCGCGCCAGGCCGATGCGAGGGGGTCAGTGCTTGTGCTCCTTGTGCTCGTCCTGACTGTTTCCCCCGCCATGCATGCGCTGATGTCGTTCCGCCATGCGCTGGTGACGCTCTGCCATGCGTTCCATTCCATGCATGCCGTGACCACGTTGCCCGTGCATGCCGTGCCCGCCCTGGCCTTGCCCGCCGTGGCCACCCTGCCCGTGCGTGCCGTGGCCGCCTGAACCTTGCGGACACTGTTGGCCGGCCGGGCAGGCACGGTCATTCGCCTGATGCGCCGATACACCTTGTCCCGCCAGGCCAAGCGCGGCGGCAGTCATTCCGATAACAAGTGCTGTTCTCATTTCTCTACTCCCTTCCGGTTGAGATGTGCGGCCCGTGCCCGGCCCCGATGGCGAACACGTCCGGGTTGAACTTGGGTACGAAAGGACGCCGCCCAAGCGATACTTTGTAAGCGGAGATTTCCGCTTCACGCCATGTTTGCCCCGCGCACCGTCTTTCTGGACCTCGAGACCACCGGCCTGTCGCCGCTGTCCGACGGCATCACCGAGATCGCCGCGATCGTCTGCGAGACCGGCCGGGCGGTGCACGAATGGACGACCTTGGTACGCCCGCCGCAACCGATTCCCGCAGAGATTTCGCGCCTGACGGGCATCACCAACGCGATGGTGCGCGATGCGCCGCGCTTTGAAGAGGTCGCCGGCGAACTCGCGGCACTGCTTGAGGATGCCCTGCTGGTCGCGCACAACGCGCGCTTTGACTACGCCTTCCTGAAGCATGCGTTCGAAGGCGCCGGCATTCCATTCACGGCGCCCACGTTGTGCACGGCGCGCCTGGCGCGCGCACTGGAACCGGATCTCCCAGGCTACGGCCTCGACGCCCTCGCGGAGCACTACGCCTTAGCCAAAACAGACCGGCACCGGGCGCTTGGCGACAGCCGCCTCGCACTGGCCCTGGCGCAGGCATTGGTGGATCGGCACCCGACTGAGGACGTCGAGGACGCCGTCAAGCGCGTGCTGCGCCGGCCCTCACTACCCAAGCACCTGCCCGTTGACGCCCTGCTTGCGCTGCCGCGCGCGCCCGGCGTCTACCTCTTCTATGGCGAAAACGCCCACCCGCTATACATCGGCAAGGCGCGCGATCTGCGCGAGCGCGTCGGCGCGCATTTCTCTGGCGACTGGGGCAGCGAGCGCGGCGCGCGGCTCTCCGAGGAACTGCGGCGCATCGAGGTCATCGAGACCGCCGGCGAGCTCTCCGCGCTCCTGCTCGAAGCCCGGCTGGTGCGCGAGCGCCTGCCGGCGCACAACGTGCGCCTGCGCCGCCGCGACGACGCGGTCGTGCTGCGGCTGGACGACGGGGAACAACGCCTTGTCGTCGAGCCGGCTGCCGCGCTCTCGGCGGCGACGCTTGCGGGTGCGCACGGCCCGTTTTCATCGCGCCGCGCGCTGCGCGCTGCCCTGTCCGCGCTCGCGTCCGAGGAAGGGCTGTGCCTGAAGGCGCTCGGACTGGAAAAGCGCCGCCGCGGGGAAGCAGCACACACGCCTTGCTTCGCCTACCAGGTGCGGCGCTGCCGCGGCGCCTGCTGCGGGGTCGAATCGCCGGCCGAACACTGGGGTCGGTTGGCCGACGCCCTTGCGCCTCACCGCTTGCCCGACTGGCCGCATGCCGGTCCGGTCGAGATCGTGGAAAGCCATGCCGCCAGCGGGCGTTCATCGCGGGTGCGCGTCGATCACTGGTGCGTCGACGGCGCGGCGTTCGATCACGAGGCGCTGCGCATCGTGCGTCCCTATGTCGAGGGTCGCAAGCGCGGTGTTGGGTTGATTCCCCTGCCGGCGTGAAGCTGGTATCGTTTCCGCCCCGACCGACTTTCTCCGACCGTCATCATGATCGCTCCCATCCTTCGCACCCTCGCAGCCGTGGCACTCGCCCTGCCGGCCGCCGCGTTCGCCCAGGGCTGGCCCAACAACCAACCGGTGACCGTGGTCATGACTTTCCCGGCGGGTTCCGGCATCGACATCGTCGGCCGCCTGCTGCAGGACGCGATGCAAAAGTCCTTGGGCACCAACCTGGTCTTCGAATACCGGCCGGGCGCCGCCGGCAACGTCGCCTCCGAGTACGTCGCGCGCGCCAAGCCGGACGGCCATACCATTCTCTTCGGCACCGCCGCGACCCATGGCGTCAACGCCGCGCTGTACAAGAAGCTGCCGTTCGATGTCGAAGCCGACTTCACGCCGATCTCGACCATCGTCGACGTCTCCAACGTACTCACCATCAACCCCGGCGCGGTCGACGTGAAGAGCGTGCGCGAACTGATCGACTTAGGCCGCGCCAACCCGGGCAAGTTCAACTACGCCTCGACCGGCAACGGCACCGGCACCCACCTGGCCATGGCCGAGTTCGTCGCCAAGACCGGACTCAACATCACCCACATCCCCTACAAGGGCGGCCCCGACGCGGTGGCCTCGGTGGTCAAGGGCGACGTGTGCTGCTACATGAGCCAGGTGCAGGCCATGCTGCCGCACTACCGGGCCGGCAAGGTACGCCTTCTGGGCGTGACCACCAAGGAGCGCGTCAGCGCCATCCCCGAGGTGCCGACCATCGCCGAGGCCGGCGTGCCGGGGTTCGAGAACTACACCTGGTTCGGGCTCTTCGGCCCGAAGGGCATGGACCCGGTCGCGGTGACCCGCATCAACGCCGCGGTCAAGGCCGCGCTGGAAACCCCGGCCATCCGCCAACGCCTGGTCGAAACCGGCAACACCCCGCGCTGGGAAAACCCGGAGCAGTTCCGCGCCACGGTCAAGGCCGATCGGGCCAAGTGGGCGGTGGTGGTCAAGGCGTCGGGAGCGACGATTGATTGAGCGCAAACCGGCGCTTCATGTCATGCGTGGGGCTCACCAACTTTGACGCTTCATGGCGCCACGTAGTACCGCGTCGTCTTGAGCTCCGGCTCCGCATGTGCGAGCAGCGCCGCATGGTGCTTTTTCGCATCGGCGACGAACAGGTCGCTGGCGATGGCCTGCACCAGGCGATCGACCCCGACCGCGAGACCGGGGATGTCGCCGGCCAGCTGGCCATGGCTCATGGCCGAACCCCAGTTGAACAGGTGCACGTTGCGCGCCGACGGTAGCGCGGTCCCTTCGCACGCCATGAGTTCGAAGCCGGCACCGAGGTAGGGAAAACGGCTCGCTTCCGCATGCTGCGATGCTTCGGCGGCATCGACGCGATCCCTCCAAAGGCGCACCGCGCCGCGAAATGCCGCCAGCTCGGCGCGTTCCATGAGGTCGACATCGAACCCGGTGGCTAAGATCGCGTAGTCGAACACGTGGCTGCCGCGAATGGTCTCGATGCGCACGGCGTCGTCGCCCGGCACCAGGTCGGTCCAGGCCTCGCCCAGGCGTACCGCGAAGCGCGCGTCGCCATCGCAGCGCAGGACCGACTCGTGCGGCGGCGGCACCTGCTCGGAATACACGTGGGTGAGGAACTTCCAGCGCCATTCATCAGGCAGGTTGATGAAGCCGTGGAAAAAGCCGGGAAAGGAGGTCCACTTGGACTTGTTGACCTGCGGCAGACTCGTCCGGCGCGCGAAAAGCGTGACCTGCGCCGCACCGGCATCCAGCGCAGTGGCGGCATTGTCGAAACCGGTCGCGCCGGCACCCAGTACGGCGACACGCTTGCCGGCCATGGGAGCGAACGGGAATTCGGTGGAGGCATGCAGGACGCGGCCGCTGGCGGCGGGGCTGCGCGGGTCGAAGGACGGGAAACGCGGCCAGCGCAGACTGCCGCTGCCTTCGCGCCCGAGGGCGAGGACGACCTTGCGCGCATGCACCGTTTCCTGGCCTCCAGGCCCCTCCAGCGTCGCGCGCAAGCCATCGCCCTCCGGCTTCAAGGAGACCAGGGCAGTGCGGTTCTCGACCGCGATGCCGACCGTGTCCCGCACCCACAGCAGGTAGTCGCGCCACGTCAGCGTGGGGATCTTGTACAGGCTGGCCCAACCCTCCGCGCCGTGCTGCGCCTCGTACCAGGCCCGGAAGGTGAGCGTGCCGATTCCCAGGTCCGGACCGGTCAGGTGCTTGGGACTGCGCAGGGTCAGCATGCGCGCAAAGGTGCCCCACGGTCCTTCGCGTCCGCGTGCTTCGCGGTCGATCACGCGCAAGTTGCGCACACCGGCGCGCAGGAGGCCGAAGGCCGCGCTCTGGCCGCACATGCCGGCACCCACCACCAGCACGTCCAAGACCGGCCTTCCCTCGGGGTCAGTCGACGGTTGCACCCAGTTCGCGGCCGGGTAGAGAAGGCGTTCCAGGTCGTGGCGCGCCTGTTCGGCCTGCATCGTCAGGCCAGGCTTCAGGATACTGGTCATGACGCGATTATCGGCCAGCGGAGAAGCATCGGACGATCGGTGTAAGCTTCGGCGCCATTCGCAAACGGAGGCCAGGATGTTCTCGCGTCGCAGCGTCGTCACATGGCTCGTCCTGCTGTCGGCCGCCTTCGCGCCGGCGGCATGGGGCCAGGCATTCCCCGCCAAGCCGGTGCGCTTCATCGTGCCGATCACACCGGGCGGCAGCAACGATGTGCTGGCCCGCCTGATCGCGCAAAAACTCACGGAGACCTGGCCGCACCCGGTGGTGGTGGAAAACCGCCCAGGCGCGGGCATGAACCTGGGCGCCGAGATGGTTGCCAAGAGCGCACCCGACGGGCATACCTGGCTCCTGGGCGCGAACAACCTCTTTGCCTTCAACCCGCACATGGGGCGCCTGCCCTTCGACGTGTTCAAGGACTTCACGCCGGTGGCGCAGGTAGCCAGCGTGCCCTTCGTGATGGTCGTGCATCCCTCGGTACCGGCCAAGTCGGTGGCCGAGTTCATCGACTACGCCAGGAAGAACCCGGGCAGGATCAACTACGCGTCCTCTGGCAACGGCTCGCCGCAGCAGCTGGCCGCCGAGCTGCTGGCGCGCGCCACGGGGCTGTCGATGCAGCACGTGCCGTACAAGGGCGCGGTGCCGGCGATCACCGATCTGATCGGCGGGCGCGTGCAGCTCTTCATCGGCGCGGTCAATTCACTGATGCCGCACGTGCGCGACAACAAGCTGCGGCTCATCGCCGGTGCGGGGGCCAGGCGCTTCGCGGCCTTTCCAGAACTGCCCGCGATGGCGGAGACCGCGCCCGGCGTCGCGCTGGATGTCTGGCTGGGCGTGTTCCTTCCCGGCGGCGCGCCGCGTGACCTGGTCAATCGCATCCATGGCGATATCGCCCGGGCCTTGAATACCCCGGACGCGCGCGCCGCACTCGCAGCGCAGGGCATCGAGCCGGCGCTGGCGACGCCGGAGGCCCTGGCACAGACCATTCGCGAGGACCACGCCCGCTGGGGCAAGGTCATCGCGGACGCCAACATCAAGGCCGATTGAGCATGCAGCGCGAACCGCCATCATCGCCACGCGATCTGCCGGTGGCAGGCGGCGAGGCGCAGACACGCGCCGGCCTGTGGGGCAGCGACGTGATCGCCGCCACGCTGCGCGCTCTGGATATCCCTTATGTCGCGGTCAACCCGGGAGCGAGCTTTCGCGGCCTGCACGACTCGCTGGTCAATCATCTGGGCAACCAAGCGCCCGAGATGCTGTTGACCCTGCACGAAGAAGTCGCGGTGGCCATCGCGCACGGCTACGCCAAGGCCGGCGGCGGCATGTTGGGCGTGGTGCTGCATTCCAACGTCGGGCTCATGCACGCCAGCATGGCCGTCTTCAACGCCTGGTGCGACCGGGTGCCGCTCCTCATGCTGGGCGCCACCGGTCCATGGGATGCGCAGCGGCGCCGCCCGTGGATCGACTGGATCCACACCGTGGCCGACCAGGGCGCCCTGGTGCGCGATTTCACCAAGTGGGACAACCAGCCCGGTTCGGTACCGGCCGCGGTCGAGGCGCTCCTGCGCGCGACGCAGATCGCGAACACGGCGCCGCGCGGGCCGGTGTACGTGAACCTGGACGCGGCACTGCAGGAACAGAAGCTCGAGACCGTTCCCGCGCTGCCCGACGCGGCACGCTTCGCAGCACCCGCCGCGCCGCCGCCAGACGCGACCCTGGTCGCACGCGCCGCGGCGCTGCTGGATGCGGCCAAGGCTCCGGTGATTCTCGCAGGCCGCATGTCGCGCAACCCGGATGACTGGGCGCGGCGTGTCGCGCTGGCCGAGAAACTGCAGGCGCGCGTCATCACCGACTTGAAGACCGGCGCCACCTTCCCGACCGCGCACCCCCAGCACGTCGGCGCGCCGGGCACTTTCATGGGCGCTCCGGCCTCGTCGGCGCTGGCGCAGGCGGACTGCGTGCTGATGCTCGATTGGGTCGACCCGGGCGGCGCGTTCAAGCAGGCCGGTGGCGTCCCCGCGGGCGCGAAGGTCATCAACGCGACGCTGGACTCGCATCTGCATCGCGGCTGGTCGATGGATTCGGGCAGCCTGGCGCCGGCCGATGTGTACCTGTCGTGCGAACCGGACGCGGCGGTCGCGGCCTTGCTGGAAGCCGTCGCGGCGCGCCCGGCCGCGACCTGGCCGCTTCGCGAACCACTCCCGGCTTCCGACGACGATGTGGTGAGCATTCGCGCCGTCGCCGACGCGCTGGCGCGCGAGTCCCGACCTGAGGAAATCTGCCTGGTGCGTCTGCCTCTCGGCTGGAACGGCCGCTATCGCGACTTTGCCCATCCGCTGGACTACCTGGGTTCTGACGGCGGTGGCGGTGTCGGCGCCGGTCCCGGCAATGTGGTCGGCGCAGCGCTGGCGCTGCGCGGCAGCGGCCGCGTGGCCGTGGGGCTGATCGGCGACGGCGATTTCCTCATGGCGCCCACCGCGGTGTGGAGCGCCGCGCACTATGGCATCGGCATGCTCCTGGTGGTGTGCAACAACCGCAGCTTTTTCAATGACGAGTTGCACCAGGAGCGCGTAGCGAAAGAGCGGAGCCGTCCTGTGGAGAACAAGTGGATCGGGCAGCGCATCGACGAGCCGGCGATCGACATCGCGCAACTGGCGCGCTCGCTGGGCGGCGAGGGGTTCGGGCCAATCACGCGCGCAGGGGACCTGGGGCCGGCGCTGCGCGCCGCGCTCGATCTTGCACGCAAGGGCCGCGCCTGCGTGGTCGATGCACGCGTCGCGCCGGGATATGATGCCAACATGAGCGGCGCGCCTCCCGCGGCTGCGCAAACAAGATGAGCCTCGAAGTCTCCTGCTACTACAGCCTGTCCTCGCCCTGGGCTTACTTCGCGGGCCCGCGGCTCTACGACATCGTGCGTCGCCACCACGCCAGGCTGGTCTTGAAACCCTACGACTTCCAGAAGGTCGTGCCGGTCACCGGCGGCATCCCGATCCGCACGCGGCCCGAGGCGCGGCGCACCTACCATGCGCTGGAACTGGATCGCTGGCGCAAGCATCTCGGCATGCCGCTGGTGCTGGAACCTCGGTACTACCCGCAGGTCGTCACCGACCCCGACTGGAACAAGCGCCCCGGCTGGATGGTGATCGCAGCGCAGGAGCGCGGGCTGGACGCGCCGCGCCTGTCGCACGCGATCCTGCGCGCGCTGTGGGCCGAGGAACGCGATGTCGCGGACGCGCAGGTGCGCATCGCGATCGCCGATGAGAATGGCTTGTCGGGAGCCCAACTCCACGCTGCCGAAACGAGCGATGCCGTGCAGGCGATCTACCGCCGCAACTCGGACGAGGCGATCGCCGCCGGTGTCTTTGGCGCACCCACCTTCGTCCTTGCAGGCGAACGCTTCTGGGGACAGGACCGGTTGGAGTTTCTGGATCGGGCGCTGGATGCGCGGCGGGCAGCGCACGCGGCCTAGCCACGCGGGACAAAGGCGTCGATGCCCGGCATGGCGATCATGTCGTTGTTCATCGCCCGTCCGGCATCTGCCTTTCTAAGGCAGTTTCGGTGACGCCGTACTTCCGGCTTCCTCACGCGTGATGAATTGCGGCTGGGCGGTCATGCCGGGCTGGGGCCAATTGGCGAAGGCCTCCGCGTAGCTGTGCGAAAAAACCTCGACGACGTTGCCCCACGGATCCTCGCAGTAAACGAGCTTGTAGGGCCTTCCAGGGATGAATTCAAACACCGGTACGCGCTGCCTGCCGCCGGAGGCGACGATGCGGGCGGCCAGCGCCTCGACATCCGAGTCGGTGACACAAATGTGGAAGACACCAACTTTCCAGTACTCGAAGTTGTCGGCGCGCCGCTCGACCGGCGGGTCGACAAACTGGAAGAGTTCCAGCCCTACGCCGTTGCCGGCCAACATGTGCGCCTGATAGGCCTTGCGAAAGCGCGGCCCGAAGATCGACGGCGTCTCGTGGGTGGCCTTGGAGTCCGCGGCCAGCACCCGCGGCCCCATGATGTGACGAAAGCCCAGGATGTCGCGATACCAGTCGATGGCCGCAAAGATGTCCGGTACCGTGAGGCCGATGTGGTTCATCGGCCGCGGCCAAGTCGGCGGGTTCGAAGTCATGGCGCTCTTTGCTCCAGGTTTGCGGCTATGGCGCGTCCTCTTCCGTCGGCGAACTGCGCGACCGCAACGCCAGCCAGGGTGATGGCGGCGCCGGCCACCTTGATCGTGTCGTAACGCTCGCCGGTGAAGTACCAGGCCACCACGCCGGCGATCGGCGGCATCAGGTACTGCAAGGGAGCGGTGCGCGCCACGCCCCGCACCGCATTCGCCCAGCCCCAGATCAGCCAGCCGACGAAGGACGAGATCGCGGCAGTCCAAACAAGCAGGCTCCAGTCGAAGGGCGTGAGCACAGCCCAGGGAGCACCGAGCCCCAGGGGCAGGCAGAGCACGAGCACCGGCACGCTGCCCGTAAGGGTGGCATAGATCATCACCGGCACGGCGCCCAGGCGCTCCATGAGCGGCTTGGCCATCACCGTGTAGTACGAGAATATGCTTGAAGCCAGAAGCAGGAACAGGTCACCGCCGGTGGCACGCCAGTCCGCGCCCAGGAGCTTTTCGGAAAGGAATACGAGTACTCCAAGACAGGCGATTGCCACGCCGACCACCTGCCAGCGCCCAAGTCGCTCCACCCCCATGGCGCGCAGCAGGATCAGGGTGGAGATCGGCCCGCAGGCAAGGATCAGCGAACTGGAGAATGCCGTCGACCAGTGCATTCCCCAAATGACCATGCTGACATGGATCGAGTGGCCGATGAATCCCAGCCAGGCCAGCAGAAGCAGGTCTCGGCGCGACACCGGCGGCAGCCGGCCGCCAAAGCGCCACATCAGCAGCAAAAGCGCGCAAGCCGGCATGATGAGGTAACGCGCGAACAGGAATGCACCCGGCGAGACCAGGTCGATCAGGTGTTTCTGGATGGGAAAATTGAAGCCCCAGACGATGACAGCCACAAGCGCGACGGTCAGTGCCAGATCGTCGCGCCGCTCCGCCTTCATCGCGCGCCGGCGGCCTCGAGCATGCTCACCATGCGGGTGTAACCGCGGCCGCGCGCGAGCGCGAGCGGCGTCTGTCCGTTGCGATCGGCCAGGTTCAGATTGGCGCGCGCGTCGATGAGGTGCTTGAGCGTGGCCTGGTGGCGCGGGCCGCCGTCACCCAGCACGACCGCTTCGATGACGGCCGTCCAGTGCAGATTGTTGACGTGATCCAGGGGCGCGCCGGAACGTATCAGTTCGGCGACGACTTCGGCATGCCCCAAGTGCGCGGCGGCGATCAACGCGGTGCCGTCATAGCGACTGGTCACATTGGTAGCCTTGCAACCGATGGCCAGCGCCACCTTCAGGGTCGGCAGGTCATTGGCCACGGCAGCGATGGTGACGATGTCGTAGCGGTCGTTCTCCAGCGCGTTCGGGTCGGCGCCGGCGGCGACCAGTTCGCGCATCACGTCGTGGCGACCAAAATAGGCGGCCACGTGCAGGGGTGTGCGCCGGTAGCCATCGCGATCGGCGACCTTGGCTCCGCCGGCGAGCAGGGTGCGCAATCGCGTCGCGTCACCTTTCGCCGCGACCTCGAACAATCCCCGGTAGGCAGCCAATTCGCCGCTGGAAGGCGGGACCTGCGCGCCGGCGTCCGGAGCGCCGGCGAAAACCGCGGCGGCCAGCGAAGCGACCGGGAGAAGGCGGCGGGACATCAGACGTCGATGTTCGCTGCCCTGAGCGCGTTGGATTCGATGAACGCGCGCCGCGGCTCGACTTCATCTCCCATGAGGGTGGTGAAGATCCCGTCGGCAGCGATGGCATCCTCGATCTGCACGCGCAGAAGGCGGCGCACACCGGGATCCATGGTGGTTTCCCAGAGCTGCTCGGGATTCATTTCGCCCAAGCCCTTGTAGCGCTGGCGGCTCATGCCGTGCTCGGCATCTGCAAGCAACCAGCGCACCACACCGCGAAAATCCGCGACCGCGGCGGAACGCGCCTTGTCGCCCTCGCCGCGGCGGACCGAGGCGCCCGTCCCGATCAGGTCGCGAACCATCAGCGCCGTGCCGCGAATCTGCGCGTGGTCGGCACCCTGGACGAAGCTGTCGTCGACGGTGCTGGTCTTCCAGTTGCCGTGCCGGCTGCGGCGCACGCGCAGCACCCACGACTCGCCAGCGTCGTCGAACTCCGGCACCACCGTCACCGACGGGTCATCCATGTGCGCGATCAGGTCTGCGGCCGCTGCCCGTGCAGCGGCCTCGTCGGACAGCGCGACCTGCGCGCCGTCGAGGATCGCCGTCAGCGCGGCCGGGTCGATGAAGTTGGCGAGGCGCTCGATGACCGCCTCGGAGGTGAGCCACGCGCGCGCCAGAGCTTCCAGCGCATCGCCGGCGATGGGCGTTCCGCCCGCGCGCGGCGTGAGCTCGGCCGCCTTGAGTGCGCTGCGCAGCATGTACTGGTTGAGCTCGTGGTCGTCCTTCAGGTACTGCTCCTCCTTGCCGTGCTTGACCTTGTAGAGCGGCGGCTGGGCGATGTAGATGTGGCCGCGCTCGATCAACTCCGGCATTTGCCGGTAGAAGAAGGTCAGGAGCAGGGTGCGGATATGCGCGCCGTCGACGTCCGCGTCGGTCATGATGATGATGCGGTGATAGCGCAGCTTGTCGACGTTGTACTCTTCCTTGCCGATGCCGGTACCCATGGCCGTGATCAGGGTCACGACCTCCTGGCTGGAGAGCATCTTGTCGAAACGCGCCTTCTCGATGTTGAGAATCTTGCCCTTGAGCGGAAGGATCGCCTGGAACTTGCGGTCGCGGCCCTGCTTGGCAGATCCACCCGCCGAGTCGCCCTCGACGATGTAGAGCTCGCACAGGGCTGGATCCTTCTCCTGGCAGTCCGCCAGCTTGCCGGGCAGGCCCAGGCCGTCGAGCACGCCCTTGCGGCGCGTCATCTCGCGCGCCTTGCGTGCCGCTTCGCGCGCGCGTGCAGCCTCGACGATCTTGCCGACGATGATCTTGGCGTCGCCTGGCTTCTCTTGGAGGTAGTCCGCCAGCGCCTTGGCGACGACTTCCTCGACCGGCATGCGCACCTCGGAGGACACCAGCTTGTCCTTGGTCTGCGAGGAGAACTTGGGTTCGGGCACCTTGACCGAGAGGATGCAGGTGAGTCCTTCGCGCATGTCGTCGCCGGTGGTCTCGACCTTCTGCTTCTTGGCGATCTCGGTCTCGTCGATGTACTTGTTGATGACCCGCGTCATCGCCGCGCGCAGGCCGGTCAGATGCGTGCCACCGTCGCGTTGCGGAATGTTGTTGGTGAAGCACAGGACCTGCTCGTTGTAGCCGTCGTTCCACTGCATGGCAACTTCGACCCCGATGACAAGCCCGGCCTGGCCGTTGACGCCATCCGCCTGCTTCTCGGCGTTGACGTGGAAGATCGTCGGATGCAGGACGGTCTTGGTGCGATTGACGTACTCGACGAAACCCTTGACGCCCCCGGTGAAGGCGAAGTCCTCCTCCTTGCCGGCACGCTGGTCGGTCAGGCGGATATGCACGCCGTTGTTGAGGAAGGAAAGTTCGCGGATGCGCTTGGAGAGGATCTCGTAGTGATAGTCGATGTTGTCGAAGATCTCGTCATCGGCCAGGAAATGCACTTCGGTGCCGCGCTTCTCGGAGGTCCCGGTCACCTTGATCGGAGAGGTGCGCACCGCGCTGCCGGCGGGATGGCCGTTGGCGATGCCTTCGGGCATGATTGCATCGACGATTTCGCGATCCTGGGTGACGCCGCGGTGAAACTCCATGTGATGAACGCGACCGTCGCGGCGAATCGTCAGGCGCAGCCATTTGGACAACGCGTTGACGCATGAGACGCCAACGCCATGCAGGCCGCCCGAGACCTTGTAGCTGTTCTGGTCGAACTTGCCACCGGCATGCAGTTCGGTCATGACGATCTCGGCCGCGCTGCGCTTGGGCTCGTGCTTGTCATCCCACTTGATGCCGGTCGGAACGCCGCGCCCGTTGTCGGTGACCGAGATCGAGTTGTCAGTGTGGATGGTGACGTGGATCTCGGTGCAATGCCCGGCCAGTGCCTCATCGATGGAGTTGTCGAGCACCTCGAAGACCAGATGATGCAACCCGGTTCCATCACTGGTGTCACCGATGTACATGCCGGGACGTTTCCGTACGGCTTCCAGCCCTTCGAGAATCTGTATCGACGAGGCGCCGTAGGCGCCATTCGGGTCTTCCTGGTGCTGCTCGGTCATGCGTGATGTCCTGCGTAGGTGCGTGAGGCTTGCTGCGATCGTTCTTGCGAGTCGTGCTGTCAGATGCGCATGGGCATCACGACGTAGCGGAAGTCGGCGGTATCTTCCAGGGTGATGAGCGCGCTGGAATTGGCGTCTCCCAGCGACACCGTCACGGTCTCGCTCTTCACATGCATGAGGACGTCAAGCAGGTAGGTCACGTTGAAGCCAATGTCGATGGCGTCGCCACCGTATTCGATCTCGGCTTCTTCCTGTGCCTCCTCCTGGTCCGTGTTGGTGCAGGAAATCTTCAGGCTGTTCTGTCCCAGCACGCAGCGCACGCCCTTGAACTTCTCATTGGTCAGGATGGCGGCGCGTTGCAGGCAGCCGATCAGTTCTTCGCGCGCGATGCGGAAGCTGTTCTTGTAGCCGCTGGGGATGACGCGCTGGTAGTCCGGGAACTTTCCTTCCACCAGCTTGGACACCAGTTCGACGTTGCCGAACTGGAACCGCACCTGGGTGCTGGCGATGTCAATGCGAATCGGTTCGTCGCTGTCTTCCAGCAGGCGCTCGAGTTCGATGATGGTCTTGCGCGGGATGATGACTTCCTGGCGCTCATGCTCACCTTCGATATCCAGCGCCGCATAGGCCAGGCGGTGGCCATCGGTCGCGACCACCTTGGCCTGGCCCTTCTCGACGATCAGGAGCAGGCCGTTCAGGTAGTAGCGGATGTCCTGCTGCGCCATCGCGTACTGCACCAGCGACAACAAGGCCTTCAGGGGGCGCTGCCCGACCGAAAACCCCGTGCGGAAGTCGCTTGCCGGCGCCACGGTCGGAAAATCCTCGGCTCCCAGTGTCTGCAGCGAGAAACGCGAGCGCCCGGACTTGATCGACAGTTTCTTGTTGTTGAGGTCCAGGCTCACCGGGACGTTGCCGGGCAAGGCACGCAGGATGTCCAGGAGTTTGCGCGCGGCCACGGTGGTGGCGACATCGGACCCGGCCTCGCACTCCGCCCGGGTTGATACCTGGACCTCGATGTCGGTCGCCAGGAAGGTCAGGGTACCGCCTGCCTTGGTGAGGAGAAGATTGGAGAGGATCGGCAGGGTGTGGCGTCTCTCGACAATGCCGCTGACAGTCTGGATCGGCTTCAATAGGGTATCGCGGTCGGCGGTTACGAGATTCATGGGGCGGGCCTTTCGAACTTCTTCAATGGAGGTTTTGTATATGACAAGAACAACAGCTAACAGGAGCCTGTGGATGACGGGACAACTACGTCAGGACCTTTGCAATCATGGACTTGGGTCTCACCGCGATCTGCACATGGCTGTTGACAATGGCGGGATGGCGTGGGGATTGTGCTGTCGGCGGCAAGACTCTTGGCGTGTTGTCCAGAAACCATGCAGGGTTTGTCCACAGCTTTATCCTCAGCCCTTGATGGTTTGCTCGAGAACATGCAACTCGTGATTCAAGTGGGTATCGGTCTTCCGGTTCTCCGCGATCTTGCGTACCGCGTGCAGCACGGTGGTGTGGTCGCGTCCGCCGAAGGAGTCCCCGATCTCGGGCAGCGACAGGGAGGTCAGTTCCTTGGTGAAGTACATTGCGATCTGGCGCGGCTTGACCAGATCGGCGGTGCGCTTCTTGGAATGCAGGTCGATGACCTTGACGCGGTAGAAGTCGGCCACAGTCTTCTGGATGCCGTCGATGGAGATGGCACGATTCTGGGATCGCACCAGGTCGCTCAAGGCCTCGCGTGCGACTTCGAGGGTCGGTTCGCGGTTGTGAAATTTCGAGAACGCGACCAGCTTGCGCAGGGCACCTTCGAGTTCGCGCACGTTGGAGCGAAGGTGCTTGGCAATGTAGAAGGCGACGCTGTCTTCAAGCGCCAAGCCCTGCGACTCGGCCTTCTTGAGAAGAATCGCGACGCGCATTTCCAGTTCGGGAGGTTCGATGGCGACCGTGAGCCCCCAGCCGAAACGCGAAATGAGGCGATCTTCCATGCCCGCGATTTCGCGCGGATAGGTGTCGCAGGTGATGATGACCTGCTTGTGCGCCTCGATCAGCGCATTGAAGGCGAAGAAGAATTCTTCCTGGGTGCGAGTCTTGTTGGAGAGAAACTGGATGTCATCGATGATGAGAATGTCGAGCGAATGGTAGAGACGCTTGAATTCGTCGAAGGCCTTCTTCTGGTAGGCACGCACGACATCGGTGACGTACTGTTCGGCATGCACGTAGCGGACACGTGCGCCGGGAGTGTGGCGTAGCACCTGGTTGCCGATCGCCTGGGCGAGATGCGTCTTGCCCAGGCCGACCCCGCCATACAGGTAAAGCGGGTTGTACGAGGTGCCCGGGTTGTCGGCGACCTGGATGGCAGCGGCGCGCGCCAACTGATTGGCTTTGCCGGTGACGAAACTCTCGAATGTATGTTCGACGTTCAGGCGCCCGCGCGCTTGCGGTGTCGACGATGCTCCCGCTGCGGCTGCCTCGGGAGGAGCCACGGCCTGGCTGCCGCCCTTGGGTGCATCCGGCGAGACCGCGGGCACGGCCGCTTCGTCATGATTGACCGCAACCCGCACCTGGGTACCGAAAAAGTCGGCGGCAAGCGACTCCAGGCGCTTCACATAGCGATCACGAATCCAGTTTTGCACAAACCGGTTCGGTGCCACCAGTTCGATGGCCCCGTTCGGGGCGCCGTTGCCGCCCAGGCGCAAGGGGCGGATCCAGGTGTCGAACTGTTGCACAGGCATTTCTCGCCCGAGGATCTCCGCACACTGTGCCCAGAACTCGTGAGCGCGCAGTGGATCGATATCGGGAGAAGATGCGGCGGATGACATGCGGTCGGGTTTCGCCGGCGGCGGAACCGGTCCTTCGAGCGATGGTGGGTGGTGCCTCGGGTGTCTCGGAACGCGTCCCCTGCGGTGATGAAACACCTGACCGCCAAAGGGATGCACGGCTGGGCTGCCCGCCTCGTCGACGATGGTGCCCGCAGGGCGTTTTTTGTGGGCCGGATTCTACGCTTTTCGAGGGTAGTTATCCACAGGCTCGGCGATGTCGTCCCGGGCTTTTGTCTTGACGCTTGCTTCGAAAATGTTGTCTAATAGGCGGTTTGATAAAAGTCGGCCTCGGGAACCCGGGCGGGTGCCCCGAGGGGGCTTCCGCGACGGGCGCAGTCCTGACGATCCGGCGCTGGAGAAGCCATGAAACGCACTTATCAACCTTCCGTCGTCCGTCGCAAGCGCACCCACGGTTTCCTGGTTCGCATGCGCACCAAGGGCGGTCGCGCCGTCATCGCCGCACGCCGCGCCAAGGGCCGCAAGCGTCTCGCGGTCTGACCCGCGCAGGGGCCATCCCTACTTCCGACCATGGCAAAGCGCTATGCCGCCTTGCCGGGCGAGGCGTATCCGGCAACGCTGTCCGGCCCGGGTCGTGTGCGTGGTGAACGCATTGCACTGCACTGGCGTGCGAGTGAGGCGCCGCGCTTGGGGCTGGTGATTTCGCGCAAGCTGGCCGGTAGTGCCGTGCGGCGCAATCTGGTCAAGCGCCAGTCTCGTGGTCTTTTTGTCCAGGAGGCCTGCGCAGCTGGCCGTGCACCCATGGATCTGGTCGTGCGTGCCACTGCATCGCTGGCCAATCTGGATCGCCGCACCTTGTTCGGACAACTGCGCGCCGCCTTCGAGCGCCTTCCGGGTTCCGTCATGGCGGCCACGCAGCAGGGGCAGGCGCGCCGATGAAGACCATCCTGTTGTGGGTGCTTGGCGCCTATCGCTACGCGATCAGCCCGATGCTCGGTCGGCATTGCCGGTTCGAGCCGAGTTGTTCGGCCTATGCGCAGGAGGCGGTCGAGGAGTATGGCGCCGCGCGCGGCACCTATCTGGCCGCGCGGCGCGTTTGCCGTTGTCATCCCTGGCATCCGGGTGGTTACGACCCGCTGCCTCCGCGCGCCTAGCAGCGCGCGCCTTTTCTCGGGCATCGCATGGAAACCCGCCGTCTCATCCTGTTCTTCATCTTCACCTTCTCGCTGGTGATGCTGTGGAGCGAGTGGCAGAAGCTGCAGCAAAAGACCGCCGCCGCCAACGCCCCGCCGCCGATCGCGAAGGATGGTGGCGCCCCGGGCGCAGCCGCCGTGCCCGCCGCGCCACCAGCGGGGGTTGCTGCGGTCCCTGGTGCCGGACCGGCTCCGGCGCCGCAGTCGGCCGCGGTCCCGGGCGCAACGCCTGCGCCGGCCGCAACCGCGCCGGTGGCCGCGGCGCCGGTCGTGCCGCAGGTGCCGGCAGCCGTGCCGACCCCATCGAGGACGACCATCGTCACCGACGTCGTGCGCGCGGAAATCGTCTCCGAAGGCGCGGACCTGCGCTTGGTGGAGCTGACCCGGCACAAGGACGCCATCGACCCCGCGCGAGCCTTCGTGCTCCTCGGGCCGCACAACCATTTCGCGCAGACCGGCCTCCTGGCCCAGGGCGTGGACCTGCCGACTCATCGCACTCCATTTGCACTGGTGCCGGGTGAAACCACCTTGAAACCGGGGCAGGACAAGCTCTCAGTGCGCTTTGAAGCGCAGGCCGGCGCCGTGCGGGTGGCCAAGATCTACACCTTCCACCGCGGCAACTATGCCATCGACGTGGCCTACGAGATCGTCAACGGGGGTGCCGCGCCGCTCACACCGTCGGTTTACCTGCAGTTCGTGCGCGACGGCAAGGCGCCTGCCGGGGAATCGCAGTTCCTCATGACCTTCACCGGCGCGGTGTTCTACAACGACCGCGACAAGTTCCTGAAGCAGGATTTCGCCGATATCGAGAAGGGCAAGCCGGTGCCGGCCAAACCGGCGCCCGACGGCTGGGTGGGCATGATCCAGCACTACTTCGCGTCGGCCTGGATTCCGCCGGCGACCGGGCAGCGAGAGTTCTACAGCCGCAAAGTCGCCGAAAACCTGTATTCCGCAGGCGTGATCGTTCCAGCCGGCAGCATCGCTCCCGGCGCGAGCGGGCGCTTCGAGAGCAAGCTGTGGGTCGGGCCGCAGGACCAGGACAGCATGAAGCCGCTGGCCGCCGGTCTGGATCTGGTGGTCGACTACGGCTGGCTCACCATCATCGCGCAGCCGATGTTCTGGCTGCTCAAGTGGTTGTATTCGGTGTTCGGCAACTGGGGCCTGGCCATCATCGGCCTGACCGTCATCATCAAGGCGGCTTTCTTCCCGCTCTCGGCGGCATCCTACAAGTCGATGGCGCGCATGAAGAAGGTCACGCCGCGCCTGATGGCCCTGCGCGAACGCTACGGCAACGACCGCATGAAAATGAACCAGGCCATGATGGAGCTCTACAAGGAAGAGAAGATCAACCCCTTGGGCGGCTGCTTCCCGATCCTGGTGCAGATCCCGGTCTTCATCGCGCTCTACTGGGTGCTGCTGGCGTCGGTGGAGATGCGCAACGCGCCCTTCTACGGCTGGATCAAGGATCTTTCGGCGCAGGACCCTTACTACATCCTGCCGATCATCATGGCGATTTCGATGTTCGTGCAGACCAAGATGAATCCGACGCCGCCGGATCCGCTGCAGGCGAAGATGATGACGATCATGCCGATCGTCTTCTCGATCTTCTTTTTCTTCTTTCCCGCTGGGTTGGTGTTGTACTGGGTGGTGAACAACGTGCTTTCGATCGCGCAGCAGTGGCAGATCACGCGCATGATCGAGTCCGGCGAAGACCCCGACAAGAAAAAGAAGAAGTGACGCCGGCGCGCCGGTCCGCCCGCACGGGGCCGGTGGCGCGAGAATCGGGGCATGGGAGACTCGAGCGCAATCGCCGCGATCGCGACCCCGCCGGGGCGCGGCGGGGTCGGCGTGGTGCGCATATCCGGCGTCGGGCTGGCGGGCCTGGCTAAGGCGCTACTCGGACAAGTGCCGGCGCCGCGCCGCGCGAAACTCGTCGACTTTCGCGCTGCCGACGGAGCGGCGATCGACCGCGGCCTGGCGTTGTTCTTCCCCGCCCCGCACTCGTACACCGGCCAGGATGTCCTGGAACTGCACGGCCACGGCGGCCCGGTGGTGATGGGTCTCCTGCTCGAGCGCTGCCTGGAACTGGGCGCGCGCCTGGCGGAACCGGGCGAGTTCACGCGCCGCGCTTTCGAGAACGACAAGCTCGACCTGGCGCAGGCCGAGGGCGTGGCGGACCTGATCGAGGCCGCCTCCGCCCAGGCGGCCCGCGCCGCGCTGCGCTCCCTCGACGGCGAATTCTCGCGCCAGGTACATGAACTGATCGATGAACTGATCGCGCTGCGCGCGCTGGTGGAAGCGACGCTGGACTTTCCGGAAGAAGAGGTCGATTTCCTGCGCCGCGAGCATGCCTTTCTCCGAGTGGCCGATCTGGGCGCGTGCATCGATGCCATCCTGGCCCGTTCGCGCCAGGGTGCGCGCCTGCGCTCTGGCTTGTCAGTAGTGCTGGCTGGGGCTCCCAACGTAGGTAAGTCTTCACTTATGAATGCGTTGGCGGGCGAGGAAGTCGCCATCGTCACCGCCCTGCCCGGCACCACCCGTGATCGCCTGGAGCGGCCGATCCTGATCGAGGGCATGCCAGTCAACGTGATCGACACGGCTGGCCTGCGCGCGAGCGAGGACACGGTCGAGCGCATCGGCATTTCGCGCGCGCGCGAAGCGATGGCGCGCGCCGACCTGGTCCTGGTGGTGGTGACCGCGGATGCGCCCGAGGTGCCGGCAGAGGTGGAGGCGAACCTGCCGGCCGGGGTGCCAAGGCTCAAGGTCGTGAACAAGATCGACCTGACCGGCCAGGCGCCGGCGGCCGGGCGGGGCTGGGTGCAGGTGTCGGCGGTCGAAGGTTCGGGGCTGGACTTGCTGCGCGCCGCACTCAAGGACGCGGCGGGACTCAGTGGTGTCGCGGAGGATGCGATCCTTGCGCGCGCGCGGCACATCGAGGCCTTGCAGGCCGCGAAAGCGGCGGTCGCGGCGTCGCGTGAGCACCTGGAGCCCGGCGCATTCGCGCTGGAACTCGCGGCCGAGGAATTGCGGCGGGCTCAGCAGGCGCTGGCGGCGATCACCGGGGAATTCACGGCGGATGATCTGCTGGGGGAGATCTTCGGGCGGTTTTGCATCGGGAAGTAGGGTCACTTCTCGGGGGAGTCCGGCGAGATCGGACTCATTGGTTGCCGGCCTTCCTACTCCTTCCAGACTTCCGCGCCCAGCCGCAGTTCGTTAAGTTCTGCCCGGGCCTCGCGCCACGCTGGATAGTGATCGTTGAGGAGCGCAACGAAGCGTTCGCTGTGGGTCGGCGCGATCAGGTGCGCCATCTCGTGCACCACCACGTATTCCAGCAGATCCCTGGGTTTCTTCACTAGCTCGGTGTTCAGCCGGATGTGCCTGGCGTCGTGATTGCAGCCGCCCCACTTGGTCTTCATGCGCTGGAGGTAGTACGCGGCGACCTTGACCCCAAGGCGCGGCTCCCACTTTTGGATTAGCCTGGGCACTTCCTCGTGCAGCAAGCGCTTGTGCCATTCATGCATCAACGTCTCCCGCTTCGCCCGATCACTGGCAGGACGTACTGTGAGCAGGATGCGCCGGTGATCCATCGTCACGGACGGCTTCTCGTTGCGCTCGATCACGGACAGCAGGTAGCGCTTGCCCCAGACATAGTGACTCTCGCGCGTGACAAACCGGCGCGGTGTCTCCCGCGCTTGCGCGCGCAACCGCGACTGCTGATCCCGGATCCAGCCCAGCTTGGAGACCGCATAGGCGCGGGCCACCTCCAAGCGTGTCCCGGCCGGGGCGACCAGCGTGACCCGCCCGTTGGGTGGATGCACAGAAAGATGGACATGCTTGATGTCCTTGCGCGTCACGGCGATGACGACCTCGCCGAGCCGAATCGTCTCGCTCATCCGTACCCTGGTTGGTGCTTGACGAGCTCGAAGAGGGCTAGCGTCGCGGCGCGGTTGCGGTCGAGCAGCGGGAAGAGCGCGTTGAGCACCTGCGCTTCGCGCGCCTGGTCACCTTTCCAACCCGCCGGCGCCTGCTCGCGCATCGTGCGATCGATCTCCAGCGCCAGCTTGAGCCGCTTTTCGTCCGCTGTGGGGTCCGGCTCGGCGACGGCGGCCGGCGCTGCTGCGGCCGCCAGGATCCGCGGCAGATTGTTGTAGATCACGGTGGCTTCGTGCTTGCCGTGCAAGGCCGCAGGAATGCCGGCTTCCGGGTGCTTCGTCGCCAGCCGCTTTACCAGCGCTTCGGCCTTGCGCAGGAATTCTTCGTAGGCCGCGGTGTCGGCCCGGCTCTGCTGGATGAGATCTTCCAGAAGCAGTGACATCTGCTCGTAGAAGCGCGGATCAGTGAGCTGCTCTCGGATGATGGTCTTGCGGACGTTGTTGATGATGCCTTCGGCGATCGCGTTCCGCGAGAGCTTGCCCTTCTCGTTCAACTTGCGGGCGATGGCGTCGTGGATACCGGTCTCAATGATGAGTTCGGTGAGCGAGAGGTCGCCAAGCTGTCCCAGCCCCGCCGCCGCATCGGCCTGGATGTAGGTGTTGATGAGGTGGCGCATGTCTGCCTCGTAGGGCTTGATGTCCAGCTCTTCACCCGAGTGCTTCTTGATGGCGGCGCGGATCTCTGTGTGGAACTCTACTTCCCTGCGCAACGCGTCTGCCTCAGTGTCGGGGTAGCCCGCTTCGGCCAGGTTTTGCGCCAACTCCGAATAGGCGCGCGCAAACAGAGCGACGGCCTTGTAGTACGCCACCCGCAACGGCTCGGTCTCGTTCAGCGCGTTGGCGTTGGCAGCGTCGCCGCAAAAGTAGTGCAGGTACTGCTCCACCTCGCGCGCGCCGTTTGCCGACAAGGGCACTGGTTCGCACAGATAGCGCAGCGCCTCGCGCGCCTCGTCGAGTTTCTTCTTGCCTTCGACGAGCCAGTCCTTGAGACGGACGTTGTTGTCCCCGCCGCCGCCTTCGTCGATGTCGAGCTCGTCGGAGCTATAGACCGCGATGGCCTCCTGGACGTCGCCGAACAGCTCCTTGAAGTCCACGATGTGCCCGTAATCCTTGTCGGCGCCGTCGAGGCGGTTGGTCCGGCAGATCGCCTGGAACAGGTTGTGGTCGTGCAGCTCGTTGTCGAGGTAGATGTAGGTGCAGCTCGGTGCGTCAAACCCGGTGAGCAGCTTGCTCACCACGATCAGCAGCTTGAGGTTGGCCGGCTCCTCGATGAAGCGGCGCTTGACCTCGTCCTCGTACTGCTTGGTGGTCTGGGCGTACTTCAGCACGTGCTGCGTGTAAGTGTCGAACTTGTAGCGCTCGTCGCTTTTGGGCGACTCGCGGGAGATGGCGTTGTGGTTCGGCTCGTAAGAGGTAACGATGCCGCAGTACGCGCCGAAGGATGTGTTCTGGAATAGGCGGTAATAGTGGCAGGCGTCGTAGATCGAGGCTGCCACCAAGATCGCCGTGCCGCGGTCGTTGTTCAGGCGCGGCTTGAGGGAGAAGTCTTCGATGATGCTGGCGATGATCCGCTGTTTGCGCTCGCCGGCGCTCATCAACTCTTCCATCGTCGCCCAGCGCTTGCGCAAGACGGCCTTCTGGAAGTTGTTCAGATTCCGCGTCTTGTGCTCAAACCAGTTGTCGATGGCCGCTTGCGAAGTGAGCCGCTGCGGCACGTCGCGGGCCTCGTACTTGAGGTCGAGGATGACGCCGTCGGCCACACCCTCGTGGAACTTGTAGGTGTGGATGTAGGTGCCGAAGACGTCTCGCGTCATCGGCTTGTCCTTTCGGAGCAGCGGCGTCCCGGTGAACCCGACGAAGATGGCGCTTTCCAGCCACCGTTTCATCTGACTGTTCATGTCTCCGCCCTGGGTGCGGTGACACTCGTCGACGAAGACGTAGAAACTCCCCTGTACGGGCGGCGGCGGGCCTTTCAGGTCGGCCGGATCGAACTTGTGGATCAGGGCGCACAACAGGCGCGGCGCGGCGGCACTGAGCTTCTCCACGAACTCACGCCGCGAGGTGATGCGCGGCGAAGGCGAGTCTGCGCCGATGACGCCGGCATTCTTCATCACCCCCTCGATCTGCTTGTCCAGTTCGTCGCGGTCGGTGACGACGAGAATGCGGGCGGCGGGGTCATGCTCCAGAAGCCACTTGGCGATCAGCACCATCAGGATGCTCTTGCCACTGCCCTGGGTGTGCCAAATGACGCCGCCTTCGCGCTTAGCGATGCGTTCCTGCGCCGCCTTCACGCCGAAGAACTGGTGTGGGCGCGGCACCTTCTTCTGCCCAGCGTCAAAGAGGATGAAGTGACGGATCAGGTCGAGCAAGCGCGGTTTGTTGCACAGCTGCGCCAGCGGCCGGTCGAGCAACGCCCCGGGCGCCTGCGAGGCGCCTGCCACGGGCGGGGCCTCGTCCTTCCACTCGACGAAGAACTGCTCGGGCGTGCCGGTCGTGCCGTAGCGCAGCCCCTGTGAATCGCTGCCTGCCAGCAGGAGTTGCACGGTGCTGAAGAAGCCCTTGTTGAAGATCTCTTCCTGGTTGGTGATGAGCTGACGTACGCCGTCGGCCACTTCCACCGAGCCGCGCTTGAGCTCCAGCACGGCAATGGCAAGACCGTTCAGGTAGAGGACGATGTCCGGCCGCCGCTGGTAGCCGCCCTTGAGCGTCACCTCCTCGGCGAGCGCGAAGTCGTTCCGCTCCGGGCGCTCCCAGTCGATCAGGTGAACGGTCTCATGCGCCTGCCCCGCCGCGACTTGCACCGGTACGCCGTAGCGCAGTAGTTGGTAGGTGCGCAGATTCGCCTGGTAGAGCGTAATGCCGGTAGCATCGGCGGCCGTCTCCAGCCTCTGAAGTGCGGCCGCGATGTGGGCTGGCGAGAAGCCTCGGGCGGCCAAGTTCTCCCGCAGCAACGCCGCCTCGATGAGGCGGTTGCCGTCGCGGGTGCTCCACTCGCCGAGACAACGATAACCGAGGCAATCCGGCTGCGCGCTGTTGGTGAATAGCGCGACGACGCGGTTCTGCGTGCGACGCTCGGAGCGGGGTTGTTCAGGCATCAGTACTAGTTTTGTTGGCTTCGACTCGGAGCACGGTCAGTGCGCGCTCTACGACTTGCTTGATCTCATCGACCCAAGCTTGTGCCAAGCGATCGCTAATGGATTGAGGAACGGGAACTTGGGTCACAAACAGCTCGTGCACTCGTTGCTTGCGAACGAAAGTGCTTCCGGTTCCCGAGGGCTCATACGCCCCCTGCCACCGCGTCTGTGGCTGCTTCCACAGTCGCGTCTTGCTCATTGCCGTGAGCTCGTCGTTAACGAGCCGCTTTAGCCGGTCGATAATTGCGGCCCTTTCCTCGTCAGTCATCTTCTTGTGCTCCGGTAGCCAGTGAAGCGGCACCTCAAGAAATCGTGACAGGACGTTCCGTGTTTGGCTAATGAGGGTGTCGATCGGCCTCAGCCAATAGCCGTCGAACCAGCCCTCTGCGTACCGCCGCGACATGGCTTTTATGCTCTGCCATGGCGCGGAGCTGATGCCTTCAACGCGCTTGTATCCGAGTCGCGCCTCCCAAACTTCCCGAAATGCCACACTTGCCTCGCGGACCGCGAGCCCTAGACTTTCGAAGCTGTACTGTGGAATGCTTGGCTGCAGAAGTTGAGGATTGGCTCTAATCACTAGATGCTCGGTGAGCTGCCGCAGGTCCTGCCCGAGCGACTCCTCAAATCCTGCTCTGTCGTCCTCATCCCAGCCGTCTGGATACTTTTTTGCATCGAGGTAACCTAGGTAGAACGTGCTGCTTTGGAGCTGCACGGCCATCTGTCGCGCGGCCTCGCGGCTTACGTTTTGGCTCACTTCGTTCGTGACCAAGCTACGTAGGCCGCTGAACGCCTTGTCCTTGCGGTCTTGGTCGGAAGGTATGTCGTCTCCTACAACGAGATCCATGTGAGTCAGTGCCACCGTCAAGCTTGCGGTATACCCGGCGCCAGCAATGGCCTCCATAACTTTGCGAGCGGATTGACTCTTCAGCGAGTCCTTACCTGACTCTACGAATAAGATGTTCTGTACCTGCCCGAAGATGGATGTTATTTCGCTAGAGAGTTCTGTCGTGGGTTTCTCATGATCGAGGCCCTGGGTGTCCACGAACACATGCTCATACGACTCACCCTCGGAAACCCATTCTGGGCGAAATGGGCCTGCGACACGGATGCCGGTGACCAACGGGGTCAGAAGCGCCCCCCACTCCTCTCGATTGTTGGCGCAGAACCACCGGACAGCCTTTAGAAACGCATCGCGTTCAGAGCCTTTCGCGGCCCATGTCCATGCCTCAGGCCATCCCGTGGAGGACTTGGTGAACTTCCCCGCATACAGTCGAGTAAATCTTTCTTCGATTCCCTCGATGATCGCGTTCACGGTATCCTGAAACTTCTCCGAACCCTCGCCCTCGCGCTGCATTTCATCTAGCGCGTAGTTTCGATCCTCATCCATAAGATCATTGAGTATCCCTAGTATCGGCTCAACTTCATTTCGCGCGTCGGCAGCGATTGCGCGAATTGCGGCAAGCACTTCTTGAAGGAACGAGGAGTTCTCGACGCCGACAGACGTCGCACCCTTCTTCGGCGCGCCCGCGAACGACGAAGTTGGAGCCGCTTTGGAGCTCGGGGGCGTCCAGCCGCCGAGCACATACTTCAGGCGGAAACGCTGGTCGGTGTCGTCTAGCAGGTCCTTCATCACAATCTCGTCAGGCGCCGACTCAATTGCTTTGAGAACGGCGTTGGACAGAGATTCGATGACCTCTTGCTGCACCTGATGGCGACTCAGGAACGTCACTGCCGCAGCGTAGTCCGCGCGACCGGTCACAATCTCGATTTCGCAAGTCGTAGTACGGTTGGTTGACGTTGCAGGGAATCGGTCCCGCGCCGCATCGCTGCCAATCAGCCGCCGTAGCAAGGTGGTCTTGCCGACGCCGGAGTTGCCGAGGATCAGAGTTCGCACCGCATGACCCGGGCCCATTGCCGGAAGGGCAAGGAGGCGGTCGCGGAGGGCCCTATGGCTCGTGGCGGACGGGTCCAGATCCCCATAGAAGATCTCAACGATGGCTGGTTCGAAGCCGTCCCTGAGGGCGTCGGCGCGGCTTCCCACTGAGTGCAGATCCTTCCGGACAAGTAGCGCATTCATCCGAGCTTCCAGATGCTTCGCAACGGCCTCGTCCTCAGTTCCTAAACCCTTAAAGACCTTCTTGCCCGGTTTGTTGCCCTCCATCTTGAGCGGATGGCGAAAGGTGATGACGTACCCCTTTCGCCCGGGGTTGCGTTTGGCGGTAGCCGTATAGATCTGGGTCATGGCGTTCCTCGACTAAAGCGGAGATGAGATATTCCAAGATATCCCAGAATAAGTCAAGCGCTTTCCGGGATACCTTGGTATATCGTCGTTCCGGTTCCTGTAGCCGAGGCGGGCTTGAACAGCGCGGCCAAGAGCGCCTCCCTGGGTACCGAGGCCCCTTAGATATGTGGGGATTCCCCCAGAACTTCCGCTTTGACGTGGCGCTTGAAGGACTTCGCATCCGAGAAACAACGGAATCCGGCCTCGCCGGCAATCCTGATCGTGGCGGCGTCCTCGTTGAGCAGGACCGCGACCGGCTGGCTCAACTCCTCCTGCAGTCCGGTCGGCCAGGCCAGATCGAACACGGCCCGCTGCTCACCAGACTGCGGATCGGCGAAGTCGTAGGAGACGACGCCGCGCGACAGACCCTGCGATTCCACCCAGTCGTTCAGCGCCTGGATCTCGGTCTCCTCCTTTTCGCTGGTGATGCCGCCACCGACCGCGATCGTTGGTGGGACAGCCGACGCCGGACCGGCGAGCCAGCGGTTGTCGCCGTGCAGTAGCTCCTCCATGCGGCGGTTGAGCTCGGCAGACAGCAGCACCTTGCGCGCTTCGAGAAAGTCGCGGAAGCGCTCGATCTTCCACAGCGCTTCATCCGCGGGAATCCATTGCGATGCGAGCGCCCCCGGATGCGCCACCTCGACCTTCGGGAAGTACTCCTCTGGCAGCCGGTCGGTGATGTCGAGGTTCGTGCCCTTGGTGAGGAAGCAGAAGTTGGCGAGCGCGTTCACCTCCGGACGCGCCTGCTTGCGCTTGTAGAGTTGGGCCTTCGGGAAGATGTGATGCACTTCTAGGCGGCTCATCTTGCCGAGCAGGCTTGCCTTGAGCGGCAGCCCGGTGCCCCAGTCGCGCGCCTCGCCCATGCGCGTCAGGAGATAAAGAACGGGATAGAACCGCGCGCCCAGGCTCCAGCCGGTGAAGTGTCCCGGCTCGGCGCGCAGGCCACCGTGCCACAGGCGCAGCTGTTCGAGCAGTCGCTCCAGACGATCGCCATCGCCCTCGAGCGCCGCGAGGTCCTGGTCGATGAACGACTCAGTGGACCCCGAAAAGCGCCCCCACATCGCCGCCTGCACGAACCAGAAGAGCAGCTTGTCGCGCTCCTTCTCGCCCATCGGCCCAAGCTTTGCCTGCTGTCGCTGGTCTAGGTAACGCGCCAAGACCGGCACGCCGAAGCGGCCAAAGAACACCCGGTCATGGTCCAGCCCCAGCCGCCCGCCGATCAGGTTCAGGCTGGTGTCGATGTGCTTGGTAGTCCGCGCGAGCGCGTCCTGAACCTCCGCCGCGCTTTTCTCATGGAGGTACTGGAACTTGGCCTCGCCCGTTAGCACCGTGTTCACGGAGCGTAGTAGCCAGTCGAGGTTGAAGTGGAAATCCGATTTAGCCCACTCCTTGAGCTTGTCCTTCATGGCCTCGCGGCCTTCGGGCCACTCGGCGCAGATCTTCGCCAGCGCAAGGTCACCCTTGGAGAGCTTGGTGCCGCCACTGTTGACGCGGTTGAAGATGTCTACCACCACATCCAGCGACTTGTCGGCCCCGGTGACCTCCTCGATGTGGAGGTCCACTTCGGTGATGGACAGGAGACGGCTCAGGCGTCCCACGTACTCGCCCACCTTCGGCGCGAGTTCGGGTTGCGCCGCAAGCCGCGTGACGAACTCGCCCAGCCCCGCAGTGCCCTTTCCCATCAGTTCCGTCATGTCGATCCAGAGTGGGTCATCCTTCATTTTCACCGGCTGGTAGAACTCGAAGGTCTGACCATCGAGGTGGAAGCGTAGCCCGGTGAAGGCCTGCGGGTTGCCGTCGAAGAACTTCGGAGGCTTGCCGCGCACGACGCCATAGAGCGAGGTCATGCGCTGCTGGCCGTCGAGCAGTAGTTTCACCACGCCCGCCGCCAGCGCGCCTTCACCGCGATGGGTTGCGGTCTTCGACTCCGTCGCCCAGACAAGCAAGCCCCCGACCGGATGGCGGCGGTAAAGCGAATCAAAGAGTCCGCGCACCTGGTCGCGGTTCCAGACGTAGCCACGCTGGAACTCGGGCAGCGCCATGTGGCCGCTGTCGATGTGGTCGAGGATGGTGGAGATCTTCATGGATCCTTGCTCACGCTTCGTTTCTTGGAATCCAGATCCAGCCCTCCCCAAGGGGAACATCGGCGGAGGGCTGTTCAAGGACGCCGCGCTTCGTAGCGAAGAGATACGCGATTACGGCGCAGATGCGGGCGTCGGCTTTGTCATCGTGCCCAAGCGGTGGTTGGCCGTCGAGGAGCCCCGTGACGACCGGCGCGGAACGGCAAGCGGCCGGGTAGGTCTCGATGGCGCGAAAGCCCTCGCCGTCGGTCCAGACGCCGCAGCTTTCCGTTTGGGATGCGAACTTGGCTAGAACATGTATCCCCTTCGTCGCCTGGCTGCCGATCATGTCCTTGATGGCTGACAGCGGCGTCCGGCCGCGTTCGAAGAGGTGGCGCTCGGTGTAGCGGAAGAGATAACGGTTCAGCCCCGACGTGTCGTGTGGCTCGACGCAACCCTGTCGGGTGATCAGGCGCACGAACTCGTCAGAGAACCCTAGCGGCGTATCGATGGCCATCGTAATGCTCGGCGACGATTCAGGATATGGCGCCTTGCACATCGCAAACAGGGCCTGGAGCCAGGCCTGCGTCGTCCTCGCGGAGGCGATGCACGCACGCAGGTTGCCCCGCCAGGGTGCCCCGACGATGCCCTTCTTCTCGTCGAGAATGATGATGGCGTCACGACTCGTAGCGTTCTTCTCACAGTTCCAACCGCCGACATCCCAGCCGATGAAGAAGGACGGTCGCTGCGCGCCGGGCGTCATACCAGCCGCGTCCTTCCGGTAAGCAGTTCCTGCATCATCGCCTGCTTGAGCGCGCGGATTTTGTCGCGGCGCACTTCCAGCGCGGCCAGCTCGGCGTCCATGTCGGAGAGGACGGCGGCGATGGCGGTTTGTTCATCCTTCGTCGGCGGCAGTGCAACCGTGATCTCTGAGAAAGCCGGCCAACGCAAACTCCCTCGCCGATCCACTGACGATGTGGTCGCTGTCTTGAAACGCTGCCGGTACGCGTCGAGCTTGAGTAGACGATGCAGGAAATAGCTGTTGATGCCCTCTGCCACCCCGAAGACGACATAGATCGGGCTCACAAGCGCAACCTCGTAGCAATCTTGCAGACCAATCGAGCCCTCCTCTACGTGATTGGCCGGGTAACCGATCTCGCCGCGCCGGATGATCTTGTACGTACTTAGGTCCTTACTGAAGACCTGATTCTTGAAGAATCCGAGCGAGTCCATGAAGCCAAAGTGCTTCGAGCAGGTGAGCACTGGCAGCTTTTCGCCGGCTGAATTTTTCTCAGAAGTGGGTGAGGCGATATCTGAAATCCGCTTCAACTCCCACTGCCCGTGGAAGCCGGGGAGCCGGGTCTGGCCGGTGAGGAGTTGCTGCATGGCGGCCTGCTTGAGGTCGCGCTTCTTGGCGATGAGCCGGTCCAGCCCGCCCAGCAGCGCATCCACATCGCTCAACGCCGCCGCGATGGCGCGTTGTTCGGGGCCGGGTGCATACGGGACGAGCACGCGGCTCAGGATGTTCTGATTCAAAGACGCCATCGTCGTCCCGATAGCGTTCTGAATAAGCCACGACTTCACCGAACCGCTGCGAAGTTGCGCAGCCAAGTATGGTGGATGACACGTAGCAAGCGGTCGGACACTGATGCCGTCCGAGCCGAGAAACCACCCGTTCTCGCGCTGAGAAACTAGCGCGGAGCGATCAACTGCCCCCTTGCGGCCAAAGACAATGTCACCAGTACGGAGGACATACTGCGGCAGGCGACGAACGACTCCGTCGGGCACGCGAGGGGTGTGTTCGGTGACTCGAAAGGTACCGTCACCGACTTCGCCCACTGAGATGAGAGGAACACCGTCGTGGCCAGAGTACTCGCTTGCCTTGAGCAGAGTACCGAACGGACCGGTCTTGATTTGTCCGATCTGACTTACCGAAAGGACTTCCCAATCCTCCGGAATGACGCCGACCTCCGTCTGTTTGTACCCCGGCCTCACCTCCACAAGACCCCCATCTTCTCGAGGTGTTTCTCCACTCGCGCGCCGAGCATGACCACTTCGGTTGTAAGTTGCGGCAGCGGCGTGGCGTAGCGTTCGGCCAGCTCACGTATGCGGCCGGTAAGGGTCTGCGAAACGCGCTCCAGCTCGCCCTGGACGTCGGCCGAGAGGCGCGCCATCCACTTATTGTCCACCACCAGCGCCTTGATCTCCGCTTCGGTGAGCGTGGGGTACTTCTCGTAGGCGAGCTTGTCGAGCGCCGCGTCCCGCTCCTTCACTGCGCGCTTGAGCGGGGTCTCGCGCTCGGACAGGTCCAGCCAGCGCGTTAGCACCGCCGCTTCGTCCGTTGCGTCCTGATCCTTCCCAACGAGGCCCTTGATCTCCTTGAACCGGGCGCTGACCTCGGCCTTGGCGATCTTGTCGAGCGCGCCGAGGAAACCTTCCTCGCCACCGTACTCCTCTTCCAATTCGGCCAGGCTCGCGGTGGCGGCCTCGCATTCCGCCTGCGCAGCGTCGATGGCCGCCTGCTCTTTCGCGAAGTAGCGCGCGACGATGAAGGGCTTGGGGATCAGCTCGCAGGTCCAGCCCTTGTCCTTCGTCTTGCCCTTCTTGTCGGTCTCGAGAATTCGGGAAGTCTTCGCCACCCAGCCGTCGGCCGCGATCAGGTAGGCGTCGTCCTGCATCGTCTCGGCCCAGTAGTCCATCAGGTGCTGGTAGACGTCGTAAGCATCGAGCAGCGGCGCCTCGCGGAAGGCGGCGAGCAGGTCCTCGGCAATGCGCTCGATCAGTGCCTTGGGGTGGCCGTCCTTGCCGAAGGCTGTGAGCTGCTTGGTTGCGGCCGCGCGCCAGTCGGCGAAGCGCCGGGTCACGGTCTGGTTGAAGGCGGTGAACTCGGGGTGACCGAGGATCGCCGGCCGCACCTCGGGCAGTGGCAACCGCAGACGCGCGTAGCCCGAACGGCCCGCCGACTCGAATAGCGCGGCGCGGACGCTGGGGAGCACGCGCCAGTAGTCTGCCAGCGCGTCGAGGTCGCGCTCGGGTATGCCGCCACGCAGATGCCCCTCGATGTCCTGCAGGTCCTCGGGTTCGGTGCTGTCGATGTAGCGCGGCAGATTGAGGTTGTAGTCGTTCTTCTCATCCGCGATCTCGGCGAGCGACACCATGCGGGCGTAGCGTGGCACGTCCAGCTGGCGCGTGAAGGTGTCCACGATGCGGTGGATGTCCTGTTCGCGCAGGCGGTTCTTGGGGCCGTCCTTGATGAAGCCCTTGCTGGCGTCTATCAGGAACACGCCCTTACGGGCGGCGGCGTTGTCCTTGTCGAGCACGACGATGCAGGCGGGGATACCGGTGCCGTAGAACAGGTTGGCTGGTAGGCCGATGATCCCCTTGAGGATGCCGGAGCGCACGAGCTGCTGGCGGATTGCCGCTTCGGCGTTGCCGCGAAAGAGCACGCCGTGCGGCAGGATGCAGGCCGCCTTGCCGGTGCTCTTCATCGAACGAATGATGTGCAACAGGTAGGCGTAGTCGCCCTGCTTGGCGGGCGGCACGCCCCAGGCGAAGCGGTGGAACGGGTCGTTGGCGGGGGTGAGGCCGGTGCTCCAGGTCTTGTCGGAGAACGGTGGATTGGCAACGACGTAGTCGTAGGTGCGAAGGCTCTCGCCGTCCCTGAACTTGGGCGCGGCCAGCGTGTTGCCCGAGAGGATGTTGGCCGTGGGGAAGTCGTGCAGGATCATGTTCATGCGGGCGAGGCCCGCCGTGGTCACGTCCTTCTCCTGCCCCTCGAGCGTGATGTGCTTGCCCGCCTGCGCTGCCACCTTGAGCAGCAGCGAGCCGGAGCCGCAGGTCGGGTCGTAAGCGGTAGTCGCAGCCTTGGTATTCGCGGGCGAGATGCCGATCACCTGCGCGATGACGCGGCTCACTTCGGACGGCGTGTAGAACTGGCCTTTGCTCTTGCCACTTTCGGTGGCAAAGTGGCGCATCAGGTATTCGTAGGCGTCGCCGAGGATGTCGTCGTGCTCGGCGCGGTTCTGCGAGAAGTCGAGTTCGGGCTTCTGGAAGATGCCAACAAGGTTGGAGAGCTTCTCCACCATGTCCTTGCCTTCACCCAGCTTGTTCGGGTCGTTGAAGTCCGGGAAGTCGCTGCGAGCCAGGCGCGCATTGGCGTCGATCAGTGGCTGGATGATCTGCGTGTTGATCTTGTCGCCGATGTCGGGCTTGCCCTTGAGCGCGACCATGTCGGTGAAGCTCGCGCCCTTCGGGATCGTGACCGGCGGGGCGAAGTCGCTGCTGTTGCCGTACTTGTCGCTGATGTACTTGATGAACAGCATGAACAGGACGTAGTCCTTGTACTGGCTGGCATCCATGCCACCGCGAAGTTCGTCGCACGAGGCCCAGAGGGACGAGTAGAGGTCGGATTTTTTGACGGCCATGAGACAGGTGTCTTCGGCTACTGCTTGTTTTCACTTACCGCGGCGCTGCTGCCAGGCCCCGCTTCGTTGAACAGTGCGATGTAGGGCGCGTAGCGAAAGCGGCGATTACGCGCATAGCCGGTCATCTCGTTCAAGACTCCCAGCTTGACCAGCCGGGATACCAGGCTGTTCGCGGCGACGTACGTGATACCGGTCATTTTCTGCACGTCGCTGACAGCAACGATCGGCCGGTCGAACAGCGATTCGAGAACCTTGTGACCGTTACCGGCGGTGCGGCCGAGTTGTGCGGTGATCGCGCTGCGGTGTGCTTCCCGCAGTAGCAATATCTGGCGTGCCGTTTCGGCAGCCTCCCCGGCCACCTCGATCACGCCACGCAGAAAGAACGCGAGCCACGCTTCCCAGGCTCCCTGATCGCGCACCGCCTGCAAACGATCGTAGTACGTCTGCCGGTGTTGTTTGAAGTAGTGGGACAGATACAGTACCGGCTTATGCAGCACTCCGCGCTCGGTAAGAAGAAACGTGATCAGGAGCCGGCCTACGCGCCCGTTGCCATCGAGGAAAGGGTGGACCGTTTCGAATTGGACGTGGGCCAACGCGATTTTCACCAACAGCGGCAGGTCGTCGTTGGCGTGCAAGAAGTTTTCCAGGTCCCCCAGCGCTGCGGGTACCGCGTGGTGCGGCGGCGGCACGAAGGTCGCAGTGGAGAGCGTGCATCCAGCCGGGCCGATCCAGTTCTGGCTCGTGCGCAGTTCACCTGGCTGCAGTCTGCCGCCGCGGACGCCGTGCATCAGTTCGGCATGGATCTCGCGGATCAGTCGCACCGAAACCGGCAACTCGGTGAGTCGCGCTAGGCCGTGGTTCATGGCGCGCACATAGTTGATCACCTCGTCCACATCGCGGGGCAAGGTCTGTTCGAATAGTTGTGCCTCGGCCGCCAGCAGGTCCTGCAGAGAGCTTTGCGTACCTTCAATCTGGCTGGAGAGCACCGCCTCCTTGCGCACATACATGAACACGAAAAGATCCGGGTTCGGCAGGGTGAGCACGGAGCCATCAAGGCGACCCAGCGCACGGTCAGCAGCGGAAAGCAGGCCCGGAAGCTCGCCACCTAGTGCCAGAGCAGGCTGTGGCGGCAGGGGCGCCGGTATGAACGCCCGGTAGCCAGTAGGCTGGGTGATGTAGCGTCCCGCCCTGGTCCGAGCTTCGTTACCTGTCGCCATGCTTATGGCTGCCTTTCGTATGAAGCCAGATTTGCTCCATATGATAGGCTGTCTTTAACAAGAGCGGAAGTGCGGCCCATACGCAAGGCAGCCTTTACTATGGGGCAACATGCCCTCCTTGTTAAAGGCTGCGGAGCCTTGTCGTAGTCGGTCTCCTTGAATTTGCCCTCGACCCGAGTTGCCCCCGCAAGAATCCTTAAGCAAGATGTACTGATCAAAAGCCTCATGCTTACCCACCGCCCTCCCGCCCTTGCGGGCCTCACATCGATAGTCATCCCCGGCGGGGCCGGGTGAGCCAACAGGCGCCGTCGACCGCCCCTCCGCGTACAGCTTCCATGCTGCGCGCGGTCGCTCTGTGCGCCGTGGCCGGTGCCCTGGCGCAATGGCTAGCCCTGCCGCTACCCTGGATGATCGGCCCGCTCCTGGCGATGGCCGCGGGCAAGGCTGCCGGTATTCCCCTGGCTGCGCCGGGCCTGGCGCGGGATTCGGGACAACTCACGATCGCCGTTGCGCTTGGGCTTTACTTCACGCCCGCAGTGGCCGCCGAGGTGGCGCGTTACCTGCCGTGGATGCTGGTGGCCGGGGTGTTCGCGATCGCGATCGGCATCGCCGCCGGCCGCATTTGCGTCGCCATCATGGGGAGGAGTCCGTCAGGGTCGCCGGAACTGGATCGCACCACCGCGTATTTCGCCTGTGTCCCGGGCGGCGCATCCGAGATGGCGGTGCTGGCGGCGCGTCATGGCGGGCGGGTCGACCGGGTGGCGTTTGCGCAGAGCCTGCGCATCCTCATTGTCGTCATGACCCTGCCCTTCATCTACAAGTATGCCGGCATCTACGGGCTCGGGATCTACTCCCAGGCGGCGCCGGCGATCAATTACGCGGGTCTGGCGGGTCTTATCGCCTTGGCGGGCTGCGGTGGACTGGTGCTGTATTGGCTCAAGTTGCCCAACCCGTTCATGCTGGGTCCGCTCCTGGTGACCGTGCTGTTGACCGCATCGGGCCTGACGTTCTCAGCCATGCCGGGCTGGCTGTCGGCCGCGGCGCAGTTGCTCCTGGGCTGGTCGCTGGGCGACAAGTTCGAGCGCGATTTCTTTCGCACCGCGCCGCGCTTCATGGTGGCGGTGCTCGCGGCGACCCTGGCGGCGATGGGACTTTCGACCATCCTTGCCATGCTGCTCTGGCAGGGGGCGGACATCCACCCGGCCACTGGGGTGCTCGCCGTGGCGCCGGGCGGCATCGCCGAAATGTGCATCACCGCCAAGGTCATGCGACAGGGGGTGCCGATCGTCACGGCGTTCCATGTGGCGCGGGTGGTGATGCTGGTGCTTTTTGCCGGCAAGGTGTACAAGCGCTGGCTGGCGGCGCGGCCGCACTGATACGGGGAAACCAAAATATGGAAGTCGGCGTTGCGCAGGGCATTCTGGAAGACAACTTCGCGCCCTGGGTCAAGGCGCTCAACCTTGTCGTGACCGCTTGCGATGCGCAATCGGCGACGCTGCGGCTGCCGTTCGACGCGGGCCTGGTGCGTATCGGCGGAACCCTGTGCGGGCAGGCGTTGATGAGCGCGGCAGACACCTCCATGGTGATCGCGATTTCAAGCGCCCTGGGCGGCTTCAAGCCGATGGCCACGGTGTCGCAGAACACGAGCTTCATGCGTGCGATCAGCCAGTCCGATGTGATCATCGTGGCGCGGGTCCTGAAGCCCGGTCGCACACTGGTCTTTGGCGAAGTCGAAATGCGCGCCGCGGGCGACGAGCGCCTGGCGGTGCACGTCACCACAACCTACGCGCTGGCGGGCTGAATACGGCTTGTTGTGAACGTTGGTAAATCTTCGCGCCCAAGCGGCAAAAGTGCATGGATAAGTCGCTTCGATATGTGATATCGTCGCGCCCTCTCAAGAACGGGCCGTCCCTAAAGAAGACCTCTGCCGGACCGCCCCGCCTCGAAGCGCCGCGCCAACTGCGCGAGAACGTTTCAGGCGCCCTGATCGCACCAGGAATCTCCCGCTCATGAACGCAGTCTTGAAATCCGTAGCACCCGGCTACGTCAAGCACGCCAAGTTGATCGATTGGGTGCATCAAATGGCCGCCCTGGCCAAACCTGACCAGGTGGTGTGGTGCGATGGCAGCGCCGAAGAGAACGACCGGCTGACCGCACAGTTGGTCGCCTCGGGGGTCCTCAAGAAACTCAACCCGACCAAGCGCCCCAATTCCTACCTGGCGCTGTCCGACCCCGAGGATGTGGCGCGTGTCGAGGAGCGCACCTTCGTCTGCTCCGAGACGCAGGATGCCGCCGGTCCCATGAACAACTGGGTGGCTCCCGCCGAAATGCGCGCGACCATGAACCGCCTTTTCGACGGCTGCATGCGCGGGCGCACCATGTATGTGGTGCCGTTCTCGATGGGGCCGCTGGGCTCGCACATTTCCCAGATCGGCATCGAACTGACTGATTCGGCCTATGTCGTGATCAGCATGCGCGTCATGACGCGCATGGGCCGCGCGGTCTATGACGTGCTGGGCGAGGACGGTTATTTCGTGCCCTGCATGCATTCGGTCGGCGCGCCTCTCGCCCCCGGGCAAAAGGATGTCCGCTGGCCCTGCAACCAGGAAAAGTGGATCGTCCACTATCCCGAGACACGCGAGATCTGGAGCTACGGTTCCGGATACGGTGGCAACGCTTTGCTGGGCAAGAAGTGCCTGGCTCTGCGCATCGCGTCGGTCATGGCACGCGACCAGGGCTGGCTGGCCGAGCACATGCTGATCCTGGGGGTGACCAACCCGCAGGGCGAAAAGACCTATGTGACCGGGGCTTTCCCTTCAGCCTGCGGCAAGACCAACTTCGCCATGCTGGTTCCGCCGGCGGGCTTCGAGGGCTGGAAAGTCACGACCATCGGCGAGGACATCGCCTGGATCAAGCCGGGCAAGGATGGGCGCCTGTACGCGATCAATCCCGAGGCCGGGTATTTCGGCGTCGCGCCGGGTACCAGCTACCAGTCCAATCCCAACTGCATGCGGGCCATCGAGGCCGACACCATCTTCACCAATGTTGCCGAGACGCCCGACGGCGATGTCTGGTGGGAAGGCATGACTGACGCGCCGCCCGCGCAGCTGACCGATTGGCGTGGTCAGCCCTGGACGCCCGGCTGCGGGCGCCTGGCCGCGCACCCCAATTCGCGCTTCACGGTGCCGGCCACGCGCTGCCCGTCGCTGGATTCGCAGTGGGACGACCCCAACGGCGTGCCGATTTCGGCCTTTCTTTTCGGCGGGCGACGCTCCGACACTACTCCGCTGGTGGTCGAGTCGCTCGATTGGGAAGACGGCGTCTACAAGGCCGCGACCCTGGGTTCGGAAACCACTGCTGCGATCGCCGGCAAGCAGGGCGTGGTACGCCGCGACCCGATGGCCATGATTGCCTTCGTCGGCTACAACATGGGCGATTATTTTCGCCATTGGCTCAACGTGGGCAAATCGATCTCCCGGCCGCCCAGGATCTACCAGGTCAACTGGTTTCGCAAGAATGCCGCCGGCAAGTTCGTCTGGCCAGGATTCGGCGAGAACATGCGCATCCTCAAGTGGGTCACCGAGCGTTGCGGCGGAAAGGCGGCAGCCCAGGACACCCCGCTGGGCCGCACGCCTGCCTACGGCGACCTGCATTGGCAGGGGCTGGAATTCGGTGCCGATCGTTTTGCCGAGGTGACAGCACTCGATGCTGCGCAGTGGCAGACCGAGATGGGCCAGCACGAGGAACTATTTCGCAAGCTCGAAGGCTTCGTTCCTGACGAATTGCTGGCGCGCCGGAAGGCGCTGGCCACGCGTTTCGCCGGCTGACGGAACGACAACCTGGCCGGGCCCGTGCTCAGGCCAGGAACGCAAACCGCCCTTCGGGGCGGTTTTTTGTGAGTCCTTGCCCACACTGTTCCATGTGAAACGTCGCGCCACGCGGCGCATCCGGGCCGGCCGGTGTTTCACGTGAAACTCCTACGTCGTGCCGGAACCGTACAAGGCGCCTGATGCCGTCGGCGACAGGCCATCCCTTATAATCCGACCCCTTTCGCGCACTCAAGTCCACGCGACTCGCGCCATGCCCGATCTGGTTATCCATCCTGACTCGTTTGACGTCATCGTCGTAGGTGGCGGGCACGCTGGCACCGAAGCTGCGCTGGCGGCCGCGCGCACCGGTGCGCTCACCCTGCTTGTCACCCACAGTATCGAGACGCTGGGCGCGATGAGCTGCAACCCGTCGATCGGCGGTATCGGCAAGGGACATCTGGTCAAGGAGATCGACGCCCTTGGTGGCGCCATGGCGCTCGCGACCGACGAGGCAGGCATCCAGTTTCGCATTCTCAATTCGAGCAAGGGCCCGGCGGTGCGCGCCACCCGTGCCCAGGCCGACCGGGTGCTGTACAAGCAGGCGATTCGCTCGCGCCTGGAAAACGCACCCAACCTGACGCTGTTTCAGCAGGCAGTCGACGATCTGTGCATCGAGGGTGACCGCGTCACCGGCGTCGTCACCCAGTCTGGCATCGTTTTTCGCGCGCGCGCGGTGGTGCTGACCACCGGCACTTTCCTGTCCGGCCTGATCCATGTCGGTTTGGCCAACCACGAGGCGGGTCGCGCTGGCGACCCCCCGGCCAAGCGCCTGGGCGCGCGACTGAAGGAACTGAAGTTGCCGCAAGGTCGCCTCAAGACCGGCACCCCGCCGCGACTGGACGGCAAGACCATCGACTTTTCTGTCCTGGCCGAGCAGCCGGGCGACATGCCGGCGCCGGTCTTCTCCTATCTCGGGCGGCGCGAAATGCATCCGCGCCAGCTTCCCTGCTGGATCACCCACACCACCGCCGAAACCCACGACATCATTCGCGCAGGGCTGGATCGCTCGCCCATGTTTACCGGCGTCATCGAGGGGGTCGGTCCGCGCTACTGCCCGTCCATCGAGGACAAGATCCATCGCTTCGCTGACAAGGCCTCGCACCAGATCTTTCTCGAGCCGGAAGGGCTCGACACGCACGAAATCTATCCCAACGGCATTTCCACCAGCCTGCCTTTCGACGTCCAGCTCAATCTGGTGCGCAGCATGAAGGGCCTGGAGCGCGCGCGCATCCTGCGGCCGGGTTATGCGATCGAGTACGACTACTATGACCCGCGCGGTCTCAAGTCGTCGCTGGAAACCCGCGCCATCGGCGGGCTTTTCTTTGCCGGGCAGATCAACGGCACGACCGGATATGAAGAGGCCGGTGCCCAGGGCCTGCTCGCCGGGCTCAACGCGGCGCGCCAGACACGTGGCGAGGCGCCCTGGTGCCCTGGGCGCGGCGAGGCCTATCTGGGAGTGTTGGTCGACGACCTGATCACCCGCGGGGTCAGCGAACCCTACCGGATGTTCACCAGCCGCGCCGAGTACCGCTTGTCGTTGCGGGAAGACAACGCCGATGCAAGACTGACCGAAATCGGCCGCAAGCTGGGCTTGGTCGACGATCTGCGCTGGGACTTTTTCTGCCGCAAGCGCGATGCCGTGGCGCGCGAGACCGAGCGCCTGAAATCCGTGTGGGTGAATCCTCACATCGTTTCTGAGGAAGACACCACAAGGATTTTAGGAACGACCCTGGAGCGGGAGCACTCGCTGCTGGACCTCCTGCGGCGCCCGGCGGTGACCTACGCGGGGGTGGTTGGTCTGCCCGTCGCCGGCGTTGCCACCGGTGCGGCCCCGATCGATCCCGACATCGCCGAGCAGGCAGTGGCACAGGTCGAGATCTGCGCCAAGTACCAGGGTTACATCGCGCGCCAGGCCGAGGAGGTGCGTCGCAGCGCCGCACAGGAAAACCTGCGCCTGCCACCGGACCTCGATTACGCCAAGGTGCGCGGGCTGACCCGCGAGGCGCAGGCCAAGCTCGCGGCACAGCGCCCCGAGACGCTCGGCCAGGCCGCGCGCATCCAGGGTATCACCCCGGCCACCATCGCGCTTTTGTCCGTCTATCTCAAGAAGCACGGCCTGGCCGCGCACGGACTGGCCGCGTGAGCAGCTCCGGCCAGGCGACCGCGCTGGAGGCGGGACTCGAGGCGCTCGGGCTTGCCCTGCCCTGCGCCGCGCGCGACAAGCTCTCCGCCTACCTGGACCTGCTCGTCAAATGGAACCAGACCTACAACCTGACCGCGGTTCGCGAGCGCGAGCAGATGATCGCCCACCATGTGCTCGATTCGCTGTCCATCGCGCGTTTTGTTCGCGCCGGGCGGCTGATCGACGTCGGTTCCGGCGCGGGACTGCCCGGACTGGTGCTGGCGATCTGGGCCGAGGCCGGGCTGCCCGGGCTCGACGTGACCGTGCTGGACGCCAATCACAAGAAGGCTGCTTTCCTGCGCCAGGCCAAGCTGGAGCTTGCGCTCGCCAATGTCGAAGTCAGCGATGCGCGCGTTGAAGCCGTGGCGCCAGCGGCACCCTACGATCAGATCGTCAGTCGCGCCTTTTCCGACCTGGGCGAATTTTTTGAACTCACGCGTCACTGCGCCGCGCCATCCGCGCGCTGGCTGGCGATGAAGGGCGTGCATCCGCACGAGGAGATCGCACAGCTTCCGGCCGGTGTCGAAGTCGAAGCCGTTCACCCGCTCAAGGTTCCGGGTCTCGACGCGCGGCGCCACCTTGTCGTCCTGCGCACCGGGAGCGGCCAGGCCTCATGAGTGCGCAAATCTTTGCCGTCGCCAACCAGAAGGGCGGCGTCGGCAAGACCACGACCAGCGTCAACCTCGCCGCGGCGCTCGCCTTGTCGGGCCAGCGCACGCTCCTGGTCGACCTCGACCCGCAGGGCAACGCGACCATGGGTTGCGGGGTCGACAAGCGAAACCTGGCCGCGTCGGTGTACCAGGTGCTGGTGGGCCTGGCAACCGTGGCGAACGCGCGCGTGGCCTCGCCCGCAGTGACCGGCGAAGCCGGCGGCAGGCTCGACGTGCTGCCGGCCAACCGCGAACTGGCCGGCGCCGAGGTCGAACTGGTCGACCTGGAACGGCGCGAACTGCGCCTGAAGGCGGCCTTGCGCGAAGTCGCGACGGACTACGACTTCATCCTCATCGATTGTCCGCCTTCGCTGTCCTTGCTGACGCTCAACGGGCTGACCGCCGCGCACGGCGTCATCATCCCGATGCAGTGCGAGTACTACGCGCTCGAGGGACTTTCCGACCTGGTCGGCACGATCAAGAAGGTGCACGCCAACTTCAACCGCGATTTGTCGATCATCGGCCTGTTGCGCGTGATGTACGACCCGCGTGCAACCCTCACGGCCCAGGTTTCGGCCCAGCTCCAGCAGCACTTCGGCGACAAGGTCTTCCGCGCCATCATTCCGCGCAACGTGCGTCTGGCCGAGGCGCCGTCGTACGGACAGCCCGGTGTGGTGTTCGACCGCGCTTCCCGCGGCGCGCAGGGCTACATGGAATTTGCCGCCGAGTTGATCGCGCGCTTGAAGGGCGGCACCTGATGCTCACGCGCTTCCTGCGCAGCGCGGCGGCTTCCGGGCCGCCGGCGGCGGCGCCGCAGGCATCGGCAGTTCCGGTCGAAACGGCGACGGACCCCTCCGCTGCGCTCTGGTACATGCCGCCCCCGGCGCTCGACGGCTACGCCGGGCTCGTGCGAAGCAGCCAGGGCGTCTTCATCGTCCCTGACCAGGACGAGGGCGTGGGTCGCCAGCTGCGCACCTTCGGCGCTTACGAAGGCCCGCAGCTCGACCTCTTGTGTCGCATGGCGGGGCTCTCGCGCGGCGAGGCCATCCTGGACATCGGCGCCAACATCGGCGTGACCACGGTCGTCATGGCGCGCGCGGCGCTGTCCGGCGTCACCGTCCATGCCTATGAGGCACAACGCGTGGTCTACTGGATGCTCGCGGGCAATCTCGCCGTGAACGGCGTCGACAACGCGCGCTGCCGGCTGCTGGCCATCGGCGCCGCCGTCGGCGAAGCGCGCGTGCCGGTGCTGGACTACCGTCGGCCGGCGCGCTTTGGCAGTGTCGAACTTGACCGCGTGGCGCAGTCCGACGCGCTGCAGGACGCGCGCGACGGCCGGTTCGAGACCGTTGCCATGGCGAGCGTGGATTCTTTGCACGCCGCCGGTGTCGGGCTCATGAAAATCGACGTGGAAGGCATGGAAGTCGCGGTTCTGCGCGGCGCGGCGGGAGCGATCGCACGCGACCGCCCGCTTCTCTTCGTCGAGCACCTGAAGAGCGATACGCAGGGCATCGTGCGCCTGCTCGATGATGCCGGATACCGGCTTTTCGATTTCGCCGACAACCATGTCGGCCTGCCGCGCGAGCGCACGGACCTCGATGCACTCGCTGCCGACCTCGCTGCCTACGCCGTTCCCCGACCCTGAAGGCCCGCATGAGTCCTGCAAACAAGAAACGCGGCCTAGGCCGCGGCCTCGACGCCCTCCTCGCGGGCGAGAACACGAACGTCGTCAGCGACGCGCCGGCGACCTTGCCGCTAAGCGCCCTGACCCCCGGCCGCTACCAGCCGCGCACGCGCATGGACGACGTATCTCTGGCCGAACTGGCGGGTTCGATCCGTGCTCAGGGCGTGATCCAGCCCATCCTCGTGCGGCGCCTGGCCGGCACGGCGGGGCGCTACGAGATCATCGCCGGCGAGCGGCGCTTTCGCGCGGCGGCGCTGGCGGGCCTGACCGACGTGCCCGTGACCGTGCGCGAGGTCGCCGACGATGCGGCGCTGGCGATGGCGCTGATCGAAAACATCCAGCGCGAAGACCTGAATGCGATCGAGGAAGCGCAGGGTATCGCGCGGCTAATCGACGAATTCGGCATGACCCAGGAGGCCGCCGGCGAGGCGGTCGGGCGCTCGCGCACGGCGGCCGCCAACCTGCTGCGGCTGCTCAAGCTGCCGGACGCGGTCAAGGAAATGATCCACGCCGGAACCCTGGACATGGGGCACGCGCGCGCACTGCTCGGCTTGCCGGCCGCACTGCAGGCGAGTACGGCCCAGGCCGTCGTCGCGCGCGGCATGTCGGTGCGCCAGACCGAGGAACTGGTCAAGAAAACCCAGGCCGGGGCGGGCGCTGGCGAGGCGCGCGGGAAAGCCCGACCCCCGGCCTCGCGCGATACGACTCGCTTCGCCGATGAAGTCGCCGATCTGCTGGGAGCGAAAGTCGAGATTCAGCCGTCAGCCAAAGGCGGACGGCTGGTGATCCACTACGCGAGCAACGATCACTTGAACGACTTGGTCGCCAGACTGCGCGGCTGAAGCGCGCTTCGCGGACAGGGTTTGCCGGGGCGGCAGCGGACATGCCGCCGCCCCTTTTTTGAAGGGCTAAGGCGTCTTACTTCTTGGCCGCAACCCAGGCCACGCACCAGCCCGACGGGGAAATCTCGGTGTCGCCCGGAAGAATCTTGCAGCCGCCACGATCCTTGGGTGTCTTGCCCGGCACCCACTGCATGCAGTTGTCGCAGCGATTGTTCCCCTCGGGGGTGTCCTTGTACTTGAGCGAGGTGCGCATGGCCTCGTTCTTGGCGGCCAGGGCGGCCTGGGTGAAAAACACCATGGGGACGGCGGCGGCGGCGCCGGAGGCGGCCTTGAGCCAGTTGCGACGGGAAGCTTGCACGGTACTCTCCTGATGGAATGGCATGATCAAACAACCGCAAATTCTAACGCGCGAGTTGCGCGCCGGTTTACAGCAACCGGGCCCCGCCACGCACAAGGTCTGTGGCGGCGTCAGATCTTGAAGGTTTCGAGGGTCTCGGGGGCGAAGAGTTCCTGCGGATCCAGGAGGCGCCGGGACAGTCCTTGCTCGTGGTGATAGCGCAGGAAAGTAGCCAATGTCTCGCGGTTCGGGTCCAGGCCATAGGGCCAGTAATCCTCGCCCATCTCCCGCACCGCTTCTTCGACGTGGGCGTTGGCCCAGGGCAGCATGGCCTTGAGCGCGGCGGTCTCCTTCAACGCCTGGTAGGCCATGGCCTGCGACTGCACGAAGGCCTTGGTCAGGGACTGTGCGATCCAGCGGTTGGCTTCGTAGACTTCGCGCCGGATCGCCACGGTGTGCATGATCGGAAAGCGCCGTGTCTCGCGCCAATAGGCGCGCTCGACTTCGGGGTAGTTTTCGAACAGGCGCTTGACGCGCCCGTCGTTGCGCGCGTAGGTAGAGGGCATGCGCGCGGTGTAGAGCGCGTCGATCTCGCCGTCGGCCAGCATGCGGGCGAGGGTCTGGGTCGGGCCGATGGGGACGACCTTGATGTTGGGCGGCAGGTCGAGCTTCAGTTTTTCGTCGCGATTGGGTTCTTCCTCGCCGCCGGTCATGTAGGTGACGCTGTCGACCGGCACGCCGTAGTGGTCCGCAAGAATGCCGCGGATCCACACCGGCGCGGTCATCTGGTATTCCGGCACGCCGACCTTGCGACCGATCAGGTCCCGGGGTTCGCGGATGCCTGCCTTGGCGTTGACATAGATGCAAGAATGGCGAAAGAAGCGCGACGGGAACACCGGAATGGCGACAAAGGGGCGCTCCGGCTTGCCAAGCGAGACGCTGTAGGACGAGAGCGACATCTCGGCCAAGTCGAACTCACGGTTCCTCAGCATGCGAAAGAAGGTCTCTTCGACCGGCATGTTGAGGTACACCAGATCGATGCCGTCGGGCACCACCCGCCCATCCATCAGGGCGCGGGTGCGGTCGTAGTCCCAGCAACCGAAGGACAGGCGCAATCGTTCGGCCATTGCGCTCACTCCGCCTTGAGGCCGGCGGCCTTGACCGCGCGCGCGTCGCGCTCCGCCTCGCGCTCGAGCACCCTTGTGTAGTCGGCCGGGCTGCCGCCGATGGCCTCGATGCCCGCGGCGGTGAAGGTCTGGATCACGTCGGCATCCTTGACCAGGCGCGCGACTTCATCGCTCAAGCGCGTGACGACCGCAGAGGGCGTCCTGGCCGGCGCGAAGATGCCGATGTTGGGCGCAAAGTCGAAGCCGGGAATGATCTCGCCCAAGGCCGTGAGGTTGGGCGCGAACTGCGAACGCTTCGCGGTGTTGACGACCAGGAGCTTGACGCGGTTGTCCTTGACGAAGCCGGCCAGCGACGGGAACGCGGAAAAGACCATCGGCACCTGATTGCCGACTACGGCCGGCACCGACTGGCCGGTGCCCTTGAAAGGCACGTGGCGGATCTCCAGTCCCAGCGCTGCCTTCAATGCCTCCATGCACAGGTGGTGGGTGCTGCCCACGCCCGAGGAGCCGTAGGTGAACTCGCCGGGCCTGGACTTCACCAGCGCGACCATCTCCTGGAAGGTGTTGGCGGGGAAGGACGGATGCGCCGCAAGAAAGAGCGGCGCGGTCGCGATCAGCGATACCGGCAGGAAATCCCGCTTCGGGACATAGGCGATGTCCTTGTAGATGAGCGGGTTGATGGTCATCATCGAGTCGTCGGTGAGGAGCAGCGTATGTCCGTCCGGATTGGCGCCGGTGATGACCTGCGCGGCGACGACGCCGTTGGCTCCCGGCCGGTTCTCGACGACCACCGACTGTCCGATGCGCTCGGTGAGCTTGCGTGCGACCACCCGCGCGACGGTGTCGGGCAGTCCTCCCGGCGAATACGGCACCACGAACCTGACTGGCTGGCTCGGAAAGGACTGCGCCAGTGCAGGACGGCCGGCGAAGGGTGACAGCGAGAGCGCGCCGGCGGTGGCGAGCAGTTGGCGGCGTTGCATGACGGGTCTCCTCGAATGGACCGCGGCCGGCGGGGTCGCCGACGCGCAAGGGCCGCCCTGAATGGTCTGCGCAGGCGGCAGGCGATTCTATGCCGCGTTCACAGCCGCGGCGATGTCGCCGGCGGTGCGCACGTCGCGCCAGTCCACCGTCTTGGGCAGGACCGCCTGCAGCGAACAGGTGCCGGCAGGCACACGCGCATCCCCGGTGCCGATGGCAGCACCGCCGGCGGCGAAGGTGCCTGCCGCCTCGACCATCTGCTTGCGGAATTCCACCACCGCCAGGTCGGAGGCGCCCAGACGTTCGTTGGTGCGGTCGGCGATCGGGCCCATGGTCATCCACATGGCGATGTCCTGGTTCGGAAAACCCTGGATGCCGGTGAAGTTGCCCGCCTTCATGGCGTTGCGGTCCTGGCCGAAGCGCTCGTCCATGCTGGTCTTGAGCCGGTAGTACTGATCGAGCGTGAATCCCGGGCGCACGTTCAGGAACTTGCGCCATTCCTCGGTTGACGGGGTAGAAGCAGGATCGCCCCAGGCCAGAAAATAGAACGCCGTGTGCGTGTCGTCGATCGGCACGTTGACGTTGGCCACGTTGTAGAGGTTGTTGGGCGGCACCAGGACCGTGAAAGGCGCAACGAAGACGGTGGTGCGCACATACTCGTGGGTCGCGGCATTGGCGATCGGCCGGCGCAACGCCGCGTAGCGAAACCCGTAACCGGCGCGTTGAACCGCGAGGCGCGGCGACTTGTCGGTCGAGGGCCTGAGCCACATGCGGTCATTGGCTTCTCCCGCCTTGACCCGCGCCGGAACGAAATCGGATGAATGCAGGCTGGAAGAATGCGCCGAATCGATCGCGCCTTCCAGGATCTGCGCCCAATTGCACGGTATCACTGCCTTGGCGATGGATACGCGCACCTGCGCGTTGGGCGCGAACGGCGGCGGCTCGAAGGCAGGCATGGTCTCGGCGGGACCGAAGTACGACCAAACCCAGCCGCCCCACTCGGTGACCGGATAGGCGCGGTGCTTCATCTTGTCCTTGAGGCCGCTGCCGGCAGGCTCGGACGACATTTCCAGGGCGTTGCCGGCGACGTCGAACTTCCAGCCGTGATACAGGCAGCGCAGGCCACCCTCCTCGTTGCGCCCCAGCACCAGCGAGGCACGCCTGTGCGGGCACAACTCGTCGAGCACGCCGACGCGGCCCTCCGAGTCGCGGAACACCACCAGGTCCATGCCCAGGATGCGCGCCTTGGCCGGGGTGCCGTCGGGCTCGGCCACTTCCTCGGTCAGGCATACCGGAATCCAGTGGCGGCGCATCAGGGCGCCCATGGGCGCGTCACCCTCGACGCGGGTCAGGAGCTGGTTTTCTTCGGCGGTCAGCATGGACACCTCGCGAGGCGGTTATCGGTCCCTGGGTTTGCAATTACTTAGGCGCCTAAGTAATATCGTGAAGTCTATCCAAACCGCGAAGCGCCTGTCAAACGTGATCCCGGAGCCGTTGCCCCTGTCACTGGTGGTTGCCGCGCGCGCGCAGGTGGCCAGCGGCATCGTCGAATTCGAGTTGCGCCCGGCAGGCGGCGGCGCGCTGCCCGCGTTTGAACCCGGCTCGCACCTGACTGTCGAAACCCCGTCCGGTGCGCGGCGCAAGTATTCGATCGTCAATCCTCCCGGGGATCGAGGCCGCTACTGCATCGCGGTCAAGCGCGAAGCAGGCGGTCGCGGCGGGTCGCGCAGCATGCACGACGACCTGCCGTCCGGTGCCACCCTGATGGCGGCGGCGCCCGAGAATGCCTTCGCGCTGGCAGCGGGAGCGCGGCGTCATGTCTTCATCGCCGGAGGCATCGGCGTCACGCCGATTCTTTCCATGGTGCGCTCGCTCGTTGCCGCCGATGCTGCAGGCGAAGCGACGCCGCCTTTCAAGCTCTACTACCTGACGCGCGACGCGGCCGTGACTGCCTATCGCGAGGAGATTGCCGCGCTCGGCGAGCGCGCCGTGATCCACCATGATGGCGGCAACCCGGCGGAAGGCCTGGACCTGTGGCCGGTGCTGGAAAAGCCGGTGGCCGGCACGCACGTCTATTGCTGCGGCCCGCGTCCGCTCATGGACGCGGTGCGCGACATGGCCGGACACTGGAGCAGCGCGGCCATTCACTTCGAGAGTTTCGGCGTCGGCGATTTGTCCCTCTTCGAACCCGACCAGGCCTTCGAGGTGCTGCTATCCAGCTCGCAGGTACGTATCGCTGTCGCACCGGGGCAGACCATCCTGGAGGCGCTTGGCACGCACGGCGCGCAGGTCAGGCGCTCCTGCGAGGCCGGATCGTGCGGGTCCTGCCGCACCACCTACCTGGCGGGCGACGTCGAGCATCGCGACCTGGTGCTGGCCGAGGACGAGAAAGCCACCCAACTGATGCTCTGCGTGTCGCGCGCGCGCGGCGGCGAACTGGTGCTGGACCTATGAGCCGCGCGCCGCTGCGGCTGGGAGTTGCCGGCCTGGGGCGCGCCTTCACGCTTATGCTGCCCACCCTGGCTGCCGACGAGCGGGTAACAATCGTCGCGGCGACCGACCCGTTCACGCCGGCCTGCGAGCGCCTTGCGCGCGAGTTCGGTGCGCGCATCCACCCGAACGTCGAGGCACTCGCAGCCGACCCTGGCGTGGACGCGATCTACGTCGCGACGCCGCACCAGATGCACGCTGCGCACATCGCGTTGGCGGCAGCCGGCGGCAAGCACGTGTTGGTGGAAAAGCCGCTCGCGATCAGTCTGTCCGAGTGCGACGCGATCATCGCCGCGACGAGCGCCGCGGGAGTGCACCTGATCGTCGGTCCCAGCCACAGCTTCGACGCTCCGGTGCTGGCAGCGCGCGCACTGATCGAGTCCGGGGAATTCGGCAGCGTTCGCATGCTCTCCGCGCAGATGCATACCGACTTCCTGTACCGTCCGCGCCGCCCGGAAGAACTCGACACCGCCCAGGGGGGCGGTGTGGTGTTCAGCCAGGGTGCGCACCAGATCGACATCGTGCGTCTCCTGGCCGGCGGACTCGCCACGACGGTGCGGGCACACACCGGCAACTGGGACCCGGCAAGGCCCACCGAAGGCGCTTATGCCGGCTTGATCGGCTTTGCCGGTGGAGCCTTTGCCTCGGTGCTCTATAGCGGTTACGGGCACTACGACAGCGACGAGGCCATGGGCTGGGTGACCGAACTGGGCGGCAAGAAAAATGCCGACAACTACCAGAGCGGACGTGCACGATTGGCGGCAGTGACCGATGCGGCCGACGAGATGCGGCGCAAGGCAGCGCGCAACTACGGCGGCGCCGATTACGTGCCGGGCGCCAAGCCCGCGCATCATGAGCACTTCGGCAGCGTGCTCATCGCCTGCGAGCGCGGCGACCTGCGCCTGACACCGGATGGTGTCGCCATCTATGGCAGCGCCGGAAGGCGCACGCACTCGCTGCCGCCCCCGATCATCCCGCGCAAGACCGTGATCGACGAACTCACGGCCGCGATTTTCGACGGCGTGCCGCCCTTGCACGACGGCGCCTGGTCGCGCGCCACTCTGGAAGTGTGCCTGGCCCTGCTCGAATCGGGGCGCAGCTGCCGCGAGGTCGCGCTGACGCGGCAGGTTGCGCTCGCGCGCCCGGTCTCAAGTCCCCAGGCATGAAAGACGAGTCCGACCTCATCCTCAGGCATTGGCGTGAAGCGGTGCCCAACGACCGCCTGGCGCACCTGGTCAAGGATGCCACGCGCGCGCTGGTGCGTGAGTTGCAGGCGCTCCTGGCCGAGCGCGGCGTCTCGTTCGGGCATTGGACCTTCCTGCGCATCCTCTGGGAAGAGGATGGCCTGACCCAGCGCGAGCTGTCCCACCGGGCCGGCGTCATGGAGCCGACCACCCACGCGGCGCTTGCGGCCATGCAGCGCGACGGCCATGTGGAACGCCGCCTCGATGTGCGCGACCGGCGCAGCTGGCGCATCCACCTGACCGCGGCGGGACGGCGCCTGAAGAGCGAACTCGTGCCTCTGGCGGTCGAAGTCAATGACCGCGCCGTGGCAGGCATCCCGGCGCAGGATATCGCCGCCACCCGCCGCGTGCTGCTCGGCATCATCGAGAATCTGGCGGCGGTGCCGCCGCCGCTGGCGCAGGCATCCAGAACGCGACGCCCGGCTGGCCGCGTACCCGCGGGCGCGAAGCGCGCCGCCACGCGCGGCGCAACCCCGGCCGGCCGCGCGTGATAACTTTGGCCGCTTCGTCAACGACCGCTTGCAATCATGAGTGAATGGACCGAGGTAGCCAAGACCGCCGACGTGCCCGAGGAAGGCACCTTCCCGGTTCAGTTTGCGGGACAACCGGTATGCCTCTACAAATTGGGCGGCGAGGTCTATGCCACCCATGACATCTGCACGCACGGCAACGCCAATCTGTCCGAGGGCTTCATCGTCGATGGTCACATCGAATGCCCTTTCCACCAGGGCATGTTCGACATTCGCACGGGCGTAGCCAGCGCGGCGCCGTGCACCGTCGCCGTCAGGACCTATCCGGTCAAGGTCGAAGGCGGCGTCGTGTGGTTGAAGCCTGCCTGAGCACCGGGTGCGCGCGCACGCCGCAAGACAAGACCTGCGTTCGACTGACGGAGAAAGCGCATGAAAAGCGAACTCGGCTATTCCACCAGCGACCGCATCTTCGTGCGCGGGCGCGACCTGTGCGGCGAGCTTCTTGGTCATGTCGATCTCGGCGCGATGGCTTACTTCGAGATCACCGGACGCATGCCGACTGCTAATGAGGCGCGGCTCTTCAACGCCCTGGCAATCACGCTGGTCGAACATGGCATCACCCCTTCTTCGATTGCGGCGCGCATGACCTACGCCGGTGCGCCGGAGGCGCTGCAAGGCGCTGTCGCAGCAGGATTGAACGGGCTGGGCACGGTCTTCGCGGGCACCTCCGAAGGCGCCGCGCGGCTCCTCAAGGCGGCGCTGGCCGACCCCGCCGACACGCGGTCAGCCGATGCCCGCGCCGAGGAGATCGTCCTGCGCGAGGAAGCGGCCGGCCGCACCATCCCGGGCATGGGCCATCCGATCCACCGCCCTGTCGACCCGCGCACCGTGCGCCTGTTTGAAATCGCGCGCGAGACCGGGTTTCACGGTCGCTACGTCGACCTCATGCTGGCGATCCAGCGCGCGTTTTCCCGGCGCAAGGGGCGCGAGATCACGCTCAACGCCACCGGCGCGATGGGTGCGCTGTGCTGCGAACTGGGCCTGCCGGTCGAGGCCTGCCGCGGCATTGCGGTCTTTGCGCGCGCCATCGGCCTGGTCGGCCACATCCTCGAGGAAATCCGTTCGCCGATGGCGATCAAGCTCTGGCAGGAAACCGAGACCCGGGTCGCCGTGCGCCCGGCCGCGCTTGGCGGCTGAGGGCCGGCCCGGCGTAACATTGCGCCGGAAGGGGACCACGATGCGAATCGTTGCGCGCTGGCGAAGCGGCGTACTTGCCGCACTGATCATGGCGGCCGGCACTGCGTTGGCCCAGGCGCCGGCGCCCGATGCCTCGTCGGCGCCCCCTGCTCCCGCGCCGACGTCCCCAGGCCCGACCGCGACACCGGCCGCTCCTCCCGCAGCGGCGGTCGAGGCCGGCTCGATCGAGCGTGTGGCCGGTTCGGTACTGATCAGCGTCGGCGGGGTCAGCCGCGCGGCGCGCCAGGGCGAGCGCCTGAACGTCGGCGAACTCCTGATCACCGAGGCCGGGGCGGAGGCGCTTTTGCGCCTGAGGGATCAATCGACCCTGGCGCTACGGCCGGCTTCGCGCGTGCTGGTATCGGATCTGCGGCTGCAAGATCCGGGCGGCGACGCGCTCGCCACCAACTTGCTGCGCGGCTCGCTGCGCTACGTGAGCGGCCTGATTGCGCGGGCGCGGCCGCAAGGCGTGGTATTCCGCACGCCCACGGCCACGGTGGGAATTCGCGGGACCGACTTTGAAATCGCGATCGTCCCTGACGGAGAACGCGACCGTGCCGGGGTTTACAACTTCGTTCACGATGGCCAGACCAACGTCAGTCTGCCCAGCGGCGAGGCCTTGGACGTGGCCCGTGACCAGACCGGCTTCGCGCCGGACAATCCGCAACCGGGAGAACCGGCGCTGCAACTGCTGAGGGAGCGTCCTGCTTTCCTGCGCGGCGGCGGTTTCGACGCGATGATGCAGCAGGTGGGTCGGCCGCCCCCGCCGATCTTCATGCCGCGCATGCGCTGAGGCAAGACAAAAAAAAGGCCGGGGTCGCTCCCCGGCCCTGGCGCTTGCGCGTCTTCAGAAGCGCAAGGCGATATTGGCCATGAAGACGTCGTTTTTGACCTGCGAGCGCGCGGTTTCGGTGGTGTAGAGGATGCCACCGGAGACCATGCCGCGCGAATACACGTTCACGCCCAGCGCGACCAGGAAGCTGTCCTTGTCGTTGGCCGGATTCTGCCCTGCCAGCGCGGCCTGGTTGGGGCTTTGCAGGTCGCGGATGTAGGTAAGCCCGGCGAAGGGGACGAAGATGCCCGCGTTGTAGGCCGCCTGCACGCCCAGACGCATCTGGGAAACGCGAATGTTGCTGGCCGGCACGAAAGTGCGGTCGGTCATGGTGAAGGACGCGATCTTGTCTTCGGACTGCAGGTAATTGGCCTTGCCCGTCAGGTTCCAGCTGCCGGTGCGCGCGGCGTAGCTGACCCCGGCCGAAAAATAGGTGCGGTCGGACTTGGTATTGCCCTCGCCGGGGGCGTTGTAGTCGGTCACCTTGATCTTGCTATCGCCCAGGCCGACGCTGGCGTCAAGCAGCCAGTTGCGCGACAGCGGCACCGAGATGTAGGGCGCGATCGAGTAGCCGTTGGAAGAAAGCGGGCTGTTGATGTTGGCCTGGAAAACGGTGCGCGTGCGATCCATGGTCGCTGCCACGCCCAGCACCACATTGTTGGCAAACGTGTAGTCGACGCCACCCAAGGTGAGGGTCGAGCGGCCCTCGGAGCGGGCGGGCTGGAACGAGTAGGCAAGATGGTTTTCGCCCAGCGCACCCCATATGCTCCAGCGACTGGCGCCGGTGGCGGCGGCCAGTCCGGTTTGCGGTTCGTTGTCACCCAAAGCATAGCGCTGGCCAAGCGCGGCGGCGAACGGTGAACGCGCTGCGCCGCCGCCCACCTGCCCGATCAAGGACAGGGAGTTGAGTCCGGGGGTCGAGATCGTGTTGCGCGCGGTGCCCTTGCTGTTGTCGCCAACCGCGCACAGGTATTGGGAGGAGTACTGCGCAATGCAGCCATTGGCCAGCGCCGCGGACGGCAGCAGGCAGGGCGTGGCGGCGACGGCGCAGGCGGTCGCGATTCTGGATAGGCGCATGGCTGTTCCTCCTCGTTGGTTTGCGTAGGCGCAAAGCGGCCGCCCGTCATCCCCGGGGCGGCCATCGAATTTTTTCTCGAGGACATAAATCCTACTCTCGCGCAGGGTCTCTCGCAACCGGCCGCCACCGCGCTCGCGAACAAAAAACCTGCCGCGTCTGCGACAAGCACCTGCGCGCGATCGAAGGCGGCGTAGTGATCAGCGCCCGAGCCGCGCCAGACCCTTAGAGAACGATGCGTCCCGCCAGGGCCTGCAACTCCTCCATCGGCGGGTTCTTGCGCGGCCAGCCCAGCGTCACGCCATCGTCCGCGTGGCGCGGCAGCACGTGCAGGTGCAGGTGCGGCACGGTCTGCCACCCGGCGGCGCGGTTGGCCTGCAGCACGGTGATGCCGGCGGGGGCGAAGGCCTTCTCGACGGCGCGCGCGATGCGACGGGCCACGCCCATCAATGCCGCGGCGGTCGCCTCGTCGGCGTCCATCAGTGTCTCGTAGGGATGGATGCTGGCGACGATCACGTGTCCCGGATTGATCTGCCCGGCGTCCATGAAGGCGAAGACCAGGTCGTCGGCATAGACCCTGGCGCACGGCAATTCGCCCCGGTAGAGTCGCTCGAAGATCGTCGGCATGATGCTCCTGTGATTGAATCGCAGTCCCAGTCCGGTATTGGATCACGATAAGGGGCGACCATGGCGATCACCAACGCGTTGATTGACGTGCTCAAGCGCGAACTCAAGGCGCGCTCCATCACCTATGCCCAGGTCGCCCGGCGCCTGCAACTCTCCGAGGCCAGCGTCAAGCGCATGTTCTCGACGCGCGATTTCATGCTTTCGCGCTTAGACGAGATTTGCGATCTGGCCGGCATCGACCTCTCGGACCTGGCGCGTGGCGTGGCCGCGCGTGAGACGCTCCTCACCCGCCTGAGCCTGGCGCAGGAAAAGGAACTGGTCTCCGACATCCGCCTGCTGGCGGTTGCCGTGTCTTGCATTCATCACCTGAGCTTCGAGCAGATCCTTCACTACTACGCCTTCACCGAGGCGGAACTGACCGGGCTCCTGGCGCGGTTGGACCGCCTGAAGCTCATCGAGCTGCAGGCCAACAACCGTATCCGCCCGCTGGTGGCGCGGGCCTTCACCTGGCTGCCGCAGGGGCCGATCCAGAGCTTCTTTTACGCGCAGGCGCAGGCCGATTTCTTTCGCAGCCGCTTTGACGCCCCCGGCGAGGCCCTGGTCTTCGCCAGCGGCAGGCTTTCGGCCGCGGCTGCCGCCCGGCTCGCCGAGCGCATGACGCGCGTGGTGCAGGAATTCCGCGAGACGCACATTGAAGAGCTTTACCTGCCGCTGGAAGAACGCCCGCCGATGAGCATCCTGGTGGCCATGCGCGCCTGGGACTTCGGACTGCTGCGCGCGCTGGAGCGCAAGTCGACTGAAAATAGCAAGCGCTAACTCGTTGTCAAGTCGTTGCCGGACAAAGCTTTTTTGACGCGGCCAACTTCCTGCGATGGCGCGCCGCGTCGCGGGGATTCCCCGGGCGCAACCGGCGTGCGACCTGCGGGAGCCCCGACAAGTCGGTATCAGCAGGGTGCGCGTTGATCGGCGCGAAAAAACCCCCTATAATCCCGAGGCTTTGCTTCTGGGCCTGCGGCGAGTTTTCGAAATCGCGGTCCAGCGGCGCGGACCAAGAAGCCGCAGCCAGCGGGCTCTGATGTGACCTGGACGCCATTTATCGTTGTCGCCTTGCAAATTGCGGCGGGCGCAGCGTGCGCCGGGTTGTGGGCAGCGCTCGCGGGCGGTAAAGCAGCGTACTCGGCGCTTCTTGGAGCGGCTGTCTGCGTGGTTCCGGGGGCTTTGTTCGCTTTGCGCCTGGCGCGGGCCAAGGCACAACAGGACGGTTATGTGTTCGCCTTTTTCGCAGGCGAAGGCATAAAGGTCTTGCTGACCATCGCGATGTTCGCGGCAGTGGCGGTCTTCCATCCGGATGCGGACTGGCTGGCCCTCCTGACCACCTTCATCGCGGTGCTGCAGGTCTACGTTTTCGGTTTTCTGCTCGCGCGGCGCACCTAGTAGAAAGAAGCAACCAGGTGCGATCGCGCGTGCGGTCGTCAATCGCGGAACTCCCATGGCAGCCGGCGCACAAGCCCCCACGTCTTCCGAGTACATCGTCCACCACCTGCAGCACCTGCAGAGTGCCAAGCAGGGCTTCATTGTCGACATGAGCGTCGTCAACTGGGACACCCTGTTCTGGTCGGTGGCAATGGGCATCCTGACCCTGGTCCTGCTGATCAAGGCAGCATCTCGCGCCACCGCCGGCGTGCCGGGGCGCTTCCAGGCCGCCATCGAGATGCTGGTGGAACTGGTCGAGTCGCAATCCAAGGGCATCATTCCGCACGGCGACCGCAGCTTCATCGCGCCATTGGCGCTGACCGTGTTCGTGTGGGTGTTCTTCATGAATGCGCTGGATTTCCTGCCGGTCGACCTGCCCCACTTCATCTTCGTCTGGACCGGGCTCGATTCGATCATCCATTACCACCGCATCGTTCCCACCGCGGACTTGAACGGCACCATCGGCATGTCGCTGGGCGTGCTGGTGCTCATGATCTACTACAACCTCAAGATCAAGGGCGCGGGCGGCTTCGTGCATGAGCTTTTCTGTGCGCCTTTCGGCGCGCATCCGGCGCTGTGGATCTTCAATTTCGCCTTGAACCTGATCGAATTCGCCGCCAAGACCGTGTCGCTGGGCATGCGTCTTTTCGGCAACATGTTCGCCGGCGAACTCATTTTTCTGCTGATCGCCCTCCTGGGCGCGACCGGGGTGTGGTGGCTTTTCGGCATGCATCTGGTGGCCGGTGCCATCTGGGCCATCTTCCACATCCTGATCGTCGTGCTGCAGGCGTTCATCTTCATGATGCTGACCCTGGTCTATCTCGGCCAGGCGCATGAGGGTCACTAGAGTCTTTCCAAGGGTTTTTTGCTTTCTTCCACGCAGTTTCTTTCACCATCCGTCAACAAAGAAGGAGTCGTCATGACTAACGTTGGTCTCGTAGCTCTCGCCGCTGGTCTGATCATCGGGCTGGGCGCCATCGGCGCCTGTATCGGCATCGGCATCATGGGCGGCAAGTACATCGAAGCCTCGGCGCGCCAGCCCGAGCTCATGGACAAGCTGCAAACCAAGATGTTCCTTTTGGCCGGCCTGATCGACGCTGCGTTCCTGATCGGTGTCGGTATCGCGATGATGTTCGCCTTCGCCAACCCGTTCAAGGGCTGATCGGACTCCCTGATTCCACCCTAGGGGGTTTCTAGATGAATCTCAATGCAACGTTCATCGCCCAGCTGATCGTCTTCTTCATCCTGGCCTGGGTCACCATGACCTACGTCTGGCCGCCCATCATGAAGGCGCTGGACGAACGGGCCAAGAAGATTGCCGACGGCCTGGCTGCGGCCGATCGCGGCAAGCTCGAACTGGCCGAAGCGAACAAGCGCGTCGAAGCCGAGCTCGCGAAGTCGCGCGCCGAGAACCAGGCGCGCATGGCTGATGCCGAGAAGCAGGCCGTGGCGCTGATCGAGGAAGCCAAGAAGACCGCCGAGGCCGAGCGCGCGCGCATCCTGGCGCAGGCCAAGGCCGAGGCCCTGCAGGAAGCCCAGCGCGCCAAGGATCAGCTGCGCAACGCCGTCGCCGATCTGGCCGTCAAGGGCGCCGAGCAGATCCTGCGCCGCGAGGTCAACGCCAGTGCGCACGCCGAGCTCCTGGGCCAGCTCAAGGCGCAACTGTAGGGCACGGGACAGCCATGGCCGAACTTTCCACCATCGCCCGCCCGTACGCCGAGGCCGCGTTCCGCGTCGCCCGCGCGGGGGACCTGAACGCATGGAGCGCATTGGTGGCGGAACTGGCAGCGGTTGCCGGCACCGCCGAGATGCGCGCCCTGGTGCTCGACCCCAAGCAGACGCCCGCGGCAATCTACGGCGTGTTCGCCGGTGTCCTCAAGTCGCCGCTTGGCGCCGAGGCGCAGAATTTCCTGCGCCTGGTCATCGACAACGACCGTGTCGCCGCGCTTCCCGAAGTGGCGACGCAGTTCGCGGCGTTGCGCAACCGGCTGGAAGGTTCGGCCGAGGCCGAGATTGCCTCGGCCTTTCCCTTGAGCGACGCCCAGGTTGCCGATCTCATCGGCGGGTTGGCCAGGAAGTTCGGCGGCTTGAAACTCAAGGCGCACGTCAAGATTGATCCCGATTTGATCGGTGGCGTGCGCGTGACCGTCGGCGACGAAGTCTTCGATACCTCGGTGCGCGCCCAGCTTGAGCGCATGCGCACCACCCTGATGGCCGCCTGATCATCGATCGGCGCGGCCGCACAAGTTTCCAGGAGTCACTTTCATGCAACTCAATCCTTCCGAAATCAGCGAGCTGTTGAAAAGCCGCATCGCCGGCCTGGGCACCGCCGCAGACGTGCGCACCCAGGGCACCGTGGTCTCGGTGACCGACGGCATCTGCCGCGTGCACGGACTGTCCTCGGCGATGCAGGGCGAGATGCTCGAGTTTCCCGGCAACACCTTCGGCCTGGCCTTGAACCTCGAGCGCGATTCGGTCGGCGCGGTGGTGCTGGGTGCCTACGAGCACATCAAGGAAGGCGACACCGTCAAGGCCACCGGGCGCATCCTCGATGTGCCGGTCGGTCCCGAGTTGCTCGGTCGCGTTGTCAATGCGCTGGGCGAGCCGATCGACGGCAAGGGCCCGGTCAATGCCAAGGCGCGCGACGTGATCGAGAAGGTCGCGCCGGGCGTCATGTGGCGCAAGTCGGTGTCCCAGCCGGTGCAGACCGGGCTCAAGTCGATTGACGCCATGGTGCCGATCGGCCGCGGCCAGCGTGAGCTGATCATCGGCGACCGGCAGACCGGCAAGACCGCGGTTGCGGTCGACACCATCATCAACCAGAAGGGCAAGGACCTCCTGTGCATCTACGTGGCGATCGGCCAGAAGGCCTCCACCATCGCCAACGTGGTGCGGAAGCTCGAAGAGACCGGCGCGATGGCGTACACGATCGTCGTGTCGGCCTCGGCCTCCGAGTCGGCGGCCATGCAGTTCATCGCGCCCTACTCGGGTTGCACGATGGGCGAGTATTTCCGTGATCGCGGCCAGGACGCCCTGATCATCTATGACGACCTGACCCGCCAGGCGTGGGCCTACCGTCAGATCTCGCTCCTGCTGCGCCGTCCGCCCGGCCGCGAGGCCTATCCCGGCGACGTCTTCTACCTGCACTCGCGCCTGCTCGAGCGCGGTGCGCGCGTCAACGAGGAGTACGTCGAGAAATTCACCAACGGCGCGGTCAAGGGCAAGACGGGGTCGCTGACCGCCCTGCCGGTCATCGAGACCCAGGCCGGCGACGTGTCAGCGTTCGTGCCGACCAACGTGATCTCGATCACCGACGGTCAGATCTTCCTGGAGACCGACCTCTTCAACGCCGGTATCCGCCCCGCCATCAACGCCGGTGTCTCGGTGTCGCGCGTCGGTGGCGCGGCGCAGACCAAGATCATGAAGCGCAAGGATACCGGCGCGGGCGTGCGCCTGGCGCTCGCGCAGTATCGCGAGCTGGCTGCGTTCGCGCAGTTCGCCTCCGACCTGGACGAAGCCACCCGCAAGCAGCTCGAGCGCGGCCGCATGGTCACCGAGCTCATGAAGCAGGTGCAGTACTCGCCCATGGAAGTCTGGGAAATGGCCTTGACGCTGTTCGCGGTCAACAACAACTTCATGGACGACGTCGACGTCAAGAAGGCGCTTTCGTTCGAGAAGAACCTGCGTGAATACATGAAGTCCAAGCACGCTGGCCTGGTCGATTCGATCGCCAAGGCAGCCAACCTGAGCGACGCGGACGAGAAGGCCTTGAGCGCGGCGATCGGCGAGTTCAAGAAGAACGGCACCTATTGATTTAGCCGCGTGCAGTCGCGGCGTCGCCCTCACGGTGCGGCGGCGCGGCACAGGCCGGCAGCCGTGTGAAAGCGGCGCGGCGCGGCAACGATTCTCGAGGGCAGCCCCATGGCAGGCAGCAAGGAAATCAGGACCAAGATCAAGAGCGTGCAAAACACGCGCAAGATCACCAAGGCGATGGAAATGGTCGCCGCTTCGAAGATGCGCCGTGCGCAGGAACGCATGCGCGCCGCGCGCCCCTACGGCGACAAGATCCGCAACATCGCTGCGCACATGTCGGGCGCCAACCCGGAGTACCGCCATCCCTTCCTGGTGCGGCGCGAAGAGGTCAGGAACGTCGGCATCATCCTGGTCACCACCGACAAGGGCCTGTGCGGCGGGCTCAACACCAACATGCTGCGCCTGGTCACCGCCAAGCTGAAGGAGCTCGAAGGCACCGGCGCCAAGATCATCGCCACCGCGATCGGCAACAAGGGCTTTGGCTTCCTGAACCGCATCGGCGTTTCTGTGGTTTCGCACGCGGTGCAGATCGGCGACCGCCCGCATTTGGACAAGCTGATCGGTCCGGTCAAGGTGCAGCTCGACGCCTATGCCGAAGGCCGCCTCGATCGCGTCTACCTTTGCTATACCGATTTCATCAACACCATGAAGCAGGAGCCCAAGATCGAGCAGCTCCTGCCGCTGACCGCCGACAAGCTCGCCCAGACCAGCGACGAGAAACGCGCCTACGGCTGGGACTATCTGTATGAACCCGACGCCAAGTCGGTCATCGACGACCTGCTCACGCGCTATGTCGAGGCCATCGTCTACCAGGCCGTCGCCGAGAACATGGCGTCCGAGCAATCCGCGCGCATGGTGGCCATGAAGTCCGCCTCCGACAACGCCAAGAAGGTCATCGACGACCTGCAGCTCACCTACAACAAGGCGCGTCAGGCCGCCATCACCAAGGAGCTGTCCGAGATCGTCGGCGGCGCCGCCGCGGTCTAGAAGCCACCGCTCCCCATCCGAATACCAGCAATCGACAAGAGGTCCGAATCATGAGTCAAGGTCAAATCGTTCAGTGCATCGGCGCGGTGGTCGACATCCAGTTCCCGCGCGAAGGCATGCCCAAGGTCTACGACGCGCTCACGCTCGACAAGAGCGACACCAACAAGCTGGTCGAGCAGGGCCTGACCTTCGAGGTCCAGCAGCAGCTGGGCGACGGCGTGGTGCGCACCATCGCGCTGGGTTCGACCGACGGCCTGCAGCGCGGCATGGGTGTCTCCGGCACCGGTGCGCCGATCTCGGTGCCGGTCGGCGCCGGCACGCTCGGCCGCGTCATGGACGTGCTCGGCCGGCCGATCGACGAGCGCGGCCCGATCCAGTCCGACGAGCGCCGCGCCATCCACCAGCCCGCGCCCAAGTTTGACGAGCTCTCGCCCTCGGTCGAGCTGCTCGAGACCGGCATCAAGGTTATCGACCTGATCTGTCCCTTCGCCAAGGGCGGCAAGATCGGGCTCTTCGGCGGCGCCGGCGTCGGCAAGACCGTCAACATGCTCGAACTGATCAACAACATCGCCAAGGCGCGTTCCGGCCTGTCGGTGTTCGCCGGCGTCGGCGAGCGCACGCGCGAGGGCAACGACTTTTATCACGAGATGTCGGACGCCAAGGTGATCGTGCAGGAAGACCTCTCCAAGTCCAAGGTCGCGATGGTGTTCGGCCAGATGAACGAGCCGCCGGGCAACCGCCTGCGCGTCGCGCTCTCGGGCCTCACCATGGCCGAGAAATTCCGCGACGAGGGCAAGGACATCCTCTTCTTCGTCGACAACATCTATCGCTACACCCTGGCCGGCACCGAGGTCTCGGCGCTCCTGGGCCGCATGCCTTCCGCGGTGGGCTACCAGCCGACCCTGGCTGACGAGATGGGCAAGCTGCAGGAGCGCATCACCTCGACCAAGGTTGGCTCGATCACCTCGATCCAGGCCGTGTACGTTCCCGCTGACGACCTGACCGACCCGTCGCCCGCGACCACCTTCGCCCACCTCGACGCGACCGTCGTGCTCTCGCGCGATATCGCTTCGCTGGGCATCTACCCGGCCGTGGACCCGCTGGACTCGACCAGCCGCCAGGTGGACCCCAACACCATCGGCGAGGACCACTACAACACCACCCGCCGCGTGCAGGCGACCCTGCAGCGCTACAAGGAACTGCGCGACATCATCGCCATCCTGGGCATGGACGAACTCTCGCCCGAAGACAAGCTGGCGGTCGGCCGCGCGCGCAAGATCCAGCGCTTCCTTTCGCAGCCCTTCCACGTCGCCGAGGTGTTCACCGGCTCGCCGGGCAAGTACGTGCCCTTGGCCGAGACCATCCGCGGCTTCAAGATGATCGTCGACGGCGAATGCGACGCGCTGCCTGAGCAGGCCTTCTACATGGTCGGCACCATCGACGAGGCGATTGCGAAAGCCAAAACGCTACAGTAAGCGGGCAAAAGTACAAACCTACTTTTGCCCGGTTTGATCGGCGCGGAATCGCCGGCAAAGCCGGTCGATTCCACGAGGCAAGAGCCACGCAACACCCGACTCGAGGTACTCCGTGTCCACCATCCATGTAGACGTCGTCAGCGCCGAGGAATCGATCTTCTCCGGCGAGGCGAAGTTCGTCGCCCTGCCCGGCGAGGCCGGCGAACTGGGCATCTACCCCAAGCACGCGCCCCTGATCACGCGCATCAAGGCCGGCGCCGTGCGCATCCAGCGTGCCGACAACGACGAAGAGGAGTTCGTCTTCGTTGCCGGCGGCATCCTGGAAATCCAGCCCGACGTCGTCACCGTGCTGGCCGACACCGCGATCCGCGGGCACGACCTGGACGAAGCCAAGGCCAACGAAGCCAAGAAGTTGGCCGAGGAAGCTCTGGCCAACGCCAAGAGCGATATCGACCTGGCCAAGGCCACGTCGGAACTCGCCATCATGGCGGCGCAGATCGCGGCGATTTCCAAGCTGCGCGGGCGGCGCGCCTAGGCGCGACCGCCGTTCGCTGTCCTTACTTTGGCGGCGGAAAGAACCCCACCGGCGACATGAGCCGGTTTTCCTGCTTTTCCAGCGCGCCCAGCTTGCCGCTTTCCTCCACGTAGGCCAGCCACTCCGGGTCGGACCACTGCGTGGCGCGGCGGCGCTCGCGGTCGGCGGCGTCGGCATAGACCCAGATGTGCATGTACTGGTTGACGTCGCCGGTCTCGGTGGTCATGAAGGCCAGTGGCTGACCCAGGCAGCGGGTCTGCGGGCTCTTGCCCAGCTTTTCGTAGAGCGCCAGGTGCTTCTTGAGGGTGCCGGGGCGGCACGTGTAGGTGCGGACGTCGATCAGCATCGGTGATTCCTGTTGGGAGTTGAAACGCTCGCGCAGGATAGCGCAGGGCGCCGGCATGCCGGTTCGGCGTCTCGCCTGAGCGTTAGCCCGGATCGCCCGCCGCGCCGAGATGCGGTAGCCTACGCGGCTAAACGCCCGAATGTCCGTACACAATAGGGCGGTTTTGACCCATCCAACCCGAGGAGACAAGCCATGACGACCACGATTACCGCTGGCGACCTGCCACTGGCCCGCGCCTATCGCTGGGAAAAGGAACGCGCCAACGAGATCTACCTGACCCAGCCCATGGGCGGCGGGGTGGTGCGCGACTGGACCTGGGCGCAGGCCATGGACGAGGCGCGGCGCATGGCCGCCTGGCTGAAGGCGCAGGGCTGGGAGCCGGGCTCGCGCATCGCCATCATGAGCAAGAACACTGCCTGGTGGATCATGTCCGACCTGGCGATCTGGATGGCAGGCTACGTGAGCGTGCCGATCTATCCCAACCTGGTGGCCGAGACGGTGCGCCAGATTCTCGAGCACTCCGAGACCAAGCTCATTTTCGTCGGCAAGCTGGACGACACCAAGGCCATGCTGCCCGGCATCCTGCCCGGCATGCCTTGCGTATCCACGCCGCTGTGCGAAGCCCAGGGCATGAAGGCGTGGGACGACATCATCAAGTCCACCGAGCCGATGAAGGAAAGCCCCACGCCGGCCGCGGACGCGATGGCGACCATCATCTACACCTCTGGCACGACAGGCATGCCCAAGGGCGCGGTGCATCACTTCGGCGCCTTCGCGCATACCGCCAAGGCGCTGGCCGGCATCATCGACGCGACCACCGAGGAGCGCGCGCTTTCCTACCTGCCCCTGGCGCACGTGGCCGAGCGCTGCCTGATCGAGGGCGAGTCGATCTATGCCGGCTTCCGCGTCTATTTCGCCGAGAGCCTCGATACCTTCCTGGCCGACCTGCAGCGCGCGCGCCCGACCTTCTTCTTCTCGGTGCCGCGCCTGTGGGTCAAGTTCCAGCAGGGCGTGTTCGCCAAGATGCCGCCCAAGAAGCTGGATCGCCTCATGAAGATCCCGATCCTGGGCGGCATCGTCAAGAAAAAGATCCTCACCCAGCTGGGGCTCAACCACGTGCGCTTCGCCGGCACCGGCGCGGCGCCGCTGCCGCCGGAAGTCATGTCCTGGTACCGGCGACTGGGGCTGGAGCTGCTCGAGGGTTACGGCATGACTGAGCAGTTCGCCTTCGCTACCAGTTCCATGCCCGGCCGCTCGCGCATCGGCTATGTCGGCGAGGCCACGCCCTGCTGCGAGGTCAAGCTCTCCGACAGCGGCGAGATCCTCACACGCGGCCCGGCGCACATGGTCAACTACTTCAAGGAGCCCGAGAAGACCCGCGAGACCATGACCGATGACGGCTGGCTGAAGACCGGCGACCTGGGCCAGTTCGACGAGATGAAGCGCCTGAAGATCGTCGGCCGCGCCAAGGAGCAGTTCAAGACCAGCAAAGGCAAGTACGTGGCGCCGGCGCCGATCGAAGGCAAGCTGGGTGCCTTCACCAAGATCGAGGCCTGCATGGTCTCCGGTGTGGCCTTCCCGCAGCCCTTCGCGCTGGCCATGCTGCCGCTGGGCCAGTGGGATGCGTTGAAGGCCGCCGATGCGCGCGCCGCCTTCACCAGCGAGCTTTCCGATCACCTCAAGGTCGTCAACGAGCAACTCGACCCGCACGAGCGCCTCGATTTCATCGCGGTGGTATCCGAGCAGTGGTCGGTGGAAAGCGGCTTTGTCACCCCGACCCTGAAACTCAAGCGCAATGTGCTCGAAAAGCACTACGAGCCGCATTTCGCCAAATGGGCCGGGGCGCGCAAAGAGGTCATCTGGCACGAGGCCTGACGCCTCTGTCCCGAGTCCCATGAGCTGGCAAAAGGAAGTCGACGAGATACATCATCGTCGACGCCTGGCCGAGGCCTGCGGTGGTCCTGCTGCGGTAGAAAAGCACCAGGCGCAGGGCAAGCTGACGGTGCGCCAGCGCATCGCCGGCCTGGTCGATCAGGGCACCTTTCGCGAGGTCGGCAAGCTGGCCGGCCGCGCCACGTACAAGGAGGGGGTGCTGGTCGATTTCGAGCCCGCGCCCTACGTGATGGGGCTGGGCAAGATCGACGGTCGCCCGGTCGCCGTCGGCGGAGAGGACTACACCATCCGCGCCGGCACCGGGTTCGGCAGCGACCGCCGCAAGGGCGGGCAAGGTGGTTTCGTCGAGGACCTGGCCTTCGAGTACCGCATCCCGCTCGTCAACCTGGTCGACGGGACCGGCGGCACGGTCAATACCGTCAAGCGCAAGGGCTATGCCGTCGTGCCAGGTTATGGCCAGGACGGTTTCGAGCGTTCGGTGCAACTCCTGGGCGTGGTGCCGGTGGTCAGCGCGGTCATGGGCACGGTCGCCGGCGGCCCGGCCGGCCGCGCACTCTTGGCGCACTGGACCGTGATGGTGCGCGGCACCAGCCAGATCTTCGCCGCTGGTCCGCCGGTGGTCGAACGCGCCTTCGGCAGCAAGCTGCACAAGGAAGACCTGGGCGGCGCCAAGGTGGCGGCCGACACCGCCGGCACCATCGACAACGTCGCTGCCGACGAACACGATTGCCTGGCACAGATACGGCGCTTTCTGTCGTTCATGCCGCAGAACGTCTGGGAGATGGCGCCGACGGTCAAGACCGGCGATCCGGCGGACCGCTGCGAAGACGGTCTCCTGTCGATCATCCCGCGCAACGAGCGCCAGGCCTACGACATGCGCAAGCTGATCGACATGATCGTCGATTGCGGTTCGGCCTTCGAGATCCAGGCCGGCTTCGGCCGCGCCGCCATCACCACGCTCGCGCGCATGGACGGCTACCCGGTCGGCATCATCGCCAACAACCCGAAGTTCGGCGGCATCATCGACGCCAAGGCCGCGCGCAAGCAGACCCATTTCATCGAACTGTGCGACAGCTTCAACATCCCGCTGATCCTGATCGCCGATGTGCCGGGCCTCCTGGTGGGCGTCGAATCGGAGTCGGATGCGATCCTGCGCTTCGGCCTGCAGGCGCGTTACATGCTGGGGCAGGTCAGCGTGCCGGTCTTTTCGCTTCTGGTGCGCAAGTGCTTTGGCGTGGCCGGCGGCAACGTGATCGATCGCGCCGGACTCAACTTCAAGATCGCGTGGCCGTCGGCCAGTTGGGGTTCGCTGCCGGTCGAAGGCGGGGTCAAGGCCGCCTATCGCAAGGAGATTGCCGCGGCAGCGGATCCGGCGCGGCGCGAGGCCGAACTCGAGGCCGAATTGCGCGCCCTGTCCTCGCCGTTTCGCACGGCGGAAGCGTTTGCGGTCGAGGACCTGATCGATCCGCGCGAGACGCGCCCCTATCTGTGCCAGTTCATCGAGGCGCTGCAAGGGCGGCTCAAGACCCAGCTCGGCCCGCGCGCGCGATTCGGCGTGCGACCATGAAACCTTCTCACCTTTGAGGGACGCCATGATCTCCTGCAAGGCTCCGCGCGACCCCGTGCAACGGCTTTTGCGCGCCCTGATCCTGGCTGTACTCGTCGCCGTCGCGCCCGCGGCATACGCACAAGCGTGGACACCTTCCAAGCCGGTGGAATTCATCGTACCGGCCGGTCCGGGCGGCGCGCTCGACCAGGCGGCGCGCCTCATGAAGCAGGTCTTCGATGCGCGCGGGAATCTCGGGCAGTCCTTCGTGGTCAGCAACCGGCCCGGCGGCGTCGGCAAGCCGGCATTCAATGCGCTGGCGCAGCGCGAGGGCGACCCGCACCTGCTGGCCTACACCACGCACGGTTACCTCTCCAATTTCATCGGCGGGACACTCGATGTCCTGCCGCACCGCGATTTCACGCCCGTGGTCCTGCTGCTCGACGAATCGATCGTCGTCGCCGTGCGTGCCGGCGACGAGCGCTTCAAGACCGCGCAGGATCTCGTCACCCACCTGCGCGCCAAGCCGGACGGCGCTTCGATCGCGGTCGCCGCCTCGGTGGGCAATCACATCCACGTCGGCATCGCCAAGCCGCTCAGGGCCGCCGGCGTCGATATCGGCAAGCTGACCGTGATCGCTTTCCGTTCCTCCGGCGACTCGTTGACCGCGCTCTTGGGCGGCCATGTCGACGTGGTTGCCGCTACAACCCCCAACGTCATGACCCTCCACCAGGCCGGCAAGATCCGGCTCATCGCGGTGAGTTCGGCCGCGCGCCTGGGTGGTGGACTGTCGGCGGTGCCGACCTGGCGCGAGCAAGGCGTCGATTCGGTCTTCCATTCCTCGCTGGGCGTGCTGGCGGCCAAGGGCATTTCGCGCGCGCAGATCGCTTTTTGGGAGCGCGCCTATCGCGAGCTTTCGGAGAGCGAGGAATGGAAGCGCCAGGTCGAGCGTAACCAGAGCTTTCCGCACTTCCTGGGCCACGAGGACACAGTGCGTTTCTACGACGAGGAAACCCGCTCGATGCGAACCCTGCTGACCGCGATGGGTCTCGCGCGCCAATGAGCCGGGCGCGACCGGAGGCATTCGGCCCGCTCGCCGGGATCACCGTGCTGGAGCTTTGCTCGACCATCGCCGGGCCCGCTTGCGCGCGCCTGATGGCCGACTTCGGTGCGCGCGTCATCAAGGTCGAACCGCCGGGTGGCGACTCCATGCGCAGCATGGGCAAGCATGTCGGCGACACCTCGCTGTACGCGGCCAGCCTGTTGCGCAACAAGGAGGCGGTGGCCGTCGACCTCAAGAAAAAAGACGGCAGGGCGCTGGTGCGCGCGCTGGCCGACAAGGTCGACGTGCTGGTGGAGAACTACCGGCCGGGCGTGCTCGAGCGCCTGGGCCTCGGCTATGAAGAGTTGTCGCGCACCAACCCCGGCCTGGTGATGGTGCGCATCAGCGGCTTCGGGCAGACCGGCCCCTATGCGCAACGCCCCGGCTACGGCGCAATCTGCGAGGCCATGGCGGGTGTGCGTCACATGACCGGCGACCCCGACCGGCCCCCGGCACGCGTGGCGCTGGCGACCACCGACTACCTGACCGCCGTGTACGCCGCCTACGGCGCCGCGATGGCCCTCTTTAACCGCGCCACGAGCGGTCGCGGGCAGGTGGTCGACTGTGCGCTCTACGAGGCCGCGTTCTCGCAAATGGAGGCCTATACCAACGCCTACGAAAAGCTGGGCTACGTGCCCGGCCGGGTCGGCCCCAACCTGCCGACCATGGCGCCCAACAGCCTCTACCCCACGCGCGACGGCAGTTACATCCTGATCGCGGCCAACAGCGACCCCACCTTCAAGCGCCTGGTCGACGTGATGGGCCAGCCCGAACTGCTCACCGATCCGCGCTTCGATTCGATCCGTGCGCGCGGCGCCAACCTGGCGGAATGCAACGCCGTCGTCGCCGACTGGACCCGGCGGCACGACGCAGCCGAGATCGAGTCGCGGCTGATCGCCGCCGAAGTGCCGGTATCGCGCGTCAACACCATTGCCGACATCTACGCCGATGCGCACTATCAGGCGCGCGAGATGCTGCTGCGCGTGCCGCATCCGACGCTGGGCCACACCACGCAGCACGGCATCGTGCCCAAGCTTTCGGCCACGCCGGGACGCGTCGTGCGATCCGGCCCCGACTACGGCCAGGACACGCGCGAGGTGCTGGCCGATATGCTCGGGCTCGATGAGCGGGAACTGGACCGGCTGGAACGCGAAGGCGTGGTCAGGTCGGCCCACTGAGCGGGCGTGGCGAATCGAACACTGCGTTTGCCTGGAGGCGCACGAAGGATCGTTCGCTTGCTTGACATAGTCCGATCGCCAGGAATTTCCAAGAGGCGAAGTGGCGCGAGCTTTTGTGCTGGTTTGTCCATTCGCGCAAACGACATGTACTTCATCGTTTTGGTCGCAGTGGTGCTGGCCTGTCCGGTGCTCGGCCATGCGCAAGAGATGCCGCGTCCTGCGACAGACCTCAATCTGGCGCATCCGACCGCGGTCGTGACTGCCAATCGCGACCGCTACACGATCGCAGGTCTGGTTACGCACAAGGAGGGCGCGAGCTCGTTCAAGCACGGCATCGCGATTTTTCCCGGTTACCCGGGCATCATGCGGCTCAGGGAGGAAGGCGGGCGACCGGCGTTCGACTTGCGCGGAAACTTCCTGGTCCGGTCGCGCCGGCACTGGCTGGACGAGGAGACGCTGGTCGTGGTCCTCGATGCGCCGTCCGACCAGTGGACGAACTTCCGCCAAATTTTCCGCGAGGACCCGCGTTACGGTGCGGACGTGGCGGCGCTGCTTGCCGAAGTCGGCCGCCGTTATCGCGTGGAGGACTGGACTTTTGTCGGCACCAGCGAAGGCTCTGTCAGCGCATTTCACGCGGCGCGCATGAATCCGCAGCTGGCGCGCCGCACCATCCTCACGGCGTCGTTGTTCCTGCCCTCGCGCAACGGGCCGGGCTTGTCTTCGGTCGCCTGGGCGGAACTGTCGAGCGAGTTGCTCTGGGTGCATCACGAGGACGATCCCTGCACCTTCACTTCCTATCGGGACGCCGCGCGCTTTTCGCGCAGAACCGGCAAACCCCTGCTCACGGTGCGCGGTGGCGGACCATGGCGGGGCGCAGCCTGCGAAGCGTTCACCGCGCACGGGTTTGCCGGCGCCGAGCGCGAAACTGTGCAGGCGATGCGGACCTGGGTCAAGACCGGCGTGGTTCCCGCCGACCTGCGGCTGTAGGGAAGAGACGGAGCGCGCGATGGTGTGCTTGAATCGCAGCATACGAAATGCGGGTATGGCGTGAGCGTGTCGGCGAATGAGGTCGGCGGGAGTGCGAAGACATCTGTGGTCGTCCTCGCGGGCGTCACGCGCACCTTCATGCCGGGCAGGCCGCTCTTCACGGACCTGAACCTTTGTATCCGCGCCGGCGAACGCGTGGCGCTGCGCGGCGAATCCGGGGTCGGCAAGTCGACCCTCCTGAACCTGATCGCCGGTCTGGACGTGCCCGACAGCGGCACGGTCAGCGTTGGCGGACGGCGCATCGACACGCTGTCGGCGGATGAGCGCGCGCGCTTTCGCCGCGATTCGTTGGGCTTCGTGTTCCAGGCGTTTCATCTGCTGCCGCACTTGAGCGCGGTGCAAAACGCCATGCTGCCGCTGCTCCTTAAAGGCCAGGGCGAGGCGCGCGCGCAGGCCGCGGCCGGCGACTTGCTCACACAGTTGGGGCTTGCGGCGCGCATGTACGCCTATCCCGGCGAACTCTCCGGCGGCGAGCAGCAGCGCGTGGCGCTGGCGCGCGCGCTGGTGCATGGGCCGCAACTGGTGCTGGCCGACGAGCCCACGGGCAACCTCGACCCCGCGACGGCGCGCACGGCGCTGGCAGCACTTATTGACACTTGCACCTCACGCGGCGCGGCGCTCCTGATGGTGACGCATTCGGCCGAGGCCGCCGCGGTCGCGGACCGGCGGCTGGTGTTGTCAGCCCAGGGATTGGCGGAATCGACGTAATGGGCGGCACGTGGCTGCTGATGCGCTGGTTCCTCGCCGCGGCCTGGCGCGCGCAGCGCGGCCGCTGGCTGCTGGCAGCGGCGGCCGTCGGCGTGGGCGTCGCGCTGGCGACCGCCATCCATACCGTCAACACCTCGGCGCTGGACGAGTTCCAGCGCGCCATCGACACCGTCAACGGCGAAGCCACGGCGCAGGTCGTCGCGCGTGCGGGCTACATGGACGAAAAAGTCTTCGATGTCGTGCTGGACCTGGCCGAGCGAAGCGGCATTGCCGCGGCCAGCCCGGTGCTGGCGCTGGACCTGCCGCTGCCGCCTGCGCCAGGCGCAGGCGCGCGGCGCGAGCGTCTCACGCTCCTGGGCATCGACATCTTTCGTGCCGCCCGCGCCACCGCGAGCCTCGTGCCCGGCGTCGACGAAGCGGTCGGGCGCGCCGCGGGAGCGGAATCTCCGTTTTTTGCGGACGACACCATCTTCCTCTCGGCCGCAGCGCAGGAGGCCCTCGGCGCACGCATGGGCGGTGTGGTCACGCTCGATGGCGTCACGCTGCGCGTGGCCGGGCGGGTGGCCGCGCAGCCGGGCCAGCGCATCGCAGTCATGGACCTGGGCGCCATGCAGTGGCGCTTCGGCGCCCTGGGCAAACTCTCGCGCATCGACCTGAAGCTCGCCGAGGGCGCGGCCGCCGCAGCGGTGGCGGCCGCACTTCTTCCACATCTGGGGGACAGCGCGCAATTGATCACTGCCGGGCTGCGCGAGCAGCGCATGTCCAACCTGTCGCGCGCCTACCGGGTCAATCTCAACGTGCTGGCGCTGGTGGCCCTGTTCACGGGTGCGTTCCTGGTGTTCTCGGCAGTCGGGCTGGCCGCGGTGCGCGCGCGCCCGCAGTTGTCGCTGCTGGCGGTGCTTGGCGCAACGCAGGCATGGGTGCTGCGCGTGGTCCTGCTGCAGGGCGCGCTGGTAGCCCTGGTCGGCAGCCTGGCGGGCGTCGGCGTCGGCGTGCTCCTGGCGCGCGCCCTGCTGTCGGCTTTTGGCGGCGACCTGGGTGGCGGCTATTTCCCCGGTGTCGCGCCCGCGCTGGTGGTCGATGTGCCGGTGCTGGCCGGCTTTGTCGCGCTCGGCCTTGCCGTCGGCTTGGTAGCGGCATGGTTGCCGGCGCGCGAGATCGCGCGTGCGCGTCCGGCCGAGGCCTTGCGCGGCGCCTCGCGCGAGACCGCGCTCTTTCGTCTGGCGCACCCCGGCCCGTCGCTGGCCCTTGTGGTGGTGGCCGGCCTCCTGCTGCTGGCCCCGCCGATCGACGCTCTGCCGCTGGCGGCCTACGCGGCCATCGCCTGCATCCTCTTGGCGGCCATCGGCGTGGTGCCGTGGCTTGTGGCGGCGTTGTTTGCGCGGGCACAGCGCTTTCTCGGCGGCAGCGGCGCGCTCGTCTGGCTGGCATCCGCGCGTGTGGCGCAGGCGCCGGGCCAGGCAGGCGGCGTGATCGCCGGCGTGGTGGCGAGCTTTGCGCTCACCGTGGCCATGGTGATCATGGTGACCAGCTTTCGCTTGAGTGTGGCCGACTGGCTGGTCATGGTGCTGCCTGCCGACCTGTACGCGCGCGCGCCGGGCACGGCGCTGGCGGGCGGCATCGGCGCCGAGGCACGCGCGGCGATCAGCGCAATCCCCGGCGTGGCCAGGAGCGAGTTCGCGCGCAGCATCGAGGTGTCGCTCGACCCGGCGCGTCCCGCGGTGGGGCTGTCCGCGCGCGAATTCGACCCGGCGCGACCGCAGGCGCGCCTGCCTCTGGTGGGGGCCACCGTGCCCGCGCCGCCGGGTGTGGCAGCCGTGTACGTCTCCGAGGCCATGGTCGATCTGTACGGGTTTGCGCCCGGCCGGCGCGTGAAGCTGCCGTTTGGCGGCGAGGAACTGCATGTCGCCGGCGTGTATCGCGACTACGCGCGCCAGCACGGTTCTATCACCCTGGCGCGCGGCGACTACCAGCGCCTGAGCGGGGACGCGAGCGTGAGCGACGCGGCCCTGTGGCTTGCCCCGGGGGCGGATGCTGCCGCCGTCGCCGCTGCGCTGGCCCGGCATCTGCCCGGCGCCGAGCAGCGCAGCGCCGGCGAACTGCGCGAATTGTCGCTGCGCATTTTTGACCGCAGCTTCGCGATGACCTACCTGCTCGAGGCCGCCGCGCTCCTGGTCGCGCTGTTCGGCGTGGCCAGCAGCTACGCGGCACAGGCGCTGGAACGCGCGCGTGAATTCGGCGTGCTGCGTCACCTGGGCATGACCACCGGCGACATCCTGCGCCAGGTGAGCCTGGAGGGCGCGCTGCTCTCCGGCTTCGGCGCGCTGTGGGGCACGGCCACCGGGTGGGTGATCGGGCTGGTGCTGATCCACCGCGTCAACCCGCAGTCCTTCCACTGGACCATGGAGGCGCGCTTTCCGTTCGCGCTGATCCTGGCAGGCGGCATCGCCATCGCGCTGGCCGGCGCGCTGGCCGCGGCGCTCGCGGTGCGCTCGGCCACCGGGCCCGGGCCGCTGGCAGCGCTGAAGGAGGACTGGTGAGGCGCCGCGCGCTGCTCCGGGCGTTGGCGGCCGGGGCCGCGGCATCGCAGGCGCGTGCCGCCACGCCCGCCGGCGACGCGCGCTATGCGGTCGTCGAGCGCGGACGCAGCCTGACCTTTCCGCGCGACCACGGCGCGCACCCGGACTTTCGCACCGAGTGGTGGTACGTCACCGGCCACCTGCAGCGTGCGGGTATGCCGGACTGCGGCTTTCAGGTGACCTTTTTTCGCACCCGCACCACGCATGCCGATGCCAACCCGAGCCGCTTCGCGCCTCGGCAACTGCTCTTTGCGCACGCGGCGCTGGCCCTGCCAGAGCGTGGCCGCCTGCTGCACGAAGACCGCGCCGCGCGCAGCCTGCCCGCACGCGTGCGCGCGAGCGAGGCCGATACCGACGTCGCGCTGGACGGCTGGACTTTCATGCGCGATGCCTTAAGCGGCAGTTATCGCGCGCGCATCGGCGGGCGCGAGCTCGAACTGGCGCTGGACCTGACGCCTGCCGGAGCCCCGCTGTTGCAGGGCGAGAGCGGTTTTTCGCAAAAGGGCCCGCGCCCCGAACAGGCCAGCTGGTACTACAGCCGTCCGCAGCTGTCGGTGACAGGCAGTATCGCGGTGACGCGGCCCGGGCCCGATGCGGGCGGGCGGGCGGAGCGCATCGCTGTCACCGGGCGCGCCTGGCTGGACCACGAATGGTCCAGCACCCTGCTCGACGAGCGCGCGTCGGGCTGGGACTGGATCGGCATCAACCTGGACGACGGTGGCAGCCTGATGGCGTTTCGCATTCGCACCCGCGAGGGCGGCGTGTTGTGGAGCCACGCAGTGCAACGCGATGAAGAGGGGCGCGTGGTCGCAGCCGACGCCGGCGCACACTGGCAGGAGCAACGCGCCTGGACCTCGCCGCGCTCCCAGGCCCGTTACCCGGTGGCCTTTGCGCTGCGCCTGGGTTCAAAGGACTACGTTCTCAAGCCGCTGATGGACGATCAGGAGATCGATGCGCGCGCCAGCACCGGTGGCTACTACTGGGAGGGGGCAGTCACCTTGCTATCCGGCGCGCGCGCCCTGGGGCGCGGCTACCTGGAACTGACCGGATACGCGGGACGGGTGCGTCTATAGTGTTCGGTTCTGCGCGGGATCGAAGCCGATGTGACGAAGCATGCCGCAACCGGGCGCATCGATCAGGAGTCGTACGCGAGGCAGCGGGAGCAGTTTCAGCGTGGAGGGATCCGCCACTGACCCGCAATCGGGGCAGGCAGGCCGCACGCTTTTCTGGCCGTAGCTACTTCTTGTGTTTTCCGCCGGTCTGCGGCGTGTGCGCGCCCTCGCGCTTGGCCTCGGCGTGCTGTCGCCGTGTAATGCGCTCCCAGGTGCGCTTGAGATCGTCGCGGATATTGAACGCCAGGCGGCCGCAGCCTTCGACCTCGATCTCGATCCTGTCGCCGTCCATGAACGGATTCAGGCCGCGGTGATTGGTGCCGGTAGCGAGGATGTCGCCGGGTTCCATGGTGTGGATGGCGCTCACCCACTCGATGCAGCGCGGGATCTTGTGCGCCATGTCGTCGGTGTTGAAGTCCTGCATCAGCACGCCGTTGTTCCACAGCTTCACCTGCAGCTTGTGCGGATCCTTGATCTCGTCGGCGGTGACGATGTACGGGCCGATCGGACAGAACGTGTCGCGTGACTTCATCTGATAGAACACGTTGCCCGCTGGCGGCAGGCCGCGCGCCGAGCCGTCGATGAAGTTAATGTAGCCGAAGATGTAGCCCATCGCATCGGCGGCCTTGACGTTGGAGCAGCGCTTGCCGATCACCAGCGCGAGTTCCGCTTCACCCTCGAAGACCGTGGCAGGCACATCGGGCAGCACCATGGTGTCGCCGTGACCGATCACCGCGCTGGGCGACTTGTGGAAGGCGTTGATCGGTGCCGGCTCCTTCAGCGTACCGTCTTCCATGTAGTTGACGGCCATGCACTCGATATTGACCGGCTTGGGCAGCGGCGGGCGGATGCGCACGCTCGACAGCGGCACGCCCTTGCCGCTTGCCGCGGCGGCTTCGACCTTCGCCTTGTACTGATCCCAGCGTTCGATGAGCCCGCTGATGAGGTTGTGGGGGCCGGTGTGGGGGATGTCCGTCACCGCGCCGGTCACGTCGACGACCTGGTCGTCTTTCAGAATGCCTAAGCGGAAATCGTCGAAGTAGAGAATCTTCATGCGCGCTCCTATGGGTTCGGTACAGGATCGATTGTTGGCCAACGAGGCTGGTTGCTGGTGCGCCTGTCAGTCGATGCGGATCCCGGCGGCGCGGATCACCCTGGCCCACCGTTCCGTATCCGCAGCGATGAGGCGCCGCAGTTCTTCCGGGGACCCGCCAACGACCTCCACGTTGCCGGCCGCCAGGCGCTCGCGCAACTCGGGCTGCCCAAGAATGACATTCACCTCGCGGTTCAAGCGCGCGATGATTTCAGCAGGTGTGCCGGCAGGCGCCAGCAGACCCTGCCAGTCGATTGCGGTGACGCTCGGGTACCCTGCCTCTGCCATGCTTGGGATTTCCGGCACTGCCGGCAGGCGCTTCTGCCCCACCACAGCCAGTGGCCGCAAGCCGCCGGATTTGATGTGCGGGATCACCCCCGGCGCCAACCCGAACATCACCTGAATACGTCCGGCCATCAGTTCCTGCACTGCCGGTGCTGCGCTCTTGAAGGGAACATGCACCATATCAATCCCGGTTTCCTGCTTGAAGAATTCCGCGGATATGTGTGCCGGCGAACCGTTGCCGCCAGAACCGTAGTTGATCTTGCCCGGGTTGGCGCGGGCGTAGGCAACCAGCTCTGCAACACTCTTGACCGGCAGCGACGGGTGCACCACGAGAATGTTGTAACCCCAGGATATCTGCACGATCGGCGCAACATCGCGGCGAATGTCATACGCCAGTTTCGGAAACAGCGTCTGCGCGATGGTCAGCGGCATGAATCCCAGGCTGATGGTGTAGCCGTCGGGCGCGGCACGGGCCATCGCGGCCGTGCCGATGGTGCCGGTGGCGCCAGGAATGTTCTCGATCACGACCGGCTGGCCGAGGGCCTTGGCCAGCCGCTCGCCGATCAGTCGCGCGATTGCATCGAAGGGACCCGGCGCCGCCGGCACGATCAGTCGAATCGACCGCTCCGGCCAGTTCTGCGCAGCGAGGCGTCCAGCGGTCAGCAGTGCGGCGCCAGAGAGCGCCGCCCGCAAAACGGATCTGCGATTGTTCATGCGATCGCTCATTGATTCGTCCTCAATCAGTGCATGAAAAAAACTTGGCCCTGCGATCAGTACGCGCGTGTGCTCCACGACCCCCTTTCACTTTTTATCACGTGCGCGAACGCCGCTGGGCCGGCGTATCCGGCGGATCATGCCGGCGGGCAAACCTATAATCCCGCGCTGGTCCAACGTCGGTCAAACGATGCAAGGCTTGCACATCCTGGCGGACCTGCACGACTGTCCGTCCAACGTCCTGCTCGAATCGGCTGCGCAGCTGCGCAAGTTTTGCCTGGCCGCTTGCGCGCGCGCCGGCCTGACCGTCCTGGGGAGTCACTTTCACCAGTTCGCAGCCCTGGGCACTGCTGGCCCGGGCGGGGTCACCGGCGCGGTCGTGCTGGGCGAGTCGCACTTGGCGATTCACACCTGGCCGGAGCGCGCCGGCGCCACCCTCGACATCTACACCTGCAACGTCGCGGCTGACAACAGCGCCAGGGCCGAGGCCCTGTATGCCTTTCTGCATGACGCCCTGGCGCCGCGCGAGAGCACGGTCGAACGTGTCTGGCGCGGCCGCGGGCCGGCACAATGAACGCGAAGGTGCCGCGCCTGGACGAAGCCCTCACCGCCGGGCACGGGGTGTACTTCTCGGCGACGCGCTTGATCGACTCGCACACCAGCCCGTTCCAGACCATCGAGGTCTTCGAGACCGCCGATCTGGGGCGCCTGATGCGCCTGGACGGCTGCAACATGGTGAGCGAGGCCGACGAGTTCCTCTATCACGAGCCGCTGATCCACCCCGCCGCGCTGGCGCACCCGGCGCCGCGAAGCGCGCTGATCATCGGCGGGGGCGACGGCGGGGCGGCGGAAGAATTGCTCAAGCACGATGCCATCGCCCAGGTGACCCTGTGCGAACTGGACGCGGAAGTCGTCGCCATGGCACGTGCGCATTTCGGCGCCGTGCATCGCGGCGCGTTCGACGAGGAGCGGGTGCGCCTGGTCATCGGCGACGGTCTCGCCTTTGCGGCCGAACAGCGTGCGGCCTGCGACCTCGTGTTTCTGGACCTGACCGACCCCCTCGGCCCGGCCGCCGCCCTGTATGGCGAGGAGGCCTACAGGCGCTTTGCGAACGCGCTTGCGCCCGGCGGCATCCTGGTGACCCACATCGGCTCGCCGTTCTCGCACCCGGCGCGGGTAGGCACCGCGATGCGCGAACTCAGGCAGGTCTTTCGGCATGTGTCCGCCTGTTTCGTCCATATACCCATATACGGCGCGCTGTGGGGCTTCGCGCTCGCCTCCGACAAGGTCGATGCGGCCGCGCTGGACGGCGCCAGCTGGGACGCGCGGCGCGTTGCGCGTGTGCGCGGCGCCCTGCAGTGGGCTGACGGCGCGACATTGGCCGCAGCCTTTACACTGCCGCCATGGATCGGCGGGGTGGTGGCGGGCCGATCAAGTGCAACTGGAGTACAGCATGGGGCTTAGTCGCGGTTCCGGTGTTGGTCTGTCGCTGGTCCTGATCGGCGTGGGCGGTTGGTTTGCCCAGTCTGATCGTGTGCCGGACCCGAATCTGCGCCAGGACCTGTACGCAACCCGCGAGGAATGCCAGGTCGATTGGGGACCCGCCGAGGAGGATTGCCAACCCGGCAGCGCGGATGGAGTCACCTCGACGGGCAGATCAGGACGCTCCACGTTTTACTACGGCCGCCCGTATCACCCGGGCGATACCGGTGCGGCGCCGCGCTCGACCCGCGCCGTCGGCTCGACCACGACCAGTCGCGGCGGCTTCGGTGGCAGCGGGCGTGCGGTGAGTTCCGGCGGCGGCTGACGACGAGGTCCTGCGTGCGACGCGAACTCCTCATCCCGCGGCCGGACTGGCCGCAACGCATGCAGGACGTCGGCTTTCATTTTCACAGCATCGACGGCGTGTACTGGGATGAAAGCGCCTGTTATCGGTTGAGCCGCGACGAAGTCGATCAGCTTGAAGACGCCAGCGCCGAATTGCACCGCCTGTGCATGGCTGCCGCCGGCGAGGTGATCGGCAAGCGGCGCTACGCCGAGTTCGCGATTCCCGATGCCGCCGTCGGCTTGATCGAGCGGTCCTGGCGTGCCGGAGAGCCGACCCTTTTCGGCCGTTTCGACCTGGCATGGGACGGGCAGGGCCCGCCCAAGCTACTGGAATACAACGCCGATACGCCCACCGCGCTGATCGAGGCCAGCATCGCGCAGTGGTACTGGATGAACGCGGTGCGGCCGGGGGCCGATCAGTTCAACAGCCTGCACGAAAAGCTGATCGCACGCTGGCGCAGCATCGCTGCCGACAAGAACCTGACCGACCTGCACCTGACCTGCATGGGCGAGAGCGAGGAGGATGTTGGCAATCTCGACTACATGGCCGATGTGGCCATGCAGGCGGGCCTCACGCCGCATTTCATCGACATCGGCCGCATCGGCTGGAGCGCGGCCGGGAAGCGCTTTGTCGATGAGGCCGACCGGCCGATCGCCGCGTTGTTCAAGCTCTATCCCTGGGAGTGGATGGTGCGCGAGGAGTTCGGAGCGCATGTCGCCTCGAGTGACACTCTCATCATCGAGCCGGCCTGGAAGATGATCCTCTCCAACAAGGCCATCCTGCCGGTGCTGTGGGAACTGTTCCCCGATCATCCCAACCTTTTGCCGGCCGCGCGCGAGCCCGGGCGCATCACCGGGGCGGTGGTGAAGAAGCCGCTGCTGTCGCGCGAAGGCGCCAACATCAGCTTGAGCGCGACCGACCGGGACTGCGCCACCGACGGCCCGTACGGCGCCGAAGGTTTCGTCTGGCAGCGCTACCACGCGATTCCCGACCTGAGCGGCACTGGCGGCAATCACATGGTGATTGGCGCCTGGATGGTCGGCGACGAACCGGCCGGCATCGGCATCCGCGAGGATGCCACCGTGATCACACGCGACACCAGTCGCTTCGTGCCCCATTACTTCGAATAGAGGCGCCATGTTCAAGACCCAGGTCCTGCAATCCTTCGCCGGTTTCGACGAGTTCCTGGGCTATCTGTGCATCGCCGCCGGGCTCCTGATCCTCTTCGTCGCGCTGTACGTGCGCATCACACCGTACCGCGAGATCGCCCTCATTCGCGAAGGCAACCGCGCCGCGGCCTACAGCCTCTCCGGCACCCTCCTGGGCATGGCCATTCCGCTCGCCAGCGCCATCGAGCACAGCGTCAACCCGGTCGACATGGTCATCTGGGGCGCGATCGCACTGGCGGTGCAATTGCTGGTTTTCGTGCTTGCGCGCATGGCTTTGCCGAATGTCGCCACCGACATTCCGGCCGGCAAGGAGGCTTCCGGCCTGTTTCTCGGCGTGGTGTCGCTGGCCGGCGGCATCCTCAGCGCGGCTTGCATGACGTACTGAAAACGGCGCGGGCTGACGTCGGTGAACTGACCGCATTTCCCGTGCCCGGTCTTGTCGAGCGCGCCGACAAGAGGCCTCACCGCGCTTTCAGGACCGCCGGCTCCCGCGCATCGACGAACACCATGGCCAGGCGGCAGACCGCGTCGGAGCGGTTGATCCACGCGTGATTGGTGCCGCGCTGCACGACCGTGTCGCCGGCCTTGAGGGTGACCTCACCGTCATCGAGCAGCAGCACGATCTCGCCTTCCAGCACGACCACGTAGTCGACCGTGCGGGTGCGATGGATGGCCGGATGACGCGGCGCATGGCCGCGCAGAACGTCCGCGCCGATGCCGAAGTCGTTGAGCGTGGTGGCGTTGTCCGGCGCGTAGGCGACGCCCAGGCGCGGCGGGAATTCGGCGACGCGGAAGATCGTCCCGCCGTCCGGCGGCGGGACGCCGATACTGCGGGCGGCCGCATCGGCGTCGCCGTCCAGGCTGCCCGGCGTCGCGTCGCTGACCCACAGGAGCGTCGAGCCGTTGCCGGCGGCGCGCCGCACCACATGCGGCGATGGCGTGTCGTTCAAGACTGTCGAGCGACCGTCGGCGAGATGCCCGGTGACGATGCGGCGGACCGGGCGTGTCATGTTGGGTTGCGGGCGCGTCGCGCGGCAATCGCCGCATCGACCACTGCCTTGGCCTCGGCGAGACCCAGGCCGCGCGCGCTGCGCACGGCCTTGATCGCCATGATCGAGTCGTCGCGGTCAAGGGCGGCGCTCGCTTCGGCTGGAAGGCCGCTATCCCTGGACGCACCCGCATTCGCCCCTGTCATCCATGGTGCGCCGGGTGATATGGCGGGGGAAGATGTCATTCCGCTGGCCGGCGGTGCCGCACGGCGCGCCCGCCAGCGTCGCGCCCATACCATCAGGAGCACTGCCACCACCACCAACGGAATCCCCATGGCGACCAGGATCATGACACCGGGGTCGATACCCTTGCCCAACTGCGGGAAGAATTCGCCGACCATCCACAGGCTCGTGGCACCGGCGCCCAGTCCGGCGGCGAGCGGGAACTTGTAGCTGCCCGCCAGGTAGTCGCCGATCGCCTCGCCGTAGGTGCGACGGTCGCCGGACGACTGTGGGTCGATCTCGAGCGAGCGCTGCACCAGTTGATTGGCCTCAGCCAGGCTTACGCCCAGGCGCTCACGCACGATGCCGACGGCTTCGACGTTGCGGCCGTCGCGCAGCGCGGCCAGTGCGGCTTCCGGAAGGGGTGTGGTGGACATGGCGCGGGTGCAAGTATGCCGCCGCGGGGCAATCTTGTGTTGGTGCATCCGCAAGTGCCGAAAAGCCAGCGCTCGATCTTTTCCGATCGACAGCGATCACGACGAGTGCGCTAGTCGCAATGCGAGCTCGGCTTTGTTGTTTACGGCGAGTTTGCGATAGCAACGCGCGATGTGGTTGCGCACGGTCGATGGAGACAAGGAAAACTCCTTCGCGATCCGCGCGTTGGTTGCGCCCTGGGCGTAGCGGGCGATGATTTGGTGCTCGCGCGAGGTCAGGCCGTCCATTGCGCTGCGCCCGGCAATCTGCAAGTAGCGGAAATCCCCTTTGGCCGAGATCTGCAACTTCAACCCGCGCGTTTGCAATGACTTCGCCGAACGAATCGATTCGAGCAAGGGCTCAGGCAGCCGACTGCCTTGCCAGTCGGCCCAGCTCACGCGCAAGTCATGAACGAATCCCGGGCTCGCCTCGCGCAGAAAGCCCCGCACATCGCAAACCGCCCATCGATCGTGTTGCACGCGCTCGCCGTCGAGCACGGCGCGCAGTCGCGCGACACGATGGGCATCGGCCACGTGGGGCATCAACAACTCCTTGGACTGGCGCTCGATGTCGTTGAAGGGCTTTCTCGCGTCGTGTCGCCACAAGGTCAAGAACTCGTACAGCGACGAAACAGGCTCGACCAGCAGGGTGCCGAGCGACCATTCGATGCGATAACGCTTGCCGAGGTCGCGATAGATCTTGGTTCGGGTGAACTGCTCGCGCGTGATGAGATCGGACATATTGATGGTCGTGCCGGGATGCTCGATCAACGCGACCCGAAAAAAATCCTCATCGATATGGGGCATGTAGGCTTGCAGGATGGAATCAGCGCAATTGTGCAGATGCAGTCGATGGATCTCCATCGGCTCGGCCGCGGCATTGCCCCACCACGCCGAATCGAAGGCGATGATCTCGTTTACCAATGCGAGCGCGCGGGGTTGGAACGCCACATAGCTCAGCTCCCGCCCCGCGCGGTGCAGTTCGAGCATGACGCGGCTCAGTTCGGATGTGTTCAGCTTGATCAATTGTCGGACGCTCGAAGTGAGGGCGGTGATGCAAAGGTGAGTGAAGACGACTAAAGACTATGGGAAAGTTGCTTCAACCTGCCAGCCAGGCACCATGCACCGCGTAGTGCAAACGTATCAGGTTTCGACTTTACAGCCGGAACCAGGTCGCACCGAGGCATGGTCGGAGCATGCGCGCGGGGTGGTCCGCAACCCCCGCGTATCGTATTGAATTGTCGAATGATTTCGGGGCCGCCCCAGCAAGCTGCCAACTATGGTCTGAAGCTTGCTTGTAAGCGCGCAAAGGACGATCCAACCATGCACGCGAAAACAAAGCTACTGACCGTCGTCTTGGCCGCCTGCCTTGCCCCGGCTGCCAACGCTTCGACAAGCATCGACTTGACCCAGGCGGATTTCTCGACCTGGAGCCTGCATGGTTTCGCCGCCTATGGCAACAATGGCGTGAGCGGCGGCATGCAGCATCACTTGCTGAGATTGACGACGCATGGAACCGGCGGCAGCGCCGGCGCGGCTTTCGCACCCTCGAGCGCGCTGATCAATTTCAATCAGCCGTTCACGGTCAATTTCAACTTTTTCATGGTTCCGGGTGTGGAGTTGCAAGGCGACGGCATGACGTTCGTGATGACCGGGACCAACCCAACGGCCGACCCGGTCTTCAGCACGCCCGGAATGGACATGGGTGGTTCGGGTGGATCCGGTTTGGGTTATGGCGGAACCAGCCCCGGGAGTTACGCATTCGCGATCGACACGTTTCACTTCTCGGGCCAGCCGGTGTCCCCGAGTATCCAGATACTGAAAGACGGATCGGTGACGCCGATCGCGTTCACCGAAACCGGAGTAGGCGACATACGGGATCCCGGCTTTTTCCAGTGGCAAGGCCAAGTCGCGTATGCGCCCTCGGGAAACAACGATGAAACGGGGATGCTGACCGGAACGATCAACCAGTTCGTCGGGAGCCTCTCTTTCAGCGTTTCCGCGCCGGTCGATTGGACCGGCGTGTCGGCGCCGCAATTCGACGCAGGCAGCGGTAACTATCTGGGTCGCGCGGTATTCATCGGATTCACTGCCGGGAACGGACTGGCCGACGACGGCCACTTCGTATCTTCAGTGACTCCTGTCCCCGAAGCCGAGACCTGGGCGATGCTGTTGGCGGGTCTTGGCGTCGTCGGTTGGAGCGCGCGCCCACGCGTGCGCAGCGCGTAAGGCCCCGCCGGCAGCGCGGCGCGCTTCAGGCTGGCGCCGGCCTTCTGGGCGCTGGATACACCGGTGGTATTGAAGCGATCTGTGCGATGATCGAGCGCATGCCTCTTTGAGCGCCTGTCGCGCGACACGTTGATGCGCGTGGCGGTGGCCGGGTTGATCGTCACCGGCGCCGCGCTCGCGATGCGCGCCTGACAGATGAGTTCCTGAAGGAGGATCCCGATGGCCTTCGGCAGCCTGCTCGCCCTGCTCGACGACATCGCCACGGTGTTGGACGACGTGGCGGTGCTGACCAAGGTCGCCACCAAGAAGACCGCCGGCGTGCTCGGCGACGACCTCGCGCTGAACGCGCAGCAGGTGTCCGGCGTGCGCGCCGAGCGCGAGCTGCCGGTGGTGTGGGCGGTGGCGAAGGGCTCGCTGGTGAACAAGGCGATCCTGGTGCCGGCGGCGCTTGCGATCAGCGCGTTCGCGCCCTGGGCGGTGACGCCGCTCCTGATGCTCGGCGGCGCTTTCCTGTGCTACGAGGGTTTCGAGAAGATCGTCCACCTGCTCGCCGGCCACGAGGAGGGTGGCGCGAACCACGCGGTGCTGACGCGCGCGCTCGCCGACCCGGGGGCCGACTTCATGGCGCTTGAAAGGGAGAAGGTCAAGGGCGCGGTCCGCACCGACTTCATCCTGTCGGCCGAGATCATCGTCATCGCCCTGGGCACCGTGTCGGCCGCGCCTTTCGGCACGCGCGTCGCGGTGCTGGTCAGCATCGCGGCCCTGATGACGGTGGGGGTCTACGGCCTCGTGGCCGGCATCGTCAAGCTGGACGACGCCGGTTTATGGCTGGCCAAGAAGCAAGGCGCGCTGCGGTCCCTCGGCAAGGCGATCCTGCTTGCCGCGCCCTGGCTGATGAAGAGCCTGTCGGCCGCCGGCATGGCGGCGATGTTCCTGGTCGGCGGCGGCATCCTCTCGCACGGCATCCTGCCGCTGCACCACTGGGTGGAGGAGACGGCGAAAGCGCTGGGCGGCGTCGGCGGTGCGCTGCTGCCGTTCGCGGCCGATGCAGTGGTGGGGATCGTGGCGGGCGCAGTGGTGCTGGCCGGGGTCACGCTCGCGGCGCGGCTCTTGCCAAAGCGGGGAGGAGGGGCCCGCTGATGATCTGGCCCCGGCTTCGCGGATCGGCGCAAGCCCGGATCAGTTGCCGTCACCCACCAGCATGAACGGCGCCCAGAAGAGCGGGTGGGCGTACGCATAAGCGGGGCGTCCGTCGGGTAGCTTTGCTTCTCCCTTGTCGATCAGTGCGAGCAGCGTCCTGCGCAGTGCCTCGGCACGACTCAGGGTGGGGTCGGCCTTCTGGGCACTGAATACCCCGGTGGTGATGAGGCGGGCCGAGACAGTCTCCACCGGCCAGTTCGACACCAGGAGCGAGCGTGTCCCGGCGTAGAAAAAGGCCCGCCCCAGTCCCGACAAGGCTTCGGCACCCTCGGCCGCGCCGCCTGCGGTGTTGCACGCTGAGAGCACCACCCAGTCGGCGTCCAGGCGCAATCCCAGGATCTCTTCTGCGGTCAGGAGACCGTCGCCCTCGACACCGGCGACCTCGGGGGCCGACAAGGCGAGTGCCGGTTGATTGAGGCCGTCGAGTTCACCCGGCATGAGACCGTGGGTGGCGAACATCACGATGCGCTTGTTGCGCAGGTCACGCCGCTTGACCTCGCTTTCGTTGGCCTGCGCCCCCAGGAGGACCTCGGGATTGGCAGCCGGCCCGAGAAGCGTGGCGATCTCGCGGATCTCTTCAGCGGTGTCGGGCAGGCGAGCCAGCTGTGCCAGGCGCGCGCTGTTGACTTGGTCGAGCCGGCCGGGCGTGCGCAGGGCGACCTGCCCGCCGCGCGCAGCCAGCACCGCGGCAGGGGCCGGTCCGGGCCCGCTCTGGCCGGCCTGCGCCGCCTGCTCGCGGCTGAACCAGGGATCCCCCACGCCGAAGAAGCTCACCTGCCGGTCCGATCGCGCCGGCAGGGCGCGCAGGGTGGTGAGCGCGTTGACCGTCGGCACCTGCGTGATGGCGTGTTTGCGCAGCAGGAACGCCGTTTCGCGATTGCCGGCGAACCAGACCGCCTCCGGCCCTTCCGGCTTGGGCGCGGCCGTGGGCAGCATCGCCATCGGCAGAGAGGCCAGGCTGCCATTGGCCACCACGATGAGGTGCCTGGCGCCTGCGAAGGCAGCTTCCACGGGCTTGAGTAACTTCTCGTAGAGGCCGTAGGCCGCGTCTGCGGCGAAATTCGGCACTTCGGTAAGGCCGCGCACGTAGGGGTCGACCGTGCGCCGCACCCGTTCGACCTCCGCGTCGAGGCTTGCGCGGTCCATCGCCACCGCCCGCATGACCGGATCGCCGGTCTTGGGCAAGACCCATACAAACTGGGCGCGCTCGCCGGAGTAAATGGAGATCAGAGCCTCGCCGTCGCGCAGCGCAGCCCGCGCCTGTTCGATCGAGGCCGGGCGCGGCGCGATGAGGTTGGCGTAGGAAGGAAAGCGCTTGGCGATGTCGGCCGCGAGGGCTGCCTGCTCGGCCGCGACGGTCTGGATGCGTGCGCGCATGTCGGCAACGAGTTTGGGAAGTTGCTGGTCGGCCGGGGCGGACAACTGCTGGGACAAGAACTGATAGAGCCTGGTCAGTTCGCGGCCGAGGTCCTGCTCCTTGCGCACCGCTTCAACGAAGGCTGGATCAGCCGTGGCGCGTGCGGCCGACTGGGCCAATGCCTGTTGTACGGTGCCGGTGCGCGCCAGGTCGGCGGCTGCGAAGCCTTCCGCGATCAGGAACGCCGGGTCGATACGGCCGGCGCCTTCCGCCTCTTGCAACTCAACCAGCAGCCCGATGTACTCCTCGATGATCGCCGCCTGCAGCACCTTGCTGAACGAGGACCCCAGGCTGTCCTGCGTGCGTCCGCGCGCATCGACCATGACCTGCACGGCCGTCCGGAAGGCTTCGAGCGCCTCCTGCTTGCGACCGCTTGCGCGCAGCGCGGCCGCGTAGGCACCGCGCGCTTCAGCCGTCTGCACGTGGCCGGCGCCGAGCGCGCCTTCGCGGCGCTTCAGCAGCGCGTCGCCAGCCGAGACGGCCTCCGCGCCGCGATTGAGGCGCGTGAGCGCAATCACATACGCCGGACCAATGCTGAGCGCACCGGACGCGCTGTCAGCGATGCGCGCTCCCTGCCGGACCGCATCGGCATAGGCCCCGCGAACAAAAAGCGTCGCCGCGTAGACCGATCGCGAGTCGGCCAAGAAATTGCCACTGTCGTCCGCACCTGAGGACTCCAGGCTGCGCACCGCCTCGCGGGACAGCCATTCGCTGTCGCCGAAGCGACCTTGTTTCGCATACAGATCGGCCAGGCGTGTCAGTACCGCTGCGGTTTGAGGAGACTCCCGGCCATAGTGCTTGAGCACGCGATCGGCCTGCTCACGCAACATCAACTCCGCTTCGGCGATGCGACCCTGGTTGGCGAGGTTCTGAGCAAGACGCGTCGTACATAGCTCGCGGACTCGATTCGCACCCTCGGCGGGAGTAACGTTGGCGACCCCCAGGGCAGCAGACCGTCGCGGTGCGATAGGCAGGTCTGCGATGAAATGATCAATAGACTTGCGAAATGGGGTCTCGGCATCCGTTAGTCGATCCAGATCGCTCAACCATGTTCCGCGAGCGCATTCAAAGAGCCCGGACCACCAGTGACGAAACCAGTGGGCTGGTCCCGCAAGCGGAATATGCGACATGGCCTCCCAATGCAGGCGCTCGCCGTCCGAAAAAGCTTTTGCCGATTCCGCCGCCAGGCCGGCGCGGGCCTGGATGAACGCGCGGTTCCAATGCACGGTCGTAGGGAGGTGAACGTACGGCTTGAGATCAATCACTCTCTGGCCGAGAGTTTCACTTGCAAGATAATTTCCATACGCCCGCTCGACACCCGACAGGTCGAGGGCGTGACGCGCTTCATTGGCAGTTCCACGCGACGCTTCGAACACCTTGCGGCGCGACTCGAGTTGCGCGCTGGCCATGCCAAGTTCTTCGGCAGCAGCGGCTCGACGCAAGTGGAAGGCGATGAAAGCTGTCGTGCTGGCGCTTGCAGGCTCCGGCTCTTCGACCACGCGCTTCAATTCCGCGATGCGCTCCGGGCGCGGCTTGACCGACTCAATCTGTGCGATCAGGTCCTTGATCGACTTTGGAGGCGGGCTTGCAGCCACAGGCTGCGCATGCGTCACGGATGCCAATGGCAGGGCTGTGACCAGGGCGAAAAGGCTGGCAGCAAGGTAGCGCTTGAACACTTTCGTCTCTAATCGGTCAAGCGGCGGTCCAGCTGGATTCGTCCCGCGCGAACCCTGCTTCACGCGGGCGGATCGGCTCCGGCTGTGGCTACGCATCAGATGCCGCGGACATCGGGACACTATCGCAGCGGGGTTGGCAAATCAAGACGGCGAGCGCGGCGGGGCTCAGGCAGGCAGGGACAGGTGGGTGAGGATGTATCAGCGCCGGGTGGCTCGACCATGCCATGACATGACGTGCTGACAATTGGCACGATCATGCTAACGTTCGAGCATGCCCATGGCTCTTGCGCTCATCCCGGATAGCCAGTCGCGCATCCATCGCCGGCCGAGGGCGGCTTGAACTTCGACGCCCTGCTCGCGGCGCATCGCGGCAAGCGCATCCGCATCGGTCTCGCCGGTGCCGGCGAGTTCGGGCGCTCGTTTCTGTTCCGCTCGGGGCGGGCGCAAGCGATCGAGGTCGTTGCCGTGGCCGACCGCGACCGCGAGCGTGCCGCAGCGGCGGTGGCCAACGCCGGCATGTCGGCAGCATCGGTGGCGATCACGCAGGACGCGGCAGAGCTCGCGGAGATGCCGCTCGACATGATCGTCGAGGCGACCGGCGAGCCCGAGGTGGCGGCCGGCCTCGCCGAGTTGGCCATCGCCCGGGGCAAGCACTTCGCCATGGTGACCAAGGAGGCGGACTGCGTCGTCGGCCCGATTCTCCAGGCGCAGGCGCAGGCCGCGGGCGTCGTCTGCACGCCGGTCGACGGCGACCAGCCGAGCCTGCTCGTGGCCCTGGTGAGCTGGGCGAAACTGCTCGGCCTGGAAGTCGTTTGCGCCGGCAAGGCCGGAGAGTACGACGTGGTCTACGACCGCGAATCGCACGGCGGCGAATTCTGGACCAACCCCTCGGTCCGCCATTCGCGCCTGGCAGACCTTCAGCGCGCGACCATCCCGGATTACTGCGAGCTGGCCATCGTTGCCAACGCGACCGGTTTGAAGGTGGACCGTCCCGAGCTGCACGCGCCCGTGGCGCGCACCCTGGAGTTGCCCGACCTGTTCCGTCCGCGCACTGACGGCGGCCTCCTCGCCGCCAGCGGCGTCGTCGACATGTTCGTGTGCTTGAGGCGGCCGGACGAGCTCAGCTTCGCGGGCGGGGTGTTCGTCATCGTTCGCTGCGATGACCGCGCGACCTGGGAGGTGCTACGGGGCAAGGGCATTCCCGTCAGCAGCGACGGCGGCTTTGCCCTGCTGCACAACCCGGTGCACCTGCTTGGCATCGAGGCGCCCGTCTCGCTGGTGAATGCGGTTCACTTGCGCGCGCCGGCCGCGACGCTCTTTCCGCATTACGACATGCATGGGCGGGCGACGCGGGAGCTCGCCGCCGGCACCCGCTTCACCATCGGGGTGCGCCACACGATTCCCGGGGTGGAGACGCTGCTCGCGCCGGCAAGCGCGGTCAAGGACGCCGCGCCGGTTCCGTATTACATGCTGACCGGGTGCACCTTGGCAAAGAGCGTCAAGCCCGGAATGATCCTCACGCGCGACATGGTGGAGCCGCCACCCCGATCCGCGCTGTGGCGCTTGCGCGCGCTGCAGGACTCCAGGTTTTTCGGCGCATGAGCGAAGAACAGCCGATCGTCGATGCGCACCACCACCTGTGGCAGCTCTCCGGTGGCGCCCTGTACTACCCCTGGTTGCAGGACCCCAAGCCGCACGACTTCTTCCTGGGCGACTATGCAGTGCTCAAGCGCGACTACCTGCCGCCCGATTACCGGCGCGACGCGGCCGGGCACAACGTGGTCAAGACCGTTCACGTCGAGGCGGAGTGCAGCCGGGAGCAGCAGGTGGACGAGACGCACTGGCTGACCGAGATCAACGAGCGCTACGGCATGCCCAACGCCATCGTGGCGCATGCGTGGTTCCACACCGGCGACACGGCCAGGATCCTCGAAGCGCACAAGGCATTTCCCTTGGTCCGCGGCATCCGTTCCAAGCCCGCCGACGAGGCGATGATGCGGGACTCGAAGTGGCTCGCAGGACTCAAGCTGCTCGGCCGGTTCGGCCTGTCCTGGGACCTGCGGGTGAAGACGTGGGAGCTGGAGGCAGCGGCCGCCGTCGTGCGCGCGATCCCGGAGATCCCGGTGGTCCTGAACCACACCGGTTTTCCCTGGGACCGCAGTGACGCCGGCCTCGCCATGTGGCGCCGCGGCATGAAAGCCCTGGCCGCCTGCGAGCAGGCGTACTGCAAGCTCTCGTGCCTATGCCTGCTGGACGGCGAATGGGACTATGAGGACAACCGCCGCATGGTGTTCGAGGCGATCGAGATATTCGGGGTGCGAAGATGCATGTTCGCCTCCAACTTCCCGGTGGACGGTCTGCGCGTCACGTTCGACCGGATGTTCGGCGACTTCAAGCGCATGACTGCGGATTTCTCCGCCGCGGAGCGACGGCGGCTGTTTCACGACAACGCGGCCGAGTTTTATCGCCTTTGAGCGCCGGGCCTGAACGTGGCGGAGTTTGGGCGCATGCCGGACCTGGCCCGCAGGGCACGCTTGCCCGTTGTCTTGCGTCGCCGCCTGCGAAATGGCGATGGTCAAGCAGGGTTCGACCGCGCCTGCGCTCGCGCGCCGCACCAATCGACAGACGGAACCGCCGCCGACGGCGGCCCCGTCTTCTCAACCTGCCAACGCGCGGACGCTCATCCCTTCCCGATCAGTCCCGCGAGCTCGGCCAATACCTCGTCCGGCTTGGGCAACACCCCGGCCGGATAGAGGTGGGAGGCCCGCACCACGCCCTGCGGGTCGACGATGATGACCGCGCGCAGCGTGTAGCCGGCCTCGGCGTTGTAGACACCCAGCGCCTGCGAGGCGCTACCGTGCGGATGAAAATCCGACAGCAACGGATGGCCGACCCCGCCCAGGCTTTGCGCCCACACCTTGAGCGACGGTACCGGGTCGCATGACAGGCCCAGCAGCTGGGCGCCTTTTTCTTCGTATTGCTTCAACGCACGGTTGAAGTTGGAAGTTTGATTGCTTCATCCGCCGGTAAAGGCGAACGGGTAGGCCGATATCACCACCCACTTGCTGCCGCGATACTGGGCGAGCGAGATTTCGCTGCCGTCGTGCGCCCGGAGCTTGAACTCCGGCGCGGGTTTGCCGACTTCTGCCATGGATGCTCCTTGAGGTTGCAAGGTTGCCACGCGTGTGACCCCGAGACGATACCGGAGAATGCGCGGCGCTGCTCCCGACCGTGGTGCACCGGCCTTGTCCGCACACATGTGCCGACTGGTCGCCCGCCTGATCGTGGATCAAGCGCCCCGGCACGATCTGGGTCGATAATCGGCGTTTCCTCCTTCCTGCCCTTGCCCCGCAATGAACCACGCCGCCCTGCGCCAGTCCTGGCACCCCGTCTGTTACTCGGCCGACCTCGCCGCGCAGCCGCGCGCGGTCACCCTCCTCGGTGAGCGCCTGGTCATCTGGCGCGACGCCGCCGGCGCCGCGCGCGCCTTTGTCGATCGCTGTATCCACCGCGGCACTGCGCTGTCCCTCGGCCGCGTAGAGGACGGCGCGCTCGTCTGCCCGTATCACGGCTGGCACTTCGATGCCGAAGGACGGTGCACGCTGATCCCGCAGCTGGAAGACCCGCGCCGCGTGCCGGCGCGCGCTGCGCTCTCCGCTTTTGCCTGCATCGAGCGCCTGGGCCTGGTGTGGGTGGCGCTCGAAGCGCCGCGGCGCGCGGTGCCGGACGTGCCTGAGTGGTCCGACCCCGCATGGCGCGTGGTGCGCACCGGCCCCTTTACATGGAATGCGTTCGCCCAGCGCATGCTGGAGAACTTCACCGATTTTGGCCACTTCGCCTTTGTGCACGAAGGTCTGCTGGGCGACCCGGCGCGGCCGGTGGTGGCGCAATACGACGTGAAGATCGACGGCGACGTGGTGCGCTATGCCTACGGCCGGCCCGATGCGCCCAACACCGACGCGCTGCCGGTCTTTACCCATGGCGAGCGCAAGGACGAAATGCGGCGCACGCGCTACGCGATCCACCTGCCCTTTACGCTCATCGAATACATCGACTGGGGCGGCGCGGACGGCATGGTCTACGTGTTCGCGGTGCAGCCGGTCGACGACACCCACGCCATCGGCTATTGCCAGGTCGCGCGCAACTACCAGCACGACCAGCCGGAGACGGTCATGCAGGAGTTCGAGCGCGTCATCTTCGGCCAGGACCAGACCATCGTCGAATCACAGACTCCGGTGGTGGTGGACCTGGGCAACGACGGCGAAGTGCACATGGTCTTCGACAAGGTGGCGCAGGCCTACCGGCGCGCGTTGCGCGAGAACGGATTCGGCTGAAATTCGTCGCAGTGTCCGCGTCGAGCTGGCAGGCGGCAAGGACGGACGCGCCCGTCTTCCAATAATTCGGCGCGCTCTCCGCGCGGCATCAGTTGGTGAGGCGTTTTGTAGCAAGTTATTCGTATGTATACGCATCGAATAGTATAAGTGGGTATAGATCGGGAAGAAGACGCAGGAATCGGAAAGGCGCAAATGCACGAAGCCTTGACCCTCGCAGCCCTGATCGCCGCGCTATCCATCGGCGTGGTGAGCCCCGGCCCCAGCTTCATCATGATCGCGCGCATGGCGGTGGCGACGTCGCGCGCCGAGGGCGTGGCCGCGGCCTTGGGCATGGGCGTCGGCGGCGCGCTCTTTGGCGCCCTGGCGCTGGCCGGACTGCACGCGCTCTTCACCGCCGTGCCGACGCTCTTTGTCGGCCTCAAGGTGGCCGGCGGCCTGTACCTGTGCTGGCTGGGTGTGCGCATCTTCATGGCGGCGCGTGAACCGCTCGACTTCACGCCCGGTGAGGGACAAGTCAGGCCCAAACGCCTGCGCGCCTTTGCGCTCGGCTTCACCACCCAGGTGAGCAACCCCAAGACCGCGGTGGTCTACGCCAGCGTCTTTGCGGCGCTCTTGCCGGCGACGTTCTCGCTCGGCTTCGCAACCGCCGTAGTGGCCTGCGCGTTCGCGGTCGAGACCGCGTGGTACGCGCTGGTGGCGCTGGCGCTGTCTGCCGAGTCACCGCGACGCGCGTACCTGGGCTGCAAGGTGTGGGTGGACCGCGCGGCGGGGGCGGTGATGGGCGGGTTGGGGGTCAGGCTGGTGGTGCAGGGGGAGCGGCTGCAGGGCTGAACCGACCCCTAGCGCCTGTCGGGCCGATACGCGCTGCCCGGCTTGAATCCCCGGCAGCCGTGCAGCTTGATGAAGATCTCGAATTCGCCTTCGGCGGCGCACAGCCACAGCACGCTGCCGTCTTCATGCACATGCGGGTAAAAGGTCAGGTGGATCATTTTGGCCGCGGGGGCTTCGGGTTTTTTCCCGCGCTTGTGAAATTGCGTCGGCAGGGGTTCCCCGATACCTGAGTTTTGCAACTTGGGCCGCACATCGACCGGCGGATCGGGATCGAGCACGCTCACGCGCACCTCGCCATCGACGCCCAGCGCGCTTTGGCTGATCCGGCAGGCGGCGTTTTGCGCGAGAGCGTCGACCTTGCCGCCGGGTTGCGGCCAGCGCTTCTCCGATTGGAAACCTTGGCCTAGCTCCGTCAACAACGGATTCACGCAGCCCAGCATGCTGATGTAGGGCTCTGCCGTGGCCTGCAAGGGGATCGCTTTTTTCACGCCGTCGGCATGGTTGAGCACGATGTACTTAACCGCGGCGCTGCGCGCTTCCTGTTTGGCTTCGAGCTTGGCGCGCGCCTCCCAGATGGACCGCATCTCGCGGTAGTACATCCAGTTGCTGAGCGCGATCAATCCACCCAGCACGGCCACGATCAGGCCTGTGGCCACAGCAAGACCGAACGGTGTCTCGGGGATTCCGTAGGCGACGTGGATCGCGATCATGCCGGGAATCGACACCAGCGCGCCCAACAGCAGCAAGCCGATCACCTGCCCCAGGGCGCTCGGAAACGCAAACGCGATCACGAGCGGCACGGCCGCCATGCACGCGCCCACCATGAATAGCCCGAATATCTTCTGCAGTACGAAGCGCGGCACGCGCAGCGTCGGCATCATGGCACCCCATGCGCTCACGCCGCGCCACACCGCGAAGGCAAAGCACAGCCAGTAGGCCGTGCCCCACGCGCCGGGTTCAAGAATCCAGCCTTGCAGTTCGATCATCGTTGCCGCGTTGCGGTTGAAGCGAATGCCGGATTGGCTGGGGTGCAGTATGGCAGGGGCGGCGGGCGATCGGGGTGAGTCGTTGCGGGGAGTCGGCAAGCGGATCGGTCGCGGACAGAGGTGGGCAAGAGGTACCCGCCTTTGTTGCAAACCTCGTCATCCGCAGCGCATTGGGCGACATCCGCTCTGGCACGTATTTATGCTACGAGTCGCCCTGCACTGGACAGTCGCCTAGCGACGGAGTTACCCTGACCGATCGCCCTCGTCTCTGCAGATCGAGATTCTCCTGATGACCACTCCGACTAAACACGGACCAGGATTGATTGCACATGTTGCAGCCGTCGTTGGTCTCAGCGCAAGCGGCGACAGTCCGAACGGGGTTCGACATGCTTGAGCTGGGCGTCGGCGCCGACATCCTGCGCGCTGCTGGCTGGGTATACGTTGGCCTCGCATTGATTTGCGGCGCGGCCGCGCTGATATGGACGCCGAAGTGGTGGGGAAAGTTGATCGCGCTTGTGTTGGTACTGGGCGCTTTCGCCTACCTTCCGGTTACGAAGCACATCGAAGCCCGAGATCGCGCCAACGCCTGGAAGGCCAAGTACGAAGCGGTGATGGCGATGTTTCAGAAGCGGTGCGAGAGCGCGGGAGAGAAGATCACCCGGGTTGTTGAGAATGTTGAAGGCATCATGATTCTTAAGCCACGTCCTGCGAAATGGAATCTCGAGGATCAATTTGAGTTGAACGATCCCTATGCGGGCAGCATGGGCGGCGATTCATACATCATGGATTATCTAGTCGGTAGAACCAAGTCTGGAAAACGCGAATCTTCTTTGCATACTAGGAACGCGTTTCGGTATGTCGACGTTGTGGACGCGAAGGATAACGTACGCTATCGATACCGCGGAATACCGACATCGAAAGGCCCGCATATTCCGTACTTCGAACTGGTCAAATCTGTAGCCGAAGGGCCTGCACCGCGTTACGGCGTTACCTGGGCAGATCTCTCAACGAAGCTTGATCGGGAGAATTGGATTGCGGGAAGCAGTCTTCAGGTAATCGACACAAGTAGCGGCGAGGTCATCGCAGAGCGCATAGGCTATATGGTTGACCCTGGCTTGGGCAATCGTCACAACGCGCGAGCACCATGGGCCTTTGCAGCCCGCGCTGCTTGCCCGGCATTTGAAATTCGTAGCGCTTCGAGGACGATCGACTACGATTCGCGCAATGGGGCGTTTGTCTATCAGGTGTTGAAGCCACATAGAACAGAGAAATGAACGCATGGGAAATCAGGAGTCTGCTGGGTCTCCCTTCATCGCTATGTGGCAGCGGAGGGAATTGCCATTCAGGCGGCGATCGAGGCTTCGGCCCGTCTAGCGCCCGCCCGCGCGACAACGCGGGGGCGAACCGAGCAGGCCTGGCGAAGAACAGCTTCGCCTTCGCGCAACTGGCTTCGCTGGAGTTGATCGTTGTCGATCATTCTTGACCTGTTTCGTCTCGCCTGGGCCATCTACTGGCTCGTCGGCGCGGCCTTGCTTGCGTGGGTAGTCTGGCGGGCCCCCAAACCGTGGCAGAAAGCGACCGGCGCAGCGCTTGTTCTGTTCGTGTTCGGGTACTTTCCCGTGAAGTGGGGGATCGAGGACAAGGCCAGACGCGAAGCGCTGATTGCACGAAACAACGCGATCAAGGTCCATTTCGAGAAGCGGTGCAAGGAGGATGCACGGATCACTATTCATCGGGTGGTGGAGCACACCGACGGCATACTGGTGATGCGGCCCCGCAAGCGAGCAACGGACCGGGAGCTTGAAGATCAGTATTGGATGGGAGACCCTTACGGATACTCGGAAAGCGAAGCGGAACGACCGCAGTCGCTGCTCTTCGACAGTTCGATCGACTCTGCCGGGCGCCCTCGCCCCAAGCCCGTTCCCGGCTATGAATATGTAGAAGTCCGGATAGCACCAGGCCCTGACAATCCCGATGGGAACAAAACTGTCAGATGCACGCGTGATGGACCAAATGAACCGGACAACCAGAAAACAAAGACAGAGATCAGCGAAAAGGCCATCAGTCGATATGGCTTCGATTGGGAAGACATTTCTACTGAAGAGGACCGCAAATACTGGGTAGCCGGTGGTCGAACGAGAATATTTGATTTGCGCAGCGGGGCCGTGATCGCAGAGCGCATTGGGTACCTCGTTGATCGAGAACAAGGTGGACGAGTAGGCGGGAGATCTTGGCTATTTGCGAGCGCAGTTGCATGTCCACCGTTTACAAACGTCAGAACGAAGACTCTTGATCTACTGGCGGCAGTCGTACCCTCGGCGAGGGAGTCCCGACATGGAAAGTAGCAATAGTGAGGCTCTCGCGAAGTACGCGCTGATTCAGATGGCATCGGAGGCATTCTTAAATGCAATCGACCTCCCGGCTCTTTCTGGCGGCAAGGATTCCACACGCCTTTTGGCGTTGGGGAATGTGCTTTCCATTGGCATCGGTAGAGCAAGTCGGTTTAAAGCGATTCAAGCCGAGCAGTTTGCCGGCGACTGGCAAACCGTCGCCCATAAGAGTAACTCCCTGCGAGTCGGCTTCGCCTTCGCGCAACTGGCTTCGCTGGAGTTGAGCGTTGTCGATCCTTCTTGACCTATTTCGCCTCGCCTGGGCCATCTATTGGTTCGTCGGTGCGGCATTGCTTGCATGGGTGGTCTGGCGGGCCCCCAAACCGTGGCAGAAAGCGACCGGCGCAGCGCTTGTCCTGTTCGTGTTCAGGTTCTTTCCCGTGAAATGGGGGATCGAAGACAAGGCAAGACGTGAAGCCCTGATTGCGCGAAACAACGCGGTCAAGGCCCATTTCGAGAAGCGCTGCAAGGAGGATGCGCGGATCACCATTCATCGGGTGGTCGAAAACGTCGATGGCGTCTTCATCATGAAACCTAGAACGCGTGCGACCGAGGTACAACTTCAAGATCAGTACTGGATGGGTGATCCTTATGGGTACGTCCGACTTGAAGGGGGCAGGCCACAATCGCTCCTTTACGATGCCACCCACGACAAGAATGGAGAACCTCGAAAGACTGTGCTTCCGGGATACCGATACGTCGAAGCACCCTCGCCCGAATCAAGCAACGCGAACCCGACGTATCCCTACGTTCGCTGGGAAGGGCGAGAGCCAACACATAGAAGCTATAACCGAGAAGAAGCGATTCCCATCAAGGCGCTTTCGAGTCGTTATGGCATCGACTGGGACGACATTTCGACCAAAGAGGATCGAAAGTACTGGATCGCGGGTGGGCGAACCAGGGTCATCGATTTGCATACGAAGGAAGTGATCGCCGAAAGAATTGGCTACTGGTTGGACCGCGAGCAAGGTGGGCGCGTCGGCGGAATGTCCTGGAGTAACTACGGCAACGTTGCGTGTCCTGCTTTTGTAAACACTCGAGACAAGACGCTCGAGTTTCTTTCGCAAGTACTTCTTTCATCGAAGGGGCTAGGCTATGGCAAGTAGCCCGTCCAGCGTCATCGCCAAGTACGGATTGCTGCAACTTGCTTCCGAAGGTTTCCTCCATCAACTGGGCGACTTGACAAGGACAGGGTCGGAAGCCGGGCCCGGCAATTTTCTGGCATATGTTGGCGCTTTGACTTTCGGCAACGATAGAAGCAGCAAGTTTGCGAGCACCCAAGCCGAGCAGTTTGCCGGCGACTGGGAAGTTGTCGCCCACAAGAGCAACTCTCCAGGAATCACTGGCGGCGCAGGATTCAGCGGCACCCTGTTTCGCGCCAAGCGAAGCGACGCGCTGCATGGCATCACGCAGGGTGAGCTGGTGTTGTCGTTCCGGTCGACCGAGTTCATCGACGACAACCTGCGTGACTCCAAGTCGACCAACGAGCTCGAAGTCAAGGATACTGGATGGGCGTTGGGTCAGATTTCAGAGATGGAAGAGTGGTATGCGTCGCTCCTGGCGATCGGCGCGTTGGACCCAAGCAAGGGGATACCGCCGGGCGCGCAGTTCAGCGTCACTGGCTACTCGCTGGGCGGGCATCTGGCCACGGCATTCAATATCCTGCGTCGCGACGAGAGCCGGGCGTCGGGAGGCGAGAACCCGATCATCGCGACTTACACCTTCAACGGCGCAGGTGTGGGCGGACTACGAGATGGCGTGGAACTTGGCTCGGTTATCGCGCGTTTCGACGAACTACTTGGCGCGTCCACCGATCTTGATCCGCGGGCGTTGCGCTGGGAAACGGTCGAGGTCGCGTCGATTTACGATCAGCTGCGACGCATCGACCTCGAGGCCGTCGGGGGTGCCGAATGGAACACCTGGGTCGACGCCCTGAATCGGCTGGTCATTCCGGCATTCACGGCCATTCGGCGCGACGCGAATCTGTTGCATAGCGCCGTTGGCCGACTTGAAATCATCCTGCCCTCGGGCGAAGCGGGGTCGCGTCACCGGTTCCGAGCCCGGGCTGGGGTTCGGCCGGCCAGGCAGCGTCGTCTTCGGCGGCCGGGGGCGCGACTGGATCTTCTACGGCAACGCCCTCGACAACCTCAACGGCGGTGCGGATGACGACGTCCTTGTCGGCGGCGGCGGGACCGACGTACAGATCGGCAGGACCGGCAACGACACCCTGTCCGGCGCCCGCCTGCGGTGCTTCCAGCAAAGCCGATAACTCCGCAACTTGCACTGGACGAATTTCCGGGCTTCGAGGCGCAGAACCGATTCGCATGGCGTGAACTGCGCACTGGACATCAGCAGCCCGACGGAGTTACCCTGACTCTCCGCCGTCCCGCCGGCCGGCCCAGACTGCCGCCATGCCCACCTCGACGACCTTAAGGCCAGGACTATTCGTCGCCGCGATGATCGGTGTCTGCCTGGGTGCATGCGGCGAGACCCAGTCGACCCCGCCCAAGCAGACCATGAACTCGACCAAGCCGGTCCACGCCAATCCGGTCAACGCCGGCCAGGTGTTCGAGAACATGATGCAAAGCACGCGCGAGCTGAGCAGGCGACAGCCCTGGAACCGCGATACGCACCAGCTCAACCCCTACCTGATTCTTGAAATGAAGCCGGAAGACTGGACCGGCACGGAAGAAGGTCGCTTCGCGCACTCGATCAAGATTCCGAATCCGGTGCCGGAGGACAGCGGCTACCGGCCGGGCATGACGCAGCAGGAGTACTTCCAGCACCTGTGCAAGAACGAGGCGGGCGAGTTCATCTTCAAGACCGCGGGCAACGTCGAGAGCATCGCGCAGTTGCGGGTGCGGCCGTTCTACAAGGGGAGCGACGGGGCGCACCTGCACTACATCGAGGACCCTTACGGGTACTTCGCATCGGAGGTTGAGGATCCAGCGTTTCAGTTCGTCAACCCGAAATTCCACCTTTACAGCCAGTTCGAGATTCCAATTGCCGGTCGGCGAGAGTACGGTCCCGCACTGCGGCAGACCGTTGATAAGAGTCTGTATGCTCCGCCGCCGCCAGAAGCGAAATTTGCGCGTTTCTTTGGTGGCGAAGACGGACTGTGGAAAAGTATGCGGATGACATACAAAACAGGACTGGCGTCTCGCTACGGCTTCACTTGGAGAGGCATCAAGCGCCCACACGACAGGGAAATGGGTATCGGAGGCGGGGAACTGATCGTCCTGGATCTCAAGACCGGCGAAGTGATGGGAGTCAGGCGCGGGTATGCGGTCTGGAACCGTGGGTGGACCGGGAGATTGTGTCCCCGCTACGGATACAGCGGTGGACAAGACAAGACATCTAATTTCACTGCATGGTTTACGGCAAAGGTTGCACGACCTCCTGAGTGGGAAAAGTTTTTTGAACGCAAAGCGGTTCATCGGGTTTTGTCTGAAACCCCCACGGGACAGCGGTAACGCTGTCTGGAGAAAGCCGTGGCGACCAGTGCATCTACGACTCAGCAGTACCTTGACCACGCTTTGCTTCAGCTTGGGGCGGAGTCGTACTTGCACCGACTCGATTTTGCTGTTCAACGAGATGTTGTTGATCGTCTCAAATACGGCTTCAACGACCCGACCCACCCGTTCATCGACCCGGCGTCGCCAAGCGGACGCGCCCGTGATCGCGGCGACGCTGCGCCTTCCGGCCCAGACACGCCAGTTCTGCCGGGCTACAACCGGATGGTCGAGAGACAGGCGAGGGACCTGCTCGACCGCTGGCAAATCATCGACCACCACCCCAACGACGCGACGGGTTTCTCGGCGACGCTGTGGAAGAAGATCGGAGCGGATGAGTACACGCTGAGTTTCCGCAGCACCGAATTCCGCAGTTGGGCTTTGGCTGGCGACAACCAACGCGATAACGAAGGCGCGAACATCGCGGGAATCGTTGAGCGAGGGTTTGCCTTCGCCCAACTGGCTTCGATGGAGGAATACTGGCGGCATCTGATGGAAGGTGAGCGCTGGCAAGTCGATGCTGTTGATCCAACTCGTGGGCGATGGGTCCTCGATGGCAATATCGTTAGCTTTGCTGCTTCGACCCGGAGAGGCGATACTTTCAACGTCACCGGTTATAGCCTCGGCGGACACTTGGCACAGGTGTTCACCGTCATGCACCCTGAGGTGACGAAGGCTTATGTCTACAACGCTGCCGGCCACGGCATCTTGGCCGACGCCCCTGGCAGCAGTACCGAAAGAGCTGGAGGCACGACCGGAGAAGCGATACGCGCGATGCTCGCTGAGTTCACGCGCGCATTGATTACACCGAACTCGATCAGCTTTGACGGCCTGGTGTTCGGGTCTGGATCTCAGATTCTGGGCCTGGAGCAACTGCGTGATCTCCAACGACGCGCAGCGTCGAGCGCAGAGCGGTTTCGCAGCCCCTTTGACAGCGAGGGCGGCGTCGTCAATCCGATTCAGAAGGGCAACATCTACGACTATGGCGACGGGCGCTATGCGTTCGCCGAGGCCTACATTGCCGCACGTTATCCGACCGCCTCCTTAGCCGGCTTCGAATGGCGCAGTCTCCTCGGTGCGTTCGGACCGAGTCTTTGGCCGAACCGTTACCTCAACCAGGACTACACGACCATCGCGTCGATCATTCAGAGCAATACCGGATCGGATCGACAATCTGTCGGGCCCTACCGCCGGATTTTTGCCGTGGCCGGACTTGCCGACACCGACGACTACCAGATCGTCGCGAATTCGCAACGCCACGGTAGCAACGAAGTACGGGTCTTCATCGAAGATCAGCCTGATGTCTACGGTGCCGGGGATCACTTCGGCCAGCTGCCAGCAGTGAGCGAAGCCGCCGGCCTGGTTGGACGTGACTTGGGCGACTTTGGCACGACCCATTCCATCATTCTTTTGATCGACACCCTGAGTCTGACGCAGGCGTTACAGCGTTTGGACGGCACGCTCACGATGGAACGCGTAGCCGAAATGATGGCAGCGTCGTCCAACCAGCGTGGAGAAAGTAACTACGGTCCGGCAAGCGACGCTACGACTCGTCCGGGGCTGGCCGAAGGCGATTCCCTTGAGAACCTGCTCAACGCCGTGCGCAAGGCACTCTCCACGCCCGAAGAGTGGGAATCCACCCGCCGCGCCGCGTCCTCGCGCATCGACCGTGTCAACTCTGGCTTCGGCAACTTCGCCAATCGAACGGCCTTCTACGACAACCTGGCCGAGCTCGATGGCTACGCTAACCGAGGTGTGCGGCTTCTGCCACTCGCCGAACGTGAAGCCGAAGGGCAACCGCTGGAGCCGAAAAGCGCCACCGAATTCATTGCCGCCGCGCTGGCGCAAGACGAGGTCGGCATGGCGTACCGCTATGCACTGCGTGAATTGAACCCGGTGGTAGTTGTCATTCCCGGTGGCTATGGCGAAGAACCACGGGCAAGTGAACTCGCGTTGTGGAACGGCACGACCGGCGGCATGACCGAAGCCGAGGTACGTGCCCGCGCCGAGGTCTTGCATCGCAAGCTTGAGGCCAACATCGGCAACCTGGTCAACGACATCACGCGGCCGATCACCACCACCATTGCCGCGGCCAAGGAGGTCAGCGACGCCGAGGGCCTGCGCATCGAAGACCGCAACCTCACCCAAGTCATCATTCCCGACCGCAACAGAATCCGTGAGACTCAGACCGTACCTTACGTGCTGCAATGGGAGGCATTGCCGCGCGATGCGCTCAAGCATTGGATATTCGGCACCGAGGCAACCGACCATCTGCGCGGTGGCGACGTCGCCTCCGGGCAGGGGTTTGACGATCGCTTGTTCGGCGGAGGCGGGGTGGACCTCCTTGAAGGCCGCCGCGGCAACGATTACCTGGAAGGCGGCAAGGGTAACGATGTCTACACCTACGGCGCCGTCTACCCCAGCACCATTCTTCTCGCCTCGAGCAATGACGGCGACGACACTATCCGCGACGTCGATGGCAAAGGCGTCATTCGCTCCACCTACGCCCACAACGTGGTCTTCGGCGCCAACACCACTTATACGAACGTGGTTGCAGGCTTCTTCGTCCGGGAACCTGGTGTCGGGGAAAACTGGCAGAGCATCGACGGCCAAGTGAGGCTCGAGCGCCTGCCCGGAACGACTGATGACGGACAGCCGAGCGGACGCTACGACCTCAAGGTCACGTTTCGCGATCGCGACCGCAACCCCCGTCCCGGCTCGATCACCATCAAGGACTTCCGCGACGGCGACTTGCACATTCGCCTTTTGGACAGTGGCCCGTCGTCGAACCCGCCCTTCGAGAACATAATCCTTGGTGGCGACCCGGTCGAAGGCGCGGAGGCGGACCGTTGGGGCAACCGCGAAGCGCGGCCCGGCACACTCGAAAGCGACGTTGCCAATTCACTCAACGGCACCGATAGGCCGGACCGCATTCTCGGCGGTGGTGGGCGGGATACCCTGAACGGCTACGCCCTGGCCGCATCGGCAGGCGGCCCGGCACCGCCTGGCGACTGGCTCGAAGGCGGCGCCGGCCGCGACCGCATCACCGGAAGCGCCGCGGACGACTTGATCGAAGGCGGCGGCAACGAGTTCAGCCCCACGGGTCGCGGCGGCGACATTCTTGAGGGACGTGCGGGCGACGACCGCATCTACGGCGGCGAGCGCATCGGGCTTCAAGAGGCGGTGCAGCGCGGCGAAGACCCGAACGTGGTGGCCATCGCGTTTGCGCCGGTGGACCTGCTCTCGGGCGGCGCAGATGATGATGAGCTTGTCGGCAGCGACGGGGCGGACCTGCTGCTGGGTGGTTCGGGTCGCGACATCCTGATCGGCGGCGTGGGGGCCGACACGATCCTCACCGACATGGAAATGACCAGCGCGAGCTACGACTGGTCGATCGCGCGCACGGTGTCGGGCAACGAGTTCCGGGTCGATTTCGACCGCATCACCGGGTTTGAACCCGGGCTGGAGTTCGGGCAGCCGGGCGACGTCGGCTATGGAGGGCGTGGCAACGACTGGATCTTCGGCGGCAACGCCGACGATGTCCTCGACGGCGGTACGGATGACGACGCCCTCATCGGCGGCGGCGGGGCCGATGTACTGATCGGTGGGACTGGTAACGACAAACTGTCAGGCGACTCCGGTGACGACCCGATCGCGCGCCATGGCGACGATGTTCTCGACGGCGGCGATGGTGACGACACCTTGAGAGGCGGTGGTGGCGACGACATCCTGTTTGGCGGTAACGGAGTCGACCACCTGAATGGAAATGAGAAAGACGACATCCTGTTTGGCGAGGACGGTAACGATCGGATTTTCGGTGACGCCGACAATGACGTGCTGTTCGGCGGCGACGGCGACGACACGCTTGACGGCGGTGAACACGACGACCGTCTCGACGGTGGCGCGGGCCGCGACACCCTCATCGGCGGCGCGGGGCGCGACACGCTCACCGGCGGCGCCGGTGAAGATGTACTCCAGGGTGGCACCGGCCGCGATACCTACGTCTTCAACCGCGGCGACGGCGTGGAGGTGATTTACGACTCGGACGACGCTGGCACCGCGGGCGCGCCGCCCAGTCAGGACAATACCGACAAAAGCATCATCGTCCTGGGCGACGGCATCCGGCGCGAGAACGTCCGGTTTGCCTCCGGCAGCCTCAAGATCGACTTTGGCGATGGCGACGCCATTCACATGGTGTTGCCCGCCGGCAGCGACGACCCATCGGCTGCGGCGATGTTCGCCCGCATCGAGTTTGCCGACGGCAGCATCCTCACCTGGGACGACGTGCTGGCGCAGGGGTTCGACCTCGACGGCACCGAGTACGTCGCGCCCCTCTTAGATGCCGGGGGTCAGGTGATGGACCCGGGTCAAAGTGGCGACGACATCATCGTAGGCACCGACAACGCCGCCACGCGCGACCGCATGCGCGGGCTTTCGGGCAATGACCTGCTGTTGGGCCGCGCGGGAGACGACCTTCTGGTGGGTGGTGCCGGCAACGACACTCTCGACGGCGGCGCGGGCAACGACACCCTGACAGGTGGCGCCGGCTTCGACTTGCTCAAGGGAGGCGCGGGCAACGACCGCTATGTGTTCGCTGTCGGTGATGGCGCCGAGGACATCATCGACGACTCCGAAGGCACCAACACGCTTGCCTTCGGGCCCGGCGTCGACGTGCTCGCAGTGGATGCGACGCCGCTTTACAACCCCGCGCTCGGAACCAGTCCGTTCACGCTGTCCTTGATCTACGGTGTTCCTGGCTTCGCCACCGCGCGCGTCTGGCTGCGCGGCGCAATGGAGTCCGGCAACACCCGTGTCGAGCTGGCGGACGGGCGTGTGCTCACGCATGAAGACCTGCTGTCCCGCGTGGAGCGCAGCGTTACTGTTGTCGGCGACGCCGGACCCAACGTCATTGCGGGTGGACGCGGAGCCGACTTCCTGTACGGCCAGGGCGGCGATGACACGATCGATGGCCTGGCCGGCAACGATGTCGTCTTTGGCGGAGCGGGAGACGACCGGATAGACGGTGGCCTTGGCGAAGACGGGATCGCCGGTGGAGCAGGCAACGACCAGGTCTTCGGCGGCGCCGGCCACGATCAAATATATGGCGAGGAAGGCGACGATCAGCTGGACGGCGGCTTCGGCGCAGACCGGCTGTACGGCGACGAAGGCAACGACCGGCTCATTGGCGGCCCGGACAACGACCTTCTCGATGGCGGCCTCGGCGATGACGTCTTCGTCTTTGCGCGCGGCGACGGGCGTGATGTCATCACCGATGCTGGCGGCACCACGATCATCGAGTTCAGCACCGGGCTTGCGCGCGCGGAGGCGCGTGCGAGCGTGGTCAACGACAGCGATGGCACCACCCTCTTGCGCCTGGACTTTGGCGACGAGGACACGCTCCTGGTGCGCGCGGGACTGACGCGTGCCCAGGATGCGCAGCCGACCCGCTTTGTCTTCGCCGACGGCCGTGTCGACGATGTGCGCTCCCTGTTAGCCGATGCGCTCGATGGCTCGATCGACTACTTCGCGGGCGCTGCGGCGATCGATCTGGCTGGCGGGCGCCACCGCGACCGCATCGTCGGCTCCGTGGGCGACGACCAGATTGCCGGCAACGGTGGCGACGACGTGCTCGTAGGTCTGGTCGGTGACGACGACATCGACGGCGGCGACGGGGACGATGTCATCGACGGTGGGCCAGACGACGACCTCATGGCAGGCGGCGCGGGCGCGGATACCTACCGTCTTGCGCGCGGCATGGGGCGCGACCGCATCGTTGAGGCGCCAGCAGACATCAACACTCTTTCGCTCGATGCCGGCCTTGACATCGAAGACCTGCGCGCCGCGCGCCGTGGCTACGACCTGGTCATCGACTTGGGCGGCAGTGCCGAAAGCATCACTCTGGTGGGTTACTACGCAGGCACCGGCGAATGGCGCATCTCCGAGACCGGCGGCCGCACCCAGGGCATGGCGGAATTCCTGCGCACCGCCGTTGCTCCGCCGGTGATGGCGAGCCCGGCCGAGGCGATGGCCGCCTTCGAGGCCGACGTGCGCGCCTACTGGGCCGGCGCGCTGTTGCAAGGCGGCTATGTCGTCAATTCTGCGGGTGACTACCTGCGCGACGCGACCACGCGTTACGGGAACACCCTCGAAACCCGCGATATCGACCAGGTGCGGCTGGCTTCGACCACGCACGTCGAGGCGCCGCGTGACGATGCCCTCTTCGCGCCGGCCCAGCCGGCGCTACGCGTGACCCGGCAGGCATCCAGCTCGACCACCGAAATTCGCGAAGTCGAACGCCCCGACACGCGCGGCACGATGTTCGTGAGTTATGCGCAGGGCGGCAATCTGATCGCGGCCGGACGCATCATCCAGGGCCCTATCCCGCCGTCCGACCCGCTGCCGCAGATGCCGCTGGTGCGCACTGACGGTATCGCGATTCAGTCCAGCAGCGCCTCCCGCGGCTACGGTGTGCCGGTCTACGCCACCGCCCCGACGATTGGCGCGGCAGGTCTGGCCGTGCCCATCGTCGGCTTCAATGTATTCCCGAACTCGGCCGGCGAAGGATTCGCGCCGCCGACGCTGCGCGAAACATGGATAGTGACGCAGTCGCGCAATGAGCGCGATACCGACTTGCAGGTGGTGCGAACGACCGGCGGCGTGGGCGCGAACCGCATCAACGTTGAAGGCGGCACCGCCGCCGATGGCGGCGAGGGTGACGACATCCTTACCGCAGGCGCGCTGCCCCTGCCGCTGGGTGCGGCCGAACTGGCCGGCAAGCCCGGTTCTTTCCTGTACGGCGCCGGTGGCGACGACACGCTCTTGGGCGGAACCGGCAACGATGTGCTGGCCGACGACAGCGGCAACACCTTCATGGATGGCGATGCGGGCAGCGACCGCTATCTGATCTTCGCCGGCCCCGGCGTGCATACCATCTGGGACCGAGGTGGGTGGACTCATCCCGGTGCCATGGCCAACCAGGGCGACCTGGACTTCTGGTTGGCTGGCAGCCGTGACAAGGACACGGTCGAGCTGCCGGATGGCGTTGCACGCGGCGACCTGGTGTTTGTCTGGAGCGTCGAGAACCTCCAGGTCTCGCGCGCCGCCAACCTCCGCCATGGCTCCCTCTTCATGAATGACCTGCCGCTGGCGGTGCCGACGGCGGTGCTGTCGGTGTCGTGGGGCGCGCTGGCCGGCGGTGGATCACTGCGCATCGTCATGCCGCACTCCGATGATCCAGTCGGCGCGGGCATCGAGGCCTTGCGCCTGGCCGACGGCACGACCCTGACGCGCACCGATATCCTCGCCGCCAGCCCCTTCGATCTGGACCCCAACCGGCAGGCCAATGTCCTTAACGGCGACAACCTGGACGGCGAGTCCGGCGACGACCGCATCAGCGGCAATGGCGTCTTGCGCGGCGGTGCCGGCAACGACAGCATCATCGGCGGCAATGGTCGCGATGCGATCACCGGCGACGAGGGTGCGGATTCGCTGGACGGCGGCGCCGGCGATGACCTGCTGGGGTTCGGTGTCCGCGAGTACATCGGCGCGGGCAACTTCTACCGTGGCGGTGCGGGCAACGATATCTTGCTCGGATCGCATGCCGCTGACGTGTTTGCTTTTGGACGCGGCGACGGCGCCGATCTGATTGGCGATTACCTGCACGACCCCGGCAACAGCCCAGCGGTGCAGCGCTTCCTGCCGCGCGTGGCCCGGGCGTTTGGCGACCTTGACTGGTTCAGGAACTACGTTGACGCGACCTTCCGGGACAGCGCCTTGCTTCAGGTGTTTCCGGGGGCCCATGTCGGCATCGATACCTTGCGCTTTGGCGCGGGCATCGATCCCGCAACGGTCCGATTTGTCCGGAGCAGCGCCCTCGACTACAGCCCGTACAGCGATCCGCCGAACCCGGCAGACACGCCCCAGTCCGACTCGGCCGGCACCGACCTGGTTCTCGATCTGGGCGCGGGCGACAGTGTGCGCGTGGTCGGCTTTTTTCCGCGTCAACTCGCCTGGTGGGAATACGAAGAGGGCGGCGGACCCCCACCGGTTGTGCCACACCCGTTAGGGCGCATCGAGTTCGCCGACGGGACCGTGTGGGACCGCGCGATGATCGACCATCGCGCTGCAGGCGGCGCATATGTTCCGGTCAATCGGGCGCCGCTTGCAGCCGGCGCAATCGCCGACCAGGGCGTCGTCGGCGGCGCGAGCTTCGATCTGCGCCTGGCCGATGACCTCATTGCCGACCCCGATGGCGACACGCTCACTTGGAGCGCACAGCGGCTCGGTGCGCCAGGGCAAGCCGCGCCGCTGCCGGCGTGGCTTCACTTCGACCCGCTCACGCGGCGCTTCACCGGCGTGCCGGCCGACGCCGATGCCGGCAATCTGCGCGTTGTTGTCAGCGCGACCGATCCGGCGGGACTTGCGGCGACGCGCGAGTTCAATCTGTCGGTGACGGCGGCAGCGCACGGTGGGGACGGCGTGGGCGCTGGGGCGGGCGGCGGATCGAGTGCGGGCGGGCCGTCGGGCGGAACATCGGGAGGAACCTCCGGAGGAACGACAGGCGGAACCTCGGGTGGAACGTCCGGTGGGGCCTCGGCAGGTGACGCATCTTCCGGAGGATCTTCGTCCGGAACAGGGTCAGGACCCGGGTCTGGCGCCGGGTCCGGCACTGGATCCGGTAGCAGCACTACATCGGGCGGCGGATCCGGCGATGCGACGACCGGCGTGCCGGGCAGCCTGACACTCGCCCCCGCTTCTGGTCGGTCGGGTGCATCCGACGCTGCGATGGCCGCGCCGGAGAACAACCCCTTGTTTGCCGGAGAGATGCGCGATGCAGGCGCAAGTGCTCCGACAACGAACCCCTCAGACGCGCTTGATCCCCTGGACCGACTTCTGGCGGTGCTGGGGTACATCAACCCGGACGGGTCCCCGAATCCTGATCGCTACGCACCACTGCCGTCAGAGGGTCCGGACTTCGATGTGCGCCGCTTCTTGCGGGCCCCGCGCGATGCTTACACCTATGGCGACGGTACGCGCGGCGCCGATTCGGACGCGATCGACACTCATGAACAGGGGGCGGAGCGCCCCGGCCTTAGCGGCATTGCGCTCACCCACGCGCTGCTCGAAATCCATCTTGCCAACAGCGATGGCGCGGCGTTGGGCGGCATGCCGGTAGACACCCACGCCATGCGCGGCTTCGCCGGCCTGGGAGTGCCGGGGCTGGACATTGGCGGAGGCGGTTCGTTGGCCGGTATTGATGCGGTCGGCCTGCGCGGATTCGGTGGACTGAGCGAAGGGTTCGCGCGACTCGGCGCTTGAGGCAATCGAGTTGGTCAAGAAACGCCTTTGATCGATTCAGCCACGCAACCCGGTCTGACGGCCCGCTTGCCTCGCTTGCACGCCGCTCATACGCCTCCGTAGCGAAACGTCCCATGGGTCTGGATTCCATGATCCGCATCGCCGCCCTTTGCATGGTGCTGGCCTGCGCCGAGACCCTGCACGGAATCGTCAGGATCACCATCGTCATTCCACGCATCGGCAAGGAGCGGGCCGTCAAGCTCAGCGCACTGACCGGAACTGTCCTTGCCTTCATGATCTGCTGGCTGCTCGTTCCCGGCATCGGCCTGCGGTCGGCCTCAGCCCACCTCGCCCTGGGCATAGGCCTCGCCGCCTTCATGGCCGGTTTTGATGTTGCCATCGGAAGGTGGCTCATGCGCAAGTCCTGGGTCAAGATCTGGCCAGATTTCGACCCGAGAACGGGTAACTACCTCCTGTATGGGCTTTGCGCGCTGTGCTTCATTCCGTTGGCGGTTTGGACCTTGCAGCCCGCATGAGTTGTTGCCGCGGTGGGCTCATTGCGTAGGCCCCGGCAATTGCTTCCCCGATCGGGAAACCATCCGGCCAGGGCATTGATTTGTTCAACCCGGCAACTGGGCTACGCGCTCTGCGCGCCTGCGAGCAGCGCGGACCTGTACGGCTGCGGGTGACGCGCGTGGAAGTGGCATGGGAATGCGTGGTCGAGACCCCTTGGTACCGGTTGGTTGCGTTGGCGCTGTTGGCCGAATCGCCGCGTCGCGACGCTCGCTACCTTTCCCTCAACGGCTCCCGCCGCGCAGACCTGCAGATCATTGGAACAGCGGCGGATCTAGCAGGCGGGGTTCCCGTTCACGTTAGAGGGCGCGGCCTGGCCGGGTCAGGCGCTTTTGGCCTCCAAGCGTTGCGCCAGACCGTTCAGGATGTCGGTCCAACCGCCGGTGTGCCCGGGACCTTGTCCCGCGGGAAGGCGTGCGTGGGTCAATACCAACTCGGTGACGTCACCGTCGGGGTGGAATTCGATCGTTACCAGCGAGTCGTGCGCGCCGGCGTGTACCGAATTCCAGGTGAAAGCAAGGCGGCGCGGCCGGTCGATCGTGCGGTAGACGCCGGTGTGAAGCACCGGCCCGGAGGGCACGTGCATCACGATCTCGAAGGCGCCACCGACGCGCGCATCGACCTTGACGTCGGATTGCCTCGGTTCCGGGGTGCAAGGGCGCATCCATACAGCCATGCCGGCCGGGTCCAGCCAGGCGTCGAATATCTCGACTGCCGGCGCCGCGATGCGGCGCCTGACGACGATGGTGGCTGCTAGTTTGGGTGCATTGATGACTGCGGTCATTCGGGGGATCCTTTCTTCGCGTTGCCGCGCTTGGCTTTGATATAGGACTCGAGAGCCGCGAGTCGGTCCTCCCAGAATCCGCGGTAGTGCTCCATCCACTCCACCGCTTCGGCCATCGGCGTGGCGTTGAGTGAAAGGACGTGGTCCCGGCCCTGCACTGTGCGCGTCACCAGATCGGCGCGCTCCAGCGTCTTGATGTGCTTGGAAACCGCGTTGAGCGAGACCGCGAACGCGCCGGCGACCTCGGTTACGCGCGCGTCGCCCCGGGCGAGGCGCGCAAGGATGGCGCGCCGCGTCGGGTCCGCCATCGCGCCGAAGGCAGCATTCAGGCGCAGGGTGGTTCGGGAAGATTCCGTATATTCAACCATAAAGTTGAATATACGGAATTGCGGGTTTGCCGTCAAGCCTTGCCGGAAAACCGCTTGAGCAGGATCCTGTGATCCGCCCGGCGCCCAGCGTCCTGGTTCGCGCCTGCCAGTGGTCATGAACCATTTTTGGGGCGCGTCCCGCAGTCGCAGGCCGGGACCCTGCATTCAATGTCTATCGCGCGGCTGCGCTGCGCGACACCGGTTGGCGTCTTGCGTCCTCTAGCCGACACGTGGAAGAACGACCGAGGGCATGCACGTCGCTCTGCATCCGGCTCCAGGAAAGCCTCGGGTCTTGACCGCGTCCGAACGGACGTTGCGGATTGCGCAAGGGCAGTAATATCGCCGCTCACCCGCAACTCTTCGCCTCTCGAAAGTCCCAACAATGAACGTGGAAGCCCAATTCGGCCGCTTCGGCAGCGGCGCCTCCGTCATGCGCCTGGAAGACCGCGCCCTGGTCCAGGGCCATGGCCAGTACACCGACGACGTGGTCCCGCAAGGCCAACTCACCCTCATGTTCCTGCGCTCCCCGCACGCGCATGCGCGCGTGGCCTCGGTGGACACGTCGGCCGCAGCGGCGCTGCCTGGCGTGGTGCGCGTCATCAGCGGCGCCGAGCTCAAGGCCGCAGGCGTCAAGCCGCTGCCGACCAACCCGATGCTGAAGCGCGCCGACGGCAGCCCGTGCGCGACCGCGCCGCGTTTTGCGCTGGCTGCAGACACGGTGCGCTACCCCGGCGAGGCCGTGGCCGCCGTGGTGGCCGAATCGGCCGACGCGGCGCGTGCCGCGCTCGAGGCGATCGTGGTCGAGTACGAGGAGTTGCCCGCGTTGGCCGACGTGCTGGCCGCGACCGCACCGGGCGCGGTGGCGCTGTGCGACGCTGCGCCGGACAACATCTCGGCCGAAGCGAAGTACGGCGACGCGGCCAAGGTCGATGCCGCCTTCGCCGCGGCCGCGCACGTGGTCAGGCTCACGGTCGAGCATCAGCGCGTGTGCGCGGTGCCGATGGAGCCGCGCACCGTGCTGGCCATGCCGGATGCCGCTAGCGGGCGGCTCACCATCCGCATGAGCACGCAGATGCCCTCCTCGCTGCGCGATGGACTGTGCGCGCTGATTCCCGGGCTCGAAGCCAAGAACGTGCGCGTGCTGGTGGGGGATGTCGGCGGCGGCTTCGGCATGAAGACAGGCATGTATCCGGAAGATGTGGTCGTCGCGTGGGCGGCGCTCAAGACAGGCCGGCCGGTCAAGTGGGTCGGCGAGCGCGGCGAGGAATTCCTCTCCACCATGCACGGGCGCGACCTGCGCAACGAATCGGCGCTGGCACTGGACGCCCAGGGTCGCGTGGTGGGGCTGAAGGTGACTTCGCTGGCCGGCATCGGCGGCTATGCCACGCCGGCCGGCACGGCCATCCAGCTCATGATCGGCCCGTGGGTCTCGACCTCGGTGTACGACATCCAGAACGTCGCCTTCCACTTCAAGGCGGTGCTGACCAACGGCTCGCCCACCGGCCCATACCGCGGCGCCGGTCGTCCGGAGGCGGTCTACAACATCGAGCGACTGATGGATGAGGCGGCGCGTGTTTCGGGCATCGATCCGGTCGAGCTGCGCCGTCGCAACATGGTCCGGCCCGAGCAGATGCCGTACAAGAACCCGATGGGGCAGGTCTACGACTCCGGGCGCTTCGAGAAGGTGCTCGATGAGGCGTTGGCGCTGGCCGACTGGAAAGGTTTCGACGCGCGCGCCGCGGCGTCGCGGGCGCGCGGCAAGCTGCGCGGCCGTGGCATCGCCACCTTTCTCGAGTGGACGAGCGGCCTGGCCTTCGAAGAGCGCGTCACCGTAGCCGTCAATGGCGACGGCACCATCGAGATTTTCTCGGCCGTGCAGCAGATGGGGCAGGGCATCGCCACCTCGCTGGCGCAATTGGCGGTAGACGTCTTCGGCGTGCCGATGGAGAAAATCCGCATCGTCCTGGGCGACACCGATCGTGGTTCCGGCTTCGGCAGCGCGGGCTCGCGCTCCATTTTCGTGGGCGGCTCGGCGCTCACCGTGGCCGGCAAAAAGACCATCGACCGCGCGCGCGACCTCGCTGCCGAGGTCCTGGAAGCCGCCCCCTCGGACATCGTCTACGAAGCCGGCATGCTGAAAGTCGCGGGCACGGACCTGAAGATCGACCTGTTTGAATTGGCCGCCAAGCAGGCCGGGGCGCGCATCGACGTCGAATCGACCTCTGCCGTGTCGGGCCCCAGCTGGCCCAACGCGTGTCACATCTGCGAGGTGGAGGTCGACCCTGATACCGGTCATGTCGCGATCGACGCCTACGCCTCGGTCAACGATGTCGGCCGCGTCATCAACCCGATGATCGTGCGCGGGCAACTCGACGGCGGCGCGGTGCAAGGCATCGGCCAGGCCCTGACCGAGGTCGTCGTCTACGACCGTGAGTCGGGCCAGAACCTGACCGGCAGCCTGATGGACTACGCGCTGCCCAAGGCCGGCATCCTGCCCGCTTCGGTCAAGACGACCATGGACGATTCGACGCCCTGTCAGAACAATCCGCTGGGCATCAAGGGCGTGGGCGAGCTGGGTACCATCGGCGCGACGCCGACGGTCGTGAGCGCGGTGGCCGACGCGCTGGCGCGCGCCGGTCGCGCCGGTCGCACGCAGCAGCTGCAAATGCCGCTCACCCCCAGCCGGGTGTGGCAGCACCTGCGGGCGGCCTGAACGTGGCGGCACCAGGGAGGTCAGGCACGCGCAGCGCATCCGCTCGCAGTGCATCGCCTCGCGCCGCCGCGACGCGGCGCACTGGTGCCAGGAAGTCCGCCGCAAAGACACCCGCTGCCGAACGCAACGCCGCGCCCGGCCGTTCCGACTTCGCGCTGCTCAACTTCGCGCAGGACCTGCGCGGCTGGGCCGACAACATCCTCGCAGCAGCCCGGCCGGGCATGAACCTGGCCGGCGCGTTGGCCAAGCCCTTCCTGGCCGGTGCGGTCGGTAGCGTGGTCGGCGAAAAGAACGCCACGCGCGCCGGCGCCATGCTGAAGGACCTGCGCGAGACCGCCGGCCTGTCACTGAAGGACCTGGGCACCGCGATCAACCTGAGCGACGCCGGCCTGATCGAAAAGTACGAATCCGGCCAGGCCGCGATCCCGTTCGAGATCATCCTGCGCATGGCCGCGGTGCTGGCGCGGAACGACCCGCTGCCCTTCGTCCTCAACATGGTGCGCACTTCCAATCCCTCGTTGGCGCGCACGCTGGAGAACCTGGGTGTCGGCCGACTCCTGGAGCACGCCGGGCGCGAGCGCGAATTCATCAACCTGTACCGTTCCAACGACGCGCTGCGGGCGTTGTCGGATGAAGAGTTCGCCGCGCTGTTGGGATTCCTTAGCGGGGCGATCGATCTTGCGTTGACGCATCGCGAGGGGAACGGCAGCGGGGGTCGTAAGGCGCGTCCGGGGATCAAGCAGCGTGGATAGCAGAGGCTCAAGGACTTCTTCTGCGAACCACGGCCGATGCGTGAAGTGCGCCGCTCTACGCACCCGCGACGGGTCTATGGCTACTGCTTGAGACAGACGCGCGGCCGCGAGGGCCGCACCGCGATCAGTACTTGACCGTGCACCCGTAAGGCGTCGTGCTGGCCGTCGAGACCGGCTTGCCCGCGAGCGCTTCATCCATGCCGGCCTTGAGAAAGTTCTTGGCGGTCTTGACGTCCTCCGGGTTGGCGGAGCGCTTGTCGTCGATGGCGCCGTTGTAGACCACCTGGCCCTTGGGGTCGATGATGAACATTTGCGGCGTGGTGCGCGCGCCGTAGGCGCGACCGGCCACTCCCTTCTCGTCCATCAGGGTCGCGCGCGGCGTGCCGCCCTGGCCCTTCATCCAGTCGCCCATCGCGGCGGGCTTCAGGTAGTCGGCATGGCCGGGATTGGTCGAGTTGACGGCCAGCCACACCACATCCTTGCCGCCATAGGTCTTCTGCAGGGCCTGCATGTTCTTCGAGTCGTAGTGCTTGCGCACGTACGGACAGCCGGGGTTGACCCATTCCAGAACCACCCACTTGCCTTTGTGATCGGAGAGGCGTGCGGGCTTGCCGTCGGTTGCGGGCAGGCTGATCTCGGGGGCGCTCTGGCCGGGAGCTGCGGCGAGCACGGTCGAAGCGGCGAAGGCCAGCGGCAGGAAGAGGGTGCGCAGCATCATGATTTGGCAGGTCCGGAAGTTGTCGCGGGCAGCGCCGCAAGGGCATCCATGATGATGCCTTCGGTGAGGATTTCCGGCAAGACCACCGCGGGTTTCCCCGGGGCATACAGGACATAGACGGGTACGCCGTTGCGGCCCAGTTCCGCCAGCGCCGCGGTGATCGCCGGGTCGCGACGGGTCCAGTCGGCACGCATGAGCGTGACGCCGCGGTCGGCGAAGGCCTTCTGGACCGTGCGGGTTTCAAGCACCACCTTCTTGTTGACCTGGCAGGTGACACACCACGCCGCGGTGAAGTCGACGAACACCGGCGTTCCGGTGGCGACCAAGGCCTCGATGTCGGACTTGGAGTAGGCGTTCCACACCTCTCCGGCTGCCTTGGTGTCCTTGGTCGGGTTGGCCGAGGACTCGCCGGAAGGCCAGGCCGTCACCACGCCGGCGACCATGATGGCAACGGCGACCAGGCGGCCCGCGGTACCGGAGGCCTGGCCGATCCACCAGGCACCGAAACCGATGATAACCATGGCCGCGCCGATCCACACCACCGCGTCGGCGCCGACCTGCAACGACAGCACCCAGGTGAGCCAGACGACGGTCGCGTACATCGGGAACGCCAGCACCTGCTTGAACGTGGACAGCCACGGCCCCGGGCGCGGCAGCTTCTTGAGCCAGGCCGGAAACCACGCCAGTGCGAGGTAAGGCGCGGCCATGCCCAGGCCCAGCGCGCCGAACACCAGCAGGGCGGCCGCGGCGCTTTGCGTGACGGCATAACCCAGCGCCGCACCCATGAATGGCGCCGTGCAGGGCGAGGCGACCACGGCAGCCAGCACGCCGGAGAGAAAGGAATCGGCCGCCGGGTGCTTGGCCGTGGCCCCCGCCAGCGAGCCGGGCAACATGGCACCGAATTCGAAGACCCCTGAAAGGTTGAGACCCAGGATGAAAAACAGGAGCGCCAGCAGCGTCACCACTGCCGGGGACTGCAACTGGAACCCCCAGCCCACCGCATCGCCCGCGGCGCGCAGCGCAAGCAACATGCCGGCCAGCGCCAGGAAGGAGGCGATTACGCCGATGGCGAAGGCGGCGCCGTTGATGCGCATCGCCGTGCCGGTGCCGCCGCGCGCGAAGCCCAGCACCTTGAGCGAAAGGATCGGAAACACGCAGGGCATGAGGTTCAGGATCATGCCGCCGAAAAACGCGAACACCAGGGCCAGCGCGATCGAAAGGTCGGAGGAAGCGGCCGGCCCCGCGCTCTTGCCATGCTCCGCTCCGGGCATGTCGATGCCGCGGCCGGCGACGAGCTTGCCGGGCATTGTCGCCTCGAAGGTGAGGGCGCGATCGGCCAGCCCCACCACCACCCCCGCGATGCGCGGTTCGGTCGCGGCCAGCTGTTTGGCGACCGCCATGGTGATGACAGTGCGCTCACCCTCGGTGCGGACTTCCTGCTTGGCCGCCGGCTCGACCAGGCCTTCGACGGTCGGCAGCACGTAGACCTCGCGTCCCGCGACCGGCTTGGCGCCCTCGATGGTGAGGGTGATGACCGCGTTCTCGGTCTTGGCGCTGGCGCCCTGCACCTTGCCGCCAGGCATGGCCGTGAACGCGGCATCGAAAAGAGGCTTCCACTTGAGGTTGGGCGCCGCGCCGCCGGCTGCGACCGGCATGGTCAGGGTGAGATCGGCGCCGCCCGGGATGCACACGTCCTTGCAGATCAGCCAGTCGGCGCGCGCGGCCAGGCGCGCGTTCTGCCCGACCGGCCAGTCACGCGGCAGGACGATCTCGACCGGCAGGACGATCTCGCCTTCGTAGCCGTGGTTGAGCAGCGGCGGCACCGGGATGCGCTCCGGTACGGGCCACTGGATGGGGCCGGCCTTGGTGCCCGGCGGCAGCTTCCACAGGATCGTGGTCGGCATGCCGGAGTCGCCCGGGTTGATCCAGTAGGTGTGCCACTTGGGATCGTGCTTGATGCGCAGACCGATGATCGCGGGTTCGCCGGGCGCGAGCGCCAAGTCGCGCGCGATGAGCTCGGACTCGGCATGGTCGGAGCGCACCGGCTGGGCGAGCGACAGGGGACAGGCCAGCGCCAGGACGAACGCCACCAGCGCGACGGCAAGCCACGAAGTGGCCGCGCTTCGCGTCCCAGTGCGCGCGACGGTTGCTTGCATAGCCTGCCATTATGGCGCTGTACGGACTAGGACGAAGAATAGAATGTGCAGGCCCCGGCCAAAGATGTGAAAAAAGTCACGAAACCCCTGCGCGCCGCTCGACCGGCAGTACCGCGAAGCATGAGTCCTGGGTGTTCGCGCGGGGCGTCATGACGACAGTACTGCCCCGCACCCCGGCGTCCGACGACCGGCCCTTGGACATCCTGGTCGTCGGCGGCGGCATCAACGGCTGCGGCATCGCGCGCGACGCCGCCGGCCGCGGCCTGGACGTGATGCTGGTCGAGATGGGCGACATCGCCGGCGCGACATCGCAGTGGAGCTCCAAGCTCATCCACGGCGGGCTGCGCTACCTGGAGTACTACGAATTCCGCCTGGTGCGCGAGTCGCTGCGCGAGCGCGAGGTCCTACTCAGGCTGGCGCCGCACCTGATCGAGCCCCTGCAGTTCGTGGTGCCGCACGCGGCGCACCTGCGGCCGCGCTGGATGATCCGCGCCGGACTGTTTCTTTACGACGCATTGCGCGGCGCTTCGGCGCTGCCGCGTTCGCGGGCGGTTTCGCTCTCGGGCGACGGGCTGGGCGCGGCACTTTCCGCGCGCTTTACGCGCGGATTCTGCTACTACGACGCGCAGGCCGACGACGCGCGCCTGACGCTTGCCAACGCGCGCGGCGCGGCCGACCTGGGCGCGTGCATCGCGACCCGCACGCGGCTGGTGTCGGCGCGCGCCGAGCACGGGCTCTGGCAGGTGCAGCTCGAAGACCTGCTCCACGGCGGCGTGCGTCGTGTCGCCGCGCGGGCGATCGTCAACGCGGCCGGGCCGTGGGTGGGCGAGGTGCAGGGACGCATCGACGGGGCGCATGCCGGCGCGCGCATCAAGCACGTGAAGGGCTCGCACATCGTCGTGCCGCGCCTGCATCAGGGCGCATACGCCTATCTGCTGCAGAACCCGGACGGGCGCATCCTCTTTGCCATCCCGTGGCTGGATCGCTACACCCTCCTGGGCACCACCGACGTCCCGGTCGAGGACTACGCGGCGCCCGCCATCGATGCGGCGGAGATCGACTACCTGTGCGCGCGCGCCAGCGAGTACTTCGCCGTGCCGGTCAGGAAAAGCGATATCGTGACCACCTACGCGGGCGTGCGTCCGCTTTACGATGACGGCGCCGGGGAAGCGGCTGCCGTGACGCGCGACTATGTGCTGCATGTCGAGGACATCGGTGGCGCGGCGCTCCTCAACGTGTATGGTGGCAAGCTCACCACATACCGCAAGTTGTCCGAGCAGGCCATGGCCAGGCTGGCAGGGCATTTCCCGGCCATGGGCAAGTCCTGGACGCACGCGGCGCCTTTGCCGGGCGGCGACTTTGACGGCGGCCGCGCGGAGTTCGCGGGCGAACTGGCCGGTCGCTTCGCCTGGCTGCCGCGGGAACACCTGGACGTGCTGGTGCGCCGGCATGGCACACGCGCTGCGCAATTGCTCGATGGTTGCGGCATGCCGGCCGACCTGGGAGAGCACTTCGGCGCCGGCTTTTACGCGCGCGAACTCGAATACATGGTCGCCAACGAATGGGCCGTGACGGCAGACGACCTGCTGATGCGACGCAGCAAGTACGGGATAATCCTGGACGCCGCGCAGCGCGAGCGCGTCACACGCCATCTGGAGGGGATGCGTTCATGAAACCGGTCGAGTCGATTCCGCGCAAGGCGCTTGCGCAGGTCAAGGGCGTGTTCACCGATGTCGACGATACCCTGACCACGCAGGGCCGGCTGACCGCCGAAGCCTTGACCGCGCTGGAATCCTTGATCGCGCGCGGCTTGCGCGTGGTGCCGGTGACCGGCGGCCCGGCCGGCTGGTGCGACCACATCGCGCGCGCATGGAATGTCGACGCGGTCGTGGGCGAAGGCGGCGCGTTCTACTTTCATCGCGATCGCGCCAGCGGCAAGCTCGTGCGACGTTTCTGGTTCGACGATGCCACCCGCGCCGAGAAGCGCCAGATGATGGAGGCCGCACGCGATTCGGTGCTGGCCGAGTTTCCCGGCGTGTTCTTGGCCTCCGACCAGCCCTATCGGGAACTCGACCTTGCCATCGAACTGACCAACGAGCGCGGCTCGCCCCTGCCGGCGGTCGTGGTGAGTGACATCCGCGCCATGGTGCGCCGGCGCGGCATGACCACCAAGGTGAGCTCGATTCACATCAACGCCTACTTCGGCGACTACGACAAGCTCGCCATGGCCAGGGTCGCGGTGCGGGAGCTGTGGGGCGAAGACCTCGACGCGACGCGCGACCAGTGGCTCTTCATCGGCGACTCTGCCAACGACTCGGTCATGTTCGAGTTTTTTCCGCTGACCGTGGGCGTGGCCAACGTGGCCGCGGCGCTGCCATCGCTGCCGGTCAAGCCACGCTACATCACGCGTAGCGAAGGCGGCGCGGGGTTCGCCGAGATGGCGCGCATTCTCACGGCGAAGCGCTGACGCTTGCCGCGGTATCGCGTCCTGGCTTTGGTCGCGTTCGCGCTCGTCGCGCTGGCCGCGTTCGTCTTCATCGCCGATACGGTCTCGCTTGCCTGGATCAAGGCGCACCGCGACGAGTTCATCGCCTATTGCGATGCCAATACCGCCCTGGCCATCGCGCTCTATTCTGCGCTGTTCATCGTCTGGGGGTCGCTGTGCATTCCCGGCATCGTGCTCTTGGTGCTGACCGGTGGCATGGTGTTCGGCCTCGGGCTGGGCGTGCTTGTGGCGACCGTTAATGCCGTGGTGGCGGCGACCGTCGCCTTCCTGATCGCCCGCCACCTGTTGTTCGATTTCGTGCATGCACGCTTCAAGCGCGCCTTCGCGTTGATCGATCGCGGCGTCGCCGGCGACGGCGCGTTCTATGTTTTCATGATGCGACTGATCATCGCCGTGCCCTACTTCCTGATCAACCCGCTCATGGGCCTGACTGCGATCCGGTTGCGTGCTTTCGTGCTGGCCACCTTCCTGGGCATGCTGGTCAACACATTCATCTGGGTCAACGCGGGCACGGCTTTGGGGCGCATCGACAGCCTCGACGACGTGCTGTCATGGGAAATGGCCATCGCTCTCGCGCTCGTGGGTGTGCTGCCGCTGGCCGGGCGGCACCTTATGTTGCGTCGCAAAAAGCCGTAAAATCGCGGTCTGCGCCGATTTGATGCTTCAGCTTGCGGGCGCGGGACCCGGGGAACCGGATTCCAAGAAATACGGCTAAAGCGACCCGTCGACAGACGCCGCACCCGCCGGATTTCTTGTGAGCTGAAGCGGAAGTGCGAGAACGAGGTCTCCTGATGAGTTCGCAACCCTCCCTGCGCGAAACACTGTCGCTCCTGATGTCGCAGCGCATCCTGGTGCTCGACGGCGCCATGGGCACCATGATCCAGCAGGTGAAGCTGACCGAGGCGCAGTATCGCGGGGAAGGCGGCCCTGCGGGCATGTGGGAGCGCTTTCGCGACCATCCGGTCGACCTGAAGGGCAACAACGAACTCCTGGTGCTGACCCAGCCGGAGGTGATCAGCCGCATCCACGACGCTTACCTCGCCGCCGGCGCCGACATCATCGAGACCAACACCTTTGGCGCGCAGGCGATCGCCCAGGGCGACTATGGCCTGGAAGAACTCGGCTACGAACTGAGCCTGGCCGCGGCACGCCTGGCGCGCGCAGCCTGCGACCGGCACACGCAGGCCGACCGCCCGCGCTTCGTGGCCGGCGCGATCGGGCCCACGCCCAGGACCGCGTCGATCTCCCCGGATGTCAACGATCCGGGCGCGCGCAACGTCACTTTCGACCAACTGGCGGCGGCCTATGCCGACAACGTGCGCGGACTGATTGATGGTGGCTCCGACCTGCTCTTGGTCGAGACCATCTTCGATACCCTGAACGCCAAGGCGGCTCTGTTCGCCATCGACCTGGTGTGCAAGGAACGCGGTCTGAACGATGCGGAGCGCCCGCCCCTGATGATTTCCGGGACCGTGACCGACGCGTCCGGGCGCATCCTCTCCGGGCAGACCGTCGAGGCCTTCTGGAACTCGGTGCGCCACGCGCGGCCGCTGACCATCGGGCTCAATTGCGCGCTCGGCGCGGCGCTCATGCGCCCCTACATCGAGGAACTGTCGCGGGTGGCCGACGCCTACCTGTGCGTTTACCCCAACGCGGGCCTGCCCAATCCGATGAGCGAGACCGGATTCGACGAGACCCCCGCCATGACCGGCGGCTTCCTGGGCGAGTTCGCTTCCAGCGGCCTCACCAACATCGTCGGCGGCTGTTGCGGCACCACGCCCGAGCACATCCGCGCCATCGCCGAGGCGGTGCGCCCGGCGTCGCCGCGCGTGCTGCCGATACCCGCCCCGGCCATGCGCCTGTCGGGCCTGGAGGCGTTCAATGTCGATGCGAATTCCCTCTTCGTCAACGTCGGCGAACGCACCAACGTCACCGGCTCCAAGGCCTTCGCGCGCCTGATCCTGAACGGCCAGTTCGGCGATGCGCTCGCCGTCGCGCGTGGGCAGGTCGAGAACGGCGCGCAGGTCATCGACATCAACATGGACGAGGCGATGCTGGACTCGCAGGCGGCGATGGTGCGCTTCCTGAACCTGATCGCCGGCGAGCCCGACATCGCGCGCGTGCCGCTGATGCTCGACTCGTCGAAGTGGAGCGTCATCGAGGCGGGCCTCAAGTGCGTGCAGGGCAAGGCCATCGTCAACTCGATTTCGATGAAGGAAGGCGAGGCCGAGTTCCGCCGCACGGCCGCGCTGTGCCGCGCCTATGGCGCCGCCGTCATCGTCATGGCCTTTGACGAGAAGGGCCAGGCCGACACCTACGCCAGGAAGATCGAGATCTGCAAGCGCGCCTACGACATCCTGGTGAGCGAGGTCGGCTTTCCGCCCGAGGACATCATCTTCGACCCGAACATCTTCGCGATCGCCACCGGCATCGAGGAGCACGACAACTACGCAGTCGATTTCATCGAGGCGACGCGCTGGATCCGCGACAACCTTCCGCACGCCAAGGTCTCCGGCGGCGTCTCCAACGTGAGTTTCTCGTTTCGCGGCAACGAGCCCGTGCGCGAGGCCATCCACACCGTCTTCCTGTACCACGCGATCAAGGCCGGCATGACCATGGGCATCGTCAACGCCGGGCAACTGGGCGTCTATGACGAGATCCCGGCGGAGCTGCGCGAACGCGTCGAGGACGTGGTGCTCAACCGCAACAACGCCGGCGGGCAGGCGACCGAGGCGCTGGTGAAGTTTGCCGAGACCTACAAGGCACAGGGCAAGGCGAAGGTCGAGGACCTGGCCTGGCGCGATGAGCCGGTGGAAAAGCGTCTTGCGCACGCGATGGTGGCCGGTATCACCGACTGGATCGTCGCTGACACCGAGGAAGCGCGCGCGGCGATCGCCGCGCGCGGCGGCCGGCCCATCGAGGTCATCGAGGGCCCGCTCATGGACGGCATGAACATCGTCGGCGACCTCTTCGGCGCCGGCAAGATGTTCCTGCCGCAGGTGGTCAAGAGCGCGCGCGTCATGAAGCAGGCGGTCGCCCACCTCGTGCCCTTCATCGAGGCTGACAAGGCCGCCGGCGGCGCGCAGAGCAAGGGCCGCATCGTCATGGCCACCGTCAAGGGCGACGTACACGACATCGGCAAGAACATCGTCGGCGTGGTGTTGGGCTGCAACAACTTCGAGGTCATCGACCTGGGCGTCATGGTGCCGGCGCAGAAGATCCTCGACAAGGCCAGGGAAGTGAACGCCGACATGATCGGTCTGTCGGGACTCATCACGCCGTCGCTGGAAGAGATGGCGCATCTGGCCAAGGAGATGCAGCGCCAGGGCTTCACCGTGCCGCTTCTGATCGGCGGGGCGACGACCTCGCGCGTGCACACTGCGGTCAAGATCGCGCCCAACTACGCCTGCCCGACCATCTACGTGCCGGATGCGTCGCGCGCGGTCGGCGTCGCCTCCAACCTGGTTTCGGACACCCAGCGTGAGGGCTACCTGGCGGGCATCACCGCCGAATACGAGCGCGTGCGGGCCCAGCATGCCGGCAAGAAGGGCCCGGAACTGATTTCGTTGGCCGAAGCCCGCGCCAACCGCCTGAACCTGGACTGGAGCACCTATCGAGCCCCGCGCCCGAAGTTCACGGGCCGCAAGTTGCTCAGAAACTTCGACCTGGCCGAACTGGCGGATTACATCGACTGGGGACCCTTCTTCCAGGTGTGGGATCTGGCGGGCGCATTTCCCGCCATCCTGCAGGACCAGGCCGTCGGCGAAGCCGCGCGCCACGTGCAGAACGACGGCCGCGCGATGCTGAAAAAGATCATCGAGGGTCGCTGGCTCAGCGCGCACGGCGTCGTCGCGCTGCTGCCGGCCAACAGCGTCGACGAGGACATCGAGGTCTATACCGACGACTCGCGGCGTGAAGTGGCGCTGACCTGGCGCGGGTTGCGCCAGCAGACCCGAAAGCCCGCCAACACCCCCAACCGCGCGCTGGCCGATTTCATCGCCCCCAAGGCCAGCGGCGTGGCCGACTACATCGGACTCTTCGCCGTGACCGCCGGCGTCGGCATCGAGGCGCGCGTCAAGGCCCTCGAGGCCGCGCACGACGACTATCACGCCATCATGCTGAAGGCCCTGGCCGATCGCCTGGCCGAAGCCTTCGCCGAATGCCTGCACGCCAAGGTGCGCCGCGATCTATGGGGCTACGCGGCCGGCGAGGCGCTCGAAAACCACGACCTCATCGCCGAGAAGTACCAGGGCATCCGCCCCGCCCCCGGCTACCCGGCCTGCCCCGACCACGGCGTCAAGTCCGAGTTGTTCGAGGTTCTTAAGGCCGACGAGATCGGCATGTCCCTGACCGAGTCCATGGCCATGCTGCCGGCGGCGTCGGTCTCGGGGTTCTACCTGGCGCACCCGGAATCGACCTACTTCAATGTCGGACGAATCGGCGAGGATCAGGCGGGGGATCTGGCGGGGCGCAGCGGGGTGGACCTGGAAGAGGTTCGGCGGAGGCTTGCGGCGCAATTGGGCTGAGCCGCTCGGCTCGATTCGTCCCCGCGCCGGCGCTGGAACTGCACTGCCAGCCTGCCAGGCTTTCGCGCTTTCGCGCTCGCGCGCGGCGACCAGAGTGCTGATTGAGCCCGCGAATAGATGGAGGTGATTCCCATGTCCGCAAGACCCAAGTCGCAGCCCGGCCGTCTGGCGATACCCCTTCTGTGCCTGCTGGTCATGTTTGCCAGCGCGGCCAACGCCCAAGCGCCATCCTGGCCGACGCGCCCGCTCAAGGTGATCATCGGCTACCCGCCCGGCTCGTCGCCGGATGTGACCGGGCGCCTCGTCGTCGAGCCCCTGGCGCGCGCGCTGGGCCAATCGGTGGTGGTCGAGAACCGGCCCGGCGCAGGCGGTGCGATCGGCACGGATGCGATCGCCAAGGCTACCGATGGTCACACCCTCGGCGTCGCCGGCAACGGCCCGCTCACGACCGCGAAGCTCCTCAACCCCAAGCTCGCGTATGAGGCGAAGGACCTGGCGCCGCTGGCGCTGATCGGCACTTCGCCCCTGGTGTGGGTGACCGGTGCCGGCGCGGCCGCGACACCGGCGCAGATCATCGCCAGCGCGCGTGCCGCCGGCGACAAACTGGCGTACGGTTCCATCGGCGCCGGTTCCGGCGGACACCTGGGCATGGAACTGATCAAGGAGCAACTAGGACTCGCGGCGCTGCACGTGCCTTACCCGGGCGGCCCGCAGATCCTCACCGCGATCATCGGCGGCACCATCCACATGACCCTCCTGCCGCCCTCGACCGTGATGCCGCAGGTGAATGCCGGCAAGCTGGTGGCCATCGCGGTGTCCTCGGCCAGGCGCAGCCCGCTCGCGCCGACCCTGCCGTCGATGGAAGAGGTCGGCGCCAAGGGTGTGGACATCGAGGTGTGGAACGCCTTCGTCGCCCCCGCATCGATGCCGGCGGCGCACCAGGCGCGCCTGGCGCAGGAACTGGGACGCATCGTCTCTTCGCGCGAGGTGCGTCAATCGCTGCTCCTGCAAGGCTGGAAGGACGGTGAACCCGGCGCCGCCGTGCTGGCGCGGCGCATCCAGTCCGACACCAAGGTCTACGCGGACCTGATCGCCAAGAAGGGCATACGCATCGAATGAGGAGCGTCCGCTATTGCGCTGGAGTGGCGTTAAAGTGGGCTCACCGTCGACCTCCTGCCGTAGCGTTGCAACGCATCCGACCATGAAGCGCGACCGCTGTCCCGCCGTCTTGGCATGCCTGGCGATCCTGTGCGCACCTGTTGCGGCGCACGCGGATTGGCAATTGGTGGGCACCGAAGAAGGCATTTATCGCGCCTACGCCGACCCCGACACCATTCGTCGCGTGGGGTCCAGCGTGCGCATGCACGGCCTCTTCGACTTTGTGCAGAGCGATTTCACCCCCGACGGGCGCGCGCTGCTTTCAACCCGCGTCTATCGCGAATACGACTGCGCGGGACGGCGCGTGCGCCTGCTGTCGTACGTGGACCTGGCCGGCCGCATGGGCGAAGGCGCCGCCGTTGCGATGGGCGATCGCCCGGGGCGTTGGGAAGAGGTGGTCGAGTCCTCGCTGGACGAGCGCTTCCTTACCTTGGCCTGCGCGACGAAATAGCGGGCCGTGCTTAAGCGCGGCGATCAGCCGTGTGCGTCAGGGCCACAGGGGCTGACCGGTCAAGCCCGCGGTTTCTTCCACGCCGGCCATGAGGTTGGCGTTCTGTACCGCCTGCGCGGCCGCGCCCTTGCCCAGGTTGTCGATGGCGCCAGTCGCGACCACCAGACCCGTGCGTTCGTTGACGTCGTAGGTCAGGAACGCCAGGTTGGACCCGGCAGTCCATGACGTGTGCGCGCTGCGGCCGCGCTCCGGACTGACGATGCGGATAAAGGGTTCGCTTGCGTAGTCGGCCCGCGCCGCGTCCAGCAGCGCCTCTTTGGAGACAGCGGCGCGCGGCCGTGCGTAGCAGGTCGCGAGGATGCCGCGCTTCATCGGCACGATGTGCGGAGTGAAGGCGATGCGCGCTTCGCTGCCGGCCACGCGTGAGAGCGCCGCCTCCATCTCCGGCACGTGCGGGTGACCGGCCAGCCCGTAGGCGAACACGTCTTCGCTGGTCTCGACGTAGCCAAAGTCCGAGGCGCCGCCGCGCCCCGTGCCGGTGACCCCGCTCTTGGCGTCGATGACGATGCCGCTGGGTTCGATGAGTCCGTGGCGCAGCAGTGGCGCCAGCGGCAGCAGCGCGGCGGCCGGAAAGCACCCGGGATTGGCCACGCGCGTGGCACCGCGCACCGCTGCGCGCGCGCCGGGCAGTTCCGTGAGGCCGTAGGTCCAGCCATCGACAAAGCGATGATCGCCGCCGACATCGACGATACGCACGCGGGCCGGCACGCGCGAGAGCGGCTCGCGCGACTTCCCGGTGGGGAGCGAGGCGAAGAGCAGGTCCACAGCACCGAGGCGCTCCGGGACGAATGCCTCGACAATCAGCGCGCCGGCCGCGTGCCCGGCCAATGCGGGAAAGCGCGCGTCCAGGCGCTGGCCGGCGCTGGATTCGCCGCCGACATAGGCGAGTTTGAAAGTGGGGTGGCCGAGGACCAGGCGCAGGAGTTCGCTGCCGCCAAATCCGGTGACGCCGACGATGCCGATGTTCATCGTGTGTGTTCCGGTAATCCTGAAAACGGTCGGATCATGTCGCTTGCTGCAACGCCTGCCACACCCGCGCCGGCGTCGCCGGCATGTCCAGGTGCGCGATGCCCCGCTCGCGCAGCGCATCGACGATCGCGTTCATCAACACCGGCAGCGCGCCGGTGGTGCCGGCCTCGCCGGTGCCCTTGGCGCCCAGCACATTGGTCGGGCTGGGCACGCTGTGTTCCACGGTTTCGATGGCCGGCAGGAGCCCCGCGCGCGGCATGAAATAGTCCATGAAGCTGCCGGCCAGAAGCTGGCCGCTGTCGCGATCGTAGGCTTCGTGTTCACCGAGCACCTGGCCCGCGCCCTGCATGATGCCGCCGTGCAGCTGCGCCTCCACCAGGGTGTGGTTGAGTACGTTGCCGCAGTCGTCCACGGCGACGTAGCGGTCCACGTGCGTCGCACCGGTGTCCGGGTCGATCTCGACCTCTGCCATGTGCACGCCGCTGGGAAAGGCGCGCGTGAGCCCGACCTCGCCTTCCGCATCCAGCGGGTGCGGGGCTTGGCCCTTGTGCGCCGCGATGAGCGCATCCAGGGTCACGGTGAGGTCGGTGCCTTTGACCTTGTAAGTGCCGTGCGAGAACTCGATGTCTTCGGGCGCGGTCTCGAGGTGTCTGGCGGCCAGCAGCCGACCCTTGCGCACGACCTCCTGTGCGCCCAGATGAAACGCCGCGCCATATTGCTGCATGGAGCGTGAGCCGACCACGCCGTTGCCCATAAGAGTCGCCGAGACCGGGTGGTCGGTGACCAGTTCGATGCGCTCGGGCGGCAGGCCCAGGACGCGCGCGACGATTTCCGGAAACACCGTCTCGTGGCCCTGGCCGTGGTTTTGCGTGACCGCGTGCAAGAGCACGCGCCCGTCCGGCGCGATGCGCAGTGCCGCCTGGTCCTTGGGCGCGGCGCCGCCGCCGGAAGGTTCCAGGAACATGGCCACACCCAGGCCGCGCAGGCGCGCGCGCGTGGCGCTGGCGGCCTTGCGCGCGCCGAAGCCGGCCCAGTCGGCGGCCGCAAGTGCGCGCTGCATGAGTCCGGGAAAGTCGCCGGAATCGTAGGTCGCCCCGGCGGCGTTCTTGAACGGCATGGCTTCCTTGGGGATCGCGTTCTGCATGCGAATCGCGATGCGATCCAGGCCCAGTTGCGCGGCGGCTTCATCGACCAGGCGCTCGACCGCGTAGGCCATGTCGGGCCGGCCCGCGCCGCGGTAGGCCGTGGTCGGGCAGGTGTGGGTCACCACGCAGCGGTGGCGCCCGTAGCCTGTGGTGACCTTGTAGGCGCCGCCGATGGTGAGGCTGCCGTTCATGGTGTTGATCAGCGGCCCCGCGGCGGTGAGATACGCGCCCTGGTTGGCGATCCAGTGCATGCGAAAAGCGCGAAACGTGCCGTCGCGGTCCAGCGCCAGTTCGGCGTCGATCATGATCGCGCGCCCGTGCGCCTCGACCATGAACTGCTCGGCGCGCGTGCCCACCCACTTGAGCGGCACGCCCAGTTCGCGCGCCGCCCACATGAGGATCACGTGGTCCATGTAGGCGCCGGAGCGCGCGCCGAAGCCGCCGCCCACGTCGCGCGCGTGGATGCGCACCTGCTCGGGCTTGAGACCCATGATGTGGCACAGCCCCGGGCGCATCATGGTCGGGCCCTGGTTGCCGGTGGTGAGGTCGAACACCTGAGTCGCCGGGTCGTAAGTCACCACGGTCGAGCGCGGCTCCATCGGGCAAGCGGCGACGCGCTGGCTGTCGAGCGTCAATCGCACCACGTGTTGTGCGGTATCAAACGCTGCGGCGGTGGCCGCCTCGTTGCCGTACTCGAAGTCGAACACCACGTTGCCCGGCACGCCCGCGTGCACCAGCGGCGCGCCCTCGCGGATCGCATCGGCCGGGTGCGCGACCGCCGGCAGGTCCTCGTAGTCGATGTCGATCAGCGCGGCCGCATCCTCGGCGATGGCGCGCGAATCGGCCACCACCAGCGCGACCTCCTCGCCCACAAAGCGCACGCGCTCGCGCGCCATGGGCAGGCGCGGCGGCACGATGATGGCGGACCCGCCGCGGCCGGGGTAGCTCACCATGGTGCCCGGCGGCTTGAACGCGCTGCCGGCCAGGTCCGCGCCGGTGAAGATGGCGATCACCCCGGGCAAGGCGCGCGCCGCGGCAGTGTCGATGCTGCGGATCAGCGCGTGGGCACGGTCGGCGCGTACGAACGCCGCGTATTTCTGGCCCGGAAGGTCGACGTCGGCGGCGTAGGCGCCGGCGCCGGTGATGAGCCGGCGGTCCTCGCGCCGGCCGGTGAATGCTGTGGCGGTCATCGCAATGGTCTGTCGCGGTGGTGTTGCAGATCTGGAGGCGCGTCCCGGGCGAGTTGCCGGGCGATGGCGCAGAACACGCCAGTGCGCGCATCCCGCATCATTGTGGCATGGCCGACCAGCCCGTCGCCGCCTTGCTGCGGCGCATGGCGGGCCTTGACCTTGTGCTTGTCCCATTCGCACCATGACAACCGCGGGCCACTGCGGGGAAAGCGTCGGCATGAAGTCATTGATTGCGATCCGTCCCGCTCGGTCGTTCAGGTCATGACATGGTTGCTGGAGGGCATTAGAATCCTCGAAACAAGCGGTAAAAATAGTTAGATCAAATAATCTGGGGGAATGTCATGGTTTTGAATCGTCGCACGACGGTGCGCGGCGGGATTCGACGCGCCTGCGCACTTGATCTCGCCGCGCTTGCGGTGACTTCGATAGCGGTCCTCGGTATGGTCCCGGCGCTGGCACAGTCCCTTGCGGCGGCGACTCCCGAGGTCGCGGCAGGGACCGTGTTTGACGTCAAGGCCGGCGACAGCTTCGGCAAGATTGCCGCACGAGTGACCGGCAATGTCGCTCAATGGCGCACTCTCTATCACCCTCAGAAAAGCGGCCTTTCCAATCCGAACCTGGTTCTGGTCGGCAGCCAGTTCGAGCTCGTCAAGGAGCCGGATGGTTCCTCGTATCTGCGGCTTCGTTCGGCCGGAGCCGCACGCGCGCCGGCGCCCGCCGTGGCCGCGGCGCAGGTCGCTGCAAAGCCCGCGCCGGCCGCGCCGGCCGGCGTTCCGGCCAGCGCGCCGACCCCGGCAAGCATGCCGGCATCTCTGACGCTTGGTGTCTTGCCCAATATTCCCGTGCCGGCCCTGATGGCGCAGAACGAGCCTTTGAAGGTGTATCTCGAAAAGAGCAATGGCAACAAGGTGGCCATTGTCACCGCGCCCAACTTCCGCGCCTTTTTCGAGAGCACGATGAAGGGCGAGTATGACCTGGCGGTGATTGCTGCGAATCTGGGGCGGGTCGCACAACTGGACGGCGGCATGGTGCCGATTGCGATCTATGAGCCACGCATCCGCGCGCTCCTGATCGGTGCGAAGGACCAGGGCATCAAGTCGGCGAAGGACTTGAAAGGCAAGGCCATGGTGTTCCAGAATCCTCAATCGCTGGTCGCGTTGTATGCGCGGCAGTGGTTGCAGAAGCAGGACCTGCAGCCGGAGAGAGACTTCGAAGTCAAGGCCGTTCGCACCGACGTCGGAGCCGGCCGGATGATTCTGGCGGGCGAGGCGGCCGGCGCCATCATGAGCAACGGCGAGTTTCGCCAGATTCCCGCCGCGGATGCGGAGCGCCTGGTGATCGTTGAACAATTCGCGGAGATTCCCAATTTCGTGGTTCTTGCCCATCCTCGACTAGGCGCCGGCGTCATCCAGTCGCTGCGCGGCCAGTTTCATGGCTTCGTCGCCAACCCGGTTGAAGGCGCAGCGTTCTCCAAGGCGACCGGCGTGGTGCGGATTGTCGATGCAGATGCGAAACAGATGGCCGAACTCGACGCCTTCCTTGACCAGACCCGCCGCGCCATGGGTTTGATCAAGTAGCTTACAAACCTGCCGACGAACTGAATCGCCGTGGTTTATCCGATGGCCCAAGCGAGTGCATCCAAGGTTCAGAAGTCCCGGTCAGGGGACAAGGCACGACCCTGGTCTGCGCTGGCTGTTTTGGCGCTCCTGTCCATGCTTGCCTGCGCCGCCGCGGCGGCGTGGTTGCATCTCGATGTGGCGCCACGCGTGGCCGGGGCGGGCGCTGCCCTGCGGGCCGAACTCGCGCGCACGCAGTCGGTCTCGGACGCCCTGGTCTCGAATGGCCTTGCCCATGGACTGGCCGGCGGCGACTACGGCGAAGTGCAGGAGTCGCTCACGCAATACCAAAGAGCCGGATTCCTGACCCGTGCGCTCGTGATCAATGCATCGGGCAAGAGTGTCGCGGTGGTGGGCAGCCTCGAAGGGTTGCGGATCGGCGAGGTGGTCCCGGCCCAGATTCTGGCGACCGGTCGGCAGATCAACCTGTCCGCGGGCGCTCAAAATCTCGGGCAGTTGCTGATTCTCGGCGCGCCGGCGGCAGGCGCGGATTCACTCAGCAAGGAAACGCAGGGGTTGCGACTCGCGGCCATTCTTGTCGGTGCGCTCGCGTTGATTTCCGCCGGCGCCGTAGTCTGGCTGCGGCGGGAAGCGCTGCGCGACATTGACAATGCGCTGCGTGGCGCGTCGCGCGCGCGGGCGGAGAGAAAGGCGGCGGAGCTCCCGGCGTTTTCGGAGCAGGATTTGCAGGATATCGGGCGTTCGACGATGCAGAGCATCGAGTCGGAACTGCGCAAGCGGATCGCAGAGTCGCGCGCGCGGCGCTCCGGTACCGCCGGCGATGCTTCACCTGCGGAGCGGTCCTCCGACCTCGCCGACCAGGCTTTGGGGGAACTCGGTCAGCAAACCCGCCAGGGTGTCGAGCCCGATTTGCGTGATCAGATGGAAGCATCGCGCCTGCGCGAATTGGCCATGCGGGCCGGCGCATCGGGCAAAGAAGGTCCGAAATAGGAGTCGGACGGGCAGCCGGCTCTTGTCGAAGAGGCGGGAAGCCCGGCGTTGATCGAGTATGTCGGCCGCGCGGCGTGGTCACTACTTGAATTCCTTTGTTTGTTCAGGCGGCGCGCGCGATATAGTAGGTCGATGACCACCCCGGGCTCGCCGCCTGCCTCGTTCGAGGAACATTTCGCGCGCGAGATCGCCGCCAGCGAGCGCCTGCGTGTGGGCACGCAAGCCGTGCTGGTCGTGGCGCTTGCGGGAATCTTGGCCGTGCTCTACCTGCGCTTCCACGGCACCTACCTCGAGTACTTCAGCGACGAGCGCGCGGCGCGCAAATTTGGCCTGATCCTGGGCGGCCTGCTCGTCTACGAACTCTTGGTGTTCCGTGTGATTGGGCAGCGTATGCGTGCGGGCGAGACACCGCCGCAGCCGCTTCGCTATCTGAATGCGCTGGTCGAGACCAGCGTGCCGAGCCTGCTGATTCTGGCGATCGCGCGCGACGCCAGCCCGGTGTACGTGATGCAAAGCGGCGTGACGCTGCTCTATGGCGTTTTCATCGTGCTTTCGACGCTGCGGCTCGACGTGCGGCTGTCGGTGTTCACGGGCTTGGTGGCTGCCGTGGAGTACGTTGCGCTCAGCGTGCATTTCGCGGATCTCGAGATGATGCCCGGCACGCCCTTCGACCAGCCGCCGTTCTATCTCGCCAAGGGCGCAATCCTGCTGTTGTCGGGACTGGCCGCCGGCTTTGTGGCGCACCAGCTCAAGCGCCGCATTGGCAATGCCTGGCGCGTGCTGCAGGAGCGCGCGCGTCTGCACGAGGCCTTCGGCCAGCAGGTGTCGCCGGAGATCGTCGACGAGCTGCTGCGCCAGGGCGGCGCCATCGCCAGCCGGCGCGGAACCGTGTGCGTGATGTTCATGGACATCCGCGATTTCACCCCGCTCGTGGAGCACAAATCGCCCGAGGAGATCGTGGCGCTGCAGAATGCGGTGTTCGGCGCGGCGGTGGAGGTCGTCAACGCACACCGCGGCATCATCAACCAGTTCCTCGGCGACGGCCTGATGGCCACCTTCGGCGCGCCGCTTGAGACCGGGCGCGACAGCGCGAACGCACTGGCCGCCGCGCGCGCGCTGGTGGCGGCTATGCGGCAGCTCGCGGCGGAGGGGCGCATTCCGCCGGTGCGCATCGGGGTGGGGCTGCACACCGGTGAGGCCGTCACCGGCAATATCGGCTCGGCGCAGCGCCAGCAGTACTCGATCAGCGGCAACGTGGTGATCCTCGCCGCACGCATCGAGCAGCTCAACAAGGCGCACGGCTCGCAGATCCTCGTCTCGCGCGAGGTGCTGGCGGCGGCGGGCGAGGCACCGCCGCCGGGCGCGTCGCTCGGCCTGGTGCACGTCAAGGGCCGCGAGCAGGCGATGGAATTGTTTCGACTCGCCTGAAGAAGGCCGCGCGTTAGGGGCGCGATCGGGGGTGCGCTGGAGACCCGGCGTGCAACGACCGGTTGCGGCCTTCCCGTTACTATCATGGCGGGCGCACCGGCGCCGCACCGCTACTGCACCTTCGGCAAGGTTTTCGTCGCCCGCTTGCGCAAGAACCTGATACGGGTGCGCATCCCTTAGCATGGCGGCATGGCCGACGAACCCGTCGCCGCCCCGCCGCGGCGCATCGCCCAACTTGACATGGATGCGTTTTACGCGTCCGTCGAGCTCTTGCGCTACCCGGAATTGCGCGGCCAGCCGGTGGTCATCGGTGGCCGGCGTGCGTCCGAGGGTCGGGAAGCGCGACCGCTGGCCGAGTATGTCGGCCGCGGTGTCATGACCAATTCGGCCTTCTAGAGTAGGCGGTTGGGAAGCCAGGTCGTGAGTGCCGGAAAGTAAATCAGAAAACCAAGCACGACGATCGACCAAAGCAAAAAGGGAATAACGCCTCGCGACAGTTCCGCGAGCGGAATCTTGCCGATATTGGCAACGACGAACAGCAGCATCCCGACTGGCGGCGTGAGCAGGCCGATCACCAGATTGATCACGATCAGCGCGCCGAAATGAATCGGATCGATACCGAGCAACGGCACCACCGGCAGCAGCGCAGGGAGGAAAATCACCATTGCCGGCAGCGGCTCGATCAGGATGCCCACGATCAGGAGAAAGACATTGATCCAAAGAAGAATCGTTGCGGGGTCGTTGGACAACGAGCGAATGAATTCGACTGCGTGCTTGTCCACCTGGCTTTCCGCCACCAGCCAGGAAAACGGCCCGGCGGCTGCCAGCAGGAAGAGAATCGATGCGCTCGACTTCCCGGAGTCAAGTATCAGGCGAGGCAGTTCCCTGAGCTTGAGGTCGCCATAGATCAACAAGCTGACGAGCAGTGCATACAGGACCACCACCGCTGCCACTTCCGTCTCTGTAAACAGGCCAAAACGGATGCCCAGCAGGATCAGAAGAGGCATCGCCAGCGCCCACGAGGCCCGGCCGGTGGCGGAGAGCCTCCCGCGCCATGGAGTGGCCGGCGTGGTCGGATAACCATGGCGCCGCGCGACCAGGTAGGAAATGAAGAAGAAGCCGCCAGCCAGCAGCAAGCCGGGCACGATACCCGAAAAGAACAATTTGGCGACCGATACATTGGCCATTTGCGCGTAGACCACCATCGGGATCGACGGGGGAATGATCGGTCCGAGGACGGCGCCTGCGGCCACCACGGCGCCTGCGAACGATCGGTCGTAGCCGGCCTTCTGCATCGCCGGTATCAGCGGCTTGCCGATGGCGATCGCGTCCGCAACCGCCGAACCCGAGATGCCCGCCATGCCGATGTTGGTCATGATCGACACATGCCCCAGGCTACCGCGAAAATGCCCCACCAGCGATTGCGACCATTCGATCAATCGCATGGTCACGCCGCCGCGGTTCATGATGTCGCCCGCCAGCACGAACAATGGGATCTGCACCAGGGCGTAGAAACTCACGCCGTTCATGAGGTACTGCGGCAGCAGGATTGCGTCGACGGCGCGGTCGGGTTTGGCGAAGATACCGAACCAGGCGGACAGAACCATGGCGATACCAACATCAATCCCGATCAGAATCAGCAGCAAGAACGAGGCGAATAGCAGGACAACCATCGTTCAGAGCTCCATGCCTGTCACGCGCTTGAGCAGGCGTGCGAACACCGCCAGAAACAGCAGCGCGCAGCCAAGCATCATCCCGAGGACAGGGACTGCGACAGTCATATCCGTACCCAGGATCATCTGCAGGCTGCTGACCTCGTACAGGCGCATGCCCTTGAACAGAATCACCGAGATCAGCGCCAGGGTGACGATGTCAAAGGCGCCGAACAGCCAGCGGCGAAGCCCCGTGGGGAGGTGCTGATCCAGATAGTCAACGCGGATCTCCAACCCGCCGCGCACGGCAAGCCCGAAACCGACGAAACACAGCCATACAATGCCGACCTTGATGTACTCATCAGCCGGGAATCCCTGCCAGCGGTGCGCGACATAGCGGTCAAGGAACTGCAACGCAACCAGGCCAAGCAGGGAGAGAACCACTGCGACGACGATCAGCGACGCCGCGGCATCAATGCCGCGATACATCCACCGTAGGGCCGTCATCGTCCGCGCACCTCGCGGTCACCCGGTGCCAACAGCAGGCTCCCCGCCGCACCTTTCGCGCGACGACGGCGGCAAAGAGCGCCCTTTGCAGGCACGAATAGCGGTTCGAGCCCCATCACCCCGGTCATCTATTGTTCGGCAGCGCGCGAATCTGATCGACCAAACCAGCCGGCCAAAGCTTCCCCTCGGATTGCTTGTAGGCATCCTTGAGGGCCGCCTCGAATGCCGCGCGGTCCGGGCTGCTGATCGTGACGCCATTGGCTTTCAGTGTCTCGATCCCGTCCTTCTGCATCTTCTCTCCCATCTGCGAGAGTACGGCTCCACCGGTTTTGGCAGCGTCCACCATCACCTTGCGCTGGTCGGGCGTCAGCGACTGCCACAGCTTCTCCGGCATGTACCAGGCGGCTGTCTCGTACATGTGCCCGGTTTCGGTCCAGTGCTTCGCTACCTCGTACCACTTGAACGACAGCACAGCGTCGATGCCGTTCTCATGACCATCCACCTGCCCGCGGCTGATGCCCTGGTAGGTGTCGCCGAGTCCCATGACTACCCCCTGCGCCCCCAGTGTCCCGACGAACTGGCGCATGCCGTCGATTGGCGGGATGCGAATCTTCAGGCCCTTCATGTCATCCGGCTTGACGACGGCGCGCTTCGAGTTGTGCACGCCGCGCGGCGTGCGCTGGCCATACACCGCAAATATCCGCACCGCCGACTGGCTGGCCACATCGTCGTACATCTTCTGGAAGATCGGGCCGTTGGCGATTTCTTCCGCCGCCGCCTTGCTCTTGAAAAGATAGGGCACATACGCAAGATTGAGCTGCGGTCCGCCCTTGAGGACATTCGCATTGCCGATAGCCAGATAAGTCATGTCGACCGTACCGGTCTGCAGCCCATTGATCAGCGCTTGAATATCCCCCAGCTGGCCGTCCGGGAAGACCAGCACCTTGAGTTGCCCTTTCGACCCCTTCTCGACTTCCTCCGCGAACTTGACGATGGCCTGGTGGAAGGGGCTGGTGCCCGGCCACGGGGACCCGAAGCGAAGTTGCCTTTGCTGGGCGGTTGCCGGAAGGGAAGCGAGAACTGCCGCAGCCGTGAATGCCGCAAGCCAGATTCGTAAGCTTTTCATGAAAACTCCTCCACTTGTATGGTTTTCGGAGCGCCGCACTTGGGCGTCGCGCGTCAGTTCGAGTGCGATCGACTTGCAATCAACCTTCAAACTGGTATGATGATTACATGACTATGCCAAAAAAGTCAACCGCACCTGCGCCCTCCGCGATTGCCACCGTCATGCCCGAACCAATCAGGCGCCGCAAACTTGGACATGAGGTCCTGGAGCGCTTGTTGCAGCGCATTCGCTCGGGGGAATGGCCCGCGGGAAGCCTTCTGCCGTCCGAGCGCGATCTGATGATCGCCTACTCGGTTGGACGTCCTGCGATCCGGGAAGCGTTGCAGACGCTTGAACGAATGGGATTGATCGTGATCGCACACGGGGAGCGGGCGCGCGTACTCGCGCTCACCGCCGACAGCATCCTGAAGCAGGTAGGTGACGCCGCACATCACATTCTGGAGACCACCCCGGGCACCCTGGAGCACTTGAAGCAAGCGCGCCTCATGTTTGAAGTCGGCATTGTGCGCATCGCGGCGCAATGCGCCACCGATACGCAGATCGAGGCGCTACGCATCGCGCTGCAAGCGCACCGCGCTGCGGTGAACGACCTTCAGCAGTTTCTCGAGCGCGATCTGGAGTTTCATCGCACGATTGCTTCGATGACAGCCAACCCGATCCTTGTCTCGGTTTCCCAGTCGATGTTTGAATGGTTGAAGCGTTTTCACGTAGACCAGGTACGCGCACCCGGGGCCGAGCGCTTGACCATTGCCGAGCACACACGAATCTTCAAGGCGATCGCGGCGCGCGACCCTGATGCTGCGGCCAAAGCCATGACCGGCCACTTGACGCGTGCCAACAAGCTTTATTCGGTGCTGATTCAGGGTTGATGATGAGCAGAACGACGGACTCCGAAAGGGTGCGGGCGCGCTACTGGATTGAGACCGCCTACGCGACCGCGGACGCCGCTGCCGTGATGGCCGGTGAACAGTCGAGCGGTACCTTCGTCGCGCTGCCTGGCGAGACGCCCGAGCTGCTCGAGCGGGCGGCGGCGAGAGTTGAATGGATCGAAGCACTCGAGCCCGTGAACGCCCCATCGCTGCCGGGGGCCGGGCGGCCCTCGGCGGACACGTCGGTCTGGAACCGCGCAATCGTGGAGCTCTCCTGGCCCCTGGAAAACATCGGCACCTCCCTGCCCAATCTGCTGGCGACCGTGGCGGGCAACCTGTTCGAACTCAAACAGTTCTCCGGCCTCAAGCTTGTCGACCTCGATGTGCCGAAGGCCTTCTGCGAGCGCTATCCGGGGCCGGCCTACGGGGTCGCCGGTACGCGCAGGCTGACCGGCGTCGAGGGCCGACCCCTGATTGGCACCATCGTCAAGCCAAGCGTCGGACTGACCCCGGCGGCGACGGCCGCACTGGTCCGGGAACTGGCCGACGCCGGCCTCGACTTCATCAAGGACGACGAACTCCAGGCCAATGGGCCGAGCTGCCCGCTTGAGGAGCGGGTAGCGGCGGTCATGCGTGTGCTCAATGCGCACGCCGAGCGCTCCGGCAAGATGGTGATGTATGCATTCAATATCACCGGCGACATTGACGAGATGTTGCGTGGACATGATCTGGTACTGAAAGCCGGGGGAAACTGCGTCATGGTCAGTCTCAACAGCGTTGGTCTGGCCGGGTTCTCCGCGCTGCGTCGGCATGCGCAACTCCCGATTCACGCCCACCGCAATGGCTGGGGATACCTGAATCGGTCGCCGGCGCTCGGTTTCGACTATGTCGCCTGGCAGAAATTCTGGCGTCTGGCCGGCGCGGACCACATGCATGTCAACGGCCTGCGCAACAAGTTCTGCGAAAGCGACGATTCGGTGATCCGCTCGGCGCGTGCCTGCCTGACGCCGATGTATCCGCCGCCAACACCTGGGTGTCAGGTGATGCCGGTTTTCGCCTCGGGTCAGACCGCCGCGCAGGCGGCGGACACCTACCGGGCGCTCGGCAGTGTCGACCTCATATACGCCTGCGGGGGCGGCGTGATGGGGCACCCCGATGGGATCGGCGCAGGCGTCGAGAGCCTGCGGTTGGCCTGGGAGGCCGCTGTGCGCGGCGTCAGCCTGGACGAACACGCGGGCAGGCACGCTGTCCTGCGGCGCGCGTTGCAACGCTTCGCGGGCTGATCTTGGCGCTTTCTCGGGTTCCAGTCGCATGGTACGGCGACGACTTCACCGGCTCCACCGATGTGATGGAAGTACTGGCCATGAACGGCCTCCCGTCCGTGTTGTTCCTGGGCATTCCGGACCATGCCGCCCGGGAGCGCTTTGGGAGCATGCGCGCCATCGGCATCGCGGGAGATGCGCGATCACGCCCCCCGGCGTGGATGGACGAGCACCTCGCACCCTGCTTTCGATTCCTGAGGGACCTGGGAGCCGACTTGGTGCACTACAAAGTCTGTTCCACTTTCGACTCCTCGCCTGACAAGGGCTCGATCGGCCGTGCGCTGGAGATCGGGCGAACGACACTCGATTCCCGCCTCGCTGTTCCCATCGTGGTGGGCGCACCCGCGCTGCGCCGCTACTGCACCTTCGGCAACCTGTTCGCCGCGGTTGGCGAAGAGACCTTCCGCCTCGATCGACACCCGACCATGTCGCGTCACCCGGTGACACCAATGGCCGAATCCGACCTGCGCCGCCACCTCGCAGTACAGACCCCTCAGAGGGTCGCGCTGTTCGACGTGCTGGCGCTCTGGGCGAACGACTATCGGCAGCGGTTTCGCCGGCTGCTTGCAGAAGAACCTGATGCCATCCTCTTCGATGTCGTGGACGCCGTATCCCTGGCACGCTGCGGCGAGCTGATCTGGGAAGAGATGCGTGCGGCACGATTCGCGGTAGCCTCCTCCGGACTTCAGTACGCTCTGACCAGCTACTGGAGGGCAAGCGGCATGCTTGACGCGCCCGACGCCTGCGCATCTGTGCCTGCCGTGGACCGCCTCGTGGTCGTTTCAGGCAGTTGCTCGCCGGTCACTGCCAAGCAGATTCGCGAGGCCCAGGCCAGCGGCTGGAAGAGTGTTGCCGCCGATCCGCAGCGCCTCGCACAGCCCGCGACTCGCAGTAGCGAGTGTGATCGACTTGAGGAATCCGCCTTGGCGGCGCTTGAATCCGGCAATAGCGTCGTCGTGCATACGGCCTGTGGGCCGGACGATCCGCGAGTCCATCGCTTCAACGACTGGCTCAGGCTCTCCGACCCCATGATTCAAGGCACAGCCAACGCAAATGTCGGCGGTGCGCTGGGTGACTTGCTGCGGAGCTTGATCGAGCGCGCCGGGATCGAGCGCGCAATCGTGGCCGGCGGCGATACGTCCAGTGCCTCGGGCGCGCCGCTCGGCATCGACGCGCTCACGTTCATCGCCCCGACTTCCCCGGGCTCGCCATTGTGTCGTGCCCATGCCCGGGAAGGCCCGCTGGATGGAATTTCGATCGTGTTCAAGGGCGGCCAGGTGGGTGGCGCCGGGTACTTCGAAGCAGTAAGGCAAGGACACTTCTTACCCTCCACTATGGACAACAATGCGAGGACGACTCCATGACGACCGTAACGATACTCGGCGCTGGCGGCAAGATGGGCTACCGCATCTCGATGAACCTGCTGGACAGCGGCTACAGGATGTACCACGTCGAACTCTCGGAACCAGGGCGCCAGCGGCTCGCAGCGAGCGGGATTGAATGCGTCTCTTCCGAGATGGCGCTGCCGGCGAGCGACGTCGTGGTCCTCGCGGTACCCGACAAATTGATCGGCAAGGTGGCGCATCAGATCAGTCCACAGCTCAAGGCGGGCACCATGTTGATCGTACTCGATGCCGCGGCGCCTTACGCCGGACATATGCCGAAGCGGGATGACCTGGTTTACTTTGTGACCCACCCCTGCCACCCGCCAATCTTCAATGATGAAACCGAGCCTGACGCAAAGAATGACCATTTCGGCGGAACTCACGCCCGGCAACACATCGTCTGTTCGCTGATGCAGGGTCCGGAATCGGCTTTTGCTCTGGGAGAGGACATTGCTCGGCGTCTTTACAAGCCCGTGATGCGCGCTCATCGCATCACTGTCGAGCAAATGGCGATCCTCGAGCCCGTGCTGTCAGAGACCGTCGGTGCGACCTGCATCTCGGTCATCCGGCAAGCCATGGACGAAGCGATCCGGCGGGGCGTCCCGGCGCAGGCGGCCCAGGACTTCATCGAGGGGCACCTGACGGTGGAAATCGCCATCCTGTTCGGCCACATCCCGGGCGCGCGGTTTTCCGATGGCGCGAACCAGGCCATCGAGGTTGCGATGGGAACGCTCTTCAAGCCTGATTGGAAGAAGGTATTTGACAAGCAATCGCTTGACGAGTCCATCCGCATGATTGTGAACTGAGGAGGGGCGCGCAAGCGTTCCGCAGACGGTTTGTGTCTGCGCACTGGCGCGGGGCCGCAGCGGGGGGGCTGGCAGGTGCGCTATGGCGGGCGCCTCGGGCGTCGCGAGCATGGTTCCGATTTCACTCGGGAGTGAGCCTCGATACGCGCGCCGCGGGGCTTGTGAACGCTTGTGGGCTTGCTTCCCGTAGCATGGCGACATGGCCGACGAACCCGTCGCCGCCCCGCCGCGGCGCATCGCCCACCTCGACATGGACGCGTTCTACGCGTCCGTCGAGCTCTTGCGCTACCCGGAATTGCGCGGCCAGCCGGTGGTCATCGGTGGCCGGCGTGCGTCCGAGGGTCGGGAAGCGCGACCGCTGGCCGAGTATGTCGGCCGCGGTGTCGTGACCACCTGCACCTACGAGGCGCGCGCCTTCGGCGTGCACTCCGGCATGGCGATGATGAAGGCGCGCGCCCTGTGCCCGCAGGCGCTCGCGCTGCCGCTGGATTTCGACGAGTATCGGCGCCACTCGCGACTCTTCAAGGCGGCCGTGGCCGAGATCGCGCCCGAGATCGAGGATCGCGGCATCGACGAGATCTACATCGACCTGACCCATGTGCCGGAGGAGTCGCGCCTGCTCGGGTTACGGCTGAAAGCCGCGGTCAAGGCTGCTACCGGCCTCACCTGTTCGATCGCGATTGCGCCCAACAAGCTCCTCGCCAAGATCGGGTCGGAGCTGGACAAGCCCGACGGATTGACCCTTCTTTTCATGGAAGACCTGGAGAGCGTCATCTGGCCGCTGCCAGCCAAGCGCATCAACGGCATCGGCCCCAAGGCCAACGAAAAGCTGGCCAAACTCAACATCGTCACCATCGGCGACCTGGCGCGCGAACGGCCGGAATTCCTGATGCGCCATTTCGGCAAGAGCTACGGCCAGTGGCTGCACGACGCCGCGCACGGGCGCGACGAACGGGAAGTGGTGACCTATTCCGAGCCCAAGTCGCGCAGCCGCGAGACCACCTTCGAGGATGACACGCGCGACTTTGACGTGATCGCGCCGGTGCTCACGCAACTGTGCCGCCAGGTGGCCGAGGACCTGAAGAAGCGCGGTTACGTCGGCCGCACCATCGGCGTCAAGCTGCGCTACGACAACTTCCGCATCGTCACGCGCGACAACACGCTGGAGGCTCCGGTCAACGACGCGCGCGCGATCCGCCGCGCAGCCTTCGCGGCGCTTTCGCGTGTCGCGCCGCAGGGGCGGCTGGTCCGGCCGATTCGCCTGATCGGCGTACGGGTCGGCACATTGTTTCGTGAGGGCGACGTGCCGGCGCTGCAGGCCGCTGGCGCGCGCGGTGAGACCGCCGACCTTTTTGGTTGAGGAGGGCGATGCGTGACTACGCGGCCGCTGCCAGTGCGCCCGACGACGCGAAGAATGCCCGAAATGCTTCGACTGCCGCGCGAATCTGCGTCGCGTTGACATCCATGTGCGTGACCAGACGCGTGCGCGGCCCCAGCAGGACCTTGATGCCCGCCGCGGCCAGGTGCGCTTGCAAGGCGGCGATGCGTGCCGGCGGCAGATGCACGAACACCATGTTGGTCTGCGGCGCTTCGACACGAATGCCGTCGATCGTGCGCAATCCCGCGGCTAGCGCTTCTGCATTGTCGTGATCCTCGGCCAGGCGCGCGATGTTGTGCTCCAGCGCGTAAATGCCCGCCGCTGCCAGCACCCCGGCCTGGCGCATGCCGCCGCCCAGCATCTTGCGCCAGCGCCGCGCGGACGCGATCAGGTCGCGCCGGCCCACCAGCACCGTGCCGGCCGGTGTGCCCAGGCCCTTGGAGAGGCAGGCCGAGACCGTGTCGAATCCGGCGGTGAGCTCGGCCACCGGCAGTCCCAGCTTGACCGCGGCGTTGAAGACGCGCGCGCCGTCCAGGTGGGTGGAGAGGTTGTGCCGCGCCGCCAGCGCGAGGGCAGATTCAAGATACGCGCGCGACAGCACCTTGCCGCTGATCGTGTTCTCGAGTGCAAGCAAGCGTGTCTTGGCGAAATGCGAATCGTCGGGCTTGATCGCCGCCTCGATGTCCTCCAGCCTGAGTGACCCGTCGCTTTGGTTGGCCAGAGGCTGCGGCTGGATGCTGCCCAGCACCGCCGCGCCGCCGCCTTCGTAGCGATAGGTATGGGCTTCCTGGCCGACCAGGTACTCGTCGCCGCGCTGGCAGTGCGCCATCAGCGCGGTCAGGTTGCTTTGCGTGCCGGTGGGCAGGAAGAGGCCGGCTTCCTTGCCGAAGAGGGCCGCGGCCAATGCTTCCAGGCGATTGACGGTGGGGTCGTCGCCGAAGACGTCGTCGCCCAGCGGCGCATCCTGCATGGCGGCGCGCATACCGGCGCCGGGTTGGGTGACGGTGTCGCTGCGCAGGTCGATGGTCATGGCGGATGGTGGCGGGAGTCCGGGGTGCGCGGCCTGTCCCGGCCGCATAGGACGCGAAGGGTAGCAGGACTGGTGATCACCGACTTTGGCGCGGTCGGTCCCTGCGACGGCAATCAATCCTTGAGCAGCGGCCGCATCGCCAGGAGCCCCAGTAGCGGCCCCGGTACCAGCAGCAGATAGAGGTAGGCGATCGAAAGCGAACCGACCATGGCGTTCAGGAGCGTGATGCTGGCGATGGTGATCGCAAAACCGATGCAGTTGGCGGCGATCAATGCCGATCCGGTGGCCTCCGCCGGGGCGTTCGCGGCGTTCAGTGCCGAGAACTGCGGCGAGTCGCCGGCCACCACGACACCCCAGAAGACCAGGAAGGCCAGTATCAGCAGCGGCGGTGCAAACAGGAATACCAATGGTGAGACCAGGCAGCAGGTGCCGGAGGCCGCCAGCTGCGCGACGGCGACACGCGCGCTGCCGAGTTTGAGCGACACCAGCCCGCCGACCGCGCAACCGGCTGCACCAGCGGCGATGACCCCGAACGACCACAGCGACGCGTCGACCGCGGGGGCAAAAGCGGCGATGATCCAGGGTACGAAGGCCCAGAACGCGTAAAGCTCCCACATGTGGCCGAAGTAGCCGAAGGCAGAGGCACGAAAGCGGCGTGACCGGAAGACCTTCTGCAAGGCGTGCGGATCGAAGCGTGCCGCGCGCGTCAGGTACGGTCCGTCCGGCACCGCCGCGAACATGAGGAGTCCGCCTGCGGCCGCCACCAAGGACACGCCGGCTAGCACTGCTTGCCAAGGCCACGCCTGGCCCAGAAATTTGAGCAGGTGGGGAAATGCCGTGCCGAGCACCAGGGCGCCGACCAGAAAGCCCAGCGCGTTGCCCAGACCGCTCCGGTACCACCCGGAGGCGATCTTCATCCCGACCGGGTAGATGCCTGCCAGGAAAAAGCCGGTCGCAAAGCGGCTGGCGAGCAGTGGTGCAAGTCCCGGTGGCGAAGCCAGCACGGCAGCGTTGGCCAGCGCCGCGCCCAGGCAACATAGCGTGAAAATCACGCGCGGCGAAAAGCGGTCAGCCAGGGTGAGGAACGCGAACACCAGGGTGCCGGCAATGAAGCCCAGCTGCACTGCGGAGAGGACCTGGCCAAGACTCTCCGCAGGCAGGCCCCAGGCGGCCTTGAGATCACCCATCACCGCGTTGCCGGCAAACCAGACCGCGCTGCCGGCGAACTGCGCGGCGACGATGGCGGGAAGAATACGTGCGGGGCGGGAGTTGGACACAGGATTCAGGCGTGCACCAGCCACGCCTGGATCAAGGCGCGGATTTGGCGACGCCTGCCGGCTTGTCGGTCGCGGTTTGGGCGAGCTGGCGCCGCAGCACCTTGCCCAGGGCATTGCGCGGCAGGCTATCCATGAAGGTGATGTCCACGGGTACGGCATGCGCGGCCAGGCGCCGCCGCGCGTGGGCCAATAGCTCCGCGGAGAGCTTTTGGTCACTCTCCCGCGCGGGACCGCGCCGCACGACAAAGGCATGGATGGTCTGTGCGCGGGTCCATTGCGGCAGGCCGGCCACCGCGGCCTCCTGCACCGCCGGGTGCTCGTAGAGCACCTCCTCGATGTCGCGCGGGTAGACCGGGTAGCCGCCGGAAAAGATCACGTCTTTCTTGCGGTCGATGACCGTGAAATACCCGTCCTCGTCCACCTTGGCGATGTCTCCGGTGTGCAGCCAGCCGTCCTTCAATGCCAGCGAGGTGTCCTCCGGGCGGTTCCAGTAACCGCGCATGACCTGCGGGCCGCGCACGATGAGTTCGCCCGGCGTGTCGATGCCGGCGTCCTGCCCGGTCTCAGGGTCGATGACGCGCGCTTCGGTGTCGGGCAGTGGCAGGCCGATGGTTCCCGGGCGCCGCCGCGCGCTCAACGGGCTCACGTGGGTGGCCGGCGCGGCCTCGGTCAGGCCGTAGGCCTCGACCACGCGGCCGCGCGTGAGTTTCTCGAATTCCTCCTGCACCTCCAGCGGCAGGGGCGAGCCGGAGGATACGCAGACGCGGATCGACGCCACCCCGTACTTGCGCACTCCGGGGAAATGGCTCAAGGCCTGGAACACCATCGGCACCGCCGGAAAGAGGGTCGGCTTCCTGGCCGCGATTGTCTCGAGCGTCTCTTCGACATCGAAACGCGGCAGGAGGATCAGGGTCGCGCCGATGAGCGTGGCGAAATTGACGCAACCGGTGATGCCGTAGGAGTGGGAGAACGGCACCACCGCCAGCACGCGTTCGTCCCCCGGCCGCGCATCGGGAATCCAATGGCGCAGTTGCAGCGCGTTGGCGGCCAGGTTGGCATGGGTCAGCATCACCCCCGCAGGCGCGCCGCCGGTGGTGCCGCTGGTATAGGCGATGACCGCCAGGTCCTGCATGCCCGGCGCGGGCAGCGGCGCGTGGCTGCCGCGCGCGAGCACGCTGCGAAAGCCGTTGACGGTGAGGTCTGCAGGTCGCACGGGCGCAGGCCCGGTGGGCGCACCCGGCCCGCCGGCGGCGGCGCTCTTGCCGGTCAGGGTGTAGGCGATCCGCTTGTACCACGGCAGCCAGGCCTGGAACGCGGTCAGGATCACGCGCTTCAATCCGGCGGCGCCGGCCAAGGCCTCGATCTCGCCGCGATACGAGGACAGCGCGATCAGCACCTGCGCACCGGCATCGGTCAAGCGCTCCGTGAGCTCATCGCGCGAGAAAAGAGGGTTGACGAACACCGCCACCGCGCCCAGCTTGAGCACACCGTAGTAGGCGATCAAGGCCTGCGGGGAATTGGGTAGCACGATGGCCACGCGTTCGCCTGGGTTGACGCCCAAGCGCATCAGGCCGGAGGCGAAGCGATTGGACAGTCGATTGAGTGCGCGGTAGCTGATTTTGCGTCCGTAGAACTCGCACGCGTCGGTCTTGGCGAAGCGCCGCGCCGCCGCTTCCAGAGTGCGTGTGATCGGCGCTGCGGGCGGGCGGATGCGGTAGGGCGTGCGGTTGTCATAGTGCTTGAGCCAGGGGCGCTCGGCTTCGAGTGCACGGGCCCGGGCGCGGCGCTGGGCCCGCTCTTCTGCCAGACGCGCCGGACCGAGGAAGCGCTCGATCGCGCGGTTGACCGCGTCCGGGCGCTCGACCATCACCTGGTGCGCCGAGACCGGGATGACCACCTCCTCGGCGCCGGGGATCAGCTGCGCCAGGCCACGCTGCGAGGCTTCTTCGAAGAGCAGGTCGCGTTGCCCGAGGATCACGAGCGTCGGCACGGCGACACGCTTGAGGAGCTCGGTGCCGTCCCACACCGACAGCGCGTTGCGGTTCTGCGCTGTCACCACGTGCGAGGGCGGGTACAGGCGCGCCACCGGGACAAAGCGGCGCAGGAATGCCAGGAGCGGCGCGGGCAGGCGCAGCAGCGCGCGTCCCGCCCACTTGAGGCGAAACGCCACCGCCGAGCCGATGATCACCAGGCGCTCGACCCGCTCCGGGTGTTGATTGACGAACCAGGTCGAAAGCGCGCCGCCGAAGGAGTGCGCCACCAGCACGAAGCGCTGCGGCGCTCCTACCGCGTCCAGGATGCGTTCGATATCGCCTACCAGCTCAGGCACGTCATAGCGCGAGCGCGGCGCGTCCGAATAGCCGTGGCCGCGCAGGTCCAGGGCGATGACGCGGCTGTCGTAGTGAAAGTGATCCAGCTGGTGCTGCCAGTAGGCACCGCGCCCGCCGAAGCCATGGATGAACACCAGGGTACGCAGGGCGTCGCGCGGTCCGGCGTCGATGACCGAGAAGCGCAGCGGGCGCTCGCGCGGCGCCGCCCTTGAAGAAGCGTGCGCGTCGGAATCCTCGCTTGCGGCGGGCAAGGCGACGGTGCGGCGATGAAGGTCTGCGTCAAAGGCCACGGTGGCGCATCATGCACGCTTGGTGCGCGAGCGGTCAATGCCGCAATGACCGAAGGATCGCGGCCGCCCCCGATTCAGCCCTGCCGTTCGACGAACTCGATGCCCTTTAAGCTGATCGCTGCCGACTTGGTGCCGCCGTGGCGCTCCAGGCGCACGAAGTCCAGCGTCTTCATGCGCGTGAGGCGCGGCAGGATGAAGCCCAAGAGTTCGGCGTCGGGATAGGCTGCCGCGCCCGGAAAGACCGCGCGTGCCAGGTCCGGCAGCGGGTGACGATGCTCAGAGCGCGCATACAGCGTCTTTAAGATGCTGGTTTGCAGCTGGTCCAGGCGGATGGCTTCGGTGGGCAGCAAGGGATCGGGCATGTGACGATCGAAGATGAGGAGCGTAGCGCGCGCGGGGGACAGTCTAGAGTCGAATAGCAACGGGATTCCGCGCCGTTTCAGGCGACCGGCCCGGCCGATTCATTCGCGCCACCGGGCGAGCGCCACCTGCACCTGCGCATTGGAACTGCGCAGCCAGACCTCGCCATCCTGGATGGTGCATTGCAGGTCCATCGAGCGCTCGGCCAGGCCCGCCAGTTGGCGCGCGTGCTCGGGGTCGATGGCCTGCACGGCCAGATTGCGCGCGCGGGCCAGCGCCGGGCCGGCGTCCCTCCACCACTGGTTGGCGCTGGCTGCGTAGGGGTAGACGGTCACGCGGGCGGCCTTGCCGCAGGCCTTGAGCACGGCGCGCGGGTCTGGCTGGCCGACTTCGATCCAGTGGCGGATCGCCCCGGTGAGGTCCGTCTCGAACAAGTCGGGTTCGGCCACGTCCGACAATCCGCGCCCGAATGCCAGCGATTCACCTGCGTTGAGGGCAAAGGCGAGCACGCGCACCATCATGCGTTCGGCTGTTTCGGACGGATGGCAGGCGATGGTCAGCGCATGGTCGGCGTAGTAGTGCCGGTCCATGTCGGCCACCTGCAGCGCGGCCTTGTAAATGGTCGATTTGAGAGCCACGGGAGGGCAGGTCCGGGAGGAGAGCCGCGCATCATGCCCTAGAATCGATCGCATGCGCAGCGCAGCCGCCGCGACCGCCCCGACCCTGCCTGCTGATGCCCCGCTGGGCTGGCAGGACTTGCGCTACCTGTTCCTGGTCGCGTTGCTGGCGCTGCCGTTCGTGGGCCAGGCCGCGGGCGCGTCGGGAGTGCTGTCCCTGGCCTTTCTGGCGGTGGTCGCCGCGATCGACCTGGCCATCGGTGAACGTCCGTCTGCCGCGGTGGCGCGCGCCTGGCCCGGGCCGCGACGCACGTTCTACTCGGCATTCCTGTACCTCTATGCGCTGGCGCAGTTCGCGCTCATCGGCTGGGGATGGGCCGTGGCCTCGTCCAAGCCCGATCTTTCCGGTGCGCTGTGGATGGGGGTCGCGATCGGCTTCATCACCGGCGGCTTCGGCATCACCATCGCCCACGAACTGGGCCACCGCGCATCCAGGTTCGACCGGGCGCTTTCGCAGGTCATGCTGGCGACGGTGTGTTACGCGCACTTCTACGTCGAACACAATCGCGGCCATCATGCGCGCGTGGCCACGCCCGGCGACCCGGCGAGTGCGCGCCTGGGCGAATCGTTTTATCGCTTCTTTCCGCGCACGGTGTTCGGCAGTTTCGCGCATGCGTGGCGACTGGAAGCGCTGCGCTTGTCGGCACGCGGGGACCGTGCCTTTTCGCCTGCCAATCGCATGCTGCTGTACATGATCGTGCAAGCAGCGCTGTGCGCGGCAGCCTTTGCCTGGGGCGGCGTCAACGGCCTGGCATTCTTCCTGTTCCAGAGTTTCGTCGCCTTCACGCTCCTGGAACTGGTCAACTACGTCGAACACTACGGATTGACGCGCCGGCGCAACCCCGACGGGCGGTATGAAGCGGTGGCGCCGCACCACTCGTGGAATTCGGACACCTGGTTCGGCAACGCCATCCTGGTCAACCTGCAGCGCCACTCCGATCACCACGCCGACTCGTCGCGCCCCTTCGAGACCCTGCGCTCGATCGATTCCGCGCCGCAGTTGCCGACCGGCTATGCCGGCATGATCCTGCTGGCATTGGTACCGCCGCTGTGGTTCCGGGTGATGGACCCGCGGGTCGAGCGCTTTGCCAACGCAAGCCAGTCGCGCGCGGGTTTGCCGCGGGCTTGAGCGATGCCGGCGACGCTGATCTTCGGTTCCCAAGTCATTGCGCCCGAGTTGGTCGAGGAACGCGCCGCGCGCACCGCGGCCGCGCTGGCCGCGCACGGCATCGGCGAGAACGCAGTGGTGGCGCTGATGCTGAGAAACGAACCGGCGTTCATCGACATCATGCTTGCGGCGCGGCGCCTGGGCGCGTATCACTGCCCGATCAATTGGCACTTCAAGGCCGCCGAGGCCGGGCACATCCTCAAGGACTCGGGGGCCGCGATCCTGATCGTGCATGCCGACCTGCTGCCGCAGATCGCAGCCGGCATCCCGGCCGGGCTGCCGGTGATCGTGGTGCGTCCCAAGGCGCCGACGGTCGAGGCCTTCGGGCTCGATGCCGCGACGTGGCCGGCGCATGCGATCGCGTGGATCGACTGGATCGGGCGATACCCGCCGTGGACCGAAGCGCCGCGGTCGCCGCGCGGCCTGATCGCCTATACCTCCGGCACCACTGGCGTGCCCAAGGGCGTCAAGCGACGTCCAGCGACCCCGGAGATGGTCGCGGCCGGTGCGGCGCTGGCGCTGGAGATCAACGGTATCGGCCCCGGCATGCGTGCCCTGTGCTCGGCGCCCATGTACCACAGCGCGCCCAACACCTACTCATCCCAATCCACGCAAAACGGCGCGCTCCTGGTGCTGGAACCCAAGTTCGATGCCGAACGCACCCTGGCATTGATCGAGGCGCATCGCCTCAGCCATGCGTATCTGGTGCCAACCATGTATGTGCGCATGTTGCGTCTGCCGGATGCGATCAGGCGCAAGTACGACCTGTCCTCGATGACCTTCGTGGCCTCGACCGGGTCGCCGTGCGCGCCGGACGTCAAGCGCGCCATGATCGAATGGTGGGGCCCGGTGATCCATGAAAGCTATGCCTCCAGCGAATCGGGCTACATCACCCACATCAGTGCGGAGGAGTGGCTGAAAAAGCCGGGCTCGGCGGGCCGGGCGGCAACCAACGGCACGGTGCGCATCTACGACGAAGCGGGCAATGCCTTGCCGCCGGGCGAAGTCGGTCTCATCTACTGCCGCCAGCCGGCCTACCCGGACTTCGACTACAACCACCAGAGCGAGGCGCGCCGCGCGATGGAGCGCGACGGCCTGGTGTGCCTGGGCGACATGGGCTGGATGGACGCCGACGGTTACCTTTTCGTCTCGGACCGCAAGTCCGACATGGTGATCGCCGGCGGGGTCAACATCTATCCGGCCGAGATCGAGGCGGTGCTGATCGGCATGCCGGGCGTGGCCGACTGCGCGGTATTCGGGATTCCTGATGCCGAGTTCGGCGAAGCCCTGGCCGCGGCGATCCAGCCGCGCGAGCAATCGCGGCTGACGGCCGAGTCGGTGCGCGCATGGCTGACCGAGCGCATCGCCGGCTACAAGGTGCCCAAGGTAGTGACTTTCCACGACCAGTTGCCGCGCGAGGACAGCGGCAAGATCTTCAAGCGGCGGCTCAAGGCGCCGTATTGGGAAAAGGCCGGCCGCAACATCTGAAGGACGGGCCCGCGGACCGGCAGGTTCCGTCCCCCCTGTCGCGACTGATCCAGTCCTACTCCAGCGGCAGGGCGGGGGCGCCGTTGATCGCCAGGCTCACGCGCGGCTCCAGGGACCTGCCCAGGGCTGCGTGCAGATAGCAGGTGTTGGCGGCGTAGAGCAGCAGTTTCTGCATCACATCATCAGGTTCGTCGGCGTTGACGAACAAGTGCGTGTCCACCGGACCGGCCGCCGCGCGCGTGCCGGCAGTGAAGGGGTTGACCTGCACGATGCGCACCGCGCGCACCTTGTGCTTGCGGTACTCGATGTAGCGCAACAGCTGGGTCAGATAACAGAACGCGATGCCGCCCACGTAGAGCGCCAACCCGGCGGGTGCGCGCGCTCCGGTGCCTGCCTCATCGGCCTTGAGCGCGAATCGCGAGCCGCCAGGACGCACGATCCAAGACTCCGCATGGACGCCGCTGTCCGCGAGTGTCGCGTGCCCCGCGCCGCCGATGACGATCTCGATGCGATCGCTTTGTCCGGGCAGGCTGGCCGACTTGGGCGGCGCGCCGTGCACCTTGGCGATCAGGTCGGGCAGGTCAGCCGCGCCTGCTGTAGGTGCCGGGGCGCTTGCGTGCGCCTTGAAGGGGTCGATCACGTCGGCCGTCGTCGAGGCATGCACGCCCTCCACCGGGTGACGCCGGCCATTGACGTAGAGGGCGAAGGTATTGGCCAGCGGGGTGCGCAGCGCCGCGATCGCCGGCGAGGCGTCCAGCGCGGCGCGCACCAGTTGTTTGAGCGCCGTCGCCGGCGCGCCGCTGGACAGGGCGAGATCCAGCCGTGGCGCTTCGGCCGAACCGCGCCCCGTTCCCGCAAAGAAGGACCCCGAGAACGCGTAGTAGTGCTCGGTGGCGAGGCTCGCCGCGGTCACGGGCACGTCGTGGGCCGGCGCCAGCGCGACGATGCGGCCGAGCACGTCGGCCATCAGGCCGGCGCTGAAAAAGCCGAGGGGGAACGGCGCCAGGTCGGTGCCGCCCAGGGCGGGCCCCTCGTCGCTGGTCAGGCGCCAGCGCGCACCGTCCGCGCCCTCGACCAAGGCTTCCTTTTGATGCCCGCCGATGGCGCGCGCCTCGACGCGCAACGCGCCCCGGCCCGGGCCGGCGCCGGCCAGCGGCGAGGCGCCGCGTGCGGGCGCGGTGCGAAAGGCGAGGGGATGGCCGCTGCCGGCGATGGAAGTCGTGGATTCGATCATGGGTCGTGACTGGGAGCAGGGGAGCGCACGATTATGCGCGCGAAGACGTGCGGAGGGCCCGGAATCCGCAGACAGTGGCCGTACGTAAAACCGGGGTAGCCTTGCCGCAGATGGAGAGAAAAAAGGAAATGCCCATGCTTGACCGTCGACGCTTTCTGGCCGCCTCAATTGCCGCACCACTCATCGGCGCCGTGCCGGCCTTGCGCGCCCAACCCTTGTCATCAGGCATCGAGGCGCTGCTCGACGCCGCCATCAGCGGGGAGCACCGCAGCAGCGCCAACCGTGCCCGCGACGTCTATCGCAACCCGAAGGAGACGCTGCTCTTTTTCGGCCTCAAGCCGGAGATGACGGCGGTCGAGCTGTGGCCCGCCGCAGGCTGGTTCACCGAGATCATCGCACCGGTGCTGCGCGAGCGCGGGCGTTTCATCGCCGCGCACTATCCGCTGGAACATCGCTCGACCACGCGCGGGCGCCGCGCCTCGCGCGAGGCCTTCGAGGCCAAGCTCAAGGCCCATCCGCAGGTCTACGACCGCGTCGTCATGGCCGACAAGGCCACCCCGGACCTGCTTGAGTTCGCGCCGGCCGGTTCGGTGGACATGGTGTTCTCGTTCCGCAGCGTGCACGTGTGGGCCTACCAGGAGACAGACGACATCGTTCTCAAGGCCATCCATGCCGCGCTCAAGCCTGGTGGCATCCTGGGCGTTGAGGACCATCGTGCCGTCGAGGGCACGCCCAAGGCACGCCAGGTCAAGAGCGGCTACATGACCGAGTCGTACGTGATCGCCGCGTGCGAGAAGGCCGGTTTCAAGCTGGCCGGTCGCTCGGAAGTCAACGCCAACCCGAAGGACACCAAGGACTATCCCGAGGGGGTGTGGGCCCTGCCGCCGACCCTGTCGTCCCGCGACCGCGAAAAGCACCTGGCCATCGGCGAGAGTGATCGCATGACGCTGCGTTTCGTCAAGACCTGACCGATTGGCCGACGGGGCCTTCCGGCGCCGGCAAGGGAGGGCGGCGCGCCCGGCCGGGCAGCCTGGCTTGGGCGTCGCGCCGGCTAGCACTATCGGGCTATTGACGTAAGTATCGTACTTCAATAGCGTGTGGGTTTGGTCGCTGTGCGTCCCGGGATTGCTGTTTTTTTTCCACCGGCGTGCGGCCCTCCACAGCCTGTCAAAGAGGTTTTCCAGTGAAGAATGTGGTCCATGTCCTACGTGCCGCCGTCATCGGCTTGGCACTTACCGCTGCCGCCGCCCCCGTATCGGCCGCCACGGCAGTATTCGATCAGTACACGGTCGATTATGACGACTCGACCTCCTTCAGCGGAATCAGTTTCTCCGGTGGAGGAGGCAACCTGGTCCTCTTTGGCTGGAGCTTTTCGCCCTCGGTATCGGTAACCGGCACCGGGATCGCATCTTTTGAGATGCCTTCGTTCACAGTCACGCGCAATTCCGGCTGGGTACTGAGTGGCGACGTATCGGTATTTGTCGGCAATCTCTCCTATTTTGAATTGGGTGGCGTCACGACGGCGTCCACTTCCGGCAACCTGTCGTTTGACGGTGGAGTACCTCTTTCGATCGGCGGAGCGCTTGATAAGTCGGCCCCTTCTTCGCCTTTGGGGTACTGGAGCCGTACTGAGACATTGTCGTCGCCTGGCAACTTCGACAGCATGAATTTTTCGGGGGGCGTCCTGGACCTGACTGCGGAGGGAACCGCCGCGATCACCGCCAATCCGCAGAACGTCCTGCGAATCGAGTTCTATGCGACTGCGGCACCGATCCCGGAGCCTGGGTCGTACATCATGCTCCTGGCCGGCCTGGGGATGATCGGCATGATGGTGCGCCGCCGCATGCCGCAACGCCGCTGATCCGCAGATACCCCTTTGCATTCGAAGCCCCGCCTCATGCGGGGCTTCGTGTTTTTGGGCCTTGGTCAAATGTAAACGCGCTGTGCGGCCGGATGCCGGCGTGCTATAAGAGCTTTTCGTTCACCTCCTCTTCGGGGGACCACCATGCTTGCCTACCGACATCCCGTGGCACGCCTGACCCTGGCCGGCGCGGCAGCATTCGTGCTCGGTCTGCCCGCAGCGCCTGTCGCCGAGGCGCACGGTTTTGGCCGCCGCAGTGGCTACTTCATTGGCGGGGTGGTCGTCGGCAGCGCCTTGGTCGGTCCGCGCTACTGGGGGCCACCTCCGTATTACCCGCCGCGGGTGGTCTATGTTCCGCCGCCGGTGGTTTATGCGCCGCCCGTCGTCTATCCGCCAGTGCCGCAGGTGATCTACACGATACCGGCGGCGCCGGCGCAGGTGCAGATCCCGGCGATGCCGATGGTGACCGCGCCCGGCATCCCGCCGGCGCCTTCCGCCGCTGCACCGCAGGCCATGTCCATCGAGGACCGGCTGCGGCGCCTGCAATCCCTGTGCGACCAGGGACTTCTGACTTTCATGGAATGCGAGCGGCGGCGCGAGCAGATATTGGCAGAGTTGTAGGGAGCCCGGAGTCTCCGGCGCCCCGCTAGCGGACGGCTTTCTCCTGCATAGCCGCGTCTACCAAGGCGTCCATCATCCAGCGCACCACCGCTTCCGTTTCGCGGTCGCTGGCGCCGCAGATGTCCTTGAGCACCACCATCGGCTCGATGCCGTAGACCACGGCGAGCGCCCGGATCAGCCGGTTCCAGGTGCGCGGTGCGAGCTGGGTCCGCAGGGGGCCGAGCGTCAGCTTGAGGATTTCCTGACGCTGGCCGCGCCTGAACGGCTCCTCTTCCAAGAGCCCGGCCGCTTCCAGCGACTTGTGCTCGAGCGCGAGCTGCAACGCGGCGCGCATGTGCGGCTCGTACTCGCTGAAGCGCGAATAGGTCCGGTTGAGGAGTTCGCGCAGCCGTTGCTTGGCATCGCCCTGTTGGGGCACTGCCCGGCGCACCGGCGCGAGCGCCTCGGCGATCACGGCGCTAATGAGCTTGGTGCGGCTGGGGAAGTAGCGATAGGCCGTGGCGCGCGAGACCTGGGCGGCTTGCGCGACCTCCGCCACCGACGGGATGCGCCCGCGCCGCACCAGCGCGACTGCCTCGTCGAGCAGCCGCCGGAACACACGGCTGCGGTGCCCTGACCCCTGGTCCGGCAAGGTGTAGAAGCTGGCGGCGCTTTGACGCATCGCAGATTGACAAGGCTTGTCGACTCGTATTAGTGTCCCACACCCGAATGAGACTCGTGTCTCATTTTTGTTTTCTGCGGCGCAGCATACGTCTGGAGGGGGGTATGCATTGAGCACCAGCTATGTCGAGCGCATGGCCGTCGAGATCGACGGCGAGGGGGAGGCCGTGCTCATGATCCACGGGCTGGGCGGCACGTCCAATTTCTGGACGCCCCTGATGCCGGCCCTGGCCCGCTATCGCACCATTCGTCCGGACCTGCCGGGCGCCGGACGCTCACATCGGGTCCAGGGGCCGCTGTCCATCGACGGCTATGTGCGCGCGCTGATGCGCGTATGCGGCGCGGCGCGCGTCGAGCGTGCCCACGTGGTCGCTCACTCGATGGGTTGCATCATCGCGTTTCACCTGGCCGCGCTCGAACCGCGGCTGGTCAGGAGCCTTGCACTCTTCGGCCCGCTCACCGCGCCGCCGGACGTCAACCGCGCGCCGATCCGCGCGCGGGCAGAGAAGGCGCGCGCCGAGCGCGAAGCCGGCATGCAGGCCATCGCCGATGCGACCGTGCTGTCGGGCACCTCGGCCGAAACGCGGCGCATGCGGCCGGTGGCGGTGGCCGCGGTGCGCGAGTCGGTGATGCGCCAGTGCCATGACGGCTACGCGCGCAGCTGCGATGCGCTCTCCGAGGCGATGTCCGCCGACCTGGCAAAGATCGCCTGCCCGGTCCTGCTCGTGACCGGCGACGAGGATGCGGTCGCACCGCCGCAGTCGGTGCGCAGCATCGCCGAACGCGTCGCCAGCGCGCAGACGGAAGTGCTCGCGCGCTGTGGGCACTGGACGGTTTACGAGAAGCCCGAGGAATGCGGCACTCTCCTCGGCAGATTCCTGGCCAGGCGAACCTAGGAGGAAGCATGGGCAATACCCTCTTCACGAACGTGCGCATCATCGACGGCAGCGGCGCGCAGCCCTACGCCGGCGAGGTGCTGGTGCAAGGCAACCGCATTTCCCGTGTCGGCCGCGGCGCCCGTGCCATTCCGGCCGTAGGCGTCACGGTGGTCGACGCCGCCGGCGCCACGCTGATGCCGGGCATGTGCGAGGCGCATACCCATTTCGGCTGGGTCAACTCCAAGACGCTCGACGCGATCCAGAAGCTGCCACACGAGGAACACACGCTGTGGGCCGCGCAGGTGGCGAAGCAGTATCTGGACATGGGCTGGACCTCCTGTGTCGGGGCGGCCACCCCCAAGCCACGCCTGGACTGCGTGATCCGCAACGCGATCGATGCGGGTCAGATCCCCGGACCTCGTTACCTGGCCGCCAGCCAGGAAATCACTGTCAGCGGCTCGCTCGGCGACGACCTACTGCCGCACCTGCCCTATCCGGAGCTGGCTTTCGGCTGCATCGTCAACGGGCGCGACGACATGCTGCGTGCCGTGCGCATGTTCCTCAAGTACGGCGTCGACTCGATCAAGCTCAACCTCTCCGGCGACAACCTGGTGCCCGGCGCCGACGCGACGACCACCTGGATGAGCGACGAGGAGGTCGCCGTCGCTGTGCGCGAGACCAAGGTGCGCGGCAAGCGCCTGTCCTGCCACGCGCGCTCCACCGAGTCGGTCAAGCAGGCGATGCGCCACGGGTTCGACGTCATCTACCACGCGAGTTTCACCGACGAGGAGTCACTCGACATGCTGGAGGCGCAGAAGCACCGCATCTTCGTCGCGCCCGGCCTGTCGGTGATCATCCGCCTGCTTTACGAGGGCGAGGTGGTCGATATCGACAACCAGACGGCCAAGGACATGGGTTACGAGCGCGAACTCGAGGCTGCCTGCAACAGCATGAAGGCGATGCTCAAGCGCGGCATTCGCGTGCTGCCCGGGGGCGACTACGGTTTTGCCTGGGCGCCGCACGGCGAAAACGCGAAAGACCTCGAATACTTTGTCAAGTACCTCGGCATGACCCCGATGGAGGCGATCGTTTCCTGCACCAAGTGGGGCGGCGAGATGATGATGCGCGGCAGCGACCTGGGGCTTGTCAAGGAGGGCTACCTGGCCGACCTGCTGCTGGTCGACGGCGATCCGTTGTCCAACCTCGCGCTGCTGCAGGATTCCCGGCGCATCCTCGCGGTCATGAAGGATGGGCAGTTCCACAAGTCGCCGGAGATCCGCGCCGCACGCACGCGCTGGGGACAGACCGCCGCATGAGCGTCCTCGCACGGGTGTCCGCTGGCACCGCCCGTCCTTCCGCTGGCACGAAGACGCCGCGCCGCAGCGCGAGAGGCCTGCGTTGACCCGCTGGGCGCGCATATTCTGGAGCATCGTCATCGGCGCTCCGCTCGTGGTCTTCTCCATCTGGGGGTTGTGGGACAACACGCGCCTGTTCCTCATCACGCTGCTCAACGGCCTCACGCTGGCATCGCTGTACTTCATCGTCGCGAGCGGCTTTACCCTGGTTTTTGGCCTGATGCGCAACGTCAACCTCGCGCACGGATCGCTCTACCTGCTGGGCGGCTATGTCGGCTACCTGACGGTCAACGCGACGGGCTATTTCGTCCTCGGGCTGGCGGCCGGCTTCCTGGTCGCCGCGCTTGCCGGCCTCATCATGCAATTGGTGATCTTTCGCCACATGCAGGGCGAAGACCTGCGCCAGACGATGGTCACCATCGGCCTCTCCATCGTGATTGCCGATCTCCTGCTGTGGGGGATAGGCGCGCAGGTTCACCAGTTGAGCGCACCGGACTTCCTGTCGGGCCCGCTGCGCGACATTCCACTGATCAAGGCCTATTCCAAGTACCGCATGGCGCTGCTGCCGGTGGGCATCGGCATCGGCCTGCTGCTTTGGCTGTTTCTCAACAAGACGCGCATCGGCATGATGATCCGTGCCGGGGTGGACGACCGCGCGATGCTCTCCGCGACCGGCGTGAACGTGAACCTGGTCTTCGCCGCCACCTTTGCCATCGGCGCTGGTCTGGCGGGTTTCGGTGGAGTGATCGGCGCGGTCGAGCTCTCGATGGTGCCGGGCGAAGACGTGCGTCTCCTGCTCGCCTCGCTGGTGGTGGTCATCGTCGGCGGCATGGGTAGCGTAGTGGGCGCCGCCGTCGGCGCGGTCATCCTCGGCGTGGCGGAGACCTTCGGCCTGGCCTACGCGCCGACCTACAGCGTGGTGTTCACCTTTGTCATCCTGGTGCTGGTGCTCGCCTTCCGGCCGCGCGGCATCCTCGGGAGGCCGGCATGAGCGGCGCGCAGTGGCGGCAGGCGATGAACGCCGGGGCCGGGCGCCTGGCCATGGGGCGGACCGTGCCGGCAGCTCCGGGCACGTCCCGCCGCGCATCCGCCGCAACCGGCGCGGCGGGCGGTGCGTCGGGCCGGGTCGCCGCGCTTTTCTCGGCCGCGAAACCGCGGCACTGGCTGGTGCTGGCGCTGGTGTTGGCGTATCCGTTGTTCGCGACCGACTTCCTCGTCTACCAGGTCGGCGCGCAGTCGCTCGCATTGGGGCTGATCGCCCTCTCGCTTACCTTCCTGGGCGGCTACGGCGGCATGATCTCGCTGGCGCAGATGACGGTGGCCGGCATTGCTGGGTACATGCTCGCCGTGTTCGGCACCAGCGGCGAAGCCGCGCTGAGCTTCGGCTGGCCGTGGTGGGTGGCGGTGCCGATCGCGATCGCTGTGGCGGTGGTTGCCGGCACTTTCATCGGCTGGCTGTCGGTTCGCACCGAAGGCATCTACACCATCATGATCACCCTCGCGATGGGGGTGGCGTTCTACTACCTGTGCCTGCAGAACTACACGGTGTTCAATGGGTTCCAGGGCTTCCAGCGCGTCTACGCGCCGGCCGTGCTGGGCGTCAATCTGCGCAATCCGGTGGCCTTTTATTATCTGGCGCTTGCCTGTGCGCTCGGCGGATACTGGCTGGTGCAGTATGTGCTGCGCGCGCCCTTCGGCGTCGCGCTGCAGGGGATACGCGACAACCCGCGCCGCATGAACGCGCTCGGCTTTCATGTGACCGCGCATCGCGTCGCCGCCTACGCGTTCGCGGCCGTGCTGGCCGCCGTGGGCGGCATCCTCTTCACCTGGTACAACGGCCTGATCACGCCGAACTCGGTGGGCACCTCGTGGCTGATCAATGTGCTGATCATCGCGGTGCTGGGCGGCATGAAGCATCCGATCGGCGCATTCATCGGCGCGATCATTTTTGTCCTGTTGCAGACCTTCGCGATCGACATCATTGACCGCGAGCGCTTCAATCTCGTCATCGGCGGGGTCTTCCTCGCCATCGTGCTGTTCTCGCCGGACGGGCTGCTGGGCCTCTGGGCCAAGCTGCGCGCGCGGCTGTCAACCCGGCGGCCTTGAGGCCGCGGTCAACCCCAAGGAGGAGCAACTCATGAAGCACAGCAAGAGACTGTTTGTTCACACGCTCGCCGGCGCCGCGGTGCTTGCAGCGTTCTGCGGTCCGGCGCACGCCCAGCAGGGAACGGTGAAGATCGGCCTTCTGGCAACGCTCGAAGGTCCCTTCGCGGCCGGCGGCGCGGACGGCATGCGTGGCGCCGAGCTCGCGGTGCGGCAGCGCGGCGGTGTGGTCGCGGGACGCAAGATCGAGCTCATCAAGGCCTCGTCCGACGCCAAGCCGGATGTTGCGGTCAATGCGACACGCAAGCTGGTCGAACAGGACAAGGTCGACATCATGGTCGGTCCGTTGTCGGGCGGCGAGGGCATCGCGGTCAAGGAATATTCGAAGAGCCAGCCCAATATCACCTTCATCAACGGCTCGTCGGGAGCGCAGGCGACGACCCTGGTCAACCCGTCGCCCAATTTTTTCCGCTTCAACACCGAAGGCGCGCAGTGGATGGTGGGTCTTGGCAAGGCGGCGATGGACAAGGGCTACAAGCGTGTGATGTTGATCGCCGAGGACTATGCCTTCCCTTATTCGCAGGTGCAGGGCTTCATGTCTGAATACTGCCGCCTGGGGGGCAAGGTTCCCGTGAAGGCCTGGGTGCCGCTGGGCGGCAAGGACTACTCTTCGGTGATCGCGCGCATCCCGAAGGATGTCGATGCGCTGCTTGTCATTCTCGGCGGTGCGGACGCGGTCAACTTCCTCAATCAGTATGAGGCGGCCGGCGGCGACAAGCCCATGATCGGCGGTTCGATCACGGTAAGTCAGGACATCCTCAACTACAAGGGCAAGCGCCGCGACTCGCTGGTCGGCACCATCGCCGGCGCGCCGATCGCCGATGCCTACGACCACCCGGACTGGAAGGCGTTCGTCGCCGACTACCAGAAGAACTTCCCGGTATCGTCCGGCGCCTATCCCAGCCCCTCGCTGTTCGCCCTGGTCTACTACATCAACATGAAAGCCGCGCTCGACGGCCTCGATGCCGTCAAGGGTGACCTCTCCGGCGGGCAGGCGAAGTACCGCGAAGCCCTTTCCAAGATGACGCTCAAGACCCCGGTGGGCGATGTGCGGCTCGACTCCAACCGTCAGGCCATCGGCACGACCTTCATTACCGAGGTGGTCAAGGACTCCAAGGGCAATCTCTTCAACCGGGTGCTGCGCAAGATCGACGGCGTCGATCAAATGCTTGGCATGAAGCGCGAGGACTTCAAGATGGGTTCGCGCGACGAGCCGGCCTGCCCGTAAGGGGAATCTGGCAGAACGCCCCGGCCGTGCGGCCGGGGCGCCTCGTGCCAATTCGCATCGAATTTTCGTTTTCGCAACTGGGCGTCTTCGCTTTCTCGCATGGCTTCCGTCAATCAGCTTGAGGAGCGTCAGCTTCTCTCGACCGGTGACGCGCTCCGATTGGAGGGCGTGTCGCGGCACTTCGGCGCGTTGCGCGCGGTCGAGGATGTGTCCTTTGCGGTTGCGGCCGGCGAGCGCCGCGCGGTGATCGGCGCCAACGGCGCCGGCAAGACCACCCTCTTCAATGTCATCACTGGCGACTATCCCGCCACCGCGGGGCGCGTACGCTTCTTTGGCGACGATGTGACCGATCACGCGCCGTACGAGCGTATTCGCGCGGGTCTGCGCCGCACGTACCAGTCGAGCCTGCTGTTTCGCGAACTGTCGGTGCGCGACAACCTCTTTCTGGCCGTGCGCGGTGTCGCCCGCGGCCGATTCAGCTTCCTGCGCCCGGCGCGCACCAGCTCCACGCGTGCTGCGGCCGAGGACCTCCTCGAACGGGTACGCCTGACGCAGGTCGGCGACGATCCGGTCGCCACCCTGTCGCACGGCCAGCAGCGACAACTCGAGATCGGCATGGCCTTGGCCGGGGCACCGCGCCTGATTCTGTTCGACGAGCCGGCCGCCGGATTGTCGCCGGCGGAAAGGCGCGAGTTGGTCCTGCTGCTGCGCGCGCTGCCCGCGCACATGAGCTTCATCCTGATCGAGCACGACCTGGAGATCGCGCTGCGCGTGGTCGACCGCGTCACGGTCATGCACAACGGGCGCCTCCTCAAGGAAGGCACGCCGGCCGAGATCGAAAGCGACGCCGAGGTACAGGAGATCTACATGGGCACGGCGGGGCACGCATGACGCCCATCCTCTCGGTCGAACGCCTCGACGTGCACTACGGCCGCGCGCACGCGCTGCAGGAAGTGTCGCTCGAACTGGAGCGCGGCGTGCTGGCCGTCGTCGGCCGCAACGGCATGGGCAAGACTACGCTGTGCAATGCGATCACCGGCCTGGTGCGCGCGCGTGGCAGCGTGCGCCTGGCCGGACGCGAGATCCTGGGCCTGCCTCCCAACCGCATTGCCGACCTTGGCATCGCCTACGTCCCGCAGGGCCGGCGCGTCTGGCCTTCCCTGACGGTCGACGAACACCTGCGGCTGGCCGCAGGGGCCCGTCGGCGCGCGCGCGGTCCCTGGGATGTCGCGCGGGTCTACTCGACCTTTCCCAGGCTTGAGGAACGGCGCGGCAACGGCGGCGCCGAGCTGTCCGGCGGCGAGCAACAGATGCTGGCCATCGGCCGGGCGCTGCTGCTCAACCCGACGCTCTTGGTCATGGACGAGCCAACCGAAGGCCTGGCCCCGGTGATCGTGCAGCAGGTTGAGGGCATGCTCAAGTCGCTGGCCAATGGCGGCGAAATCGCGGTGCTCTTGATCGAGCAGAACCTGGGCGTCGCGATCACGGTGGCCGACGTTGTCGACGTGATGGTCAACGGACGCATCGCGCGTTCCATGCCGGTGGCCGAGATCGCGGGCGATCGCGCCCTGCAGCAGCGCCTGCTCGGCGTGCGCGCCGCCGACGAGGAGATCGAAGCGGCGCCCGCGCCCGAGACCACCGCTGACCAGGGTGTGCAGGTCTACACGGTCAAGCGCGCTGAAGAAAACGAGCTGCCCGGCGCGGCGGAACCACGCGCGGTGCGCGCCTATACCCGTTGGGGCAACACCGACGCCGACCGGCCCCTGGCGAGCGCACCCGACAGTCGACCCCTGGCGGCGGCGGTTCCGCAACGCGAGGAGGCGCGCGTCGTGGAGTTCCCAGTCGCGGCCACGGCCGGTCGCGCGGCTTATGTGATCGGCACCTTCGACACCAAGGGGCGTGAACTCGGCTACATGGCGGCCTGCCTGGAGAAGCTCGGCCTGCGCGTGGTGACAGTCGACGTTTCGACCTCGGGCAGGCCTTCATCGGCCAGGGTGAGTGCGCGCGAAGTGGCGCGCCATCATCCCCAGGGCGAACGGGCGGTATTCACCGGCGACCGTGGTAGCGCGGTGACCGAGATGGCGCATGCGCTCGAGCATTTCGTCGTGCGTCGGCGCGACCTGGGCGGCGTGGTGTCGGCCGGCGGTTCCGGCAATACGGCGCTGGCGACCCAGGCGATGCGCCGGCTGCCGATCGGTGTGCCCAAGGTCATGGTCTCGACGGTCGCCTCGGGCGACGTCAAGCCATATGTCGGACCGTCCGACATCTGCATGATGTATTCGGTCACCGACGTGTCCGGCATCAACCGCATTTCCGAGCGCGTACTCGCCAACGCCGCGCACGCGCTGGCCGGCATGATCGCCTACGCGAAAAAGGACGCCGGTGGCGCGCAGACCAAGCCGGCACTCGGGCTCACCATGTTCGGACTCACCACGCCCTGCGTGCAGGCGCTGACCCCGCTCCTGGAAACCGACTGGGACTGCATCGTGTTCCACGCCACCGGCACAGGCGGACAGTCGATGGAAAAGCTGGTGGAGTCCGGGCTCATCGGTGCGGTGCTCGACGTGACGACCACCGAGATCGCCGACGAGATCGTGGGTGGTGTGCTGAGTGCAGGGCCTCTGCGCATGGACGCGATCGCGCGCACGCGGGTGCCCTACGTCGGGTCCTGCGGCGCGCTCGACATGGTCAATTTCTGGGCCTTCGACACGGTGCCAGCGGCCTTTCGCGGTCGGCGCCTGCATCGGCACAACGCCAACGTGACCCTGATGCGCACCACGCCAGAAGAGAACGCGAAGATTGGCCGCTTCATCGCTGATAAATTGAATCGCATGGAAGGGCCGGTGCGCTTCGTCCTGCCGGAGGGCGGCTTGTCCGGGCTTGACGTCCCCGGGGGATCGTTCTGGGATCCCGCGGCGAACAAGGCGCTCTTCGATGCGATCGCCGGGGCGTTCCGCCCGGGGTCAGAGCGGCGCCTGGTGCGTTCGCCGCTGCATATCAACGATCCCGCTTTCGCCCAACTGCTGGCGGGACAGTTCAACGAAATCACCAAGAAAGGGAGAGCGGACACATGGCCCGCATCGCGCGCAAGGACATACTGAAACGACTGCGTGCCCGGATTCGCCGCGGTGAGCCCATCATCGGTGGCGGTGCCGGCACCGGCCTATCGGCCAAGTGCGAGGAGGCCGGCGGCATCGATCTGATCGTCATTTACAACTCGGGCCGCTATCGCATGGCCGGGCGCGGGTCGCTCGCGGGACTGATGGCCTATGGCAATGCTAACGACATCGTGGTCGACATGGCGCGCGAGGTCCTGCCGGTTGTCAAGGCCACGCCGGTGCTGGCCGGGGTGAACGGCACCGACCCGTTCATGCTGCGCGAGCACTTCCTGAAGCATTTGGGCGAACTCGGCTTCTCGGGCGTGCAGAACTTCCCGACTGTGGGGCTCTTCGACGGGGTGATCCGCAAGCAGCTTGAGGAAACCGGCATGGGCTATGCGCTGGAGGTCGACATGATCCGCGCTGCGCACGAGCAGGATCTGCTGACCACGCCCTACGTTTTCAGCGAGGAAGATGCGCGCGCGATGGCCAAGGCCGGCGCGGACATCGTGGTCTGCCACCTCGGGCTCACCACGGGCGGCGCGATCGGCGCGGAGACCGCCGTGACCCTCGCGCAGTGCGTGCCCCTGATCGAAGGCTGGGTCGCGGCTGCGCGCAAGGTCAACCCGGAGGTGATCGTGCTGTGCCACGGCGGGCCGATCGCCGAACCCAAGGACGCGGCCTGGATCCTCAAGCGCTGCCCCGGCGTGCACGGTTTTTACGGGGCCTCATCCATGGAGCGCCTGCCGACCGAGCGCGCGATCACTGAGACAACACGGAAATTCCGCAGCATCAAGGCAAGGAGGGCATCATGAGCGGTGCACAGTTCGGACAGTTCGTTCTGGGTCTTGTCGTCGTCGCAATCGTCATTGCGATCGTCGTCTGGCTACTCAATTGGCTTTACCTGCGTTCCTCCAAGGAGCGGGCCTTCGTGCGCACCGGGCTTGGCGGGCAAAAGGTGGTGGTCAACGGCGGCGCCTTCGTGCTGCCGATCGTCCACGAGGTGGTGCCGGTCAACATGAACACGCTCAGGCTCGAGGTCACGCGTGCGCGCGAGAAAGCCATCATCACCCAGGACCGCATGCGCGTGGACGTCACCGGCGAGTTCTATGTACGCGTGCAAGCCAGCGCTGAGGCCATTGCCGCGGCCGCTCAGACACTTGGTCAGCGCACGTTGCAGCCCGATACCTTGAAGGAATTGGTCGAGGGCAAGTTCGTCGACGCACTGCGCACCGTGGCGGCCGAGATGACCATGGAGCAGATGCACGAGAAGCGCGGCGAGTACGTCAAGCGCGTACGCGCCGTGGTCGCCGCCGACCTCCTGCAGAACGGGCTGGAACTGGAGACCGTATCGCTGACCCAGTTCGACCAGACCGCGATGGAGTTCTTCAACCCGTCCAACGCCTTCGACGCCGAGGGGTTGACGCGCCTGACCGAGCAGATCGAGCGGCGCAAGAAGACGCGCAACGACATCGAGCAGGACACCATGATCCAGATCCGCAACAAGAATCTGGAGACCGAGCGACAGGCGCTGGACATCGATCGCGAGCTGGAAACCGCACGCCTCTCGCAGGAGCGTGAGGTCGAGACCCAGCGCGCTGCGCAGCGTGCCGACCTTGCGCGCGAACGGGCAACCAAGGAGCAGGAGGCCGAGCGTGCGCAGATCGCCGCCCGCGAGGCGGTCGATCGCGCGCGCCTCGCATCGGAACGTGCTGTCGAGGAGGAGCGCATTGCCAAGGAGCGCGAGGTGCAGGCGCGCGAGATCGAGCGTCGCAAGTCCATCGAGCTGGCCGAGCAGCAGCGCGCGATCGCTGTGGCCGAGCAATCACGTGCGCAGTCCGAGGCGCAGGCCGCTGCCGACCAGGCGCGCGCCCACGCTGTCGCCGAGGAGGAGCGCGTGTTCACCGTGCGCGAGACCGAAATGGCCGAGCGCAGGAAGCGCATCGAGCTCATCGCCGCGGCGCAGGATGCCGAGCGCGATGCGCTGCGCGTCACGGTGGCGGCGGAAGCCGAGAAGGCAGCCGCTGCCGACCGCGGTCATGCGATTCGCATGGAAGCCGAGGCCAACGCGGACGCCGACAAGATCCGTGCCCTGGCTGCAAAGATACGCCACGAGGTCGAGGCCGAGGGTGCGACGCTCATGAACAGGGCGCAAAACCTGCTTTCTCCGGAGTCGCGCCAATCGGCGATGCGCCTGCGCCTGATCGACAAGCTCGAGGGCATCATCCGTGAATCGGTGAAGCCGATGGAGCGCATCGAGGGAATCAAGATCCTGCAGGTGGACGGCCTGGGCGGCGGGCGCGGCAGTGGGGGCGCCGACACAGGAAACGGCAGCTTCGCCGACGGTGTCGTCAACTCCGCGTTGCGCTACCGTGCGCAGGCGCCACTGGTTGACCAGCTGTTGCGCGAGATCGGTGTCGATTCCGGCGACCTCGGCCAGGCAGCGCGCGGACTGCTTGATCGGAGCGACGCAGCCGCTCTGCCTGACAAGCAAAGCGCGCCGACGTGATCAAGGTCTACACCTCTTCGGTCATCGACGCGCCGGCCGACGCGGTCTGGGCGCAGGTGCGCGACTTCAACGGCCTGCCCAAGTGGACGCCGTTCGTCGCTGAATCACGCATCGAAGGCGCACTGCCTGCCGACCGCATCGGCTGCGTGCGCAACTTCCGTCTCAAGGACGGCGGCGTGATCCGCGAGCAATTGCTGACTCTGTCGGACTACGATTACCAGTGCACCTACTCTATCCTCGAGAGCCCGATGGGTGTGACGAACTATGTCGCCACGCTGAAACTCACGCCGGTGACCGACGGCAACCGCACCTTTGCCGAGTGGTCGGCAGAGTTCGACTGCGAGCCCGCGCGCGAGCGTGAACTGGCGCAGAACATCGGCGAGGGCGTGTTCCAGGCCGCGTTCAACTCGCTCAAGAGCCTCCTGCGCTGACGCCGGCATGATCCGCGTCACGCGCTCGGCGATCATCGACGCGCCCATCGAGCGGGTGTGGGAAGTCCTGCGCGACTTCAACAGTCACTCCGCGTGGCATCCGGCGGTCGGTGAATCGCAGATCGAGAACGGCGAGCCTTCAGACCAGGTCGGCTGTGTGCGCAATTTCTTTCTGAGGGACGGCAACCATATCCGCGAACAGCTGCTGTCGCTGTCGGACCGCGATTTCATCTCGACCTACTGCATTCTCGACGCCACCCTGCCGATGCGGCATTACGTGGCTACTGCACAGTTGAAGCGCGTCACCGACGGTGACCGCACCTTCTGGCACTGGCAGTCCACCTTCGACGTGCCGCTCGGGCGCGAAAGGGAATTCGAGGAACTGGTCGGCAAGGGCGTCTACGAAGGCGGCTTCGAAGGCTTGCGCGCCTACCTGCGGCGCGGCGGCCGGACGGCACCCGCCGCGGCGGGTGGCACTGGCGCGGCCCTTGCCGCGCAGGCCGTCGTCGCCTCGGCATTCGGCGGCCCCGAAGTGCTGCGATTGGACGCCGTCAAGGCGGCGGCGCCCGGTCCCGGCGAAGTGCGCATCCGGCAGAGCGCGGTTGGTGTGAACTACATCGACGTCTATGTCCGCAAAGGCATCTACCGCATGATCGAACCGCCTGCGGCGATCGGCATGGAGGCTGCCGGCACCGTGATCGATGTCGGGCCCGGCGTCGCGCATCTGTTGCCGGGCGATAGGGTGGCCTACGCCTGTCCGCCGCCCGGGGCCTATGCCACGGTGCGCACACTGGCGGCTGCGCAAGTGGTGCCGTTGCCAGACGACATCAGCGACGAAACCGCCGCCGCGCTGATGTTGAAGGGCATGACGGCAGAGTACCTCCTGCACCGCACGTTTCGCGTGCGTGCGGGGACCCGGGTCCTGGTGCACGCGGCTGCCGGTGGCGTCGGCCTGCTCCTGTGCCAGTGGGCCAAGGCGCTGGGCGCGCTTGTGATCGGCACGGTATCGAGCGAAGAGAAAGCGCGCCTGGCGCGCGCTAACGGCTGTGACTACCCGATCGTCGCCACGGGATACACCTTCGCGCGCGAAGTCAGGGACTTGACCGGCGGACGCGGCGCCGAGGTCATCTACGACGGCCTCGGCCGCGAGGCGGCGGCCGAGAACCTGGAGGCGCTGGCGATGACCGGGCACTGGGTCTCGTATGGCCAGGCCAGCGGCGCGCACGAGCAACTGCCGGACCTGGGCGCGAAATCGGGCACGCTGTCGCGCCCGGTGCTGTTCCACTTCACCGAAGACCGCGCCGTGTTGAACGAGATGGCGCAGCGCACCTTCGCTGCCTTGCGCGCCGGCACGATCAAGGTCGAAGTGCGGCACCGCTATCCCTTGGCCTCCGCGGCAGAGTCGCATCGCGACCTTGAAGCGCGGCGCACCACCGGGTCCATCGTCCTTTTTCCCTGAGATGAGTGCGACAGCACCGATTACCGACGCGAATCCGACCGTCGAGGAGATGGAAGCGCGGGTGGCCCGCTTCGCTGCTCTGCGGCCGACCGACGACTATGTCGACGCCAGGATCCCCGGCAGTGAACGTACCACCTATCGAGTGCTAGGCAACGCGGCCGATGCGCCGCTCGCGGCCGGTGATTTCCACCTCAATCTGGTACGTTGCGCGCCCGGCAAGTCCGCCCCGCTGCACAATCACCTGACCCAGGAAGTCTTCATTGCGCTCACCGGCACCTGGGAGGTGTTCTGGGGTCCGCAGGGCGAGCGCAGCCTCGTCCTCGAGCGCTGGGACACGGTCAGCGTTCCGCCCGGAGTCTCACGCGGTTTTCGCAACGTGAGCGCCGAAGACGCCTGGCTCATCGGCATTGCCGGCGGGAACGACCCGGGCAACATCAACTGGCCTGAGTCGGTACGTGCGGCGGCGCGTGCGGCGGGACTGGAACTACCCGCCGCTCCTTGAGCGCCGACATCCGACTTGCATGAGACTTGAGGCCGCGCCATAGGGGCGACGGCCTGCGCAGTCTGTCGTCGACCGCAGTCGTCGCTCGATCAAGGCATCGATCCGATTGACGCACCGCGGACTCGCGGGCTACACTTCGCGAGCCATCAGGTGCCCGAAGCGGGTTCTTCGCCAAGGGATAATCGGGAAGTGCGGTGCGCGTTTCGAGACCTCGAGCGCAAATCCGACGCTGCCCCCGCAACGGTAAGCGAGTCAAATCGGTCCACTGCGCCACTGTGCAATAGCACGGGAAGGCGGGCTGATCATGAACCCTCGCGAGCCCGGAGACCGGCCTGGTGCACGTGTTCCGTTTGCTGCGGCGGGCAGTGAAGTGCATCCGGTGCGGGTCTGCGCGAACTTGCGCGGCCGCGCCGCAACTCTTCTCTTGACGCAGCGAACGGTTGTTTGAGGGATTGCGCGGCTTCGCTGCCGCTCGAGGGGGATTGATGCGTATTTCAAACTGGCTCGCCGTGATGGCGTTGCTTTGGTCTTCATTCGTTCAGGCCCAGGGAGTGACTTCTCCCATCGACAAGAACAGTCCTTCCATCGTTCGCTGGGCCACCGGTCATCTTGACTACTTGCCCGGCGCCAACGTCGATGCACTTTGGCAAACCCCGGGCAAGGCCCTGGGCCCGGCGGTCGGTGATTCGTTCGATGTGGTCGGGCTGGGCGACGGTGGCCGTATCACTCTGACCTTTGGCGGCAGGATATTCAACGGTCCCGGCGCCGACTTCGCCGTTTTCGAGAACGCGTTCAACGATACCTTCCTCGAACTGGGGCGGGTCGACGTGTCTTCGGATGGCGTGACCTTTGTCCGTTTTCCGGCGTATTCTTTCACGCCTGGGCCGGTCAACGGATTTGGCTCGATTGACCCGAACAACATCTTCGGATTTGCCGGCAAGTACCGCCAGGGCCTGGGCACGCCTTTCGATCTGGCCGACCTTGCGGGTGCCCCTGGCCTGGACGTCAACAACGTGCGCTTTGTGCGCATCGTCGATGTGATCGGCAACGGCAGTGCATTCGATGACTATCCGGCCGCGTTCGGCGGGCCGAATCCGATCTACGACCCGTTTCCGCAGTCCGGTTCGGCGGGATTCGACCTCGATGCCGTAGGCGCGCTGCATTTCGCCGCGGCGCCTGTGCCCGAGCCCGACCAGTTCGCCATGCTCGGTGCCGGAATTCTCCTGCTGTCGTGGGTAGTGCGACGCCGCAGGCTTTCCATCACCCAGGCTTGAGGACTGGTCTATTTTTCACGCGAGGATCCCGTCATGATCAAAAACCTTCCATCCATGTTTGCGGCCGCCGCCCTTGTCGCGATCGCAGGTGTTGCGCAAGCGTCGACCAGCACCTTCGACGATCTCGTCTTGCCCGGACCGAACACGCATTACTTTCCGGGCGGCGCGATCAGCGGACCGTTTTCGTTCACCAGCGGCGCCGCAACCTTCAATCACGATTACACGAACTTCGGATTTCCCGGCTGTTGTTCGACCGGCTGGTCGTATTCGAACCACACCGACACCACCACGGCGGGCTTCGGCAACCAGTACAGCGCCTTCGCCGGATCCGGCCAGGGTGGATCTGCCAACTATGCGGTGGGTTTCATCGGGCCGGTGGTCGTCGAATTGGCTGCTCCGGTCAGGCTGAGCGGTGCCTATTTCACCAATACGACCTATGCGGCCCTGTCGATGCGCGACGGGGACGGATTTGCCAAGAAATTCGGCGGCGCCTCCGGCAACGATCCCGACTTCTTCAAGCTCACCATCAATGGTTTCAACGGCGCCGCGGCTACCGGGAGCGTCGAGTTCTTCCTGGCCGACTATCGCTTTGCCGACAACGCGCAGGACTACATCATCCGGAACTGGACTTTCGTGAACCTGTCGAGCCTCGGCACCGTCACTCGCCTGGGCTTTGATCTCGCTTCGACCGACAACGGGCCGTTCGGCATGAATACGCCGTCCTATTTTGCGATGGACAATCTGGCACCTGTGCCGGAACCGCAGCAAGCACTCCTGCTCGTCGCAGGGCTCGCCCTCATTGGCGCGCTGCGGCGCAAGCCTGTGACGGGCTCGCAGGCATGACGACCTTCAGGCGCTGATCCGCAGTGATGAGCAGGGCGGTGCTGCGCCTGCCGCGATTTGCTGCGTGTTTCGCATCCGCGCTGTGCGCACCCTGGGCCTGTGCGCAAGCCGCGGATCAAGCGCCGATCCGGGCCGATACGGCGCCCGAAGTGATCGTCACCGCCCCGCGCCTGTACGGTACGGTGCGCACGACGCCGCACGGCGTCTCGGTATTCACTGCGGATGACATTCGGCGTTCGGCCGCGACCTCGGTTGCCGACCTGCTGAGCCGCGCTGCCGGCCTCAACCTGCACAGCTATTTCGGCAACGACAAGAGCACGCGCATCGACATGCGCGGCATGGGCGACACGGCGACCAGCAATGTGCTGATCATGGTCGACGGTGTGCGCTTGAACGAGCTCGACCTGTCCGGCGCTGACCTCAGCACCGTGCCGCTGTCGCAGATCGAGCGCATCGAAGTTGTGCGCGGAGGCGGCGCGGTGGTGCACGGCGACGGCGCGGTTGCCGGCGTGGTCAACATCATCACCAGGCGCGGCCAGCCGGAGCATGCGAGGCTGTCGGTCGAGCTCGGCGCGGGTTCCTACAAGATGGACGACATGCGCTTTCACGCGAGTGGCGGCAGCGGCCCGGTGGCTTTGTTTCTCAACATGAGCCAGCTCGATACCGAAGGCTTTCGCAGGAATGGCGACTTGCGCTCGCGCAACGTCGCGGGCGAAGTGCGTTTTTTCGGTGCGGGTGAGCTGCATTTTCTCGATGCCTACCTGCGCGCGTCCCACCACAAGGATGTCTACGGCCTGCCGGGTCCGGTCAACGCGGCAAATTTCGCGGCCGGCACCGATGCCCGGCGCGGCACCAATGCACCGAATGATCGCGGCCAGACCGAGGACATCACCTGGACTGCCGGGGTCGGCGCCAACATGGGTTGGGCCGGCCGGCTGGAATTGCAAGGCAGCTATCGCGACCGACGCAACGACTTCGTGATCGGCTTTTCGCCGCTGATCGCGCTGGACCGGCAGCGCTCGACCATCGCCTCGAAGCGCCTCGATCTGCAGTTGCGCTACGACAAGGATTTTCGCGCGTTCGGTGGGGTCCACAGCCTGGGTCTGGGGATCAACGAGCAGGACGGCACCTATGCGCGCTATTCGAACGGACGCTATGTTCCAGACCAGTCGGAGCAGAGGTTGGGTGAAGTCCGGGCGCAGGGTGCGTTTGCCACCTTGAAGTTGCGCATCAACGCTGACCTGGAGTTGACTGCGGGCTTGCGCGAGAACCGGTTTTCGAGCCGCATGGCGACGGAGAGGTTCACGCGCAGTTGCGTCTTCATGCCTTTCCCCATACGTGTGTGCACGCCCTACGTGTACACCCCTCAAAGTCAGCGGATTGCAACCTGGGAGAACCAGGCGTCCGAACTCGGCGTGACCTGGCGCATCGTGCCGCGCCTGACCGCCTATGCGAGCGCGACCCGGCATTTTCGCAATCCGAACCTGGATGAGCTTGCCCAGGCGGCAGTGGACCTGCGCCCGCAGTCCGGCCGCACCACCGAAGCCGGCCTGCGCTATACGAGAGGCCGCGACCTCGAGCTGAGCGCGGGCGTTTTTGAAATGCGGAACGAGAGCGAAATCTACTTTGGCGCGGACCCCGCATCCGGCCTGTCTCTCAACCGCAACTACGAATTGCCGACCCGCCGCAAGGGCGTGGAGTTCGAGGGCCGCTGGCAGGCGACGACGACGATCATGCTGCGTGCCAATGGAGCGATCATCGAGCCGCGCTTCGTCGGCGTCGATGCCGACATCCCGCATGTGCCGCGACATACCGCCAATGCGCGCATCGAGTGGCGTGCCGGCGAGCGCACCACGCTCTCCGGCGCCCTGCGCCACGTCGGCAAGCGCTTCGACGGCAACGATTTCACCAATCGCACCCAGCCGCCGTTGCCGCGCTATCTGATCGTCGATGCCGCGCTGCGGGTGGGCCTGGGCGCGGCCGAACTCGTCCTTGGCATCAACAACCTGACCAACCGCGCCTATTCGACGCTCGGCTACAGCGCCACCTACTATCCGATGCCTGAACGCAATGCCTTCGTGAGATTGCGTTTCGTCTTGCCGTAGTCCCGGCGCGTTCGCGCAATGGCGCATGGCCGGCATGCTTGTTGCGTGCCACGCTGACTGCGCGAATCGGGTAGCCTTTCAACCTCACAGATCGTGGAGTCTTCGATGCGCCGTGCCCCTCGCCTGCTGTCCCTGCTGCTTTGCATGTTTACCGGCGGCGCGGCCCTCGCTGCGTGGCCAGAGCGACCGGTGCGCATGATCGTGCCCTACGCCCCGGGTTCTTCGCCCGACAATGTCTGTCGTCTGTTGGCGCAAGAAATGGCCAAGTCGCTGGGCGTCGGCATCGTCATCGAAAACCGTGCCGGCGCGTCCGGCACGGTCGGCACGGAAGCCATCGCCAAGGCTGCGCCCGACGGTTACACCATCGGCTACGGCAACATTGGCACGCTCACGACCAACCGCTTCATGATTGCCAAGTTGCCCTATGACCCGGACCGCGACCTGACCCTGATCGGCATGATGGGCGCGGTGCAGAACATGCTGGCGGTCAACAACAATCTGCCGGTGAAGTCGGTCAAGGACCTGATCGCGTTGGCCAGGAAAAGCCCCGGAAAACTGGTGATGTCCTCGGGCGGTGCCGGCAACACCGGTCACCTGGGCGGCGAACTCTTCAAGGCGATGACGGGCACCTTCATGCTGCACGTGCCGTATCGTGGCAGCCCGGCGGCGATCACCGACCTGATCGGCGGTCAGGTTGACCTGATGTTCGACAACCTCTCGTCCGTTGGTTCGCATGCCAAGGCCGGCCGCGTGCGCGGCGTTGCGGTCTCCGGCCTGAAGCGCTCGCCGTCGTTTCCCGAGTTGCCCACCGTCGCTGAATCCGGCGTGCCCGGCTATGAAACGCTGGCCTGGGGTGGTCTGGTGACCCCCGCCAACCTGCCGGCCCCGATCGCGGCGCGCCTCAACCTGGAATTGAACAAGGCGCTGCAGAGTCAACCGGTCAAGGACGGGTACTTCACGATGGGCTTCGAGCCATCCGGCGGCACCGCAGCCGCGTTCGCGGCCATGGTCAAGAGCGAAATCCCGAAGTGGGAGGCGGTCATCAAGCGCTCCGGCGCGAAGATGGAGTGATCGACCACCCCGCTCGCGTCGATCGCACGCGAAGCGGGTCTTTGACGTGAAGCCTCAGCCAACAAAGACCTTTGGTGCCGCATGCCAGCCCATTACGACCTGATCATTCGCAACGCGACCATCATCGACGGCCGCCGCACTCCGCGCTTTGCGGGTGACGTCGGTGTCAGCGGCGAGCGCATCGCCGCCATCGGCCGTCTGGACGCCGACCGCGCCGAGCGCGAGATCGATGCTTCGGGCAAGATCGTCGCCCCCGGCTTCATCGATTCGCACACCCACGACGACCGCTATTTGCGTTCGCACCCGGCGATGACGCCCAAGGTGAGCCAGGGCGTGACGACCGTGATCGCCGGCAACTGCGGCATCAGCCTGGCTCCCCTGGTCGCGACCAATCCGCCGGCGCCGCTTGACCTGATCGACGACAGCACCGCCTATCGCTTTGCCACCTTCGCCGAGTTCATGGCTGACCTGGCCGATAACCCGGCCGCCACCAATGCCGCCTGCATGGTCGGACACACCACGCTGCGCGTGGCCGCGATGGACCGCATCGATCGTGTCGCCACCGCGTCGGAGGCCGCGCGCATGGCGGAGATGACCGAGGAAGCCATGCGGGCCGGCGCGATCGGTTTTTCCACCGGCACCTATTACCCGCCGGCCGCGCACGCCAGCACCGAAGAGATCATCACCGCCGCGCGACCGCTCAGGGCGCATGGCGGCCGCTACGTGACCCATATGCGCAACGAGGACGACAACATCGTCGCGGCGATGGATGAGGCCTTTCGCATCGGCCGCGAGGTCGGCGTGCCGGTGATCATCTCCCACCACAAGGTGGTCGGGGTGCGCAACTACGGGCGCTCCGAGGAGACCCTGAAGCTCCTGACCGAGGCCAGGCGCAGCCAGGACGTGTGTGTCGACTGTTATCCCTACATCGCGTCGTCCACCATGCTGCGCGCCGACCGCATTCCGCTGTCGGATCGCATCATCATCACCTGGTCGAAGCCGCATCCGGAATTCACGGGGGTTGACCTGCCGGAAGTCGCGCGTCGCATGGGCGTCTCGCAAGAAGAGGCGGTCGCCAGGCTGCTGCCGGCCGGCGCGATCTACTTCTCGATGAACGAGGCCGACGTGCAGCGCATCCTCAAGTTCGAGGACACCATGGTCGGCTCCGACGGCATTCCGCACGACATCAAGCCGCACCCGCGCCTGTGGGGTACGTTTCCGCGCGTGCTGGGGCACTACAGCCGCGACATCGGCCTGTTTCCGCTGGAGACGGCGGTCTACAAGATGACCGGCCTGACCGCTGCCAAATTCGGTCTTCGCGACCGCGGTGTGCTTGAGGTCGGTGCGTTTGCCGACCTCACGGTATTCGATGCCGCCACGGTCAACGACGGCGCGACCTTCGAGAAGCCCACCCAGCCCGCGCTCGGGATTGACAGCGTGATCGTCAACGGCCAGCCGGTGTGGCTCGCGGGCCAGGCGACCCAGGCCAGGCCGGGGCGGCTGCTGCGCAACCGGGGCTGACGCGTTGCCGTCATCCGTGCGAGGCAGGCGCGTTCCTCGCGGCGGTAAAATGTTGGTCCTTTGGCCGGACGGCGTCGCGCCGTTGCGCCCCGAGCGCTCGCACACTTGATATTCCTGATTCCACCTGCGCGTTGACGGGCGCGTGCAGATGATCATCGGGGTCAAGTGCGTGCGGCGAAGCGAGAGCGCGGTTGCCGGTACGGAGGGTATTGACAGAGGGCGACAGCACCTGGCATGAGCGACGAAAAGCAGTGGGCCTTTCCGGAATCGCTGCGCCCCAAGGCGGACGCGCTGGCGTTCGACCTGGACCGCGCCCTCGACGCCATGGTGCTTTTGCGCACCGAGATTCCGGATGAAGCTTTCACCGCCGGCATCCTCGGCACCGAGCGCTCGGGTTACGGGATCGTCATCGAAGCCAGCGGCCTGGTGCTGACCATTGGCTATCTGGTCACCGAGGCGCGCTCCATCTGGCTCACCACCAATCGCGGCCGAACCGTTCCCGCCACCGCGATCGCCTACGACCAGGCGACCGGTTTCGGTCTGGTGCAGGCGCTCGCGCGCCTGGACCTGGCGCCGCTTCCGCGTGGCACAGCCAGCGCGCTGCAAAAGGACGACAACGTCACCGTGCTGGGCCACGGCGGCCTGACGCATGCACTCGCAGCCCAGGTGGTGGCCCGGCGCGAATTTGCCGGCTACTGGGAATACGTGCTCGACGAGGCTTTGTTCACCTCGCCGGCGCACCCGCAATGGGGTGGCAGTGCGCTTCTCGATGAGGGCGGGCGCCTGGTCGGGGTGGGCTCGCTTCTGGTGCAGGAGGAAAGCGACGGTGAGACTCACCAGGTCAACATGTTCGTGCCCATTGACCTTCTGGAGCCGATTCTGCCCGCCCTGTTGGCGACCGGCAGTAACGGCCTGGCGCCGCGGCCCTGGCTGGGCGTTTACGTCCAGGAGGCTGAAGGGCGGCTGGTCGTAGGCGGGGTGGCCGAAGGCGGTCCGGCAGCCCGCGCCGGAGTCAAGGCCGGCGACCTGGTGCTGGGAGTCGCCGACCAGCGCGTGCGCGGGCTGGCGGTCATGTTCCGCAAGGTGTGGTCCCTGGGGGCGGCAGGGGTCGAGGTGCCGCTTTCGCTGGCGCGCGACGGCGACGTGCTGAGAGTGAGCGTTCGCTCCGTCGATCGGGCTGATCTGCTCTGGAAACCGCGTTTGCATTAGGGCGCGGCGGAAGATGATCACTTTTTGCTGGACAGGGCGCGCCGACGCGGTATATTTTTCACTTCGCGGCGTTCCACCTGCGGAAGGTCGTCAGCCAGGCGAAACCGGCAAACATGTCTGATCACGAAACCACGGGCGACCGGTTCATGCGCTTTCATGCGCTCTACACCGAGGTCGTCAAGGAAGAGTTTGACGCGATCGAGTTCGCCGAGGACGACTTTTACGCGTTTCAAGTGCTCGACCGCGCATTCCGGTCAGAGGACCAGGAACTGCGCAATCTTGCTGCCCACTTGCAGACCCAGCGCGAGGCGGCACTCGAGACGATCACACTGCGTGCCTCCGAGATCTTTGAACAGACCAAGCGCTTGCGCACCCTGGAACTGAAGGTCCTGGAGCAGCGCGGCGATTCCGGGGAACTGGCCGCGTTGGAGGGCGATGGGGGTGCGGCAGTGGCGGCGCCCGCGGTGTCGAAAGTGACGGTCGAATTCCCCGGCACGGGCCCGCAAACCGTTCCTGACCTGGCGTCGAAGCCGCCGGATGCCGATGCGCGGGAGCGCCGACGTCGCAAGGGTTGGTTCTAGGCGCAGGCTCGTGTGTGCGGCTCCGTGAGCCGCGGATGGCAATCCTGGTGCACCCTGCCGGCGAGATCGGTGCGGCGCTGGCTGGGGCGGCGCGCGCTATGATTGCCACCCCGCCAATATCGAGGACCACGCATCATGCTCAAGCTCTACTATGCCCCGGGCGCCTGCTCGCTTGTTCCGCACGCCAGCCTGGAAGCGATTAAGGCGGCTTGCGGGGAGGACTTCGAACCCGCATCGGTCAAGCTGCACAAGGGCGAGCACAAGACCCCGGAATACTTAGCGCTCAATCCGAACGGACAGGTGCCCGTGCTGTTGGCAGAGGGCGGGCCGCTCACGCAGGTTCCCGCGATCAGCGACTATCTCGATCGACGCTACCCGGCTGCGGGCCTGCTGCCGACCGACCCGTGGCAGCGCGCGCAGGCGCTCTCGCTTCTGGCGTGGATGAGCAATTCGGTCCATCCCACCTTCACCCATGTGTTCCGTCCCGAGAAGTTTGTCGATAGCGAATCCTCGCAGGCCGACGTCAAGCGCTACAACCTGGCCGCCTATCGAACCTTGCTGGAGCGCATCCAGGCAATGGTCGGCAAGGCCTCGCCTTGGCTGAGCGGTGCGACGCCCGGCGTGGTCGACTACTATGCCTTGGTGCTCTTCCGCTGGGGCGGCATGGGCGGGATCGACCCCGACCTTCTGCCTGCGTACCGGGACTATGCGGCGCGTGTCGCCGCCCTGCCGCCGGTCGCTGCTGCGCTTGCGCGCGAGGGCTTGCCGCTCTCGATGTACAAGAAGCCCGCCTGAGAAGGACAGTGGGCCGCGCGCCGCGCCCTGCCCGGGCGCCTGCGCGACTTCATGACTTGTCGCACAATTGGTCGCGGCGCTGCCGGGCCGGCGGCGCAAAGCGGCCGCACGAGTCGGCCGTGCAAGCGCGATTCAAAGAGGAGATTGCATGCGCATCACCGAGTTCATGGTCTTGAGGAACGACCTGAAGACCGTGCGCTCGGCGGCACGAGACGTGCCTGACGCGTGCGCGCGCGGGACTGTCCGCCTGCGCGTTGACCGTTTTGCGCTCACTTCGAACAACATCACCTACGGCGCTTTCGGCGAGGCCATGCATTACTGGGATTTTTTCCCCGCGCCCGAAGCCGCGTGGGGCATCATTCCGGTGTGGGGGTTCGCCGAGGTCGAGGCTTCCGCCTGCGAGGGCGTCGTCGCAGGCGAGCGCTTCTACGGCTACTGGCCGATGGCCAGTCACGCGATCCTCACGCCCGACCGGGTGACCAAGACAGGCTTCGCCGATTGCGCGCCGCATCGCCGCGCGCTGCACGAGGTCTACAACAGGTATCAGCGTTGTGCCGGCGATCCGGACTACCTGGTTGCCGATGAGCCGCACATCATGTTGCTCCGGCCGCTGTTCGCGACCTCGTTCCTGATCGATGATTTTCTGGCCGACAACGATTTCTTCGGTGCGCGGACCGTGGTGCTGTCCAGCGCGTCCTCGAAGACCGCCATGGGGACGGCGTTCTGCCTGTCCCATCATGCGCGCGGCAGGCCGGGAATCGAAGTCATCGGTCTGACCTCGGTGGCCAATCGCGCCTTTGTCGAACGTCTCGGCGTCTACGATCGCGTGATCGACTACGAGGCGCTCGCGACGCTGCCGGAAGAGACCGCCGCGGTGTACGTCGACATGTCGGGCAGCGCGCGCGTGCGCGCCGCCCTGCACGAACATTTCGGCTATCACCTCAAGTATTCCTGCGCTGTCGGCGGCACGCACTGGGAGTCGCTCGGCACAGCCGGCGGGCTGCCCGGGCCGCGGCCGGTGCTGTTTTTCGCGCCGGCGCAGATCAAGAAGCGCAACGCCGACTGGGGCGCGGCGGAGTTGCAGGCACGCATCGGCGCGGCCTGGAAGGCCTTCATGCTGCCGGTGCGCGGCACGGCCGGCCACGCACCGTGGGTGCGCGCCATCGAGGCCGCCGGGCCCGCCGCGGTCGAGAAGGTCTATCGCGACCTGCTTGCAGGAAGCGTGCCGCCGGACGAAGGGCACATCCTCACCTTGGCTGCATGATGCTCTCGCGGGCCGCGCGCAAAGCGCCGCGCCGATCTTCCCAGCCTTCTTAGATGGTCTTGCCGGACACCTACGCGCCTTTTCGCCATCGCGATTACCGGCTCTTCATAGCGATGGTGCTGATCGGTTCGCTCTCGCAGCAGGCGCTGGCGGTCGCGGTCGGCTGGGACATCTACGAACGCACCGGTTCTGCGCTGGCACTGGGCTGGGTGGGTCTGGCGCAGTTCATCCCGGTGCTCGCGTTCTTTCTGCCGGCCGGGCAGCTGGCGGATCGCCACGAACGCAGGCGCGTGGTGGCAGCAAGCCTCATGATCTGGGTCGGCGCCTCGCTCCTCCTAGTGGTCGCGGCATGGCGAACCCTGCCGGTGGCCTGGATGTACGCGGCCGTTGCGCTGGTCGGCCTGTCGACGGTGCTCAATCGTGCCGGGCGCGATGCCCTGCTTGCGCAACTGGTGCCGCCGGAGACATTGGCCCGCGCCGTCATGTGGAACAGCACGGTGTTTCAGACCGCGTCGGTCGCCGGACCGGCACTGGCGGGTCTCCTGATCGCCAGCGTCCATTCGGCCGTCGCGGTTTACGTCATGAACCTTGTTGGAATGCTCGTGGCCATGGGACTGGCGCTCGCCATCCGCGCGCGCGCGGCTCACGTTGCGCGACGCCCGTCGACATGGCGCGACCTCTTCGGCGGCCTGACCCATGTGTGGCGCACCAAGGTCATCCTGGGCCTGGTGAGCATCGACCTTTTCGCGGTGCTTTTGGGGGGTGCCACCGCGCTCCTGCCGGTCTTCGCCAAGGACATCCTGCATGTGGGGCCGGCGGGCCTGGGCTGGCTGTCTGCGGGGCCGGCGATCGGTGCGGTGCTGGCCGCTCTGGCGACCGCGCGCGGCTGGCGAAGCGCGCCGCCCCATGCCGGCCGCGCCTTCTTGTGGGCAGTGGCCGTGTTCGGTGCTGCGACCATCGTCTTCGGCCTGTCGCGCTGGTTCTGGCTGTCGATGGTGGCGCTGGTCGTGCTGGGTGCCGCCGACAACATCGGCGCGGTGATCCGCCAGACCGCGGTGCAACTGTTCACGCCGGACGAACTGCGCGGGCGCGTATCGGCGGTCAATCGCGTCTTCATCAGTTCTTCCAACGAACTGGGCGCGGTGGAGTCCGGCGTGCTGGCTAGCCTGACCAGCCCGGTCTTCGCGGTGGTTGCCGGGGGCGTGGCGACGGTGTGCATTGCCGCCTCGGCGACCCGCGTGTTCCCGCAATTGCGTGACCTGAAGACGGTCATGCGCTAGCGGCATCCCGCGCGCATGATCGTGCTATGTTGCTCGACAACTTCTTGATTCCTGACGACCATGTCGCGCCTATTTTCCAATCGCCAGAGGCACTACGACCTGGGCGTTCTGCCTGCCGAGCTGCTGATTCGTGACGCGGACGCGTCGCCGCTCCCCGCTGCCTGCCCCGGCGAAGCCAACCGGACCGCGCCCGACAGTGTCGCAGCGGCGTTCGCCGAGTACGAGGCGCTCTTCGCCACTCACCTCGATGGCGCGGTCGCGCCGCGCCGAGCGCCGCTGCCTGAGGACCCCGTCACGCGCGCGCGCAACCTGAAGGCCTCGGCCTATTTCCTCGACGCAACCTTGGCCGGTGTCTGTGCGCTCGAGGATGCCGACTGGATCGGCGCGGATCGATCCGCGCATACCCATGCCTTCGTCTTCGCGGTCGAGTTCGGTCGCGAACCTGCGCCCGGCGAGCCCGGCGACACATGGATACGTGGCACCAACGTCGTGCGCAGCGACGTGCGGGTGGCGGAGGTGGCCGTGGTGCTGGCCGGGTATGTGCGCGCACTCGGCTACGCGGCACGCGGCCATTGCGCCGGCTTCACGCAGGTTGTCCTGCAACGCCTGGCGCAGCGCGCCGGCGTGGCCAAAGCGGTCGATGGCACGCTGCGCTTGCCGTTTACGCGGCGCGGGTTCGCCATCGGCGTGGTCACGACCGACATGGCGCTTGCCGCCGATCTGCCGATCGCCGCGTCTGCATCGCTCGACTGGCCGGATGCCGATGCCTACATGGGCAAACCCGGCACGCGCCCTGGCTGGCAGGAGGCCGAGGAGGCGACGCGCCCCATGCACCTGGGCCGCTATCCGATGGAGACCATCAAGCGCGTGGCCGAGCCCACCACGCTGGTATTGCGCGACGAGATCCGGCGCAACAGCAAGCGGGCCGACCTGTTCACCAGGGCTCTCGCGGGGGATTTGGGAGAGAAGCCGAAAGTCGAGCGCATGCGCTTCGCGACCAAGCATCCGCTCGCCTTCGCGATGACGCCCCTGATCCGCAACATGGTGCCCCTGCAAGGGTCGCGTGAGCCGCTTTCGCCCACCGAAGTCGGCGGCGACCTGTCAGACGCGCGCCGCAATGCCGCTGCGATCAAGGCGCTCGGCTATTACCTGGGCGCGGACCTGGTCGGCATCTGCGCGGCCGAACCGTGGATGTACTACTCGCACGACGCCGAACAGGGCAAGCCGATCGCCGCGTATCACCGTCACTGCGTGGTGATGCTGATCGACCAGGGTTTCGAGACCATGGAGGGCGCCTCGGGCGACGACTGGATCTCGGGCGCGCAGTCGATGCGCGCCTACATGCGCGGGGCGCTCATTGCCGGCGTGATGGCGGCGCACCTGCGACGCCTGGGGTTTTCGGCCCGCTCGCAGACCAACGCGCACTCGGAGGTGCTGCACATCCCGGCCGCGCTGATGGCCGGCCTGGGCGAGCTTTCGCGCATCGGCGAACTGGTCTTGAATCCCTTCATCGGTCCGCGCTCCAAGAGCGTGCTCTTGACCACCGATCTGCCGCTCGAGTTCGATCTGCCGATCGATTTCGGTCTGCAGGCGGTGTGCAACATGTGCTTCAAGTGCGCGCGCGAGTGTCCCTGCAACGCGATCCCGTTCGGCCCCAAGGTGATGTTCAACGGATACGAGATCTGGAAGCCGGATGTCGAGAAGTGCGGCAAGTACCGGCTCACCAACATGAAGGGCTCCGCGTGCGGGCGCTGCATGAAGACCTGCCCGTACAACCGCGAGGACTTGGTCGAGTCCGACCGCTTGCTGGACCTCTCGATCCGCGTGCCGTCGGCACGCCGCGCGTTGATCGACTACGACGACAGCATCGGCGGGGGCATTCGCAACCCGGTCAAGCGCTGGTGGTTCGATCTGGAGATCGTCGATGGCGTGTGCGTCACCCCGCGCGGCGCCAACGAGCGCGACCTGGACCTGGGTCGCGGCGACAAGCTCGCGCGCGAACAGAAGCTCGCGTTCTACCCGCCGTCGGTGCAGCCGGCCGGCGGCACCACGCTGGCCGATGTGGTGCCGCTGGACCGCGTGGCCGGGCAAAAGGCCTACGCGGAAGCGGAGCGGCCCATGGCCGCGCGCCGGCGTCGTGCGGCGAAGTAGCGTGGCGGTCGCCGTCGCGACCCGACCTTGCGCGGAAGGGTGAAGGTGGCGCTCGAATCCCCGCACCCGGTGCGCGTCAAGCCGCGGCAGGTAATGGCCGACTTCGGCGGCCTCTACGCCGGCAACGCGGTCGTCGCTGTCCTGTTCGCGTGCACCGGCCCGGTGGCGATCATCCTCACTTCCGGTTCGCGCGGCGGTCTTGCGGAGGCGGACCTGGTGTCCTGGATGTTCGGCGGCTTTTTCGTGAACGGCTTTCTCACGCTCGCACTCTCGCTCCTGTACCGGCAGCCGCTGGTGTTCTTCTGGAGCATCCCGGGCACCGTGCTGGTCGGTCCTGCGCTGGCCCACATGAGCTTTACCGAGGTCATCGCGGCCTTCGTCGCGACCGGCCTGGTCATGCTGGTCCTTGGGCTGTCGGGCTGGGTGCGCCGGGTCATGGACTGGGTGCCCATGCCGATTGTGATGGCGATGGTCGCCGGGGTCTTCCTGCGTTTCGGGCTGGACCTGGTGCGTGCGTTCCAGAGCGCATGGTGGATCGCCTTGCCGATGACAGCGGCGTTCGTCATCCTCACTGCGTCACCAAGGCTGGGGCGTGCGCTGCCGCCCTTGATCGGCGCACTCCTGGTCGGCGCGCTGGCGGTCTGGTCGTCGGGGGAATTCAATCCCCGTGCCGGCGACCTCTTTGCGCTGGTGCGCCCCAATCTGTATGTCCCGCAGTTCTCCTGGGCTGCCATGGTCGAACTGGTGCTGCCGCTCACGATCACGGTGCTGGCGGTGCAGAACGCGCAGGGGGTGGCGATCCTCACGGCCAACGGGCACCACCCCCCGGTCAATACCATCACGGTCGCCTGCGGCGCAGGCGCGATCGTGACCGGATTCTTTGGCGCGGTCTCCACTTGCCTGACCGGACCGGTCAACGCAGTCATATCCACCAGCGGGGAGAAGGAGCGCCAGTACACGGCGGCGCTATTCGTGGCGCTGTTGGGCATGGCCTTCGGCCTGATGGCGCCTTTTTTCATCCGCCTGATGTTCGCGACCCCGCCGGCCTTCGTGGCAGTCCTGGCGGGACTTGCGATGCTGCGCGTGCTGCAGACCGCTTTCGTGGCTGCGTTCCGCGAGCGCTCCACCTTGGGGGCGCTGGTCTGCTTTCTGGTGACGGTGGCCGACGTGCCGATATTCAATATTGGCGCCGCGTTCTGGGGCCTGGTGCTCGGTATGGCGACTACGCGCCTCCTGGAGTCGGACCCGCCGGGACCGCCGGCGGCGAAATAGGGCGGGCGGGGGGCGAGTCCGGCGCCCGCACCGCCGGCCGCGTCAGCGCAGGAGTGCCTCGACCTGCGCGCGCGACGGCATGCTGCGCGCACCGCGTCGTGCAGCCGTGAGTGCGCCGGCCGCACTGGCGAAGGCGATTGCATCCGCGGGGCCGGCGCCTTCGGCGATGCGCAGGGCATAGGCGCCGTGGAAGGCGTCGCCCGCCCCCGTGGTGTCGATGGCATCGACCGGGAACGCGGGCGTTGAACGCAGAACCTCGGGCGCCTCTGCCGTGATCCATTCACAGCCGCGCTCGCCACGCGTCACCACCGCGACCCGCGCGCCGAGCGCGATGGCTTCCTTGAGACCCGCATGGGTCGGCGTCGCAGTGAAGCCGGCGAAGCCGGGCTCCGAGAAGACCGCGTGGTCGGCCAGCGCGACCAGCGTGCGCAAGGTGTCGCGGTCGGCGGCGTCGCCATCGAGCACGCTCGCGACACCCGCCTTGCGCGCGGCGGTGAGCGCCTTGACTGATCCCGGCGGCCAGCGTACGTCGGCCAGGAGTGCGCCCGCGCCGGCCAGGTGACCTTGCGGCAGCCAGTCACCCTGATCCTTAAGCACGTCGCCGCGCATGCCGACGATGAGGCGCTCGCCGCTGCCGTCGACCAGGATCACCGAGTGCGACGAGCGCATGCCGGCGATGCGCCGCATGTGCGAGGCGTCGACACCATGGCGCGCGAAATCCAGTGCCATGGCATCGGCGATGGCGTCATCGCCGGCCGGCCCCCAGAATTCTGCCCGGGCGCCGAGGCGGGCAATGGCGACTGCCGCATTGGCCGCCATGCCGCCGCCGAGTTCAAAGTATTCGCGTGCCGCCACCTTGGCGGGCGGAGCGACGACGCGCTCGAGCATGAAGACGCGATCGAACGCGGTGTGGCCGACGCAGACGATGCGCATGGGGCGATTATGCGGGCCATGACAACTCGGGTAAAGTCCGGCTTCCATAAAGCGCCCTGCCCGGATCCGCGTGCGTCCTTTCCGGCTTTTCAAGATCCTCTGGATCGTTTTCCGGTTCGGACTTGATGAATTCTTCATGGCGGCCGCGCGTCCGGGGCCGCTCAAGTCCGCCTACCTGGCGCTTTGCTTCTGGCGGCGTTTCGACACCCCGCGCGGCGAGCGCCTGCGACTCGCGCTCGAGAACCTGGGGCCGATCTTCGTCAAGTTCGGGCAACTGCTATCGACGCGGCGCGACCTCATGCCGGCCGACATCGCCGACGAACTGGCGCGTCTGCAGGATCGCGTGCCGCCCTTCGATCCGGCGTTGGCCGAGCGCCAGATCGAGCTCTCGCTGGGCAAGCCGCCAGCAGAGCTATTCCGCTCGTTCGAGCGCGCCCCGGTGGCCTCGGCGTCGATTGCGCAGGTGCACTTCGCGGTGCTGCACGACGGCCGCGAGGTGGCGGTCAAGGTGCTGCGTCCCAACATGCTGCAGGTCATCGAAAGCGACCTGGACCTCATGCGCCTGGCCGCGGGACTCGTCGAGCGGCTGTGGGCCGATGGCAAGCGGCTGAAGCCGCGCGAAGTGGTGGCCGAATTCGACACTTACCTGCACGACGAGCTGGACCTGGTGCGCGAGGCCGCCAATGCGAGCCAGCTGCGCCGCAATTTCGCGCCCGACGGCGCGCGCGGCCATCTCCTGATGGTGCCCGAGGTCTGCTGGGACTACACCGCCACCGCGGTCATGACCATGCAACGCATGCATGGCATCCCGATCTCGCGCATCGACCGGCTGCGCGAGGCGGGTGTCGACCTCAAAAAGCTGTCGCGCGACGGTGTGGAGATCTTTTTTTCGCAGGTGTTCTCGGATGGTTTTTTCCACGCCGACATGCACCCGGGCAACATCTACGTGTCGAACGATCCGGCGACGCTGGGGCGCTACATCGCGCTCGACTTCGGCATCGTCGGCACGCTCTCCGAATTCGACAAGGACTACCTTGCCAAGAACTTCCTGGCGTTCTTCAACCGCGACTACCACCGCGTCGCCACCTTGCATGTCGAGTCCGGCTGGGTGCCTAAGAACACCAACGTCGAGGCGCTCGAGGGCGCGGTGCGCGCCTGCTGCGAACCGGTGTTCGACAAACCCTTGAAGGAGATCAGCCTGGGACAGGTCCTCTTGCGCCTGTTCCAGACGTCGCGGCGCTTCAACGTGGAAATCCAGCCGCAACTGGTATTGCTGCAAAAGACGCTCCTCAACATCGAGGGCCTGGGGCGCGAACTGGATCCCGAACTGGACCTCTGGTCGACCGCCAAGCCCTACCTCGAGCGCTGGATGAAGGATCAGCTGGGCTGGGCCGGCTTCACCCGGACGCTGGAGCGCGAGGCGCCCAATTTCGCCAAGATGATCCCGCAGTGGCCGCGCCTGATCACCCAAGCCCTGGAGCGGGCCGCCGCGCCGGCCGACGATGCCCTCCTGCGCCAGATGCTTTCGGCGCAGCGGCGTGGCGAGCGGCGCCTGGCCTGGGTCGCCGCCGGGCTGGTGGCGCTCCTGGCCTGGGAGGCATGGAGGGTTTTCGCGCATTGACTTGTGGCCGCGCGCTTGGGAACAATCGCGGCTGGATCGTTGGGGGGATGGTGGCAATGCTGCTCGGTTTTGTTGTTCTTTACCTGCTGGTCTCGATCGGCATTGGACTGTATGCCGCCACCAGGGTGCGTACGACCAAGGACTACGCTGTCGCCGGACGCAGCCTGCCCTTGCCGGTGGTGACGGCCACCGTGTTCGCCACCTGGTTCGGCGCGGAAACGGTATTGGGTGTCTCGGCGACCTTTGTCAAGGATGGTCTGGGTGCGGTCGTCGCCGACCCTTTCGGCGCTTCAATGTGCCTGATCCTGGCGGGGCTCTTTTTTGCCCCCAAGCTCTACCGCATGGGCTTGTTGACCATCGGCGACTACTACCGCGTTCGCTACAACCGTCCGGTGGAGGTCGTCACCTCGATCGCGATCGTCATTTCGTATCTCGGCTGGGTGGCAGCGCAGATCAAGGCCCTGGGCCTGGTGTTCAACATCGTCACCAATGGTGCCATTTCCAACGAATGGGGCATGGTGCTCGGTGCGGCCATCGTGCTCACCTACACGACCTTCGGCGGCATGTTCTCGGTGGCCTTCCTGGATTTCATCCAGATGGTGGTGGTCATGTGCGGCCTCTTGTTCATCGCCTGGTACATCAGCGGCTTCACCGGCGGTGTCGCACCTGTAGTCGCGCACGCGGCCGAAGCCGGCAAGCTGAAGTTCTTTCCGGAGGAGGCCAGTCTCGCGCTCTGGGTACCCTTCATCGGCGCCGGCATCACCATGATGCTGGGCTCGATTCCGCAACAGGACGTCTTCCAGCGCATCACCTCGGCCAAGAACGAAAAAACCGCGGTGCGCGGCTCGGTGCTGGGCGGCTCGATCTACTTCGCCTTTGCCTTCGTTCCCATGTTCCTGGCCTACGCGGCGACGATGGTCGACCCGTACAAGTTCGGCGAACTTGTCAAGACCGATTCGCAACTGGTGCTGCCGACGCTCATCCTGCAGCACACGCCGGTCTTCGCCCAGGTGATCTTCTTCGGCGCGCTGCTCTCGGCGATCATGGCCTGTTCGTCGGCAACTCTCCTGGCGCCGTCGGTCGCGTTCTCCGAGAACATCGTGCGCGGCTTCTACCCGAAGATGAGCGATCGCAAGCTCCTCACGGTGATGCGACTGTCCCTGGTCGGTTTCGCCCTCATCGTGCTCTTCATCGCCATCAACAGCAAGCTCACCATCTTCCAGATGGTCGAGAGCGCCTACAAGGTGACCCTGGTCACCGCCTTCGTGCCGCTGGTCTTTGGCCTGTACTGGAAGCGTGCCACCACCCAGGGCGCATATTTCGCGATGACGCTCGGCCTCTCGGTCTGGCTATCCTGCGAGATCTTCGTCAAGAGCGAGATCTGGCTGGCGCAGATCGTCGGCCTGTTCGCCGCGATTGCCGGCATGCTGGTGGGGTCGCTGATACCGCAGAAGGTGGTGCGTCACCAGCCCTTGCCCGAGCACCTGCGCGCGCATCACTGAGGCTGGCCCCGGCGCGCCCGCAGCCTGCGACTTCATCGCAGGCTGCCCGAGGCGCTTTAATCGACCTTCGCGCCCGACGCCTTGACGATCGGCGTCCAGCGCGCCAGGTCCTGTCGCACGGTGGCGACCAGTTGCTCCGGGCCCGGAGTCCAGGCCACCGCGCCCATGGTCTCCAGGCGCTCGCGCATGTCGGGGGCTTCCAGGATGCGCAGGGTCTCGGCCTGCACGCGTGCCACCACCGCCGCCGGCAGGCCCTTGGGGCCGGCCAGCGAATACCAGGTTACGACCGTCACCGGCGCGGCCTTGGATTCGAGCATGGTCGGCACGTCCGGCAGGGCGCGGGTGCGCGCCGGGCTGGTCACCGCCAGCGCGCGCAGCTTGCCGCCCTTGATGTGGCCGATGGTCGAGGGGATGGACGCGAACACCAGGTCGACTTGCCCGCCGATCAGATCGGTGACCGACGCGGCGACACCGCGGTAGGGCACGTGGGTGATCTTGACCTTCGCGGTCTGGTTCAGGAGTTCGCCGGCCATGTGGTTCATGGTGCCGTTGCCGGCCGAGCCGTAGTTGAGCGGCTTGTTGCGCGCGATCTGCACCAGTTCGTCGACGCTCCTGGCCGGCGAATCGGCGCGCACCACCAGCATCAGGGGCACGTCGGCTAGACCCACGATGTGGGTGAAACTGTCCAATGGGTCAAAGGGCACCGAGGGATAAAGCGACGGGTTGACCGCGAAGGTGCCCACGTAGCCCAGCACCAGGGTATGGCCGTCGGGGGCGGCCTGCGCCACCTGGCCGGTACCGACGTTGCCGCCGGCGCCGACACGGTTTTCCACCACCACCGGTGTTCCCAGGCGCTGGCCCAGGCGCTCGGCCATCAGGCGCGAAAGGATGTCAGAGGTGCCGCCGACGGCCTGCGGGCAGACCAGCACGATGTTCTTTGAAGGCCAGGTCTGGGCGCGGGCCTGCGGCATCGCGGCGATGAGCGCAGCGCCGCCGGCTGCCTTGAGGATGTCCCTGCGGGGGTGGTGCATGTCGTCCTTCCTATTTTTATCGTGTTTGTCGTGGAACCGTGCCAGGCGGCACGATAACAAAAAGGCCCGCGCGCGGCGGGCCTTGGGTGCTGCGTCAGGCGGCCATCAGGGCTCGACGTATCCCGAGATGACCGTCCACTTGCCGTCCTTGATCTCCGACAGGCGCGACTTGTTCGACCCCAGGTGCTTGGTCGGGGTGAAGGTCATGGTGTCGCCGCCGAACATGTCGGCAGGCACGGTCATGGAGTCGAGCGCCTTGATCAGCGCGTCGGTGGTCAGGTTGCGGCCGGCCTTGGAGATGGCGTTGATCACGTTGTCCATGATGGTGTAGCCGTAGACCGAGAACACGTCCGGATCCTCGTTGAACTTGGTCTTGTACTTGGAGGCCCAGAAGCGCACGTTCTGGTTGGCGTCGTCCAGGTAGGGGTGGGCGACGGTGTGCGCGGAAATGAGACCGTTCATGGCCGGCCCGCCGAGGCGGTGGATCAGGTGCGTGTACGAGGCCGAGGTGCCGAGGAACTGCGCGTTGAAGGCGGTCTTGCGCGCCTCGCCGATGGTGCCCACGGTCTCGCGGATGATGGTGCCCATGATGACGGAGTCGCAGCCGGCGCCTTTCATGCGCGCGACTTGGGACGAGAAGTCGGTCGAGCCGCGCTTGTAGCTGGTTTTCTCGACCAGCGCCTTGCCGATGTCCTTCATGGCCGCTTCGGCGCCCTGCAGCACTTCCAGGCCGAAGTCATCGTCCTGGTAGATGATGCACCACTTGCGGTCCGCGCGCACCTTGGTCAGGTGCTTGACGCCCGAGCGCACCTGGTCGAAGTAGGTTGCCGCGAACGAGTACTTGAGCTTGTGCAACGGCTCGTACATCTGGCGCGCGGCCGTGAGGGGAAACAGGTGCGGGATGTTCTTCTCGAAGAAGATCGGCATGGTCGCCAGCGCGATCGGCGTGCCGATGTTGCCAGCGGTGACGAATACCTTGTCGCGCTGGGCGAGTTTCTGCGCCGCGAGCACGCCCTTCTTGGGGTCGTAGCCGGAATCCTCGACGATGAGCTTGATCTTGCGGCCGTGCACGCCGCCCTGCTCGTTCAACTCGTCCACGCGCAGCTGCATGCCGGCGCGGGTGGATTTGCCGAATGCGGCAATGGGGCCGGACAGGTCCTGGATGGTTCCAACCAGGACCTCGTCCTTGGTCACGCCCTGGGTCTGCGCCAGCGCCGGGGCGGCGAAGGCAGCCGCGAGTGCCAGCACGCCGGCGTGCTTGATTGCGTTTCTGCGTTGCATGGTGGTCTCCTTTGGAGTGTTGGTTCAGGCAGTCTTGCTGTACATCGAATCGATGAGGTCGCGATACTTCTCGCCCACCAGCTTGCGCTTCAATTTCATGGTCGGCGTCAGTTCCTCGTCCTCGGGAGTCAGCTTGTTCTCGATCAGGCGGAACTGCTTGATCTGCTCGACGCGCGCGAACAGCTTGTTGACCTTCTCGATCTCTTCCCCGATCAGGCCGATCACCTCGGGCCGGCGGGTCAGGCTTTTGTAGTCCGAGAACGGGATCGAGCGTTCCTGCGCCCATTGTTCCACGTTCTCGTGGTCGATCATGACCAGGCAGCTCAGGTACGCGCGCTTGTCGCCGATCACCACGGCGTCGGTGATGTAGGGACTGAACTTGAGCTGGTTCTCGAATTCCGAGGGGGTGATGTTCTTGCCGCCCGCGGTGATGATGATGTCCTTCATGCGGTCGGTGATGTAGAAATAGCCGTCGGCATCGACGCGGCCGACGTCGCCGGTGTGCAACCAGCCGTCGCGGATGGTCTCGGCGGTCTTCTCGGGCAGGTTCAGATAACCCATGAAAACCGAGGCACCCTTGACCAGGAGTTCACCTTCGGTCGAGATCTTGACCTCGGCATGCGCCGTGGCCGGACCGATCGATCCCGGGCGCACGCGACCCAGCGGATTGGAAGTGACCGCGCCGCAGGACTCGGTCATGCCCCACACCTCGATCATGTCCAGCCCCAGCGCCATGTACCAGCGCACCAGATCGGGCGAGATGGGTGCTGCGCCGGTGACCAGGAAGCGTGCTCGATGCACGCCGATCATGCGCCGGATGTTGTCCAGCACCATGAAGCGTGCGAGCTTGAACTGCCACTCGAGGCCGGTGGGCACGGGCTGCCACTGTTCCTGCAGTTTGGCGCGCCGCATGCCGACCCCGATCGCCCAGGCATAGGCCCATTGCTGCAGGCGTGTGGCTTCGCGGATGCGGATCAGGACCGCGGAATAGAACTTCTCCCACACGCGCGGCACCGCGGTGAAGGTGGTCGGCTGGATTTCGCGGACGTTCTCCGGCACGGTGTCCGGGTTCTCGACGAAATTGATCACCGAGCCCGTCAGAAGCGGGAAATACTCGCCGCCGATGCGTTCGGCGATGTGGCACAGCGGCAGGAAGGCCATGCGTTCGTCGGCCGGACCCTGCGGCAGGAAGCTGTTGTAGGCGTGGCAGGTGACGATGATGTTCTTGTGCGAGATCATCGCGCCCTTGGGACGCCCGGTGGTGCCGGAGGTGTAGACCAGGATCGCCAGATCATCGGCGCCGCGGACCTCCGCGCGCGCGGCCAGGAGCGTCGGGTTCTTGGCCAGGTGGTCGCGACCCAGGGCGCGCAGGGCCTCCAGGCTCAGTACCTGCGGGTCGGCGAGATCGCGCAGGCCTTCCATGTCGAAAACGATCACATGGCGCAGTTGCGGCAGCCGCGCGCGGACTTCCAGCACCTTGTCGAGCTGTTCTTCATCCTCGACAAAAATGACGGTGGTGCGGGAGTCGGCGCAGAGATACTCGACCTGGGACGAAGCGTCGGTCGGGTAGATGCCGTTGACCACGCCCGCCGCGCACAGGGCGCCCAGGTCAGCGTAGACCCATTCGCGATTGGTGTTCGACAGTACCGATGCGACCTCACCGGACGCGTAGCCCAGCGCGATCAGGCCGGCCGACACTTCGCCGACGATCACGCCCAACTCTCGCCAGCTGACCGGCTTCCAGATTCCAAGGTCCTTCTGACGCATGGCAACCTGATCGCCGCGCGTGACGACAGCGTCCCAAAACATGCGCGGTACGGTGTCGCCACGCGCCGTACCGGGCGCCGGGGCAGGCATGGCTGGCGCGAAGGCGCTGGACGACGAAACAATCTGAGGAAGATGTGCCATGAAGAATGCAAACCCGAGATGGCGTGCGATTGTGAGCCAAGAAGACAACCCGGACCGGTTTTTGATTCTCGCGGGGAATGCCGAGTAGCGCAATACGTCCTAGGGTTATCCCCGGGCGAGTTCAGTCGTTGGTGCGAACTAGCTGCAACAGAATCTCCCCATAGCGATCGAGCTTGGCCCCGCCGATTCCGGAAATCGCCGCCAGCGCGGCGCGGTCGGCCGGCCGCGTTGCGGCGATCGTGGCGAGCGTCGAGTCGTGCAGGATCACGAAGGCCGGCACGCCATGCTCGCGCGCGGTCGCGAGGCGCCATGCGCGCAGGGCACCCAGCAGCGGATCGTTCCCGTCCACCGGGGCGGGTGCAAGCGCTTGGGCTGACTTGCGCCGTGTCCGGGCCGTCGGCGCTGCCTTGACCGCAGCCTCGCGCAGGAGGACCGGCGTGTCCCCGTCCAAAACCGCGCGGGAACTTGCGGTGAACTTGAGTGCGCCAAAAGACTCCGCATCGGCATGCAGGTGGCCGGCAGCAACCAGATGGCGAAACAGCAGGCGCCACTGCCGGTCGTCCCAGTCTGCGCCTACGCCAAAGGTCTTTAAGCGGTCATGCCCGAGTTGCACGACGCGGGTGGTCTTCTTGCCGCGCAAGACGTCGATCAGGTGCCCCGCGCCGAAGCGCTGTCCGGTGCGGGCCACGGCCGAAAGCGCCTTTTGCGCCGCGACGCCGGCGTCAGTCACTTGCGGCGGCCACAGGCAGTTGTCGCAGTTTCCGCACGGGCGGCTTGCTTCGCCGAAGTAGGCCAGCAGGCGCACGCGGCGGCACTCGGCGGTCTCGGCCAGGCCCACCAGCGCCTCGAGCTTGCCGCGCTGGATGCGCTTGAAGCTCTCGTCGGCTTCCGACTCGTCGATCATGCGACGTTGCAGGACCACGTCGGCCAGGCCATAGGTCATCCAGGCGTCGGCACTCTGGCCGTCGCGCCCGGCGCGGCCGGTCTCCTGGTAGTAGGCCTCGATGCTCTTGGGCAAGTCCAGATGCGCGACAAAGCGCACGTCGGGCTTGTCGATGCCCATGCCGAAGGCGATCGTCGCCACCACCACTGTTCCTTCCTCGTCGGCAAAGCGGCGCTGGTTGTCCGCGCGGGTCTGCGCATCCAGGCCGGCGTGGTAGGGCAAGGCCTTGATGCCGCGCTCCTCGAGCCAGGCCGCGGTCTCCTCGACCTTGCGCCGCGACAGGCAATAGACGATGCCGCTATGGCCGCGGTGCTCCCGGTCCAGGAAGCGCAGCAGCTGCTCGCGCGCGCTGTCCTTGGGGGTTACCAGATAGCGGATGTTGGGCCGGTCAAAGCTGGAGATGAAAACCCGGGCATCATCGAGCTTGAGGCGCTCGATGATCTCGCGGCGCGTGAGTTCGTCGGCGGTGGCGGTCAGCGCGATGCGCGGCACCGCCGGGAAGCGCTCGTGCAGCACCGAAAGCTGGATGTACTCCGGGCGGAAATCGTGCCCCCATTGCGAGACGCAATGTGCCTCGTCGATCGCGAATAATGCCACGCGGGTACGGTCGAGCAGCTCCAGGAAGCGCTCGGTCAATAGGCGTTCCGGGGCGACGTACAAGAGGTCCAGCTCGCCGGCTACGAAGGCGCGCTCGACCTGCGACGCGGCGCGCGCATCGAGGGTGGAGTTGAGCGCAGCCGCGTTGACGCCTGCCTCGGTCAGTGCGGCTACCTGGTCGGCCATGAGCGCGATCAGCGGCGAGACCACGACAGCGCAGCCCGGGCGCAGTAGGGCGGGGATCTGGTAGCACAGAGACTTCCCGCCGCCGGTCGGCATGAGCACCAGCGCGTCGCCACCACTGACCACGGTACTGATGATCGAGGCCTGGGCGTCGCGAAAGGCCGGGTAACCGAACACACGCCGCAGGACCTCGAGCGGTTCGGTCGAGGTCCATGCCTGCGACTGCCAGGCGCGCGAGCTCACCCGGCGGCCCCGGGGCGCCCGCCTGCACAGACGACGGAATGCGGGATTTTTGAGTGCGGGTAATAAGTTATTGAAAACAAAGAACTTTGCGCTTTGCGGCCGGATCGCGACCATGCCCGGGAATGCTTGACCGTTTCATTTGGATCAATCATAATCGCAGGTTCGCTTCGGTGGGGTGGCCGAGTGGTTAATGGCAGCAGACTGTAAATCTGCCCTCTAACGAGTACGCTGGTTCGAATCCAGCCCCCACCACCAAGCATTGCGCCGGTTGTCGCGGCGATGGTTGAGTGGCGGGCGGCAGGCCAAAGCGGGTGTAGCTCAATGGTAGAGCAGAAGCCTTCCAAGCTTACGACGAGGGTTCGATTCCCTCTACCCGCTCCAAAGTGTTGTCGCAAGGCATTGCCCATGTAGCTCAGTGGTAGAGCACTCCCTTGGTAAGGGAGAGGTCACGTGTTCAATCCACGTCATGGGCACCAAGATTGAAAGAGGGACCGGCCAAGCCGGACCGCGAGATTGTCTTAAATTGGAAATTCGAGGAAATCATGGCCAAAGGCAAGTTTGAGAGGACCAAGCCGCACGTGAACGTTGGGACGATTGGGCACGTGGATCACGGCAAGACGACGTTGACGGCGGCGATCACGACGGTGCTGTCGGCGAAGTTTGGTGGCGAGGCGAAGAAATA
>JAEUOR010000061.1 GCA_016790635.1 Burkholderiales bacterium
CGTAGTGCCCGACCGCGCCGGCGCCGCCGGTGACGAGAATGGTCTGGCCCGCCACAGGTCCGTCGCGGAAGACGCCCTGGTGCGCGGTCATGCAGGGGATGCCCAGGCAGGCACCGACGGCGAAGTCCAGCGCATCGGGCAGCGGTGCGATCAGGCGATGGTCCAGCGCGATGTATTCGGCCGCCGTGCCGAAGGGTCGGCCGCGTTGCCCGTTGTGCAGCCAGATGCGCCGGCCCAGCCAGGCCGCATCGACCCCGGCGCCGACCGCTTCCACGACGCCGGCGCCGTCGCTATTGGGGATGACGCGGGGGAACTCCTGCCCGCGTCCGAGGCGCCCGGCGCGGCGATTGCAATCGGCCGGGTTGACACCGGAAGCCTTGAGACGCACCAGCACCTCGCCAGGCCCGGCGGCGGGGGTCGGCAAGTCGCCGAACTGAAGCACATCGCGGGCGTCGCCCAATCGGTCGTACCAGATCGCCTGCATCAAGACTCCTTGCAACCCATCACGCGGCAGTGTAGCCGCCGTCCATCAAGAGCGACTGCCCGGTCATGAAGGACGCGTCCGTGGAACACAGCCAGACGATGCCCGCGGCGATCTCGTCGGCGGTGCCGAGACGCCCGATCGGGTGCGCCGCCAGCAGGCGATCCCGTACCTCCGGGCCGCGTGCCATGAAGCCGCGCGTGAGCTCGGTGTCGATTGCGCCGGGGCACATCGCGTTGACGCGGATGCCCAGCCGTGCGTGGGTCAGCGCCGCCGAGCGCGTGAGCCCCAGGATGGCGTGCTTGCTCAGGGTATAGATCGGACTGGGGGAAGCGACGTGCGCGACCGCCGAGGCCAGGTTGACGATGGCGCCGCCGCCCTGCGCCTTCATGCGGCGGATCTCCTCGCGCAGGCACAGCCAGGTGCCACGGACGTTGATGCCGACGACGCGGTCGAAGTTCTCGATGCTCTGTTCCTCGAAGGACGGCGCCGCCGGTTCGCCGATGCCGGCGTTGTTGACCGCGCAGTCCAGGCGGCCGAAAGCAGCGTCGATCGCGCTGAAAAAGCGCGCTACCGCAGCCGGATCGGCGATGTCCAGCGCAACGGTGATCGCCTGCGCGGCGCCGGCCGCGCGTGCCTCGGCGGCACAGGCTTCGATCCCGGCCAGGTCGACGTCGCCTAGGGCCAGGCGCGCGCCGCGGCGCGCGAACGCCAATGCCGTGGCGCGGCCGATGCCATGCGCCGCGCCGGTCACGCTCACCACCTTGTCGTTGAATGCGGAGTCGGTCATGCCGGGCTCAGGAGGTCATGACCAGGCCGCCGTTGAGCGACAGGGTCTGCCCGGTCAGGTAGCCGTTGCCCAGGGCCGCCAGGGTCAAGGCAGCGCATTCCTCGACCGTGCCGAAGCGTTTTACCGGGATGAATGCGGGGTTGGCGGCGGTGCGCGTGGCCGACGCGCCGTCGGTGACCGAGATCAGCGCCGGCGCGATCGCATTCACGGTGATGCCCTCGCCGGCCAGCGCCTGCGCGTAGCCGTGCATGAGCCCCAGCATGCCGGCCTTGGAGGCCGCGTAGTGCACGCCGACGCGGCCGCCGGTCTGCGCCGCCGCCGAGGACATCATGACGATGCGCCCGAAGCGCGCCGCGCGCATGGCCGGCAGCGCCGCCTGCGTGACCAGAAAGGCCGACTTGAGGTTGACTGCGATGTGTTCGTCGAAGTCGGCCTCGGTCAGCGCATCGACGGCGCGCTGGCGCATGATGCCGGCGTTGTTGACCAGCACCAGCGGCACGCCGAGTTCGCTGCCGACCGCATCCATGAGCATGGCCACCTGGTCGGCGCGTGACACGTCGGCGCGCACAGCCAGGGCGCGTCGCCCCAGTGCGCGCACGCGTTCGACCACGCGCTGCGCGGAAGCCTCGTCGCTCACATAGTTGACCGCCACGTCCGCCCCGGCACCGGCCAGCGCCACCGCGATCCCGGCCCCAAGGCCGCGGCTGCCGCCGGTGACCAGCGCGACCCGGCCCGCAATGCCGGGCAAGGATGCGGGATCGCTCATTCGGCCTTGATGTTGTTGGCCTGCGCCACCGCGCGCCAGCGTGCCAGGTCGCGGCGGATCGCCTCGGCCAGTTGTTCCGGCGTGCCGCCCAGTGCGTCGAAGGCCAGGTCGCGCAGGCGCGCGGCGAAGCCTGCATCCTTGAGTGCCACATTGGCGGCCGCGTTCAGGCGCAGCACGACCTCGCGCGGCGTGCCGGCCGGCGCCAGCAGGCACTGCCAGCCGTCAGCCTCGAAGCCGGGTACGGTCTCGACGATCGGCGCCACGCCGGGCAGGGCCGGCAGGCGGCGCGAGCCCGAGTGACCCAGGGCCTTGACCTTGCCGCCCTTGATGAGGCCCGCGGCGGCGAACGAAGTGGTGAAGATCGCCTCGATCTGCCCGCCGTAGAGGTCGGTCAGCGCCGGCGCCTCGCCCTTGTAGGGCACATGCAGCAGGTCGATCCTGGCCATCGATTTGAGCATTTCCATCACCAGGTGGCCGCCGCCGCCCACCCCGGTCGAGCCGTAGCCGATCTTGCCGGGCATGCTGCGCGCACGCGCGATGAACTCGGCCATGTTGGTGGCGGGAAACGCGCTCGGAACGATCAACACATAGGTGCCGTAGGTCGTCTGCGCGATCGGCGCGAAGTCCTTCTGCACGTCGAAGGGCAGTTTCGACTGCACCGCCGGATTCTGCGCGATGATCACCGAGGTGTTGAGGATGGTGTAGCCGTCCGGCGCCGCGCGCGCGACGATCTCGGCGCCGATATTGGCCCCGGCGCCCGGCTTGTTGTCCACCACCACCGATTGCTTCAGGTCCTCGCCAATCAGGCGCGCCAGCTCGCGCGCGACAAGGTCGACCGTGCCGCCCGGCGGGAACGGTACGACCATGCGCAGCGGTCGATTGGGAAAAGCCTGCGCCCGCGCCAGCGGCACGGTGCCAGCCAATGCCAATCCGGCCAGGGTGCCGAGCGCGGCACGGCGCGATGTGGTTCTCGTCATGTTGGCTCCCTCCGGTTTCACTGCGCGGGCTGGGGCACTTCGAAGTGATAGCCCAGCTTGTTGACGAAAGTGTCGCGCACCGTGCCGCCGAATCGTTGGGCGATCTCCGCGCCGACTTCGGGGGTGTAGTAGATGTCGCCAAAGCTCTCGCGTCCGCC
>JAEUOR010000086.1 GCA_016790635.1 Burkholderiales bacterium
TCCAGAAGGACGCGATCTTCACCGGGCGCAACTTCTACACCGTGCTGCGCGTCAAGGAATACGGCAAGGCCGATGATGAACTGCGCATGCGCGTGCTGGTGCACGGCGTCATCAATCACGGCGAGCAGTTCATGGCGGACCGATACCGGCGCGCCGCGACGCGCTACTACAGCAGCAGCTCGGGCGTGGGGCGGGCGCTCTTGTCGCGCTACGACGAACCCGCGCTGAAGGTGGGCATCCTCGGGCTCGGCGCAGGGGCGGTCTCGGTCTACGCCCGCGCGGGCGACCATTGGCGCATGTACGAAATCAACCCGATGGTGCTGGACATCGCGCGGCGCCATTTCACCTACCTGGCCGATTCGCCGGCCAGGATCGATGTCGTGCTGGGCGACGGCCGCCTGGCCATCGAGCGCGACCCGCCGCAGGCCTTCGACCTCCTGGCCATGGACGCCTTCTCCGGGGACGCGGTGCCGGCGCACCTGATCACCAGCGAAGCCTTCGCGGCCTACGAGCGGCACCTGAAGCCCGATGCCATCCTGGCCGTGCACATCTCCAACCGCTTCATCGACCTGGGGCCGCCGCTCAAGGCGCTGGCCGACAAGCATGGCTTTCATGCCGTGATCGTCAACGAGAACGGCCAGCACGTGAGCGACTGGGTGCTGCTGTCCAAGTCGCGCCGCGCGCTCGAGCATCCGCAGATCGCCGCGGCGGCGCGCCCGCTCGCCGCGCGCCCGGGCATGCGCGCCTGGACCGACGACTTCCACGACCTGGTCGGCGTCCTGCGCTAGCATCACGCCATGTCGCCGACCCGCCGCCCCTGGTTGCGCCGCATCGTGCTGGCGCTGTGCGCGTGCGCCGCGCTGGCAGGCTGTGCAGCGCTGGACGTGAAGCAGAGCGAATGGATTTTCCGCCCGGTCAAGGAAGACTGGCGCGGACTCGCCGGCGCTCCCGCCGGGGTCGAGGAATTGTGGCTGACGCTGCCCGGCGGCAAGGAACGCCTGCACGCCTGGTGGGCGCCGCGCGAGGGAGCACCGGTGCTTCTGTACCTGCACGGGGCGCGCTGGAACCTGTCGGGCTCGTCGTTTCGCATCGAGCGCTGGCGCGCCATGGGTTTCGCGGTACTGGCGATCGACTACCGCGGCTTCGGCCGTTCCGACGGCGAGCGCCCGAGCGAAGCGCAGGCCTACGAGGACGCGCGCGTGGCCTGGCAGTGGCTGGCTGCCCGCGTGCCCGAACCTGCACGCCGCTTCATCTACGGACATTCGCTGGGCGGCGCGATCGCGATCGACCTGGCCGCGCAGCTGCCCAGCGACGCTGCTGGCGGCCTCATCGTCGAATCGACCTTCACCTCGATCCGCGATGTGGTTGCGGCATCCGATTACGGCTGGTTGCCGGTCGGCCTCTTCATCACGCAGCGCTTCGAGGCCGAAGAGAAAATGCGCCGGGTGCGCCTGCCCACCCTCATCATGCACGGCACTGCCGACCGCGTGATCCCGCACGAGATGGCCGACCGGCTCTACGCTGCCGCGCCCGGGCCCAAGCGCCTGGCCAAGTTCGAAGGGGCCAACCACAGCGGCAGCGCCTGGCGCGCGGCGGAGGCCTATGCGCAGGCAGTGCGCGAGTTCGTGGTCTTCGCGGCCGCCACGCGCAACGCAGCGCGCTGAGCGCCATCGCATGCAAAGCGCACCGGACTATCTGGAACAACTGGCGCGCTTTGTCGGCACGACGCCGGCCGACCAGGTTCCGCAGGCGGTGCGGGAGCGTGCGAAGTGGCTGATCGCCGATTCGCTTCCTGTCTACGCCACCGGCATGCGCGCCGCGCCGATGCAGGCCCTGGCTGCGCGCCAGATGGGCAACGCCGCGCCTGGCCGCGCCTGGGTGCTGGGTCTGGGCGCGACCTGCAACTCGCAGGATGCCGCCATGCTCAACGGCATCGCCGGCGCCTGGCTGGATTTCGACGAAGGCAACACGCTCGCCAACGGCCATCCCGGGGCACAGGTTCTGCCCACCGCCCTGGCGATGGCCCAGGAGCGTGCGGTCTCCGGGGCCGAATTCCTGGCCACCTTCGCGCTGGCCTACGAGGTCGTCGCGCGCATCGGCATGGCGACCACGCCGCGCCTCATCGTCAACCCGCATGGCACC
>JAEUOR010000021.1 GCA_016790635.1 Burkholderiales bacterium
GGCGGCGGCTGCATAGCAGCCGTTGCCCCCGCCCAGTACGGCGATCTTCATGGATTGCTCCAGGGAGGCTTCAGGCAGTCAGAAAACGATGCTGGCGCTACCGCCGGTGAGAAGCACGGGCGCTGGAGTCAAGGGGCGGACCGCGCGGAGTCAGGTCGGGCATTGTCCCATGAGCCCCATTCGCGTGGCGTGGGCTACGCGCCGCTAGCGAGCGCGGCGCCGTCCATGCGCCAATCAGACTGAGGCTGGCGCCGCATTCGTCCATAGCGGCCAGCGTGGCGGCAGTCGGTCGTCAATTCCGTCGCAGAAGCGTCAACGCGACTTGCGGGTCGGCGCCAACGGCTTGGCTGGAGCCCGTTTTTCCCCGCAGTCGATTCGCTCGCTACGACATCCGCCAAACCCAGGTTCCGCAAAATACTCCGCCTCCACCCACTTGTAGCGGCCCTCGAAGGCGAGATCGACGGAGAATCGTCCGCCCTTGAGCTTGGCCCGCACATAGTCCTCGCGACGCTTGCCGGGATAACGCACTACAACGATCACCTCGCCGCCACGGACCGCCTTGCCGTCGCGTACCCTGACCACGGAGCCGCTCGCGGTGCGCCCGCGCATTTCGAAATTCTCGAAACGCGTCATGATGCCGGTACGGACCCGCGCCTCGGCGCCACCCAGCCACTTGTCGGTATGCACGTGCGGATCGCGCCGGTCCTCGATCAGACTGTAGAGCGCCACGTGATTGGGCCGCCCTCCAAGTTCAGCGACGAGGTTGCGCAGGCGTGGGTCACGCGGGGGAGTATCCGGGTCGATCATGTACTCGAACATCGCGCGCACGCGCCGCGTTTCGCCGGGATCCAGCGTGAGGTTGCGACGGTCCAGGTAGGTCCGGTAGAGCGGGTTGGTCTGCCGTACCTGCAACGTCAGGTGCGTACGCACCGGGTAGGGATTGCCGACGGTGAAGAAGCAGGTTTCGCGACTGGGGGGCGACGCCGTGCCGGAGAAGAAATCGGAATAGTTGGACTGGGCCACGTTGTTGAGGCCCGTGGTTTCGCGTACGACCTGGCCGAGGGGCGTGGTGAACGAATACAGGGGGATGCGAACGACGATGCAATAGTGCCGGTCGCTACCCAGCGCGGTAGGCCACCAATGGCAGGAAAACTCCTTTGGCTGCCCGCTCGTGACATTCTGCTGGTCTGACCCGATCTTGATTTCGCTCAACACCCCACCGGCGTTGTAGATGCGTTGATAGAAGTCCACGATGACATTCGTGGCATCGAGGTCGCCGGCATTGGTCACCGTTGCGACGACCGTGTTGTCGTGATCCAGCCAGGGCAGGTTGAATCGGTCCGGGCGACCCGCGTTGGCCATGTTGCGCACTTCTAGGTCCGGACTTTGGTAGGGGCGGCTCGGGCCGGCCGGCCAAGGCCGGATCGACGGGTCGGGCTGGCCCGCGAGTCCGTAATTGATTTGGACCGTGGCGCCTGTTGGGACGACGCTATTGACCGTCAACTTGAGGTCGGGATACTGCGGATCCTCGAAGTCCTCCCCAGCCTGCAGCGCCCGGCCGTCGGTATCCCCGTCGAGAGGGATCTTCAGCATGTAAGGTCGACGGTCCGGCCATTCCTGCATTCGCTGCGGATCGACCACGTCGGTGCCCACAATACTTCCGCCGACGATATCCCGTGAGAAAGTAGAACCTTGCTGCCAAAGATCATCCCCGATGTGATTCGTCTGCCCGACCCGGTACTCGAAGTAGTAGTTCCACCCGTCAGCGATGCGGACTTCGGCGCCGATCTTTGAACCGGCCGGCGGCTGGCCGAGTTCGATCGGCGAGAGTGTCAGCAAGCGGTTTGACGGCGGATTGTTCACCGGCTCGACCCAGGTGGCCGGCACCCAACCGAGCATGAGCCGATGCGCCAACGAAAAATGTGGCAACGCGATGGAGCTGTCCATCGGGTCATAACCCCAAGGATTCCGATCCCCGCCCAGGGGGTCAGGGATTTCCGGCGCGTACAGGTCGCCCATCCCCAGGCTGTGCCCCACTTCGTGCGCGACCACGCTGCAGATCTGATCGTTTCCGAGGTGCCATGGAAATCCCGGGATATCCCAGGTCCCTTCGTCATGGGGCATGACGATGGTAGCCAGCGGCAGATTGCCGCGCGCGGTGACGAACATCCGCTTGCCTAGCGTTGCATTGCCGCGAATCTTGCGTGGTGGCGTCACGTTGTTGATGGAGCGAACCACGATGATCACGATATCGACCTGCGAGTAGTCGATCAGGCTCTCGGCGGCGGTGATGCAGGCCTGCTGGAAGACCAGGCCCGACTTCGGCAGGAACAGTTCGATCTGTGACCCCGCCGGCCCCACCAAGCCGTTCGAAGCGAAATACGTGTCCCAAGTATCCGGCAGGTTTACTGGTCCGTAATTCGCCCCCGAAAGTGTCAAGTTTCCGTAAGACACTTCCTCGTAATAGCGCTTCGTGCTGTACGCCTTGCCGCCTACCTGGTGGCCGTCGATGACTTCGTTCTGCCACTGTTGGCGGATGACGTCCATGTCGGCGATAGCGGATGGATACCGTTGCGTGGCGGTGTCGACGAACAAGATGGCCACGCGCCGGACACCCAGCGCGGGGAAGATGTTCACGCTTTGCGGCCTGATCGGCCCCTGGCCCGGCGCCAGGCCGATGTTGTCGTCCAGAACCTTACCCTCGTACACCTGACCAGGGCCGCGATCCGGATCGCCCCAGTCGGTCGTGACCGTGTACGTCACCCGCGCCAGCACCGTGCCGCTGGAGCGGTCGCGCGCCTCGACCTCGTAGCTGCCCGGTGCGTAGCCAACCAGCAGCATCACGGTGGGCTTGTTCGGGTCATAGTTCGCGTCGCGCGACAGCGAGATCGTCCCACCGGCTGGCCCGGCCGGCACAGCGAATTTCAGGTCTTCCATGGTGATGGCGCCTGGAGGCTCGATGCGCACGCCGACATAGGAATAACTACCGACGTACAGGGCCTTGCGCGGCAGGTACAACTTGACGATCGCTTTCATGGGAACCCTCGCAAAATTCCGGAATGCGGCGTGCCGCAATATTCGCACCAAGACGAAAGCCGCACGCCCACCTTATCAGTCCGCGAGTCAGAGTCAATACGCCCTTGGTACGAGTTCCAAGCGCCTACAACGACAGTCAAAACGAACACTCTTTTGTCCGACGCACGACGCTCCTTCGGGCCGACAGGCGGTGCAGCGCGACGTTTCTGGTGAAAACTTTCCAGCTATGGCTGCTCTGCCGGCGATGGTGCAATGAAGTAAGAATGGTTCAAGTACGTGCGATTAGTTGCAGGATGACTTGACCAAAAAAGGGGGGAAACATGACTTGACTGACCAAACTGTGCCTGGCCGCCGCAGCGGCCGCCCTCGCCGGTTGCGCCGGCATGGCGGATTTCTCCGCACAGCGCGTGTGGCACCAGAGTTATGACGGCAACAGCGATGACCTGCTCACCGCCGGCCTGGGCAAGACCGGCCTCGGCGTCGCCACGCCGCCGCCATTGCGCGACGCGAAGAACCCCACCGCGGCGGAATTGCGCCGGCGCACGATCCACGCCAATTACCGCGCGCTCGCGGACATGAGCCCCGCGGGCGGCTACGGCACCCTGTACGGGCCGAACGTCGACCTCGCGGGCAAGGACACGCTGGGCGAAGGCAAGATCGCCGGCGACGAGTTCCTCGCCTTCATTCCGGGCACCAACGTGACGGTGATGGCGCAGGTGCCGGCCAATTTCGACGCGCGCAACCCTTGCATCGTCACTGCCAGCTCGAGCGGCTCGCGCGGCGTCTACGGCGCGATCGGCACGTCGGGCGAATGGGGACTGAAACGCGGCTGCGCCGTTGCCTATACCGACAAGGGCACCGGCGCGGGCATCCACGACCTCGATACCGACACCGTCAACCGGATCACCGGCGAACGCGCGGACGCGGCGCAGGCGGGCGCCGAATCGACCTTTACCGCGCGGCTTAACGCCGAGGAGCGTGCGCGGTTCACCAAGAGCCACCCGCACCGCGTCGCGATCAAGCACGCGCACTCGCAGACCAACCCAGAGAAGGACTGGGGCCGCTACACCCTGGCTGCGATCGACTTCACGTTCTGGGTGCTGAACCAGCGCATCAAGGACCGTCGCGCCGGGAGCTATACACCCGAGAACACGATCGTCATCGCCTCCAGCATCTCCAACGGCGGCTACGCCGCCGTCGCCGCCGCCGAGCAGGACACGCGCGGACTGATCCGCGGCGTCGCGGTGTCGGAGCCGAACGTGTCGCTCGCGAGCGATGCGCGCGTGCGCATCCGCCAGGGCGCCGCCGTGGCGCCGGCGCATTCTGCGCCATTGCTCGACTATTACACGCTGATCAACGTGTTCCAGCCCTGCGCCTTGCTGACGCCCGCGAACGCCGCCGCGGCCGGCGCCAATGCCGGCAGTCCGGTCGCCGCGGCCGGGCTGGAGCTCTCCTTTGCCACGTCGAACGGCATCCCCCCGACCGCAGGCATCAACGTGGTGAACAACCTATCGCCGTGCGGCGCGAAGGAGGAGCGCCTGTCGATCTCCCCGTCCAGCGGTCAGCGCGACATGAACCTGGATGGTGCGCTATGCCTGCGTGCGCTCCCCACCGGCGCCGATCCGCTGACGGTCGCCCGCCCGCGGCTAGGCGGCCGCGACCGCGGCCCGCGCCTTGATGCGCCCCACGCGCCACAAGAGCATGGATGCGATCGCCAGATTGACGAAGTTCCAGCCGATGCCGTTGATGAACGCGGCACGATACGAACCGGTCAAATCGAAGACCGCGCCCGACATCCAGCCCCCGAGCGCCATGCCCAGGAGGGTGAACATGATCACCGTGCCGACGCGCGCACCGGCCTCGGCGGGTGCGAAGTACTCGCGCACGATGATCGCGTAGGCTGGCACGATGCCGCCCTGAAAGAGGCCGAACAGGGCCGAAACCAGGTACAAGGACCAGAGCGAATCGAAGGGCAGGAACAGGAACAGCGCCACGCATTGCAGGGTCGAACCCAGGAGCAGGGTGCGCAGCCCGCCGATGCGGTCGCAGATGGCGCCGGAA
>JAEUOR010000035.1 GCA_016790635.1 Burkholderiales bacterium
TCAGGCTCGGACGCGGTACCGGCGCCGTCAGGCCGGATCGCCCGCGGGCGTAGCCGCGTTTGCTGCGATCATTTGTCCCGCGCCGGACGGCACGCAAAAAAAAGCCCAGCCGGTCAAGGCTGGGCTGCGAATGAGTGGTGGAGAAGAGGAGGATCGAACTCCCGACCTTCGCATTGCGAACGCGACGCTCTCCCAGCTGAGCTACTTCCCCAACAACGTCACCGAGTTTAGCAAAGTTCGGTGGCGAATTCGCTTGCAGCGCGCCTTCAGGGTGCGATGTGGCGTGCCATCGCGTCGATCACCGCAGGCACTTCACCCAGGGGCGCAGTCAGCCGGATCGATGTGCCTGGGTGGCGCGCGCGGGCGGCTGCGACGAGTTCAGGGACGTCACGCTTGAGGTGGCCACCCTGGGCCATGAAGGCCGGGACGATGGTGATGTTGCCCGCCCCGGCCAACGCCAGCGATTCCACGGCGTCGGCCAGCGTGGGCGTCATGAATTCAAGGTACGCCAGGCGCACCAGCGTGCCTGGCCGGCGTACACGCACCGCGTCGCACAGTGTCTCGAACGGGCGCGCCCATTCCGGGTCGCGTGCGCCGTGGGCAAAGACAATGATCGCTTCCATCACATGAGGATGATGTCGTACTGCTCCTGCGAATAGGCGGTCTCGACCGCCAGCGAGACCGGCTTGCCGATGAAGTCCGACAACATGGCCAGCGACTGCGACTCTTCCTCGAGGAACATGTCGATGACGGCCTGCGAGCCCAGGATGCGGAATTCGCGCGGGTTGAACTGGCGTGCTTCGCGCGTGATCTCGCGCAGGATTTCGTAACAGACCGTGCGCGCGGTCTTGAGTTCGCCGCGACCGTGGCACACCGGGCAGGGCTCGCACAGCACGTGTGCCAGGGACTCGCGGGTGCGCTTGCGCGTGACTTCGATCAGCCCCAGGCCGGAGAAGCCGGAGGCACCTACGCGCGTGCGGTCGCGCGCCAGGGCCTTCCCGAGTTCGGCGAGCACAGCCTCCTTGTGCTCGTCGTTGCCCATGTCGATGAAGTCGATGATGATGATGCCGCCCAGGTTGCGCAGCCGCAGCTGGCGCGCGATCGACTGCGCCGCCTCCAGGTTGGTCTTGAAGATGGTGTCGTCGAAATTGCGCCCGCCGACGAAGCCGCCGGTATTGACATCGACCGTCGTCATGGCCTCGGTCTGGTCGATGATGAGGTAGCCGCCAGACTTCAGGTCGACGCGCCTCTCCAGCGCCTTCTGGATCTCGGCCTCGACGCCGAACAGGTCGAACAGCGGGCGTTCGCCCGCGTAATGCATGATGCGCGACACGACGTTGGGTGTGTAATCGCGCGCGAACTCGCCCAGCGCCACGAAGTTCTCGCGCGAATCGACCTGCACGCTGGTGGTCTCCGCGCTGACCAGGTCGCGCAGGGCGCGCTTGGCGAGAGCCAGGTCCTGGTAGAGCATCGCCGGCGCCTGGGTCACCTGGGCACGCGCCTGGATGTCGCGCCAGGTCTTGCGCAGGTACTCGATGTCGGTGCCAAGGTCCGCGTCCGAAGCCGCTTCGGCCATGGTGCGGATGATGAACCCGCCTTTTTCACCTTCCGGCATCAGGTGCTGTACCCGGTCGCGCAAAAGCGTGCGCTCGGCCTCGTTCTCGATGCGCTGCGAGATGCCGATGTGCGACTCCTGCGGCAGGTAGACCAGCATGCGTCCGGCGATCGATATCTGCGTCGACAGGCGTGCACCCTTGGTGCCGATCGGGTCCTTGATCACTTGCACCAGGATGGTCTGTCCCTCGCGCAGCAGGTGCTCGATCGGCTTGGCCGCCTCGCCCGGCGCGTGGTGCGCATGGCGCACTTCCCAGATGTCGGCCACGTGCAGGAAGGCGGCACGCTCCAGCCCGATGTCGATGAACGCGGACTGCATGCCGGGCAGCACGCGCGCCACCCGCCCCAAATAGGTGTTGCCGACCAGCCCACGCGTGGCGCTGCGCTCGATGTGGATTTCCTGCACCACGCCCTGCAGCATGACCGCGACACGCGTTTCCTGCGGCGTGACGTTGATGAGGATGTCCTCGCTCACGTTTGCTGCCGACGGTTCAGGCGGAAAAATCACGCAGCAGGCGGCCCGGGCGGACCCCGCCGATCGCGCCATCGGCACCAGCGACGCGCGTGCCGTTGACCCATACCCCATGCACACCGATGGCATCGGTGTGCAGGCGCGGCGCGCCGCCCGGCAGGTCATGCACGCGACGCTTGCCGCCGCGCCCGACCGTCGCCGGGTCGAACAAGAGCAGGTCAGCCGCAGCGCCTGGTGCGATACGACCACGATCGCGCATGCCGAACAGTTGTGCGTTGGCGTGGGTGAGGCGTCGCACTGCCTCCTCGATGGTCAGCGCGCCACGGTCACGCGCCCAGTGACCGAGGAGATGCAGGCCAAAGGCCGCGTCATTGAAGAACGTCAGGTGGGCGCCCGCATCCGACAGACTCACCAGCGAGTGCGGATGCCTGAGCATGCGCGCGACCGCCGCCTCGTCCGAATTGAGGAGGGTGGCGGTGAAGACCGTGTCGAGGTTCTCCGCCAACGCAAGGTCGAACATCAGGTCGAGGGGATCGCGGCCCGCCTCGCGGGCGAGTTCGCCGATCGAACGCTGCTCCAGTGCGGCGTGTGCCGGGTCGGCCACTTCCACTACCTGCACCTGGTCCCATTCGCCGTTGAAGAGGCGGAATACCGCGGGGGCGGAAAGTTCGGCCCGCATCGCGTCGCGAAAGGACTGTTCCTTGATCTTGGCCTTGAACGCGGCGGGTTCCAGGCCCAGTGCAGGCTTCCAGGACTGCAAACCCTCGACCGGGTAGGGCGAGTGCAACGTGAAGTCCATTGTCAACGGGCAGCAGGAGACCGCCCCCAGCAGCCGTCGCCCGCGCGCAGCGGCTTCGCCGATGCGGTCCAATTCGCGAAACACGCCCTCGGGATTGGTCTTGTTGTGCAGCAGGGCGGCGATGACGACCGGCCGGCCCGAGGCTTCAGCCAGTTCTTCAAGGAAGTCGATCGATGTGTGCCCGCCCTTGGTCAGCATGAAGACGCCACGCCCGGCTTCGCGCAGGCAATCGACCAGGGCACGCAGCTCGTTGTCGTCGGCCAGGCGCGAGGGCATGGGCACGCCACCCGCGCCGTTGTGGGCCGGCGAAGTGCTGGTGGCGAAGCCCGCGGCCCCGGCCGCCATGGCTTCGCGCAGAAGATCGCGCATGCGCGCGACCTCGGCGGGAGTGGCGGCGCGCCGCGTGGCAGCCTCGCCCATGACCCAGGTGCGTAGCGACGAGTGACCGGCAAACGTGGCAACGTTGACGGCCAGCCCCGGACGCTCGATCGCGTCGAGGTAATCGGGGATCGACTCGAAGTCCCAGCGGATGCCGCGGCGCAGGACATCGAGCGACATGCCTTCGACCTGGGTCAGGTTGCGCATGACCAGTTCGCGGTCGGCCGGTCGGCAGGGGGCGATGGTGAAGCCGCAATTGCCGATCACCGCTGTGGTGATGCCGAGCGCAGGCGACGGTGCGATGCCGGCATCCCAGGTGATCTGCGCGTCGTAGTGCGTGTGGTTGTCGATGATCCCCGGCATCACTGCGAGGCCGTCCGCATCGACGCTTTCGCGGGCCGGACCCAGGTCTCGTCCCAGCGCGGCGATGCGGCCGGCGGCCACCGCTACGTCGGCGTTGATGGGCGGATTGCCAAGTCCGTCGTAGACGGTCGCAGCGCGAATGACGAGATCATGCATGGTTGGTTCCGGCAGGGGCGCGCGTCTATAATCCGCGCGCCGCGATGAAGGCGGCTTCGTTTCAGCAAGGCGGTCGGTCAGTGCGACGCGCGCGTGCGAAGCGTCAAGGCATTCTACCGCCCGCATCATGTCCGACCTTCTAGCCAACCTCAATCCCGAGCAGTTCCGCGCCGTCACCCTGCCGCCCCAATCGGCGCTCATCCTGGCCGGGGCAGGGTCCGGCAAGACGCGCGTCCTGACCACGCGCATCGCCTGGCTGATCCAGACCGGGCAGGCGCGCCCCAGCGGCATCCTCGCGGTGACGTTTACCAACAAGGCCGCGCGCGAGATGCTGACGCGTCTTTCGGCCATGCTTCCGATCAACCTGCGCGGCATGTGGGTCGGCACTTTTCACGGTCTCGCCAATCGTTTCCTGCGGGCGCATCATCGCGAGGCCGGGTTGCCGCAATTGTTCCAGATCCTCGACGCCGGCGATCAGCTCTCGGCGGTCAAGCGCCTCCTCAAGGCGATGAACGTCGACGACGAGAAGTTCCCGCCCAAGAACGTGATGTGGTTCATCAATGGCGCCAAGGAGTCGGGCCAGCGGCCTCGTGACATTGCCGCCAATGATGAGCACAACCGCCGCTTTATCGAGCTCTACGCGGCCTACGAGGCGCAGTGCCAGCGCGAGGGCGTGGTCGACTTCGCCGAACTTCTCCTGCGCACCTATGAAGTGCTGGCCAGGAACGAGGTTCTGTGCGCGCACTACCGTGAGCGCTTTGCCCATATCCTGGTCGACGAGTTCCAGGACACGAACGAACTGCAATACAAATGGCTGAAGTTGATCGGCGGCGCCGGCACGGGCAGTCCGGCCGCGATGTTCGCCGTCGGCGACGACGACCAGTCGATCTACGCCTTTCGCGGAGCGCGCGTCGGCAACATGCTCGACTTCGAGCGCGACTTCCACGTCGATACACTCATCAAGCTCGAGCAGAACTACCGCTCGCACGGCAATATCCTCGACGCGGCCAATGCGCTCATCAAGAACAACGGCCAGCGCCTTGGCAAGAACCTCTGGACCGAGGCCGGGCACGGTGAACCGGTGCGGGTCTACGAAGCACCGGCAGATCTGGACGAGGCGCGCTGGCTGGTCGGTGAAGTCAAGAACCTGATCCTGGAGGGTTCACGTCGCAGCGAGATCGCGGTGCTGTACCGTTCCAACGCGCAGTCGCGCGTCATCGAGCAACTGCTTTTCGCGGATGGCATCCCCTACAAGGTCTACGGCGGCTTGCGCTTCTTCGAGCGCGCGGAGATCAAGCACGCGATCGCCTATTTGCGCCTGATGGCCAATCCCGATGACGACACCTCGTTTGCGCGCGTGGTCAATTTTCCGGCGCGCGGCATCGGCGCCCGCTCGATAGAAGCGCTCAATGACGCGGCGCGCACGCGCGACATGGCCAATCCGGCAGGCATCTCGCTGATGCGGGCGGTGCCGCTCCTGCAGGGCAAGGCCGGCGCATCATTGGGAGCCTTCGTCGGGCTGATCGACGCCATGCGCGGCGCCTGCCAGGGCCTGCCCCTGACCGAGACCATCGATCATGTGCTGGACCATTCGGGATTGCGCGCGCACTACCGCAACGATCGCGAAGGTCGCGAGCGCCTGGAAAACCTCGACGAACTCGTCAGCGCGGCGGCCAATTTCATCGCCGAGGATGAAGACAGCCTGGCCGAGTTCCTGGCCCATGCAGCGCTCGAGGCGGGGGACAACCAGGCCGAGGCGGGCCAGGATGCCGTGCAACTGATGACGGTGCATTCGGCCAAGGGTCTCGAGTTCGACCAGGTCTTCATCACCGGCCTGGAGGACGGCCTGTTTCCGCACGAGAACTCGATCCTGGAGAAGGACGGCCTCGACGAGGAGCGGCGGCTGATGTATGTGGCCATCACGCGCGCGCGCCGGCGCCTGTATCTTTCATTCGCACAAACCCGCATGCTGCACGGGCAGACGCGCTACAGCCTGAAGTCGCGCTTTCTCGATGAACTTCCGGAGTCGCTGCTCAAGTGGCTGACGCCACGCATCTCGGCCGCGCGCGGCAACCTCTGGCAAGGCGACGACGACTTCGCGCCCGCCGCGCGCCCGGCCTGGGCCAAGGCCGCGGCAGCCGCCGACAGCGGATACCGCATCGGTCAGAATGTCCGGCACGCCAAGTTCGGTGCCGGCGTCATCGTCGGCGCCGAAGGCAACGGACAGGACGCGCGCGTGCAGGTGAACTTCGGCCGCGCCGGAGTGAAGTGGCTGGCGCTGGCCTATGCCAAGCTGGAGAATGCGTGACGAACATGGCGGCCGAAGCCGGTACAGTGCGCATCGCCTATCGGCCGCCTGCGCGTGCGTGCGATTGCCACACCCATGTGTTCGGTCCGCCGCTGCGCTATCCCTTCGACCCGGCCCGTGCCTATACCCCGGGCGAGGCGTCGGTGGCGCAGTTGGACGACCTGCATGCGCGTCTCGGGATCGAGCGGGTCGTGGTGGTGCATCCGAGCGTCTACGGGTCGGACAACGCGGCGAGCGTCGATGCCATCGTCGCCATGAACCAGGCCAGGCCGGGGCGTGCCCGAGGGGTGGCGGTGATCGATCCGCAGATTGGCGATGCGGCACTGGCCGCGCTGCATGCGGCCGGCGTGCGCGGTGTTCGCCTGAACCTGCTCACCACGGGAGTTCGCGATCCGCGCGTGGCGGCCGACCTGCTGTCCCGCACGGCGAAACGCGTTGCACACCTTGGCTGGCATGTGCAGATTTTTGCTCGCCTGCCGCTCATTGCCGCGCTGCATGCCCATTTCGCCGCGCTGCCGGTCGGGCTGGTTTTTGATCACTTTGCCGGCCTGGATGCGCGCGCCGGTATGGATCAGGCGGGCCTGACCGACTTGTTGCGTCTGCTGGGCAGTGGACGGGCTTGGGTCAAGCTCTCCGCCGCGCACCGCGTGTCTGCCGCGGCCGATTGTGCAGACGTCGCCGACTATGCGCGCGCGTTCGCCGCGGTCAATCCCGAACGCATTCTTTGGGGAAGCGATTGGCCACACCCCGGCGGTGGCCATGGTCACCCGGCCGAGATCGAGCCCTTCGATCCGATTGACGACGCTGCCGCACTGGCGCGCTTGGCCGACTGGATCGGCGGCAAAGCGCTGGACCGCGCCCTGACGGAAAACGCACAGCGCCTGTACGACTTTCCTTCGACCTAGGGCGCAGGCGGCGGATCGTCCGCCTGCCCGGCAGGCGCGCCTTCCGGCGCGTCTTCCTGGGCTGCAAAAATGGCTACGTAGCTCGAATAGAACGAGCAAATCATCGCGCACATCACCGCCAGCATGTACGGCATGATGATGAGCGCCACCAGCGAGGCCCCGCTGCCCTGGCGCGGCAGCAGCGCGCCTGCGATAAGGCCGATGATCATCGGCACCACGAGCGCAAACAGGACCCAGCCCAGTCCGTAGACCATGAATGGCTTGAGGTTGCGCCAGCCGGCGAAGAAACTGAAAAACAATGCCTTCTGCGGCGACATGCCCTCCCACAACGTCAAAGCCGGTGCGAACCAGAACGCCAGCATGACCGGCGCATAGACGATGATGCCCAACAGCGCTGACATCTGCAGTTCGGGGATCGACTGGCGCGAGACCTTGGCACCGAGCAGCATGATGCGGAACAGGGCGCCGCCGTCGGCCAGCGCGACCACGGTCAAGACGAGCGTCAACGCACCCAGATAAAGCGCGCCCAGCACCAGCTGGGGACGTGTATTGGTCTTGAGCGGCGAGAGCAGCTGCGCGGGCAGGGGCGGGGTCTTTTCCTGCACGGCGCGGCATGCGACCATGAAACCCGCCGCCAGCCCCGGGATCAGCGCCGTGCCCAGCAGCGGCCCGACGAGTGGAATGGCACCGGCCAGTAGCAGCACGAGCCAGTAGAAGAGCAGCAACAGCAGCCAGAGCGCCGGGTGGGCACGAAAAAGCGAGAAGCCGTGCAGGATCCACAGCCAGCCATGCGCAGCAGGAAGGGTGCGGACATGCATGCTCGTCGATCTCCTTGCCGATGCGTCGCCGGCGCTACAGCCACTGCGGCGCGTCGTCCGCGCGTCGCAGGCGCAGGATGTGCCCGAAATGTTCCGGATCGTGCGGATGGACCAGCGTGCCGGCGCGTGGTAGGTGCATGTCGTAGAGGCGCGACAACCAGAAGCGCAGCGCGGCGGCGCGCAGAATGACCGGCCAGGCGGGAGCCTCTTCAGCATCGAATTGCCGCTCCGCATGATATGCCGCCAGAAACGCACGGGTCATCCCGGCATCGAGCCGGCCAGTCGAAGAAGGGGAACGCTCGATGCACCAGTCATTCACACAGACCGCGACGTCGAAAAGCAGGCAGTCCCATCCGGCAAAGTAGAAATCGATCAGGCCGCCAAGCTTGTCGCCGTCGAAGAGGACGTTGTCACGAAAGAGGTCGGCGTGAATGGGGCCGCGCGGCAGTCGATCAAATCGGTGCTGCGTCTGGAATTCCATCTCGTCAGCCAGCATCGCGGCGTCGGCGCGGCCTAGAAACGGCAACACCTGTGGCGCCGTGACCGCCCACCAGTGCGGACCGCGCGGGTTGTCCTGACGCGGGCCGAAATCGGTGCCGGCCAAGTGCATGCGCGCCAGCATTCGCCCCACCTGGATGATTTGGGGCGCTTCCGGAGCCATGTTCGAGCGGCCCGGCAGCCTGCGCACTATCGCGGCCGGTTTGCCCTTGAGCGAGCTGAAGGTTCGGCCGGCGCGGTCGCGTACCGGCCCGGGACAAGGGATGCCGCGTGCACTCAGGTGCTCCGTCAGGTCGAGATAAAAGGGCAACTCCGCGGCCGAAAGCTTCTCGAAGACGGTCAGAACGAACTCGCCCTCGGTGGTGGTGAGGAAAAAGTTGCTGTTCTCGATCCCGGAGGCGATGCCATCCAGCGAAACGCATTCGCCGACCTCGAAACCGGCTAGCCACGGAGCAAGGTCGCGCGGGCCGACCGGGGTGAATACGGCCATCTTCGCCTGGGCCTGCCGCTTGCCCTAGAACGTGCCGATCACCCACATGGGCACGCTCAGGTTGTGCGCGTCGGCCGGTCCGGAGGTCGGAGGCGCGAACTGGCCGTCGCCCTTCTGGTCGATGAGAACGTAGGGGACTCCCCCGGGTGGGGTGACCCGCACCATGTAGAGCCGTCCGCGGATACGGAACTCCTCGACCTTTTCGCGTCCGCGCTGGATGATCGTCACCGAAGGCTCGGTCGCCGGGTCGATGTTCATGCGCGGCGGTGGCGGCACATCCGGCAGCGGTTCAAGTCGCTGCGCGGGCTGCGCCACGGCCAGCGAAACAACCGAGGCCGCGCCGAGTGCAAGGATGCGGGAGAACGCGGAACGGAAGATCAGCGGCGGCACGGTTTTCATGGATCAGATTGTAGCAAGCGTCCTACAAATAAAGCATGCCTTCGCGTTCCGACGCAGACGGCGAGAAGCCGCGCCCCTCGTAGAAGCGGAAGATCGCCGCGACAATCTCGTCAGGGTCGTCGATGACCTGCATGAGCTCGATGTCGGCCGGATCAATCAGCCCGGCGGCGGCCAGTTCGACGCGCATCCAGTCAGTGAGCCCGCGCCAGAACCCGGCCCCGACCAGGATGATCGGCATGCGAGGAGTCTTGCCGGTCTGGATCAGGGTCAACGCCTCGGTGAGTTCATCAAGCGTGCCGAAGCCGCCGGGCATGACCACGTAGGCGCAGGCGAACTTGACGAACATGTACTTGCGCGCGAAAAAGTGGCGAAAGTACAGGGCCACGTTCTGGAACGCGTTGCCGTGCTGCTCGCGTGGCAGTTCGATGTTGAGGCCCACAGCGGCGCTCTTGCCGTGAAAGGCCCCCCGGTTGGCGGCTTCCATGACGCCCGGCCCGCCCCCGGATATGACCGAGAAGCCGGCGTCGGAGAGCTTGCGCGCGATGACCTCGGTCTGCTGGAAGTAGGGATTGTCCGGTTTCAGGCGCGCCGAGCCGAAGATCGACACGGCCGGGCGCAAGGGTTCAAGGCGTTCGGTCGCCTCGACGAACTCTGCCATAATCCCGAAGAGGCGCCATGCCTCGCGCGCCGAGTAGTCTGCCGCCATATCGGCGCGCTGCAACTTTTCCTGCATACCGTCTCCTCCATCGCGTCCCATGCTGCTGCTGGTTGACGGCTCGTCGTACCTGTACCGAGCCTTCCATGCGCTGCCGGACCTGCGCAGCCCGACCGGCGAGCCCACCGGTGCCGTGTACGGCATGATCGGCATGCTGCGCAAGCTCAAGTCCGATTATCAGGCCGAGCGACTGGCCTGCGTCTTTGACGCCAAGGGACCGACATTCCGCGACGCGATCTTCGCGGACTACAAGGCCCAGCGTGCGCCCATGCCGGAGGACCTGGTGCGGCAGATCGAGCCCATTCATGCGCTGGTGCGGGCCCTTGGCTGGCCGCTCCTGATGGTTGACGGCGTCGAGGCAGATGACGTGATCGGCACCCTTGCCTCGCAGGCCGCAGCGCAGGGCATGGATACGCTGATTTCGACCGGCGACAAGGATCTGGCGCAACTGGTCGGACCGCATGTGCGCCTGGTCAATACCATGGTCAAGCCAGGTGCAGCACCCGAACTCCTCGATGCGGCGGCCGTCATGGTCAAGTTCGGCGTTCCGCCGGAGCGCATCATCGACTATCTGACCCTGACCGGCGATGCCGTCGACAATGTCCCCGGGGTGGACAAGGTCGGCCCCAAGACCGCCGCCAAATGGATCGCCGAGTATGGGTCGCTCGAGGGGGTGATGGCCAACGCGACCTCGATCAAGGGTGCGGTGGGCGCCAACCTGCGCCAGGCACTGGGCTGGCTGCCGCGTGGACGGGAACTGATCACGGTCAAGTGCGACGTGCCCGGCATTTCTCTGCTTGACGCCGCGCCGCTGCCGGCGGACCCCGATGCGCTGCGTCAACTGTTCACACGTTGCGGCTTTCGCACCTGGTTGCGCGAACTCGACGCCGGCAACATCGTTCCCGAACTGCCCGAACCCGGCCCCACGGCCAACGCCGACCAGCCGGCCAGGGAATACGAAACCATACGCTCCATCGAGCGCCTCAAGGCATGGATCGCGCGCCTTTGCAGCGCTTCGATCGCCAGCGTGGATACCGAGACCACCGGCCTGGATCCGCTGCGCGCGCAAATCGTCGGCATCTCTTTTGCCGTCATGCCCTACGAGGCAGCCTACCTGCCGCTCCGGCACGCCGGCCCCGACGCCCAGGGCCAGCTCGACTTCGATGAGGCCATCGGGCTATTGAAGCCCTGGCTGGAAGACCCGTCCGCCGCCAAGGTCGGCCAGAACCTCAAGTACGACGCGCACATCTTCGCCAATCATGGCATCGCGTTGGCCGGTGTCAGGCACGACACCCTGCTGCAGAGCTACGTTCTCGAATCGCACAAGAGCCACGACATGGACTCGCTGGCCGCGCGTCATCTGGGCCGCACGACGATTCTTTTCGAGGAGGTGGCCGGCAAGGGCGCCGCGCAGATCGGTTTCGAGCAGGTGGCGATCGATCGCGCCACGGAGTACTCGGCTGAGGACGCGGAAGTCACGCTGCAACTGCATCAGACGCTGTGGCCGCGCATCGAAAGCGACCCGGGCCTGGCGCGCATCTATGGCATCGAAGTCCCGGTCGCACGCGTCCTCATGCGCATCGAGCGGACCGGCGTCCTCATTGATGCCGCCCTCCTGGAGCAGCAGGGAAACGAACTCGGCAACAGCATGCTGGCACTGGAAAAGCAGGCCTATGATCTCGCCGGGGGGCCCTTCAACCTGGGCAGCCCCAAGCAGATCGGCGAGATATTCTTCGAGCGCATGCAGCTGCCGGTGGTCAAGAAGACGCCATCCGGCGCGCCCTCGACGGACGAGGAGGTTCTGCAAAAGCTGGCCGAGAACTACCCGCTGCCCAAGGTGCTGCTCGAGTACCGCGCCCTGTCCAAGCTCAAAAGCACATACACCGACAAGCTGCCGCGCATGGTCAATCCGGCGACCGGCCGGGTACACACCAACTACGCGCAGGCGGTCGCGGTGACCGGCCGGCTGGCATCCAATGATCCCAACCTGCAGAACATCCCGATCCGCAGCGCTGAAGGTCGCCGTATCCGCGAGGCATTCATCGCCCCGCCGGGCGCCATGATTGTCTCGGCCGACTATTCACAGATCGAACTGCGCATCATGGCGCACCTGTCGCGCGACCCGGCGCTCGGGGCTGCCTTCGCGGCCGGCCAGGACGTGCATCGAGCCACCGCGGCGGAGATTTTCGGCAGTAGCACCGATGCCGTCACCAGCGAGCAGCGTCGCTATGCGAAGGTGATCAATTTCGGCCTCATCTACGGAATGAGCGCTTTCGGCCTGGCTGCCAATCTCGGCATCGAGCGCGAGGCGGCGAAAAACTACATCGATCGCTATTTCGAGCGCTTCGCAGGGGTCAAGCGCTACATGGACGAGACTCGCGCGCAGGCGCGCGAGCAGGGCTACGTCGAGACCGTGTTCGGGCGCCGCCTGTGGCTGCCTGAAATCGCCAGCTCCAACATGCAGCGGCGCCAGGGCGCGGAACGTGCGGCGATCAATGCACCCATGCAGGGAACGGCAGCCGACCTGATCAAGCTGGCCATGCTGGCCGTGCAGGACTGGCTGGATGCCGACCGCTTGCATGCGCGGCTCATCATGCAGGTTCACGATGAACTCGTGCTGGAAGTGCCGGAAGGCGAGGTTGCCCTGCTGCGCGCGCGCGTTCCCGAGATAATGGCCGGAGTCGCGCAGCTCGCAGTGCCGCTGGTGGCCGATGTCGGGGTAGGCAAGAACTGGGACCAGGCCCACTGAACACCAAATTTGAATGGAACGCATGCCTTCGACGGCTGGCGAGCGGCGCCAGCACATCCTGGTGGTCGACGATGACGACACGCTGGCCAAGTACATCATGTCCTTGCTGCGTCGGCGCGGCTATCGCGCCAGCCGGGCGGCAAGCGCCGAGGCCGGGTTGGCGGCGATCGCGGCCGACCCGCCACAGCTCCTGATCCTCGACCATTTCCTGCCGGACATGAGCGGCGAGGATATGCTCGTCGAGTTGCGCTCGACGCCGGCGACCGAACACTTGCCGGTCATCTACCTGACCACCGACGGTTCGCGCAAACGCTTTCGCAAGAGCATGACCGGCGGCGCCGACGATTTTCTCGCCAAGCCGTTCCGGCCGCGCGAACTCACCGATGCCGTCGAGGTACAGCTGCGGCGCCATTACCGCCGCCTAGCGGCCCTGTCCGGCGCGCCGGACAGCGATGAAGGCGAGGTCGCACGCATGGCCGAGGCATTGGCGCGCATGGAGAACAAGCTCGCCGAAGCTTCCCAGGAGCGTTGGCGCGCCCAGCTGCAAGTGCAGATGATTGCGGCATCGGTCGATCACCGGCTCTCCGAACGTACCGCGCGGCTCGAATCCGACAATCGCGATCTCAAGGCTTATGACTACTCGGTGGCGCACGAACTCAAGCGTCCGCTCGCGGGGATTCTGGGCTATGCAGAAGTGTTGCTGCACCAGCATGGCGGGGAGTTGAATCAGGATTGCCGCATGCTCCTGGACAAGATCGAACGCCATGGAAGGCGCATGAGCGACTACATCGATGGGCTCCTGGAACTGACCGGTGCCGGACGCCAGACCCTGGAACGTGCGCGAGTCGACCTGAGCGCACTGGCAGGCGAGGTGGCCGCCGAACTGCACTCGGAGCGCAGCGCAAGGCCGGTGGAACTGCGCATCGCGCCCGGCCTTGCTGCCGATGCCGATCCGGTTCTGGCGCGAGTGGTGCTCGAGAACCTGTTTTCGAATGCCTGCAAGTACAGCGCGGATGCCGAGCAGCCGATCGTGGAATTGGCCGCGGGGCGCGGGCCCGGAGAGTTTGTCATCTCCGACAACGGTTGCGGGTTCGACCCGGTGCGCGGTACAAGCCTGTTCCAGCCATTTCAACGCCTGCATGACCGTGATCGCTACGAAGGACTTGGCATCGGGCTTGCCACCGTGAAACGGATCCTGGAGCGACACGGCGGCGCGATTGAAGGCCATGGAGAAGTAGGCAAAGGCGCGCGGTTTCACTTCGGATTTGGCGATTCCTGAACCGTCGTCTTGTATACTTCGACGCAAGCCAATGTATACAAAATTTCACCCCGATCCATGGCCCAATCTACCGACCTGCCAGCCTTGAGTCCGCTGGCCGACGTTTCTGCCATCCGCCAGGAACTCAACCTCCCGCCACGACTCCTGATGGGTCCCGGGCCCATCAACGCCGACCCGCGGGTCCTGCGTGCCCTGTCGACCCCGCTGGTCGGACAGTTCGACCCTACCTTCCGGGTGGCCATGCGCGAAACCATGGCCCTTTACCGGCTTGTCTTCGAGACGGCCAACGACTGGACCTTGATCGTCGATGGCACCGCGCGTTCGGCCATCGAGACTGCCATGATTTCCGCCATCGAACCCGGCGAGCGGGTCCTGGTGCTTTCCTTCGGGCGCTTCGGCCAACTCAAGACAGAAATCGCAAGGCGCATCGGCGCCGAGGTGAAGGTGCTTGAGACGACTTGGGGTACGGTGTTTGCGCCAGAACAGGTGGAGGCCGCCCTCAAGGCTTTCTCGCCGGCTCTGGTAGCCGTGTGCCAGGGCGATACCTCCACCACCATGTGCCAGCCGCTGGAAGAACTGGGACGCATCTGTCATCGTTACGGCGCCTTGTTGCAGGTCGACGCTACCGCCACGCTGGGCGGCACGCCGCTGCCGGTGGACGCCTGGGAAATCGATTGCGTGACAGGAGGCCTGCAGAAGTGCCTCGCCGGCCCCTCGGGCGCAGCCCCGATCACCTTGGGAGACGCGTTTGCGCGTCGCGTCTACAGACGTCGCCATATCGAGGAGGGCGTGCGCCCGGCCAACTATGTGCCAGGAGTGGGCCGCATCATCCCAAGCAACTACATGGACTTGGCGATGATCATGGACTACTGGGGGGATGGCGCGCTCAACCACCACACGGAGGCAACGAGCATGCTCTATGCCGCCCGCGAATGTGCGCGTATCTTTGTTCTCGAGGGTGCGAACGCGATCCACCGGCGGCACGCCGCGGCGTCGCGCGCGATGGTCGCCGGATTGAGTGCGATGGGGCTGGAGGTCTTTGGCGACGTGGCACACAAGATGCCCAATGTCACCGGTGTCGCGATCCCGGCCGGCGTGGCCGGGGACAAGGTGCGCAACGCGCTCCTGGAGGACTTCAATATCGAAATCGGCACATCTTTCGGCCCCTTGCACGGCAAGATCTGGCGCATCGGAGCGATGGGCTACAACGCGCGCCGCGACGCGGTCCTTCTCACCCTGGCCGCCCTGGAGACCGTGCTCGCCGCCGAAGGCTATCGCTTCACCAGAGGCGCCGGCGTCGATGCCGCGTACCATGCCTACAAGGCGTGAGTCCAGCGCCGCGCTTCAGGCGAGAAACAGGAATACGGTCGGGCGGCGGTCCAGGGCAGGGGCCGGGCGGCTGCGCCAGGTGCTGACCTTGCGCATGGCGATCGATTGGCTCGGCAAGGTGAGGTCGCTGGCGACGGCCAGGCGCGTGTCGCGGGCAAGGCTGCCTACGAGTGCCGCGAACAGGGCTTGATTGCGAAAAGGCGCCTCAATGACGATTTGGGTTTCGGCGTGGCGTCGCGAGCGTGCCTCGAGGTCGCCGATCGCGCGTTCACGCAGGCCGGGCTTGACCGGCAGATAGCCGGCAAACGCGAAGCGCTGGCCTTCCAGTCCGCTGGCCATCAGGGCCAGCAGAAGCGCCGACGGGCCGACCAGCGGAGCAACCGTGCAGTCCGCCTCGTGCGCCATGCGCACCAGCAAGGCACCGGGGTCAGCGACAGCCGGGCAGCCAGCCTCGGCGATCAGGCCCACGTCGACCCCGGCCCGAAGAGTTTCGACGATCACGGTCAGGCGAGCGGCGTCGGGTGCGTGGCCGATCTCGTGCAGTGTCAATTCGGCGATCGGCAGCGGTACTTGCGCGGCCTTGAGGAAGGCGCGCGCAGCCTTGGCGTTCTCGACTGCGAAGACCCGCAACTGGGACAGCCGTCCGAGGACCGCGGGAGGAAGGCTGTCAGCGATCTCGGCGGCGTGCCCTTTGGGGTCTCCCAGCGTCGCCGGCAAGAGCCAGAGGGTGCCGCTCACGGTTCGGCCAGTGGGTCAAGTCCTGCGACGCGCAACATCGCCGACAACTCGATCAGGGGCAGGCCGACCAGTGCGGTGGGATCCGGCCCGTTGATGTTCTTCATCAGGACAATGCCGAGACCCTCGGAGCGGGCAGACCCGGCACAATCCCACGGCGCGTCGATGCGCAGGTAGGCATCGATTTCGCGCTCGCTCAGGGTACGCATCTCGACATCCGTGGATACGATCGTGCTCTGTTCGCGACCGGTCGCCGCGTCGACCAATGCGAGCGCGGTGTCGAAACGCGTGATGCGTCCGCTCATGTGCAGAAGCTGGGCGCGCGCCGTCTGCGCGTCGCCCGGCTTGCCCAGGACCTGGCCGGCGCAGTGCGCCACCTGATCCGACCCGATGACAAGTCCGACGGGCAGGCCGGCTGCGACCGCACGCGCCTTCGCGCGAGCCAGGCGCAATGCCAGAGACGCGGGGGCTTCGCCAGGCAGCGAAGACTCGTCGACGCCCGGTGCGCGGGTTTCAAAAGGCAGCCCCAGGCGGGCGAGCAGGGCGGCCCGATAGCGCGATGTCGAGGCCAGGATCAGCACAATGGGCGTCCCGGGATGGTTGCGGCTAGGTAAGTTTTTGACTGCAAAGGTGAATTCGGCTAGAATCAGGGGTTTTGTGCGATGTTGGCGGCTGCCAGCGATGCAGGGAAGTTGCCTGTGTTGCGAAGGTCGCGCGATCGATACCTGTGGCCACCTCGGACCTTCGGACCTGGCGCATCGACACACGCGATTTTACCGGGCGCGGACGCGAAGAATCGCGCATCCTGGGTGGCGAGTGCTTTGACCGGCTTGGCGAGGATGCGCATGTGGTCGGCGCCGTCGAGGCAACAATTGCGACGGTGCGTTCTCCGCGCGGCAAGGCGGGGATTCGGCTGAGCATTGTGGCGGCGCTGGAAGCGCAATGCCAGCGCTGCATGCAGCCGGTGCGGCTACCTGTGGCGACGGAGGAAAATATCGAATTCGCCGCCACCGTCGATGGATTTGCCGACGATGGATTGGATCAGTGGGACACGCTCGAACACGACGGGCGTTTCGATGTGTTGCAGCTGGTCGAGGATGTACTGCTTCTGGCGTTGCCGGTGGCACCGAAGCATGAGCAGTGCGAGCCGCAGGGCGCGACATATGCGGGGGAGAAGGTGCTTCCTTTCGCCGCGCTTGCAGGGTGGAAGGGCGGGCGCTGAGCATGCCCACGGTTTATTTGGTTTTCGAATGAAGGAGCTAGCAAATGGCAGTCCAGCAGAACAAGAAATCTCCCTCCAAACGCGGCATGCATCGCGCACACGACTTCCTGACTGCCCCCCCCTTGGCAGTGGAACCCACGACCGGCGAGGTACACCTGCGCCATCACGTGAGTCCCAACGGGTTTTATCGGGGCAAGAAGGTCATCAAGACCAAGGAATCCTGACCCGAAGCCCGCTGATGCGGTTGCAGGAGGTGGGGCTGGCGTGTCGCAGGTCTTGTGCCGCTGAAGTGGGACGCTCGGCATGAGTGTTGTCATCGCGATCGACGCGATGGGAGGCGACAATGGCGTCGCGGTCACGGTGCCGGCGGCGCTCGCGTTCGTCGAACGCCATCCGGATGCCCACGTCATTCTCGTCGGGGTGACCGAGTCGCTGGAAAAGGAGTTGGCCGAACGCGGACATGCCGGGCATGCGCGGGTGCGGGTCCGGCCGGCCGGCGAAGTCGTCACCATGCATGATCCGCCCGTGCAGGCGCTGCGGCGAAAGCGGGATTCGTCGATGCATGTCGCTCTCGGCCTCGTCAAGGACGGCGAAGCCCACGCCGCAATCTCGGCTGGCAATACCGGCGCCTGGATGGCAATCGCGAGTTTTGTCCTGCGCACCTTGCCGGGGATTGATCGCCCGGCGATATGCGCGCCGCTGCCGAACCTCAAGGGTGGTTCGACCTACATGCTTGACCTGGGCGCGAACGTCGACTGCAAGGCAGCACACCTCTACCAGTTCGCGCTGATGGGCGCGGCGCTGGTCGCCGCCATCGAGCACGCGACCGACCCGGTGGTTGGCCTGCTCAACATCGGCGAAGAAGAGATCAAGGGCAACGATACCGTCAAGGAAGCCGCCGACCTGCTGCGCGCCGCGCACGAGCGTGGCGAGATCCGCTTTCACGGCAACGTCGAGGGCAACGACATTTTCAAGGGCACGGTCGAAGTTGTGGTCTGTGACGGCTTCGTCGGCAATGTCGCCCTCAAGACTTCAGAAGGTCTGGCGCAAATGCTCGGGCGCGCCTTGAAGGGCGAGTTCGAGCGTACGTGGCTCACCAAACTGGGCGCGCTGTTCGCGCTGCCGGCCATCAATGCCTTCCGGCGCCGCTACGACCACAGGCGTTACAACGGCGCCTGCCTGCTGGGCTTGAATGGTCTGGTGGTCAAGAGCCACGGATCATGCGACGTCTTTTCCTTTGGCCAGGCCCTGGATCGTGCCTTCGAGGCGGTCAGGTCCGACGTCACCGCCGGGATCGCGGCGCGCATCGCGCGGCACGCGGATTCACCTGCGACGCGTGCTGCCTGAGCGGGCCCATGACTTTCACGCGCATCATCGGCACTGGCAGCCACCTTCCCGGGCCGGCGGTCAGCAATGATGAACTGGCGGCGCGCGGCATTGACACGACCGATGCCTGGATTCGCGAACGCACCGGCATCGGCGCGCGCCATCTTGCGCAACCGCACGAGGCGGCCAGCGATCTGGCCCTGCCGGCAGCCCAGGCTGCCTTGAGCGCCGCCGGCTGCGTGGCCGCGGATATCGATCTGCTGATCGTCGCGACATCGACTCCCGACTATGTGTTCCCGAGCACGGCCTGCTTGTTGCAGGCGCGGCTGGGCATAAACGACTGCGCCGCCTTTGACGTGCAGGCTGTTTGCAGCGGTTTCGTGTACGCGCTTTCGGTCGCCGATGCGATGATCGCCAGCGGCCGGCATCGCCGCGCGCTGGTGGTCGGGGCCGAGGTCTTTTCTCGCATTCTCGACTGGCAAGACCGTGCGACCTGCGTTCTCTTCGGCGACGGCGCAGGGGCGGTAGTGCTTGAAGGGGGAGAGCGCCCGGGCATCCTCGCGAGCGCCCTGCACGCCGACGGGCGCCATGCCGGCATCCTCAGTGTTCCGGGCAATGTCCGCGGCGGCGGCGTCACCGGGGACCCCATGTTGCGCATGGACGGGCAGGCGGTATTCAAGTTCGCTGTCAGGGTGCTCGACGAAGTGGCGCGCGAGGTGCTCCACAAGGCGGGCCTTAAGCCTGCCGACCTCGCCTGGCTGATTCCCCACCAGGCCAACCTGCGCATCCTGAGTGCAACCGCGAAGAAACTCGGCATTGCCGCGGAGCGGCTGGTCGTCAGTGTTGACCGTCACGGCAATACCTCTGCGGCTTCCATCCCCTTGGCGCTGGATGAAGCGGTCCGCGACGGACGCATCCGGGCGGGTGACCGGGTTCTGTTGGCCGGGGTCGGTGGCGGGTTTACCTGGGGTGCAATTCTCCTGGAGATGTGATGAAACTAGCGATGGTGTTTCCCGGTCAGGGTTCGCAAAAGCAGGGCATGATGGACGGCTTTGCGCAAGTCGCGGCCGTGCGCGATGTGTTTCGTGCAGCCTCTGATGCGTTGGGGCAGGACTTGTGGGCCCTGATCGCAAGCGGATCGCCCGAGGACCTGAATGCCACGGTCAACACCCAGCCGGTCATGCTCACCGCCGCGTATGCCGCCTATCGCGCCTGGGTGGCTGCGGGCGGCCCCGAGCCTGAACTCATGGCTGGGCATTCGCTCGGCGAGTACACAGCGCTGACGGCGGCGGGCGCGCTTGCCTTTGATGACACCGTGCCGCTGGTGCGCTTTCGCGCCCAGGCGATGCAGGAGGCCGTTCCTGTCGGGGTCGGTGCGATGGCCGTCGTGATGGGCCTTGCGGCCAGCGAAGTCGTGGCCGCCTGCGCTGAAGCCGCGCAGGGCGAGGTTGTCGAAGCGGTCAATTTCAACGAGCCGACCCAGACCGTCATCGCAGGCGCGCGCGCCGCGGTCGATCGTGCCTGCGCTGCCGCCAAGGCGCGCGGGGCCAAGCGTGCACTGCCGTTGCCGGTCTCGGCGCCGTTTCATTCATCGCTCCTGGCACCCGCGGCGCAGCGCCTGGCGGCCCGGCTCGAGGAGATTGCGATTGCTGCGCCCAAGGTTCCGGTGATCCACAACGTCGATGTTGCCACGCACGATACGGCCGAGGAAATCCGCGCCGCACTGGCTGCGCAGGCGGCACGCCCGGTGCGCTGGGTGGAGACGGTCGAGGCGATGGTCGCCCGTGGCATCACCCATGTCGTCGAGCTTGGGCCCGGGCGGGTGCTGTCCGGGCTCGTCAAGCGCATCGCGCCCGACCTTGCCGTGCTCTCGGTTGGCGACGGCGAATCGCTCACGGCCAGCCTCGGGAGCTTGCCATGAGCCTCGCCGGACAGGTGGCGCTGGTGACCGGCGCCTCACGTGGCATCGGTCGCGCGGTCGCCCTGGCCTTGGCCCGCGCCGGCGCAGTGGTGGTCGGCACAGCCACCGGCGAGGCCGGCGCGGCCGCCATCACGGAAACGCTTGCCGCCGATGGTCATACGGGTGCGGGACGCGTCCTGGATGTGGGCAAGCGCGATACGGTCGCCGCGTTCGTCGAAACAGTAAAGCGCGACTTCGGGCCGGTTTCGATCCTGGTGAACAACGCCGGCATCACGCGCGATACCTTGGCGATGCGCATGCAGGACGAGGATTGGGCAGCAGTCCTGGAGGTCAACCTGGGTGGTGTTTTCGCCCTTTCGCGCGCGGTGCTGCGCGACATGATGAAGGCCAGGCAAGGACGCATCATCAATATCACCTCGGTCGTGGGTCATTCGGGCAACCCCGGTCAGATCAACTACGCCGCCGCCAAGGCCGGCGTGGCAGGGATGACACGGGCGCTGGCGCGCGAGATTGGAAGCCGCAACATCACGGTCAATTGCGTTGCGCCCGGCTTCATCGATACCGACATGACGCGAGCGCTCTCCGAGGCGCAGACCGCGGCCCTGCTGGCGCAGATCCCTCTCGGTCGCCTGGGAGCGGTCGAGGACGTGGCTGCCGCGGTAACCTACCTGGCCGGTCCGGGTGCGGCCTACGTGACCGGCACGACGCTGCATGTCAACGGCGGCATGTACATGGCTTGAGCAGGTGCGGAAGCCATGGCGTCGGCGAAGCCGAAACTGCTAGAATCCGCGCCGCTTTTCATATCCACGCATTTCCTCTAGGAGTGGCATCACAATGGACAACATCGAGCAGCGGGTGAAGAAGATCGTCGCCGAGCAACTTGGCGTCAACGAGGCTGAGATCAAGAACGAATCATCGTTCGTGGATGACCTCGGCGCTGACTCGCTCGATACCGTCGAATTGGTCATGGCGCTCGAAGACGAATTCGAGACCGAGATTCCCGACGAGGAAGCCGAGAAGATCACGACCGTGCAGCAGGCGATCGATTACGTGACTTCGCACAAGAAGGCCTGAACGCGCCCGCTACACCTGGAAGGGACGGTCCGCATGGCATTCGCCAGGGAGAGGCGCAGGGTGGTTGTCACCGGGCTGGGCATCGTCAGTCCGATCGGCAACTCGGTCACGGAGGCCTGGGGCAACCTGGTCGCCGGCAAATCCGGTATCGGGCGCATCACCCGCTTCAACCCCGAGGACGAGAAGCTCGGCATCGCTTGTCATATTGCCGGTGAGGTAAAGGGATTCGCGATTGAGGATTACATGCCCGCCAAGGAGGCGCGGCACATGGATGTCTTCATTCACTACGGCATCGCTGCAGGCATCCAGGCGTTTCGGGACAGCGGCCTGGCCGTGACCGAATCCAACAGCGAGCGCCTGGGTGTCAATGTCGGCTCCGGCATCGGCGGTCTGCCGATGATCGAGAACATGCACTCGACCATGCTGGAGCGGGGTCCGCGGAGGATTTCTCCATTCTTCATCCCGGCCTCGATCATCAACCTGATCTCAGGCCACCTGTCGATCATGCTCGGACTGAAGGGGCCGAACCTGGCCTGCGTCAGTGCGTGCGCCACCGGCAATCACTGCATCGGTGAATCAGCGCGACTGATCGAGTACGGAGACTGCGACGTGATGATCGCCGGGGGAGCGGAGTCGACGATCACTCAACTGGCCATCGGCGGATTCGCCGCGGCACGCGCGCTGTCCCTGCGCAACGACGATCCGCAGACGGCCAGTCGCCCCTGGGACCGCGACCGGGATGGCTTTGTCCTGGGCGAGGGTGCTGGCGTGCTGGTCCTGGAAGAGTACGAGCACGCGCGCGCGCGCGGTGCGAAGATTTATTGTGAATTGGCCGGCTATGGTCTGACCGGGGACGCGCACCACATTACCGCGCCGGATCAAAGTGGACCGCGCCGCTCGATGAGAAACGCGCTCGTCAACGCCGCTGTGCCCACGGACATGGTCGACTATATCAACGCCCATGGAACGTCCACGCCTCTTGGCGACAAGAACGAGACCGAAGCCGTCAAGGCCGCCTTCGGCGACCAGGCCAGAAAACTGGTCGTCAACTCGACCAAATCCATGACGGGTCATCTGCTGGGGGCGGCCGGCGGGATCGAGTCGGTCTTCAGCGCTTTGGCGGTTTATCACCAGGTTTCGCCGCCGACCATCAATATTTTCAACCAGGATCCCGAGTGCGACCTGGATTATTGCGCCAACAGCGCGCGGGACATGCGCATTCGGGCGGCGGTCTCGAATTCGTTTGGGTTTGGCGGCACCAACAGCACCCTGGTTTTCACCCAGGTTTGATTTGTCCGACCTGCGCTTGCCCAAGGCGCCTGGCGCGCTTCCGGATGTTCATCGGACAGCGCTTTTCGCCCTCTGCGGTGCTTGTGCCCTGTCCTTGGGCGTCGTCGTCTGGCTGGCCGCGAAGGTACACCCTGCCTGGAGCACGCTAGCCCTCTTGCCCGTGATATCCCTGTGGCGCCAGCTTGCACAGTCGGTGGCGGACGCGAAGGGAATCTGGTTACTGCCTGAAAAGAGCGCCGGGCAGAGCCAGATCACCGGTGGATTCGTCTTCGCGGACATGGCGTACGTCAAGTCCAGGGAAGGCAGGGGTTGGCACTCCGTCCTGGTGACCAAAGGGGCGGTAGGGGAAGGCGCTTGCCGCAGACTGCGCATTTTTTTGCGGCACCGCAGCGAAGCCTGATCGCCCGCCTTACAATGCCGTCTTTCCAATCGCCAGGTCAGAACCAAGGTGTCGGAACGGGATGTCGACCAGCAACTGGTCGAAAGGGTACAGCGCGGCGACAAGAATGCCTACGGATTGCTGGTGGCCAAGTACCAGCGCAAGCTGCTGCGACTGGTGTCGCGCATCGTTCGCGACCCCTCCGAGGTGGAAGATGTCGTCCAGGAGGCCTTCATCAAGGCGTACCGGGCGCTGCCGAATTTTCGCGGCGAGTCGGCCTTTTACACCTGGCTTTACCGAATCGGCATCAATACCGCCAAGAACCATCTGGCGACGCTCCGACGGCGCGCAACCACTACCTCGACAAAAGACCCTGACGAGGCGGAAACTTTTGACGAAGTCGAGCAACTAAGGGACATCAATACCCCGGAAACGATGTTGATGTCCCGGCAGGTGGCTGATACGGTTAACGCCGCGATGGAGCGTCTGCCCGAGGAACTGAGGAGGGCGATCACCTTGCGGGAGGTTGAAGCAATGAGTTACGAGGATATTGCGGTCGCCATGGACTGCCCGATCGGCACGGTGCGGTCGCGGATTTTCCGCGCCCGCGAGGCTATAGCGGCGGAATTGCGCCCTCTGCTTGGTACCAACAAGGACACCCGCTGGTAGCACGGCGCCCCGGAGAAAAAATTGGCTGACGAACCGCAACGATTGAAGCTGTCGGCGTTCATGGACGGCGAGGAAGAACCGGCGGTATGCCCGAACATGGTCGGAGCATGCGCGCATGATGCCGGCCTCAGGGCCGACTGGGAGGCCTTCCATTGCATCGGCGACGTGCTGCGCAGTGCCGACATGGGCTGCCACTCCGAGGCGCTGACCGCGCGGGTCATGCAGAGCCTTGCCGATGAACCCTTTCTCATGGCGCCCGCGGCGTTGCCGGAAACGCAGGCGACCCATCGCTCCCCTGAACAACATGCTCGGCCTCTCTGGCTGTCGGTCGCCGCCGCGGTCGCTGCAGTCGTGGTCATCGGCGGCGTGGTGTATCCGCAGTGGAGTTCAAGCCCCGACCAGGTGGCCGTCACGGCCCCCAAGCCTGCGCCGGCCACGGTCTCGACTTCGCTGCCGCGCAACCTGGAGGCTCCGGTGCGCGTCTCGGGCGAGTATCTGGCGGCGCATCGGCAGTACTCCGCCGGCATGATCGTGCCGGTCGCAGAGTCGCGCTAGGCGGGCCGTCACGCAATGCGGAAGCCGATGCGCCTCGATCTTGCGATTCGCGGTGTTGCACTGATTCTCGCGGCGTCGGCAGCTGGTGCCTCTGCGCATCCGTCGCAACCTGATGCGCAGGCCTGGCTGATGCGTATCCAACAGGCTGCGCAGCGCCTTAACTATTCCGGCACATTCGTGGTCATGCAGGGGGGCGGACAGACCCAGACCTCGCGCATCACTCATGTCTTCGACCGTGCCAACGAGCGCGAGCGCGTGGAAGTGCTGGATGGTGCGGCCGTTGTGGTGTTGCGCACCAACGACGAAGTCAAGTCCTACCTGCCCGAGAGCAAGACCATCCTGATCGAGCGGCGTCGGGGCAAGGCTGTCTTTCCTGCGATCCTGATCGATCAGGCGGCTGCGCTGGCCGAGCACTACACCGTGCGCAAACTCGAGCCATGCCGGGTGGCCGGGCGTGATTGCCACGTGTTCGCCCTCGACCCGCGCGATGGATTGCGCTATGGGCAAAGACTATGGGCGGAGACTTCGCATGGGCTGCTGCTCAAATCGCAAACCATCAATGAAAGAGGCGAGGTGGTTGAACAGATCGCCTTCACCGAAATCGAGATCGGCGGCCCGGTCGAGCGCTATGCCGCACGCCTTGGACGCCCGCTGCCAGGCAAGGATTGGCGTGCTGTAAGCCCGGCGATAACCCCGGCGCGCCTGGCCGACTCGGGGTGGCGTATTGACCAGGTGCCTCCTGGCTTTCGGCGCATGCTGGAGATTCGCCGTGGGATCGGTGATGCGGAGGTCGGTCATGTGGTTTTTTCCGACGGGCTTGCCTCCGTGTCGGTGTTCGTCGAAGCGCTGAAGGCCGGCGCGAATCCGGTCGAGGGGCATGCCGCGCAAGGTGCGGTCAATGTTTTCCGCCGACGCGTTGGTGAGCATTTGGTCACAGTGCTCGGCGAGGCGCCGCCGGCCCTGGTTTCACGCATCGGTGCTGCGGTTGAATTTCGTCCTGGGACCGCAACATTGAGCGACCAGGTCAACAACAAGAGGTGAACATGTCCCGCTTTGTTTCCATGCCCATTCTGGGTGCCCTGTGGCTGGCTTTGGCCTCGTTCGCGCCCGGCGCGACAGGCCAGGTGCGAGGCTTGCCCGACTTCACCGAACTGGTGGACCGGGTGGGACCGGCGGTCGTCAATATCCGCACGACCCAGACCGCGCAGGGCAACGCGGGCCGTGGCGGCGTGCCGCGCGGACCGGGCGTGGACGAGGACAACCCGTTTTGCGACATATTTCCCTGGATGTGCCCGCCGCGCGGCGACCGGCAGCCGCGCCAGCCGCGTCCCGGTCCGGACCGGGGCGAGGAGGTTCCGTCCGGAGTCGGTTCAGGCTTCATTCTCACCGCTGACGGTTTTATCATGACCAATGCCCACGTCGTGCGCAATGCCGACGTGATCTATGTACGCCTTCCGGACAAGCGCGAGTTTCGCGGACGACTCGTTGGCGCCGACCAGCGGACCGACGTGGCCATCGTCAAGGTGGAGGCGAGCGGCCTGCCGACCGTCGCGGTGGGCGATTCCAATCGCTTGCGCGTGGGCGAATGGGTCATGGCGATCGGGTCACCTTTCGCCCTCGAGAACACAGTCACGGCTGGAATCGTCAGCGCCAAAGGCCGCGACACCGGTGAATACGTGCCTTTCATCCAGACAGACGTCGCGATCAACCCCGGGAATTCCGGCGGCCCCTTGATCAACATGCGCGGGGAGGTCGTGGGCATCAATTCCATGATCTACAGCCGCTCGGGTGGCTTCCAGGGCATCTCGTTCGCGATCCCGATGGACGAAGCGATGCGGGTCGGCGACCAGTTGCGCGCCAGCGGACGTGTGCAGCGCGGTTTCCTGGGCGTTCAGCCGGGTGCGGTCACCAAGGATGTCGCCGAGTCGCTCGGGCTGAAGTCGCCCGAGGGGGCGGTCATCGAGCGGGTGCTGCCCAACACCGCTGCCGAACGTGCCGGCCTGCGCGAAGGCGATGTGATCCTGCGCTTCGACGGCAAGCCGGTCGAAAAGCACACGGATCTTCCGCGCATCGTAGGCAACACCAAGCCCGGCCAAAAGGTTGCGGTCCAGGTCTGGCGCAACGGCGCTGCACGCGAGTTTTCGTTGCAACTGGGTGAGTCGGAGCCTGATCGGGTGGCACAGCGGCCTAATCGCGCCCCTGCCCAGGGACAGGCTGCCCCGGCGCAGGCCAATGCCTTGGGGTTGGTCGTCATTGACCTGCCGGAGGCCAAGAAGCGCGAACTCAAGGTCGAAGGCGGGGTGCAGGTGGAAGCAGTGGACGGGCCTGCGGCACGCGCCGGCCTGCGCAATGGCGATGTCATCCTGAAACTGCAGAACATCGACGTCACTTCGGCCAAGCAACTCAACGAGCTGGTCAGCAAGCTGGACGGCAAGCGGGCCGTTGCCGTTCTGGTGCGGCGCGGTGAATCGGCCCAGTATGTGCCAATTCGTCCGGAAGTCAAATAAGGCCAAAAAACCGCTAAAATCAAGCCTTAGGCAATTTTCAAAGGGCGCGAGGCATTCGCGCCCTTGGTTTTTTTGCGGTTCCCGGCAGGCCCGGAACATGCAAGCACCATGCAGCGAATCCGCAACTTTTCCATCATCGCCCATATCGATCACGGCAAGTCCACGCTCGCCGACCGCATCATCCAGCGTTGCGGGGGGCTGTCGGACCGCGAGATGGAGGCGCAGGTGCTCGATTCGATGGATCTCGAGCGCGAGCGCGGCATCACCATCAAGGCCCAGACTGCCGCGCTCCAGTACCTGGCCCGGGATGGCGAAACATACCAGCTCAATCTGATCGATACGCCCGGGCACGTCGACTTCAGCTACGAAGTGAGCCGTTCGCTGTCGGCGTGCGAGGGCGCGTTGCTGGTGGTCGACGCCTCCCAGGGAGTCGAGGCGCAGACGGTGGCCAATTGCTATACCGCGCTGGACCTGGAAGTCGAGGTCGTGCCGGTATTGAACAAGATCGATCTGCCGTCGGCCAATCCGGACAACGCGATCGCCGAAATTGAAGACGTGATCGGCATCGACGCACATGCCGCGATCCTCGCCAGCGCCAAGACAGGGCAGGGAGTGGACGACATTCTTGAGGCGATCATCGCGCGCATCCCGCCGCCCAAGGGTGATCGCGACAAGCCCCTGCAGGCCTTGATCATCGATTCCTGGTTTGACAACTACGTCGGCGTCGTCATGCTGGTGCGAGTGTTCGAGGGCGTGCTCAAGCCGCGCGACCGTATTCTGCTCATGGCCAGCAATGCGCAGTTCACCTGTGAGCAGGTCGGGGTCTTTACACCGAAATCCCGCAAGAAGGAAAGCCTCGGTGCCGGCGAGGTGGGGTTCATCATCGCCGGCATCAAGGAGCTTCAAGCGGCGCGCGTGGGCGACACCGTGACCCTTGCGGAGCGCCCGGCCCCGGAGGCGCTACCGGGCTTCAAGGAGATCAAGCCGCAGGTCTTCGCCGGGCTCTACCCGGTGGAATCGAATCAGTACGAGCAGTTGCGCGAGTCGTTGGAGAAGCTGAAGTTGAACGATGCCTCGTTGCGCTTCGAGCCTGAGGTCTCGCAGGCGCTCGGCTTCGGTTTCCGCTGCGGCTTTCTGGGACTCCTGCACATGGATATCGTGCAGGAACGCCTGGAGCGGGAATTCGACATGGACCTCATCACCACCGCGCCATCGGTGGTCTACGAGGTATTGCTCAGGAACGGCGAGGTCGTGCTGATCGACAACCCGGACAAATTGCCTGATATCGCACGCATCGAGTCCATTCGCGAGCCGATCATGAAGGTCGATCTCTTCATGCCGCAGGAATACGTCGGTGCGATCATGACACTGTGCAACGCCAAGCGGGGGGTCCAGCTGAACATGGCGTATCACGGACGCCAGGTGCACCTTACCTACGAAATGCCCCTGAACGAGATCGTGCTGGACTTCTTCGACAAGCTCAAGTCGGCCTCGCGCGGTTACGCGTCGATGGACTACGAGTTTCTCGAGTACCGCGCATCAGAGGTCTGCAAGGTCGACGTCCTGATCAACGGCGACAAGGTGGATGCCTTGTCGATCATCGTGCATCGCGCCAACAGTCAGTATCGGGGGCGTGAACTGGTCTCCAAGATGCGGCAGCTGATTCCGCGCCAGATGTTCGACGTCGCCATCCAGGCGGCGATCGGCGCAAACATCATTGCCCGCGAGAACGTAAAGGCGCTGCGCAAGAACGTGCTGGCCAAGTGCTACGGCGGGGACATCACCCGCAAGCGCAAGCTTCTGGAAAAGCAGAAGGCTGGCAAGAAGCGCATGAAGCAGGTCGGCACCGTGGAAATTCCTCAGGAGGCCTTTCTCGCAATTCTGCAGGTGGATTCCTGATGAACTTTGCCCTGATCCTGTTCCTGCTGACTGCCGGTACCGGAATTTTCTGGTTTGCTGACATCCTCTATTTCCGCAAGAAGCGGCAAGCGGCGTTTGCGGCCGCCGTGACGGCGCTGGACGCACGCCTGGCTGGCGCGCCGGCTCAGCTTAAAAATGACGATCGCGATCGCGAAGTCGAGCGCCTGTCGCGGGAACTGCGCACGCCGCCGTCCTGGCTTGAGTTTCCTGCCAGTTTTTTCCCCGTGATCGCCGCTGTGTTTGCGTTGCGCTCGTTCGTCGTCGAACCCTTCAAGATTCCCTCCGGTTCGATGATTCCCACGCTTCTGATCGGCGATTTCATCCTGGTCAACAAGTTCACCTACGGCATCCGGCTGCCGGTGCTCAACAAGAAGATCATCGATGTCGGCAGCCCGCAGCGCGGTGATGTCATGGTGTTCCGCTATCCGCCGGACCCTTCGGTGGACTACATCAAGCGGGTGGTCGGCTTGCCTGGCGACCGTGTGGCCTACCAGAACAAACGCCTGACGGTGAACGGGGTCGATGTTCCGACCCGCAGCGAACCGGACTTCCTGCACCGCGACCGGGCGGCATACTCGAACCAATTCACCGAGACTTCCGGAAGCCGCGCTTACCGTGTGCTCAACGATGCCGATGCGCCTGCTTACATCATGTCGGCGGCGGCGTTTCCGCACCGCGACAATTGTCTCTACAATAATGCTGGTGTCATTTGCACCGTGCCGCCGGGGCATTTCTTCCTGATGGGCGACAATCGTGATAACAGCCTCGACAGCCGCTTCTGGGGCTTTGTTCCCGAAGAGAACATCGTCGGTCGCGCTTTCGGCATCTGGATGAACTGGAGTGGGGGGTTCCGCTTCGACCTTTCTCGGGTCGGCGGATTCGAATAAACGTGTCGGAGAATATCGCCATGAATCGACCCTGGATTTCTGCACGCGCGCGCGGCGTGAGCATGCTGGGAATTCTTTTCATTTGTGTCGCCATCGTTCTGGTCGCCGTTGGCGCCCTCAAGGTCATCCCGTCCTACCTCGAGTTCCGCAATATCCGGGCAGCAGCGGTTGCTGCTCGCGATGGGGGCAAGACTGTCGTGGACATACAGAAGGCCTTTGACAGGGCGGCGCAGATCAACGACATCACCACGCTGTCCGGCAAGGATCTCGATATCGCCAAGGACGGCGCTGGCAACATTGTGGTTTCGTTCAAGTACGAAAAGAAGATCCCGCTGTTCTACAACGTGAGCCTGATCATCGAGTACGCGGGCGGCAGCGACAATCCCTGACGCCGGGGCGAGCGTCCAGTTCATGGATCCGAACGAACTCGAAGCCCGCCTCGGATATGAGTTTGGGAATCCCAAGCTGCTGGCGCAGGCTCTCACGCATCGCAGCCACAGCACGCTGCACAACGAGCGCCTCGAATTCTTGGGCGACAGCGTTCTCAACTGCGCGGTCGCGCACATACTCTTCGAACGCTACACCAAACTCAACGAAGGCGACCTTTCGCGACTGCGCTCCAATCTGGTAAAGCAGCAGACCCTCTACGAAATCGCCCAACGCGTCGAGCTTTCGTCCAGCCTGCGCCTGGGGGAGGGTGAACTCAAGAGCGGCGGCTTTCGCCGCCCGTCGATCCTGGCCGACACCCTGGAAGCGCTGTTCGGCGCGATTTTCCTGGACGGTGGATTTCAGGCCGCGCGCCTGACTATCGCCAAGCTGTACCATCCGATACTGGAAACGGTAGACCCGCTGACCCTGGGCAAGGATTCCAAGACGCTTCTGCAGGAGTACCTGCAGGGCCGCAAGATTGCGCTGCCCACCTATAACGTCGTGGCCACGCGCGGCGCGGCCCATAGCCAGGAGTTCGAGGTCGAGTGCCTGATCCCCAAGCTCGACATCCGCGTCACCGGCGCTGGCGCCAGTCGGCGCGCTGCGGAGCAGGCGGCCGCAAAAACAGCACTGGAGTTGGCGCCCAAGGAGACGCCGCGCAGGTCGCGCCGCCCGCGCAAGGAAGCCGCGCAGCGCTCTGATACGGGCGTCACCGAAGCAGCGGGCAGGGAGGCAGGCAAGGAGGTGCGCAGGGACAGCGGTCGGGAAGAGGGTGCTGCTGCGCGTGAAACCAGGCCTGCACGAAGCGGCGCGGCCACCGAGGCGGGTGCCGAATCGGCAACCATGGATGCGCCACAGGTGGACAAGCTTTCGACATGAGCGAGCACCAGGCGCCTGGGCATCGCGCCGGCGTGGTTGTCATCGCCGGGCGCCCCAATGTTGGCAAGTCGACCTTGATCAACTGCCTGGTCGGAGCCAAACTCAGCATCACCTCACGCAAGGCGCAGACCACCCGGCACCGCATCCTCGGGGTGCGCAGTGACCCCGACGCGCAGTACGTGTTCGTCGATACGCCGGGGCATCAAACGCGCTTGCCAAACGCGCTCAATCGCGCAATGCAGCGCAATCTCACCGATTCGGTGGCCGGCGCGGATGTGGGCTTGCTGGTGGCGGAAGCCCAATCCTTTCGCCCGGCTGATGCGCAGGTCGCTGCACTGATGCCGCGGCAATTGCCGGTCGTGCTTGCATTGAACAAGTGCGATATGCGCGGCAGCAGTGCAAGCCTCTTGCCGGTCATGGCCGCAGCGCGAGAAGCGCATGAATTCGCCGCGATCGTGCCGGTCTCCGCCAAATCGGGGGAGGGGATGGACGCGCTGCTCGCCGAACTGCGTGCTCACCTTCCGCACTCCGACCCTCTTTACGACGAGGATACGCTGACCGACCGCCCGGCGCGCTTCTTCGCGTCAGAATTGATTCGCGAAAAGGTTTTTCGACTTTCTGGAGCCGAGGTGCCTTACGGGGTGGAAGTGGCGATCGATCGCTTTGTCGAGGAAGGCGGGCTGGTGCGCATCGGCGCCACCATCGTTGTTGACCGCCCGGGTCACAAGGCCATCCTGCTGGGCGCCAAGGGCGAGCGCATGAAACGCATCGCCAGCGAGGCCCGCATCGACATGGAGAAAATGTTCGGCAAGAAAGTCTATTTGGAGACCTGGATCAAGGTACGAGGTGGCTGGGCCGACAATGCGGCAACGCTGCGCTCGCTGGGGTATGCATGAGGGGCGGGAGCCCTCCCGTCGCGAGGCACGCGCGCACGTCCGCGACGCATCGCCACGAACGAGAAGCAGGCTTCGTGCTGCACTGCTATCCCTACAGCGAGACAAGCCTGATCGTCGAAACCTTCACACGCGGCTGCGGACGCGTGCCCCTCCTGGCCAAGGGCGCCCGCCGCCCGCGTTCAAGCCTGCGCGGCCTCTTGCTGCAGTTTCAACTCCTCGAACTGTCCTGGGCGGGACGGGGCGAGCTGCGCAATCTGGTGCGCGCCGAATGGCTGGGAGGCACGCCGCCACTGCCGCAAACCAGGTTGTTCTGCGGCTTTTACTTGAACGAGCTGCTGCTCAAGCTGTTGGCGCGCGATGATCCGCACGCTGCGCTTTTCGACGCTTATTGCTCCGCGCTGTTGCGCCTGGCGGGAGGCGAGCGCGAGGCCGCGATACTGCGCGATTTCGAGGTCGTCCTGTTGCGCGAAATTGGCTACGCGGTCAATCTGGCCTGTGAGGCAGGGGGCGAACCGGTTCGACCTGCCGAACGTTACACGGTCGACCCTGACCATGGCGTCCGACGCGTCGCGGGTCGTGCCTCGACTGGATTCGAGATCGCCGGCGCGGACCTGCTTTCAATTGCTGCCGGCGAGTTTGCCGACCCGCACATTGCCCTGCTGTCCAAGCAGGTCATGCGCATGCTGATCGAACGCCGGCTCGGCGGGCGCTCGGTGGCGACCCGGCGCGTCATGCTCGCGATGGCCCAGCCATGACTCGTCCCATCCGCCTCGGAGTCAACATCGACCACGTCGCGACGCTGCGACAGGTGCGCGGCACGCCATATCCGGATCCGGTACGCGCAGCGCTCGAGGCCGAGTCGGCCGGCGCAGACCTGATCACACTGCATCTGCGCGAAGACCGCCGGCACATCCAGGACCGCGACGTATTCGAGTTGCGCCCGCTGCTGAAGACGCGCATGAACCTCGAGGCGGCACTGACACGCGAGATGCTGCAGATCGCGATCAAGGCGCGGCCGCACGATGTCTGCCTCGTGCCGGAACGACGCATGGAATTGACCACCGAGGGCGGCCTGGACGTGGTCGGCCAGTTCGAGCGGGTGCGCGACGCGGTACGGCTACTGGGCGAAGCCGGCATCCGCGTATCCCTCTTCATCAGCCACGATCCGCGGCAGATCGAGGCCGCGCACGCAACGGGGGCGCCAGTCATCGAGATCCACACCGGGCACTATGCCGACCTGATGGGTGTGCAGGCGGATGCCGAATTCAAGCGCATTACAGCCGGTGTTGATCTGGGTACACGCCTGGGCTTGACGGTCAACGCGGGGCATGGGCTGCACTATGGCAATACCGCGCGCATCGCGGCCATCCCAGGCATCGAGGAACTCAATATCGGGCATGCGATCGTTGCCGAGTCCGTGTTTCGCGGCTGGCACGCCGCAGTTGCGGATATGAAAGCCCTGATGGTCGCTGCTCGCGCCAGCGCATTGCCGTGATCGTCGGGTTCGGTTCCGATCTGGTCGAGATCGCCAGGGTGCGGCGCATCCTGGCACGGCATGGCAGATTCGCCGGACGGGTGCTCGCGGAGGCCGAGATGGCGGCATTTGCCGCCATGCGCGACGGCGCGGCCTATGTCGCGAAGCGATTTGCCGCCAAGGAGGCTTTCTACAAGGCGTTCGGCGAACCGCCCGGACGCGCAAATACCTGGCACCAGCTGGCGGTACTGAACGACGCAAGCGGTCGACCGCGCCTGGACTTCGGCCCCGGCCTCGCCGCGCTGCTTGCCGATCGCGGGATAGATCGCTGGCACGTGACACTCTCCGACGAACGCGAGTACGCTTTGGCCTGCGTCATCCTTGAAAGCACCCATCCATGAGCGGCAGCAGCGAACCTGGTCGTGTCGTTCTTGATGTCGAGGGTCTGGCCCTGACTGCGGCCGACCGGGTGCGCCTGCAGCACTCCCAGACCGGGGGAGTGATCCTGTTTTCCCGTAACTTTGCATCGATTGCCCAACTGACCGAACTGACCTCGGCCATTCACGCGCTGCGTCCCGGCCTGATCATCGCTGTCGACCACGAGGGAGGAAGGGTGCAGCGCTTTCGCGACGGATTCACTGCACTGCCGCCCATGCGTGCCCTGGGTCAACTTTGGGATCGAAACGAGGATGCGGCCTTGCGGGCCGCGCGTGATTGTGGCTATGTGCTGGCGGCCGAACTTGTCGCATGCGGCGTCAACCTCAGCTTCACCCCGGTGCTCGACCTCGATTTCGGGCCCAGTGGAGTCATCGGCGACCGTGCGTTTCACCGGCAGGGTGCGGTTGTCGCTGCGCTGGCGGCCGCCTTGCAGCGCGGGATGGGCGAAGCCGGACTCGCCACCTGCGGCAAGCATTTCCCCGGCCACGGCTACGTGCGGGCCGACTCGCACCATGAGGTCCCGGTTGATGATCGCAGCTTCGAAGCCATCGCTGCCGAAGACCTGCTGCCTTACCGACAGCTGATCCCTGCCGGGCTGGGAGCGGTGATGCCGGCACACGTGATCTATCCGCGCGTCGATCCGGCGCCGGCCGGCTTTTCCCGCCACTGGCTCACCACCGTCCTGCGCGGTCAGTACCGTTTCGCGGGAGTGATATTCAGCGATGACCTGTCGATGGAAGGGGCAAGCGTCGCGGGAGGCTACGATGCCCGCGCGCACGCTGCCCTGGAGGCGGGCTGCGACATGGTGCTGGTGTGCAACGATCACGTAAACGCGCAGGTCGTTCTCGAAGCCTTGGAAAAGTCGGGCGCGGGGCCGGTGCCTGCCAAGCGGCTGCTCGGATTGCGCCGTGCTCCCAGCGCTGGCTCGCGCGCCGAACTAGCGATGCTTCCTCGCTACCGTGCAGCTGCGGAAGCGCTTGCCGCCGCGCTCGCGTGAACCGCAGCCGGTCAGAGGTCGAGCACCAGCAGCGGCGTCCTGGAACGCGAACAGCAGACCGCGATGCGATCGTTGGCAGAGTGCTCCGCTTCGGTCATGTAGGAATCTCGATGCTCCGGGATGCCCTCGAGCACCCCGGTCAGGCAGGTACCGCACACTCCCTGCTCGCAGGATGAAGGGACGGTGATGCCGTGCCAAGCCAGCGCATCGAGCAGGGTGTCATTCGCAGAAACCTCGATCAACGCGCCGCTGCTGGCGATGCGAACCTGAAATGCGTTTTCGTCGCTCATGCGGGCCAGCAGGGCATCAGGCCGTCGTCAGTTCGCCAGAGGTGCTCTTGCTCTCGGCTTCGATCAAACGGTCGACTGTGCGTCGCATGTGTACGCGTGCCGAATCCGACACGATGTCCACCAGGCCATCGTAGCCAGTCTCGGCCAGTCGCGCCTGCTGCGCCTCGACGATGGCCTTGTCTTCCTGGAATGCCGTGTCGATCTCCGTGTACAACTGCTCGGTGGCCTGTGGATCGTCCTGGCGATAGCCGTTGGCGGTCGACCAGAAGTAATGGCATGAGTCTTCGGTCGCCGGGGTCAGACCATGGAACAGGCGCAACTGAAAGCCGCCTTCCTGCTCGCGATTGACCTGCGCGCCCCGGCCGACGGCCAGAGCCCCGCTCCACTGGATGATGCAGCCGGGGGCGAAATATTCGAACTCCTGCCAGCGATCGACCTTGCCGGTAAACCCGGCGGCCTTGACGTAGGTGGGCGGCGGCGTGGAATCCAGCAGCCAGCGGATGTAGTGCAGGCCGTTTTCGGTCGGCGTGACCTGCATCTTCGCTTCGACATGCACCTTGGGATTGCCGCCGATCGTGTTGCGGTGCACATAACCCAGGTGTGTCAGGTCCATCAGGTTGTCGACCATGAGCATGTAATTGCCCTTGATGTCGTACCGCGCGTGCTTGTGAGGCCACTTCTTGTAGTCGTTGTGCCAGGGATAGTCGATGATCTTGCCCTGGTCGGCGGCTGCGGGGTCACCCATCCAGACCCAGATGAACTCGTCTTTCTCGACTGCTGGAAAACTCCTGACGCGCGCCTTGGCGGGTATGCGTTCCTGGCGCGGGATCTCCACGCAGCGCCCGTCGACATCGAAGACCAGGCCGTGATATCCGCACTGCAGGCCGTTGTCGACGACCTCGCCAAAACGCAATGGCGTGCCGCGATGGCAACACCGGTCCTCCAGGATGCCGATCCGACCGCCTTGATCCCGGTAGATCACTACGGCTTCGTTGCAAATGATGCGCGCCAGGGGCTTGGAGCCGATCTCGTGAGCCCAGGCGGCGATGTACCAGGCGTTGCGAATGAACATGCTGACTCTCCGGGTGGTGGGTGGTGCGACAGGGTCCGACTGCGGGTCAACCCGTATGCCGGACGCGCGTTGGCGTCTTGTATGATACGACGATCATTTCAACAATTGGAGTCGAGACAATGAAGAACAAAACTTCGCTCAAGGCTGCGGGTGCGACCCTGCTGCTGGCGCTGTCCGGCACGGTACTCGCCCAGGCACCGATCAAGATCGGCTTCATGGCCGAACTTTCGGGTCCGCAGGGCGCGATCGGGCAGGACCAGTACGATGCCTTCATGATGGTGGTGCAGGCCAACGGCGGACGGCTGGGCGGGGTCCCGGTCGAGATTCTGCGCGAGGACAGCCAGCTGAAGCCCGAGGTCGCGGTGCAGATCGTCGACAAACTCATCGAGCGTGAACGCGTTCCCATCATCACCGGCGTGACCTTCTCCAACGTCATGATGGCTGTGCACAAGAAAATCGTCGACAAGGAAGTCTTCCTGATCGGCTCGAACGCCGGCCCCTCGCCGATCGCGGGACCGCAATGTTCGCCATTCTTCTTCTCGACTTCCTGGCAGAACGACCAGCAGGCCGAGGTGGTCGGCAAGTACGCGACCGACAAGGGCTACAAGCGCATTGTCGCGATGGCCCCCAACTATCAGGCGGGCAAGGATTTCGTCGCCGGGTTCAAGCGCTACTACAAGACGCCGCTCGCCAACGAGATCTACACGCCCTTGACGCAGCAGGACTACTCGGCGGAACTGGCCCAGGTGCAGGCGGCGAATCCGGATGCGGTCTTCGTCTTCTATCCTGGCGGTCTCGGCGTGAATTTCGTCAAGCAGTACAACCAGGCCGGGCTCAAGGCGAAGTTCCCGCTTCTCAACACCTCGACGGTGGACGGCATCAACCTGCCCGCGCAGGGCGATGCGGCGCTGGGCGTGGTGACCGGCACGTTTTGGGGGCCAGATTTCAACAATCCTGCCAACCGCAAGTTCGTGGCCGACTTCGAAGCCCGCTACAAGCGCATTCCCTCGCAGTACGCGGCGCAGGGCTACGACTCGGCGCAACTGCTTGACTCGGCGCTCGCCAAGGTCAAGGGCAACGTTGCGGACAAGCGCGCCTTCCAGACCGCCCTGAAGGCCGCCGATTTCCGCTCGGTGCGCGGCGACTTCAAGTTCAACACCAACAACTTCCCGATCCAGGATCTGCACATGTTCGAGGCGATCAAGGACGCCCAGGGGCGCTACACGCTGAAGACCATCGCGACACCGCTCAAGGCCGATCGTGATGCCTATGCCGACAAGTGCCCAATGAAGTAGTCAGCTTGTCTGTCGGCTGGAAAGGGGCGCTTAGGCGCCCCTTTTCTTTTGCTCAGGCGTGATGCTCCTGCGACTGGCACGAGTATGCTAACTTCGCGCCTTTCGCGAGCCGAAGGCCTGCTTTCGATTCATTGCCAATGACCTGGGGACTGTTTCTTACGCAGGTGCTCAACGGGGTGCAGCTTGGCGTCCTGTTGTTCCTGCTTGCTGCCGGATTGACGCTGGTCTTCGGCATCATGAATTTCGTCAACCTGGCGCACGGTTCCCTCTACATGATGGGGGCCTACTTCGCGGCAGCTGCTTTCGCGAAGTCGGGCTCCTTTGCGGTGGCGGCCCTGGTGGCCATCCCCGCGACGATGCTGCTGGGCCTGGTCATCGAGCGCCTTGCGCTGATGCGCCTGTATGCGCGCGACCACCTCGACCAGGTTCTGTCGACCTTCGGCCTGATCCTCTTTTTCAATGAGGTTGTGCGCTTTTTCTGGGGGCCGTCGTCGATCTACATGAACGCTCCCGCCGCGCTTTCGGGCCAGGTCAACCTGTTCGGACTGGCCTACCCGTCATACCGCTTCGCGATCATCGCTTGCGGACTGGCGGTCGCGGGCGGCTTGTACCTGCTCATCAATCGGACCCGCCTCGGGATGCTGATCCGCGCGGGCGCCTCCAACGCCGACATGGTCTCTGCTCTGGGCGTGGACATCCGCTTCCTCAATTCGATGGTGTTTGCTATGGGCGCCGGGCTGGCCGCGTTGGCCGGTCTGATGGCCGGCCCGATTCTTTCGGTACAGCCGGGCATGGGCGAGCCGATCCTGATCCTGACCCTGGTGGTCATCGTCACCGGCGGCATAGGCTCGATCCGCGGGGCGTTCTACGGAGCCTTGATTGTCGGGCTGGTCGATACCGTGGGCCGGGCGTTCCTGCCGGCGTTCCTGCAGATGGTGATCGAGCGGTCGCTGGCGCAGGCAGCCGGCCCTGCGATCGCCTCGATGCTGATCTACCTTCTGATGGCTGTGGTCCTTGCCGTGCGGCCCCAGGGGCTCTTTCCGGTGCGACATGGCTGATTGGCGCTCACGCGGAGTATGGATTCCGGCACTGGTCATCGCCGGCCTGGCCCTTTTGCCGTTGGCGGCTTCGTTGGCCGGCCAGAGCTTCTACGTCACCCTGGGCACGCGCATCCTCATCTATGCGCTAGCCGCGCTTGCGCTCAATTTCATCCTGGGCTTCGGTGGACTGGTCAGCTTCGGCCACGCCCTCTACATTGGCCTTGGCGCCTATGCGGTCGGTATCCTGTCCTTCCACGGCGTGACCAACGGCTGGGTGCACCTGGCCGTCGCCCTGGTGCTCGGCGGTGTTTTCGCGACGGTGATTGGCGCCGTCGTGGTGCGCACTAGCGGCATGACATTCATCATGATCACCCTGGCGTTCGCGCAAATGGGATATTTCCTTGCGATCAGCCTCAAGCACTACGGCGGCGACGATGGCTTGACCATCGATGCGCGCAGCCAGATGGGGGTCATCGACCTCGCCAACAACACGGTCCTCTACTACACGGTGCTGGCTTGCCTGATCGGCGCCCTTTGGTTGTTCAGTAGCATGCTCGGCTCACGTTTCGGTTATGTATTGCGAGGTACCAAGTCCAACGAAAGGCGCATGCTCGCGCTCGGGTTTCCCACCTTTCGCTACAAGTTGTCGGCATATGTGATCTCGGCGCTGGTGTGCACCCTGGCCGGGTTCTTTCTCGCCAACTTCACCAAGTTCGCCTCGCCGTCCTACATGCAGTGGAATGTGTCCGGAGAACTGATCGTCATCATCGTCCTGGGCGGCATGACGACCTTGTTCGGACCGATCATCGGCGCGATCGTGTTCCTGCTCCTGGAGGAATATCTGCAAGGCTTCAAGCCCGGGCTCCTGCCGCCGGTCGAGGAAGTGATCAGCAAGCACTGGCAAGCCGTGGTGGGCATATTCATCGTGTTGGTCGTGCTCTATGCCAAGCGCGGTATCTACGGCTTCCTTACCGGAGCGCGCAAGTGAGCGCCGCCCTTCTGGAAGTGCGCGGCCTCACCAAGCGCTTCGGCGGGCTGGTGGCAACCGACCACGTCGCGTTCACAGTGATGCCGGGCGAAGTGCATGCCATCATCGGTCCCAATGGCGCCGGCAAGACAACTCTTATCTCGCAACTGGCAGGTGAACTGCACCCCGACGAAGGCGAGATACTTTTCGAAGGGCGCGACATTTCGCGGGAATCGGTGCCTGCGCGTTCGCTCCTGGGGCTGGGCCGCTCCTATCAGATCAGCCAGATCTTCCGCGACTTCTCCGCCCTCGAGAACGTCATGCTGGCGGTCCAGGCGCATGCCGGCCACAGCTTTTCGTTCCTGCGCCAGGCCATGGCCGACTCCCGCCTGGTCGAGCCGGCGCGCGCAGCGCTCGCCAAGGTCGGGCTCCAAGGGCGCGCTGATGCGCTGGTCGCGGAAATGGCCCATGGAGAGCATCGTCAGCTTGAACTCGCCATGACGCTCGCCAGCAACCCGCGCATGTTGCTGCTTGACGAGCCCATGGCAGGCATGAGCCAGAAAGAGTCCGAGGAGATGATCGCCTTGATCCGCGACCTCAAGGGAGGCTACGGCATCATCCTGGTGGAACATGACATGGACGCGGTCTTCGCGCTGGCCGACCGGATTTCGGTGCTGGTGTACGGGCGCATCATCGTCACCGGCAATCCTGACGAGATCCGCAGCAATCGCGAGGTGAAGGACGCGTATCTCGGAGAGGAGGAGGCGGCATGAAGCCATGCGACCGGTGCCTTGTTCACGCTGCGGCTTGCAGACGGCACCGTGCCCGGTCTGGTCACTGGAAGGTATTCACATGACCGCGCCGATGTTGAGGGTGCGGGATGTCGAGACATGCTATGGCACCAGCCAGGCATTGTTCGGCATGAGTTTCGAGGTTTCGCAGGGTGAATTCGTCACCCTGATCGGCCGCAATGGCATGGGCAAGACCACCACGGTCAAAAGCGTCATGGGACTGCTGGCCCCGCGCGGAGGCGCAATCGAATTCGGCGGGCGTTCCTTGATGCGCCTGCCAGCCTATCGGGTTGCGCAACTCGGCATCGGGCTCGTGCCTGAAGGCAGGCAGGTTTTCCCGAACCTGTCGGTGCGCGAGAATCTCGTGGCGACCTCCAACAATCGCGTCGGCGCCCGCGACCCGTGGACGCTCGAACGGGTCTATGCCCTGTTTCCCCGCCTCAAGGAGCGGGAACGCAATCTGGGAGCCAATCTTTCCGGCGGCGAGCAGCAAATGCTGGCCATTGGTCGCGCCCTCATGACCAACCCGCGCCTGCTCATCCTTGATGAGGCCACCGAAGGCCTGGCGCCCCTGATCCGGCAGGAAATCTGGACCTGCCTGGCGGGCCTCAAGAAGGCTGGGCAGACCGTTGTGGTGATAGACAAGAACATTGCGGCACTTCTGCGACTGGCCGACACGCATTATCTGGTCGAGAAAGGCAGGGTGGTCTGGAACGGCACCTCGGCCAGTCTCAAGGCCCAACCCGAATTGCTGCATCAGTACGTCGGTGTCTAGTACAGACGCTGCGACGCGGCGCTCAAGCCGGACCTGCTCCGGGTAGCACCTCAGGGATTGAGATCCCCACCCTCCGGCCGTGAGCCCCACATGCACCAGGAGCGCGGCGCCACAGGAAACTGGCGCGGCCTCTGCGCCTCATTGGTGATCGTGCGCTGCTGGGTGGTGTAGCACCAGGGCAGCCCGTCCGGACCGGCGAAGTAGACGAACGTGGCAGCTGAAACCGGGTCGCGCCCGGGACCAAACCGGATCGAGATGCCGTTTTCGCGCAAGAAATATGTCGCCCGCATGATGTCGTCCAGGCTTCCAACCTGGAAGCCGATGTGCCTCAATCCGGGCCTGCGGGCTGCGACAAGTGCGACCCGATGGTGCGCATCGTCGAGACGCAAGTAGGGGGCGGTACCAATGCGATCGGACACGCGTGCGCCCAGAGCGCCGGTCCAGAAGGCTTCGTCGCGCGCCGGGTCCGTGCTGCGCAGCCCCACTGTGGAAAGTCGTTCGACGCCGGCAGGGCGAATGGGAACAAATTCCCCATCCGTATCCTTGGCCGGAACGACGAGTTCGAGCCGATTGCCACTCGGGTCGCTCAGCATGACCATGGATGACACGTTGCGTACCGCGCATTCGTCACGCGTTCCCATTCGCACCGGATAGCCTGCAGCAGCAAGCCGGCCGGCGCCCGCCTTCAAGTCGGCCGGGTCGGCGACCTCGAAGCCGACTGCCTGGTCGGCGGGATCACCCTCGAAACAGACCACTGAATGGTGGCGCGCATCGCTGCGCAGATAGACTGCGTGGCCCGCACCGCGCTCGCCCATTCGGCCCACTTCCTGCAAGCCGGCAAAGCGGGTGGCGAAGCGTGCGGCTGCGTCAACGTCGGCTGTCCCCAGGCGGACGTAGCGCAAATCCTTGAGCGCGATCATCTGCGTGTCCGTTTTGCTGCCACACAACGGACCAACTGATCATGGGTGTTCGGACAAGCCCGCCTGACGAATGCGCTGACGTGAACCTGCACTTGTCCCCTCAAATGTTTTTTCAATCTTGTGTGCCCATTCTAGCGTGAGGACACTTCACGGACCAAGGGGTCATTGGGTGAGAAGCAGGTCGAGCGAGCGTTCGGCAAAGCGCGTCGCTTTCTCGCGCGAGGTCATCGACTGGAACGTCGCCCCGCTTTGCTCGATGAGTTGCTGCATGCTCTGGACATCGGAACACTGGGCAACCCGCATGGCCAGTGCCGAAGCCTGGGGGCCCGGCGCACTCTCGAGATAGGCTGCCAGAAAGCGGCGACAGTCTTCCAAGGGCGAGGGTTGCGGCGGGGGCTTGCCCGCGAAGAGGTTGCCAAGGAGGCCTTTCTTGCCACCTGCGTTGCGAACCAGGGCGACCGTCAGGTTGTCGCCGTTGCCGGCCGCACGCCTGCGAGCCAATTCCACCAAGCGGTCACATGCCGCGGTGAGTCCCCGGTAGCCGATGAGCGCCGCCAGTTCGCGCGAACGAAAATATGCCCACAACCCGTCCGAGGCAAGCAACAACGTGTCCTGAGGTGTGAGCGGTTCGAGGCTGTCAAAAAGCACCTGTGGGGCTTCCGGCCCGCCGAGACTCGAATACAGCTTGCTGCGGTCGGGGTGCGTCGCGACGTCGTCCTCAGAGATCTTGCCTTGTTCGAGAAGGATCTCGACCATCGAATGATCGACGGTGCGGCGCATGAAGCGTCCGTCGCGGAAAAGATACAGTCGACTGTCGCCACAATGCGCCCAGTCGATGCGATGCTTCTGCGCCAGCGCGATGACGCAGGTGGAGCGTGGGTCGCGATTGAAGCCTTTCCCGGCACGGGCCACTCGCTCGTGCGCGGCCTGCATCATGCCCTTGAGCCAGTCCGCCGGCGCACCGGTACCTGGTTCGAAGGATTCAAACACCGGCAGGACGGCATCGACGACCGCCTGCGAGGCAAGCGCTCCACCCATGTGTCCGCCCATGCCGTCGGCGAGCACGGCGATGACGGTTTCCGGGTGGCGCGGATGCGTCGCCAACACGACGCGGTCCTGCTGCTCCTTGCGGTCGCCGATGTTTTCGGCGCTGGCAAACTCGTAAGGCATCGAGGCTGTTGTTGTCGCGGCCTGCCGCGCGCGTCCGGTTGATCCGTCCGATACGCTACCATAATGCATTCTTCGTGTCTCGGCTCAAGGCGATAGCAACGCATGCCGGATTTCTGGCTCCATTCCGGCTTTCACCTCACCGAACCGGACGAAAACGGCGAACGACTCGTCACCGACGACTTGCTGCGCGCATTCTGCGCGCGGCCCGAGTTGGCTCCGGTCGAGGAGTCCTGCGCCAATGAGCGCGCCCTGTTCGCCAGCCTTCAGGAGAATCCACGGGGATCGGTAGCGGGCGCTCGAATCGATAGCCTTGCCGACGCGGACGCGCGCGACAATTACCGCGTATTCCTGCGCTTCCGCGACCTGCTGATGCGCGCCGGGTCGATCGAGCGTGCGTACTCGGCATTGTTCGTCGCGGCCGACGGCTCGGCACTGGATTTTTCTTCACACGGCCTGCCACCCTTGTTTGCCGAACAGCTGGCCCACATCGCCGTTCGAGCTGCAATCGAGCCGTGCGACGACCCGTTGGTAGCGCGTGCGGCGGAACTGTTCTTTCGCGACCAGCGAGCGAATATCGATGAAGGCCGGGTTCTGCTCGCAGACCAGGAAACGGTCGAGATGAGCACACGACCGGACGACGGCCGGTACGGCAACCTGGGGCGGCTCATCGCCGAAGCCCAGACGCCGCTCAAGCGCGTCGAGCTCGACGTCTTGTCGGAGGCCAACGGCGCGACCTACTGGGCGCGCGACGAACGTCACGATACCGTTCTCGCCATCCATTTCGGCCAACCGGGACTCAAGGCACTTTGTCGCGTCATCGCGGCCTGGGTGTTGCGCTTCCACGGTGTTGCGACATCGATCACGCCGGTCCGGGCGGTTGAACGCGCCAGACTGCGCTGGTTCACTGGCCTGGATCGACATTCCACCCGCATACTCAATGCTCTCTATAATGGGGAATCAACTGCGCATGGTGGCACCTCGGAAGAGGGGCAGCTGCTGGCATTGCTGGAACTGCGGGTTCAGGATGGAGAGGCCAGCAGCATGCGCGCAGGTGATTCGTGTTTTCTCGGTGTTGCGATGGATGAGGACCGTGTCGTGCGCCTCAAGCCGCAGAACCTGCTTCTCAATCTTCCCTTTCGCCGCAACGCATGAGTGCAACCCCGGTCGTCAGTTCGCCGCCATATTGGGACGAGGCAACGCGCGAACTGATCAAGTGCGACCGGGTATTGCGCAAGCTCATCCCGCGCCACCCGGGGGCCTGCCTCGTCTCGCGCGGCAACCCTTTCGTCACGCTAGCCCGCTCCATCGTCGGCCAGCAGATCTCGGTCCCTGCAGCACAGGCGGTCTGGGATCGCCTGACGGCGGCGCTCCCGGACTTCAGCCCCGCCAAGGTCGCACGTATGCGCGTGGAACGATTGCGAGCCTGCGGACTGTCGCAGCGCAAGGCCGAGTACATCCGGGATCTGGCCGCGCATTTTCGCCAGGGTGGAATGGATCTCAACGACTGGCGCAGCCTGGACGATGAAGCGGTGGTTCAAGCGCTGACGCAGATCCGCGGTGTCGGCCGCTGGACCGCCGAAATGTTTCTCATCTTCAACTTGATGCGCCCTGATGTCCTGCCGATCGACGACATCGGCCTCATGCGCGCGGTCAGCCAGCATTATTTCGGCGGGGAGCCGGTCACTCGCGCGGAGCTGCGCGAGGTCGGCGGCAATTGGGCGCCATGGCGCTCGGTAGGAGTATGGTTCATGTGGCGCAGCCTGGATCCGATCGCCGTTGAGTACTGAGAGCGGGGAGGGGGAATCGTGAGCAAGCCGGTATTTCTCGAATTCGAGCAACCGCTCGCCGATCTCGAGTCACGCATCGAGGAATTGCGCTTCGCGCAAGGCGATTCCGCCGTGGCAATCTCCAAGGACGTGGACAAACTGGTGCGCAAGAGCCAGGCGCTGACGCGCGAAATTTATGCCAAGCTGACCCCCTGGCAGGTATCGCAGGTTGCGCGCCATCCGCAGCGTCCGTACACCCTGGATTACATCAACGCGATCTTCACAGACTTCGAGGAACTGCACGGAGACCGCGCCTTCGCTGATGACGCTGCCATTGTTGGTGGCATGGCACGCTTCGCCGGACGCGCCTGTGTGGTTGTCGGGCACCAGAAGGGGCGTGACACGCGCGAGCGCGCGCGGCGAAATTTCGGCATGCCGCGACCCGAGGGGTACCGCAAGGCCCTGCGCCTGATGCGCTTGGCCGAGCGCTTCGATTTGCCCCTGTTCTGTTTTGTCGATACGCCGGGTGCCTACCCGGGAGTCGGTGCCGAAGAACGCGGCCAGTCGGAGGCCATCGGGCGCAACCTGTCGACCATGGCCGAATTGCGCGTGCCGGTGATTGTGACTGTGATCGGCGAAGGCGGATCCGGAGGGGCACTTGCGATCGCCGTCGGCGACGTCGTGATGATGCTGCAATACGCGACCTACTCGGTGATATCCCCGGAAGGTTGTGCCTCCATCCTGTGGAAGAGCGCGGAGCGCGCTGCCGACGCCGCGGAAACCCTCGGCATCACGGCGCAGCGCCTCAAGTCGCTCGGGTTGATCGATCGGATCGTGGCCGAGCCCCCCGGCGGAGCGCACCGCGACGCGCGCGCCATGGCCGACGCGGTCAAGAAGGCATTGGCCGACGCACTGCGGGAGACCTCCGGCATCGCCATCGATGAGTTGCTGGCGCGGCGATACGCTCGCCTCATGCAGCATGGCCGTTTCGAGGAAACGCCCGCCTGAGAGCTGGGCGGCCATCCGTGCCGCTCTGAAGACGGGGCTCGCGGAGCTTTGCGCGCGTTCAGAATGCTGCCTGGACATCGCGGTCGGCTATTCGGGCGGGCTGGACTCGACTGTCCTGCTGGATGCGCTCATGCGACTGCCGTCGCATGGCAAGTGGCGCCTGAGGGCCGTTCACGTGAATCATGGCCTGTCTCCCCACGCACGCGCCTGGCAGGAACACTGCGCCAGCACGTGTGCCGAGCGCGGGGTCGCGTTCTTCGCCGCTGACGCGACGGTCAGTCGCGCCCCGCGTACCAGCCTGGAAGAAGAGGCGAGGCGGGAGCGTTATCGCATCTTGCGTGCTTGCCGGGCCGACGTCGTGGCACTGGCGCATCACGCCGACGACCAAGCAGAGACCATTGTCTTGCAACTTCTGCGCGGCGCAGGGCCGCACGGGATGTCGGCAATGCCGCGCCTGCGAGACGAGGGAACAAAGCCTTGGACGTGGCGCCCCTTGCTGGAACTGCCGCGCACGACGCTCGCGGCGTATGCGCACAGCGCCGGCCTGACCTATGTCGAGGATGAGAGCAATGATGACCTGGATCTGCGGCGCAATTTCGTCAGGCATCGTGTTCTGCCGCTGCTCGCACAGGCATTTCCGGCGCCTGTAAAGACCCTGGCACGCGCAGCGACATTGCAGGCAGAAGCAGCCGCCTTGATCTCGATCTTGGCACGCCAAGATCTGCAGGCGGTAGGTCGCGAGGGCGCTCTGGATTGCGAGGCGCTGGCCGGGTTCTCCCGGGCTCGCCAATCCAACCTGCTGCGGGAATGGATTGCCCAGGCCGGGCTGCGGGCCCCTTCGGCGGCACGATTGAACGCCCTTTTGGACAGCCTTGGCGGACGCGCCGGCAGGCTGCGCTGGGAGCACGCCGGCTGGCTGGTGTTCGCCAGACACGGGCGCTTGTTCCTGGTTCCCGCAGACGGGGCGAGGGCACTGAAAGCAGCAATTACGCCCCGTGCCTCTGATATAATTTAGGGCTGTCCCAATCGCCGGATGGCGATTCCAATCCCTTCATTTTTTGGAGTTTTTTCTCATGGCTCGCGAGCGCACCCTTTCGATCATCAAGCCCGATGCAGTGGCCAAGAACGTGATCGGCAAGATCTACCAGCGCTTCGAAGACGCCGGCCTTGCCGTCATCGCGGCGCGCATGATGCACCTGTCCCGCAGCCAAGCCGAGGGTTTCTACGCGGTGCATCGCGAGCGTCCGTTCTTCAAGGACCTGGTCGAATTCATGATTTCCGGTCCGGTCATGGTACAGGTGCTCGAGGGCGAAAACGCCATCGCTCGCAACCGTGACCTGATGGGCGCAACCGACCCGCGCAAAGCCGCCGCGGGGACGATCCGCGCCGATTTTGCCGACTCGATCGACGCCAATGCGGTGCATGGCTCCGATGGACCGGATACTGCCAGTGTCGAGATCGCCTACTTTTTTGCGTCCCTGAACGTCCACTCGCGTTAAGTCCCGCGCCGGACCGATGCCGACCAACCTCCTCGATCTTGACGGTGCTTCACTGCGCACTTGGTTTGCGCAGCGCGGGCACAAGGAGTTCCGCGCGCGCCAGGTATCCAAGTGGATGCACCAGCGCCTGGTCGATGATTTCGAGCAGATGACAGACCTGGCGCGTGATCTGCGCGAGCGTCTTGTTGCCGAAGCATGCATCCAAGAGCCGCAGGTGATCAGCGACCGGACTGCGGCGGATGGCACTCGTAAATGGCTCTTCTCCGCCGGGCCAGGCAACGCGGTGGAAGCCGTGTTCATTCCCGAGGAGCAGCGTGGGACCCTTTGTGTGTCCACGCAAGCCGGTTGCGCCGTGGACTGCGCGTTCTGTTCGACAGGAAAGCAGGGCTTCGCGCGCAATTTGACACCTGCCGAAATTGTCGGCCAACTGCGACTTGCCAATCGCGCATTGCGCTCGGCTACAGATGAAAGGCCGGTCACCAATGTGGTCCTGATGGGCATGGGCGAGCCCTTGCTCAACTTCGACAATACGCTTGCCGCGTTGCGCGTGATGCTTGACGACGACGCCTACGGTCTGTCGCGGCGGCGCGTGACGCTGTCGACTTCCGGCGTGGTTCCCATGATGGACAGGCTCGCGCAGTCCTGCCCCGTGGCCCTTGCCGTGTCGCTGCACGCGCCCAACGATCGCCTGCGCGATGAACTCGTGCCCCTCAACCGCAAGTATCCGCTGGCGGAACTCATGGCTGCCTGCCAGCGTTACCTTCCGCATGCGCCACGGGATTTCGTCACCTTCGAGTATGTGATGCTTGATGGCGTCAACGACAGTGATGCGCAAGCGCATGAGTTGCTTGCCTTGACGCGCGACGTCCCCTGCAAGTTCAACCTGATTCCGTTCAATCCGTTCTCGGTCTCGACAACGCGTACTGCGCTGCGACGCTCTCCCGCGGCCCGCATCCGGCAGTTTGCCGCGGTTCTGGCCGCGTCCGGCAGGGTAGTGACAACACGCAAGACGCGTGGCGACGATATCGACGCCGCCTGCGGACAGTTGGCAGGCTCGGTCGCGGATCGCACCGCGCGGGTGGTCCGACTGGAGCGGCGCGTCCGCGGTTTGCCTGCCGACGGCGTTGCCTTGGCCTGAACACAATCCACGACGAGGCGCTCATGACGCGGATGCGGTTCCTGACAGCCTGCTGGCTGGTGTTTTGTGCCGTCATGCTCGGTGGGTGCGCGGCGGGCAGCGGTTCCAGCGAGGGGATGATTCCTGGTGGTGCCCCTGCCCAGCGGCAGCCGAACCCGGACGGATCGCCGCGAGGAGCACAACCCGGTGGCATAGATCGCCAGGAGGTCGCGCGCATCCGGACGGAGCTTGCCTTCAACTATTTCCAGAACGGCCAGCTGGCCATCGCACTCGAGGAGGTGCGCGCGGCGATCGCGTCCGACCCGAACAATGCTTCCGCGTTCAATGTCCTGGGGCTCATCAACATGGACCTGGGCGACAATCCGCGCGCCGAGGAAGCGTTTCGCCGTTCATTGCAGATCGCCCCCAATGACTCCGATCTGCTCAACAATTTCGGCTGGTTCCTTTGTCAGACCAAGCGGGAGCGCGAGTCGATCGACCGTTTTCTGGCTGCGCTCAAGAACCCCTTGTACACAAGTCCCGACAAGGCCTATCTGAATGCCGGAATCTGCTCGCAGCGAATCGGCAATGATGGTGCGGCTGAAGACTACTATCGCCGAGCTTTCGCGTTGAATCCGGGCAATCCGGCGGTGCTGATGCGCCTGTCGGACCTTTATTTTCGTCGCGGTCTCCTGAACGAAGCGCGCTTCTACGCCGATCGATTCAACCGTTCATTCGAGGTAACCGCGGAGTCCTTGTGGCTGGCGCTTCGCATCGAGCGTGCTGCCGGTGATCGCGCCGCGGAGTCGAGCTTTGCGACCCAGTTGCGGCGGCGTTACCCGAACTCACAGGAGTTTCTGCTCCTGCAACAGGGCAAGTTCGAGTGAGCGAATCCGCTGTCGAGGCTGTTCATGAGGACGCGCCGCCTAGCGACCTGTCCTCGGTCGGCGCGACGCTGAGGTCCGAGCGCGAGCGCCAGGGCCTGAGCGTGGCTGATGTGGCGCAACGCCTCAAATATGCGCCACGACAGATCGTCGCTGTCGAAACCGACGACTATGCTGTGCTTCCAGGCCTGACTTTTGTGCGCGGCTTCGTACGAAGCTACGCACGCTTTCTCGGACTTGCCGCCGATCCGTTGATCGCGCAACTCGAGTCGACCGCAGACAGCGAGCGCGGGCCAACGACCGTGCAGCTGCAGGCGGTGATGCCGACGCGCGCCACATTTTCGCCCGCGGGTGCCGCGCCCGCGCGCGCGGCACCTTGGCTGCTGGCGACACTTGCGGTGGTCGTGGGGTTGGGCGGCTATTCCTTGTTGCGCTGGGATGCTCCGGCCCCGGTCATAGCTCCCGCGCCGACAACCGAGCGTCCGCCCGCAAGCCCCAACCCGGCCACGAAAGCTGCTGCAGAGGACGTGGTCGTGTTGGCGCCGGGAGCGCTGCCGCCCCAGCCAGCGGCGCCTGAGCCTGCCGCGGTCGGCGAAGGCCAGGCGCCGCGTTCCGTGGATTCGGTCGCAGCGCCGGCGCCTGCCACTGCCTCTGGGATGGCTCCGCTGCGCCTGGTGTTCAGCGGGGAGTCCTGGACCGAGATTCGCGACGCCGACGGCCGCGTGCTTCTTTCGCGGAAAAATGCCGCGGGCAGCGAGCAGACTGCTGAAGGCCGTCCACCGTTCGATGTCGTGGTCGGCAACGCTCGCGATGTGAGGCTCTTTTATCGGGGGGCGGAAGTCGATCTCAAGCCGCATATCAAGGTTTCGGTTGCCCGCCTGACCCTGAACTAGACATGTCCACTCCAGCTGTCGCCGCCCGCCGACCGAGCCGCAAGGTATTGATCCGCCATGGTGCGCACGCGGTCGCGGTGGGAGGTGACGCGCCGGTCATGGTGCAATCCATGACCAATACCGACACTGCCGACGCCATCGCGACTTCCATCCAGGTCAAGGAGTTGGCGCGAACCGGGTCGGAAGTCGTGCGCATCACGGTCAATACCGCCGAGGCTGCTGCCGCGGTTCCGGAAATCCGCGAGCGCCTGGACCGGATGGGGATCACCACCCCGCTGGTGGGTGACTTTCACTTCAATGGACACAAGCTCCTCGCGGAGTATCCGGGCTGTGCCGCTGCCTTGTCCAAGTACCGCATCAATCCGGGCAATGTCGGCAAGGGCGCGCGGCGCGACGACAACTTCGCCCGCATGATCGATGTCGCGCTCTTGCACTCCAAGCCGGTGCGCATCGGTGTCAACTGGGGGAGCCTGGACCAGTCGCTGGCGACCCGCATGATGGACGAGAACGCGGCGCGGCCTTCGCCGCTGCCGGCGGATGCCGTGTTGCGGGAAGCCTTGATCGTCTCGACACTGGATAGCGCGGCACGCGCGTGCGAACTGGGACTGCCCGCCGATGCGATCGTGCTGTCCTGCAAGGTCAGCGGCGTGCAGGACTTGATCGCCGTCTACCGCGACCTTGCCGGACGCTGCGAGTATCCGCTGCACCTGGGCCTGACCGAGGCTGGCATGGGTTCCAAGGGCATCGTCGCCTCGACTGCCGCGCTCGCGGTGCTTCTCCAGGAGGGAATCGGCGACACAATCCGCGTCTCCCTCACTCCCGAACCTGGCGGCGACCGGACCCGTGAAGTCGTGGTCGCGCAGGAAATTCTTCAAACCATGGGGATACGATCGTTCGCCCCCATGGTGATCGCCTGTCCGGGCTGCGGCCGCACTACAAGCACAGTTTTTCAGTCTCTCGCGGCGCAGATTCAAGACTACCTGCGCGCGCAAATGCCCGTTTGGCGTACGCGTCACCCAGGTGTCGAGGAAATGCACGTGGCGGTCATGGGTTGTGTTGTCAATGGTCCCGGGGAGTCCAAGCAGGCCAATATCGGCATCAGTCTGCCGGGTACCGGCGAGTCCCCGGTCGCGCCGGTCTACGTCGACGGCGAAAAAACCGTGACCTTGAAGGGGGAGAACATTGCCCGCGAGTTCCAGGCCATCGTCGAGGATTACGTGCAACGCAAGTACACGAATGCCGGGGTGAACGCATGAGCGCGCAGCGCGCCTTCAATGGCGTCAAGGGCATGAATGACCTGTTGCCCGCCGACGCAGGCCTATGGCAGGCGCTGGAGCGGCACGTAGCAGGCTGGCTCGACAATTACGGTTATCGGCCGATGCGAACCCCGGTGCTGGAGGCGACCGGGTTGTTCCGGCGTGGCATCGGCGAGGTGACCGACATCGTCGAAAAGGAGATGTTCAGCTTTACCGACCGTCTGAACGGCGATGAACTGACGTTGCGGCCGGAATTCACCGCCGGGATCGTGCGCGCAAGCGTGGAACACAGTCTGCTTTATGACGGCCCGAAGCGGGTATTCTCGATCGGACCGGTGTTTCGGCACGAGCGCCCGCAACGCGGCCGCTATCGCCAGTTCCATCAGATCGACGTCGAGGCGCTCGGATATCCAGGCCCTGACGTAGATGCCGAATTGATTCTCATGGGACGCCGTCTTTGGCGCGACCTGGGATTGGCCGATGTGCGTCTGGAGATCAACACGCTGGGCGAGTCTGCCGAGCGCCTGGCACATCGTGCCGCGTTGATCGAGTATTTCGAGCGCCATGCCGATTCGCTCGACGAGGATGCTCGCCGGCGCCTGCATTCCAATCCCCTTCGTATCCTGGACACCAAGAACCCTGCCATGCGCGCTCTCGTCGAGGACGCGCCGCGCCTTGCCGACCACCTCGGGCCGGCTTCGCGGGCGCATTTCGACGGGCTGTGCGGCATGCTCGATGATGCCGGTGTCGCCTATCGGGTCAACCCGCGCATGGTGCGCGGTCTTGATTACTACAATCTCACCGTATTCGAGTGGATCACCGATTCCCTGGGCAGCCAGGGAACCATTTGCGGGGGCGGTCGCTACGACGGCCTGATCGAGCTTTTCGGTGGCAAGCCGGCGCCAGCGATCGGGTTCGCGATCGGCATCGAAAGGCTGATCGAGTTGGCGCGGGCCGCGGGCAAGCTGGAGGCGGCCAACGGCTGCGACGTCTATGTCGTGCATGCGGGCGCCGCTGCAAGCCGCTGCGCATTGCGCGTCGCAGAGGCATTGCGCGAATGCGGTCTCGAGGTCGTGCAGGATTGCGTCAGTACCTCGTTCAAAGCCCAAATGAAACGCGCCGACGCCAGCGGCGCCGAATTGGCGGTCATTCTCGGCGACGACGAGGTGGCCACTGCCAGCGCGACCCTCAAACCCTTGCGACGTGATGCGCCCCAGGAGCGCTTACCGCAGGATCAACTGCCGGCGCGCGTCATCGCACTTCTGACTGGTGACAAGGTCACCGTCGCCGACGAATCGAACTGAAAGCGAAAGACCGGACATCATGGCAGCGCTCGACCTGGAAGAACAGGAACAACTCGACCAACTCAAGGCTTGGTGGAAGAAGCACGGCAACCTGGTGGTGACCGCGATCACGCTGGTGTTCCTGGTGATCGCCGGCATCAATGGCTGGAACTATTACAAGGCCAGTCAGGCCAGCGCGGCGGCGACGGTATTCGAAGGCCTGCAGAAGCTGGCCGAGAAGAACGAACCCGCCAAGGTGGTCGAGGCCGCCAAGGCACTGGCGGAGCAATATCCGCGCAGCACCTTTGCCGCCATGGGGCAGTTCATCGCCGCCAAGTCGGCTTTCGATGCCAACGACCTTGCAGCAGCACGGACGGCCTTGCAGTGGGTGCTGGACAAATCCTCGGGGGATGAACTCAAGCACCTCGCGCGCGTTCGCCTCGCGGGGGTGATGGTTGACCAGAAAGAATTCGACGCCGCGCTCAAGCTGCTCGAGACCGCTCGCCCTGCACATTTCGAGGCACTCTATGCCGACCGGCGCGGGGATGTGTTCTACGCGATGGGCAAGCCTGCCGACGCGCGCAGCGCCTGGGAGTCCGCGCTTGCCAAGTCCGAGGGCAGCGGTGCCCTCAAGTCCGCCATTGAGTTCAAGCTCGACTTGGTTGGCGGCAAGGCAACGCCGGCCAAGTCGTGAGCATCAAGCGCCCCGGCCTGCTGTTGCTGGCGCTCCTGACGGGTGCGTGCAGCGGCCTCTCGGCGTTGAACCCCCTCAACTGGTGGGGCAACCCGGTAGGCGCCCAACCGACCCCGCTCGCCGACATCAAACCAACGCTGACCATAGCGCCGTTGTGGCGCGCAAGCGTCGGTGCCGCACCCGCCCACCGCTTCGCCCCGGCCATCGCCGGTGGAACGGTGTTTGCCGCGGGCCAGGATGGCAGCCTGGCGGCATTTGACGCCGCGGACGGCAAGCAGAAGTGGCGCGTCCAGGCCAATCGCGACGGGCTCTCGGCAGGTGTCGGTGCCGATCGCGATACTGTTGTCGTGGCGACGATCAAGGGGGAGGTTCTTGCGTTCGACGCCGCGGGCCGGGAGAAATGGAAAACCCGCGTCACCAGCGAAGTACTTGCGGTTCCGCTGGTCAGCCAAGACCTCGTGATCGTGCGCAGCAACGACAATCGGCTTTTTGCGCTTGACGCCATCGACGGGCGGCGACGCTGGGTGTACCAGCGCGCCGCGCCCGCGCTAGTCCTGCGCAATTTTGCGGGAATGACCGCCGCGGACACCTCGATTTTTGCGGGCTTCCCTGGCGGGCGACTGGTTGCTCTCAACCGCAGCAACGGCAGCGTGCGCTGGGACGCCGCCGTTGCCCAGCCGCGCGGCGCGACCGAACTGGAACGCATCGCTGACCTGTCCAGTGCGCCTGCAATGGGAGAACGAGCCGTCTGCGCCGTCGCATTCCAGGGCAGGGTGGCCTGTTTCGATCCTGGCAACGGACAACCGCTGTGGGCACGCGAGATGTCAAGTCATGCCGGCATCGCGGTAGATACCCGCTACGCCTTTGTCAGCGACGATCGTTCGGCGGTGGTAGGTCTGGCCGCTGGCAGCGGATCAAGTCTATGGCGCCAGGATCGGTTATTGCATCGCGGGGTGTCGGCACCCCTCTCGCTTGGCCGCGCGGTCATCGTGGGTGACTACCAGGGCGTGGTGCATGCACTGGCGCGCGAAGACGGTACGCTGATCGGGCGCGCGCAGACTGACGGAGGCTGGATCGGCAGCGGACCTCTTGCCATGAACTTGCCCGGGCGCGATGCGTTCATCGTGCAGACACGCAGCGGCGGCCTGTTCGCTTTTTCCCTCTAACCAGCCAGCAGGTCAGCCAGGAGCAACCGGGCAGCGCTGCCTCCAGAGCGCACAGCGCTCTCCAGCGTCGCCGGATATCCGGGAATCATGTGGTCTCCCGCGAAGTACAGCGGCCCGGATGGCAGCCGGCAGGCCGGCGTCGACACCCCAGGGGTGCAGCGGAATGTCGCGCGTCTGTCCGTAATCACGCGCGAGCGCACTGGGGGCGGCAGGGCAGGGAACTCGCGGCGCAGTTCGGCATCGATCGATTCCGCGAGCGATGGGCCGGTTGCCTCCCGCAGCCGCGCGGCGGCGCTGACCACCACCGCGATGAGTCCCGGCGCACCGCCCAGGCTTCCGCGATCGAATGCCCATTGGGCGATGGCACCCGAAAGTCCGATCATCGGGGACGGTAGTCGCGTCCCGGGCGGGTACCAAAGATAGCAAGTGATGATGGGTTCGTAGTCGTAGCTTTCCAGGGTTGCGCACAGACCGGCGGCGTCTGCGCTTTCGCGCAGTATCGCGGCGGCCGCGTGCGGGGGTAGCGCGCATATCGCGGCGTCGAATTCTTCCGTCTTGTCGTCCAGGCGCAGGCTGACGCCGGCCTCCGTCGTGCGGATGCCGCGCACCAGGGCGCGGGTGCGAACCACGCCGCCGCGCGCTTCGAGGTAGGTCAAGGCCAGGTCGGGAAAAATCCGGCTCAAGTCATGCCGAGGTATCAGCAGGTCGCTGTCGGCGCGTCCGTGCATAAGGGCGTCGCGAATCACGCGAGCGAACACACGCGCCGACGCTTCGTGTGCCTGGGTATTGAGCGCCGCGACGCACAGAGGCTCCCATATGAAGCGCCGTGCGCGTTCGGTCTGTCCGTGAGCGGCGAGCAGGCTCGATACGCTCATGCCGGACGGGGGTTCACGCAGGGAGAGCGCGGTCGCGAGACGCAGCATGCCCCACTTGTCGCGCCAGTCCAGGCCGCGGGCGCATGCCAAGGCCATGGCCACGTTCAACGGCGCCGGACAATGCCGTGGGGCGCGCAGGCGCACCAGGCCCGGGAAGTGCAGTTCCAGCGGCAGGCGCAGGAAGAGCTTGCGCACATCGCCTTCGACCCGGGTGATCACCGCCAGCGTATCGCGATAAGCACCCAGCAGAATGTGCTGGCCGTTGTCGATACTCTCGCCGTCGGCGGCGACACGCCGCGCCCGGCCGCCGACCTGCGGAGCAGCCTCAAGCAGGCTAACCTCCGCGCGCTCAACCAGCGCGACAGCCGCTGCCAGGCCCGACCAGCCGGCGCCGACCACCGCGACGCGCGGGCGGGGTCTCAAGCGAAAGTCCAGGTCTTCCATGCAAGCCACAGCTTGCGCAGAGGTGTGAGGCTGGTGCGCTGGTGCAGTACCTGAAAATTGTCGCGCGCAATCTCTTCGAGGAGGGCTCGATAAATCGCCGCCATGATCAGGCCCGGCCGTTGCGCCTGGCGGTCTTCCGCTGGCAGGGCCGCAAACGCAGCCTGATAGTAGGACAGCGCGCGCTCGTACTGAAAGCGCATCAGGCGGGTGAAGTTGTCGCCATAGCGCGCGTTGAGGATGTCGGAGACCGGGACCTGGAAGCGCTGCAGTTCATCGATCGGCAGGTATACGCGCCCCCGGCGCGCATCCTCCCCGACGTCACGAATGATGTTGGTGAGTTGAAAGGCGATGCCGAGATTGCGCGCGTATTCGAGCGTCTCGGGCCGTGTGCGTCCGAAGATTTCCGCTGCGCATAGCCCGACCACACCGGCAACCAGGTAGCAGTATCGTTCCAGTCCCTTGAAATCCAGATAGCGGGACTGCATGAGGTCCATTTCCATTCCCTCGAGGATCTCGTTCAGACGAACCTCGCCAATGGCAAAAGGAACCACGCAGGGCGCCAGTGCCTTGGTGACGGGATGTTGTGGGTTCCCCTGATATAGCTGCCCGACCTCGTTGCGCCACCAGGCGAGCTTGACGCGGGCCAAGTCAACGTCGGCAATTTCGTCGACGACATCGTCGACTTCCCGGCAGTAGGCGTACAGGGCCGTGATGGCGCGGCGGCGCTCGGGAGGCAGAAATAGGAAGCTGTAGTAGAACGACGAACCGCTGGCGGCGGCCTTCTGCTGGCAATATTCGTCAGGCGTCATGCGGCGGAAAGGGCGGTCGAGCTTGAAAGGAATGGGCGCAGCAAGGCCGCCAGCAGAGGCACGATTCTAGCTGCGGTCAGCGCATTCCAAGTGCCCGCCAGGCCATCAGGAGCCAGTCGCGCGCGCCGAGGGTGGGGCGGCGCTGGAAGACGTCATAGTCGACCCCGGCGATGCGTTCGAGAATCCGCAATCCCCCTTGCGTGACCAGGCGAAGTTCCCAGCCGGCACGACCGCCCAGGCGCAGCGCAAGCGGCGCTCCAAAGAGCATCATTTCACGAGCCCGCGCGCACTCGCTGGCCATCAGTGCAATGAACGGTGCGCTGCGATCCCCCTTGGCGAGCAGGTCCTCGGTAACGCCGAAGCGGACCAGTTGGTCCTGAGGCAGGTACACACGCCCCTTGTCCCAGTCAATGCCGACGTCCTGATAGAAATTGATGAGCTGCAAAGCCGAGCAGATGGCATCCGACTGTGTCAGCGACAACGCATCCGTGCGGCCATAAAGGTGCAGGAGCAATCGACCCACGGGGTTGGCGGAACGTGCGCAGTAATCGGCGAGCTCGCGAGCATCCCGGTAGCGCTTCTTGACCACGTCCTGCGCAAAGGCGTCCAGCAGGTCTTCCAGGAGTCTTACAGGCAGGTCATGCGCCGCAATCACGCGCCCCAGGACCGCAAAGCCCTCCGCGTCGGGCTCGGCAGCCGGCGCGTCACCGCGCGCGACGCGCCGCAGTTGTTCACGCCAACCGGCAAGCGCGGTCAATCGCTCTGCATCGCTCGCGTCGCCTTCATCGGCCAGATCGTCTGCGCCACGCGCGAATCGGTAGATTGCCGCGATCGGCAAGCGCAGGCGTGCCGGTAGAAGCAGTGATGCGACCGGAAAATTCTCGTAATGACCTACGCCCATGCTGTAGCCGGCAAAAAAAAGCGCCCGGGAGCCGGGCGCCAGAAGGGAAAACGCGACCTGTTCAGGATTTCGGTTGGGCCGTGGTCTGGTTCTTCTGATCCGCCTTGACGCCGCTGCTGCAAGCCAGCGCGGATGTTGACGATCCGAACACCAACAGTGCGACCAGGGTCGCGATCATTCTAGGCACGGATCACCTCCTTTCAGGATGGACGGGGAGATGGCACTTTATCCGTTCCTCGCCGCCGACTCAAGCCTCAAGGGCGACCTCGGACGTTCCCTCCCGCAGTGCCAGCACTTGGGCGAGCAGGGTACGTGCCGGATCAAGCCGGGCATCGCCAGGGGCGGCGGCTGCCCAGTAGCCGACGCTTGCTCGGCACGCTGCTCCGAGAGCATCGTCCCAACCCAGCGTGGCCAGCTTGCCCAGCATGGGCAGCAACTGGTCGAGCGGAACGATCGCCTCCGCGCGCGGAGCCGCGAGGCCGGCGCGCGCCAGGCGTGATTGGATCTGTTCAAGCGTCGCGGCGTCCAAGTCGGGGCGCCCGGTCATGCAGCTTCCCAAATAGTCGGCATCCGCATTTCGACCGGATTCGATCAGAGCATCGAGCAGGTCGAGTTCAAGTTCCACGGGGACCGCAGGAGAGAGTGACTCACGCAACGCCAGGCTCCGGTCGAGGGCATCGTGCGCTTCTTCGGAGGATTGCCCCGCGTCGCGCAGTCGGGCGACCCGATAGGCGATCAGGCATGCCACCAGATCCCCCTGCGGCGACGTACCCAGGTCACGGCGATGCTCGGCTGCGACGCGCTCGGCCTGAGCCGCCTTGCCCTGCGCCGTGTAAGCCCGCGCCAGGCAAAGATAGTCCGACGGGTTGGCCAGCGCACTTCCTCGCGCGCGATCCACGGCCCGAAGGTACATGCGTGCGGCCTGCTCGTGGCGTCCAGCGGCTTCTGCGTAACTGCCGGCCCGGCGCAGCCGATCGAGGTTCTCCGCTGCGGCGACCCCGCTTGCCTCGAGGACAGCCAAGGCTTCGCTCGGCTTGCCCAGGCGCGACTTGACATCAGCGAGCAGATCGTAGGCCTGCATGTAGTCAGCATGGCGGGCAGAAACGGCCAGCAGCAGCGCCTCGGCCTCTTCGAGGCGCCCCTGGGCGATCTGGGCGCGAGCGAGCGAGACCGAGGCCCAGGGTGCAACCTTGTCTTCGAGGATTTCGGACAGCAAAGACTCCGCCTCGGCATGGCGGCCGGATTTGACCAGAATCTCCGCCTGCAATCGCTCGATGAGCGGAGCATGCAAAGGCGAATCGGCGATCAACTCGCGGCATTGTTCCAAGGCACCATCGATCAAGCCGAGTTCGAGAAGGTCATGTACGGGTGCGAGGATGCGTTTGCGCGCAACGGCGCGCACGAGCCGCTCGGCCAAGGTTTCCATGGTGAAGGGCTTCAGGAGATATGCGTCCGGTGCAAACTCGGCCACATCACGTACCCGTCGATAGGTCCGCTCTGAAGTCACCATGATGAAGACGGCGTTTCGGTGCAGTGCTCCGAGAGTGCGCAGCTCTTCCAGGAGTGCCTGCCCGGTGCGCGTCTCCTCGAGCTGGTAGTCGCACAGGAACACGTCCACGGGCTGCTCCCGGATCGTTCTATGTGCTGCGTCGGCGCTGGCAACGGCGACGAGGGATTCCGCGCCGAGACTACCGCACATTTCCGACAGCCTCTGGCGTACGTGAGCGTGACGGTCGATGATCAACACCTGTTTCCGGTCAAGCGGCGAAATAGAACTGACGGGTTGCGGCATTGGCGGGAGAACGTGCTTTTGACAGGCGACAAGGTACACGCTGCGGCACCGGTCCAAAAAGCCGATCAGCCGGCGCTTTGCGCCACAAATGCCGGCCCGCGCCCGCGCCAGGACGGTTGGGCACGCGCGATTGGGGTAAAATTCAATCGTTCCCAGCATGATGACTTGCCACCGGGTGTGCCGCACCCGGCCCGGCGTGCATGGTCAGCGACGCCGGACAACCAAGGCGAAGGTGGCGGAACTGGTAGACGCACTGGATTTAGGTTCCAGCGCCCCAAAGGCGTGAGGGTTCGAGTCCCTCCTTTCGCACCAACCAAACTTACATTGAATCCCTCATGGCAGTGACCGAATCCACCTTGGGCGCTTTGGAGCGCCGCATCGACTTGTCCATTCCCGCCGCGGAAATCGAGCAAGAAGTCGCAAGTCGCCTCCAGCGCATGTCGCGCACGATACGCATGCAGGGCTTTCGGCCTGGCAAGGTGCCCATGCGCATGGTTGCTTCCACCTACGGGCCGCAAGTGCGCTCCGAAGTCATCGGCGACGCGATTCAGCGCAATTTCAGCACAGCCGTCAACCAGCAGAAATTGCGTGTTGCGGGCTATCCGCGCATCGAGCCCAAGCCGGCAGCTGAAGGTGCCGCCAATGACGCGAGTTTCGATTTCGTCGCGACTTTCGAGATCTATCCGGACATCGTCATCGGCGACCTTTCCAGCCTTGCGATCCAGCAGCCACGCACCAACGTTGGCGACGCCGACATCGACGCGACCATCGAGACCCTGCGTCGCCAGCGCGTCACCTATTCGCCTGCTGCGCGCGCGAGTGCCAAGGACGACCGTGTCACCGTCGATTTCCGCGGCGCGGTCGATGGCGTGTATTTCGATGGCGGCAGCGCGACAGACTTCACCTTCGTCCTGGGTGCCGGACGCATGCTGCCGGAATTCGAGACCGCCGCGACCGGAATGAGCGAGGGCGACAGCAAGACTTTCGACCTGACATTTCCCGCGGATTACCAGGGCAAGGATGTGGCCGGCAAGACCGCACGCTTCGAGATGACGGTCAAGAAGGTCGAGGCTGGAACCTTGCCGGTACTGGATGCCGAGTTCGCGCGCTCGCTGGGGGTGGCCGACGGTGACCTCGCCCGCCTGAAGGCTGACATTCGCGGCAACGTGGAGCGCGAGGTGAAGAAGCGCCTGGCCAGCCAGGAAAAGAACGCTGTAATGCAGGGCCTGATCGAGAAGGTCCCTGTCGATCCCCCGCAGTCCCTGGTGGAGATGGAGGTTGAACGATTGATCGAACAGGCGCGCGCCGATCTGGCCCAGCGCGGCGTCAAGCAGGACATGCCGATCCCTCGCGACATGTTCAATGAGCAGGCGCGGCGCCGTGTCACGCTGGGGCTGATCCTTGCCGAACTGGTCAAGTCGGAATCGCTGGAGGCCAAGCCGGAACAGGTACGTGCGATCATCGACGAATACGCACAGAGTTACGAGGATCCGACCGAAGTGGTGCGCTGGTATTACTCGGACAAGAAACGAATCTCCGAAGTCGAAGCCCTTGCGGTCGAGGACAATGTGGTCAAGCATGTCCTCGCCCGGGCGCAAGTCAGCGTTCGCGACATCCCCTTTGACGAACTCATGGCGCGCTCGTAGTCGCGCGGCTGCAGGAACACCGGAAATGACCATCGATTCAACGTTCAAGCGATTTCAGCAGTATGTCGGCGATACCCGAATGGGCGGCGCCATGGATGCGACAGGCCTGGGCATGATTCCCATGGTCATCGAGCAAAGCGGGCGCGGCGAGCGCGCTTATGACATCTATTCGCGCTTGCTCAAGGAGCGCGTGGTGTTTCTGGTCGGACCGGTCGAAGACCAGGGCGCGAATCTGATCGTTGCGCAGTTCCTGTTTCTCGAGTCTGAGAACCCCGAGAAGGATATTTCGTTCTATATCAACTCGCCCGGCGGATCGGTTACGGCGGGATTGGCGATCTATGACACGATGCAGTTCATAAAGCCTGAAGTCTCAACGCTTTGCGTTGGACAAGCCGCCAGCATGGGAGCATTCCTGCTTGCCGCCGGCGCCAAGGACAAGCGCTTTGGTTTGCCGAACTCGAGGGTCATGATCCACCAGCCGTCAGCAGGCTTCCAGGGACAGGCATCCGACATCGAGATCCATGCCAAGGAAGTCATGGGCCTCAAGAAAAAACTGAACACCCTCATGGCGCAGCATACTGGGCAGCCGGTCGAGCGTATCGAAAAGGATACCGACCGTGACAATTTCCTTTCCGCTGATGAGGCGCAGGCCTACGGACTGATCGACAAAGTTCTCGCCAAGCGAAGCGCCTGAAGACCACGCAGGACAAAGAAAGGCCGGAAAAGTCCCGCATGTCCCGCTTGCGTGCAGTGCTGCGATTGGCCTAATCTATGCGTTACGTGGCAATTTCGAAGCGACGATGACCGACAAGAAAGCCAGCGGCGAAAAACTGCTTTACTGCTCGTTCTGCGGCAAGAGCCAGCACGAGGTGCGCAAACTCATCGCCGGCCCATCGGTGTTCATTTGCGATGAGTGCATCGAACTCTGCAACGACATCATCCGCGATGAAACCGGTGCGTCCGACCCCGCCAAGGCGGCACGCTCCGACCTGCCGACTCCGCAGGAGATCTGCGGAATCCTCGATTCCTATGTGATTGGGCAGGAGAGTGCCAAGCGCATTCTCTCGGTCGCCGTCTACAACCACTACAAGCGTCTGAAGCACCTGGGCAAGTCAGACGAGGTCGAACTGTCCAAGAGCAACATCCTGCTTGTCGGACCGACAGGATCGGGCAAGACCCTGCTGGCGCAAACGCTGGCAAGGTTGCTCAATGTTCCGTTTGTGATCGCCGATGCAACTACGCTCACCGAGGCGGGCTACGTTGGCGAGGATGTCGAGAACATCATCCAGAAATTGTTGCAGAACTGCAACTACGAGATCGAGAAGGCACAAAAAGGCATCGTCTACATCGACGAGATCGACAAGATTTCACGCAAATCCGACAACCCGTCGATCACCCGCGATGTCTCAGGCGAGGGAGTCCAGCAGGCGCTCTTGAAGCTGATCGAAGGGACGATCGCCTCCGTACCTCCGCAGGGCGGCCGCAAGCATCCGAACCAGGACTTCGTCCAGGTTGATACGACCAACATCCTGTTCATATGTGGCGGCGCGTTCGATGGCCTGGAAAAGGTGATACGAAATCGCTCCGAGAAAAGCGGCATTGGATTCAGCGCGGAGGTGAAGGCGGTCACGGAGCGGGCCCTCAGCGACACCTTGAAGGGCGTCGAGCCGGAAGACTTGATCAAGTTCGGCCTGATTCCGGAACTGGTCGGTCGCCTGCCGGTGGTGGCTACGCTCAACGAACTCGACGAGCCGGCGCTCATGCAGATATTGACCGAGCCCAAGAATGCCCTGGTCAAGCAGTACCAGAAGCTTTTCCAGATGGAAGGGGCGGAACTTGAACTTCGACCAGCCGCCCTTCACGCCATCGCCCGCAAAGCTCTCAAGCGCAAAACTGGCGCACGAGGCCTGCGCTCGATCATCGAGCAGGCGCTTCTGGACACCATGTACGACCTCCCGAGCACGCAGAATGTCGGCAAGGTAGTGGTCGACGAGAGCACCATCGAAGGCGATGGTCGCCCGATCCTGGTTTACGCCGAGGCTCCCAAGGTTGCATCGGCCCAGTAGGCATTCGTGCCCACAGGGCAGGCCTTGCAGTATCCGGGTTCGGCCCCATGTCCGCACCTGATCTGTTTCTTTCCGTTTTTTGTTCGCAAGCCCAGCGCCAGCAGCAGAGCAATTCCCCAGAGAGGCAATGAACGCCATGTCCAGCGATACCCCTGAAAAATTACAGCTGCCCCTCTTGCCCCTGCGGGATGTAGTGGTATTCCCGCATATGGTGATCCCGCTGTTCGTCGGGCGCCCCAAATCGATCAAGGCGCTAGAACTCGCGATGGAGGCCGGCAAGAGCATCATGCTGGTCGCGCAGCGTTCAGCTGCCAAGGACGAGCCTGATGCCGGCGACATGTATGCCGTTGGCTGTGCAGCCAATATCCTGCAGATGCTCAAGCTTCCCGATGGCACCGTAAAGGTGCTGGTGGAAGGTTCGCAGCGGGCTCGCATTGCCACGATCACCGATCAGCGCAGCCACTTCGAGTGTGACGCCGAATCGATCTCCGCGGATTTCGAAACCACCCCTGAAATCGAAGCCCTGCGGCGTGCGATTGTTCAGCAGTTCGACCAGTACGTGAAACTCAACAAGAAAATCCCGCCCGAGATACTCACATCGCTGGGCGGAATCGACGACGCTGGTCGCCTGGCAGACACGATCGCTGCCCACTTGCCGCTCAAGCTTGAGCAAAAGCAGGAGATTCTCGAGATGTTCGAGGTGCAAAAGCGGCTCGAACACCTCTTGTCCGCCCTGGAAGGGGAGCTGGACATCCTGCAGGTTGAAAAGCGCATCCGTGGCCGTGTCAAGCGCCAGATGGAGAAAAGCCAGCGCGAGTACTACCTCAACGAGCAGGTCAAGGCCATCCAGAAGGAGCTCGGCGAAGGCGAGGAGGGCGCCGACCTCGAGGAGATGGAAAAGCGCATCAAGAAGGCGCAGATGTCCAAGGAGGCGCGCAAGAAGGCAGAAGCCGAATTCAAGAAGCTGAAGCTCATGTCACCGATGTCAGCCGAGGCGACGGTGATCCGCAACTACATCGATACCCTGTGCAACCTGCCGTGGAAGAAAAAGAGCAGGGTCAACAACGACCTTGCCAACGCGGACAAGGTCTTGAACGAGGACCATTACGGCCTGGAAAAGGTCAAGGAGCGCATCCTCGAGTATCTGGCGGTGCAGCAGCGGGTCGACCGTGTCAAGGCGCCGATTCTCTGCCTGGTCGGGCCACCGGGCGTCGGCAAGACCTCGCTGGGCCAGTCGGTCGCGCGGGCCACCAACCGCAAGTTCGTGCGCATGGCCTTGGGCGGTGTTCGGGACGAAGCCGAAATCCGCGGCCATCGGCGTACCTACATCGGTTCCATGCCGGGCAAGATCCTGCAGAACATGACCAAGGTGGGTGTGCGCAATCCCCTGTTCCTGCTCGACGAAATCGACAAGATGGGAATGGATTTCCGCGGCGACCCGTCCTCGGCACTTCTGGAAGTACTGGACCCTGAGCAGAACCATACGTTTGCGGATCACTACGTTGAGGTCGACTACGACCTGTCCGAGGTGATGTTCGTTGCCACCGCGAACACCATGAACATCCCGCCGCCGTTGATGGACCGGATGGAAGTCATCCGCCTGTCGGGCTATACCGAGGACGAGAAGATCAGCATCGCGCAGAAGTATCTTCTTCCCAAGCAAATCAAGAACAACGGCCTGAAAGCCGGGGAAATCAGCGTAGCGGAAGCAGCCTTGCGCGACATCGTGCGCTACTACACCCGCGAAGCCGGCGTGCGCGCGCTCGAGCGCGAGATCTCCAAGATCTGTCGCAAGGTCGTCAAGACCCTGTTGCTCAAGAAGGCCGAGCAAAAGCGCATCGCAGTCACCGCCAAGAACCTCGACAAGTTTTTGGGCGTCAGGCGTCATACCTTCGGCATTGCCGAGAAGGAAAACCAGGTCGGTCAGGTGACGGGATTGGCCTGGACCGAAGTAGGCGGAGAGTTGCTCACGGTCGAAACCGTCGCCGTCCCGGGCAAGGGCAACATCACCCGGACCGGAACGTTGGGTGACGTCATGAAGGAGTCGATCGAGGCCGCGCGTTCCGTGGTGCGAAAGAGGGCGCGGGCCCTGGGCATCAACGCAGACTTCTACGAGAAAACCGACCTGCACATCCATCTTCCGGAGGGTGCGACACCCAAGGACGGACCCAGCGCAGGGATCGCGATCACCACGGCGCTGGTCTCGGTACTGACCGGCATCCCGGTGCGCGCCGATGTCGCGATGACCGGCGAGATCACCTTGCGAGGGGAAGTCCTGGCCATCGGTGGCTTGAAGGAGAAGTTGCTCGCGGCCCACCGCGGCGGAATCAAGACGGTGCTGATCCCTGAGGACAACGTCAAGGATCTGCCGGAGATACCGGACAACATCAAGAATCGCCTGGAGATCGTCCCGGTCAAGTGGATCGATCGGGTTCTCGAATTGGCCCTTGAGCGTGTGCCGGTTGCCTTGCCTGAGGAGGCGGTTGCCGCAGCGCCTTCCGCCGTTCCGACGCAACCCGCGACGGACGCGGCCATCAAGCACTGAGTTTGATGCCTGCTGATGCCGCGCCTCGCCGCGGCATCGGCGCTTTTCGCCGATCGAGGCTAGTTGGGCCAGCCTGCTCGGCGGGGCGCCATTCGAATCATTCCAAAGCTGCAGTGGGCGTATACGAGTCCGATTCGAACCGTATATTATTTAACATAATATACATTACTTTCTTTCCGGGGATTCCTTTTCAGATCCCTTGGCGTCTGCGGGTTTCATCTTTGCACGAATCAACTTGGCTATTTCGGTGTTTCGGGTTGCTTCAGCCCAGTCTGCAGCCGTCTGGTCGTTGTCATTCTTGACATCGACATCTGCACCTTCCTCGATCAAAAGCTTCACGACCTCGAGGTGCCCGCCACGCGCAGCCATCATCAAAGAAGTTACACCAGCACTTGAAGAAGAATCTATATACGCATGATTATCAAGCAATATTTCTACAATCTTGCGATGCCCATTGGTGGCTGCGTAAATCAAGGGTGTCCAGCCAGGATGGTTGACCTGTGCTTCCTTGCTGACCAAGAACTCGACGACAGCCTGATGCCCGGCCAGCGACGCCAGCATCAAGGCCGACTCGCCGGCGGCATTGCGTCGATCAATGTCGGCGCGCGCGGCAACCAGGACCTTAACCACTTCCAGGCTGCCGTCGCGCGCGGCCAGATGCAGGACCGGCTGCCCGGCCGGGTCGACCGTGTTGGCGTCCATGCCGCGCCGCAGGAGCCTGGTCAAGGTGCCGACGTCCGCCCGTTTGACCGCATTGAGAAAGTCATCGTACGTGTTGCCAAGTGCGGCCTCCTTCCAGGCCGACAATGCGACCCCTGTCACCAGGAAAACCCGACGCTTCATCATGTGCGCTCCGACAAACGTGCCGCCTTGGGAAAAAGCCGAAAGAAATTCATGGTGGTTGCCGCAACGACGTCATCGAAGGCAATTTGGCGCAGCCGGGCGACTTCCTGAGCGACATGTGCGACCAGCGCAGGCTCGTTAGTCTTGCCGCGGTGCGGCACGGGCGCCAGGTAAGGGGCATCGGTCTCCACCAGAATGCGTTCCAACGGTATCGCCTTCGCAACCTCCTTCAAGTCCCTGGCGTTGCGAAATGTGACGATGCCGGAAAACGAGATCATGAAGTTCATGTCGATGGCCGCACGAGCGAAATCCAGGCTCTCGGTGAAACAGTGCATGACCCCGCCTGCTTCATGCGCCCTTTCCTCCCGCAGGATGCGCAGCGTGTCCGCCGCGGCGGCACGGGTGTGGACCACGAGCGGCAGTCCTGTCTCGCGCGCGGCCCGTATGTGGGTACGAAATCGATTGCGCTGCCATTCCAGGTCCCCGCTAAGCCGGTAATAGTCCAGTCCGGTCTCACCGATGGCGATCGTGCGCGCATCCGTCGCCAATTCAACCAGGGATCTCACATCGGGCTCGCGCACGTCAGGGTAGTCGGGATGCACACCGACCGTGGCAAAAAGCCTGTCACTCTGCGCCGCCACAGCACGCACGGCCGAAAGCGCCTCCAGGGTGACGGCAATGCATACTGCATGACCAACGCCTGCCTCGACCATGCGTTCAAGAATGCCGGACAAGTCGTCCTTGAAATCGTCAAAGTCGAGGTGGCAATGCGAATCGACCAGCATGCCCTGGCCCTGCGGCGCGCTATTCAAAGGGTATGCGTCGGCCGCGAAGATTGCAGCGAATTGCCGAGCAGGTTCTCGATCTTGCGACGCGCGTTCTGACCGCTTTCGTCCCCCGAGAACTGGACGCCGACCCCCTGCTGCTTGTTGGCCTGCGCACCCTGTGGGGTGATCCATGCGACGACCCCGGCGACCGGCAGTTTTGCCGGGTCATCCATCAGCGACAACAACATGTAGACCGGGTCACCAAGTCGGTACTGCCGGGTGGTGGGAATGAAGAGGCCACCATTGCGCAAATGCGGCATGAAAGCCGCGTAGAGCGCCGACTTCTCCTTGATATTCAAGGAGAGCATGCTCGGGCGGGCGGAAGCGGCCGGTCGGTTCGGACTATCTGCCATTGCGAAAGGACTCTACTGCGCGGTTACGCGCGCATAGTCGATGAATATTTCCTCAAGAAACAATCGAACGTTGAGCGGATGTTCCGCGGTGCGACGCCGGCTGGCCACCCGACGCAACAAACCGTCCAGCGCCGCGAGCGGCACGCTTTGCGCAATGCGTTCAATGGCTTGGGATTCGCGTGGATGATAGCGTACTTTGCCGCCATTGCCGCACAGCAGCAGATCACTCAGCCAGCGACTGGTCCACAGACAAACGGCTTCGGCGCCCCCTTTTTCGCAACGTTCGGCAAGCGCCACCGGGTCCAGCCGCGCCGGATGCGCCAACCCGGCGACGAGTGCTTGGCGATACTCCGCCGACGCCTGCTGTTCGAGCGCAAGGAGCGGGGCGCCGCCCGCTTCGGCAAGTGCATCGGCAGCGTTGTCGACCCCCTGCCCCGCCAGCCACGCTACCGCACCGCCCGTCTCGGGCAGGGGCAGATCGACGCGCGTGCAGCGACTGCGCAGGGTCGGCAGCACCGCGTCAAGGCGATGGGTCACGCAAATGATCAGGGTATCCGGCGCGGGTTCTTCCAGCGTTTTCAGAAGCCGGTTTGCCGACTCCACCGTCAAGGTCTCGCAGGGATAGATGACGGCCACGCGCGTGCCGCCGCGATGGGTGCCAACGCTGAAGAAAGCATCCAGGGCCCTGACCTGGGCGATCTTGATTACCTTGGATGGCGCGCCACGTCCGGCTTGCGGTCCGTCGTCGGCTTCGCCGGATTCTGCATCCGCGGCCGGCTCCGGCGCCATCGATTCCGGCACCAGGACACGACAGTCCGGATGGTTGGAGGCCTCGAACCATCCGCAAGCGGCGCAATTCCCGCAAGGCCGGTCGCCATGTTGGCGCGCCTCGCACAGCGCGGCCTGAGCCATGAAAAGCGCAAACTCGTGGGCGCCGATTCCGGGACGGGCGTTCACGAGCACGGCGTGAGAGCGGCGAGCAGCCCCCGCCTGCCACTGTTCCCAGGGTTCTTTTTGCCAAGGAAATGTGTATTTTTTCATAGTGTTGAGATATTTTTATAAACCATTTTCTCAACATCATCTCGGCCCTGGCCAGCGTCGATGATCACAACGCGCCGACCGGCGATCTGCTCAAGGCCAAGGTACACGTCGCGCACGCGCCGGTGAAACTCAAGTTCTTCGCGTTCAAACCGGTCCGGAGCTCTGTCCTGGGCGAGTCGCCGGCGGGCGATCTCAGGGTCCAGGTCGAATACGAGCGTCAAGTCCGGCTCCAATCCCGGGTGAACCCAATGGGCAAGGGCCTCGATACGCTCCAGGGATACCCCCCGCCCGCCGCCCTGATACGCCCGTGTCGCGTCGGTAAAGCGGTCGCAGATCACCCAGGCGCCCCGGGCAAGCGCCGGCTCGATCACCTTGGCAAGATGTTCACGGCGCGCGGCGAACATGAGCAGGGTCTCGGTATCGAGATGCATGGGCTGATGCAGGAGCAACTCCCGCAGTGCTTCGCCAAGCGGCGTGCCGCCCGGTTCACGGGTGCTGATGACCTCCAGCCCCCGAGCGGCGAGATGGCGCTGCGCGGCCTCGATGTGGCTAGACTTTCCGGCCCCATCCAGCCCCTCGAATGTGATGAACTTGCCGCGCGCCATGGTCTCTAGCCGCCCTGCCTGCGTTGAAAGCGATTGACGGCGCGATTGTGCGCCTCGAGTGTTGCGGAGAACTCGTGGGAGCCGTCGCCGCGGGCGACGAAGTACACCGCCTCGGTGCGCGCCGGGTTGAGTGCCGCGCGCAGCGCCGCCTCGCCGGGCAGGGCGATCGGGGTTGGCGGCAGCCCGGCACGGGTATAGGTGTTATACGGCGTGTCGGCGAGAAGATCGCGTCGCCGCAGGTTGCCGTCAAAGCGCTCCCCCATCCCGTAAATGACGGTCGGATCGGTTTGGAGCAACATGCCCCGCGTCAATCGATTGACGAAGACGCCTGCGATCAACGGTCGTTCTCCTGCCTTGCCGGTCTCCTTCTCGATGATCGAAGCCAGCACCAGTGCCTGATACGGCGTCGCCAGCGGGACGCCTGCCGCACGATCCTGCCATGCGGCAGCCAGGCGCCGCTGCATGGCACGGTAGGCGCGCCGCAGGACCTCGCTCTCGTCGCTGCCCTTGGCAAAAAGGTAGGTGTCCGGAAAAAACAGCCCCTCCGGATGCGTTGCGCTACCGCCCTCCTGCGCCTGGATGCGGCGCAGCAACTCGGCGTCGTCAAGCCACGCGCCATCACGCCGAATGCCGGGATGGGCCTGCAGTGCAGCGCGAAACTGGCGAAACGTCCACCCCTCCGGGATGGTCAGTTCCTGCAAGGTGACGTCGCCGCGCGTCAGTTTGTCGATCAATTCCTGCGGCGTGATCCCATTGGCGATCTCGTAGCTCCCGGCCTTGATACGGGTATCGCGACCGTCCAGGCGCGACAGCAGCACCAGGATTTCAGGAATCACCGGCAGGGCCGCCCCTGCCAGGCGCGCCGCCGCGCGCATGCTTGCACCGCGCGGGACGGTCAGATCGACCGTGTCGCGCCCCAGCGCGAGGGGGTGATGGGCATACCAGTAAAGCCCGCCCGTGATCCCGGCCAACGTCAAAAAAACCAAGAAAATCAGGGCCTTGATAAGCTTCAACATGACGTGCGCAAAGGTTGCCGGTCGCTATAATAAGCGTCTTCGCCAAAGTGCCTCCAGCACGCGACGCCACCTTCCCGCATGACTGCTCCTGCCGCGCCTGTGCACATCCCCCTGGATAGCTGGGGACTGATCCACGTCGGTGGTTCGGATGCCATTGCGTTCCTGCATGCCCAACTGAGCAACGATCTCGCTGCTCTTGGCCCCGATGCGTCACAGTGGACCGCGTACCTGAGCCCCAAGGGGCGCATGCTGGCCGGGTTCCTGGCCTGGCGCGACGGTGGCGAAGGCGTTTATCTCTGTGCGGATCGTCGCACTGTCCCCATGCTGGTGAAGCGCCTGTCGATGTTCGTGCTGCGGGCCAAAGCCCGGGTCACCGACGCCTCCGCCGGACATCGCATATTCGGTTCGCTCGGCGAAACCGGCCCGCCGCCGCACCGGGTGCTCCACGGCGAGACGGTACGCATCGGCCTACCGCCGGTGGATGGCGTCGCGCGCGTGCTTCTCGTCACCTTAGCCGGGGCGAGCGACGCCGCCAACGTTGCCGATGCATCTGCCTGGGAGCGCGCCATGATTCGCGCCGGGGAGCCCTGGATCGGCCCGCAAACGCAGGACGCTTTTGTCCCGCAAATGGTCAACTTCGACGCCTTGGGCGGGATCAGTTTTCGCAAGGGCTGTTACCCGGGGCAGGAAGTGGTCGCGCGTGCGCACTATCGCGGAGCCGTGAAGCGGCGCATGGTGCGCGCCAGCGTCGGCGCGCCTGCGACACCGGGGATGGGACTGTTCGGCGCGGACGGACAGGAATCCGGCACGGTGGTCAACGCATGCGCGGACGGCGCAGGCGGCAGCGAATTGCTGGCGGTGATCCCGCTGGCGGAATTCGGCAGCAACCGAATGCGTCTTGGTGCACCCGACGGGCCGTGCCTCATCGAGAGTCCCCTCCCCTACGAAATACCGGCTGAGGCATGATGTCCCGGCTGGCGACGCTATCAGCATCGGCCCTGTCGGCGAAGCCGTCGCAGACGTCAGGTCAGCCCACTTGAATACGCTGGTCGACTATTTCATCTACTACCGGATAGCGCGAGCGGCCGAAGGTGAATACGTTCCCGTGGCGGTTGCGATGCAGTCCGAGATACTGCGCCGCACCAGTGTGCGCGGCAGGCTCAAGCGCAAGTCGGGAAGCGATGACACCTGGATGGAAATCTACGAGGGTGTGCACCAGCGCCTGCTCTTCGAGGCGACCCTGGCCGACTGCGTGATCCGGTTCGGGCTCGATGCGTTCCTGGCCAATGGCGGGGAGCGTCACGTCGAGATTTTTCACGACCCTCTGGCCTGATCTCCCATGTGCCTGATCGCATTTGCTCTGGATTCGGTGCCGGGATATCGCCTGCTGGTTGCTGCCAACCGCGACGAGTTCCACTCCCGACCGACTGCACCGGCAGCCCACTGGCATGACGCACCGGGGGTATTCGCGGGGCGCGACCTGCGCGAGGGCGGTACCTGGATGGGGCTTGCGCTGGGCGGGCGCTTCGCCGCCCTCACCAATCATCGCAACGGCGCACCCGCCGGGCGCGCACCCCGCTCGCGCGGGCATCTGGTGGCTCAGTTCCTGCGCACCGACGCGGACGCCGAAGCCTATGCCGACCAAGTCGGGCGCGAGCGGCGTGACTACAACGGATTCAACCTGCTGGTAGGTTGCAAGGGGGAATTCTGGGTGATCGCCGATGATGACGCGCCGCGGCGGGTCGAGCGCGGACTGCACACCCTGAGTAACGCCAGGCTGGACACGCCTTGGCCCAAGGCCACCGGACTGGCTGCCGACGTGGCCTCGGCGACACGTGCAGGCAGCGACGAAAACCATCTCTTCGCTGCCCTCTTTGCCGCCCTGGCCGACGCACGGCCAGCCGCAGAGGAGTCCTTGCCAGACACCGGCATCGGCATCATTCGCGAGCGTGAACTGTCGCCACGCATGATCGTCAACCCGGTCTACGGTACGCGCAGCGCCAGCGTGCTTGCCATCCGCAGCGATGGCAGTACACGCTTTGAAGAGACCAGTTTCGATGCAGAGGGACAGGTCATCGGGCGAATCGTGGCGGCACCCCGCTAGCCACACGCGTCCGCTCGACCCGGGTTGGGACCACCATCGTGCGCCTGGCCTTTTGCGGATTCGCCCTGGGCTGCGCCTGGGTGCAGACGCTCGCCGCCCTCCCCGGGGGGCGCAGCGTGCTCGCCGTCGTGGGGCTCGCAGGTGCCTGCCTGGCTCTTGCGCTATATGTGGAACGCGCGTCGCTTCGCCTGGTCACGCTCGCTATTTGCGGCATCGCCATGGGCTTTCTCTGGGCGGTGGGCATGGCGCAGTGGCGCCTGGCCGATCGGCTGGATCCGGCCTGGGAGGGGCGCGACATTGATCTGGTTGGTGTGGTGGCCTCGCTGCCACAGGTGTTGGAGCGCGGTGTGCGCTTCGAGTTCGCCGTCGAGCATGTACAGACACCCGGCGCGGTTGTGCCACAACGTATCCTGCTCGGCTGGTACGCCCCGGGGACGGTTGAGGATCCGGCCGCGCTGCCTCCGGTCAAGGCAGGTCAGCGGCGCGCGCTGCGCGTGCGCCTGAAGCTTCCGCACGGTAGCGCCAATCCGCATGGCTTCGACTACGAAGCCTGGCTGCTCGAGCGCGGCATTCGCGCCACCGGACTGGTGCGCCCGCCACGCGAGGCGTGCGCGAGCGCCGATCCCACGTTGCTTGCTCCATTCGCCTTCACGCCGGCAACAATGATTCACGCTGCGCGCGAGCGCATTCGCGAACGCATGCAGACAGCGCTGACCGGCGCAGCCCACGGCGGTGTGCTGATCGCGCTGGCCATCGGCGACCAGCGTGCCATCGACAGTGACGACTGGAAGACCTTCATGCGCACCGGGGTCGGACATCTGATGAGCATCTCCGGCCTGCATGTGACCATGATTGGCAGCCTGGCGGGCTGGCTGGTGGCAACCCTGTGGCGCCGCAGTGCGCGCCTGGGCCTCGCCCTGCCGGCGCAACTCGCCGGCATCGCGGCCGGCTTCCTGGCGGCTCTCGTCTATTGCCTCCTGGCCGGCTTCGCCGTGCCGGCCCAGCGCACTCTCTACATGCTTGCCGTCGCCGCCTGGGCGCTGTGGCGCGGCTGGTTCGGCGCTCCAACCCGGGTGCTGGCCATCGCGCTGGTGCTGGTGTGCGTGGTCGACCCCTGGGCTCCGCTGGCGCCGGGCTTCTGGCTGTCGTTCGGGGCAGTAGCGCTACTCCTCCTGGCTGCGCTGCCGGGAGAGCGCCGCCACTGGCTCGCGCGCGCGGCCGGCGCCCAGGCCGCTGTCACGCTGGGCCTGGTGCCGCTCACCCTGGCGCTATTTCAGCAGGTCTCGCTGGCGGGCCCGTTGGCCAACGCCATCGCCATCCCGGTCGTGAGCTTCATCGTCACACCGCTGGCACTCCTGGCGGCTTTGCTGCCGGTGCCCGGCATCGCCACGCTTGCACACGAAATCATGGCGCTGCTGATGATTCCCCTGGATGCGATGTCGGCACTCGACTGGGCCGTATGGCAACGCGGCGCGGCGCCGATGTGGACCGTGTTGCTGGCAATGGCCGGTGCGCTCTGGTGCCTCATCCCCTGGTGGTGGCACTGGCGGGTTCTGGGCGTGATCTGGATGCTGCCCCTGCTTGTACATCCGATGGCGCGCCCCGCACCTGGCGATCTGTGGATGACGGTGCTCGATGTCGGTCAGGGACTCGCGGTCGTCGCACGTACTGCCCATCGCACGCTGGTCTTCGACACCGGCCCTCGCTACACCCCGGAGGCCGACAGCGGCAATCGCATCCTGGTCCCCTATCTGCGCGGCGAGGGAATCATGCGGCTCGATGGCCTGGTCGTCAGCCACGACGACAATGATCACAGCGGTGGCGCCGTCTCGACCATGCAGGCGGTGGTACCGGACTGGCTCGCATCCCCATTGCCGGATGATCACCCTGTCGCATCAGCCGCCCTCGTCCGGCGGCGCTGCCTGGAGGGTAATGCTTGGGAGTGGGATGGCGTGCGCTTCGAGTTCCTGCATCCGTCCGCGCAGGACTACGCACGACCGGACAAAACCAGCGACAACGCACGCAGCTGCGTTCTGCGCATCACCGCGCATGGTCGCAGCATCTTGTTGCCGGCCGACATCGAACGCGACGTCGAGGCGCGCCTCGCAACCGACCCGGCACGGATCAGAAGTGCAGTCCTGGTTGTTCCACATCACGGCAGCCGCAGTTCTTCGACACCGGATTTCGTTTCCGCCGTCGCGCCGGAAATCGCAATCGTCACTGCCGGCTACCGCAACAGGTTTCGCCACCCGGCTCCTGAAGTCGTCGAGCGCTATGCGGCACGCGGCACCCGCCTGTTGCGTACCGAAAGGGATGGTGCCGTGCGCGTCGAGTTCACAAATCACGGCATCCAGACCCGTGCCTGGCGCGAAGAACGCCCGCGCTACTGGTCCGGGCGCTAGGATCGGGACTGACTTTCTGCAGGCCCTTGGCGTTTACCCGCATAGGCCGGCTGGCTTTCTCGGCATAGACTGCGCCCCCATCATTGCGAGGCTCCCATGACCCTGACTCGTCGCGCTCTTCTGACCTTAGCCGTTGCCGGCTCGGTCGCTGCCATGCCTGCTGCCGCGCAGACCTTTCCAATTCCCGGCAAGCCGATCCGCATCGTGGTCCCCTTCCCCGCCGGCGGACAAACCGACATCCAGGCGCGCTTCCTCGCCCAACGCATGCAGACTGCACTGGGCAATTCGGTCGTGGTGGACAACAAGTCGGGCGCCTCGACCATCATCGGCACGCAGGACGTCATCCGCTCGGCGCCAGATGGGCATACCATCCTCTACACGATTGCGGTGACCGGAGCCCAGAACCCGCACCTGTTCAGCAAGCTGCCCTACGACCCGCTGAAGGACCTGACCCCGGTCATGTTTGCGGCGCGTTCCGGCACCGTGCTGGTGGTACCCGCATCCTCGCCCTTCAAGACGGTCAGGGAACTGATCGATCATGCCCGTGCCAACCCGGGCAAGCTCAACTTCGGTTCGTTCTCCCTGGGCTCGACTTCGCACTTGAACGGCGAGTTGCTCAAGATCAACGCCGGCATCGACATCGTGCACGTGCCTTTCCGAGGCTCGGCCGATGCCATCGTCGCCCTGCTCGGCGGCCAGGTGCAGATGCTCTTCGACGGCCCGACCACGGCGCTGACCAATGCGGCTGCGGGCAAGGTGCGCATGCTGGGCGTGGCCAACACACCCAACTTCGGACCGCTGAAAAGCGTGCCGACCATGGCGGAAGCAGGCGTACCGGGGCTGGACATTTCCGGGGGCATGCAATTCTTCGGGCCGGCCGGCATGTCACGCGATGTCCTGCAGCGCGTCAATGCGGCTCTCGCGGCCGCCCTCAAGACCCCCGAGGCCGAGAAGCTCTACCTCGAGGGCGGCACCGAGATCGTTGCCTCCTCGCCGGAGGAGCACACGCGGCTTTTCCGCGACCAGTACGAGCGTTGGGGCGCGATCATCCGCAAGCTCAACATCAAGCTCGACTGAGGCGCCTCCAAGGCCGTCCCGGCGGCCTTGGCCAGGCGCAGATCATCGGGCCTCGCATCGCGAGTGCGGGGCCACGGTGCCTGCGGATGCGCGGGCGCTGAGACTGCACGCCCAAGTCGCACATGCCGCCGCCCGGTCCGGGCAATTTGCGGCATTATTCGGGCCACGCGCATGCCGGACGTCCAGCGCTTCCAACCGATTCGGAGGAGAAGATGAAATTCGAGACCATTGCCGTCCACGGCGGCTACAAACCCGATCCCACCACCCACGCTGTGGCGGTACCCATCTACCAGACCGTCGCCTACGCATTCGACAACACGCAGCACGGCGCCGACCTGTTCGACCTGAAGGTGCCTGGCAACATCTACACCCGCATCATGAATCCGACCCAGGACGTGCTGGAACAGCGCGTCGCGGCGATGGAAGGCGGCATCGCGGCGCTGGCCTTGTCCTCCGGGCAGGCGGCTGTGACCTACGCGATCCAGACCATCGCTGAAGCGGGCGACAATATCGTCGCTTCCTCGGCACTGTACGGCGGCACCTACAACCTCTTTGCCCACACCCTCCCGCAGTTCGGCATCGAAGGCCGCTTTGCCGACTACCGCGAGCCGGGCTCGTTCGAGAAATTGATCGATGGCAAGACCAAGGCGGTCTTCGTCGAATCGATCGGCAACCCGTTGGGCAACATCACCGACTTTGCGGCGATTGCCGAGATCGCGCATCGCCACGGGGTACCGCTGATCGTCGACAACACCGTGCCCAGCCCCTATCTGCTGCGCCCGTTCGAGCACGGCGCCGACATCGTCGTGCATTCGCTCACCAAGTACATGGGCGGACACGGCAATTCCATCGCCGGGGCGATCGTCGACTCCGGCAAATTCCCGTGGAAAGAACACAAGGCCAAGTTCAGGCGCTTGAACGAACCCGACGTCTCTTACCATGGCGTGGTCTATACCGACGCGCTGGGGCCGGCAGCCTATATCGGTCGCGCACGCGTGGTGCCGCTGCGCAACATGGGCGCGGCGATCTCGCCCTTCAATTCCTTCATGATCCTGCAGGGCATCGAGACCCTGCCCTTGCGCATGGAGCGCATCTGCGCCAATGCGTTGGCGGCAGCGCAGTACCTGAAGGGCCACTCCAAGGTCAAGTGGGTGCACTACGCCGGACTGCCCGAGGACCCGGCGCATGCCCTGGCGAAAAAATACATGGGCGGCCGTGCCTCGGGCCTCTTCACATTTGGTGTCTCTGGCGGCCGCGCAGGCGGCGCCCGCTTTCAGGACGCCTTGAAGCTCATCACGCGTCTGGTCAACATCGGCGACGCAAAGTCACTGGCCTGCCATCCCGCCTCCACGACCCACCGCCAACTTTCCAATGAGGAACTCGCCAAGGCAGGGGTCAGCGAGGATACGGTGCGACTGTCGATCGGCATCGAACATATCGACGACATTCGCGAGGACCTGGAGCAGGCGCTGGCGGCGGTGTAACGGACGTTGTGCCACCATGACGATGCCGTGCCGACGTGCCGCCGTCAGGTCCGATGAGCGCTAGCACCGGGCAAGCGACGGCGGCGCAGGATCCGCAGGTGCGCCGCGGCCGCCTGTTCCGCCGCTACTTCCTGTTCATCATGGCGCTGGTGTGCGGCGCACTGCTGGCCAGCGGCGGCATCAGCCTGTACGGGTCCTACCAGGAGAACAAGCTGGCGCTGGCGCGCCTGGAGAAGGAAAAGGCGGTCGCCGCCGCCGCGCGCATCGAGCAATTCATCAAAGGTATCGAGCAGCAACTTGGCTTCGCTGCCCTGCCACAGCTCGGCAGTGAGGGCGTGGAGCAACGTCGCGTCGAATTCCTCAAGCTGCTGCGCCAGGCGCCGGCGGTCACGGACATCACCCAGCTCGACGACCGCGGCCAGGAAGCGCTGACGGTCTCGCGCCTGGCTATGGACAACGTCGGTGCATCCAAGGACCGTGCCCTCGACCCGGCCTTTCTCAATGCCAGGCCGGGCAAGCCGTGGATCGGCCCGGTCTACTTTCGCAAGGAGACCGAGCCGTACTTCACCGTCGGGGTGCGCGCCGGCACGGGCGTGACGGTGGCCGAGGTCAATCTCAAGTTCGTCTGGGATGTGGTCTCGCGCATCCGTATCGGCGAAGCGGGCAAGGCCTATGTGATCGATGCCGGGGGCGCCCTGGTGGCCGACCCTGACATCGGCCTGGTGCTGCGCAAGACCGATGTTTCCAATCTCGAGCAGATCAAGGCCGCGCTCAATGCCAAGAGCAACGATGAGCCGGCAATGGTGGCCCGTTCGGTGAACGGAACCGAGGTCCTCACCGCGTGGGCGCCGATTGAAACCCTCGGCTGGCAGGTGTTCGTCGAGCAGCCGGTGTCCGAGGTGTACGCCACGCTCAACGCCTCCATCGTGCGCACCGGGCTTCTGCTCCTGATCGGCCTGGCGGTCTCTGCGATCGTCTCGACCTTCCTGGCGCGCTCCATGGTGCGGCCGATCCGCGTGCTGCAGGAGGGTGCGCAACGCATCGGCGAAGGTGAACTCGACCAGAGAATCGAGGTTCGCACCAACGACGAACTCGAAACCCTGGCCGAGCAATTCAACCAAATGACGGCGCGATTGCGTGAGTCTTATGCCGGCCTTGAGCGCAAGGTCGAAGAGCGCACCGCCGCACTGGAACGTTCGCTCGAGCATCGAACCGCCACCGCCGAAATCCTGCGCGTGATCAGCCAATCCATGGACGATCCCAGGCCGGTGTTCCAGGCGATCACGGAACGAACCTCGAAACTGTTCGGCGGAGAACAGATTGCCTTGCTATTGGCCGAAGGCGACAAGCTCCTGCTCGGTGGTGCGGCTGGAGACACGGCATTGAGCCCTGCCGTCCGCGATGAGATCGCGGCGAAATATTTTCCCAAACCGCTGACCCGCGAAACCAGCTCCGGGCTGGCGATCCTCGACCGCCGCGTGGTGGAGATCGCCGATGTCGAGGCTCCGGAAATCATTGCATCGATGCCCAACTTGATCGGGCTCATGCGCGCCAGTGGCTACCGGTCCGAACTGTGCGTGCCCATGATCCGCGGCGACCAAGCCATCGGCACGATCAGCGTCAACCGGACCACGGTGGGCGGTTTCAGTGCGACCGAAGTCGAGCTGCTCAAGACCTTCGCCGACCAGGCTGTCATCGCCATCGAGAACGCGCGCCTGTTCAACGAAATCCGCGAAAAGAGCCGCCAGCTCGAGCTGGCCAACCAGCACAAGTCCGAGTTCCTGGCCAACATGAGCCATGAACTGCGCACGCCGTTGAATGCCGTGATCGGCTTCTCCGAGGTGCTCAGCGAGGGCATGTTCGGCGAGCTGAACGAAAAGCAACTCGACTATGTGCAGGACATCCATGCCTCCGGTCGCCACCTGCTGTCCTTGATCAACGACATCCTCGACCTCTCCAAGATCGAGGCCGGGCGCATGGAGTTGGAGGTCGGCAGCTTCGACCTGCCGTCCGCCATCGGCAACGCCGTCACCCTGGTGCGCGAGCGCGCGCAGCGCCATGGCATCGAGCTCAAGACTGAGGTAGGCGACGACCTGGGCGAATGCCGTGGCGATGAACGCAAGTTCAAGCAGATCATGTTGAACTTGCTCTCCAACGCGGTCAAATTTACCGGGGATGGCGGGCGCGTCACGGTTGCCTGCCATCGCAACGGCGAGACGATCGAAGTATCGGTCGCAGACACCGGCATCGGCATCGCGCCAGAGGACCAGCCCAAGGTGTTCGAGGAGTTCGTGCAGGTCGGTTCCAACTACGCGACCAAGCGCGAAGGCACCGGCCTCGGCCTGCCGCTTGCCAGGCGCTTCGTCGAGCTGCACGGCGGGCGCATGTGGCTGGAAAGCACTCCCGGCGCGGGATCGACCTTCTTTTTCTCCCTGCCCCTGCAGCAAGGGGCCCAAGAAGAGGCTGCCGCATGAGCACCATCCTCATCGTCGAAGACAACGAGAAGAACATGAAGCTCCTGCGCGACGTGCTGGGCTTCAAGGGCTACTCCGTGCTTGAAGCTGTCGACGGCGAAACCGGCGTCGCGCTGGCCTGCGAGCATCTGCCCGACCTGGTGCTGATGGACATCCAGCTGCCGGGCATCAACGGCGTGGAAGCCCTGAAGCGGATTCGCACCAATGCGGCTGCCGCGAAGATCCCGATCATCGCGGTGACTGCCTCGGTCATGGACCAGGACCGCCGCCAGATCATCGAGGCGGGTTTCGACGGCTTCGTCAGTAAGCCCGTCAACCTGAAAGAACTCATGGCCGCGGTGCAAAAGTCGATCGCCGAAGGTCGCGCATGAACACCCCGCCGCGCGTGCTGGTGGTCGACGACACGCCTGCCAACGTCAAGCTGCTCGAAGGCATTCTCACCTTCAAGGGCTTCGAGGTCGTGACCGCCGCCTCCGGCCCGGAAGGCCTGAAGAAGCTCGCAGAGTCACCGCCCGATATCGTGCTGCTCGACATCATGATGCCGGGAATGAGCGGTTACGATGTCTGCAAGGCGATACGCTCCGAACCCGGGACCGCACTGCTGCCCGTGGTACTGGTGACCTCCCTCGATCCGCAAGGCGAGCGCATCAAGGGTATCGAGGCCGGCGCGGATGACTTTCTCACCAAGCCGATCAACCAGCCGGAACTGCTGGCACGGGTACGCTCGCTGTTGCGCATCAAGGAACTCACCGACAAGAGCGAGGCGCTCGCGCAGGAACTGGCGCAACTGAACGCCAGCCTGGAAGCGCGGGTGGCCGAACAGATGGAGCAACTGGAGCGCCTCGGGCGCCTGAAAAGCTTTTTCTCAGCCAACGTGGCGGAGGGCATACTCGCCGCCGGCGGCGCCAAGCTGCTGGAAACTCACCGACGCATGATCACGGTGGTTTTTCTTGACCTGCGCGGCTTCACGGCGTTCACCGATACGAACGAGCCTGAAGAGGTCATGGAAGTGCTGTCGGAATACCATCGCGTCGCCGGTGCGGCGGTGACCCGCTGGGGCGGCACGGTGGAACGCTTTGCCGGCGACGGCATCATGATCTTTTTCAATGATCCCATCCCCATGGACGACCCCACCGGTCACGCGCTGGCGATGGCGCTCGAAATACAGCGCGATTTCGCGCCGCACGCCGCCGCCTGGGCCAAGCGCGGCATAGAGCTGGGTCTGGGAATCGGGGTCGCGGAGGGCTACGCGACCCTGGGTGCCATCGGCTTCGAGGGGCGCTGGGACTACGCCGCCATCGGCAGCGTGACCAACCTCGCGGCGCGGCTGTGCGGCGAGGCCGCGGCCGGGCAGATCGTGACCGAACGGCGCGCGATGGCGCGCGCCGAAGCGCGTTTTGAATTCACCCCGGCCGAGGACCTGCAATTGAAAGGCATCACCCGGCCAGTGGCAGCATTCCTTCTCATCGGCCCCAAAGCCTGATCGCCAGGGCGGCGCGCATGCACAGGAGCTTCGCGCCGGATGATCCGCTGCTCGCGTTCTCGCGCGCGCTGCCCAAGGTCGAGCTGCACTGCCATCTGCTGGGAGCAGTGCGGCGCGACACTTTCACCGAGCTGGTGCGGCGCGAACGGGCTCCGATCAGCGATGACGAGATCGCCGCGTACTACACGCGCGGCACAAAGCCGATCGGGGCGATCCGCGTCCTGCGCGCGCTCGAGGATCATCTGTTGCGCACCCCTGCCGACCTGCATCGGCTGGTCTACGAGTACCTCTGCGACGCCGCCTCGCACAACGTGCGCTATGCGGAATTCTTCTGGAACCCGACCGGCACGCTGCGTGGCTCGGGTCTCAGGTATGCGGACGCGCAAGGCGGCATCCTGGCGGGCATCGCGGATGCCGGGCGCGATCGCGATATCGTCGGCAAGCTGATCGTCGCAGTCGATCGCGAGGCCGAACCCGCGGCAGCGCTGGAGGTGGTAGAAGCGATGATCGCGCATCGCCACGACGACGTCATCGGCATCGGCATGGATTACCGCGAGACCGATCGCCCGCCCGAGTTGTTTGCAGCCGCGTACGCGCTGGCGCGCAAGCATGGACTGAAGACCACCGCGCATGCCGGTGAATTCGGCTGTCCTGCCGACCACATCCGCACCGCGGTGGAACGATTGAAGGTCGACCGTATCGACCATGGCTACACCGTGCTCGACGACCCAGACCTGTGCCGCAGTTGCGCCGATCGCGGCGTGGTCTTCACGGTGGTGCCGACCAATTCGTACTATCTGCGCACCCTGGCGCCGGAGCGCTGGGCGCTCGACCACCCGATTCGCCGCATGCCCGCGGCGGGAATCGCGATTCACCCCAATACCGACGACCCGACGCTGCACCATATGACGCCGTCCGCGGCGTGGGCCATGATGGTGCGCGATTTCGAGTTCGGCCTCGACGACCTGCGCGTCTTCATGCGCAATGGCCTGCGCGCGGCGTGGTTGGACGCGAGCACCCGCGCCGCGTGGACCGGCGAATACCTGGCCGAATTCGATCGCCTGCGCAAGGCCTGGCCGGCACTGACTTGAGGCCCATGGAAAGGATTGCGCGCATGCAGGTTTCCACACTCCCCAAAGCGAGCATTCGCGATGCGCTCTCGTTCACTCTTGCCGTGGCGGCATGCACATGCCCGCTCGTGGCCGGCAATGCCGTCGCGCAGGCCGGCTGGCCTTCTGCCAAGCCGATCACGCTGATCGTCCCTTTCGGCACAGGCGGCAACCTCGATGTCACGGCCCGCCTGATCGGCCAGAAGCTCGCCGAGCGCCTCAGGCAAAGCGTTGTGGTGGAAAACGTCGTCGGTGCGGGTGGAGTGATCGGCATGGAACGCGCGGCACGCGCGGCCCCCGACGGCTACACCCTGGTGCTGGGTGCCGACAGTCCGGCGGTGATCACCGCGTTCGTCAATCCGACGGTGGTCAAGTACGACATCCGCAAGGATTTCGCGCCCGTGACCCTTGCGACGACGGCAGCGATGGTCATCGTCGCCAAGCCCGAACTTGCCGCGGTGAATCTGGCGGACATGATCAAGCTGGCGCGCGCTTCTCCCGGCAAGCTCAGCTACGCGACCTCGGGAGTTGGCAGCGTGCTGCATTTGTCCATGGAGCTCATCAAGAACCAGAGCAAGACCTTCATCGTCCACGTGCCTTATCGCGGCGGCGGCCAGATCGTCACAGACGTGATCGGCAACCAGATCGACCTGGCGATGGTGGTGAGCGTCACCGCGACCCCGCATGTGCTGGGCAAGCGCCTCAAGGGGATCGCGGTCACCATCGCAAAGCGGCTACCCGCGTTGCCCGATATCCCCGCGGTGTCCGAGACGGCAGGGTTCAAGGACTTCAACGTTCTGGCGTGGACAGGTCTTTTCGCGCCAGCGCGCACGCCGCAGCCGGTCCTCGAGTGCCTGAACCGGGAACTGGTCGAGGTGCTGCGTGCAGAGGAGGTGCGCAACAAGCTTGCCGAAGGCGGGGCGAGCGCCGCGGGCGGCGCGGCAGCCGACTTCGCGCAATTGATCGAGTCCGACCTCAAGCGCTATGGCGCGATCGCCAAGGCGGCGAACATCCGCGAATAATCGCCAGACCTCAACGGCCCGCGGGCGGACCTTGGCGTCGTGGCGCTTCCGCCACGGCCTTGAATTCCGAGGCCGCGAGCAAGGCATCTGCAACACGCTTTGCCATGGCACGGCTGCCGGCATCGGAAAAGTGCACCGTATCGAAAAAATGCGCAGCATCGCCCGGAATGTCGTGTTCACCTTCGATCACCAGGGCGCCCTCCTGAGCCGCGACCTCCCGAATGATCTGGTTGTAGCGCGCATAGGACTCGATGAGTCCGTCCACGGTCATGAAGGGCATGTAGACCAGCGCCGAAACAGCGGCCTGCCGCTTCTCTTCGAGCGACTGGGACGCGCGCAGCCGTGTCGAGAACGTCGCGACCGCGACCAGCGGCGCGCTGGCCTTGGCCTCGCGGACAAGTTCAGTCAACTCGCGTCGAAAATTCGCGCCCAGCGCGCGCGCATCGACGGATAGCCGCGGAACTTCACCGGAATCCCGTTGCGCATTGCGCACGCGCAGGTTCTTCACGACCAGCTCCCACAGCAGCGAGTTGCGCTCGAGCCACCCCATCCGGCCGCTCTCTGCGGCCCCGGGAATGCCGGCGGCGACCGCCAGCGCGCGCACTTCACCGCTCAGATCGTTGGTGGCGTGGTAGATGACAATGATGTCGGGGGCGAGAGCAGTGATGCGATGCTGCAGGTTTTTTCGCGAAGATGCGACCGTATAGCCCGGGACACCGCCGTTTACGAAGTCGATCGCGCGACCGGGATATGCCTGCCGGATGCGTTCGGTGACCAGCGACGCCCACACTGCGTCGTTGTTGCTGACCTCGGCGCAAAACGTCGTGGACGCGCCCAGAAAGGCCAGGCGCAGCCCTTGCGCGGACTTCGGGACTTCAATGGGAGGCCCACGAAAACCCTGGTCATTGATCGACAGGCGATCGGTCCGCAGGCCCGCGTTGAGGACGCGCAGACCGATCGACGCGTCCACCCGGTAGAGTTGTTCGATGCTGGCCGTCGTTCCGGTACGCAGGTACTGCCGCAGGTGTGCCAGTCCTTCGGCGGCCGCCAGGATCAGGGTGATTGCGAGCAGGACAAGCGCGATTAGCGCCACCCATTGGGCGGCACGTGGCGCTGGCCGCGCCGGCAGCGTCGATTCACCCTGTGCTTGCGCCGCCATCAGTCGAGTTCGAATTTACCTTCGTAGCGCTGCCTGAGCGCCGGATCCTGGTCTTCCTTGCGCAAAAAGAAGTCGCCGATCGCAAGCGCTTCGATGTCGGTCCCCATGAAGCAGCGGAACGAATCATCGGGAGTACAGACGATGGGTTCGCCACGCACATTGAAACTGGTGTTGACCACCACGGGACAGCCGGTCAAGGCCTTGAAGCGACTGATGAGCGCGTGATAGCGCGGGTTGGTTTCGCGGTGGACGGTCTGGATGCGCGCCGAATAGTCCACATGCGTCACCGCCGGAATCGAGGAGCGCGGCACGTTGAGCTTGTCGATACCGAACAGGTTCATTTCCTCGGCGGTCATCGCGATACGATGTCGCTCAAGCACATCGGCGACCAGCAGCATGTAAGGACTGTCTTCGTCGATGTCGAACCAGTCCTGCACATCCTCGCGCAACACCGAAGGCGCGAACGGGCGGAACGACTCACGGTACTTGACCTTGAGGTTGAGCAGCTTTTGCATGGTCGGCGAGCGTGGATCACCGAGGATGGAGCGACCGCCCAGCGCGCGCGGGCCGAATTCCATGCGCCCCTGGTGCCAGCCCAGCGCCTTGCCGTCGGCCAGCGCCTGCGCGCATGCCGCCAGCACACCTGACTCGTCCATGCGTTCGTACCTGGCCCCGGCCGCGTCGAGCTGGCGGGCGATCTCGTCGTTGGAATCGATCGGGCCCAGGTAGGAGCCCTGCATGCCGTCGGCCTCGCCGTTGAGATGGCGCGGCGCCTTGCGGTACGAGTGTGCGGCCACGAGGGCAGCCCCGATCGCGCCGCCCGCATCCCCCGAAGCCGGTTGCAGCCAGATGCGCTCAAAGAGTTTGCGCTTGAGCAGCTTCCCGTTGGCGACGCAATTCAAGGCAACGCCTCCGGCCAGGCAAAGGTTGCGCTCCCCGGTATCGCGCGCGACGCCCGCAGCCAATTTGATGACGACCTCCTCGGTCACCGCCTGGATGGAAGCAGCCAGGTCCATCTCCCGTTGCCCCATGCGGGCTTCGGCGCGACGCGGCGGACCGCCAAAGAGCGCATCAAAGCGTTCGTTGGTCATCGTCAGGCCGGTGCAGTAATCGAAATAGTCGAGATTGAGCCTGAAGCTGCCGTCTTCCTTGACGTCGATCAGGTGTTCGAAGATCAGTTTTGCGTACTTGGGCTCGCCATAGGGTGCCAGTCCCATCACCTTGTACTCTCCGGAATTGACCTTGAATCCCGTGTAATAAGTGAAGGCAGAATAGAGCAGGCCCAGCGAATGCGGAAAATGGATCTCGCGGGTCACCTTGAGGTCGGACTGATCACCCACCGCAAGCGAAGTCGTGGTCCATTCGCCGACGCCGTCCATGGTCAGCACTGCGGCACGCGCAAACGGCGAGGGATAGAACGCGCTCGCCGCGTGGCTCAAATGATGCTCCGAGAACAGCAGTCGCTGGCGCCAATCAACCTCCGGGTCGAGGCGTTCCAATTCCTTGGTGATGAGGCTCTTCTGAAACAGCTTCTCCTTGAGCCATATGGGCAGCGCGGCGCGAAACGAGGTGAATCCTCGCGGAGCGAAAGCCAGGTAGGTCTCCAGCAGACGCTCGAACTTGAGGAAAGGCTTGTCGTAAAACGCGACATGATCGATGTCCGCCGGTTTGAGGCCGGCGATCGACAGGCAGCTGGCAATCGCCCGATGCGGGAACGCCGGATCATGCTTGGTGCGTGTGAAGCGCTCTTCCTGCGCGGCCGCTACGATGCGCCCGTCGATGACCAGGGCCGCCGCGGCGTCATGGTAGTAGGCGGAAATTCCGAGGATGCGCACGGTGGTCAGAAAAGCGTGTAGATGAAAGGCGCGATCGCCGACCCCTGCGCCAGCACCAGGAGGCCTCCGAGCACCACCATCACGATGATGATCGGCAACATCCAGAACTTCTTGCGTACCTTGAGAAACTGCCACAACTCGCGGATGAAATCCATTGCGTTCGCCTCAGAATTGATTCGGCATGCCAGTGGGGTCAGGACCGGGGGGCGAACGTTCGTTCCAGTAGGACCGCATGGCCGGATCGAAGCTTCGCTTCAGCGCATCGCGCCCGGCCAAGCGCATACCGATCGCGATGGGGGCGAACATGCCGAAAAAAATCAACCCCAGGACCACCGGGCTGACGATGCGACCGAGAATATCACCGAACTTCATCCAGGCACGGTTGAATGGAGTCAGAAGCGCGGGCGCCAGTAAGGTGCAGGCGAGCGTCAGTACCCCCAAACCCAGTGGCCAACGGTACCAGGTACCGCCTCGCCACCAGCCGTAGGCCGCTACCAGGCTAAAGAAGACGACAAAGACCCAGCCGAATGACCGGTTCGAAGGTAGAGGGGTTGGATTCATGCCGGAAAATGAAGAACGAAGGGCGTACAGAAAACGGAAGCGCAGAGGCGGACCTGATTATAGGTTCATAGCATCGCCCGGGCTGCGGACTAGGGGTACAAGCAGCGCCTTCCTGCCGGGATTGGCGCCGGCTTGTTTGTGCTCGGCATCACGCCCTACTTCCACCTGGCGTCCGATTGCCGCAACTACAGACGCGGCAGGCAAGGTTTCGCAGGCCCGGCGCCATGGCGCGATCTTGAAGACCTCCACCAGCGGTGAATCGGCCCGGCAGCCTGGCAACAATCCCAACCCGGGCCGCCTTGGTTTTATTGCCGGGTCTCCGCTACGCTGCCATCGGCAGCGCCTGATCGGCCGACAAGGCCTCGATGGCGCTGTCGATCACCGGTGCCTGGCCTTCAATGAGCCGTGCCTTGCCCTGGCGCAGCAGGGTCGAGAGACTGGCTGCGCTCATCTGCCGCATGCGCTTGCCGTTGGTGAACAGGAAGAATGTGCGCTTGGGGCTGATCCAGGTGACACGGTAGCGGTCGTCCGCACTCTGGTCCGAGAAGGCGATGGACTCGCCCTTTGTCAGGTCGAGCGCGGTGTGGTCATAGACATCCTTGGCTACAACCAGCGGGACCGGCTTCAGCTCCGGCGCGACGCCGCTGCTGCTCGGCAGGGGTTGCGAAGGCAGTTCGACGGTTGCCGCCTTGGCCGCCGCGATGGCCTCGGTGTGGGCCTTCATGAGCCGGTTGAAAAAGGCCTGCCGATCATCTTCCGGCATGCCGGTCGGGATCACGCCCCGCATCAGGCCGCGCACCAGCTTGGGCAGCATGCCGGCCAGGACCGGAATGTCCGTGCGTGACTTGGGTTCGATGCTCCAGATCAGGTCGGCCGCAAGATTGAGGCGCGCGGCGACGCTGTCCTCGCCGCCGCTACCTTTTGCCTGCGCGTCTGCGACGGCCTTGACCCACGGCCCGGCAAGGAAGTACCGAATGAAGTCCGGCGTGGTGGCGGTGATGCGCTGCGCCAGGTCGGCGTGCGCCGCGGCGTCGGCCGCGGCCAAGGCCTCTTGTGCGGCAAGCGCGTGCGCCTGGGCCCGGGCGGCCGCTTCCCCGCGCTCATGCTCGAGGGCGATCAGGTGCTCCAGTTCCTCGAGCGCGCGCTCGAAGACGGCGACGTCGTCCTTGAACTGCACTGCCAGATCGTCGATCAGGTGGCGCAACCCGTTGAGAAACGCGCTCGGTTCGGCCAGCGTGATCGCCGGGTCGCCGCCAGCCTCCGCCATTCGGTCCAGCAGCCTGCGCATCGGATGGGCGCGGCGGGCGAAGAAACTTCGATCAAGGATGGCAGCCTTGACGGCCACGATCTGCAGGCGAGCGATGACCCCCTTGATGGGTTCGGCGATGCGCGCGTTGTTGTTCAGGTAGTCGAAGACGATCGATACCAGCTCGATGGTCAGCTGATCCAATGGCGTTCCCTGGGCGAGCATCGCGCGGTCGAGCTCGCGCAGGTAACCCGGCGCCAGGAATCCGCCGGCCGCCCCGAGGTTGGCTTCCGACTGCAATTGCGCCAGCGATTCGAGCAAGGTGGCGCTGGGCGCCACCTCCCCGGTGCCGGCAGGAAATCGTGCCGCGTCGGTCAGGAAGCGCAGACCGTCGACGCGCGCGGCGGTCTGTCCCTGGGCCAGTCCGGAAAGCAACGCCCCGATCGCCAGTGCTTCGTTGCCCATCGACCCGCCCAGCCAGCCGGTGCGCTCGTTCGGGTCGAGCTGGTTCATGCGACCGGACTGCGACAGCGCATTCATGCGCTGCGTGGAACTCATGCCCATCATGCGCTGCGATACACCCATGGGGTCGGCGGTGGTCCTGACCACATGCTTGATGCGGGGCAGAACGTGGTGCGCAATCAGGCTCTGGTTGACCGCTGCATAGACCTGCGAGATCGAGCGTGACAGGTAAGGCTGGAAGGCTGCCAGTAGTGCCTGCTTCACCGAATCCTCGGCTGGAATGTGGTTGCAAGCCAGCTTCAGTGCCTCGAATATCGTTTCGGGGCTCAAGGGATTCTCGGCATCGTCGAGGGACTCGCGATTGAGAAGATGCCCCAGGCGCGCGCGTATGCCCAGCATTTCGTTGTTGTCGACCGAACTCATGACGTTCTTGGCCAGACGGTCGAGGGCGATGCCGGTCTCGATGATCGAGTCTGACACCAGCGACAATTCCAATCCGGCGATGCCGCTCTTGTCGGCATTGGCTGCTGCGGCGCGCCCGGCATCCAGGCGCTTGTCGTAGGAGTTGCGAAAGCAGTCTTCGAACTTTCTCTGGATCTCGCCGCGGTGCTGACGTACTCGCGTCATCGCCTCCAGATAAACCTGCTGTTCATCTCGCTTGATGCTCTTGTCGGCCAACTGGAACAGGTCTTCATCGATCTTGGCCAGCGCGGCCGCGACGACCTCGGCCAGGCGTGAGCGTGCGATTTCGCGGCACTCGGAGAGGAGGGACTTGGCGGGAGGGGCGGCGGCAGTGGCAGTCATGTGGCAGGTCCTCGCTGGTGATGACGTGATCCGGGGAGTCGAGAATCATGACATCGGCATATGACAATTGAATATGCCATCGTCATCATCAAACGTCAAGCGGAATCACGGAGGACTACACGCGGGTTATCGGCCGTCGCCCCGGGCAACGCAGGTCTGCCACCCAAATTTCGTGATTAATGTCACGCAGACCGTCAAGTCCCGGCGATGCCGGCCGATATACGATCAGGGCCTTTGCGCTTTAACCATGCATGCGGTACGAGCGGGCGGGTCGGCGCCGCGATGCCGCCGACTGGCCCTGCCCTTCCTCCCTTAAATTGCGCGTCCAGCCTTCTCGGCGATCAACTTGCGCATCAGCTCGCGATTGACCTTCACCCCATGCATGTTGGGGTTGATGCGCAAGGCCCGCTCGAAGTACTCGAGGGCCTTTTCGTATTCCTGCAGGTGGGCGAAGATCTGCCCGTAACCGGCGAGCGCGCCGAAATGATGCGGGTTGCGGCGCATCACCTCGTCGCAGTCGGACAAGGATTCCTGGAAACGCCCCAGGTGAAACAGGAGCGTCGCGCGCTTGTTCCAGCCTTCAGCGAAGTCCGGCTTCAAGCGGATGATTTCGCTGAAGGTGGCCACCGCCGCCTCGGCCTGCTCAGGATTCATCTGCTCCATGCCCCGCTTGAACAACGCGTCGATGCCGGCATCGCCGCTGCGGCTCCAGAGGATCCAAAGCGCGGACTCGGCGGCGTCGCGCACACCGTCGTCCTGGTCTTGCAGGCGGCGCGCCATGAGCTCGGTGTCTTCCATGCGCCCGCGCCGGCTCAGGGCGGCCAACGCTTCGACTCGCTGCTGGGGTCGCGCGGATTCAATTTGGCGAACAGCCGCCTCGCGCGAGAGGCTGGTGCCACGCGCGGTCTGCGCTACCAGGTCCCAGGGCAGCAGCATCGCCAGACTCAATGCCGCCGCCAGGCAAGCCACCCGCGTCTTCATCGCACCGCCTCGCGCAGCCAGTCGATCAGCGGCTTGGTCGTCTTGAAGCCATCGACGATGGTCGCGGCCAGGCGCGCATCGCCGACCGACTTGACCGGTACCTCGTTCCAAACGATGAAGCTCTTGTTGCGTATGTGCTCGATGTAGGGCGAATCGGCAGCGTATCCCTTGGGCGGGCGTGCCAGCCTGCCTTCGTCCTGCAAGGCGCCGTAGCGTTGCCACAGCGCCCTGGCGCGCAAGAGCTTGCCGAAGCGCGCCGGCTCCTTGGCGATGTACGCGCGGACCTTCGCCAGCACCTCGGGTGGCGGCATGTAACAGCCGCCGGCGACAAAGAGCTTGCCCTGGTGATCGATATGAAAGTAATAGTGCGAGCCCGGGTCCTTCTTGCCGCCTGGCGCGATCACCGCTGAGAAGTGGGTCTTGTACGGCGACTTGTCCTTGGCGAAGCGGATGTCGCGATTGATGCGGAACTGGGCCTTGCGGGCGTCCTGGCCTCCGACCGGCGGGTCGAACTTCGCCGTACCCGCGATCACCTGCCCGACCAGTTCGGTGAATTCCGCGCGCAGGATATCGTAGGCGGGCTTCATCATCACGAACCAGGGTCGGTTGTTGTTCTCGGCCAGGCCTTCCAGATAGTTGACCAGTTCGCGGGTATTCATGATTGAGCGCCGATCCCTCTAGTTTCGATCGGCCGGAGCGACGTACAGGTGCTGCATCGGCCAGCGGTACGGCCTGCCCCAGCTTGGGCTACCATCTTAGCAACATCATCTTGGAGGAAGAGCATGGACGCACTGTTTCCAAACGGCTGGGTGCACTACCTGGCGGGTGGCTTGTTGCTGGGCGTCGGTGTGAGTCTCTTGTTCGTCCTGACCGGCTGGATCGGCGGCATGAGCACCCTCTTCAGTTCCACCTGGTCATGGTTTTCGCGCGCTCCCGGGTTCGCCGATGCACGCCTGACCGGCAGCCGTGTGTGGCGCACGTGGTATGCCCTGGGACTCATCGGCGGCGGCGCCCTGTACCTGGCGTTCGCGGGAGGAGCGGCTGGCGTCCTGACCGCGGTGCCGTGGTGGCAATTGCTGATCGGCGGGTTCATTGCTGGCTTTGGCGCGCGGCTTTCCAACGGGTGCACCGCAGGCCATGGCATCTGCGGCATGGCGTCCCTGCAATTGCCTTCGCTCGTCGCTGTCCTCACCTTCCTCGCCACGGCGATGATCACTGCCAACCTCCTCGCGAGCCTGGGAGGCACCAAATGAAAACCGGTTCCCTCCTCGCGGCGCTTGTCTGCGGCGCGCTCTTCGGCCTCGGGCTGAGCGTTTCCTCCATGGTGCGCCCGGAAGTCGTGCTGGACTTTCTGCGCTTTCGCGACTTCGGCCTGCTCCTGGTCCTGGGCGGCGCCATGGGCGTGACCATGGCCTTCTACCAATTGGCGCCCAGGCTCATGCGCAAACCCGTGCTCGAAGGTGCGTTCGGCAAGCACCCTTCCGTACTCAACGGGCGCACCATCGGCGGGGCGGCGCTGTTCGGCATCGGCTGGGGCATCTCCGGGGTCTGTCCCGGCCCGGCGATTGCCGGCCTCGGTACCGGCAACTGGCCGCTTCTACTCGCGGTGGCCGGGCTATTCGCCGGCGCCTATGTGCAGGGGCGTTGGTTCGCAGCCGCGCCGGGCTGAAGATCGTCAGGCCCCTGCAAGGTCCCAGGACTACACTTTTTCGATTCATCCATAGAGAGCGAAAGGAAGCAACATGACCCAGCGCGAAGTCGTCGTCGTCTCCGGCACCCGCACCGCCATCGGCACTTTCGGCGGCGCCCTCAAGGACACCCCGCTCATCGACACCGCCGCCACCGTCATTCGCGAGTCGGTTGCGCGCGCCGGGATCGATCCGGCCCAGGTCGGCCACGTTGCCGTCGGCCACGTGGTCAACACCGATGTGCGTGACATGTACCTCTCGCGCGTGGCCACGATCAACGGCGGCCTGCCTAAGGAAACCCCGGCCATGAACGTCAACCGTCTGTGCGGATCGGGCCTGCAGGCCATCGTTTCGGCGGCGCAGTCCATCCTCCTGGGCGACGCGGACGCCGCGATCGGTGCCGGCGCTGAGGCCATGAGCCGTGCGCCCTACTGGCTCTCGTCCTCGCGCTGGGGCGCGCGCATGGGCGACGGCAAGATGGTTGATCCCATGGTCGGCGCCCTGCATGACCCCTTCAACATCATCCACATGGGCGTGACCGCCGAGAACGTCGCGCGCCAGTGCTCGATCACCCGCGAACAGCAGGACGAACTGGCGCTGGAAAGCCACCGGCGCGCGCAAAAAGCAGTGGCTGCCGGCTACTTCAAGGATCAGATCGTCGGCATCGAGATGAAATCCAAGAAGGGGCCGGTGGTCTTCAATACCGACGAACACGTGCGCAACGACGCCAAGGCCGAGGACTTTGCCAAGCTGAAGCCGGTCTTCGAAAAGGAAGGCACCGTCACCGCCGGCAATGCCTCAGGCATCAACGATGCGGCCGCTGCGGTGGTCCTCATGGAAAGCGGCGCCGCCGCGCGCGCCGGCGCCAAGCCGCTCGCACGCCTGGTCGGCTACGCGCACGCCGGTCTGGAACCCAAGATCATGGGTTTGGGGCCGGTACCTGCCACGCGCAACGTGCTCAAGAAGACCGGCTTGAAGCTGGCCGACATGGACGTCATCGAGGCCAACGAGGCCTTCGCCGCCCAGGCGCTGGGGGTGATCAAGGAACTGGGCCTGGACCCAGCCAAGGTCAACCCCAACGGATCCGGCATCTCGCTTGGCCACCCGATCGGCGCGACCGGCGCGATCATCACGGTCAAGGCCATCTACGAACTGCACCGCACCGGCGGGCGTTATGCGCTGGTGACCATGTGCATCGGCGGCGGCCAGGGGATTGCGGCAATCTTTGAGCGCATGTAGCAAGCGCGAGCGCAGCGCGAAATGGTCGCCTAGCGCTCGCTCCACTTTGAGATGGGGCACCGGCGGGCGCTTGGGGACCGGCGCGACGTGGTGCGCGACGAATCGCCCGATGTGCGCGACGGGTAGTCACGGATCAAGGAATCATGTCGGTCGAAACGCAATGCACATCGCTTTCACAGTCGTAGGTCGGCCGTGCTTTGGTCACCCGACAATCAACTGTCGAAAAAATTTACATACCCAAGAATAGAGAGCCGATACAGGACGAAAAAAGTCAATTCATTCAAATAAATACCTATCTTGGCGCGGAAAGTGCTTTTAGGGCCCGAGCACAAAAACAAGTTGTTTACTCACTCTCGGGGAGATTTCCAGTGTCCAGCAGCAGCATGAAGGGCTTGATCGCGGCGTTCGGCGTATCGATCGGTCTCGTTTCAGGGACCATATCGGCCGCACCGATTCTGTATTCGTTCACAACCGGACCGGCCTTGCCGTTTGCGGGAAGCTTCCCGTCAAACTCGACAAATCAAGCTGTCGCAAATACCTTGGTGCCGCTTTTCGCCGGAAGTAGCGTATCCGGGACGTTCCTCTATGACGGCGCCGCAACCTTCAATTCGACCGCAAGCGATGGCGGGAGTCTCTATGGCGTTGCCCCTCCAGCCGGGGTTCGCAGCTTTTACCAGTTTGAGGCCCAGCTCAGCGGTGGCACCGTGTCCGGGAGTACGATTACCGATCCGGGGGGCTTCGTTGTCGTGTCCAATGATCAGCCCAGCCTGTCAGGAAACGACCGTCTCCAATACTTCGTCGACTCATCGTTTGCAGCTTCTGCGTTTAGAAACAGCGTCGGGTTTACCGTGGGCCAATTCAGCTTTTTCAACCTTCGGATGTTCTGGTTCGAAGGACAGTCGGTACCCGAGTTCATCCCGGACTTCTTGAACGATCAGAGCCTGCCGGGGGCGCCCCCTTCCTTTCATGGTCGCCTTGCGATCGACATGGTGCAAACCACGAATCCCTCAGGGCCGCAGTACGTGTTGTTCTTCGACTCTTTGAGAGTGACCGCAGTGCCCGTGTCGGAGCCAGGGGCCTTAGCCCTGTTTCTCGTTGGATTGGGTGCAGCAGCCAGCAAGCTCAAGCGTCGCAGACGTTTGGCAGACAATCCGGGCGCCTGAGGCTTCCGGGCGCGGCCAGGTCCTCAGCCTCTACCGCGTTGGCGTTCCATATCCGCCCGCGGTCGGCGTCTGGATCACGAAAACATCGCCGGGCAGGCACTCGGTCTCCTCGGCACCGGACAACTCGGTGACGCTGCCGTCGGTCCTTATGACGGTGTTTCGCCCGACTTGCCCAGGATCGCCCCCTGCCAAACCGTAGGGCGGCACCCGCCTGTGCCCGGAAAGGATACCGGCGCTCATGGCCTCCAGGAAGCGGATGCGCCGCAACGCGCCTGGACCGCCATTCCACCTGCCGCGTCCGCCCGAGCCGTAACGTATCGAGTGTTCCTCTACGCGAACGGGATAGCGGAATTCCAGGACCTCGGGGTCGGTCATGCGGCTGTTGGTCATGTGGGTCTGCACCGGCGTGCAGCCATCAAATCCCTCGCCCGCGCCGCTGCCGGCGGAAATGGTCTCGTAGTACTGGTACTTGTCGTTGCCGAAGGTGAAGTTGTTCATCGTGCCCTGTGATGCGCCCATGACCCCTAGTGCGCCGTAGAGGGTATCGGTCAGGCACTGGCTGGTCTCGACGTTGCCGGCCACGACCGCAGCCGGGTAGCGCGGATTCAACATCGAACCTGCGGGAATCACGATCTCGATGGGTTTCAGACAGCCGGCGTTGAGCGGGATGTCGTCGTCGACCAACGAGCGGAACACGTACAGCACCGCGGCGTGCGCGACTGCGGATGGCGCGTTGAAGTTGTTGGGCAACTGCGCGCTGGTACCAGTGAAGTCCACCTTGGCCGCGCGTGCCTGGCGGTCGATGCTGATCCTGACGCGGATCACCGCGCCGTGGTCCATTTCGTATGCAAACTCGCCGTCCTTTAACACGTCGATGACGCGGCGCACCGACTCCTCGGCGTTGTCCTGCACGTGCTGCATGTAGGCGTGCACGACCGACAGCCCGAATTCGCCGACCATGCGGCCCAGTTCCTGCACGCCCTTCTCATTGGCCGCGATCATGGCGCGCAGGTCGGCCATGTTCTGCTCGATGTTGCGCGAAGGGTACTTCCCCGACCCGAGCAATGCGCGCGTCTCGGTGTCGCGCAGCCGTCCCTCCTCGACCAGGAGGAAGTTGTCGATCAGGACGCCCTCTTCCTCGACCACCTTGGAATCCGGCGGCATGGAACCCGGCGAGATGCCGCCGATGTCGGCGTGGTGGCCGCGCGAGCCGACGTAGAAGAGGATGTCGCGGCCTTCGCCATCGAACACCGGCGTGATGACCGTGATGTCCGGCAAGTGGGTACCACCGTTGTAGGGCGCGTTCAGCATGTAGACGTTGCCGGCGCGCATCCGGCCCGCGTTGTCGCGGATCACCGTGCGGATCGATTCGCCCATCGACCCCAGGTGCACCGGCATGTGCGGCGCGTTGGCAATCAGCTCGCCCTTGTGGTTGAAGACCGCGCAGGAAAAGTCCAGGCGTTCCTTGATGTTGACCGAGTAGGCGGTGTTGGCGAGCGTCAGCCCCATCTGCTCGGCGATGGCCATGAAGAGGTTGTTGAAGATCTCCAGCATCACCGGGTCGGCGGTGGTGCCGATGGCGTGGCGCTTGGCGCGCGCCACCGCACGCGTCAGGACCAGATGGTTTTGCGAGGTGACTTCGCATTGCCAGCCCGGCTCAAGCACCGTGGTGGCGTTACGCTCGGCCAGGATGGCGGGCCCTGCGATCCGGTCGCCGGGGCAAAGCGCCTCGCGCCTGTAGACCGGCGCATCGTGGTGCGCTCCGCCGGAGAACATGCGCACGTGATCCAGGGGCTGCGGCGGCCCGCTGCGCGTGGAGGCAGGAAAGAGTACATCCGCGCGCTCGCCCGAGCCGCCGATCGCTTCGACCGAGACCGCCTCGACGATCAGCGCCTTGTGCTCCATGAGGAAGGAGTAGCGCATGCGATACGCGGCCTCGAACCCGGCCTTGATCTCCGCCAGGGAACCGTCCTCGACCACCAGTGCCGAATCGGTGCCCTCGTAGCGAACGTGCACGCGTTGCCGCACGACAACCTCGGTCACGCCCTGGGCGCGCACCTGCGCGGCGGCGTCTTCGCCCATCGCGGCGAAGGCGGCGTCGAGCGCCGGGCGCGTCGCGGCTTCCAGGCGCAATTCGATCGCGCGCTCGCGCATCGCGGTCAGGTCGGCCAGGCCCATGCCGTAGGCCGACAGCACGCCCGCGTAGGGATGGATGTAGACCCGCGGCATGCCCAGCTGGTCGGCGATCAGACAGGCATGCTGGCCGCCGGCCCCGCCGAAGCACTGCAAGGTGTACTGCGTGATGTCATAGCCGCGGGCGACCGAGACCTTCTTGATCGCGTTGGCCATGTTGTCCACCGCGATGCGCACAAAACCCTCGGCAACTTCCTCGGCGGAGCGTCGATTGCCGGTGGCCTTCTCGATCTCGTCGGCCAGGGTACGGAATTTCGCTTCCACCACGGCAGCGTCAAGCGGTGCGTCGGCAGCAGGGCCGAACACGGCGGGGAAAAAGCGCGGTTGTACCTTGCCCAGCATGACGTTCGCATCGGTCACCGCGAGCGGTCCGCCGCGCCGGTAACAGGCCGGCCCCGGGTTGGCGCCGGCCGAGTCCGGCCCGACGCGATAGCGTGCACCGTCGAAATGCAGGATCGAGCCGCCGCCGGCGGCCACGGTGTGGATGCTCATCATCGGCGCGCGCATGCGCACCCCGGCCACCTGGGTCTCGAAGGCGCGCTCGTATTCGCCGGCATAGTGCGACACATCGGTCGAGGTGCCGCCCATGTCGAAACCGATCACGCGCTCGAACCCGGCCGCGACCGCGGTCCGCACCATGCCGACGATGCCGCCGGCCGGACCCGAGAGGATGGCGTCCTTGCCCTTGAAGAGCGCGGCGGAAGTGAGCCCGCCGGAAGATTGCATGAACATCAGGCGCGCGCCATCGAGTTCGGCGGCGACCCGCTCGACGTAGCGCGACAGGATCGGCGACAGGTAGGCATCGACCACCGTGGTATCGCCGCGCGAGACGAATTTCATCAGGGGCGAGACCTGGTGCGACGCCGACACCTGCGTGAAGCCGACCGCGCGCGCCAGTGCCGCGACGCGCGCCTCGTGATCCGAGTAGCGATAGCCATGCATGAAGACGATCGCCAGGGCGCGAAAGCCTTGGGCGTGCGCCGCTTCGAGTTCGCGGCGCACTGATGATTCGTCGAGCGCTCGCACCACTTCGCCGTGCGCACCGACGCGCTCATCGACTTCGACCACCTTTTCGTAGAGCAACTCCGGCAACACGATGTGGCGATCAAAGATGCGCGGCCGGTTCTGGTAGCCGATGCGCAGCTGGTCGCGGAATCCGCGCGTGACCAGGAGGAGCGTGCGGTCCCCCTTGCGCTCGAGCAGTGCGTTGGTCGCGACTGTCGTGCCCATCTTGACCGCCGCGATGCTCGGCCCCGGAATGCGCTCGCCAGGCTTGACGCCCAAGAAGTGGCGAATTCCCGCCAGCGCGGCGTCCGGGTACTGCTCGGGGTTCTCCGAGAGCAGCTTCAGCGTATCGAGTGCGCCGTCAGGTGCGCGCGCGACCACGTCGGTGAACGTGCCGCCGCGGTCGATCCAGAACTGCCACGCCCCCCCGCTCATGCCGCCACCGCCAGTTCATCATTGCGCACATCGGTGACCAGCATGCACCCGGGCTTATGCGTGATTGCCAGCGGCGGCCGCGCGCGGCGAATCGCCGATTGCGGGGTGACCCCGCAGGCCCAGAACACCGGCACCTCGCCCGGCAGGATGTCCACGCTGTCGCCGAAGTCGGGACGGTTGATGTCGGTGATGCCGATGGCATGCGGGTCGCCGATATGCACCGGCGCGCCGTGCACATCGGGGAAGCGTCCGGTGATCGCGATGGCGCGCTCGACTTCGTCCTCGCGGATCGGCCGCATCGAGACGATCAGCGGGCCGCCGAAGGGTCCCACGGCGCTGGTCTCGCGATTGGTGCGCCACATGGCGACATTCTTGCCCGCCTCGATGTGACGCAAGCGGATGCCGTCTGCCATGAGGGCCTCTTCAAACGAGAAAGAGCAGCCGATCACGAACGCCACCAGGTCGTCGCGCCACAAGGCGTGCAGATCGTCGACATCGCCTTGGTATTCACCGTCGCGCCACACACAGTAGGACGGCAGGTCGGTGCGGATATCGAGGTCCTGCCCGAGGCGCGGCACGCGCGGGTCACCGGGCGCACTCATGCCGATGATCGGGCAGGGCTTGGGGTTGGCTTCGCAATAGCGACGAAAGTCCTCGGCCAGGTCGCGCGGCAGAACGGCCAGGTTGCCCTGCGTGTAGCCACGACATTGGCCCGAGGTCTGCGCGGTATAGCGCCGGGCGCGCACGGCGCGGCGCAGATCCACGGGGGTTGCGTAGGTGTCGGCGGAAGAGTTCATGAATGCATTATCCTTGCTTTGCCGGGGGCTTCCGGCTCACTGGAGAATCCATGCGCTTGCGTTCCCGCATCACTACCGACGGCATGGACCGCGTCGCGCACCGCGCTTTCATGCGCGCTACCGGCATGGACGACGAGGCCATCGCCCAGCCCTTTGTCGGGGTCATGAGCACCCACGGCGAGAACACGCCTTGCTCGATGTCGCTCAGGCCCCAGGCCGAAGCCGCCAAACTGGGCGTGGCCGCGGGCGGCGGCACGCCGATTGAATTCACGACCGTGTCGGTGTCGGACGGCACCTCGATGAACCATCAGGGCATGCGCATGAGCCTCTTGTCGCGCGAACTCATCGCCGACTCGATTGAACTGGTCATGCGCGGCCACGCCTATGACGCGATGGTCGGTTTCGCCGGCTGCGACAAGACCCTGCCCGGGGTCATGATGGGCATGGTGCGGGTCAATTGCCCCTCGGTCTTCGTCTACGGCGGCGCCATGCTGCCTGGCGAGTGGCGCGGCCAACAGGCCACCGTGCTCACTGCCTACGAGGCGGTCGGCGCCGTCTACGCCGGCAACTTCAGCGAATCCGACCTGGCCGAACTGGAACTGCACTGCGCGCCGACGGTCGGCTCCTGCCCGGGGCAATTTACCGCCAACACCATGGCCATGGTTTCAGAGACTCTGGGGCTGGCCCTGCCTGGCTCGGCCATGATGCCGGCGGTGTATTCGCAGCGCCTGGCCCTGGCGCGACGTGCCGGGCGCACGGTGATGCGCATCCTCAAGGACGGCGGGCCCCTGCCGCGCGACCTGGTGACCCGGAAAAGCATCGAGAACGCCTGCGCCGCCGTGGCAGCCACCGGTGGCTCGACCAACGCCGGGCTGCACCTGCCGGCCATAGCGCACGAGGCCGGTATACGCTTCACGATGGACGACGTGGCCGAGGTCTTTCATCGCACTCCATTGATCGCCAGCCTGCAGCCGGGCGGCAAATACCTGGCGCGCGATCTGCACCATGCCGGCGGCGTCGTGCTGGTGCTCAAGTCCCTGCTGGACGGCGGGCATCTGCATGGCGACGCATTGACACTCTCCGGGCGCACGCTGGCCGAAGACCTGGCCAGCGCACCCGGGCCGGACGGCGAGATCGTGCGCGCGTCCACCGCCCCGCTGCACCCCACCGGCGGCGTGGTGGTCCTGAAGGGAAGCCTGTGCCCGGACGGCGCATTGATCAAGATTGCCGGCTTGAAGTCGCTCGTCTTCGAGGGCCGCGCGCGGGTCTTCGATGGCGAGGAGGCCTGCGTCGAGGTGGTCCGCGCGGGTGGCATTCGCGCAGGTGACGTGCTGATCATCCGCAACGAAGGCCCCAAGGGCGGGCCCGGCATGCGCGAGATGCTCGGCACCACGGCGCTGATCTACGGCCAGGGCATGGGCGAGAAGGTCGCACTCATCACCGACGGGCGCTTTTCCGGCGCGACGCGCGGCATGTGCATCGGCTACGCCAGCCCTGAGGCGGCCGAAGGCGGTCCGCTGGCGCTGGTACAAGATGGTGACCCGATACGCATCGATTGCGAGGCTCGCTCGATCGACTGGCAGATCGAACCCGCCGAGGTCGCACGCCGACGCGCCGCCTGGCAACCGCCCAGGCGCGGCGAGCGTCTGGCCGGCGCACTGGAAAAATACGCGCGCCTGGTCGGACCAGCCCACCTGGGGGCGCTGACCCACTCTGGCGCGGCCGAATGGCCGGAAGGGAAATGAGCATGAACCGACCCGTTCTGGCCTATCTGGGCCTGGGCCTGATGGGCCTGCCGATGACCCAACGCCTGCTCGCCGCCGGCTATACGGTGCACGTGTGGAACCGCTCGCCGGACAAGCTTGCTCCCGCGTTGGCGGCCGGCGCCCTGCCCGCCGCGACGCCGCGCGCCGCGGCAGCCGCCGCGGACATCATCCTCATGTGCCTGTTTGACGCCGACGCGGTCGAGGCGGTGGTGTTCGGCGTCGACGGGATCGCCGCCGCGCCGGGCCAGGGCAAGGTGCTGGTCGATCACGCCAGCATCCGGCCCGACCGCACACGTGACTTTTGCGCACGCCTGAAGGCCGCCAACGGCATGGACTGGATTGACGCGCCGGTCTCCGGCGGGGTCAAGGGTGCGGCTGAGGGGACGCTCGCGATCATGTGCGGCGGGGACGCCGCCGCGTTCGAACGCGTGCGCCCGGTGCTCGGGGCCTACGCCGCCAACGTCAATCGCATGGGTGATTCCGGCGCCGGCCAGGTGACCAAGCTGTGCAACCAGGTCATCGTCGGCAGCACGCTGGCGGTCATCGCTGAGGCGGTGCGCCTGGCACAGAACGCCGGGGTCGATGCGGCCCAATTGCCGCGCGCTTTGGCAGGCGGATTCGCCGATTCCAGGCCGCTGCAGATTTTCGTGCCGCGCATGATCGACCGTCCGGCGCAATCCATCGGCTCGGCCAACACCATGCTCAAGGACCTGGACACCGCGGTGGACCTGGCCCGCGCCACCGGCACGCCGCTGCCGGTGGCCGGGCTCGCCAACCAGTTGCTGCGCACCCTGGATGCGCAGGGCAAGGGCGAAGAGGAGCTCTCGGCAATCTTCGACCTGTACACGCCGCGCTGAATCGCTCGCCCGGTGTCGGCCCCTCGCACGCAACGCCCCCCGCCGAGCCCGATCAACCGTCTGCCGGAACAACGACCATGACCACGCTGACAACCCTCGACACCGCGCTTTACCGCATCCCTCTGCCGGTTGCGTTATCCGACAGCACGCACGGCACCATGACGCATTTCGAGCTCATCACCGTGCGCCTGACAGACAGCGATGGGCAGCAGGGTTCGGGCTATACCTACACCGTGGATTCCGGCGGCAGCGCGGTGCATGCGCTGATCGCCGACACGCTGGCGCCGGTGGTCGTCGGGCGCGACCCCGGACACATCGCCGCCCTGTGGCAAGACATGTGGTGGCGCGTGCATTTCGGCGGGCGCGGCGGGCAGGCAAGCCTGGGCGTGGCAGCGATCGACATCGCGCTGTGGGATTTGGCCGCCCGGCGCGCCGGACTGCCGTTGTGGCGCATGCTGGGCGGCCACGACCCCAAGGTGCCCTGCTACGCCGGCGGCATCGACCTCGATTTCCCGCTGGAAAGGCTGCTCAATCAAGCCGACGGTTTCATCGAGCAGGGTTTCAAGGCCATCAAGATGAAGGTCGGCCGCGCCCACCTGCGCGAGGACGTCGCTCGCGTGGAGGCCATGCGCCGCCACCTGGGTGAGGACTTCGCGCTCATGGCCGATGCCAACATGCGCTGGAGCGCCGACCAGGCGATCCGCGCCGCGCGTGCCCTGTCGCCCTATGGACTTGTCTGGCTGGAAGAACCGACCATTCCCGACGATGTGGCGGGCCAGGCGCGCATCCTGCGCGAGGGCGGCCACCCGATCGCCGCCGGTGAGAACCTGCATACCCTCTACGAATTCACCCAGCTGATTTCCGCTGGCGGCGTGAGCTACCCGGAACCGGATGTGTGCATGTGCGGCGGGGTCACGGTGTTCATGAAGGTCGCCGCGCTGGCCGAGGCCTTCAACCTGCCGCTCACCTCGCACGGCGTGCACGATTTGACCGTGCATCTGATGGCGGCGATTCCCAACCGCTCCTACCTCGAGATCCACGGCTTCGGCCTGGAGCGCTTCATGGCGGCACCGATGCGCATGGCCGATGGCATGGGCATCGCTGGGGAAACACCGGGTCACGGCGTGGAACTCGACTTCGCTGCGCTCGCGCCGCACCGCAAGCGCTGAACGGCGCGCGAAGCGCCGCGCAGATCACTCCATGCTTCGCTGCCTCAGCTCATCCCGGCGCGCGCTTCGAGGCGCCGCATCAGGCCATCGACCTCGGCGCGATCGGCATCGTTGACCTTCGGCCCCGGCGCGCGAACGCGGTCCGACAGGATCGCGCCACGCTTCATGAGGGCGTACTTGCGCACAGCCAACCCCAGGCCAGGTTGCATCTCCTGCATCAGGAGCGGCAGGCAGGCATCGAACAGGTCTTCCGCCGCGGCGGTCTTGCCGGCCACATGCAGATCGCGCACCCGGACCAGCACATCGGGATACGCATACCCGGTCATCGCGCCATCGACCCCGCGCGCGAGCAACTGCGTGTAGTGCGCGCCGCCGTTGCCGATCAGGATGGACACACGCCTCCCGCCCTCTTTTTCCGCAGCCCGCAGGCGTGACACCTTGTTGTTGCCGGGCCAGTCCTCGTGCTTCAGCATGACCATGTCGGGATAGTCGGCGATCATGGAAATGATCAGCGGAGTGGACATGGTGACCGTGGTGACCGCCGGGTAGTCCTGCAATACCCAGGGGATGCCGGCCAGGCCCTTCGCAACCTGGTCGAAATACCCGCGGATCTGCTCGTCGGTCTTGAGGCCTCCGATCGGCGCCACCATGACCCCGGCCGCGCCCGCGTCCATGACCTTCTTCGAGAAGCCGACCATGTTGTCCATGCCCGCCGCGGACACACCCACGATGACGGGCAGCTTGAAGCGCGCCAGGCATTCGCGCACGAAGGTGAGGCTCTCCTCGCCCGACATCTTGGGCGCCTCGCCCATGATGCCCAGGATGGTCATGCCGGTGACACCGCACTTCAGGTAGAAGTCCATGAGCCGGCCGGTCGACTCGATGTCCAGCGCACCGGCGTCGGTGAAAGGGGTGGCCGAGATCACGTACATGCCGCTGGCGGAGGCGTCGAGGCGGTGGGTCATGGAGGTTCTGAGGAGGTGTGGAAACGGGAATCGCGCGTGGGCGTTCTGGGCCGGAACTCGAGCGAGCTCGGCGATTCTAAAGCAGCGCCGGGGGACTTTCTCGATGACAACATTGACGTCACTGGTGTGGTGCTCGCGGCCTCGCGCCATGCGCGACCCGGCCGCCGGCTCGGACCGGCTCCCGCGTCAGCCGTAGGTGCGCCGGTACATCTCTGCGATGTGCTCACCGGCCGTGCACGGAGCGTACCTGGGCGGTTCGTCGGCCGAGGTGCAGGTCGGCAGGCATTCGACCCGCGCAAAAAAGTTCAGGTCGATGAACATCGGAGCCGAGTACCGGTCGCGCCCGCTGTCGTTGTTGCGCACCCGGTGGAGGGTGGAGCGATACCGGTCGTTGGTCCAGCGCTGCATCATGTCGCCGATGTTCACGACCAGAGCACCGGCCACCGGCGGTACCGGCAGCCACAGGTCGTCCGGACCGCGTACCTCGAGGCCGCCAACCGAGTCCTGCAGCAGCAACGTGAGCGCGCCCCAGTCGGTGTGTGCGCCCGCGCCGAGCCGGGCCGGCGCCCCGTCGGCCGGAAGCGGCGGATAGTGGAGCAGGCGCAAGAGCGCCATCGGCGCCTCCACGAACCGGTCGAAGTGGCATTCGGGCATGCCCAGCGCCAGCGCGAACAGGCGCATCATGCGCTTGCCAAGCCAGAGCAACTCCGCATGCGCGTCCTCGAGAGCGGTCCGAAAGCCCGGCAGCCCCGCGGGCCATTGATTGGGCCCGTGATTGGGCACGCTTTTCCGCACGTATGGATCGGTCTCGTCCAGATCGCGACCGATGTAGAAACTTTCCTTCAGGTCCGGCGCAGTACCCGCCTCGAGGGTTTGCCCTCCCAGCGGCTCATAGCCGCGATTCGCGGGCGAGCGCGACATCGCGACCTCGAGTTTTGCGTCCATCGGCATGGCGAAGAAGGCGCGCGCCGATTCCAGGATCGCCTCGCATTGCGCCGGCGGGACACCGTGATTGACGATCTGGAAAAAACCCGTGGCGCGGCACGCCGCGTCGATTTCCCGGGCCACCGCCATGCGGCCGGCGAGCCCGCCGCCGGCCGCCGGCCCCAGGTCGATGATGGGAACCGCGCCGACGTTCATCGCGCGAACACCATGCGTTCGGTGCGACTCGGCAGAAAGCTGGAATTGAACATGCCGTCGACCTGCGGCCCCTCCTTCAGGCCGAAGGCCTTGACGACCTGCGCGACGGTCTCTTCGAGGCGCAGCTTGTTGACCGCGCCCACGCCATTGGCGCGCGTGTTCGGCGTCGCGATGGCCGATTCGATGGCGAGCTTCAGGCGGCGCTGCTCCAGCGCGACGTCGATGAGCGGGTCGCGCTGCCTGACGAACTGAACGGCGGCATCGGGGTCCGCGATGGTGTCGCGGAGACCGCGTGTGAACGCGCGCAGGAAGCCGCGGATCGCCTGCGGGTTCTCCTGCACCAGGCGCGGGTGCGCGACGATCGCGCTGCCGTAGAGCTGGACGCCATGGTCGCGGAAGCGCATGGCGACGATGTCCTCCTCCTTGACGCCGCGGGCGATCAGATTCAACAAGCTGGTGAAATAAAAGCCGGTGATCGCCTCCACATCGCCCCGCAGCAGCATCTGCTCGCGCAACGCCGGCTCCATGGTCGTCCACTTGACCTTGGCGGGATCGATGCCGTTGGCCGCGGCAAACACCGGGAACGCCTTGCGCCCGGCGTCGAAAACCGGCGCGCCGAGCGTGCGCCCTGCCAGGTCCGCGGGCTTGGTGATGCCGCTCTTCTTCAGCGCGAAGACCGCCGCCGGGCCGGCGTCATAGATCATGAACACGGCTTGCAGCTGCGCGGACGCCTGTCCGCGGTTCTGCGCCAGGAACTCGATCATGGCGTTGACGTCGGTCATTCCCATGTCGTAGGCGCCCGTGGCGACTCGCCCGAGCGTTCCCGACGACCCGCTGCCGGCGTCGATCTGGACCTGCAACCCTTCTTCGCGGAAGTAGCCCTTGGCTTCAGACAGCAGGAAGGGCGCCGACGGTCCTTCGAACCGCCAGTCGAGGTTGAAGCGGATTCGCGTCGGTGCCGACTGCGCGACGACGCTCGTGGCGAAAAGCCCCAGGGTCAGTAGCGCGAGAAGCCAGCGGATCAGCGTACGCATGGGGCGGTTCCTCAATGTGGTTGAAAAATGCCCTAATGTAACGGGAAACCCCCGGGTAGACAACCGCGGCGGGCCTCCCATTTCATGTCGGTGGAGGTCTCCCAGATGAGCCTTCCCGCATCGCCAAACAGGCCAGAAATGCCCCACGAACCTGTAACAAGCGACTCTCGGGCGTGTCCCGCGGCATTGGTCGCCAGAGTCGGCAAGCCGATTGTTGCCGACGGCTCCCCAGCGTGGAGAATGTCGTTCGTCATGCCTTTCCAGGAGTAGCCCATGCTTGCCCTGTTCTTCGAAGTCTGCCCGCGGCCCGGAATGATGCAGCGCTACCTCGACATTGCGGCGTCGATGCGCCCGCAATTGGATTCGTCCGGCGGATGCCTTTTCATCGATCGCTTCAAGAGTCTCGAGCGCGAGGGCTGGCTCCTGTCCTACCAGATCTGGCGCGACGAGGCGGCGATGACTGCATGGCGGGTGCACGCCGGCCACCACGGTGCACAGAAGGCTGGCCGCGACGAGGTGTTCGCCGACTATCGCCTGCGCGTGGCGCAGGTCCTGCGCGAGGAGGCGCCGGGCAAGCCCGCCTGGGAGGCGAAACGCCTCTCGATCTGGAATGATCCGGCGCATACCAAGCCGCGCTATCTGGTGGTGGCCGACTCGCAGTCCGGCAGCGCGTCCTTGGGCGCGGCGCGGGTCGAGTCCTTCGAGAGCATCTATCGTCCCGGGCGCTTCGCGCACCTGGCGTCGGTGGCTTCCTACGCCGAGGCGCTGGACCTGACGGAGGTCTGCCGGGTCGGCGGACCGGTGGAGACGTTTCGTGTTTGCGAGACCGAGCGCGATTACGGCATGTTCGAGCGGCGCGAGGCGCCGCAGTACTTCAGCGAGGCGCGCCGGTGAGGGAAGCGCCGGGCTGAAGCACCCCGGCCTGCCGTGTCAGGTGGGCGTGAAGGCCAGGCGCACGTAGATCGGCGCATAGGCCTCGGCCTGGGTCACTTCGACCAGGCTCTCGCGCACCAGTTCCAGGAGCGCCAGGAAGGTCACGACCGCGACCTGCACGTCGATGCGTTCGCCGAAGAGGTCGGCGAACTCGACAAAGCGCTCGCCCTTCAGGCGCCTGAGCACCATGCTCATGTGCTCGCGCACCGACAACTCGGCGCGGCCGATGCGATGGTGGAGGGTCAGTTTGGCGCGCTTGATCACTTCCAGCCAGGCGACGCGCAGGTCGTCGGCGTTGACCTCGGGCAGCGCGGCGGCTGCCGACACTTCGATCATGACCTGCGCCGGCCAGAAGTCGCGCTCCGCCAGAGGCAAAGCGTCGAGTTCCAGTGCGGCGCGCTTGATGCGTTCGTATTCCAGGAGCCGGCGCACCAGCTCGGCACGCGGGTCTTCCGCCTCGCCGGCTTCGTCGGAACGCAGAACCGGCAGCAACATGCGTGACTTGATTTCGATCAGCAGTGCCGCCATGAGCAGGTATTCAGCGGCCAGCTCCAGGTTGCGGCTGCGGACCTCCTCGACATAGGTCAGGTACTGCTCGGTGACCCGCGCCATGGGGATGTCGAGGATGTTGAAGTTCTGCCGCCGGATCAGATAGAGCAGCAGGTCCAGCGGGCCCTCGAAGGCGTCGAGGAAGACCTCCAGCGCGTCCGGCGGGATGTACAGGTCACGCGGCAGCTCGGTGAACGGCTCGCCATACAGCCGTGCGAGTGGCGTCGCGCCTGGGTCGGCGGTTTCCGCGGAAGCGACAGCGTCGGAGACGATATCCACGTGATCAGACCTTGGTCTGGTAGACGTAGGCCTGCTGCGCGACGCGGGCTGCCTGCTTCTGGCGCAATTCCTCCCGATCGAGCTGCCTGTCCCACAACAGGGCGCGACCGCGTTGCTGCTCGATGGCGATGTGCGGTTTTTGCTGGCGCAACTCGCGCATGAAGCGCGTGAGGTCAGATTCGTACATGTCGTGGGTCCAAGGGTGGCTATCTACTACAGGTAGCGTATTGTAGCCCTTTCGCAAAGCGTGCGCTCAGCGTGTCCGCACATTTTTTGCAGGGTTGTCGCAATCGCGCCGGCTTCCGGCCTGGATGCTTGCAGGCATAGAGCACCACGCCGCTTGCTTGCGGACCGGACCGGGCCGCTCGTGCAGACAGCGTGGAATCATCGATAAGGGGCGCGCGCTGACCCCGGCAAGGCCGCGCAATTGAAGTTGCGGCCAGGCTTCAACCTGGCCGCAAAGGGTTTTGCAGGATCGCCGGACGCCGACCGGCGCGGCGGGACGCGTCTAACGCAGCGTCACTTCTTGGCCGGCGCGGGAGCAGCAGGCTTTGCGGCTGCCGCGACCGGTCCTGCCGCAGGTGCCACGGCAGGCGCAGGGGCAGCGGGGAGGCCCGGGCCCATTTGAGGATTGAAGGGTTTGCCTTCCGCCTTGGCCTTGGCGGCGTGGTTGGCCACCGCACGATCCTCGTACTTGGCCTGCAGTTCAGCGTTTTTCTTTGCTGCTTCGGCTGCCTTGGCTTTCTCTGCCTCGACGACCTCGGGAGGTTTGGGCGGCGGAGCCGGCAGCTTGGCCCAGGCCGAAGCGGCGAACAGACCCAGGGCGACAGCGATCGCGAATTTCATTGCGAATCCTCCTTGCGCGGTGCGGCCATGGCGACCTGGCCGCCGCCGGCGGCGCCTTGGCGCGCCTTGATGTCATTGAACCAGTACTCGTGATGCTCGCGGGCCCAGGCCTCGTCGACGTAGCCGGTCTTCATGGCATTGAACGCGCCCTGGACGCCCAGCGTTCCCATGTAGATGTGCCCCAGTGCCATGGCCATCATCAACACCGTGGAGATCATGTGCACGACGTTGGCCAACTGCATGGCGCCACGGCCTTGCTGGAAGTTGGGGAAGTTGAGCACCAGGCCCGAGGCGCTGACAGTCACGCCCAGCACCAGGACCCCGGCCCAGAACCAGACCTTCTCGCCGGCGTTGAACATGCCCGATGGCACATGCTCACCGCTGGCCAGTCCCCCGCCTTTGGCGAACCACTTGAGGTCATGGACGCTTGGCCAGTTGTGCCGCAGGAACGTGAAAAAGAGGACGATCACCGATACGGCGAACAGCGGCCCGACGAAGTTATGCAGGTTCTTGCACAGGATGGTGAGCCACGCGAAAAGGGTGTGCCCGATCACCGGCAGCAAGACGGTCTTGCCGAACATCATCACCAGGCCGCTCAAGGCGAGCACCGAAAAGCTGACGGCCGTGGTCCAGTGCGCCATGCGCTCGAACGCGCTGAAGCGCTGCACGCGACGCCCGGTTTCCGGGTGTTGCAGCTTGATCGTGCCCTTCCAGAGAAAAAACAACGCGCAGAGGCCAAAAACCCCCGCGATCAGCATGCCGCCCAAGGGGATGATCTGATTGTTGCGGCGCTGGCGCCAGGTCTCGCCCCCGGACTGGATCAGTACGCCGGCCTCGATGCCACGATCAGTCGTCGTGAAGGCCTTTTCCGAACGAACTTCCTTCCATACCGGCTGGTTGTTGCCCGGTTGGCTTTGTTGCCGCTGCGCCTGATCCTTGGCGTTGGGGTTCAGGACCGAATCGAAGGTCTGCTGCCCTGCCGGCGCCGCGGGCGCCTGAGCGCTCGCGCCGGCAGCCAGCAACAGGCTGCCGACAAATGCCAGGGCGGCAACCGCCCTACTCCGTGCGCTTGTACTCATTCTGGGCATCCTGGCGTTGCTTGATGACGGTCTCCCAGGAGGCCTTGTCGCCCGCCTGCCACTTGGCCGCCGAATAGGCCGTGGGCCCGCCCTCATAAGGACGGGTGTCGGGCTTGCCCTGGTACTTGCCCTGCTTGTAGGTGGTGGCCTGGCCGATCTTCTGCGGGTCTTCGCCGCAGCCGGCCGCCAGTACCGCCACGGCCAGTCCAGCGGCGACCGAGAGGCATCGCTTTTGCATCATGATTCCCCTGTGCGCTCAGGACTTCGGAGCCGCGGCCGCCGCCGGGGCGGCACCACCCTTGGGAGCGCCGTAAGCGGCTGCCCAGCCGAAAACGTCGCCTTTGCTGCCCCGCTTGAGAACACGGGTGCGGTAGATGTCGGCGATCACGTCACCGTCGCCGCCCAGGAGTGCCTTGGTCGAGCACATCTCGGCACAGGCGGGCAACTTGCCTTCGGCCAGACGATTGCGGCCGTACTTTTTCCACTCGTCGGCAGAATGGTCCTTTTCCGGGCCACCGGCGCAGAACGTGCACTTGTCCATCTTTCCGCGCAGTCCGAAGGCGCCTGCCTGCGGGAACTGCGGCGCGCCGAACGGGCAGGCGTAGAAGCAGTATCCGCAACCGATGCAAAGGTCCTTGTCGTGCAGCACGACGCCCTCGTCGGTCTTGTAGAAGCAGTCGACGGGGCACACCGCCATGCAGGGCGCGTCCGAGCAGTGCATGCAGGCGACCGAGATCGACTTCTCGCCGGGCACCCCATCGTTGATCGTGACCACGCGGCGACGGTTCACGCCCCAGGGCACCTCATGTTCCTGCTTGCACGCGGTGACACAGCCGTTGCACTCGATGCAGCGCTCGGCGTCGCAGAGAAACTTCATTCTTGCCATGGCGATGTCTCCTTAAGCCACTTTTTCGACGTTGCACACCGTCGTCTTGGTTTCCTGCATGTTCGTGACGCGGTCGTAGCCGTAGGTGGTCGCGGTATTGACCGCCTCGCCGCGAACGATGGGCTCAGCGCCGGCAGGATAGAACTCCTTCATGTCGCGCCCCTGCCACCAGCCCGAGAAATGGAACGGGATGAAGCAGGTCCCGGCATCGACCCGCTCGGTGATCATGGCCTTGACCTTGATGCGCGCTCCGGTCGGCGTCTTGACCCACACCATGTCGCCGTTGCGGATGCTGCGGTCGTTGGCGGCCTTGGGGTTTATCTCGATGAAGTTGTCCTGCTGCAGCTCGGCCAGCCATGGATTGGAACGCGTCTCCTCCCCGCCCCCTTCGTATTCGACCAGGCGTCCCGAGGTCAGCACCAGCGGGAACTTCTCGTGCACCTTGTCGGCGACGGCTTTTTCCTGCACGGTCTTGAAGAGCGTCGGCACCCGCCAGAAAGTCTTGACGTCATCGTGGGTCGGGTACTTGGCAACCATGTCCGCGCGGGTCGAGTACAGCGGCTCGCGATGCTGCGGCACGCCGTCCGGGAAGTTCCACACGACCGCACGTGCCTTGGCATTGCCGAAGGGGTGGCAGCCATGGTTCTTCATGAACACGCGGATCATGCCGCCGGACAGGTCGGTCTTCCAGTTCTTGCCTTCGGCCGCAGTCTTCTCGGCATCGGTCAGTTCATTCCACCAGCCGAGCTTCTTGAGCAGCACGTGGTCAAGTTCCGGGTAGCCGGTGGTGATGTCGGCCCCCTTGGAGTGCGAGCCGTCCTCGGCCAGGAGCGAGACACCATCACGCTCGACACCGAAATTGGCGCGGAAATTGCCGCCCCCGTCCATGACATGCTTGGACGTGTCATACAGATTGGGGGACCCGGGATGCTTCATCTCGGGCGTGCCGTAGCAGGGCCACGGCAGACCAAAGTACTCGCCGTCGCACGGGCCACCCTTGGCGCGCAGAGTGCGCACATCGAAGGTGTGCATGTGCTTCATGTGCAGCTTGAGGCGCTCCGGCGATTGACCCGTGTAGCCGATGGTCCATACGCCGCGGTTGATCTCGCGCAGGATGTCCTCGACCACCGGTTCCTCGTACTTCGGGTTCGACGCCTTGACCACCGCGATGTTCTGCTTGTCGCCGGCTTTGCCGACCAGTTGGTCGGCAAAGCCCATGCGCTTGGCCAGTTCGTACATGATCGCGTGATCGGTCAAGGACTCGAACAGCGGATCGACGACCTTTTCACGCCACTGGATGGAACGGTTCGACGCTGTCGCCGAGCCCGCACATTCGAGCTGTGTCGCTGCCGGCAGCAGATAAACCGCCTGTGCGGGGTTACGCTCGGCAGACGTCATTGCGATCATGGCGGCAGTCGCGCTCGGGTACGGGTCGATGACGACCATGAGCTCCAACTTGTCCATCGCGCGCTTCATGTCGAGGCCGCGCGTCTGCGAATTCGGCGCGTGCCCCCAGTAGATCATGGCCTTGAGCGCCTTTTCCTGGTCGAGCTTGTCGTCGGCCTCCATGACGGCATCGATCCAGCGCGAGACGGTCGTGCCCGACTTCTCCATCATGCCCTGCGAGGCGTAGCGACCCTTGATCCAGTCGTAGTCGACGTTCCAGACCTTGGCGAAGTGGCGCCAGGATCCCGTCGCCAGTCCGTAGTAGCCGGGCAGCGAGTCCGGGTTGGGGCCGACATCGGTCGCGCCCTGCACATTGTCGTGGCCGCGGAAGATGTTGGCACCGCCGCCGGAGACACCGATGTTGCCCAGCGCGAGCTGCAGGATGCACGAGGCGCGCACCATCGCGTTGCCGATGGTGTGCTGGGTCTGGCCCATGCACCAGACGATGGTCGAAGGCTTGGACTTCGCGAACATCTCGGCCACCTTGGCAAGCTGCTCCGGGGCGACGCCGCAGGCCTCCTGGACCTTGTCCGGAGTCCACTTCTCCATCACCTCTTTGCGGATGGCCTCCATGCCGTGGACGCGGTCATTGATGTACTTCTTGTCCTCCCAGCCGTTCTTGAAGATCACGTGCAGCAGGCCGAACAGGAAAGGAATGTCGGTCCCCGAGCGGATGCGCACATACTCGTCGGCCTTGGCCGCGGTACGCGTGAAGCGCGGGTCGACCACGATCATCTTCGCGCCCTGCTCCTTGGCATGCAGCGAGTGCAGCATGGACACCGGGTGCGCCTCGGCGGCGTTCGACCCGATGTACATCATGCACTTGGTGTTCTGCATGTCGTTGTACGAATTGGTCATCGCCCCGTAGCCCCAGGTATTGGCGACGCCGGCGACCGTGGTCGAGTGGCAGATGCGTGCCTGGTGGTCGGTATTGTTGGTGCCCAGGAAGGACACCCACTTGCGCAGCAGGTAGGCCTGCTCGTTGTTGTGCTTGCTCGAGCCGACAACGAAGATGGAATCGGGGGTGTGATCCTTGCGTACCTGTTCCAGCTTGGCGGCCACCTCGGAGAACGCGGTGTCCCAGCTTATCCGCTCGTAGCGCCCGCTCTTGGTGTTGAGCTTCATCGGGTACTTGAGGCGGTGCGAGTGGTCGGTCATGCCGTGCTCGCGAATCGACGCACCCTTGGCACAGTGCGCGCCCAGGTTGATCGGCGAGTCGAACACCGGCTCATGACGGATCCAAACGCCGTTCTTGACCACCGCGTCGATCGCGCAGCCGACCGAGCAATGCGTGCAGACGGTGCGCTTGACCTCGATCTTGTCGGCGCTCTTGGCATCCTGCGCGTCGGCTGTGCCGATCATGCTGGTGCCAAGCGTGGAGGCGAAGGCGCCTGCGCCCACACCCAGGCCGGAGCGCTTGAGGAACGCGCGCCGCGAGAGCGTGGACGCGCCCTTGGGGGCGGCGTGCGCGCGGGAGCGTGTCAGAAGGCCGCGCGAGGTCGTCTCGCCGGCCGATTTGCGAGTCAGCAGCATGGTGCTCCCCTCTTCAGATCGCAGTGGTGCGATAGTAGTTGCGGACGTGCTCGGTCAACTGGTAACCGCGTCCGTCCTTCGCGACGGCAGGCTTGGGTTCAGACACGCCCCCCTTGGTCGCCACGGCGATGGTCGCAACCGCGCCGACCGAGGCTGTTCCGGCACCCAACAGGAAACGCCGGCGTGAACCGGCTGGCTTGACGTTCATGGCTTGCCTCCTCTGAGATCGCTGTTTTTCCGACCGTCCGGTATTGCGCCCGACGTGGGCACCCGGATTCTGACCTTACTGCAATCCATTATATGTACATCGCGCAATCGATAGCTAGTCCTCGATGCAAAATCCCTGCTGTTCGAGGTCGAGATAGGCACGTAGAAACTGTGCTGCACTGCGGTAGAAGGCCAGGTCACAGGCCTCGATGTCCAGTACCAAGCGTGCATACCAGGGTGCCAGGTAAGTCGTGAAGAACTCCTTCTGGACGGCGATTTCCCGGTCGCTGCCGCCGCGGCGCACCAGCATCTGCATCACGTCGCAAAGCCCCGCCAGATGATCCTCGGGCTCGGCGGCCTCCGGGTTGCGTGCGAGCCCCAGGCCGGCAAGTCGCGCCCGCAGGTCGGCCAAGGTCAGTTCGCGCCAGGTTTCACTCAGATAGTGCGTGCCATACAGCGAGATGCGCGCACGCCCGGTACCGATGAACGTATCTTCGTATTCCGCGCGCACCCCCTCGGGTGTGGCCAGCGCAGCAGCGCGCTTGAGCCCCTGCCACGCCTGCCCGAGCGCGGTGGTTTCGTCGGGCGGCGCCGAGGCGGCCAGCGCGGAGAGCAAGGCGGCATCCGGCGCAGAGTAGAACAGCCGCGCCAGAAGCGCGTACAGGTCGGCTCGGGCCGCTTCCTCAGGCGGCAGGCTGGCGTGGAAAACCAGCGGCGCGGTCGAACTCATGCGGGCCGCCCCGGGACGATCGCTTCATCGCCGGAGGCCATCATGTCGATGACACGACAGTCGGCGCACATGGAGAGGCGCCTTTTCGCCGCCTCGCCCGCGAACATCGAATGCCCTGCGAGGCGCGCCGTCATGCGCTCGATCATGAGCGTGGTGCCGAAAACCTTGGCGCAGCGCGTGCAATGGAAGGGACTGGTGTGGTTCAGGACCTGAGGGGTGCGCGCGGCAGCCGCCAGGTTAAGGCGCGGAACCAGTGAAATGGCGTCCTCCGGGCAGGTGGCCACGCACAGCCCGCACTGCACGCAATTGCGCTCGATGAAGCGCAACTCCGGCGCCTCGGGGTTGTCGGCCAGTGCCGAGGCGGGACAGGCGCCGACACAGGACAGGCACAAGGTGCATTTGGCACGATCGATGTTCAGCGTGCCAAAGGGCGCGCCTGAGGGCAGGTCGATGACCTGCGTGGACGACCTGGACTGGCGCGCGAGGTGCTCGATGGCGAATTCCAGTGTCGTGCGCTTGTCGGCTGCGAAATTAAAGGTGGCAGCCTGGCCGATCGACGGGCTGGGGGCGAGCCCGCCCAGGGCGGCGGCAAGCGCAGCGCCGGTCTCGGCCCGAACGGGCCGCAGGCGTTCGCCGGTGATGCCCAGGCCCGACAGGATCGCGGCGCCGAAGGTGGTCTGCAGGTCGATGGCCTGCGCGTACTCCGGCGCTTCCGACCCTGTCAGGAGGACCCGCACCTCGGCAGCGCCATAGGCCAGCGCGCCAAGCCAGAGATCGAGTCCGGTGGAGGCACAATGATGTACCGGATACGGCACGACGCGCGCCGGCAGGCCGGGGCCGCGCCCGGCCCGGGCGGCGCGCCCGGCGGCCTCGATCAGGCGGCCCCCTGCTTCGTCGTGGATCAGCAGGCACGCGCCGGAACCGCCACCGGCTGCGTAGGCGCGCATCATGGTCTTGAGCGGCGGTCCCGCCGTGACCGGCGCGGGATGCGCATAGGTCATGGCGCCGGAGGGGCACACGGTCGCGCAGGCGCCGCAGCCCATGCACAGATGCGGTTCTACGCGCACGTGATCGCCATCAGCGCTGATCGCGCCGGTCGAGCAGACCTCGATGCAACGGCTGCAGCCTTCCTTGCCGGAGCGGCCGTGCGCGCAGGTCTTGGCGTTGTAGGAAAAATAGCGCGGCTTTTCGAATTCGCCGATGAGGCCCGCGAGTTCGGCTGCCGCCAGCGCCTGCTGCAGGGGATCATCGCCAGGAGAAAAATAGCCCTGCGGCAGCTGGTGCAGGCGGATCATGGGCTTGCGTGACAAGTCCAGCACCAGGTCGTAGGTCTCCTCCCTTGTACGTTCGCTGCGTGCAAAGTCGATCGCGCCGATCGAACCGCAGGCCGCGACGCAGGCACGATGCGAGCGACAGCGCGCAAGGTCGACCTGATACGAGAAATCGATCGCGCTTTCCGGGCAGGCGTCGATGCAGGCATTGCAGCGGACGCAGGCCTCGAGATCGATCGGATTGTCCTGCGTCCAGGAGGCCTTGAACGCTCCCAGCCAGCCAGTGAGACTGGTGGGCGTGCCCGACACCACCGGGAACCTGCGGGTCGCCGGCAGTTCTGCAGCCTGTGCGTTCGCGCTCATGAGCACGCATACGGACAGGCGCTCGGCGAGTCGTTCGGCCCAGGCGAGCGCGGCCGGACCATCGCCGATGATCAAGAGCGTGCCCCCGGAGCGGTAGGAGATCGCAGACGGTGCGGCGGGCGTTGCCTGCGCCGCCGCGGCCTGGGCATGCGCGAGAAGCGCGCCGATCTTGGCGCCGGCCGCGGAACGTTCGGCCGACCAGCCGCCGGTCTCGCGAATATTGACAAAGCGCAGCGGCACCGCGCGCGCTTCGCCGGCGGAGGCGATTTCAGCAAAAAGCGGCGCTTCCTGTGTGCAGGCCACGGTCAGGCGTTCGCCGTCGGCGGCGGCGCGCTGCAGCGCTCCCTCGAAAGCGTCGATCCCGGACCGGCACAGTTCGCGATGTACCGTCAGCGGCGCGGTCTGGCCCAGCGCAGCAGCCAGCGCTGCACCATCCAGGGTCATGGTCGCGTTGCAATCGCAGATCAGGCAGTTCGACAAGGCAGCTCTCTTACGATGTGGAGGGAGGGCCGGCGAATGCAGCCGGCCCGGATGCAGCGTCTGTTTCGACGCCGGCAGGCCCCGAGTTCGCACCGATTGCTGCGGTCGACCGGATCGCGTCTTCCGCCGGCGCTGGCCGCGTCTGCGCCGACTCGACCTGCGCGCCGTCCGCCCGCGCCTCTTCTTCGCTGTCGAACAACTTGAGCATCTGCGATTGCGCCAGTTCGCGCAGCATCGCGGTCGGGATCGGGTCCGCCACCGTGTAGTCGTCGATGTAGGTGTCGAGACCGTCCATCACGTTGAAATGCGGGTCGGCGAACAGCTTTTTCATGGCCGCGTTGCGCGAGGCCAGCGGGACATCGGGGCGCATGAAGCGGCTGAAGTCCGAATCCGGTGTCAGGGAATCGATGCTCGGCAGGTCGCCCGGCACCGCCTGCGGCGGCGCGGCCTCCGGTACGACCGCGGCCGGCAGGGCTGTGCCGCCCGCCACAGCGGACTCTTCCTGCACCCGCCGGTCTTCGCGCTCCCGACTGTCCGGCTCGCTCCGCTTGCGGCGCGACCAGCGCGACAGGAAACCTTCGTCGCGGCGGGAATCGCTCACAGGCGCTCCTTGTCGCGCGGCGCCAGGAACGAGGCCTTGACGCGCTTTTTCTTGGGCTCCGGCCGGTAGTTGGCCGCGACCCACGCCTCCAGATGCGTGCGCACAGCCTGCGGCAGCGGTACGGCGTCGACCCGCTCCTGCGCGTCCATCCAGCGCGCCGCCTCGTTGTAGCTCAAGGTCAGCGAATGCGGGACGGGCGGCGCCTCGGCGTCGACCTCGTCGACCCGGCACATGACGAATGCGCACGGCTCGCCGGTGGAAGTATTGAGGAAATATCCTTCGGCCTCGTCGCGGTACAGACGCACCTCGAAACCATCAAAGCGCGCCTGCGCAGGGTCGGAGGCGGCGTCGGGCGGCACGACCGCGGCCACTTCCCATTCGTGCGTCACCCAGCGGCTGGCCACGGGCCGGCGCTGCATGAGCACCGAAAGTTGCAAGACCGGAGCAGTTGACAAGCGCTGGAACGGGTGGGCTGGCAGGAGTGCTTTGTTATTATCGCAGCCCGCTTGCGCAACCACACAACCGACATCTCCACGTGCCTGCAAGGGTCATTCCGATTGCCGATCATCGCGGCAGCACCCGCCTGCCGGCGGTGCCTGCGGCGCTGCGCGCGCCGAATGGGCGCCTCGCCGACACGCGCGGGCGGGCGCTGCACGACCTGCGCATCTCGGTCACCGACCGCTGCAATTTTCGCTGCACGTATTGCATGCCCAAGTCGGTGTTTGACAAGGACTACCGCTATCTCGCGCACGACGAATTGCTCAGCTTCGAGGAGATCGTCCGCGTCGCCGCGCTGTTCGCCGCGCACGGCGTGTCCAAGGTGCGCCTGACCGGCGGCGAGCCGCTGCTGCGCAAGAACGTCGAGGACTTGGTCGCGATGCTCGCGGCGCTGCGCGACGCCAACGGCGAACCGCTGGACCTGACGCTGACGACCAACGGCGCCCTCCTGCCGCGCAAGGCGCGCGCCCTGAAGGCGGCCGGCTTGAAGCGCCTGACCGTTTCGCTCGATTCGCTCGACGACGCCGTGTTTCGCGCCATGAACGACGTCGATTTCCCGGTCGCCGACGTGCTGGCGGGAATCGATGCAGCCGAGGAGGCCGGCTTTCGCGACATCAAGGTCAACATGGTCGTCAAGCGCGGTGTCAACGATGCCGACATCGTGCCCATGGCGCGCCGCTTCAAGGGCAGCGGGCGCATCGTGCGCTTCATCGAGTTCATGGACGTGGGTTCCTCCAACGGCTGGCGCATGGACGACGTGGTCCCTTCGGCGGAGGTCGTCGCGCGCATCGACGCACACCTGCCGCTGGTCGAAGCCGCGCCCAACTACACCGGCGAGGTCGCCGAACGCTGGCAGTATCGCGATGGCACCGGCGAGATCGGCGTGATCTCCAGCGTCACGCAGGCCTTCTGCGGCACCTGCACGCGCGCCCGCTTGTCCACCGAGGGGCGGCTTTTCACCTGCCTCTTCGCGCAGTCGGGGCACGATCTGCGCGCGCTTTTGCGCGGCGGGCGCAGCGACGCCGAGATCGCCGCCGCCATCGGCCTCATCTGGGAGGCGCGCGACGACAACTATTCGGAGATTCGCACCGCCGAGACCGCGCGCCTGCGCAAGATCGAGATGTCCTATATCGGCGGCTGATCGCCACCTGCGCCTTTGACCCTGCCATCCATACAGCTGACCAGCGCCGCCCGACCGGCCACCACCGAGGTCGATGCCGTCAACGAAAAGGGTGAACTCGTCGCGACCCCGATCGCGGGCGAACATCCGCTGACCCTCTACCTCGACAAGCGCGAACTGGTGACCCTCATGACCCTGGGCGGGGCGCCCGAGGCGCTGGCGCTCGGATATCTGCGCAACCAGCGCATCGTGGGTTCCATTGACCACATCGAATCGGTCCAGGTCGACTGGGAGACCGACTGTGTCGTGGTCACCACCCGCGGCCGCGATTTCTGGGAACGCGATGGCATCGAGGAACGCCTCAACAAGCGCACCGTCACCACCGGCTGCGGCCAGGGGACCGTGTTCGGCGACCTCATGGACGAGATCGATTCCATACGCCTGCCCGAGGACGCACGCCTGACCGTGGAAGTCCTCTACACGGTGATGGAGCGCGTGCGCAAGCACGAGTCGATCTACAAGCAGGCCGGCGCGGTACATGGCTGTGCCCTGTGCTCGAACGCCGGGGAAGACAGAGGCGAAATCCTCTACTTCGTCGAAGATGTCGGCCGGCACAACGCGGTCGACGCCATCGCCGGACGCATGTGGCTGGATGGCGTCACCGGTGGCGACAAGATCTTCTACACCACCGGCCGGCTCACCTCGGAAATGGTCATCAAGTGCGCGCAGATGGGCATCCCCATCCTGTTGTCGCGCTCCGGGCTCACGCAGATGGGTCACGCGATCGCGCGTCGCACCGGGATCACGATGATCGGACGCTGCCAGGGTCGCCACTACCTGCTCTTCACCGGTGCGGAGCGCTTCGTCGCCGGGCCGACCACGCTTCTCGCATGACGCCCGCCGAACGAACCTCGATCACCGGCCTCATCCTGGCCGGCGGACGCAGTTCGCGCATGTCCGCCGACGGGGCCAAGGACAAGGCCCTGGCCGAATTCCGCGGCAAGCGCCTGATCGACCATGTCTTCGAGCGCTTCGCGCCGCAGGTCGGTGGAGTCATGATCAATGCCAACCGCAATCATGACAAGTACAAGGGCTTCGGCGTGCGCGTGGTGTCGGACGCCATCGGCGACTTCGCCGGCCCGCTGGCCGGACTGCATGCCGGACTGTCCGCATCGCGCCGCCCCTACCTGGTGACGGTGCCGTGCGACTCGCCCTTCTTCCCTGAAGACCTGGTCGAACGCATGTTCGACGCGCTCAACTCGACCGGGACCCAACTCGCGGTCGCGATGAGTGGCGAACAGCCGCACCCGGTGTTCGCACTCGTCAGGCGCAGCGTGCTGGATCACCTGTCGGAATTCCTCAAGGGTGGCGGCCGCAAGATCGACGCCTGGTACGACACCCTCAAGACGGTTCAGGTCGACTTCAACGACGACGCGCTGTTCGGCAACATCAACACGCCCGAGGAACTCGAAGCCTTCGACAAGGGCCTCCCGCCGCCGCCGCGCAAGGCCAAGCCGCGCTTTCGGCGCGACGCGACAACTGACCAACCGGACGCGCCGGCGGCCGCGGCGATCGACGTCACGGACATCATTCCCGACACGCCCGCCGCCGCAGGCGGCGCGTCCGCGCCCGACTCCCTCGCGGCGCTCGTAAGTTGCCTGGACGCTTACGATCCCAATGCCCTGCCGGTCTCCAAAGTCAACGAAGTCATCCGCCGCTTCGTCAGGCGCGTCGATGGCGTCGAGCAGGTCGCCGTGCGCGCAGGCCTTGATCGCGTCCTGGCTCACGACATCATCTCGCCGATCAATGTCCCCGCCCACGACAACTCGGCCATGGACGGCTGGGCAGTGCGCGCCAGCGATTTGAGCGCGAGCCAGAGCGTTGCCTTGAGCGAGATCGGCGCGGCACTGGCCGGCCGCGAGTTCGTCGGCAAGGTGAGCCGCGGCGAGTGCGTGCGCATCACGACGGGCGCCGTGATGCCGCACGGCTGCGACACGGTCGTCCCGCTGGAGATCGTCAAGGTCGAAGGCAAGGCCATCCACATTCCACCGGGGCTGGAAGCAGGCACGAATCGGCGCTTTGCAGGCGAGGATCTGGCGCGCGGCAGCGCTGCGCTCAAAGCCGGGAAACGGCTGGGCCCGGCCGAACTGGGCCTGATCGCCTCGCTCGGCATTCCCGAAGTGCGCGTGCGGCGTCGTCTGCGCGTCGCGTTCTTCTCCACCGGCGACGAGTTGAAGTCGGTCGGCGAGTCACTCGCCGAGGGCGAGGTGTACGACAGCAATCGCTACACGCTGTACGGCATGCTGGCGCGCCTGGGTGTGGACTTCGTCGACATGGGCGTGGTGCGCGACGACCCGGCCCTGCTCGAAGCCGCGTTTCGGACCGCCGCGCGCGACGCGGACGCCGTCATCACCTCGGGCGGCGTATCGGTCGGCGAGGCCGACCACACGCGCCACATCATGGCGCGGCTTGGCGAAGTCGTGTTCTGGCGCATCGCCATGCGCCCCGGACGTCCGATGGCCTTCGGCCGCATCGCCGCCGGCGATCGAAGTGCGATCCTGTTCGGTCTTCCCGGCAATCCGGTCGCCGTCATGGTGACCTTTTATCACTTCGTGCGCGGCGCCTTGCTGCACATGATGGGCCGCGATGACCTCGACTTGCCGCTCTTGTCGGCCATTTCCACAGAGCCCATGCGCAAGAAGCCCGGTCGCACGGAGTACCAGCGCGGCATCCTGGAACTTCGCGGCGGCAGCGCAACGGTTCGCACGACCGGCCAGCAGGGGTCAGGAGTGCTGCGCTCGATGAGCGAAGCGAATTGCTTCATCGTACTCGAGCATGACCAGGGCAATATCAAGGCGGGCGACCTGGTCAAGGTCATGCTGTTCGACGGTCTTGCGTGAGCCACCGGGGGCACGCCGCCCGCGCACGTATATTTCAACCGGGCGCAAGGCTGACGATATAGCCGCCGGACTTTTCGTCCAGCGCGAGCGCGATCAGGTGATGTGACTGCGCGTCCTCGAGCAGGTCACCGAAGGCGCGGTAGCCGTAGTAGGACTCGTTGAATCCGGGCTTGCGCCGCTTGAGCGTCTGCTTGACCATGGAACCCCAGATCTTTTCGCCGGCGCCGCGCTCGGCAACCAGGGCTTCCACCGTTTCGACGACGAGGTCAAGCGCCTCCTGGGTGCGGTCTTCAACCCCGCCCTTGCCCTCCTTCATTGCCGGCGCGCCCTTGCGCGACGCGCCATCGGGTGTCCTTACCGGACGCTTGCGCGCGGCGCGGCTGCGTTTAGCCTCGTCCTCGCGCACGAGGTCGTCGTAGAAGATGAATTCATCGCAATTGGCGATGAGCAGATCGGAAGAGGAGTTCTTGACCCCGACGCCGATCACGGTCTTGTTGTTCTCGCGCAGCTTGGAGACCAAGGGCGAGAAGTCGGAATCGCCGGAGATGATGACGAAGGTGTCGACGTGCGCCTTGGTGTAACAGAGGTCCAGCGCGTCGACCACCATGCGGATGTCGGCGGAGTTCTTGCCCGACATGCGCACATGCGGAATCTCGATCAGCTCGAAGGACGCCTCGTGCATGGCGCCCTTGAACTCCTTGTAACGCTCCCAGTCGCAATAGGCCTTCTTGACCACGATGCTGCCCTTGAGCAGCAGGCGCTCCAGGACGCGGGCGATGTCGAATTTGGCGTACTTGGCGTCGCGCACGCCGAGGGCGACGTTCTCGAAATCGCAGAACAGCGCCATGTTGTTGATTTCGGGCTGGGCGGCCATTGCGGGTTCCTCGCGGTTTTCTTGGATTCACTCATCGGCGGCGAGCATGCGCCGGGCCTCGTCGTCAGGAAGTGCCTCGACCTTGGTCAGTTCGCGTGTCATGACCCGCGAACGCGTCTGGGCGGCGGCGATCGAATTGGCTGCCGCTTCGAGCTGTTTGTGGGTGCGCTCGAGCACCTCGCCGAATTTGCCGAACTCGGTCTTGACCGCGCCCAGCACGCGCCACGCCTCGGACGAGCGCTTCTGGATCGCGAGGGTGCGAAATCCCTGCTGGAACGCCGTCAGCATTGCGGCCAGCGTGGTCGGTCCCGCGACCGTGACCCGGCATTCGCGCTGCACCCAGTCGAATAGCCCCGGGCGGCGCAGGATCTCGGCATACAAGCCCTCGGTGGGCACGAACAGGATGCCGAAGTCGACCGTGTGCGGTGGCGCAATGTACTTGTCGCGAATGCTGCGTGCCTCCAGCTTGATGCGCGCCTCGAGCGCCTTGCCGGCGGCCTCCAGGCCGGCCGCATCGGCCGCTTCCTGGGCCGCCAGGATGCGCTCGTAGTCCTCGACCGGGAACTTGGAGTCGATCGGCAGCCAGGTCATTCCGCCGCCTTCGGCCGCCGCGTCACCCCCCGGCATGCGCACGGCAAATTCAACCCGCTCGCGGCTGCCCGGCACGGTCGCCACATTGGCGCCGTACTGATCGAGGGTCAGGATCTGCTCCAGAAGCGCGGCCAGCTGCACCTCGCCCCAGGTACCGCGCGCCTTCACGTTCGACAGCACACGTTTCAAGTCCCCGACGCCGGTGGCGAGGGTCTGCATCTCGCCCAGGCCCTTGTGCACCGCCTCCAGTTGCGAGGAGACCTGCTTGAACGATTCGCCGAGGCGCTGTTCCAGCGTCGCGTGCAGGCGTTCATCAACGGTCTGGCGCATCGCGTCGAGCTTGGCCGCGTTCTGCGTTTCGATGTCCTTCAGGCGCGCCTCGAGCGTGGTGCGCACCTCGCCCAACTGCACGTTGATTCCATCGCCAAAGCGTTTCAGCGCATTGGCGCCCTCCTCGCGATTGGCGCGAGTGTCCTGCGAGAACAGTGCAAGTCGCTCATCGACCGCCTTTTGCAACGCCACCAGGCGTGCCTCGTTGGCGACCGTCAGCCCCTCGAGTTGCTTGGCGAAGGCATCGATCTGGGTGTTTTGCAGGCGTGCCACCTCGGCCATCTGCGTCACCAGCGTGCGCTGCGCCTCGCCTATGCCTTGTGCCAGTTCGCTGCGATTGGCCTGGCCGGACTCGCGCACCTCGGCACGCAATTCCCGCTCCAGGCGCTCGCCGGCAGCTGCGAGCGCGTCAAAGCGGGGCGCCAGTGCTGCCGAGGCAGATTCCGCGCGCCAGAAGGCACGCACGATCAGGGCCGCGATGAACGCACCCAGCACGGCACCCAGGGCCGCCGCGACCAGCGTTACCGTCGCCGTGCTCATGGTCGGCGGCTACGCGGCCTCGCGCAGGGTCGCAACCGGCGGACGTCGGAGCACGCCCGCGAGGGCCCAGGCGCCGCCCGCGAAGGCGCACACGGCACCACTGGCGATGCCGGCCAGGAACAACCATGGGTTGAACCCGATCGGCAGCTTGAGGACAAACTCGCTCACCGCAGCTCCGACTCCCCAGGCGATGCCGGAGGCAAAGAGTCCGGCAAGGCCCCCGGTCAGCAGGAACTCGGCCCATTGCGCGCCGCGCAATTGTGCCGCCGACGCCCCCAGCGCGCGCAGGATGCCGGTCTCGCGCACCCGCTCGTCCTGACTGGCCGTGAGCGCCGCGTAGAGCACCGTCAGCCCGGCCGCGAGGGTAAAGAGGAAGATGAACTGCACCGCCCCCACGACCTGGTCGATGACCCGGCGCACCTGACGAATGAGAGCACTGACGTCGACGATGGTCAGGTTGGGCATCTGTCCGACCAGCCGGTCGGGGAAATCGGCACGGTCGGACGGCAGGTGAAATGCGCTCATGTAGGTCTGCGGAAACGACGCCAGCAGGCCGGGGGTGGCGATGACGAAAAAATTGGCCTTCATCGAGTCCCAGTCAAGCGTGCGCACATTGGTGATCGGCGCGCTGAAGCGCTGTCCTGCCACTTCGTAGGTCAACACGTCGCCCATGCGCAGCCCCAGGGTCTTCATGATGCCCGCCTCGACCGACAGGGCGCCGCGCCGCAGGTCTTCTTCGCTGAACCAGCGACCCGCGCTGACCTCGTTGTGCGAGGGCAAGTCGCTCATGTAGGACAGGTTGAACTCGCGGTCCACCAGTCGCTTGGCGCGGTCATCCGAAAATGCCTGCGGACCGATGGCGCGACCGTTGACCTCCAGCAGCCGGCCGCGGATCATCGGGTAGCTCTCCGGCGCAGGCAGGCCCGCCTCGCGGAAAAGCGCATTGAATCCGGCGCGCTGCTCGGGCTGCACGTTGATGACGAAGCGGTTGGGCGCTTCCGGCGGGACGCTTTTCTGCCACTGCCCGACCAGGTCGCCGCGCGTGATGGTGAGCATCAGCAAGGCCGCCAGGCCCAGCGACAACGCCACCACCTGGACCACGGTGGCAAAGCTGCGGCGGCGCATGGCCGCCAGCCCGTAACGCCACGAAAACGCGCCCTCGCCGCGCGCTCGCGCCAGCAGCTTCAGAACGCCGTAGGTCAGGAGCGCGCTCGCACCCAGGGCCAGTGCGAAACCGGCCGCGGCGACGGCGCCCAGTTTCAAGTCGCGCGCCTGCCACATGACCAGCACGAGCAGTGCGGCGCCGCCCAGCGCGTAGGCTGTCAGCGTCCCGGCCCCCGGCTCGCCGACCTCGCGGCGAATCACGCGCATGGCCGGCACCCCGGAAAGGTGGATCAAGGGCGGCAAGGCGAAGCCCAGCAGTATCAGGGTGCCTGTCGCAAAGCCCTGCAATGCGGGCAACCAGGTAGCGGCCGGCAGGCTGGCCGCGACCAGATAGCCCAGCAGATTGACAAGCAGGGCATGCACGCCAAACCCGAGCGCCGTGCCCAGCGCGGAGGCGATGAGGCCCAGCAGCAGGAATTCGATGGCGAACATCCAGAAGAGCGTCGCCTGGGAAGCGCCCATGGCCCGCAAGGCGGCACAGCCGTCCAGGTGCCGCTGCATGAAGCGCCGGCTGGCCAGCGCGATCGACACCGCGGCCAGGATCACGGCCAGCAGCGCCACCAGGCCCAGGAACTGATGTGCGCGCTCGATCGTGGCGCGCACCTCGGGGCGGGCGTTGCTGACTTCCTCTGCCCACTGCCCGCGGCTCATGTTGGCCCGCACCCAGGAGGTGTAGCCGGCAACCGCTTGCTCGTCCCCGGCGACCAGCAGTCGATAGGTCACGCGACTGCCGGCCTGGACCAGGCGCGTTCCGGCGAGGTCCGCCTGATTGAGCATCAGGCGCGGTGCCATCGAGAAAAAGCTCGCGCCCCGGTCGGGTTCGAGCGTGAGCACGCGCGCAAAGCGCAGCTTCAGGTCACCCACGCCGATCATCTCGCCAGGCTTGGCCGACAGGCTCGTGACCAGCTGCTCGTCCAGCCACACCGTGCCGGGGGCCGGAATTTCGCGCGTGCGCTCGTCTTTCTGGTTGCGGTCGGGCGCAACCCGGAGGGTGCCCCGCAAGGGGTAGCCGGAAGTCACTGCCTTGAAACCGGCCAGTTGCGCGCGTTCGCCCAAGCTTGCCATGCTGGGAAAATTGGTGACCTGCGCCGTGGTCAGGCCGCGCCGCACTGCCTCGGCGGCAAAAACCGGCTCAATCGGACGGTCGGAGGAAAGCACGAAATCCGCACCGATCAGTTGATGGGATTCCTGCGTCAGGGCGCGGCCGATGCGATCGGCAAAAAATCCGACCGAGGTCACGCTGGCCACGGCGATGAGAATGGCGGCCCCCAGGACTCGCAGCTCGCCGGCGCGCGCGTCTCGCGCAAGCATGCGCAGCGCCATGGTCAGTTTCAGCATGAGCCGAATTATCCCACGCGCCCCGCGCCGCTCGGGCGGCCTTGTGCGTCTAAAGACCCAAATAGGCCTGTCGCACGCGGTCGTCGACGAGCAACTCGGCGCCGCTGCCGCTCATGACCACGCTGCCGTTCTCCAGCACGTAGGCGCGTTGGCTGATCTTCAGCGACACCGCGACATTCTGCTCGACCAACAGGACGGTGATGCCCGAGCGATTGAGCTCGCGGATCACCTGCAGGACCTCCTGCACGATGGCTGGCGCCAGGCCCAGCGAGGGCTCGTCGAACATGATGAGCTCCGGCTGGCCCATGAGGCAGCGGCCGATCGCCAGCATCTGCTGCTCCCCGCCGGAAAGCGTGCCGGCCAGTTGTTCCCGGCGTTCGGCCAGGCGCGGAAACATCGCGAATACGCGGGCGAGGGTCGCTCCCTCGCGGCCCCGCGCGCGCGGCACCATGGCACCCATTTCGAGGTTCTCGAGCACGCTCAAGGTAGGAAATACCTGGCGACCTTCGGCAACCTGACCGACGCCCATGTCGACGATGCGGTGCGGCTCCTGACCCGTGATGTCGTTACCGCGAAATGAGATTTTGCCGGCGCGCGGCTTGTGAATGCCGGCGACGGTGCGTATCAGCGACGTCTTGCCGGCCCCGTTGGCGCCGACGATGGCCACCACCTGGCCCTCGCCCACCTCCAGCGATACACCGGCGAGCGCCTGGGCGTCGCCGTAAAAAAGATCGACTCCCGAGAGAGACAGCATCAGATCTCGATCTCCTCGCCCAGGTAGCATTCCAGGACGGCAGGATTGCGCACCACTTCGGCCGGGGTGCCGCGGGCGATGATCTCGCCGTGGTGCAGCACCACCACGCGGCCGGCCAGCGCCATGACCGCGCGCATGACATGCTCGATCAGCAGGATGGTGAGACCCTCGGCGCGGTTGAGTTCGCGGAACACCGCAACCATCTGGTCGCATTCGGTCGGGCGCAGGCCCGCCATGACCTCATCGAGCAGCAGCAGCCGCGGACGGGTCGCCAGGGCGCGCGCGACCTCGAGGCGCTTGCGATCCGGCAGGGTCAGGCTCGCCGCCGGCATCGCGCCCTTGTGCGCCATCCCCAGCTTTTCGAGGATGCCGCGCGCATGGGCACGTGCCTGCCTGACGTCCGGCGCGCGCTCGAGCGCGCCAACGACGACGTTGTCTTCCACCGAGAGTCCCGCGAAAGGCTTGACGATCTGGAACGTGCGGCCGATACCGGCGGCGCAGACCTGGTCCGGGCGCAGTCCGGCGATCTCGCGTCCGGCAAATTCGATGCGGCCGGCGTCGGGCTTGAGCGCACCCGCGATCAGGTTGAAGAGCGTGGTCTTGCCTGCGCCGTTGGGGCCGATCAACGCCACGATCTCCCCCTCGGGCACCTCGAAGGACGCCTGCTCCACGGCCTTCAGTCCGCGGAAGGCCTTGGATGCGCCTTCGACCCGCAAGAGCGCGCTCACAGGGACATCTCCCGGAGGATCATCAACGCACCAGCCCCAGGCGCCGCGCCAGCGGCGGCCAGACGCCATTGGGAACGAACATCACCACCACCAGCAGCACCAGTCCATAGAACACCTGCTTGACCCCCGGAAATTGAAGTCCCAGGGCAGCCAGCAGGTCGGTGATGCCGTCAGCCAGGAGCGTCAGCAGAGCGGCTCCCAGGATCGGTCCGAACAGCGTCCCGACGCCACCGATGATGGGTCCCAGGATCAGTTCGATCGAGCGGCTGATATGAAAGATCTGCTCCGGGAAGAGATTGTTGTAATAGAACGCGAAAAACACCCCCGCCACGGCGGTCATGACCGAGGAGATGAGGACCGCCAGCATCTTCCAGCGAAAGGTGTTGATGCCCAGCGCCTGCGCGGCCTCCTCGTCCTCGCGGATCGCCTGCCAGTAGTAGCCGGCGCGGCTCCGGATGAGCCAGGCGCACAATGCGAATGCCCCCGCGGCCAAAGCCAGGATCAGGTAGTAGTACATGGCCGGCGGGCCGCGCAGGTTGGCGATGTCGATCGCCTCGCGCTGGGCCACCTTGAGAAACAGCCCCGCCGAGCCGCCGGTCCACTCGAGGTGATCGAAGCCGATGCGCGTGAATTCAGCAAACGCGATCGTGAGGAGCGCGAAATACACGCCCGAGATGCCGAAGCGAAAGGCCAGAAAGCCGATGATGGCGCCGAGCGCCGCGCATAGCAGGATCGCCAGCCATATGCCGGCCCAGGGCCCGATGCCGTAGTGAAAGAATATTCCGGCTGCCGCGTAGGCGCCGACCCCGACGTACAGGGAATGCCCCAGCGAGAGCTGCCCGGCGAAGCCCATCATGACATTCCAGGCCTGACCCGCGTAGGCAAAGAACAGGATCAACGTCATGACTGACAGAAGATAGCTGCCGGCGAACGCGGGCAGCGCGAGGAGAAACAGCACCAGAAGTACCAGGCACACCGTGCCGCGCCGCGTGATCATGCGCGCCGCCCCATCAAGCCCTGGGGTCGGAGCAGCAGGACCAGGATCAGCAGCGCGAAGCTGACCATGCTCTTGGCCGAGGGGGCCAGCATGAGCCCGGCAAGCGCCTCGGAAACGCCGATCAGGATGCCGCCGACGATGGCACCGGCCATCGACCCCATGCCGCCGACGATCACGATCACGAAGGCCAGCAGCGTATAGGCCGGCCCCAGGCTGGGCGTGACGTCCACCAGCAGCACCATCATGCAGCCTGCCACGGCGACACAGGCCGATCCGAGCGCGAAAGTCAGCGCATAAAGATGGCGCACGTCCAGCCCCACCACCAGGGCTCCCAGATGGTTGTCGGCGCACGCGCGAATCGCCTTGCCGGTACGGCTGCGGCGAAAAAATGCGAACAGGACAGCGGCGGTGGCGACCGCGGCGAGAGCGGCGAAAAGGCGCGCCTTGTCGACGATCAGGCCGCCGAGTTCATAGGACTCCAGCTGGTAATCGACCTGCACATTGCGCGCGTCCGGCCCGAAGATCATGAGAAGCCCGTTGACCATGATGATGGCAATGGCTACCAGCAGCATGAACTGCGAGTGTTCCGGACGCGTGATGAAGGGATTGATCAGCCCGCGCTGGAGCGCGTAACCGAAGCCGAAGAACACCGCCGCCACCGGCACGACGACCAGGAAAGGGTCGAGCTTCCAGGCCGCAAACAGGATGACGACCGCGTACATCGCGATGGTCATCATCTCGCCATGGGCGAAATTGACCACGCGCACCACGCCGAAGATCACCGACAGGCCAAGCGCCATGAGGCCATAGACCATGCCGGTCAGGAGTCCGGCGATGGTGACATTGGCAACCAGGTCCCAGGTCATGATTCAGGGCGGGGCGCAGTAAAGCCACGCGCGCGCACCGCGCGCCGCTAAGCGGCGCACGGGCGTGGCGCTGGCGGGGTTCAGGCCTTGAAGTCGGGCCAGGGGAAGACCGGTTTGGTCTCGGCGGCGGACGCCGGCAGGATCACCTGTGCGCGGCCATCCTTGTTCATGAGGCATGCGGAGAGGCAGCCCTCCACCTGCCCCTTGGCGTTGAAGCGGATTGGCCCGCCCAGGCTCACGCGATCGGTGAAGTTGACCTGCCGTATCGCATCGGCCAGTTCCTTCGGGTTGGTCGAGCGGGCGCGCTTGAAGCCGTCCGCCGCGATCAGGATGGACTCGAAGGTATAGGACACGTTGGCGCCGTGATGATGCAGCTTCTCGTTGGGAAACTGCTTGGCCATCTGCTTGACGACCGCCGCGGTCATGCTGGTCTTGGGGTTGTACCAGGGATTGTTGGAAATGCAGTACTCCGCCAACTTGCCCAGCGAGCTCATGAACTGCTTTTCGTAGATGCCCGGGGACCCGGGGCTCACCATGCCCATCATGTTCCAACGCTGCTTGACGATCTCGCGGCGGAGGATGATGGCATCGTTGAGGCGGCACACCAGCAGCAGGAAATCGGCCTTGGTCGCCTTGGCCTTGGAGACCTCCACCGAGAGGTCCTTGGCCGCCGGATCGTAGGAGATGGTCTCGACGATGCGAAACGGCAGGTTGGTCAGCTTGGGCAAGGTACCGGAGATGCCGCGGTTCATGGCCTGGCCGAAGGTGTCGTTGACATGCATGAACACCGCGGTGCGCGGCGCGACGTTGACGGCGCGAAACAGGTCGCCGATCAAGGCCAGGCCATTGACGGTCAGGTCGATCGCGGTCGGAAAATTGCGAAACACGAACTTGTAGCCCTGCTCGGTGATCTGCGGCGCGGCGGCGATGTTGATGACAAAGGGCACGCCGCGCTGTTCGGCCACCTGCGCGATGGCGGCGGCGGCGCCCGAGTCGAACGGACCGACCAGCACGTGCGCACCTTCCTGTATCAGGCGCTCGGCCCGCGTGCGCGCGGTGTCGACGTTGGACTCCGTGTCGGCGTTCATGAGTTCGACGTCGACACCCAGGATATCCTTGATGAGGGTCGGCGCGATATCGGCGCCGATCTGGCAGGACTGGCCGATCAGGCCCTGCACGCCGGAGCGCGGCAGAAGCACACCGACCTTGAGCTTGCCGGACTGCGCACGTGCGATGCCGAAAGGCGTCAAGGCGGTCGTGGCGCCGGCGGCCATTGCGCTATTGAAGGTTCTGCGATCCATCGTGAATGTCTCCCGGATGAAATGAGTACTTGGAGTTGCCTTGGGAGAATATCACCAGTCCCCCGTCCCGGGAGCATTCCGGCGCAAAGCGCTACACTTTCGCCCTCACCCTTCTTTTCGCTACCGATTTGGACCTCGTTTCCACCATCGCTGCCGGCGCTGGCCTGGCATGGGCGAGCGGACTGCGCCTGTATGCCGTGGTTTTTCTAGCCGGCCTCCTGGCGCGCATGGGCTACGTGAGCCTGCCGGGCGACCTGGGCGCCATGGCTCACCCGCTGGTCATCGGGACCGCGGGGCTCTTGTTTATCGCGGAATTCCTGGCCGACAAGATCCCGGGATTCGACTCGATCTGGGATGCCATTCATACCTTCATCCGCATACCGGCCGGGGCCGTGATCGCGGCGGCCAGCCTGGGCGTGTCTGCCGAACCGGCCTGGATCGCGGCCGCGGGCCTCATCGGTGGCGCCCTCGCCGGCAGTTCGCATTTCGCCAAGGCCGGCAGCCGCGCCCTGATCAACACTTCCCCGGAGCCGTTTTCCAACTGGACCGCGTCCTTCAGCGAGGACTTCCTGGTGCTGGGCGCCCTTTGGCTGGCGTTCCACCACCCGTTGACCTTTCTGGTGACGCTGGTGGCGCTGGTGGCGCTGTCGGTATGGCTGATCGCGCTTCTGTGGCGTTTCCTGAGCGGACTCTTCCGACGCCTGTCCTTGCGCGCCGCTTGACCGCCTGGCGGCCTTGATGCCGATTTGGCGGCGGGAACCCTGTTCGGGAATCAGCCGTCCTGGACCATCGCGCGAAACTTGATGAGGTCGTAGTCGGCGCCGCGATCGACGATGCCGATCGGAAACATCAGGTGGCGCCGATCCTCGATCATCGCCAGCAGTTGCTCACCCGGCAGATACAACCCGCGTGGCAGGGCTACCAGCACCGCGCCGGGCTCGCCGCCCTCGGGCAGGACGATGCCGTCGACGGTCGCGATGCCATTGGCCCAGCGCCCGATGTTGGTGGTGAACATGCCGATCAAGGCCTCGCCCGAGAGGATTTGCACCCCGACGCCGACCTGACCCTTGGGGGCGCGATCGTCGCGCGACAGCCGGCGCACGATGGCCACTTCCCAGTGGGAACCGGCAGCCTCGGCCTTGACGCCGATCAGGGCACCGATGGCCAGCCATCCACCTTCGGACTGCATGACCGAGGCCCCAAACCCTCCGGCGCTCAGGTTCTCGACGAACCAGATCTCGCCGTCGGGCGAGCCGCCCAGGTCAAAGTCGAGGTCAGACGGACGCATGACGCCAACGATCGCCTCGAATCCATGCACCACCTGGACCTTGGCCTGGATACGGCGCCTTTCGGTGCGCCGCACCGGCGGCTGCGGAGCCCAGTTCAGGCGCAGGTGCTGCAGCACCTCGATGACGACCTCGGGGTCGGTCGTGCCGCCAACGTCGACGCCGCGCGGCAGTTCGCGGGTCTTCTCTACGCGGTCCAGCAGCAAAAGCACGTCGGTGTGGCCCGCCGCGGTGGCAAAAAAGCGCAGTCCCGCTGTCATGCGCGCCGGCGGCGCAGCCAGGCGCAGCGGTGGACGCGGATCGGCCAGATCGACCCAGTAGGTCGAATCCGGGCTGGGTTGGGCGGTAATCCGAAACTTGGACGCCGAGCCGGCAATCAGGCGCTCGACGACATCCAGCCCTGCCGGAGTCAAGGCGTCCGGCGCTGAAGCGGCCAACAGCAGGCCATGCAGGTACTCCTCTTCGGGAGACGATTCCCCGGGGATGGTCGGGTACGGCGTGACCCGCACCCGCTCTGCCTGGCGTGCCTCGGCGAATCGGTACGCGTGCGCCATGCCGGCCCACAGGTCGGCAGGCACCGGCCCGTAGCGCACGTAAATCCACTTGAGGCGCATGCTCGCGGCGCGCAGGGCGCGCACCGCGATGAACGCGACTTCCTTGCGCAGGGCATCGCTCCCCTTCTCGCGCGCTTCCACCCGCTTGATGAGGTCTTCGTAGGCGCGCGCCGCGCGCTCCCACAGGTCATGGTTGACCGCCCAGAGTTTCGCCTCCTGCGTGCGTGACTGGCGCCCGGAAGTCACACCGAAATCACGCGCCAACTTGATGCGGTGGGTCTGCGCCAGCTCGTCCAATTGACGAACCACCTCGAAGCGACGCTCCGGCTTCATCCCCTCCGCATCGGTCACCGAGCCGAACCAGTCGGTGATCTCTTCCAGGGATTTCATTGCGTCGCCGCCGCGCAGTTCGGCAAATACCTGTTGCGACTCGCGCACACTCTCCAGAGGGTGATCGCCCTGGGCACCCAGGCTGCGCAGACGCAAACTGTCGATGAGACGCATCACGCGCCCGCCGGTGGTCGCCATAGCCGTGGGTCAGGGATCCTGCAGATTGAGAATCGCAGCATTCTAGTGCGAGGCGCGCCGACCGACCAGCCGTCCGGCAGCCGCGTCCCGGCGGCTAGAATCCGTGCATGCGTCAATACCTGGACCTGATGCGCCATGTCCTCGAACATGGGGCGCGCAAGACCGATCGTACCGGCACCGGCACGCTATCGGTGTTCGGCCACCAGATGCGCTTTGATCTGGGCGCCGGTTTTCCGCTGGTGACGACGAAAAAGCTGCACCTGCGCTCGATCATCCACGAGCTCCTCTGGTTTCTGAAGGGCGACACCAACATCGCCTATCTCAAGGCCAACGGCGTGTCGATCTGGGACGAGTGGGCGGACGCGCACGGGGAGCTCGGTCCGGTGTACGGCCACCAGTGGCGCTCGTGGCCGGCGCCGGACGGCAAGCAGATCGACCAGATCGCGACCATCCTCAAGCAATTGCGCGAGACGCCCGACTCGCGGCGCATCATCGTCTCGGCCTGGAACGTGGCCGATATCCCGCGCATGAAACTGGCGCCCTGTCACGCCCTGTTCCAGTTCTATGTCGCGCCCGATGCGCATGGGCAGGCACGCCTGTCGTGCCAGCTCTACCAGCGCAGCGCGGACATCTTCCTGGGGGTGCCCTTCAACATCGCCTCCTACGCCCTGCTCACCCACATGGTCGCGCAACAGGTCGACATGGAAGTCGGCGATTTCGTCTGGACCGGCGGCGACTGCCACCTCTATTCCAATCACCTGGAGCAGGTACGCGAGCAGTTGTCGCGCCAGCCGCACGCCCTGCCCACCTTGCGCATCGCGCGCCGTCCGCCGACCCTCACCGACTATGTGTACGAGGATTTCGAGATCGTCGGCTACCAGGCGCACCCGCACATCAAGGCGCCGGTCGCGGTCTGATCCGGTGGGCTGCGCTTGACCATATCGATGATCGTCGCCATGGCGGCCAATCGCTGCATCGGCCGCGATGGCCGCATGCCGTGGCACCTGCCGCCGGACCTGGCGCACTTCAAGGCGCTCACGCTGGGCCATCAGGTCATCATGGGGCGCAAGACATGGGATTCCATCCTGTCCTCGCTTGGCAAACCGCTGCCGGGCCGAACCAGCATCGTGGTGACACGGGGGGATGCAAGCGCCTGCGTGGCGCTCGGCGCCAGGGTGGTGACGTCCCCCGAAGCGGCCCTGTCGGCGGCCGCGGGCGCCGACTGCTTCGTCATCGGCGGCGCGCAGATCTACGCCCAGCTGATCGCGCGCGCGCAGCGCCTCCTGGTCACCGAAATCGAGCGCGATTTCGACGGGGACGCCTTCTTCCCCGCCATCGACCCACGTGAATGGCGCGAAACGAAACGCCTCCCCCAGGGACGCGCCGGCAGCCCCGCGGTGGAGTTCGATTTCGTCGAGTACGCGCGCCGTGCGCCGGACGATGTTGCGGTGACGACACAATCGGCCGCGCGCGACATCTCGTAACGACATTTCCGGCGCCATTGGCCGTACACTCCACAGCCCCTGCGGCCTTGCTTTGGAAGGCCGCTTTTCTTTGAGCTGCACCGCGGAGAAGCGCCGATGAAATTCAACTTTCCCGTCTTCATCATCGACGAGGACTTCCGCTCCGAGAACGCCTCGGGCCTGGGCATTCGCGCGCTGGCCGAGGCCATCGAGAAGGAAGGCATGGAGGTGCTGGGCGTGACCAGCTATGGCGACCTGTCGCAGTTCGCCCAGCAGCAGTCACGCGCCTCGGCCTTCATCCTGTCGATCGACGACGAGGAATTCACGCCCGGCCCGGAAGTCGACCCCGCGGTGCTCAACGTACGCCATTTCATCGAGGAGATCCGCTTCAAGAACGCGGAGATCCCGATCTACCTGTACGGCGAGACCAAGACCTCGCGCCACATCCCGAACGACATCCTGCGCGAGCTGCACGGCTTCATCCACATGTTCGAGGACACGCCGGAGTTCGTCGCGCGCCACATCATCCGCGAGGCGCGCTCCTACCTGGAGGGACTGGCGCCGCCCTTCTTCCGCGCGCTGACCCACTACGCGCAGGACGGGTCCTATTCGTGGCACTGCCCGGGCCATTCCGGCGGCGTGGCCTTCCTGAAGTCCCCCATCGGGCGCATGTTCCACCAGTTCTTCGGCGAGAACATGCTGCGCGCCGACGTCTGCAACGCGGTCGAGGAACTGGGCCAGTTGCTCGACCACACCGGCCCGGTGGCCGCCTCGGAGCGCAACGCGGCGCGCATCTTCAATGCCGATCACTGCTTCTTCGTGACCAACGGGACCTCGACCTCCAACAAGATGGTCTGGCATGCGCACGTGGCCGCCGACGACATCGTGGTGGTGGACCGCAACTGCCACAAGTCGATCCTGCACGCGATCACCATGACCGGCGCCATTCCGGTCTTCCTGACGCCCACGCGCAACCACCTCGGCATCATCGGCCCGATCCCGCTGGACGAATTCCGCCCGCAGAACATCCAGAAGAAGATCGACGCCAATCCCTTCGCCAAGGCGGCGCAGGCACGCAATCCGGGCCGCAAGCCGCGCATCCTGACCATCACGCAATCGACCTACGACGGCGTGATCTACAACGTCGAGATGCTGAAAGAGGTGCTGGGCGATGCCATCGACGTGCTGCACTTCGACGAGGCTTGGCTGCCGCATGCGGCCTTCCATGACTTCTACCGCAACATGCACGCCATCGGCCGCGACCGGCCGCGACCCAAGGCGCCGCTGGTCTACGCCACCCACTCGACCCACAAGCTCCTGGCGGGGATCTCGCAGGCCTCGCAGATCCTGGTGCAGGAGTCCGAGACGCAGAAACTGGATCGCCACGTCTTCAACGAGGCCTACCTGATGCACACCTCGACCTCGCCGCAGTACGCGATCATCGCCTCGTGCGACGTCGCCGCGGCGATGATGGAGCCGCCGGGCGGCACCGCGCTGGTCGCCGAGTCGATCGCCGAGGCGCTGGATTTCCGGCGCGCCATGCGCAAGGTGGACAAGGAATGGGGCCGCGACTGGTGGTTCCAGGTGTGGGGCCCGGCGACGCTCACTGCCGACGGGATCGGCTCGCGCGAGGACTGGGTGCTCAAGGCCAACGACAAGTGGCACGGCTTTGGCGACATCGCCCCGGGCTTCAACATGCTGGACCCGATCAAGGCGACTGTTTCCACCCCGGGCCTGGACGTGAGCGGCAAGTTCGCCAGGACAGGCATCCCCGCCTCGATCCTCACCAAGTTCCTGGCCGAGCACGGCGTGATCGTGGAAAAGACCGGGCTCTACTCGTTTTTCATCATGTTCACCATCGGCATCACCAAGGGGCGCTGGAACACCCTGGTGACGGCCTTGCAGCAGTTCAAGGACGACTACGACAAGAATCAGCCGCTGTGGCGCATCCTGCCCGAGTTCTGCCAGGCCCAACCACGCTACGAGCGCATCGGATTGAAGGACCTGTGCCAGCAGATCCACGACACCTACAAGGCATCAGACGTGGCGCGGCTGACCACCGAGATGTACCTGTCGGACATGCAGCCGGCCATGAAGCCCTCCGAGGCATATGCCTGCCTGGCACATCGCGACACCGAGCGGGTCGAGATCGACCACTTGGAGGGTCGCGCCACCACCATGCTGGTCACGCCCTACCCGCCCGGCATCCCGCTCCTGATCCCGGGCGAGCGCTTCAACAAGACCATCGTCGAGTACCTGAAGTTCGCGCGCATGTTCAACGAGAAATTCCCTGGTTTCGATACCGACATCCATGGCCTGGTCGAGGAGGAGGTCGACGGCAAGCGGCGCTACTTCGTTGATTGCGTTAAGCAAAAAACCGCCGGCCCGGCGAAATAAGGGGCACCCGGGTCAGCGTCTCTCTGTTATAATGCGAAGCTTGCGGCTGTAGCTCAGTTGGATAGAGTACTTGGCTACGAACCAAGGGGTCGTGGGTTCGAATCCTGCCAGCCGCGCCAAACCTTGCAAGGGCCGTCCGCTTCCCCGGACGGCCCTTTGCTTTTGCGGAACTCCTCCGGCGGCCGGGACCTCAGCGCATCCAGGGTGGTACCGGTAGAGGCGCAGAGCCGCTTTGCGCGAAGAGCGCCTTTGCCCGAGCACCCGGCGCCGGATCGCCCGCGGCGTCCGCCCAGGCCTGATTGAGGAGCGCCAGCGCGCGCCGCGCGCCACGTGCCCTGCCCATCGCGATGCCGGCCCGCCAGTGACCGAGAGCACCACGACGGTCTCCCGCGCGCCAGGCCAGAACGCCGGCCAGGCGATGCGCGTCGACGCCGCTCTCATCGCCGCACTTGCGGCCGTGCTGCAAGGCCCGCGCCACTGCGCGTGACGCGGCCCCTTGTTCGGCCTTTCCGGCGCCGTGGGACGCGCCGGCGCTCAACACCAGCGCCTCGGCGATCACGACCACAGGAGCGCTGGCAGAGAGGCCGCGCATCGAAGCGCCTTTCAGCAACTCCTCGACACGCGCGGTCAGCGCCGGCATGGCGTCGAAGTTGCCTTCCCAGGCGTGGCAATGCGCGCACCGCGCCAGGGCACCGGCCAGGAAGCGATGGTCCGGGATCGCCTCGTAGCGGGCGCTGGCGGCCTCGAAGAGCGCGCGCGTGCCCTCCATGTCGCCGCGGTACTGGCGCGCGACCCCGGCCGCGTTGGTGGCCCAGGCCAGGGCATGCGAGTCGCCCACCAGGCGCGCACGCTGCATCTGCTCCTCGGCCAATGCCATCCACTGGGGATCGCCCATGGAGCGCAACACCAGGTACAGGCTGCCGGTCGCCGAGGCCCACAGGCGCGCATGGCCTGCCTGTGCGAAATGCGTACGCGCGGCCACAAGCCTGGCCTGGGCCTGCGGCCACATGCCGCGGGCGTAGTCGTGCAGGCCGGCAAGGTTCTCGACATAACCCAGCGCGATCGCGTCGCCGGATGCGCGGCCCGCTTGCGCGGCATGCGCGTGCCAGCGCGCCGCACCGCGCGGCCGGCTCAGCGTGTCGGCGATGGCACCCACCGAAGCCAGGCCGATGGCCGCGGCGCGCGAATCGACTGGCGCGTAGTCCAGCATGGTCAGGATGTCCAGCGCAAAGCGCGGCGGGTCGAGGTAGTAGTCGATGTTGCCGATCAATTCCAGGAGGCGTGTGATGAGGTCCGCGTGCGTGCCCGCTTTTCGGCTGCCAGTCCGGCGCGCAGGGCCGCGCAGTTCGAGAACCAGCCAGCGCCGCACGACGGCGGCGGTGACCGCGCCGCGCGCCTTGGGGGCGCGCACGCCCAGGAGCGCGAGGGCGGCGCCGGCCCGTTGGCGTGCCAAATTATGGCGGCCCAGCCGGAACAATGCCTCGGCCAGAACCAGTTCAATGGCGGCGCGCTCACTCGCTGCGAACACCTGCCCGGCGGCATCGGCAGCAGCCAGCACGCGTTCGTAGAGTTCCAGCGCTTCTGCGTCAGCCGCCAGTCGCGCCGCATCTTCGGCCAGGCGCTCCAGATGACGCATGGCGCGGCTCCAGTCCCCGGCGCACGCGCGATGGTGTGCAAGCGCCGCGTCAGGGGCCGCGCCACTGCCGGCCTGCGCCCCCGCGTCGATGGCATCGGCGACACGCGCGTGCCAGCGCATCCGATCGTCCGCGACCAGGCTGGCATAGGCGACCTCGCAGGTCAGGGGATGCACGAAGCGCCAGGTCGGGGCGGCCCCCTCCAGCCCCCTGCCCACCAGGCCGTCCTCCTCCAGCACGGCGAGCGTATCGTCGCAGGCGTGCCCCAGCGCGGCGGCCAGCGTGCCTGCGTCGAACTCCCTGCCCAGCACGGCAGCGGCGCGCAGCGTGCGTTGCGCGCCACGGTCGAGGCGATCGATGCGCGCCTGGATGACCGCGTCGATACTGCCCGGCAAGGAGCGCCGGCTCGCGGCCGGCCCGGATTGCGCGAGCGCTGTTGCCGCACCTGCCTTGACGTCGTCGGCCAGCCCCGCAAGAAACAGTGGGTTGCCGGCGCCGCGTGCGAGCAGGTCGGCAAATAGCTCTGGGGCCACGCGTACGCCGCCCAGGCGCACCTGCAGGAATTCGCGCGCCGCGTCGGCGGCCAGGGGCGCCAACGCCAGGCCCTCTGCCACACTGCCGGCTGCCCGGAGGCGCTGGCAAAACGCATCCATCTCGCCGTCACCGTCGCGGCCGGCGATCACCACGCCAAACCGCCGGTCCGGCATGAGGGCCAGCAGGTGTTCCAGCAGCTCGACCGTGGCGTGATCGACGGCATGCCAGTCGTCGAAGACCAGCAGTACCGGTGCACCGCCCAGCGCCGCCTCCACCATGCGCAGCGCCGCCAGTCGCTGCCCATGGCCAAGCGCGAGGCCATCCAGCGCGCTGCGCAGGCCAGCCTCGTCATCTTCGAGCGGCAGGCCGAGGAGCGCGAGCGCGTGCGCCCTCATCGCGAGCTCGGCTTCGGAGCCGGTCTCGCTGAGCAGCGTGCGCAGGCGCCGTGCCGCGGGTAGCGCTGCCTCGAAACCGTGCAGGACGCGCAGGACCTCGCGTAGTCCCCGCAATGGCTGCGGGGTGCCGACAGACTGGCCTTGCGCCGTACCGATGCGCATGCCGGTGGCCCTGGCTTGTGCGCACACCGCCTCGACCAGGGACGATTTGCCGATGCCGGCCTCGCCCTCGATGGCCAACAGCCCGCCTTTACCTGCGTCCAGTCGTGCCAGGAAGTCGCGCACCTTTGCCTCCTCGGCGAGGCGCCCGATCAACGGGCCGGCCGGGAGGACCCGTGCCGCGGCGATGCCCAGCACCTGAAAAACCCTGACCTTGCCGGCCACGCCCTTGAGCGCGTATTCGCCCAGCGGCGCGGCGTCGACCTGCGCCCCGGCTTCGCGCAGGATCGACGCGCTGGCCGCGACCGTGCCCGGTGCGGCCGCGGCCTGCAGGCGAGCGGCCAGGTTGGCGGTGTCACCGATGGCCGTGGCGGCGCCGGACCCGGCGGTCCCGACGCGACCGAAGACCACAGGTCCGCAGTGCAGGCCGACCCGCAGACGCACAGATTGGCCGCTTGGCAGCGTGGACCACCCGCCCGCGGCCAGTTGCGCCTGGATTGCGAGCCCCGCACGGCATGCCGCCAGGGCGTGATCCGCGCGTGCCAACGGCGCTCCGAACAGCGCCATGAAACCGTCGCCCAGGAACTGATTGACCACGCCGTCGTGCGCCTGGACGATCGCCCGCGCGTAATCAAAGAATTCGCCGACCACACGGTGCATCGCGTCGGCACCAAGGCGCCGCGCAAGCGGCGTGGAGTCGACCATGTCGCAGAACATCACGCTCACCTGGCGGATGGCGGCCTCGTCCGCCTCGCCCGACGGGCCCACCTCACTGCCGTTCGCGTTGTCTGCCTGGCCCCCCGCCCGCGCGCCAGGCAGCCGCGCTCCGCACTGCGGGCAAAAGCGGTAGTGCCGGGGACTGCTGGTGCCGCAGGCAGCGCAGGAGATGGACATCACGACGGTTTGGCGTACCGCGCAACGCGGCGTCGGCACGAGAGTACCATCCGCGTTTTCAACAACAGGGGAAGCCTCATCATGACCACCATGCCGCATGTCCGCAGGTTCGTCGGCGCAGTCCTGGCCACGCTATGCGCGACGACCCTGGCCAAGACGCCGATTCCCGCACCGCCCTGGCCTGCCGGCGACGAGCGCGGCATGGCCAACGCGATTGGCCCGGGCACCTACGCGCGCTGCGCGCCCTTCCTGGCCAATCCCAAGGCGCGCACCTATGAGGTGTCGCACCTGCGCTCCGGCACGATGCCGATGTCACCCTTCGCCGGCAATTACGCTCCCAAGCCCAAGGCTTCCGCCACCATCCCCGGCACCGCCCACGCGTTCAACGCCGAGACCTACAACGAGAACGTCGAACCGGGCCAACAGGGTACGCAGTTCGATGCCCTCGGGCACTTCGCTTATTTCAAGTCGCCTTGGGACGGCAAAGGCGCGCCTCCGCTTGACGGCGCGCTGTACTACGGCGGCTTCACGCAGAAGGACGTCAAGCCCACGCCGGACTCGCCGCTCCTGAAACTGGGCATGGACAAGGTGCCGCCCATCGTCACCACAGCGGTGTTGCTCGACGCCAAGGCGCACCTGGGCAAGGGCCAGATGATGAAAGCCGGCGAGGTCATCACCGCGGCCGACATCGAGGCGATGCTGAAGGCCCAGGGGCTCGCCAAGCGCGGGATCCTGCCCGGAGACGTGGTCTACATCCACACCGGCTGGGGTGAGCTGTGGAAGGACCCGGACATCGACCGTGTCTACTACACCAAAGCCCCCGGCATCAGCTACGGCGCGGCGCAGTACCTGGGCAAGAAGCGCATCGTCGCCGTCGGCCTGGACACGCCCTTCATCGACTCGGTCGCCGAAGGCATGCTGGCAGGAAAGGGAGCGCCGGCTCCAGACGCGCCTGCCGGCCTGCCGTTTTCCGTCCACCATCACCTGCTCACCCAGCTGGGCGTGCACCACGTCGAGAACGCCAAGCTCGACGCGCTGGCGCGCGACCGTGTCTGGACTTCGTGCACCATGATCCTGCCGCTGCTGGAAAAAGGCGCGGCCGGTTCAGCAGTGCGACCGGTGTCCATCGGCGTGCCCGGGCGATAGGCACATGAAGAGCAAGGTCCGCATCGGCGGCGCCTCGGGCTTCTGGGGCGACTCTTCCATCGGCGCGCCGCAGCTGGTTTCCGGCGGCGACATCGACTACCTGGTGTTCGACTACCTGGCCGAACTCACCATGTCGATCATGGCGGCACAAAAGCAGAAGAACCCGGAGGCCGGATTCGCACTCGACTTCGTGACCGTCGCGCTCAAGTCGGTGTTGAAGGACGTCGCAGCAAGAGGCATTCGCGTCATCTCGAACGCCGGCGGGGTCAATCCCGCCGCGTGCGCACGCATGATCGAAAAGCTGGCCGCCGAAGAAGGCGTGCCGGTCAAGGTGGCCATCGTCGAGGGCGACGACGTGACGCCACTCCTGCCGGCACTGCGCGCGGCGGGCGTGACCGAGCTGCAGAGCGGCAAGCCGCTGCCAGAGCGCGTCCTATCCGCCAACGCCTATTTCGGCGCACTGCCGATCAAGGCCGCGCTGGACGCCGGCGCGCAGATCGTGGTCACCGGGCGCTGCGTCGACTCGGCCGTGACCCTGGGTGCGCTGATGCACGAGTTCGGCTGGAGCGAGCACGATTACGACCTCCTCGCCGCCGGCAGCCTGGCCGGACACATCCTCGAATGCGGCGCACAGGCCACCGGCGGGCTTTTCACCGACTGGGAGTCCGTGCCCGGCTGGGAGAACATCGGCTACCCCGTGGTCGAGTGCCTGCCCGACGGCAGCTTCACCTGCGGCAAGCCGCCGGGCACCGGCGGACTCGTCACCCCGGCGGTCATCGCCGAGCAGATCCTCTACGAAATCCACGATCCGGCCAACTACATCCTGCCGGACGTGATCTGCGATTTCCGCAACGTTTCCCTGACTCCAGCCGGACCCGACCTGGTGCGCGTTGAGGGCGTGCGCGGGCGCGCGCCGACGCCGACCTACAAGGTCAGCGCCACTTACATGGATGGTTTCAAGTCGATGGCACAACTGTCCATCGTCGGATTCGATGCGCCAGCCAAGGCAAGGCGTACAGGCCTTGCCCTGCTCGCGCGCACGCGCGCCCTCTTCGAGCGCGCCGGGCTGCCGGACTACAGCGCAACCAACATTGAAACCCTCGGCGCCGAAGCCGCTTTCGGACCGCACGCGCGCGCCGGCGCCACGCGCGAGGCGATCATGCGCCTGGCGGTACGCCACCCGTCCAAGGCGGCGCTGGAAATCTTCGCCAAGGAGTTCGCCGCTCCCGGTACCTCGTTCGCCCCCGGCACCACCGGCGGAGGCGGCGGGCGGCCCGATGTCGCGCCGTCGATCAAGCAGTACGCGTTCCTGCTCGACAAGACGCGCCTGCAACCGACGGTCAGCATCGGCAAAGACCGATTCGCGGTCGCCGTGCCTGCCGGTGTCATCCCTGCACCAAGCCCTGCCATGCCTTCCGCGCTGCCGCCCGCCCAAAGTGAGGTGGCGGCATCGGGACAGCCGCTGATCCGCATCGCCCATGGCCGCAGCGGGGACAAGGGCGACATCTCCAACATCGGCATTGTCGCGCGCGACGAGCGCGCCTGGAAGTTCTTGCGCGAGTGGCTGACCCCGGAACGGGTGGCGGCCTACATGGCCTACGCCTTCAAGGGACGGGTGACGCGTTACGAACTGCCGGGCATTCGCGCCCTCAACTTCGTGTGCGAAGAAGCCTTGGGCGGGGGCGGCATGGCGTCGCTGCGCAACGATCCGCTGGGCAAGGGCATGGCCCAGATTCTTCTCTCCATGCCCTTGCCTGAGACTTCCAAGGAGCTCATTGCATGAAATCCACGACCGCCCCACTATTCTTGGCGCTCACCTGCGCCATCGTGGCGACCGGCATTGCCGCCCCTGCCGCGGCCCAGGGCAATTTCCCGGAACGCCCGGTGCGCCTGATCGTGCCGCAGGCGCCCGGCAGCGCCACCGACAACCTGGCGCGGTTGGTGGCGCTGGAACTTGCCCCGGCGCTCGGTCAGCCGGTGGTGGTCGACAACCGGCCAGGCGGTGCCCTGACGATCGGCATGGACCTGCTCGCCAAGTCGACACCCGACGGCTACACCATCGCCATGGGCCCGATCGGCGCTCTGGCCATCGCGCCCAATCTGGTTGAAAAGCTGCCCTACGACGCCGAGAAGGCCTTTCAACCGGTGGCTCTGGTGAGCATCGGCCACCTGCTGTTGGCCGCTTCGCCCAAGCTATCGGTCAATAGCGTCGCCGAAGTGATCGCGCTGGCACGTGCGAGCCCCGGCAAACTCACCAACGCCTCTTCCAGCAACGGTTCGCCGGGTCATGTCGGCGGCGAGCTTTTCAAACTCATGACCGGCACCCAGATCGTGCACATTCCCTACAAGGGCGGCGCGCTGGCGATCAACGATCTGATGGCGGGACAGGTCGATCTGATGTTCGAGAGCCTGAATTCGATCGCACCCCATGCGCGCTCCGGCAAGGTGCGCGCCCTGGGTGTTTCGGGCGCCCGCCGGTCGCCGGCGTTCCCGCAGGTGCCGACCATCGCGGAAGCCGGCGTGACCGGCTATGAGGCGCCCAGCTGGAGCGGCATCGTCGCGCCGGCCGGGGTGCCGCGCGCGGTGCTGGATCGGCTCAACGCCGCCGTCAATCGCGCCATCACGAGCCCAGGCTTTCGCGAACGCTTCGGCGGTATCGGGGACGAGGCCGGTGGCGGTACGCCGGAGGATTTCGCGGCGCTGATAAGGCGCGACTTCGCCAAGTGGCGCGACGTCGTCAAGCGCTCAGGCGCGCGGCTGGATTGAATCCCCCTGACCGGCACGCCAGTCCCGCCTGCGCGCAGGCCGCAGCCAGTCCTTTGGCTCGCGAATCGATCTCGGCCAGACACGCGTGTCTGGCATGCGGCGCGACCGGATGCCTTCCGGTCACTTCCTCGAGGACACGTCCGGTGCGGCGCCGACCCGCACCGGTCAGGACAACCCTTCGACATTGCCGCCGACCGAGAATCGCTCGCCGCTGACGTAGCGGCCAGCGTCGGAAACGAGGAAGAGCGCGGCGTTGGCGATGTCCGCGGCCTCGACCATGGTGCGCATGGAGACCCGCGAAAGGGCATCGTTCCTCTGTTCCTCCAGCGATACCCCGCGTGCGCGCGCCTTGGCGGCAAGCACCCGCTCCTGGCGCGCGCCAGCCACGACGCCCGGGAGGATCGCGTTGACGCGGATGTTGCTGGTGCCGAGCTCGATGGCAAGCGACTCGGTCAGGCCGATGACCCCGAACTTCGACGCCGCGTAGGCGGTGCGCAGCGGGAAGCCGAACTTGCCGGCCGCTGACGACAGATTGACGATCGCACCGCCACCGGCGGCCTTCATCATGGGGACCGCGCGCTGCAGGCAATGAAACATCCCGGTCAGGTTGACATCCAGCGTGCGCGACCACTCGGCCGGATCGAGATCCTCGATCGCCCCGGTCGGCCCGCCGATGCCGGCGTTGTTGACCAGGATGTCGAGTTGGCCGGCAAAGCGTTGTTCCGCAGCCGCGAAGAACGCGCGCACCTGCGCGGGCTCACTCACGTCCGCGACCTGGCCATCGACGCCGGCGATTTCGCGGGCCGTCGCGAGCGCGCTTGCGTCCACGTCGCAGACATGCACCTGCGCGCCAGCCGCGGCGAAGGCGCGTGTGATTGCCAAGCCGATTCCCGCGGCCCCTGCGGTGACAATCGCGCTGCGGCCGGTCAGATCAATTTTCATCGTCCCCTCCTCCCTTGGCTGAGAGCATATACGACCGTGAAGCCGAGTAAAATCGATCACCGGGCCCAAGTTCTTCGGCACCCGGTCGTGCGCGCGAGTCCGCTTCGTGCCGCCGGGTCCAAGCCAAGCGCTCATTCCCTGCCGTCCCCGGAAGAATTGGAGCCTTGCCATGGAAATCTTCGATTACGACAACGTACTCCTGCTGCCGCGCAAGTGCCGCGTCGATAGTCGCTCGGAATGCGACGCGAGCGTGGAACTCGGCGGCCGGCGCTTTCGCCTGCCCGTGGTGCCGGCCAACATGAAGACCGTAGTCGACGTGCCGATCTGCCGCTGGCTGGCCGCAAACGGCTACTTCTACGCGATGCACCGCTTCGACACCGACAACGTCGCCTTTGTGCGCTCCATGCGCGAGGCCGGCCTGTACGCATCGATCTCGGTCGGTGTCAAGGATGCGGACCGGAAGGCGGTCGACCAGTTGGCCGCTGAAGGCCTGGTGCCGGAGTACGTGACCATCGATATCGCGCATGGCCACGCCGACAGCGTCAAGGAGATGATCGGCCACATCAAGACGCGCCTGCCCGCGACATTTGTCATCGCCGGCAATGTCGGCACGCCCGAGGCCGTGATCGACGTCGAGAACTGGGGCGCCGATGCCACCAAGGTCGGCATCGGCCCGGGCAAGGTTTGCATCACCAAGCTCAAGACCGGCTTCGGCACCGGCGGCTGGCAGCTCTCGGCGCTCAAATGGTGCGCACGGGTCGCCACCAAGCCCATCGTTGCCGATGGCGGCATTCGCGAGCACGGCGACATCGCCAAGTCCATCCGCTTCGGCGCCACCATGGTCATGGTCGGCTCGCTCCTGGCCGGACACGAGGAATCACCCGGCAAGACCGTCGAGGTCGATGGCAAGCTCTTCAAGGAGTACTACGGCAGCGCCTCGGACTTCAACAAGGGCGAGTACAAGCATGTCGAGGGCAAGCGCATCCTCGAGCCGATCAAGGGCAGGCTGGCGGACACCCTGACCGAGATGGAACAGGACATGCAAAGCTCGATCTCGTATGCCGGCGGGCGCAAGCTGATGGACATCCGCAAGGTCAACTACGTGATTCTGGGCGGCGACAATGCCGGCGAGCACCTGCTGATGTGAGTGGCGGAAGGTCAGGGATTCGAACCCTGGGATGCCTTGCGACATCGCCGGTTTTCAAGACCGGTGCATTCAACCGCTCTGCCAACCTTCCGCGAAGCGCAATTGTCGCGCATGTCGGACCGGGCCGCACGCGGACGACAAATCCTAAGGGTTTTCCCCATGGAATTTCCAATATCCCAACTCCACATTCCATGCAGTTTCGTGTGAAACTCCGCACGGTTTTGGTAATCTAACGAGTGTTGTTCAATCCCTTCGTCCCCTACAAGGAGACCTCGATGTCCGAACAGAACGTAGCCCAGATCGAATTTGCCAACGTCGGTGCAGTCGCCCGCAAGAACCGCGTCCTGCGCAACACCTACCTGTTGCTCGCCTTGTCAATGGTACCGACCGTCATCGGCGCCTGGTTCGGCGTCGCTTCGGGCCTGTCGCAGACCATGCTGGCCAGTCCGGGCGTGTCGCTGATCGTTTTCCTGGTCGGCGCGTTTGGATTCATGTTCGCGATCGAGAAGAACAAGGAATCCGGCCTGGGTGTCGCGCTGCTTCTCGCGTTCACGTTCTTCATGGGCGTCATGCTGTCGCGCCTGATCGGCGCGGTGCTGGGCATGGCCAACGGCGCCCAGTTGGTGGGCATGGCCTTCGCCGGCACCTCGCTGATCTTCTTCGGCATGGCGGCGCTGGGCACGGTCATCAAGCGCGACCTGACCGGCATGGGCAAGTTCCTGTTCGTCGGCGCGATGATCGTCTTCGCCTCCAGCCTCCTGATGTTCTTCTTCCCGGTCAAGGCCTTCATCATGGCCCTGGTCGTGATGATGCTGGTGATCTTCTCGCTTTACATCCTGTATGACATCAACCAGGTCGTCAACGGCGGCGAGACCAACTACATCACCGCCACCATGTCGATCTACATGAACGTCTACAACGTGTTCTCGGCGCTCTTGTCCATCCTCGGCATCACAAGCAAGGAATAGCGCGGCGCGCGGCAGCAAGCCACATCAAGGGCGCCTGCGGGCGCCCTTGTCTTTTGGTGCTTGTCGATCGCGCGCGGTCAGGCGGCTTCGAAAAGCGCGACCGATTCCACGTGCGAGGTGTGCGGGAACATGTTGACCACGCCGGCAGCGGCCAGGCGATAGCCGGCGGTTCCGACCAGGAAGCCCGCGTCGCGCGCCAGGGTGGCCGGGCTGCATGACACGTAGACGATGCGCCGCGGCGGCCGGGGCTGTGCGGCCAGCGCCTTGACCAGTTCGATCGCTCCCTCGCGCGGCGGATCGATGAGCGCCTTGTCAAAGGAGCCGAGGCTGGCGACGCTCTCCGCCGTGGCCAGGAACAGGTTGCCGACCTGCCAGCGCACCTTGGCGGCCAGGCCATTGGCTTGTGCGTTGACGTGCGCGCGTGCGAGCAGCGCGGCGCTGCCCTCCACACCGGTGACCGCGCGTGCGCGCCGGGCGATCGGCAGAGTGAAGTTGCCCAGGCCGCAAAAAAAATCGGCCACCGTCTCGCTTTCCTGCGGGTCCAGCAGTTGCATGGCTCGGTCCACCAGCACCCGGTTGACGGCGTGGTTGACCTGGGTGAAATCGGTCGGCTTGAATTCGACGCGCACCTGATGCACAGGCAGGTCGTAGGCCGGGTCCGGCGCACCTGCGGGCCAGTACGGAGTGGCAGATTCGGGTCCGCCGGGTTGCAGCCAGATGGCGACCTGGTGTTCCGTGCCGAACGCACGCAGCGCGGCAAGATCACCTTCGCTCGGCGCCTGCAGGACACGAAACACCAGGGCATCGCCATGATCGCCGCAGGCCACCTCGATCTGCGGCAGGCGATCACGGATGCTCATGCCGGCGACCAACGCACGCAGGGGCAGGAGCAGCCCGGCGATGTGACGCGGCAGGACCTGGCAATCCTTCATGTCGGCCACATAGCTCGAGCGCCGCTCATGAAAGCCGACCAGCACCCCGCCCTTCTTGATCACGTGACGCACCGACAGTCGCGCGCGGCGGCGATAGCCCCAGGTCGGGCCGGCAATCGGCCGCAGCATGATCTCGGGGCGCACCCGGCCGATGCGTTCGAGGTTGTCTTCCAGCACGCGCTGCTTGATCGCCAGCTGCGTGGCTGGGTCCGCATGCTGCATCGAGCAGCCGCCGCACACGCCGAAGTGCTCACAGCGCGGCGCGACCCGCGAGGCGCTGGGCTTGACGACGCCCACGACCTGCGCGTTGTCGAAACTGGGCTTGCGACGGTAGGGAGAAGCGATGACGACCTCGCCAGGCAGCGCACCGTCGATGAAGACGGTCTTGCCCTCGGCGCGCGCGATGCCGTGCGCCTCGTGGTCGACCGATTCGACCGGGAGCGGATGCGGGTAGGTCAACGCCGGCCTGGAAGCGGCAAAGGAGACTTGCGCGCGCGGCTGGGCCTCATGCCGCCGCCGCGGAGCTGCCCGCCCACGCGCTCAGATATTCGCCCCAATGCGCGTCGGGCAGCGCGGCCAACGAACGCCTGACCAGATCGACTTCCGCGGCATGGCCTTTCTCGTCAAGCACCCCGCGCAAAAGCTGGAAACGCAGGTACAGGAGATAGGTATTGACCACGTCGGTCTCGCAATAATGGCGAATGTCGGCGATCCGCCCGGCCTGGTAGGCGCCCCACACCTGCTTGCCGTCCATGCCCAGCTTGCCCGGCAATCCACACAGGCGCGCCAGTGCGTCCAGCGGCGCATTGGCCCGCGGCTGGTACAGGGCCAGCAGGTCCATCAGGTCCAGGTGGCGCGCGTGATAGCGCGAGATGTAGTTGTTCCACTTGAACTCGCGGTCGTCTTCGCCCTGGTCCCAGTAACGCGCCGCGCTCACACCGTGCACCAGGCCACGATAGTGCAGCACCGGCAGGTCGAAGCCGCTGCCGTTCCACGACACCAGTTGCGGGGTGTACTTCTCGATGCCGTTGAAAAAATTCTGGATCAGCGTCTTCTCGGCATCCGCGGGCGCACCGACGCTCCAGACCTTCCAGGTCTCGCCTGCGCGCATGACGCACGAAATCGCCACCACGCGCTGCACGTGCAGTTGCAGGAAATCGCCGCCGGTCTGCGCGCGGCGCTGGTGAAAAGCCACCTCGGCCACTTCCGCGTCGGGCAGTTCGGCCGGCAGGTCAAGCAGCGTGCGCAGCCCCGCCACGTCGGGGACGGTCTCGATGTCGAACACCAGCACCGGGGTCATGGCGCAGCGCCCGGCGGGTGGATCAACGCGCCTCCGGCAGAAGCTTCAACGGATCAATCGGTCGCCCCTGGCGACGAATCTCGAAATGCAGTTTTGGCGTGTCGGCATCGGTGTTGCCGGCCTCGGCGATCTTCTGCCCGCGCGTCACGGTCTGGCCCTCCTTGACCAGGATGGTGCTGTTGTGCGCGTAGGCTGACAGGTAGGTATTGTTGTGCTTGATGATCACGAGCCTGCCGTAGCCGCGCAGGCCCGAACCGCTGTAGACCACCCGCCCGGGCCCGGCCGCCAGCACCGGATCACCCACTTTGGCGGCGATGTCGATGCCCTTGTTGGTGCCGCTCTCGGTGAAGGTCTCGATCACGCGGCCGCCGTGCGGCCAGCCCCATGCGATCTCGTCGCTCTCACCCGGCCTGGGGGGCGTTTCCGCAGGCCGCGCGGCAGGCTCGGGGCGTGCAGCCGGCTCGGCCGCGCGCGGCGCCTCCGGCTTGGCGCGCGCCTGCGCCGGTCCGGCCGCCTCGCGCTGCATTTGCGCGAGCGTCTCGTCGCTGTAGGGTCGCTTTGCACCCGACGGTTCGGTGCGCGGTCCGGCCGCCGCAGGCGGTATCCCGCCGGGTGGCACGATGGGACGCACGATCACCCCGCCTTCGGCGCCAGCAGCGGCCTTCGCGGTCGTTCCGGGCGGGGTGATCCTGAGGACCTGGCCCTCGCGGATCAGGTTGGGGTTGGCGAGCGAATTCCAGGCGGCGATCTCGCGATAGTCCTGACCATGGTCGAGCGCGATGCCGAACAGGGTGTCGCCGCGCTTGACGGTATAGAAGTCACCGGATGCCGCTGGGGTGCCAGCGGGTGCGGGCTGCGCGACTGGTTTGGCGGGCGCCGGCGGTGCGCGGTCGATGACCGGTGCGCTCTGGCGTGTCGAGCAGGCCGACAACGCCAGGGCTAGGGCCAGCAACCAGACCACCTGCACTGAACACCGTGTCATGCAGGCACCAGCCCGGGCAGCATGGGAACGAATCGCACCAGTTCGAGCCTTTTCTCGATAAAGCCGGCCACACGACGCTCCAACAGCAGCAATTGCTGATCGTCACGGCCGACGGGAACGATGATTTTGCCACCGCGAGTGAGCTGTTGCTTGAGCTCCTCCGGAATCTGTGGCGCAGCCGCGGCGACGACAATGGCGTCAAACGGCGCGGCCGCCGGCAGTCCGGCGTAGCCGTCGCCATAGGCCAGGCGCACGTTGGCGAGGCGCAGCGGGCGCAGGTTGGCACGCGCGCGCTCGTAGAGCGGTTTGATGCGCTCGATCGAATAGACCTCGTCGGCCAGCTGCGACAACACCGCCGCCTGGTAACCGCAACCGGTACCAACTTCCAGGACCCGCTTGAAGCGCCCCCTGGGCGGCAGCACGCTCTCGATCATGCGCGCAACGATGAAAGGCTGCGAGATGGTCTGCCCGTGGCCGATGGGTAGCGCGGTGTCTTCATAGGCCCGACTCCAGAGGGCCTCGTCGACGAAACGCTCGCGCGGAATGCGAATGAGCGCGGACAGCACCGTCTCGCTGGCGACGCCTGCGTCGCGCAGACGTCGTGCCAGGGTCAGGCGCTGCGCGGTGGGCGCACTCCAGTCGGAGGCATGCAAGACCGCGGCCGGCCTTGGTTCAGGCATCGAGCCAGGACGACAGGGTGTCCACCTTGTCGTAGCGGGTCAGGTCGGTCATGAGCGGAGTCACCGACACGAATCCGCTGGCGACCGCATGAAAATCGGTGCCCGGGCCATCGTCGGCGGCCGGGCCGGCGCCACCCACCCACCACATGGTCTCGCCGCGCGGGTTGACGGTGCGTACCGCGCCCTCGGCCTGATGGCGCTTGCCCAGGCGCGTGGCAAGAATGCCGCGCACCTGCGCGCGCGGCCGGTCCGGGAGATTGACATTGAGCAGCATGTCCTGCATCGGCGCGCGGGCGATGACACGCTCGACGATTGTGCGGGCGAAAGATGCCAGTTCGCGCATGTGCGCGCTGTTGCGACCGGCCAGCGAGAACGCGATTGCGGGAATGCCGAGCAGGCGCCCTTCCATGGCGGCGGCTACGGTGCCCGAATAGAGTGTGTCGTCACCCATGTTGGCGCCGTCGTTGATGCCGGAAACCACCAGGTCCGGGCGGGCCTCGAGCACGCCAGTGACGGCCAGGTGGACGCAGTCGGTCGGCGTGCCGTTGACATACCAGAAGCCGTTCTGCCCCTTCTTGACCGCCAGCGGCCGCGACAGCGTGAGCGAGTTCGAAGCGCCGCTGTGATTCTGCTCCGGCGCGACCACCGTCATGTCGCCCAGGCCTTCGAGCGCCTCGACCAGGGCAGCCAATCCCGGTGCCTGGTAACCGTCGTCATTGCTGACAAGGAGTTTCATTTGTGACGCTCGCGGACAAGATGCGGATTCTAGCCTCCCGACCTGCCTGCGCCGGCCGGCTTGAGCAGCACAAGCGCCAGCGCCGCCGCGGACAGGAGCATCGCGCCCACCTGCATCTTTCCGAGCGGTTCACCATGCAGCCAGGCGCCGAACAGCATGGCGACCAGCGGCACGAGGATCGCCGACAGGCCCGCGGCGTTGACCGGCACTAGCGAGACGATGGAAAACCAGCAGACGTTGCCGAAGGCCATCGGCACGACCGCGATATAGGCGATGACGGCGATGCTTTGCCACGAGGGAACGAACCACTGGTAGTCGCCCATCACCGCGGCGATACCCCAGATCGGCAGGGCCGCTACCAGGGATTGCCAGGCGGTCAGCGTGAGAACCGGGGTCTGCCAGGTGTGCTGCTTGTAGATCAGCGTGCCGACGGCCCACACGATGGCGGAAGAAATTCCCAGCACAAAGCCCAGCGGCGCCTGGGAGTAGGACTTGAGCGCCGGCAGCATCAGGAGGCCGATCGCCGCCAGGCCCAGCAGGAGCGCGGTCAACTGGCGCAGGGTCGGCGACTGCCCCAATGCGATCCAGGCGATCAGCATGGACCACAACGGCATGGTGTAGGCAAGGATCGCCGACTGCCCGGTGGGGATCATGACCGCAGCGTAGGTGCTGGTGACGTTCCACAAGGTCATGGTGAAGAAGGCCGAGAGCGCCAGTTGCCGCCAGTCACCGCGCGCAACCCGCAGCGACTGGTTGCGCCAGCGCGCGACGATCAGCAAGGCAATCGCCCCCAGCGGCATGGCGATCGAGCGAAAGACCCAGACCGAGACCTCGCTGACCGCAAAGACAAACAGGGGCCAGTTGGTCCCCCAGATCACCGTGAGGATGGCCAGCAGCAGCAGCGCGCGCGGCGGCACCGTCGCTTGCGGACTGTTCATCTCGCTCCGCCGGCCGGCGCGGCCGGCTTGAACAGCGCCAGCGACATTGAACCCGCACACAAGGCCATGGCCGCCAGTTGCAGCAGTCCCAGTGGCTCGCGGTGAATGATGGCACCCGAGATCATCGCCACCACCGGCACCAGGATCGCCGACAGTCCGGCAACGTTGGCCGGCAGGAGGCCCACGATCAGGAACCAGCAGTAGTTGCCGATGGTCATGGGCACGAAGGTGATGTAGGCGATCACCACGATGCTCTGCCACGAGGGCATGAACCACTGATGGTCGCCCAGCACCACGGCGCCGCCGACGATGGGGACGGCAGTCACAAGCATCTGCCAGCCGGTCAGGACCAGCACCGGGGTACTCCAGACATGGCGCTTGATGATGAGGGTGCCGATCGCCCAGCCCAGGCCGGCGGCCAGTCCCAGCGCGAACCCGGCGGGAGCCTGGGCGTAGGCCTTGAGCCCCGGAACCATGAGGAGCCCTACCGCACCTGCGCCCAGTGCCAATGCCGCCAAGAGGCGCGGGGTCAGCGCTTCTCCCAGGAAGATGCGCGCCAGCAGCGCCGCCCACAAGGGCATGGTGTAACTCAAAATCGCCGACTGACCCGAGGGGATCATGACCGCGGCGTAGGTGGTGAAGATGTTCCAGGTCACCAGGTAGGTCACCGCCGCGGCCACCAGACGCGGCCAGTCGCGCCGCGGCACCGCGAGCGGCATGCCGCGCATGCGCGCGACCAGCAACATCGCCAGCCCCGAGGCCGGCACCGCGATGGCGCGGAAGGTCCAGACCGAGACTTCGGCCACCGCCAGCGCGAACAGCGGCCAATTGGTTCCCCACAGCAGGGTGAGGATGGCGAGCAGCAAGAGTGCGCGGGCGGGAACAGCGGCAGTAGCGGGCATCGGACCCAAGGATCGCACGAATCCACGCCAGCGACGGGTGCGGATCAGGCGCGCTGCCGATACCGGCCCAGCACCGGCATCCGGTGCGCGCTTCAGGCCGGCCGTCAAGGCATCCGGCGCCAAATCAAGCGACGAGCCGAGCCTCGAGTTCGCGCCGTCCGTCGGGCGTGGCCATGACGATCAAGGCGCAGCCGGGACGCACCTCGTGCTCGGGCGCCGGATTGAACACCCACTGGCCGCCGTCGTGCAGTGCGACCAGGACAAAGTTGCGCGAGATCAGCGCCAGAGCCTCCAGCCTGCGCGCCGCGAAGTCGAGGGGGACTTGCACCTCCTCGACGCGCAACCCGTCGTCGCGCCTGAGCATCTGGTCCATGAAGCTCACCACGTGCGGCCGGATCATGGCCGACGCGATGCGCATGCCGCCGGTGAAGTCAGGCGAGACGATCTCGTCGGCCCCGGCGCGGCGCGTCTTCTCGGCATTGCGGATGTCGTGCACCCGCGCCACCACACGCACGCGCGGGTTCAGGAGCTTGGCCGAGAGTGCCACCATCAGGTTGTGGCTGTCATCGCCGGTCACCGCGAATACCCCGGCGGCATTCTCGATGCCGGCGGCGCGCAAGAGGGTATCGTCAGTGGAGTCGCCATGCAGCCAGGGCGTCTCCTCATGCCCCTCGATCCAGCGGTCGATGGCGGCCTGGTCGTTCTCGATGATGACGAACTCACGCCCGGTGGTCGCCAGTTCCGCGGCCACGTTGCCGCCAACGCGGCCGATGCCGCAGACGATGTAGTGCCCGGACAGGCGGGTGATCAGGCGTTCCATGCGGCGTCTCTTGAAGTTGGCGTTGAGGTCGGATTCGAGCACGAGGGCGACGAAGGTGGAAAAGATGTAGGTCATCGTGCCGATGCCGACAAAGGCGATGGCCACGGTGAACAGCCGGCCGCCCGGCGAATGCGTGAGATCGATGGTCTCGCTGTAGCCGATGGTGGCCACGGTGATGAAGGTCATGTAGAAGCAGTCGATCCAGCCCGCCGCCGGGCCACCGATGACCTTGTAGCCGATCGTCCCGACCAGATGCACGGCAACCAGGGCGGCGCAGCCCCACAGGAGCGCCGAGAAATGACTGCCCGCGATGAGGCGGGTTGACATGCCGATCTGCCTTTGTGTGGCGTTGTGCGTATCCTTTAGGATTGTAGTCGCGCCCCTCCCTCATCACGATCCGGAAAGAAGCACATGAAACTCGCTGGCAAGGTTGCGATCGTCACCGGCGGTGCCACAGGCATCGGCAAGGCTTTGGCCACGCGATTGGCCGAGGATGGCGCGGTCGTGGTGATCGCCGATATCCGCGGGGCCGACACGGCCGCCGCGGAGCACATTGCGGCCGGCCGGCGAGCCATCGGCATTGCGACGGATGTATCGGATGAAGGTGCGACCCGCGCCATGGCCGAAGCCGCCCTGCGCGCCTTCGGCCGCATCGACATCCTGGTCAACAACGCGGCGGTGTTCTCGGTGCTCACGCCGGGCCCCTTCGAGGCGATCCCGGCGGCCGACTGGAAGCGCGTCATGGAAGTCAACACCCTGGGGCCGTTCCTCTGCGTCAAGGCGGTCGCCCCGCACCTGCGCGCGCAGCGCTCCGGGCGCATCATCAACCTGGCTTCCGGGGCGCCGCTCAAGGGCATCCCCGGCATGCTGCACTACGTGTCGAGCAAGGGGGCCGTGATCGCCTTCACGCGCGCGCTGGCGCGCGAACTGGGTCCCGACAACATCACCGTCAATGCCCTCGCCCCGGGCTTCACCCTGAGCGAGGGCGTGCTCGAAAACTCGATCCACGTGGACAAGTTTCGCGAGGTGATCATCAAGTCGCGCTCGATTCCGCGCGACGAGACGCCGCAGGACCTGGTCGGCGCGCTGAGCTTCCTCGCCTCCGACGACAGCGCCTTCATGACCGGGCAGACCGTGGTGGTCGATGGCGGGTCGGCGTTCGTCTGAACGTCCGCACGGGTCCGGAAGGTGCCGGCGCGCTCAGTTGAGTTCGGCGCCCAAGGCGACGAACTGCTCGATCATGGCGCGCAAGGCCGGGCGCACCGCAGCGGCCCTGGAATCGTTGAACGCGAAGCCGGCCTCGTCCATGTAGCTGTCCCAGCCGAGTTCGAGCTGCACGGCATGCACCTGCTGCGCGGGCCGGCCGTACCGACGCGTGATGTAGCCGCCCTTGTAGCGGCCATTGAGGACGCTGGTGTAGGCGCCGAAGCCGCGCGCCACGTCCAGCAGGCTTTCTCCCACCGCCGGGTCGGCGCTGGCTTGATCGGCCGTGCCCAGGTTGAAATCCGGCAAGCGGCCGGCAAAAAAGCGCGGCAGCACTGACTTGATCGAATGCGCATCGAACAGGAGTGCGTAGCCATGCCGGGCACGCAGTTCGGCAAGCGTCGCCGCGAGCTTGTCGTGATACGGCTGCCAGTACGCGGCGACACGCACGGCGATTTCGTCCGCATTCGGCTCGGCGCCCGGAGCGTAGAGCGGAATGCGCTCAAAGGTCCTCAGCGGACACAGCTCGGTATTGTCCATTCCGGGATACAGCGCCTGGCCGGCCGGGTCGCGATTCAAGTCGATCACGTAGCGCGAGTTGATCGCGACCAACACGTTGGCACCCATGTCCTCAAGGAAATCATAGAGCTGCGGCAAATGCCAATCCGTGTCGGCCAGACGCAAGGCTTCGGGTGTCATGCGTGCAGCGAGGTCCGCGGGTAGTTGCGTGCCGACGTGCGGCATGCTCACCAAAAGGGGCAAGGGACCGCGCTCGAACAGGAAAGTCGGAGGTGCCATCATGCACTCACGCTGCGGCTCACGGATTCCTGAATGGATGGGTGACGCGCATCGAACCGTCGGTGTCTGCCAGGCTGACAGGCGACCTGGAATCAGGTCGACTTCGACACGACGATGTTGGGAAACTTCGATGTCATGTCCTTCATGCTCTCGGCGATCTTGATCGCAACACGCCGCGCCACGCCCTTGTAGATGGCCGCAATCGACCCGTCCGGGTCGGACACCACGGTCGGGCGGCCTGAGTCGGCCTGCAGGCGGATGTCCAACGCGAGCGGCAGTTGCCCCAGGAGTTCGACTGAGTAGTCGCGCGCCATGCGCTCCCCGCCCCCGCTGCCGAAGATGGGCTCGACGTGGCCGCAGTTGGAACACACGTGCGTGCTCATGTTCTCGACGATGCCGAGGATCGGGATGCCGACCTTCTCGAACATCTTCAAGCCCTTGCGCGCGTCGAGCAAGGCGATGTCCTGCGGGGTCGTGACGATGACCGCGCCGGTGACCGGCACCTTCTGCGCCAGCGTCAGTTGAATATCGCCGGTGCCGGGCGGCATATCAACCACCAGGTAATCGAGATCGCGCCAGTTGGTCTCCTTGAGCAACTGCTCCAGAGCCTGGGTCACCATCGGTCCGCGCCAGACCATCGGCGTCTCCACATCGATCATGAAGCCGATCGAACTGGCCTGCAGTCCGTGGCCTTCCATCGGCTCCAGGGTCTTGCCGTCCCTGGATTCCGGACGCCCGGTGATGCCTAGCATCTGCGGCTGTGACGGGCCATAGATATCGGCGTCGAGCACGCCGGCGCGCGCTCCTTCGGCAGCCAGCGCCAGCGCAAGATTGACCGCCGTGGTGCTCTTGCCCACCCCGCCCTTGCCCGAGGCCACCGCGATGATGTTCTTGACGTTGGGCAGTGGCTTGACGCCACGCTGGACGGCATGCGAGGCGATCCTGGTCTGCATGGTGACCGAGACGTTGCCAGCGCCGTCGAGCGCCTTGAGTGCCTTGACCACATCGCGGCGCAAGGTGTCGTGCTGCGAGCGCGCGGGATAGCCCAGTTCGATGTCCAGGCTGATGTCGGCGCCGTTGACCTTGACGTTCTTGACCGCACGCGCGCTGACATGGTCGCGGCCGGTATTGGGGTCGACCACGCCCTTGAGCGCGGTCTGGACTTGCTCCGAGGTGATACTCATTGTTCGCGTGTCAGGAAAAAAGTGCGCCAGTCTAGCCGATGGCGTCGGGCGCGCTGATGCCCCTGATAAAATTGCGGTTTTTCCCGCCGCGCGAGGTTGCCATGAGGCTCCGCGCGAGCGCCAGCTCAAAGATCCATGCCGCGCCAGCTCTTCGTCACCACTGCCCTGCCGTACGCCAACGGTTCGTTTCATATCGGCCATATCATGGAGTACATCCAGGCCGACATCTGGGTGCGTTTCCAACGCATGCAGGGCCACACGGTGCACTTTGTCTGCGCCGATGATGCGCATGGCGCGCCGATCATGCTCAAAGCCGAGGCTGAAGGCATCAAGCCTGAGACTCTGGTGGCGCGCATCGGTGCCGAGCGAGCCAGGTATCTCGAGGGCTTTCATATCGCCTTCGACAACTGGCACTCGACGCATTCGGCCGAGAACACCCAGCTCGCGCAGGACATCTACCGCAAGCTCGATGCCGCCGGGCTCATCGATCGCCGCACCATCGAGCAATACTTCGATCCGGTCAAGAGCATGTTCCTGGCCGACCGCTACATTAAGGGCGAATGCCCCAACTGCGGCGCCAAGGATCAGTTCGGCGACAACTGCGAGGTCTGTGGGGCCGTGTACTCGCCGACCGACCTGAAGAACCCCTACTCCACCCTGTCCGGGGCGCCGCCGGTACTCAAGTCTTCCGAGCATTTCTTTTTTCGCCTGTCCGATGCGCGCTGCGTAGCCTTTCTCAAGGAGTGGGCTCTGGGAGAGCGACTGCAGGGCCAGGTCGCCAACAAGGCGCGCGAATGGCTCGAAGGCACGGGCGACAAGGCCCTGGGCGACTGGGACATTTCGCGCGATGCACCCTATTTCGGCATCGAGATCCCCGGCGCACCCGGCAAGTATTTCTACGTCTGGCTGGACGCGCCGATCGGCTACCTTGCGAGTTTCAAGAACTATTGCCGGAAAAAAGGCATCGACTTCGAGGCGTTTCTTGCCGACCCGCACTCCGAGCAGATTCATTTCATCGGCAAGGACATCATTTATTTCCACACGCTCTTCTGGCCGGCAATGCTGAAATTCGCCGGCTACAAGGTGCCGGACCGCGTCTATGTGCACGGCTTCATCACCGTGTCGGGCGAGAAGATGAGCAAGTCGCGCGGCACCGGCATCTCGCCATTGCGCTACCTGGACATCGGCATGAACCCGGAATGGCTGCGTTACTACATCGCCGCCAAGCTGAACGCCAACGTCGAGGACGTCGATTTCAACCCGGACGACTTCATCGCGCGGGTCAACAGCGACCTGGTGGGCAAGTACGTCAACATCGCCAGCCGCGCATCCAAGTTCCTGCCCGAGGGTCGATTGGTGGCGAGTGAGTTCGGGCGCAATGAGCGCACCGGCGACCTGCTCAAGGCGGTGCAATCCCACTATGAAGCGCGGGAGTTCGGCAAGGCGGTGCGCGACATCATGGCGTACGCGGACGACGCGAACCGGAAGTTCGACCTGGCGGCGCCCTGGCAACTCGTCAAGGAGGGCAAGGCTGAACGTGCCTCCGAGGTGGCTACCGAGGCGATCGAGGCATTTCGCGCCATCACTGCCTGCTTGAAGCCGATCCTGCCGGACCTCGCCATGCGCGCCGAGCGCTTTCTCGACTGCGCGACACTGACCTTCGATAGCGCGGCCCTGCCGCTCGGGCCGGGGCATCGCATTGGTGCCTACGAGCACCTCATGACCCGTGTGGATGCCAAACACCTGGACGCCCTGTTCGACATGCCTGAACCTTCCAAAGCCCCACCGACACAGCCAGCGGTCGCCGCTGCGGCACCGCCTGCACCTGCGCCTGCTTCCGCATCTGCCTCCGCGACGATCGGCATCGATGACTTCATGAAAGTCGACCTGCGCGTCGCGCGCATCGTCGATGCCGGCCCGGTAGAGGGCGCCGACAAGCTGGTGCGCCTGACGCTGGACATTGGCGAAGCCAAGCCGCGCAACGTCTTCGCCGGCATCAAGGCGGCTTATGATCCGGCGCAACTGGTCGGGCGCCTCACGGTCATGGTGGCCAACCTGGCGCCGCGCAAGATGAAGTTCGGCCTCTCCGAAGGCATGGTGCTGGCGGCAAGCGCTCCCGATGGCGCGGCAAGCGGCATCTACCTGCTTGCACCCGATAGCGGCGCCGTGCCGGGCATGCGGGTCAAGTAGACCGCGGCGGCGCCCACCCTCAAATGGCGCTATTGCTACACCGGTTCCGGCCATACCTGGCCAAGAGCCTGAAGCAATATGACCGCCACCAGTTCGGCGACGATCTGGCTGCCGGGATCACGGTCGGCGTCGTCGCACTGCCCCTGGCGATGGCGTTCGCGATCGCCTCCGGCGTCAAGCCCGAGGCCGGCATCTTCACGGCCATCATTGCCGGCTTCCTGATCTCGGCCCTGGGCGGATCGCGGGTGCAGATCGGCGGGCCTGCCGGCGCCTTCATCGTGATCGTCTACGCGATCATCGCCCGCTACGGCCTGGGCAACCTGTTGGTCGCGACCGTGCTGGCGGGAGTCCTCCTCTTCATGATGGGACTGTTCCGCATTGGTTCGCTGATTCGCTATATCCCGGTAGCCATCGTGATCGGTTTCACCAACGGCATCGCGGTCCTGATCATGGTGTCGCAGGTCAAGGATTTTCTCGGCTTGTCGATTGCGTCGATGCCGGCCGATTTCGTTTCCGCGCTCGTGGCCATCGCGCGCGCGATGGCGACTTTCAATCCGATCGCCTGCGCGCTGGCGCTTGGCTGCTTTCTCATCGTCTTCACATGGCCCCGCCTGGGCGCCTGCCTGGAGCGGCGCACCGGCTCCCACGGGGCACTGGTACGCTTCTCCACGCGCCTGCCCGGCAGCATCATCGCCCTGGTGTTGGCCACTGTCGTGGTGGCCTGGCTGGGCTTGCCGGTCGAGACCATCGGTACCCGCTTCGGCGGCATTCCCCAGCAATTGCCGTCCTTCGCCCTGCCCGACCTGTCGTGGGAAAGCGCGAAAAACCTGGTCGTCCCGACGCTCACCATCGCCCTGCTGGGCGCCATCGAGTCCCTGTTGTGTGCACGCATCGCCGACAACATGATCGACGATCGCCATGATCCGAACCAGGAACTCATGGCCCAGGGCGTGGCCAACTTCGTGACGCCGTTCTTCGGCGGCATCCCCGCCACCGGCACCATCGCCCGCACCACCACCAACGTGCGCAGCGGCGCGCGCTCACCCGTGGCCGGGATCATCCATGCGGCGACGCTCCTGGCGATCGTGCTGATCGGCGCGCCACTGGCTGCAGGTGTGCCACTGGCCGCGTTGGCGGCCATCCTCATGGTGGTGGCCTACAACATGGGTGAATGGCGCGAGTTCCGCAAGCTTGCACGCCTGTCCGTGCCGTATCGCGTGACGATGGTTTCGACCTTCGCGCTCACGGTGGTGGTCGATCTCACGGTGGCCGTCGAGATCGGTCTGGTGCTGGCCTGCGTCTCCTTCATCTACCGCATCTCCAGCCTGACCCGCACCGAGCGTATCGAAACCCCCCGCAGCGGGATCGAGGCATTCCGCGTGCATGGCTCGCTGTTTTTCGGCTCCGTGGGCACCATCGAGCTGCTGCTCGAGGACATCGACCGAAAAGCGCCCCAAGTCCTGCTGCTCGACCTGGCGCACGTGATCAACATAGACACCACCGGACTGGACGCCCTGGATGCGCTGCGGCGTGGCCTCAGGCGCCGCGATGCAGCCCTGGTCCTGTGCAATCTTGGCGAACAGCCGCTCTCCCTGGTGCGACGCACGGGTTTTGATCATTTGCTCGAAGCGCGGAACCTGTGCACGGATTTCGCGGGTGCGATGGCACGCGCGATGGAACTGGTCGACGGACGGCCGGACGTCGGCGCTGCAGAGGCAGCGCCGTGAGTGCAAACGGTTCAGGCGAACAGGCTGCGCAGTCTCGCCAGGTAGGACACGGCCGCCGGATCGCCTTCCGGCGGCGCCCAGGCGGCGCGCTCGGATTCGGCGATGGGCACATACGGCCCGGCCTTGGCCTCGAAGAATACCGAGCCGGGCTTGAGGGCGAGGACGGTATGAAAGCGGCCGTGCGCGATGTCGATGCCGATGCTGTCCCCGTCGGGTGCAATCACCCCGGTCTCGACGACCTCGCCGTGCGTGTCGAAGAGCACCACGCCGAACGCGCCGCACAAGGCGACAATGGTCTCGTCCTTGGCGGGGTCGAGATGGCGGTGCGGCTGCACGTATGAATCAGGCTCGAGCGCATTGAGCAGTCGATGCGTATGCGCGTCGTTGCCGGCGTGGAAATTGCGATTCTTGCGCCGGCGCGGCGCCGCTTGCGCCTCGCGCACGACCTCGGCCAGCAAGGATCGGGTGATGAACATGGCAGGAAGTTGCGCTTGAAAGTGCCATTTTCGCACCTCGGCAGCTGCATTGCGCGCGTCACAGCCGCCGCCTGCATCGCGGCTTCGGTGAGCGCTTCGGCCGCGGATATCAGGCTCAAGGACGACGCCGGTCAGAACCTGCACCTGCGCGCGCCGGCCCGGCGCCTGGTCACCTTGTCACCGCACCTGACCGAACTGGCCTATGCCGCAGGCGCGGGAGAGCGCGTGGTCGCGGCTGTCGAATTCAGCGACTATCCGCCCGCTGCAAGAGACCTGCCGCGCGTCGGCGACAGCGCGCGCCTGGACATCGAGCGCATCGCCGGGCTGCGCCCGGACCTGCTGCTGGCCTGGCCGCACGGCGCGGCCGAACGCTCGCTAGCCGCGCTGCGCGGCCTGGGCATCCCGGTCTTCCTGTCCAATCCGCAGCGCCTTGCCGACATCGCCGTGACGCTGGAAGCCATCGGCCGGCTCGCCGGCAGCGAGCCACAGGCTGTGGCTGCGGCAAACGCATTTCGCCAGCGCCTGGCCGGCATGCCTGCGCCCGTGCACCGCACCCGGCCGCTGCGCACGCTGGTGCAAATATGGGACAGGCCGCTCATGACGGTCAACGATTCCCACCTGGTGAGCGACGCCCTGCGATCCTGTGGCGGCACCAACTTATTCGGCCACCTGCGCGCCGTGGCGCCCGCAATCACCCTCGAGGCAGTCCTCGCCGCCGACCCCGAAGTCATCGTCGCCCTGCCGCCAACGGACGATCCGGCCTGGCTGGCCGCGTGGCAGCGCTGGCCGAACATCAGCGCTGTACGGCGCGGCGCCATGCTGACCATTCCCTCGGACCTGCTGACCCGCCCCACGCCGCGCGTGCTCGACGGCATGCAGCGCCTGTGCGCGGTGCTCAGCGCGGCGCACCCCTGACCCGGCCGAAGTCGTTCACACGGCAATGAAACCGCGGCGCCCTGCCAGATCCACCTGAGCCAGCTCCGCACCGAAAGCCTTCGACAGGCGATCAGCATTGAGAATGGCATCGACCGGACCGGCGCAGGCGCCGCCGCGACCGTCGAGCAGCAGGGCGTGACTGGCGTGACGTGCGGCAATGTTGATGTCGTGAAGCGCGGCGATGACGGCATGACGGTCGGCAGCCAGCCGCGCAAAAAGGTGTGCGAGTGCCGCCTGGTGCGGCAGGTCCTGATGCGAGAGTGGTTCGTCGAACAGGTAAAGGCGCGGCTCCTGCGCCAGCAGCGCCGCGATGGCAACCCGCTGGCGCTCGCCCGCCGACAGGCTGCGAACCCCGCGCCGCGCGTGTCCTGCCATGTCGACCTGGGCCAATGCATTGAGCGCCAACGCGCCGTCGTTGCGCGATTCCCACTGCCATCGACCGAGGTGCGGGTGACGCCCCAGCAACACGGTTTCCAGCACGCTGGCATCGAAGGCGTCCGCGCTGTGCTGCGGCAGGTAAGCGCGCAGCAAGGCCAATGCATCGCGGGTCCATGCGCTGCGCTCGCGCCCCTGCCAGGCCAGCGCACCCTGGCAGGTCCCTGGGGCACTGACCGCTGCGGCCCGCTTGAGGAGGGTGGTCTTGCCGGCGCCGTTGGGTCCCAGCACGCACCAGAACTCTCCCGCGCGCACTTCCCAGTCCAGGGCCTCGACCAAGGTACGCGCCCCGACGGCCAGGCGCAGGCCACGGGCACTGAATAGTGACGCCTCAGCGGTCACGACCCTGCCCCCAGAGGATCGCCAGGAACACCGGTACGCCGATCAGGGCGGTCAGGGCGCCGGTCGGCAATTGGGTGGGCGCGACCAGGCTGCGCGCCAGCGTGTCGGCAATGAGCAGGAGCGCGCCACCGGTCAGGACCGCGGCCGGCAGCAGGACGCGATGATCGGCACCCACCACGAGTCGCACCAGGTGCGGCGCGATCAGTCCGACGAAGCCAATCGTCCCCGCCGTGGCCACCGCGACGGCGGTCGCGATCGAAGCGATGAGAAACGCCAGCAGGCGAAGGCGCCTGGCATCCACCCCCAGCGACTCGGCGGTCAAGTCCCCGCGCGAGAGCAGGTTCAAGCCCCGCGCCTGCGGCATCGCCAACGCGAGCGCAGCGCACATCGCGAGCCAGGCCGGGCGCCAGTCCGCTGCGCCAGCCAAGTCGCCGATCAGCCAGAAGAGCATGCCGCGCACCTGGGCTTCCGGAGCCACCGACAGGATGAGCACCACCACCGCGCCGGCCAGGGCGGCGATGGCAACCCCGGACAGCAGCAGGCGTTGCGCCGCGCCGGGCTCGATCTCGGCCGAGAAGTCGCGCCGCGCCAGCCACAGGACCAGGGTCGCGGTGAAGAGCGCTCCGCCGGCCGCGCTCAAGTGCAGGGCCAGGAGCGAGGCTCCGACGAGCATTGCACCCAGGGCGCCCGCGGCGGCACCGCCCGACAGTCCCAACAGGTAGGGATCGGCCAGGGCGTTGCGCATCAGGGTCTGCATGAGCGCACCGGCCAACGCCAGGAGAGCGCCGACTGCGAACGCCGCCAGCGCGCGCGGCAGGCGCAGTTCAAGCACCACTTGCGCCGCATCCGGCGACGCATTGCCGCCGGCGACGACTCGCATGACTTCACCTGCGCCGATCGCGACGCTGCCAGTGGCGAGCGCATGCAGGAATGCGCCGCAGGCGATTGCCAGGCCGATCAGCCAGATCGTCGCAGCGCGCTGCAAGGGAACCTAGAGGCGAGAGAAGGCCGCCAAGCGCGACAAGCGCGTGCGTAGCCCCAGATTCTTGTTCACTCCCGCGCGCCCTTTCCCAGTCCCTGCCCCAAGCGACGATTGCCTGCGAACTGCCAATGCCGCGGTCGTTCCGATGAGACCCCTCTCAGGACCTGTCGACTGAAAAGGCATCATGAATCCCGCCTGACCCGCAGGACCAAAGAGTGTCCGGGGACCGATACTGGTCCGAATTGTATGCCGCGCCTCCCGATCGATCCGAGCCAGGGTGGGCGCCTTTCCGCGACAGTGCTTGACTTCACATTCAAATCCGCTCACAGGTGCTTGACGCGACGCGATTTTTCGCCCACCATTTGGACATGACCGAGCTTGAAGCCTTGGAACAAAAGATCGCGCAACTGGCTGCGCTGTTCCAGCGCGCGCGCGAGGAAAATCGCGACCTGCGCCAGCGCGGCATGCAACTCGAAGCCGACAACCAGCGATTGAACGACAAGGTGCTTGCCGCCCGCGAGCGCCTCGAAGGCCTGCTTTCGCGGCTCCCGGCCGACCCGGCCGCCTGACTGGCCCGGCTTTCCGTCAGGCGCCTTATACTGCGGGTAACCTCAATCGCCGACCCCGCGCGATGGCCGCAACCAAGTCCACCGTCAAGAACATAGACGTCAGCATCCTCGACCGGCAGTATCGGGTCGCCTGTCCTGACGACGAGCGCGACAGCCTGATGGCTGCGGTCGCTTATCTCGACCAGAAGATGCGCGACATCAAGGCCGCCGGCAAGATCGCCGGGGTCGACCGCATCGCGGTCATGGCCGCCCTCAATATTGCCCACGAACTCCTGGCTGCCAAGACCGGCGCCGGTTTTGACCTGGGTGAGTACAAGCGTAGAATGGGCTCCATGAACAAGGTCATCGACGAGGCCATCGCCAGCCAGGAAAAGCTGTTCTAGGCGATTCGCCGCCCGGCGAGTCGGTTCAAGCCAGTGCGGAGCGGTCGTGGCCCGCTCTGACTTGAACGAATTCCCTGCGGTGTTGGTTGAGGCCTTAAATTCCTTGAACCAATAAGCTGAAAAGCTCGGCTGTCTTCGAATCGATTGCTGTTGTGCGTCTCATCGTCCGCCATAGCGCGAGCTCCCTGGCGGGTCGCTTAAGACCCTGATGCGATCTTCATGAGGCAGCCAACCTGAACCACCGGTTCAGGATGAGGGTCTGGCCGCATTCGCGGGGAACCTATTGTCTGGCACGGGCGGCCTTTGCCGCCCGTTTCTTTTTCGTCGCGAGCGCCCCTCCGGCGCGACAAGAGCATGGCTTACTGGCTGATGAAGTCCGAACCGGACGAGGTCTCGATCGACGATCTCGCCGCCGCCCCGCGGCAGACGCTGCCCTGGTTCGGCGTACGCAACTACCAGGCGCGCAACTACATGCGCGACGACATGCGATTGGGCGACGAGGCCTTCTTCTATCACTCCTCGTGCCCGGAGCCGGGCATCGCCGGACTGTGCGCGGTCGCGCGCACTGCCTACCCGGACGCCACCCAGTTCGACCCGAAGAGCAAGTACCACGACCCCAAGTCGAGCAAGGACGCGCCGCGCTGGCAGAACGTCGATGTGCGCTTCGTGGCGCGCACCCGCCTGGTTTCCCTGGATGAATTGCGCAGTCATCCGCAGTTGGCAGACATGGTTGTGCTTCGGCGCGGCAACCGGTTGTCGATCACACCGGTGACCGCCGGCCAGTGGTCGTTCATCAAGCGCCTGCTCAAGCCGCGCAAGTGATCTGGCTCGCGGGCTACGCGCTCGCCGGAGCATTGGTCGGCTTCCTGGCCGGATTGCTGGGAATCGGCGGCGGCATGACCCTGGTGCCGATCCTGGCAGCCCTCCTGCTCGCCCAGGGCGCGGCACCCGATCACATCGTCCATCTGGCGCTGGGCACGGCGATGGCCTCGATCCTCTTCACGTCCGGCGCCTCTGTCCGCGAGCACCACCGGCTCGGGGCGGTGGACTGGAGCGTGGTTCGGCGCATGGCACCGGGCATGGTCGCGGGCACCCTGGCCTCCAGCTTCGCGGCAGGTTATTTGCCCCAGCGCGCCCTGGCGATCGCCTTCGCCCTCATCGTCTACGCGGGCGCGACGCAGATTCTCATCGGCCGCAAGCCAGACGCCTCGCGCACCCTGCCCGGCCCGCTGCCGCTGTTCGGCGTCGGAGCGGTGATCGGCGTGATCTCGGGCCTGGTGTCGGCTGGAGGTTCGTTCCTGTCAATGCCGTTCATGGCGTGGTGCGGGGTGCCGGTGCGAACCGCGATTGCCACCGCAGCCGCGCTCGGCCTGCCAGTCGCGCTGGTCGGCACCCTGGGTTACATCGGGGCGGGTTGGGGAATCGGCGGTCTGCCCCCCTACACGATCGGTTTTGTCGTTCTGCCGGCCTTGGCTGCCCTGGTCTCGACGAGCATCATTACAGCGCCGATGGGCGCACGCGCAGCCCATCGCCTTCCAGTGCCTGTATTGCGGCGGATTTTCGCCTGCTCGCTATACCTGCTCGCGACCAAGATGATCATCACCTACTGGTGATTTGACAATGCGCAAGCAGCGCGCGGCCCTGTTTCGCTACCATCGGGCTACATGGCTACAGCATCGCCTCCCCCACTGATCGAACGCGCGCTGGTCGATTTCTTCGCGCGCCACGCCCCGTTTGACCGCATGGAGCGGGCACACCTGGTCATGCTCGCCGGAAGCACTCGCGCGCGCTACTACCGCGACGGCGCCAGCGTGATTGGTCCTGCCGACGGTCCTTGCATGCGCTTTTTCATGGTCCAACGCGGCGAAGTGCAGGGCCAGAGAGCGGGAACGGGGTCGGATCAGGTCGCCCTGGGCCCCGGCGAGTGCTTTCCGCTCGGCGCCCTGATCGGCGCGCGCGCGACCAGCAGCGACTACCGCGCACGGGGCGACACCTTCTGCCTCGAATTCGAAAAGCAGGTGTTCGATCGTCTCCTGGCCGAAAGTGAACCGTTTCGCCTTTTCTGCACGCGCCGGCTGGCGCACCTGCTTGAGATTTCGCAATCGCAGAGCCGGGCCGCGGCCCTGGAGGAAGCGCAGGCCCGTCAGGGGCTCACCAGCCTGCTCGGCGACCTGGCCAAGCGCAGTCCCGTTGCCTGCACGCCGCACACGCCGCTGGCCGAAGCGCTGGCCACCATGGAGCGCGAGCGCATCGGCGCCATCCTCGTGACGGATGCGAGCCATGCCGCGCGCGGCATCTTCACCGAGCGGGACTTGCTGCGCCGCGTGGTGCTGGACAGGACGCCCCTGGACGTGCCGATAGAACGGGTCATGACGGCCGAGCCCCTCACCCTGCCGGAGACAGCCACCGCCTTCGACGCTGCGATGTCGATGGCCCTGCGCGGAATTCGCCACATCCCGGTGACACGCGGCGAAGGCGCGCTGGCGCCGGTCATCGGCATGGTGTCGGAGCGCGACCTCTTCGCGCTGCAGCGGGTCGGTATGCGCGATGTGGCGCGCGCGATTCGCGGCGCCGGAAGCCGCGCAGCCCTGATCAATGCCGCCAAGGCTGTGCGCATGCTGGCCGGCAACATGCAGGCACAAGGCGTGGGCAACGAGCAACTGACCCAGCTGATCGTGGCTCTGAACGACAGCCTGGTTGCGCGTGCCATCGAGCTGGTCGAGGGCGAATTCGATCTCGCCGGCGTCGACTGGTGCTGGATCGCGCTCGGCAGCGAAGGCCGCCGCGAGCAGACGGTCGCCACCGACCAGGACAACGCGATCATCTTTCGCACGGATGCGGATGCCGGCAACCGGGCCGCCACAGCCGACGCGCTGCGCCAGCGCCTGCTGCCTCTCGCGCGCGCGGTCAACGAGTTTTTGGCCGAGCTTGGCTTTCCCCTGTGCAAGGGCGAAATCATGGCCGGCAATCCGCAGTGGTGCCTGTCGGATGCGGAGTGGCGCGCCCGCTTCGGGGACTGGCTGCGCAACCCGACACCGCAGGCCCTCTTGAGCGGGGCGATCTTCTTCGACCTGCGCGCGCTGGCCGGCCGCACCGAACTGGCCGACATCCTCACCTCCTGGCTGGCCGAAGAGGCGCCGCGGCGGCAGCCCTTCTTGCGCGCGCTGGCGGCCAACGCGCTGGCCGCCACGCCGCCAGGCGGCCTGTTTGGCGCCCTGACCGAACATTCCGGCATCGACCTCAAGTCGCAGGGTGCGCGGCCGATCATCGACGCTGCGCGGGTCCTCGCGCTGGCTCTGGGGCTGCCCGCAACCGCGACCAGTCAGCGTCTGCGGCTGTGGGCCACGCGCACCGGCGATGCCCCGCTGGCCGATGCCGCCATCCAGGCTTTCCAGTTCATCCAGGGGCTGCGCATGTCGAGGCAACTGCGCGGTGTCGCCGACCCGCTGGCGGCCAATCACATCGACTTGGGCGAGCTCAACGAACTGGACCGGCGCATCCTGAAGGAGGCGTTCCGCCAGGCGCGCAAACTGCAGGACCGGTTGCGTGTGGACTTCGCGTTGTGAATCCCTGGCACGCCTGGCGTGAAAGGCGGCTGGACCCCGACTTGCGTGCGGCGCTCGCCGCCTGGCGCTCGCACCCGCAGCCCGCCCTCGGCATGCCGGCGCTGCAGTTGCGCTGCGTGGTCATCGATACGGAGACCAGCGGGCTCGATCCGCATGCCGATCGCCTGCTCTCCATCGGCGCGGTCGCACTCTCGGGCGGCGCACTTGACTTCTCTGATGCCTTCGATACCACCTTGCGTCAGCGCGAGGCAAGCGAGGACGCCAACATCCTGGTGCATGGCCTGGGGGCAGCCGCGCAGCTGGATGGCGAAGACCCCGCCGTTGCCCTGACCCGCCTCCTCGCCTGGGCCGGACGCGCGCCGATGGTCGCTTATCACGCCCCCTTCGACGCACGCTTCATCGAACGCGCCATGGACGCAACGCTGGCCTTGCGCTGGCGGGTCCCGTGGCTGGACCTGACCCCGCTGTTGCCGCAACTCTTCGAGGACTGCCGTGCCGCGAGCCTCGACGAGTGGCTGACGCATTTCGACATCGATCCACCGGTGCGCCATTCCGCGCTGGGCGACGCGCTGGCAACCGCGCAGCTTGCGCAGATCGCCTTTGCACGGGCGGCCGATCGCGGCCTGATAAAATTGGGTCAACTGTTGCGCGCCGCCGCCGACAGCCGCTGGTTGCGGCGCGGCTGAACGTCTGGCGCGTTTTCAAGCGCCCCGATGATCCTCCCCTCCCGTTTCAATCCCCTCTGGACCGCGCCGGAGCATGCTTCGAGCGACGCGCTGTGGTTCGTGTTTCAGCGCGGCAACCTGCTGGTCTACAACGCGCACGACCCGCCGATGTTGCCGCTGCCCGCCGATGCGACCGCCGTCGTCGCCGACATGGGCGCCGCGCGCTTCGTGGGCATGCTTGGCGACACGCCCTGCTGGGCCGCGCGCGCGCGCGATGGCCACGCGCCGCCGGACCATGCCTTCGAAAACCTGCGCATGCTGTTCAACCGGCTGCCGGACGACCTTCTGGCCATCGCCGGACGCGGCGTGCAGATGCTTGAATTCGACCGCACTCATCGCCATTGCGGCGCGTGTGCAACCCCGACGGAAATCCACGAAGGCGGGCGCTCGCGGCGCTGCCCGGCCTGCGGCGAAACGTACTACCCCAAGGTGTCGCCGGCGATGATGGTCGCGATCAAGCGCGACGGACCGCAGGGCCGCGAGTTGCTCCTGGCGCGTTCGGCGCGTTTTGCGCGCGGCATGTACAGCGCGCTGGCCGGGTTCGTCGAGCCTTCGGAATCCATCGAGGAGTGCATCAGGCGCGAGGCTTTCGAGGAAGTCGGGGTCAAGGTTGGCAACCTGCGCTACTTCGCAAGCCAGGGTTGGCCTTTCCCCAATTCACTCATGATCGCGTACGTCGCCGACTACGAGAGCGGCGAAATCGTTCCCGAGGAAGGCGAGATCGAGGACGCGCAGTGGTTCTCGCTCGATGCCCTGCCGCAGTTGCCGCACCGTCTTTCGATCGCGCGCAGGCTGATCTCCTCGGTCATCGCCGAAGTCGCCCCGGACCATCCGGCGCTGCGCGTGTAATCGGGCCAGCGCAGGTCGGCTACGCGGCCGCCAGCCGGCCGCCGCGCAGTTCCATCCGCCGATCGAGGCGGCCGGCGAGTTCCTGATCGTGTGTCACGACCACCAGAGCCGCGCCGGCGGCGCGCTTGACCTCCAGCATCAAGTCAAAGACGGCGGACGCGCTGGCGCGGTCCAGGTTGCCGGTCGGCTCGTCGGCCAGTATGCAGCGCGGCTGCGTCACCAGCGCACGCGCCAGGGCCACGCGCTGGCGCTCACCGCCGGAGAGTTCGCCTGGAACGTGATCGAGGCGATGCGACAGGCCTACTGCCGCGAGCGCCTGCGCCGCGGCCGCCAGGGCCTGGGTACGCTCGCCGCGGCGAATCAGGAGCGGCATGGCGGTGTTTTCCTGGGCCGTGAACTCGGGCAACAGATGATGGAACTGGTAGATGAAGCCCATGGTCCGATTGCGCATGTGGCCGCGCGCGGCTTCGTCCATGCGCGCCAAGTCCTCGCCCAGGACCAGGACCTGGCCTGCCGTCGGTGCGTCCAGACCGCCCAGCAGGTGCAGGAGCGTGCTCTTGCCGGAACCTGACGCCCCCACGATGGCGACCGATTCGCCGGCCCTGACCGCAAGCTCGATGCCTTGCAGCACCTGCACAGCGGCTGCGCCCTCCCGATAACTGCGCGACAGCGCGCGCGCCTCGACGATCACCTCACTCATGGCGCAGCGCTTCCACCGGACGCATGCGCGCGGCGCGCCAGCTCGGATAGAGCGTCGCCACCAGCGACAGGATCAACGCCACCCCCACCACGGCAAGCATGTCGGCCAGGCGCGGGTCGGATGGCAGGGTGTTGATGAAGTAGATGTCCTTGGCGAGGAACTGGATGCCGAAGGCGCGTTCTATCGCCGGCACCCAGACATCGAGATTGAGCGCAGTGACGACGCCGGCGAGGGCGCCGGCTGCCGTACCCATGGCTCCGGACAGGGCGCCCTGGATGACAAAGATGGCAAGAATGGTTGCGGGCGATGCCCCCAGGGTGCGCAGGATGGCAATGTCGGCACGCTTGTCGGTGACGGTCATGACCAATGAGGCGACCAGGTTGAAGGCCGCGACCGCGACGATCAGCGTCAGGATGATGAACATCATGCGCTTTTCGACCTGCACGGCGGCGAACCAGTTGCGATTGATGCGTCCCCAGTCGCGGATCAGCACATCGCCCTCGACGATGCGCGTCAGCTCGCGCGCGATCGCCGGTGCATCGTGCAGGTCATCCACCTTGAGGCGCACTCCGGTGGCGCCCTCCTGGCGGAAGAGGCGCTGTGCGTCCTCCATCGCGACCAACGCCAGCGCCGAGTCATACTCGAAGTGCCCGGAGTCGAACACGCCGGCCACCGTGAACTGCTTGAGGCGCGGAATCACCCCGGCCGGTGTGACATTGCCTTGCGGCGCAATCAGCGTGACGCGATCGCCCGGCGCCACCCCGAGCGCACGCGCCAGTTCCGCTCCCAAGAGGATGTTGAATTCACCCGGCCGCAGCGCCTCCAGGCGGCCGCTGCGCAGCGTCAGCGACGCAACCGATGCCTCCGGGCCGGGCAGGATGCCGCGGATCACCGCGCCGCGCACCACCTCGGCATTGGTCAGCATGGCCTGCGCCAGGACATAAGGCGCACCGGCGATGACGCGCGGGTGGCGCCGCGCCTGGGCAAGAAGACCCTCCCACGCCGGCACGCTGCCGGCAGCGCCGAAAATCTCGATATGCGCAACCACTGCCAGCATGCGGTCACGCACCTCCTTCTGGAACCCGTTCATGACCGACAGCACCACGATCAACGCCCACACGCCCAGGGCGATGCCGGCAATCGATGCGAAGGAAATGAAGGACAGGAAGCCGCCCGCAGTCCCGTGCGCACCTTTGCGCGAACGCAGGTAGCGCGCGGCGACGAACCACTCAAAGGACATGCAGCGCGCCCGGGACCATGGAGCGGGGATTCTAGCCGCCTTCACATCACGAGCCTGCTATTCTCGCTCCGGCGAGCCGCATCGAAACTACCGTGTCCATGTCCCCTCCCCTTTCGCCGGAGCTGTCACGCTCGATCCTGCAGTTGTTGCCTGAAGTACTGACGGTCACCGACCTTTCGACCGGGCGCTACATCGAGGTCAATCAGGCGTGGACGGAAGTCCTGGGTCATGCGCGTGAGGCAACCATTGGCCGGACCTCGTTTGAGCTGGGCGTTTGGCCGGACATCTCGGAACGCCAGGCATTGCTCGACGAATTGCGTGCATCGGGTTCCGTGCGCGGCCGGGTGATGCGCTTTTGCAGGCGCGACGGCCGCCTTTTCGACGCCGTTGTCTCGGCCGCCCTCGGTTGGCTCGAGTCCACGCAGGTGTTGGTCATGGTGGTACGCGACGTCACCGAGGAAAGGCGCCTTTCCTCGCAGGCCGAGGAGTCGCGGCTCTGGCTCGGACTCCTGATCAACAATGCACCGGTCGGCATACTCGCCACCGGCCTCGAGGATGGTCGCATCGCCCAGATCAACCAGGCCGCACTGTCGATGTACGGAATGACCGGTGAACCGGCCGACCTTCTCGGCAAGACCGGGGTTGAACTGGGGTTCTGGCGGAACCCCGAGGAACGCCGCCAGCGACTGATCGCGACCCTTGGAGCCTCCGGTCGCGCAGTCGCCGAGCATCCGCTCAGGGGCGCCGATGGAATCGATCGCTGGATTCGTTCCCACGCGGTGCGCGTGACCCAAGGCGGCCGGGACTTCGTCCTGTCCATGCTCGAGGACGCCACCGCCCGTCACGCGATGGAGAGCGCGCTGTCGTTGTCCAACGAGCGTTTCACCAGAGCGTTCACATCGTCGCCGGCCCCCACCGTGATCATCGACATGGCCGCCGGGCGCTATGTCGATGTCAATCAGGCCTGGACCGACTTCACCGGACATCGGCGCGAGGAAGTCATCGACCGGAACGTCGACCAGATCGGCACCATTGTCGACCGCCGCCAGCGCGATGCTCTCTACGCCAGGATCGCGGTCGGCGAGTCGGTGCGCAACGCAACCGGCAGTTACCGCAAGAAGGACGGCAGCGTGGCCGAAGTACTGGCCTCGCTGGAGTCGATCGACATCGGCGGGCAACGATTGCTCCTCGCGACCTTCGTGGACCTCACCTCGTTGCGCACGGCGCAGGCGCAATTGGCCGTGCGCGAACAGGAGATGCTGGCACTGATAGACAGCGTACCGGTCGCGGTGGCAAGCATCGACCGCCAACACGTTTGTCGCGCCTGCAATCGCAGTTACGCGGCAATCTACGGCAAGGAACCCGCCGACCTGATCGGCCTGCACCTGCGCAGCTATATCCCGGATCTGTATGAACTGTCACTTGATTACTTCGAACGGGCTGAACGGGGCGAGATCGTTCGGTATGAGCGCAGCCACGACAGGCTCCAGGGACGGACACTGGCCGCGACGCTGATCCCCAAGACCGATGCAACCGGCGCGGCGGACGGCTGGTTCGCGGTGTTCAATGATGTCACCGACGACCGGCAGCGTTCGCGCCTGATCGAGGACGAACGCCAGAGGCTCTCGACCATCCTCGAGGCGATTCCCGATGTCGTTGCGGTCATCGAATGCGAATCCCGGCGCCATCTCGACGTCAATCCTGCATGGTCCCGGATGTTCGGCTACACGCGTGATGAGGCCGTGGGCCGCACCTCGGCGGAGCTGCGTCTGATCGAGGACGAGGCGGACCGCCAGCGCGTCGCCGCCGCGGTCGCCCCGGACGACGGCTTCGCTGACGGCATCGAGGTGACCTACCGGCGCAAGGACGGCCGCTACTTCACCGGGGAATTGCACAGCACGATGCGCATCGATTACCTGGGGCGCCAGGCATGGATCGTCTCGGTGCGCGACGTGACGCGGCGACGTCGCGACGAGGCGCGCATCCTGGCGGCCAACAGCCAACTCGAAGCGCGCGTCACGCGCCGTACCTCGGCGCTGCAGCGCGCCAACGAGGAACTCGAGGCGTTCAGCTACACCGTCTCGCACGACTTGCGCGCGCCCTTGCGCGCCATCGTCGGTTTCTCCTCCCTGCTCAAGGCGGATCACGCCGGGCAGATCGATGAGGATGGCCGCCGCATGCTCGACATGATGCAATCGGCTGCCAGCCGCATGGCCGGCCAGATCGACGGCTTGCTGGAGTTGTCGCGGCTGTCGCGTGGCGAATTGCTGTCGGTCGAAGTGGACCTGTCCGCGCTTGCACAATCCGTGTTCGACGAGATCCGCGACCTCGCGGCGCCATGCCGCGTGACAGCCGACATCCAGCCGGGGATGCTCGCACGCGGCGACCCGCAGATGCTGCGCAGCCTCCTGACCAATCTGATCGGCAATGCGTGCAAGTACGCGGCACATGTCGCGGCGCCTCACATGCGCATCGGTCGCAACGATGTCGGAGAGATTTTCGTCGCCGACAACGGGGTGGGCTTCGATGCGCGCTACGCGGGGCGCTTGTTCGAGGTATTCCAGCGCCTGCATCGTGCCGACCAGTTCGAAGGCATCGGCATCGGCCTGGCGACAGCCAAGCGCATCGTCTCGCGGCATGGCGGGTCGATCCGCGCCGAAGGCCTGCCCGGACAGGGCGCGACCTTTTACTTCACGCTCGGCGCGTGAGGCCGGCGCGTCACTTCCACTCGCCGCGCTGCAGCTTTTCCAGCCAGAACAGGCCCACCATGGTCTTGGCGTCGGTGATGCGGCCATCGCGCACCCATTGCAGCGCCTCCACCGGATTGGCGGCAAATACTTCGAGGAACTCGCCGCGATCGAGCCTCGCCTCGCCTGGCGTGAGGCGGCGGGCCCGGAATACTTCTATCCGTTCATTGGAATAGGAAAGCAATGGATCCAGGCTGCCGAGGTGCAACCACTCTTCCGCCTGGTAGCCGGTTTCCTCGAGCAGTTCACGGCGCGCCGTCGCCAGCGGCGCCTCCCCCGCGTCGATCTTGCCGGCGGGGAACTCGATGAACTCGCGGCGATGCGGGTAGCGGAACTGCCTTTCCATGACCACCCTCCCGTCGGGCAGGAGCGGAATGATCATGACGGCACCCGGATGGTCGACGTACTCCCTCACCGCCTCGCCGCCATCGGGCAGGCGCACGCGGTCACGCTTGAGGTGAATCAGCGCGCCCGTGAATACAGACTCGGAAGCGACGGTTGTCTCCGCCAGTTTGCTCATCTGCGCCGCCAAAGGTAGCGGTAGACGAACCCCGGATACGCAAGCACCATGAACAGGCAGGCGGTGATCGCGTAGAACTCCCACCGCTGCGGATAGACAGGGCTGGTCGTGCCCTCGATCGCGCGCGCCAAGGCGCCCACGACAAGGTACATGAAAAGCCACTCGAGGAGTCGCCAGCCGAAGGCCTTGCGGGTACCGCGCGGCGGCAGCACGAAAAATATGCGCTCGACCAGGAACGGCAGGTTGGCTCCGATCAGCGCCGTCGCGATCAGGAGCGCGATCGAAGCGCCGGATGCGTCCAATCAGGCGCCCGCGGCGGTGGTCACAGCGAACCGCGCATGGCACTCATGCAAAGCGTCATGAGCGAGCCGGGCAGGAGTCCCAGCAGCAGGATCGCCAGCGCATTCGCTGACAGCAGGACGCGCGTATCGGTGTCGGCGGTGATGGCGGCGGCGTCACGCGGTTCGTCGAAGAACATGAGCTTGACCACGCGCAGATAGTAGAAAGCACCAACCAGAGAAAACAGGACGGCAACGATCGCGAGCCAAAGCATGTCCGCCCCTACGGCCGCCTGCAGGACTGAAAGCTTGGCGTAGAAGCCGACCAGCGGCGGGATACCTGCCAGGGAGAACATGATCAGCAGCATCATCCAGGCAAACCAGGGGCTGCGGGCGTTCAGGCCGCGGTAGTCGTCCAGTTCTTCGGCCTCGAATCCACGGCGAGCCATCAAAAGGATCATGCCGAACGCGGCCAGCGTGGTCAGGACGTAGGTGATGACGTAGAAGAGCGCCGACCCGTAGGCATCGACGGCGTTGAGATGATTGCCCTGCACCACCCCGGAAGCCAGGCCAAGCAGCATGAAGCCCATGTGCGAAATGGTCGAATAGGCGAGCATGCGCTTCAGGTTGGATTGCGCGATCGCCGCCAGGTTGCCGATCGCCATCGACAGGACCGCCAGGATCACGAGCATGTCCTGCCATTGCGCAGCGAGCGCGCCCAGCGCCACCGCCAGCATGCGGATGGAGATTGCAAAACCGGCCAGCTTCGGCGCCGCGCCAATCATCAGCGTGATGGCCGTCGGCGCACCGTGATACACATCGGGTACCCACATGTGAAAAGGCACCACGCCCAGCTTGAAGGCCAGTCCGGCGACAACGAAGACCAGACCAAAGAGGACCATCGCCCGACGCGCCCCGCCGCCGGGCGCCAACTCGCGCGCCACCGAGGCAAATTCCAGGTGCCCGCTGCCCCCGTAGATCATCGAGACTCCGTACAGCATCAACCCGGACGCCAGCGCGCCGAGGACGAAATACTTGATGGCAGCCTCAGTCGAAACCGCGGAGTCGCGATTGAGTGCGACCATCGCGTACAACGACAGGGAGAGCATTTCCAGGCCCAGGTAAAGCGTGAGGAAATGCGCGGCCGAGATCATGACCATCATGCCCAGCAGTGCGAACATGGCGAGGATCAGGTACTCGCCAGTAAAAAGGCCGCGCTCCTCCATGTAGCGCCGCGCGTAAACCAGCGACGCCGCCACGGCGCCATAGGCACCCAGCTTGAGGAGGTGGGCAAGCGGGTCGCCGACAAACATGCCCGCGAACGCATGTGCCCGTGTCCCGTCAGCCAGCAATGCGACGGTGACGGAAGCGGCCATGGCCATTCCGACCAGGCAGATCCACTGCAGGATGGCGCGCCGTTCGCGCGGCAGCCACAAGTCGACCATCATCACCACCGCGATGGTCAAGGCGATGATGATCTCGGGATAGGCGGGAATCATGCTTGTCATCGGCGGCCTCAGATCTTGCTCTTGGCCACGTGCCGCGCCAGTTGTTCGACCGAGCCATGCATCACGTCGGTGAAGGGTTTGGGATGGATGCCCATGTAGAGCACCGCTACCGCCAGCATTCCGAGAACCAGGAACTCGCGCGCGTTGAGGTCGGTCAGGGCCGCGACGCGGTCGTTGGCGACCGCGCCGAAGATGACGCGCTTGACCATCCACAGCGAATAGGCGGCACCGAAGATCAGGGTCGTCGCGGCGGCGAATGCCACCCAGAAATTGAACTTGATCGCCCCCAGGATGACCAGGAACTCGCCGACAAAACCGGACGTGGCCGGCAGGCCGCTGTTGGCCATCGCGAACAGGACCGCGAAGGCTGCGAAGCGCGGCATGGTGTTGACCACGCCGCCGTAGTCGGAAATCTCGCGCGAGTGCATGCGGTCATAGAGCACGCCGATGCACAGGAACATCGCCCCGGAAATGAAGCCATGCGAGACCATCTGCGCGATACCGCCCTCGACTGCCATGCCGATCAGGGTGCCGTCGCGGAACATGAAAAAACCCAGCGTGACAAAACCCATGTGCGCGATCGACGAGTACGCCACCAGTTTCTTCATGTCCTGCTGCACCAGTGCGACCAGGCCGATGTAGACCACGGCGATCAGGGACAGGGCGATCATGAGGCCGGCCAGTTCGCGGCTGCCGTCGGGGGCGATCGGCAGCGAAAAGCGCAGGAAGCCGTAGGCGCCCAGCTTGAGCATGATCGCCGCCAGCACCACCGATCCGCCGGTGGGCGCCTGCACGTGGGCGTCCGGCAGCCAGGTGTGTACTGGCCACATCGGCACCTTGACCGCGAACGCGGCCAGAAAGGCCAGAAACAGGAGTTTTTGCGCGCCCAGTGACAGCGGCAGCGAGTGCCACGCGGTGATGTCGAAACTGCCGCCCGATTCCAGGTACAGATAAATGATCGCCACCAGTGTCAGGAGCGATCCCAAGAGCGTATAGAGAAAGAACTTGAAAGCCGCGTAGACGCGATTCTGTCCGCCCCACACCCCGATGATGATGAACATCGGGATCAGCGTAGCCTCGAAGAAGACGTAGAACAGTGCACCGTCGAGAGCGCAAAAGACACCGATCATGAGCCCCGAGAGGATCAGGAATGCGCCCATGTACTGCGCCACCCGGGTCTCGATCACCTCCCACCCGGCGATCACCACGAGCACGGTGATGAAGGCGGTCAGCGGGACGAAGAGCATCGAAATTCCGTCCACCCCCAGGTAGTACTGGATGTGGAAGCGCTCGATCCAGTCAATGCGCTCGACGAACTGGAATTGCGCGCTGGCGCCGTTGAAATCGATCAGCAGCGGAACGGTGACCGCAAGGCCGGCCAGGGCGCCGATCAACGCCAGCGCACGAGCGAGCGCCGCATTACGGTCGTTGCCGGTCGCGAAAACCACCAGGCCCGCGATGATCGGTACCCAGATCGCGAGGCTCAGAATGGGGGCGCTGGCGGGCATGCTGGTCATTTGGCACCGCCAGGAAAGCCGAACAAGGTCAGCGAAAACAGTACCGCGATGATCATGACGAAAGCGTATTGGTAGAGGTAGCCGGTCTGGATGAGCCGGGTAGCGCGGGCCACCCAGCCGACCAGACGACTGCTTCCATTGACCAGGATGCCGTCAATCACGGTCACATCGCCGCCCTTCCAGAGGCCGCGTCCTGCCAGACGCGCGCCCGCTGCGAACACCAGGTCGTTGAACCTGTCCATGTAGTACTTGTTGTCGAGCAGCGTGTGGATCGCTGCGAAGCGCGCCTGGATCACCGCCGGCAGGTCCGGACGGGCGATGTAGAGGAACCACGCGGTCGCGACACCCGCGACTGCCAGCCAGAATGGCGCGGTCACAAGCGAGTGCATGCCCATGCCGGCCGCACGCCCGTGCTCGGCGAAAAGGGCGCCCAGCTTGGCCATCGCCGGATGGTTGTCGGAGACTGCGATCACGGCCTTGAAGAAATCGCCGTGCAGCATCGTGCCGATGGTCAGGTAGCCGATGGCCACCGACGGCAGGGCCAACAAGACTAGCGGCAACCACACCACCCAAGGCGTCTCGTGCGGTTTCTCCCCATGCGCCAGGCCATGGTGTTCGTCGTCGTGATCGCCATGCGGCACCTGATCGTAGCGCTCGTTGCCGTGAAACACCATGAAGTACATGCGGAAGGAATAGAAGGCGGTCACGAAGACGCCGGCAAGCACACACGCGTAGGCGAAGCCGGCGCCGGGCACGTTGGCGAAACGCACCGCTTCGATGATGCTGTCCTTGGAATAGAACCCGGACAGGAACGGCGTCCCGATCAGCGCCAGAGAGCCGATCAGTGATGTGATCCAGGTGATCTTCATGTACTTCCAGGTCCCGCCCATGTAGCGCATGTCCTGGTTATGGTGCATGCCGATGATCACGGATCCGGCGGCCAGAAACAGCAGTGCCTTGAAGAACGCATGCGTCATCAGGTGAAAGATCGCCACCGAGTATGCCGATGCACCGAGGGCAACTGTCATGTAACCGAGTTGCGAGAGGGTCGAATAGGCAACCACCCGCTTGATGTCGTTCTGCACGACGCCCAAGAAACCCATGAAGAGCGCGGTGATCGCGCCGATCACGATGACGAAGGAAAGCGCCGCCTCGGACAGTTCGAACAGCGGCGACATGCGCGCCACCATGAAGATACCGGCGGTGACCATGGTCGCGGCGTGGATCAGGGCCGAGATGGGCGTCGGCCCCTCCATCGAATCGGGCAGCCAGACGTGCAGCGGGAACTGCGCGCTCTTGCCCATTGCACCGATGAAAAGGGCGATGCAGATGGCGGTCAGGACCGTCGGCGAGCCCGGCAGGAAATCCACCGACGTTCCAGCGAGTGCGGCGAGATCCTTGTGCGCGAAGACCTCGGCGTAGTTCATGCTTCCGAAATAGGCCAGCACCAGGCCGATCCCCAGGAGGAAGCCGAAGTCGCCGACCCGGTTGACCAGGAAGGCCTTGAGATTCGCGTAGATCGCCGTGGGCCGCGTGTACCAGAAACCGATCAGCAGGTAGCTGACCAACCCCACTGCCTCCCAGCCGAAAAAGAGTTGCAGGAAGTTGTTGCTCATGACCAGCATGAGCATCGCGAAGGTGAAAAGCGAGATGTAACCGAAGAATCGCTGGTAGCCGGGATCGTCGGCCATGTAACCGATGGTGTAGATGTGCACCATCAGCGACACGAAGGTGACCACCAGCATCATGGTCACTGACAGCCGGTCGATGAGGAAGCCGATGTCGAAGCTGACGCCGTCTGCGACGGTCCAGACATAGAGCGCCTGGTTGAAGAGCGCGCCAGGGACGGCAAACGCCTCCCTGGCCACGAGCACCGACCCGACGAACGACGCCAGCACTCCCAGGATGGTCGCCAAGTGCGCGCCGCGACGGCCCACCACGGCGCCGAAGAAGCGGGTGCCGAACAGTCCGGCGACGCAGGCACCGGCCAGCGGCGCCAGCGCGATCACGAGCAGAAGCTGGGTCAAGCTCATCTGCCTGTCAGCCTTTCAGCGAGTCGAGTTCGTCGACTGCAACGGTATTGAGGTTGCGGAACAACACCACCAGGATCGCCAGGCCGATGGCCGCCTCGGCTGCCGCGACGGTGAGTATGAAGAAAACGAAGATCTGCCCGTCGGGGTCGCCCAGGAAGTGGGAGAAGGTCACGAAATTCATGTTGACCGCGAGGAGCATGAGTTCGATGGCCATCAGGAGCACGATCAGGTTGCGGCGATTGAGGAAAATGCCGACCGCGCTGATCGCGAACAGGATCGCACCCAGGACCAGGAGGCTGGTCTGCGTCATTGCTTGCCCCCCTCGCCTTCGCTGCCGGCAGCAACCCCGGACTCGGCCGGCATGCTGACGATGCGCAGGCGATCCGAACGCTTGACCCGCACCTGCGCAGCTGGATTCTGCGCCCTGACGTCCTTGCGTCCGCGCAGCGTCAGCGCGATTGCCGCCACGATGGCCACCAGCAGGATGAGCGCGGCTAGTTCCAGCGGAAACGCGTACTCGGTGTAGATCAGACGCCCCAGTTCCTTGATGTTGCTGTATCCGGGCTGTGCCCATGCCGGATTGGCGGGCGCGCTGCCGGAAAACGACGGGCTCATGAGCAGGAATGCCATCTCGAGCAGCATGACCACGCCTACCACCACCCCCAGGCGCGAATGTTTCCAGAAGCCCTCGCGCACGCGGTCAAGATTGATGTCGAGCATCATGACCACGAACAGGAACAGCACCATCACGGCGCCGACGTAGACCAGTACCAGCGAGATCGCCAGGAACTCTGCCTTGAGCAGCACCCAGATGCCCGCCGCCGAGAAGAATGACAACACCAGGAGGAGCGCAGCGTTCACCGGGTTGCGGGTCGTGATCACGCCGGTGGCCGCGACGATCAGCACCAGCGAGAAACCGTAGAAGACCAGGTCTTTGAACATGAGTGGACTAGGTTCCTAGCGATACCGCGCATCGTTGCCGCGCGCGGCAGCGATGTCTTCTTCGTAGCGGTCACCGATCGCCAGCAGCATCTCCTTGGTGTAGTACAGGTCGCCGCGCTTCTCGCCGTGGTACTCGAGGACATGGGTTTCGACGATCGAATCAACCGGACAGGATTCCTCGCAAAAACCGCAAAAAATGCACTTGGTGAGGTCGATGTCGTAGCGTGTCGTGCGGCGCGTGCCGTCGTCGCGCACATCCGACTCGATGGTGATGGCCAGCGCCGGGCAAACCGCCTCGCACAGCTTGCACGCGATGCAGCGTTCCTCGCCATTCGGATAGCGGCGCAGGGCATGCAGGCCGCGAAAGCGCGGCGACTGCGGAGTCTTCTCCTCGGGAAACTGGAGTGTGATCTTGCGCTCGAACAGATGGCGCCCGGTCAGGGCCATGCCTTTGACCAGTTCCTTCAAGAGCAAACTGCCGAAGAATTCGCGGACTGCGGTGGCTGCGGACATGGCCCTCTAGCTCCAGATGTTCCAGGGCGACACGGTCCAGATGGCGACGACCGTGAGCCAGACCAGCGTGATCGGGATGAACACCTTCCAGCCCAGGCGCATGATCTGGTCGTAGCGATAGCGCGGGAACGTCGCCCGGATCCAGATGAAAAAGGTGATGCCGCCAAAAACCTTGGCGAACAGCCACACCCACCCTGGTATCCAGTTCGTGACCGCCGAGTCCCACGGTGCATCCCAGCCGCCCAAGAAAAAGATCGCCGCCAACCCCGAGATCAGGATCATGTTGGCGTACTCGGCCAGGAAGAAGAGCGCGAAGGCCATGCCCGAGTACTCGACCATGTGCCCGGCGACGATCTCCGATTCACCTTCGACCACGTCGAAGGGATGACGACTGGTCTCCGCGACTCCGGAAACCATGTAGACGACGAACACCGGCAGGAGCGGCAACCAGTTCCAGGACAGGAAATTCAGGCCCATCTCCGCGAACATGCCCTCCTGCTGGCCCTGCACGATATCGGTCATGTTCAGACTGCCCGCGACCAGCAAGACGATGAGGAGCGAAAAACCCATCGCCAGTTCGTAGGAGATCATCTGCGCGGAAGCGCGCAGCGCACCCAGGAACGCGTACTTTGAATTCGACGCCCAGCCTGCCAGGATCACCCCGTACACCTCCAGCGAGGTGATCGCCATGATGAAGAGCAGGCCGGCATCGATGTTCGACAATGCAACGTCTGGTCCGAACGGCATCACGGCCCAAGCCGCCATGGCCGGCATGATCACCATGATCGGCGCGAGGACGAAGAGCAGCTTGTTCGCTCCCGCCGGAATGATGACTTCCTTCAGCAGGAGCTTGATGCCATCGGCGATCGGCTGCGCCAGTCCGCCCAGCGCGCGAATGCCGAAAAAGGTGGTCACGTTGGGACCCAGGCGCACCTGCATCCACCCGATCAGCTTGCGCTCGTAGAGCGTGGTGTAGGCAACCGCCCCCATCAGGGGAGCGACGATGCAGACGATCAGGAGGAGCGTCTTGACCAGAGTGAAAAGGTAGGGCCATGCCGCTCCGACATGGGCGGTGCCCCATTGGTGCAGTTCGAAGGCCAGTGCGTCCATCAGGCAGCCCGCACTTCCAGAGAACCGGCCAGCGGGCCGATGGACAGGGTATCCGGATGGGCGCCGGGCAATCGGACGCAGCCGCGGGCAATGCCCGGATCGGCGGCGACGCCAACCAGAGCAACTCCGCCGGCCGCGGCGACCTCCACCCGCTCGGGCGAACCGAGTGCGGTCAGGTCGTCAGGATGCAGGCGTGCCAGCGGCGGGCGCGCATCGGCCGTCAATGCGAGTGAAGCCGCGCGTCGGACCAATGGATCGGACCAGTAGATGGGAATCTCCGCGACGCGTTCAAAACCTGCTGCCACCGCAGGCGCCGCCGCCGCGCCCGGGACGGGCGGACGGTTGTCGAGGCGCGCCGAGAGATCGGCCGGCAGGCACTCGGCACGTACTGCCTCGGTCGAATCGTGATCAAAGCCGGCCAGGCCCAGCAGATTGCCCAATACGCGCAGGACCTTCCAGCCCGGGCGCGTTTCGCCGAGCGGCTTGACGACGCCGTTGAAGGTCTGCGCCCGTCCCTCGCAGTTGATGAAGGCACCTGCCGTTTCGGTGAAGGGCGCAATCGGCAGGAGCACATCCGCGCAGTCGGTCGAATGGCGAAACGGCGTCAGGACCACGCTCAAATCCGCGCTCTTGAGGGCGGCGACGGCCCGCGCGCCATGCGCGGTGTCCAGGCTCACCTCGGCACCGACCACAAGGTAGGCGCGCCGCGGCTCGGCCAGCATCGCTGCTGCCGACAGGCCGCCGGCCGCGGGAGTCGCGCGGGCAATGTAGCCGCCCACCGAGTTGGACGCTTCGCCGAAAAATCCCAGGCGAACGCGCGCCTCGGGGTTGGCCTCTACCAACGCATCGACGATCTCCTGCATGACGCGATGAACCTCGCCGGCCTGCAAGGTCTGCTCGGCATGACTGCCCGCGAAAAGCGCGATGTCGCGTCCCTGGCGAAGGCTCGTGGCGATGGTCGCTATGTTGGCCGGGGCATCCGCCCCGCGCAGCGAGGCCAACAGGGAGCGCAACTCGGCGACCAGCCTGCTGGGCGCGACCACGCTCTCGCTGGCGACATTGATGAGCCAGTCCCGGCTGGACGCGGAATGGATGGAATGCAGATGCGCCTGCTTGCGCGCGATGGCGCGCAGGCGCGCCGCGATCAACGGATGATCCTTGCGCAAAAAGCTGCCGACCACGAGCACCCGGTCAAGCTTGTCCAGGTCGGCGAGCGGCATGCCCAGCCAGGGCGCAGTTCCGCCGCTGCGATCGCCGGAGAAATCACTTTGGCGAAGGCGAAAATCGATGTTCTCGCTGCCCAGTCCACGCGTGAGCTTTTGCGCCAAGTGCATCTCTTCGAGCGTGGCGTGCGGAGACACCAGGGTGCCGATTGCCGCCGCACCATGGCGCGTCGCGACGTCCTTCAGACCGTGCGCGACGAATTCCAGGGCGGTCGGCCAATCGACCTCCTTCCATTCGCCGCCCTGCTTGACCATCGGCGCGGTCAGGCGGTCGGGCGAGTTGAGTGCCTCGTAGGAAAAGCGATCCTTGTCGCTGATCCAGCATTCATTGACCGCGTCGTTCTCTTGCGGCACCACGCGCATGACGCGGTCGCCCTTGACCTGGATGACCAGGTTGGCGCCCAGTGAATCATGCGGGCTCACGCTCCTGCGTCGCGACAGCTCCCAGGTGCGCGCCGAGTAGCGGAAAGGCTTGCTGGTGAGGGCGCCGACCGGGCAGATGTCGATCATGTTGCCGGAGAGCTCGGAATCGACCGTCTTGCCAACGAAGGAGGTGATCTCGGAATGCTCGCCGCGGCCGAGCATGCCCAGTTCCATGACGCCGGCGATCTCCTGTCCGAAACGCACGCAGCGGGTGCAGTGGATGCAGCGCGTCATCTCCTCCATCGAGATCAGCGGGCCGACGTTCTTGTGGAACACGACACGCTTTTCCTCGCTGTAGCGCGATGCCGACCCGCCGTAGCCGACCGCGAGGTCCTGCAACTGGCACTCGCCGCCCTGGTCGCAGATCGGGCAATCGAGAGGATGGTTGATGAGCAGGAATTCCATGACGCCCTGCTGGGCCTTCTTGGCCTGCTCGGACGCGGTCCACACCTTCATGCCCTGCGTGACCGGGGTGGCGCAGGCGGGCAGCGGCTTGGGCGCTTTCTCGACCTGCACCAGGCACATGCGGCAATTGGCTGCGATCGACAGTTTCTTGTGGTAGCAGAAGTGCGGTACATAGACGTCGAGCTTGTTGCACGCGTCCATGACCATGCTGCCTTCACGCACCTCGACCTTCACGCCATCGACTTCGACTTCGACCATGGGTCCGGGTTCCTAGACGTAGGCCGGCACGAGGCAGCGCCCGTGCTCGATGTGGTGGACAAACTCGTCGCGATACGTCTTGACGAAGGCACGCACCGGCATGGCTGCCGCGTCACCCAGCGCACAGATGGTGCGGCCCTGGATGTTGTCGGCGACCGAGTTGAGAAGATCCAGGTCCTCCATGCGCCCCTTGCCATGCTCGATGCGATGCACCATGCGGTACAACCAACCGGTACCTTCCCGACAAGGCGTGCACTGGCCGCAGGATTCCTCGTAGTAGAAGTAGGACAGACGCAACAGGCACTTGACCATGCAGCGCGTCTCGTCCATGACGATCACGGCGCCGGAACCGAGCATCGACCCGGCCTTGGCAATCGAGTCGTAATCCATGTCGGTATTCATCATGACTTCACCGGTCAGGACCGGCATCGACGAGCCGCCGGGAATGACCGCCTTGATCTTCTTGCCGCCGCGCATCCCGCCGGCCAGCTCGAGCAGCTTTGCAAACGGCGTGCCGAGCGGAATCTCGTAGTTGCCGGGCTTCTCGACGTCACCGGAGACCGAGAAAAGCTTGGTACCGCCGTTGTTGGGTTTTCCGAGTTCGAGGAACCTGTCGCCGCCGTTGCGGATGATCCAGGGTACGGCGGCGAATGTCTCGGTGTTGTTGATGGTGGTCGGCTTGCCGTACAGGCCGTAGCTGGCCGGGAACGGCGGCTTGAAGCGCGGCTGCCCCTTCTTGCCTTCCAGCGACTCGAGCAGTGCGGTTTCTTCGCCGCAGATGTAGGCGCCGAAACCGTGGTGCGCGTGCAGCTGGAACGAGAAATCGCTGCCGAGGATGTTGCTGCCCAGGTAGCCTGCTGCGCGCGCCTCGTCGAGCGCCTCCTCGAAGCGCTCGTAGTCGGCCCAGATTTCGCCGTGAATGTAGTTGTACCCGACCGACACCCCCATCGCGTAGCCGGCGATGATCATTCCCTCGATCAGGATGTGCGGGTTGTAGCGGAGTATGTCGCGATCCTTGAACGTGCCAGGCTCGCCTTCGTCCGAATTGCACACCACGTACTTCTGGCCCGGGAAACCGCGCGGCATGAAGCTCCACTTGAGGCCGGTGGGAAAGCCCGCGCCGCCGCGGCCACGCAGCGCCGAGCGCTTGACTTCCGCAATCACGTCCTCCGGCTTCATGCCCGAGGTCAACACCTTGCGCAGGGCCGCGTAGCCTTCGCGCTTTTCATAGTCAGCCAGGCGCCAGTTGTCCCCGGTCAGGCCGGCGACGATCAGCGGGCTGATGTGGCGATCGTGCAGGCAGCTCACTTGAGATCCTCGAGCATGCGGTCGAGCTTTTCGTCGCTCATGAAGCTCATCATGCGCTTGTTGTTCACGAGCAGCACCGGGGCATCGCCACAGGCGCCCATGCACTCCCCTTCGACCAGTACGAAGCGCCCATCGGCGGTCGCTTCGCGCCAGCCGACGCCAAGCCGCTCCTTGAGATGCGCGGCAGCATGCGTTCCGCCGGACAGCGCGCACGGCAGGTTGGTGCATACCGTGATCTTGTGCCGCGCGGTCGGCTTCAGGTTGTACATGTTGTAGAAGGTCGCCACTTCCTGCACGGCGACGGCGGGCATGCCGAGGTAATCCGCGACCGCCTGCATGGTCTCGGGCGCCAGCCAGCCATGCTGGTCCTGCGCGATGGCCAGCGCCGCCATCACTGCCGACTGCTTCTGATCCGGCGGATACTTGCCCAGCTCGCGATCGATGCGGCGCAGGGATTCAGGGCTCAGGCGCGCGTCGCTCATGTCTGCCTCACCGGTCGATCTCGCCGAACACGATGTCCTGGGTGCCGATGATGGTCACCACGTCGGCCAGCATGTGGCCGCGCGACATCTCGTCCAAGCCCTGCAAGTGGGCGAATCCCGGTGCGCGGATCTTCAGACGATATGGCTTGTTGGCGCCGTCGGAAACCAGGTAGATGCCGAACTCGCCCTTGGGATGCTCGACCGCGCAGTAGGCTTCGCCCGCCGGCACGTGGAAGCCTTCGGTGAAGAGCTTGAAGTGGTGGATCAGCTCTTCCATGTGCGCCTTCATGTCCACGCGTGGCGGCGGCGCCACCTTGTGGTTGTCGACGATCACCGGACCTGGGTTGGCGCGCAGCCAGTCCACGCACTGTTTGATGATGCGGTTGCTCTGCCGCATCTCCTCGACGCGCACCAGATAGCGATCATAAGTGTCGCCGTTGACACCGACAGGGATGTCGAAATCCATGCGGTCGTAGACATCGTAGGGCTGCTTCTTGCGCAGGTCCCACTCGATGCCGGAGCCGCGCAGCATCGGCCCGCTGAAACCCAGGTTCAGCGCCCGCTCGGGGCTGACCACGCCGATGCCGACGGTGCGCTGCTTCCAGATGCGGTTGTCGGTGAGCAGCGTCTCGTACTCGTCGACGCAGCCGGGGAAGCGTTGGGTGAAGCGGTCGACGAAGTCGAGCAGCGTGCCGCTGCGCTCCTCGTTCAGCCGGTCCATCGTCTTCTGGGAGCGCACGCGCGAGGCGCCGTACTGCGGCATCTTGTCAGGCAGATCGCGGTAGACGCCGCCCGGGCGGAAGTACGCGGCATGCATGCGCGCACCGGAGGCCGCCTCGTACATGTCGAAGATGTCCTCGCGCTCGCGGAAGCAGTAGATGAACATGTTCATCGCACCGCAGTCCAGCGCGTGGGTGCCGAGCCACATCAGGTGGTTGAGCAGGCGCGTCAGCTCGGCGTACATCACGCGGATGTACTGCGCGCGCACCGGGACCTCGATGCCCAGCAGCCGCTCGATGGCCAGGCAGTAGGCCTGCTCGTTGCACATCATCGAGACGTAGTCCAGCCGGTCCATGTAGGGCAGGCTCTGGATGAAGGTCTTCTGCTCGGCCAGCTTTTCGGTGGCGCGGTGCAGCAGGCCGATGTGCGGATCGGCGCGCTGGATGACCTCGCCGTCCAGCTCGAGCACCAGGCGCAGCACGCCGTGCGCGGCCGGGTGCTGCGGGCCGAAGTTCAGCGTGTAGTTCTTGATCTCCGCCATGGTGCTAGTGCAGCCCGCCGTAGTTGTCTTCGCGCACCACGCGCGGCGTGATCTCGCGCGGCTCGATGGTCACCGGCTGGTAGATGACGCGCTGCGCCTGCGCGTCGTAGCGCATCTCGACATGCCCGCTGACCGGGAAGTCCTTGCGCATCGGGTGGCCGATGAAGCCGTAGTCGGTGAGGATGCGGCGCAGGTCCAGGTGGCCGTCGAAGATGATGCCGTACATGTCGAAGGCCTCGCGCTCGAACCAGTTGGCCGAGGCCCAGACCTCGTTCAGCGAGGGCACCAGCGGCATGTCGTCGTCGGGCGCGAACACCTTCAGCCGCAGCCGGCAGTTGTGGGTCTGCGACAGCAGGTGGCTGACCACCGCATAGCGCGGGCCGTCCCAGGGCTGGTTCTTGTAGCCCGAGTAGTCCAGGCCGCACAGGTCGATCAGCTGCTCGAAGCGCAGTGCCGCGCCATCGCGCAGCCGCTGGGCCACGTCGAGGTAGCGGCCGGCGGCCACGGTGACGGTGATCTCGCCGCGCTCGCGCTTCAGCGCGAGGAGGTCCTCGCCGAGCGCGGACTCGAGCGCGGCCTGCAGTCTGTCGAGCGTCTGGGTCATGGGGAATGCGGTTCGGCGAGGGGACGCAACCAGGAAGGGGCCGGCTCAGCGCGCGATCGTGTTCTCTCGTCGGATCTTGTTCTGCAACTGCAGGATGCCGTACAGCAGCGCCTCGGCGGTGGGCGGGCAGCCCGGCACGTAGACGTCCACCGGCACGATGCGGTCGCAGCCGCGCACGACCGAATAGCTGTAGTGGTAGTAGCCGCCGCCGTTGGCGCAGGAGCCCATGCTCAGCAGCCAGCGCGGCTCGGCCATCTGGTCGTACACCTTGCGCAGCGCCGGCGCCATCTTGTTGCACAGCGTGCCGGCGACGATCATCAGGTCGCTCTGCCGGGGGCTCGGGCGAAAGAGCATGCCGAAGCGGTCGATGTCGTAGCGCGCCGCGCCGGCATGCATCATCTCCACCGCGCAGCAGGCCAGGCCGAAGGTCATGGGCCACAACGAACCGGTCTTGGACCAGTTGATGACCGTATCCAGGCTCGTCGTGACGAAGCCTTCCTTCAGAACGCCTTCGATGCCCATGTCGGTGCTACCTCGTCGTCGTCGCGCTCATTCCCAGTCAAGGGCGCCCTTCTTCCATTCGTAGGCGAATCCGACGACGAGGATGGCGAGGAAGATCATCATGGCCCAGAAACCTGACGGCCCGATTGCATCGAGCGACACCGCCCATGGGAAGAGGAAGGCGATCTCGAGGTCGAACAGGATGAACAGGATCGCCACGAGGTAATAGCGCACGTCGAACTTCATGCGCGCGTCCTCGAAGGCCTCGAAGCCGCATTCGTAGGGCGACGCCTTGGCCGCATCGGGCCGATTCGGGCCGAAGACGAAGCCCAGCACCTGCGGCGCGATGCCGACTGCCGCGCCGACCAGGATGAACAGGATGACGGGCAGGTAGTCGTCAAGGCTCATGGCGGCTTCGCGGCGGTTGCGGTGGGCTGTCGTTGGCGGCAGGTTCGCGCGAGCGTCCTGCCTGTTTTCTTCGTTGGTGCCGACGGCGAGACTCGAACTCGCACAGCTTTCGCCACTACCCCCTCAAGATAGCGTGTCTACCAATTTCACCACGTCGGCGGCCTGCTCCAATGCCCGGCTGGCATGAGGAATGGCGCACCGGACAGCCGGAAATTCTACCCGCATTCAACGCCCTTCCCGGGCTTTCGCTGCGCCGCAGCAACGCCTTTGACTGGGCGCAAACGCGCAGCTCAACGCGTCGGAATCGCGCCCACTCCGGATGCCGGCGCAGCCGGCGGCACGGCCGTGGTGCCGGCGGGAATCTGGGCCGTGCCTGGCGCCGGAGCGCTGGCGGCCGAGGCGGCGATCGCCGGCGCGTCGAGCGCGCTGCCGCCCTGCACGCGAGAACGGTCGTTGGACATGAAGGCCAGCGCCAGCGTGCAGGCGAAGAACACCGCCGCGCAGACCGCGGTCGAGCGCGAGAGGAAGTTCGCGCTTCCGGTGGCGCCGAACAGGCTGCCCGAGGCGCCGCTGCCGAACGATGCGCCCATGTCGGCGCCCTTGCCGTGCTGGATCAGGACGAGGCCGATCATCACCAGCGCGGTCAGGATTTGCAGCGCGACGATCAGGTTGAGGAACAGGGACATGATGAAAGAGAGCTCCGAAGGTCTTGCGTTCTGGCGGCTGGTCAGGCAGCGGCGCGGGCGATGGCAGCGAAGTCCGCAGCGACGAGCGAGGCGCCGCCGATCAGTCCGCCGTCGATGTCCGCCTGCGAAAACAGCGTCGCCGCGTTGTCGGCCTTGACGCTGCCGCCGTAGAGGATGGTCATCGCGGCCGCAGTCGCGGTCGCGGCTTGCAATTGCCGGCGCAGCAGTGCATGGACTTCCTGCGCCTGCTCGGGCGAGGCCGTGCGGCCGGTGCCGATCGCCCATACCGGCTCGTAGGCGACGACGATCTGCGCCGTGCAGTGCGCCAGCGTGTGGATCACCGCCGAGAGCTGGCGCTTGACCACCGCCGCGGTCTCGTCCGCCTCGCGCTGCGCGAGCGTCTCGCCGACGCAGACGATGGGCGTGAGGCCGGCTGCGAGCGCGGCCTTGGCCTTGTCGGCGACGAGCTGGTCGCTCTCGGCGTGCAGCGTGCGCCGCTCGGAATGGCCGACGATGACGTAGCGGCAGCCGAACTCGGCAATCATCGCCGCCGACACTTCGCCGGTGAACGCGCCCGAGGCGTGCGCCGAGCAGTCCTGCGCGCCCCAGGCGATGGTCGAGCCGGCGAGCCTGGTCTGCAGTTGCGCCAGGTAGGGAAAGGGCGCGCAGACCGCGACATCGCACGGCGCCGCGCCGGGCAGGGCGCGCAGCGCGTCGAGCAGCGCTGCGTTGGCGGCCAGGCTGCCGTTCATCTTCCAGTTGCCGACGACGAGTTTTCTGCGACTCATGGCTTCAAGCTCCTTCAGACCAGGCCAGGACGATCTTGCCGACATGGGCATTCGATTCCATCAGCCGATGCGCGCCGGCAGCGTCGGCCGCGGGGAAGACGCTGTGCAGCACGGCCTTGACACGCCCGGCTTCGATCCACGGCCAAACCGTGCGCTTCAGCGACGCGGCGATGGCCGCCTTGAACGCCACCGGCCGCGGACGCAGCGTCGAGCCGGTGATGACGAGCCTGCGGCGCAGCACCAGGCCGGCGTCGAAGTTCGCAGCGACACCGCCCTGCACGGCGATGATCACGAGCCTGCCGTCCTCGGCCAGGCAGCTCACTTCGCGCGCGACATAGTCTCCGGCAACCATGTCGAGGATCACGTCGACGCCACGGCCTCCGGTCAGGCGCCTGGCCTCGGCGGCGAAGTCCTGTTCACGGTAGTTGATCGCATGATCGGCGCCGAGCTCGATGCATGCAGCGCACTTGGCGTCGCTGCCCGCAGTGGCAATCACCGTCGCGCCATGCGCCTTGGCGAGCTGGATCGCGGTGACGCCGATGCCGCTCGTCCCGCCCTGGACGAGCAGCGTCTCGCCGGGCTGCAAGCGCGCGCGGTCGAAAACGTTGGACCAGACGGTGAAGAAGGTCTCGGGCAGGCTCGCCGCCTCGGCATCGCTCAACCCCGCCGGCACCGGCAGGCATTGGCCGACCGGCGCGACGCAGAATTGCGCATAACCGCCGCCGGCGACGAGCGCACACACCCGATCGCCGATGGCCAGCCCGGCCTCGGCCAGGGCCGCGGCGTCACCCGCTGCGATACGACCCGCAACCTCGAGCCCGGGAAGATCCGGCGCCCCGGGCGGCGGCGGATAGGCGCCCTTGCGCTGCAGCACGTCGGGCCGGTTGACGCCCGACGCGGCGACGCGGATCAGCGCCTCGCCGGCGCCGGCCACCGGCGCCGCGCGCTCG
>JAEUOR010000069.1 GCA_016790635.1 Burkholderiales bacterium
TCGTGCAGCTGGAAGATCTACGTGAAGGGTGGCATCGTCACCTGGGAGACGCAGCAGACCGACTACCCGCGCACGCGCCCCGACCTGCCCAACCACGAGCCGCGCGGCTGCTCCCGCGGCGCGAGCTACTCGTGGTATCTCTACAGCGGCAACCGCGTGAAATATCCGATGGTGCGCGGCCGTCTGCTGCGTGCGTGGCGCGCCGAGCGCGCGTCGAAGCGACCCGTCGAAGCCTGGACCGCGATCGTGGAGAGCCCGGCGAAGGCGAAATCCTACAAGTCCGTGCGGGGCCTGGGCGGCTTCGTGCGCGCGAACTGGGACGAGGTGAACGAGATCATCGCCGCGGCCAACGTCTACACGATCAAGCGTTATGGTCCGGACCGCATCATCGGTTTCTCGCCGATCCCGGCGATGTCGATGATCTCGTACGCCGCGGGCAGCCGCTACCTGTCGCTCATCGGCGGTGTGTGCATGAGCTTCTACGACTGGTACTGCGATCTGCCGCCGGCCAGCCCGCAAACCTGGGGCGAGCAGACCGACGTGCCCGAATCGGCCGACTGGTACAACTCGACCTTCATCATCGCGTGGGGCTCCAACGTCCCGCAGACGCGCACGCCCGATGCGCACTTTTTCACCGAGGTGCGCTACAAGGGCGCGAAGACCGTCGCGGTAACACCCGACTACTCCGAAGTGGCGAAGCTGTGCGACATCTGGCTGCACCCGAAGCAGGGCACCGATGCGGCGCTGGCGATGGCGATGGGGCATGTCGTGTTGACCGAATACCACGCCCGCGGCCGCAGCGCGTACTTCGAGGACTACTGCCGGAAGTACACGGACATGCCGATGCTGGTCAAGCTGGTCAAGCGCGGCGACAGCTACGTCCCTGATCGCATGCTGCGCGCCTCGGACCTCGCCGATCGGCTCGGCCAGACCAACAATCCGGAGTGGAAGACAGTCGCGATCGACGAGGCGAACGGCAAGGTGGTGGCGCCGCTCGGCGCCATCGGTTTCCGTTGGGGCGAGAAAGGCAAGTGGAACCTGACCGAGTGTGACGCCACGGGTGCGTCGACGAAGCTCCGCTTGTCCCTGCTGGGCGCTCACGACGACGTCGCACCGGTGGCGTTCCCCTATTTCGGTGGCCAGCCGCACGAGCATTTTCAGTCCACCGGTCACGACGATGTCCTGTTGCGGCATTTGCCGGTGAAGAAGCTGAAGGGCGCTGACGGCACTCTCGTCGTGGCGAGCGTGTTCGATCTCTTCCTCGCCAACTATGGGGTGGACCGCGGCTTGGGCGGTCCGAACGTCGCCTCCTCCTTCGACGACGACGTGCCGTATACGCCCGCTTGGCAGGAACGCATCACGGGGGTAGGCCGCGCCGACGTGATCACGGTGGCGCGCCAGTTCGCGGAGAACGCGGACAAGACCTACGGCAAGTCCATGGTGATCATCGGCGCCGCGATGAATCATTGGTACCACATGGACATGAACTATCGCGGTGTGATCAATCTGCTCGCGATGTGCGGCTGCGTCGGGCAATCCGGCGGCGGCTGGTCGCACTACGTCGGTCAGGAGAAGCTGCGTCCGCAGACCGGCTGGACGGCGCTCGCCTTCGCGCTCGACTGGAATCGACCGCCGCGGCACATGAACTCGACCTCGTTCTGGTACGCACACACCGATCAGTGGCGCTACGAGAAGCTGTCGGTGCGCGAGATCCTGTCGCCGCTCGCCAACGAGGGCGAGTACTCGGGGTCGCTCATCGACTTCAACGTGCGCGCCGAACGCATGGGATGGCTGCCGTCCGCGCCACAATTACAGACCAACCCGATCGAGGTGGTGCGACAGGCAGCGACCGTGGGCATGGATCCGAAGGAGTACGCGGTGAAGGCGCTCAAGGACGGTTCGCTCAAGCTTTCCTGCGAGGACCCCGACCACCCCGACAACTTTCCCCGCAATCTCTTCGTCTGGCGCTCCAACCTGCTGGGTTCGTCCGGCAAGGGACACGAATACTTCCTCAAGCACCTGCTCGGCACGCAGAACGGCGTAATGGGCAAGGATCTCGGCAGCTTCGGCGGCGATCAGCCGGAAGAGGTCGTATGGCGGGACGACATTCCGCAGGGCAAGCTCGATCTTCTGACCACGCTCGATTTCCGCATGTCGACGACCTGCCTCTATTCGGACATCGTGCTGCCGACCGCGACGTGGTACGAGAAGAACGACCTCAATACTTCCGACATGCACCCATTCATCCATCCGCTCACGGCGGCGGTCGATCCGGTATGGGAGGCGCGCAGCGACTGGGAGATCTACAAGGGCATCGCCAAGAAGTTCTCGGAGCTCGCCGTCGGCCACCTGGGAGTCGAGAAGGAGCTCGTGCTCGCGCCGCTCCTGCACGACACGCCCGCTGAGCTCGGTCAGCCGCTGGACGTGAAGGACTGGAAGAAGGGGCAGTGCGATCTCGTGCCGGGCAAGACCGCGCCGAACATGGTGGTGGTGGAGCGGGACTATCCGAACACCTACAAGCGGTTCACGGCGCTCGGCCCGCTCATGAACAGGCTCGGCAACGGCGGCAAGGGCATCAACTGGAACACGGAGCACGAGGTCGAGAAGTTGCGCGATCTCAACTACCCGGTGGTGGAGGAGGGCGTCACGAAAGGGATGCCGCGCATCGTCACCGACGTCGATGCGGCGGAGGTGATCCTCATGCTCGCGCCGGAGACGAATGGGGAGGTGGCGGTGAAATCGTGGGCGGCGCTCTCCGAGATCACGGGCCTCGACCACACGCATCTGGCGGTGCCGCGCGAGGATGACAAGATCCGCTTCGCCGATCTCGTGTCGCAGCCGCGCAAGATCATCTCCAGTCCGACCTGGAGCGGCATCGAGTCGGAGAAGGTGTCCTACAACGCCTGCTACACCAACGTGCACGAACTGATTCCGTGGCGCACGATCTCGGGCCGTCAGCAGCTGTACCAGGACCACCCCTGGATGCGCGCCTTCGGTGAGTCGCTTTGCGTCTACAGGCCGCCGATCGATACCAAGACGGTGGCGCCGGTGATCCGCGCGATGAGCAACGGCAACCCCGAGGTGGTGCTCAACTTCATCACGCCGCACCAGAAGTGGGGCATCCACTCCACCTACACCGACAACCTGATGATGCTCACGCTATCGCGCGGCGGTCCCATCATCTGGATCTCGGAGACGGATGCGAAGAAGGCGGGCATCGTCGACAACGACTGGATCGAAGCCTATAACGTGAACGGTGCCATCGCGGCGCGCGCCGTGGTCTCACAGCGCGTGAACCCCGGCATGTGCCTCATGTATCACGCGCAGGAGAAGATCGTGAACACGCCGGGCTCGGAGATCACCGGTGGCCGCGGCGGCATCCACAACTCGGTCACCCGCACCTGCCTGAAGCCCACGCACATGATCGGCGGCTACGCGCAGCTGAGCTACGGCTTCAACTACTACGGCACGGTCGGCAGCAACCGCGACGAGTTCGTGATCGTGCGCAAGATGAAGAAGGTCGACTGGGTGGAGGGACCGCATCCGGAGGCCGCTGACGAGGAGGCAGTGAAATGAAGATCCGCGCCCAGATCGGCATGGTGCTGAATCTCGACAAGTGCATCGGCTGCCACACCTGCTCGGTGACTTGCAAGAACGTATGGACGAACCGACCGGGGATGGAGTACGCGTGGTTCAACAACGTCGAGACCAAGCCCGGCATCGGTTACCCGAAGGAATGGGAGAACCAGGACAAGTGGAAGGGCGGCTGGACGCGCAGCGGGGGCGGCCGGCTCAAGCCCAAGCAGGGCGGCAAGTGGAAGCTGCTCGCGAACATCTTCGCCAATCCGAACCTCCCCGAGATCGACGACTACTACGAACCTTTCACCTTCGACTACGAGCACCTGCACACCGCCGGGCTATCGAAGGCGGCGCCGGTCGCGCGGCCGCGGTCGCTCGTGACCGGCGAGCGCATGGAGAAGATCGAATGGGGGCCGAACTGGGAGGAGATTCTCGGCGGCGAGTTCGCGAAGCGCTCCCGGGACAGCAACTTCGAGGAGATACAGAAGGAGATCTACGGGCAGTTCGAGAACACTTTCATGATGTACCTGCCGCGCCTGTGTGAGCACTGCCTCAATCCGGCGTGCGTGGCTTCGTGTCCATCGGGTTCGATCTACAAGCGCGAGGAGGACGGCATCGTCCTCATCGACCAGGACAAGTGTCGCGGCTGGCGCATGTGCGTCTCCGGCTGTCCGTACAAGAAGATCTACTACAACTGGAAGAGCGGCAAGGCCGAGAAATGCATCTTCTGCTACCCGCGCATCGAGGCGGGGCAGCCGACGGTGTGTTCGGAGACCTGCGTCGGGCGCATTCGCTACCTCGGCGTCGTGCTCTACGACGCCGACCGCATCGAGGAGGCCGCGGCCACCGAGCGCGACCGCGACCTGTACGAGGCCCAGCTCGGCATCTTCCTCGACCCCAATGACCCGCGCGTGATCGAGCAGGCGCGCCACGACGGCATTCCCGATGCGTGGCTCGAGGCGGCGCGCCTGAGCCCGGTCTACAAGATGGCGATCGACTGGAAGGTCGCGCTGCCGCTGCATCCGGAGTACCGCACCTTGCCGATGGTCTGGTACGTGCCGCCGCTCTCGCCGATCAGCGCCGCGGCCAACGCCGGGCACATGGGCATGAACGGCGAGATCCCGGACGTGAAATCGCTGCGCATCCCGGTGCAGTACCTGGCCAACCTCCTGACCGCGGGGGACACCACGCCGGTGGTGCGCGCGCTCGAGCGCATGCTGGCGATGCGCGCCTACCAGCGCGACCGCCACGTCGAGGGGCGCACCAACCTGAAGGTGCTCGAGCAGGCCGGCATCGACGAGGCGACGGTGGCAGACATGTACCACACGATGGCGATCGCCAACTACGAGGATCGCTTCGTGATCCCGTCGACCCACCGCGAGTACGCCGAGAACGCCTTCAACGTGCGCGGCGGCTGCGGCTTCTCGTTCGGCAACGGCTGCTCCGAGGGGGTCGGCGAGACCAGCCTGTTCGGCAGCGAGAAGCGCCGCACCATCCCGATCAAGGCGGAGATCTGACCATGCTGCGCTTCGACAAGCCGCGTCACTGCGCGACCACGCTGCGCGTGCTGGCCCGCCTGCTGTCCTATCCCGATGCCGAATTGCGCGCGCACCTGCCCGAGATGCGCGACGCGCTGGCCGCGGAGGCCGCGCTGCCTGCGGCGCGCCTGGCCGAGCTCGACCTGCTGATCGCCGGCATCGCGCGCCGCGACGACCTCGACGCCGAGGCCGACTACGTGCAGCTGTTCGACTCCGGGCGCAGCGCGTCGCTCTACCTCTTCGAGCATGTGCACGGCGACTCGCGCGAGCGTGGCCCGGCGATGATCGACCTGGCGAAGACCTACGAGGAGGCGGGTCTCTACCTGGCCGAGGGCGACCTGCCGGACTATCTGCCGACGGCGCTGGAGTACGCCTCGACCCAGCCGGCGCGCGAGGCGCGCGCTTTCTTAGCCGAGATGGCGCACATCCTTTCGGTGATCTTCAGCGGGCTCGAGCGCCGCGGCAGCCGCTACGCAAGCGTGCTCGGCGCGCTCCTGGACCTGGCCGGCGAGAAGGCGCGCGCCGTCGAACTACCGGCCGATGAACCGCTCGATGAAGCCTGGGAGGAGCCCGCCGCCTTCGACGGCTGCTCGGTCAAGGGTCAGGCCCGACCCGGCCAGGCCCAGCCGGTCCATTTCGTCCGCCACGCCACCAACTAAGGGAGCGCGACCATGAAAGACCTCTTGCACAACTTCATCTTCAACGTCTATCCGTACATCTGCCTGTCGGTGTTCCTGATGGGCAGCCTGGCGCGCTTCGACCGCGACCAGTACACCTGGAAGAGCGACTCGTCGCAGATGTTGCGCGCCGGCCTCCTGCGCTGGGGCAGCAACATGTTCCACTTCGGCATCCTGTTCCTGTTCTTCGGCCATGCGATCGGGCTCCTGACCCCGCACTGGGTCTACGAGCCCTTCATCACGCCGGCGCAGAAGCAGCTGCTGGCCATCGTCGCCGGCGGCATCGCCGGCGCCGTGTGTTTTGTCGGCCTCACGATGCTCCTGTACCGGCGCATGTTCGATGCGCGCATCCGGCTCACCAGCCACCGCACCGACCTGGCGATCCTCATCATCCTGTGGGTGCAGCTGGTGCTGGGCCTGATCACGCTGCCGTTCTCGCTTGCGCACAGCGACGGCAGCGTCATGCTGGTGCTGTCGGACTGGGCGCAGCGCATCTTCACCTTCCGGCCGGACGCCTCCGGCCTGGTGGCGCTGGACTGGCCGTACAAGGTGCACCTGGTGCTGGGCATGACGATCTTTCTCTTGTTCCCGTTCAGCCGCCTGGTGCACGTGTGGAGTGGATTCGCCAGCGTGTTCTACCTCATGCGGCCGTACCAGATCGTGCGCTCGCGGCGCCTGAACCTGCCGCCCGGGCACGACATGCCGCGCCGCGTGCTCTGAGCCCGGGGAGCGATCATGCAAACCTCAACTCCTGCGGTCGCCAGCGTCAACGGCTTCGCCCTTCATGCCGAGGCCGAAGTCCTCGATGACGCGCGCTTGCGCCAGCGTGCCTGCACCGAGCTCCTGCGCCAGGAAGCGCAGCACCGCGGCTTGCTCGACCCCGCCGATGCGCCCGCGTCCGACGGCGTGCCGAGCGAGGCCGCCGATGCCGCCATCGAGGCCCTGCTCGACGCCGACGTGCGCGTGGTCGAGCCCGATGAAGACGCCTGCCGGCGGCACTTTGCCGCCCATCAGGCCGCCTGGCGCCAGGGCGACCGGGCACTGGTTTCGCACATCCTCTTCGCGGTGACGCCGGGGGTTGACGTGGCAGCGCTGCGCCGGCGCGCCGAAGCGTCGCTGGTCGAACTGCGCTGCGGCGACGAGGCGGCTTTCGCGGCGGCGGCCCGCGAACTCTCCAACTGCCCCTCCGGGGCGGAGGGCGGCGCACTCGGATGGCTGGCCCGCACCGATTGCGCGCCCGAATTCGCCCATGCGGTGTTCGACGGCGCCGAGGTCGGCGTGTTCTCGCGCCTGGTGGCGACCCGCTTCGGCTTCCATGTCGTCGCGGTGCGTCAGCGCGATCCAGGCAAGGTGCCGGCCTTCGAGGACGTGCACGGCGCAGTGGCCCAGGCGTTGCGCGCGCAGGCCTACGCCAGTGCGCTGCGGCAGTATCTGCAGGTGCTCGCGGGCAAGGCCCGCCTGGAAGGTGTTTCCCTGGACGCAGCCACGACGCCGCTCACGCAGTAGACCTTGCCATGCCGGATGAGCTGCTCCAGCGCCTGCGCCGCTTTCACGACCATGCGTTTCCGCAGTACCGCACGCGGTTCCGGCAGTTGGTCGACGAAGGTCAGCACCCGACGACGCTGTTCATTGGCTGCTCCGATTCGCGCGTGGTGCCCTACCTGATCACGGGTGCGGGCCCGGGTGAACTGTTCCTGGTGCGAAACGTCGGCGCCTTCGTGCCGCCCTATGAGAGCGACGCCGGCCATCACGGCACCTCGGCGGCGATCGAGTTCGCGGTGCTCAATCTCAAGGTGCAGCACATCGTCGTCTGCGGCCACAGCCACTGCGGGGCGATCCGTGCCATGTACGAGGACGTGCCGCCCGCGGCAAAACATTTGGGGCACTGGCTCGATCTCGGCCGCGAGGCCGTTCTGCCCGTGCAACCGGGTCCCGAGGCGCTGCGCCGCACCGAGCAGCGGGCGGTGGTGCTGCAACTCGAACGCCTGATGGAATACCCGATGGTGCGCGCCGAGGTCGAAGCGCGCCGCCTGTCGCTGCACGGCTGGCACTACGTGATCGAGGACGGCGAGGTACACGTCTTCGATCTGGCGTCAGGCGGCTTCGTGCCGGCGTCGTCAGCCGAGCACAGCGGCTCGGGGCCGTACCACGACCTGCCGGGCAGCGGCATCCCCGGCGACGGCTGATTACACGCCTGCCAGCGGCGTCCGCGCGGATGCCCGGCGCGTCGACTGCGCGCTAGTGCACGGCCTCCAGCGCCAGGAGGCCGGCGGCGGTGTTGGAGATCGGGACGTGGTAGTTGCCGTGCACCCGGCGCACCGGGCCCGGCAACGCGGCGCGCGCCGCGAGCCACATGACCAGCTCGATCCCCTGGGTGCCGGACTTCTCGACCAGTTCGGCGATCGAATACCGCGTCGCCCACTTGGGATCGCTGACGAGGCTTTCCATGAACGCCAGGTCGAAATCCCGGTTGATGAAGCCGGCGCGCTCGCCGTCGAGCTGATGCGACAGCCCGCCCGTACCGAGCACCACTACCCGCGCGTCGGACTCCCAGGAGGCGATGGCGCGGCCGACCGCTTCGCCCAGCTTGTAGCAGCGGCCGGCCGAGGGCAGCGGGAACTGCACCGTGTTGATCGCCACCGGCACGGTGCGCACCGGCCAGGCACCCCCGCCTGGCCACAGGAGCGCCATCGGCAGGGTGAAGGCGTGGTCGACCAGCATCTCCTGGCAGGTGGTGATGTCGAACTCCTCCTCGACCAGCGACTCGATCAGGTGCCACGAGAGGTCCTGTTCGCCGGTGAACGGCGGCACCACCGGAATGCCCCAGCCCTCGTCGGCATTGCGGTACTGCGGGGCGGCACCGACAGCGAAGGTGGGCATCTTGTCGAGAAAGAAATTGAGCCCGTGGTCGTTGTAGAGGACCACGGCGACGTCGGGCTTGACCCGTGCGAGCCAGTCGCGCACCGGAACGAAGCCGTCGAAAAAGGGCTTCCAGTACGGGTCGCCCTGCAGGCGGCGCGCGATCGCACCGCCGATGGCGGGGACATGCGAGGTGGTGACGCTGCCGACGATGGTGGCCATGCTCAGGCTCCTTTGCGTGGATCCGCCGGGCGTCCGGCGGCGACGAGCTTCGCCTTGAACGCCTCCTTGGTCATGCCGGTCTGCTGTGCGCCGATGTCCTGCACGTCCAGGCCGAAGATGCCGGCGAACTTGGCCAGGTAGTAGACGTTGCCGCCGGCGGCGATCAGGTCGAGCACGTCGCGCTGGCGCACCGCCTCGCGCTGCTCGGTCGACAGGCCGAAGCGCGCGCAATAGGCGTCCTCGTCGGCCTTGAACGCCGCGCGGTTGGTGGCGTCGTTGAACGAGTAGCACATCTTGTTCAGCGCGTAACCCTTCATCGCCTGCGCGCCGTCGAACAGCGTGGTGCCGGGTATGGCGAATCGTTCGCGCCGCGACATGAGGGTCCCTGCGTGTTGCCTCGAGAAGGACGATTCTGCGCCGGCTGTCGCGACGGCTCTTGATCCTGCTCAAATTCTCTGCCGATGCCCGGGGGCAGACCGCGCTGGCTGCCCGTGGCCGGAGGGCGTGTGCCTTGCTAGCGCCAGATCCGGTCGACCCGATCCCAGCTGTCCGCGCGCAAATCAGGTTTCTCCTGCTGCAAAACCGGCTTTCTGACCTTGTTCGAAGGCGTGCGCGGAAACTCGCTGCGGTATTCGATGTAGCGTGGCACCTTGAAGGGCGCGAGGAACCTGGCGGCATGCGCCACGATGGCTTGTGGCGGCACCTCGGTGCGTGTGAGTCCGGGCTGCAGGATCACGTAGGCCTTGACCTCTTCCTTGCGGATGTCGTCGGGCACGCCGATCACGGCGGCTTCGGCGATCTCGGGCATGTCCTTCAAGACCGCCTCGACCTCGCGTGCCGGGATGTTCTCCGAGCTGCGACGAATCATCTCCTTGACCCGGCCGACGATGAAGAAATAGCCGCGCTCGTCCTGGCGGAACAGGTCTCCGGTGCGAAACCAGTCGCCATGGAAGGCCTCTCGCGTCGCTTCGGGCTTGTTGAAATAGCCCTTGAGAATGCCGCTGCCGCGCACGATCAGTTCACCAATCTTGCCGCGCGGTACCTCGCGACCCTCGCCGTCAACGACTTTGCATTCGCGAAAAGGCCCGGCCATTCCGCAGGACCCGGAGCCGGTCATGTCTTCTACCTCGAGCGGCATGTAGGTCGCCGAACCGAGCTCGGTCATGCCGAAGGCTTCGCGCGCGTTCACATTGAAACGCCGTTCGACGGCGGCGTGGATTTCGCGGCGCAATCCGTAGACGTTGACGCGGCGGATTTCGTTGTTGCCATCGCTTGGCGCGGGCGGATTCTTGAACATCACCTCGGCGGGCATGAGCGAGAACTGGATCTTCCAAGTGAAGAGCCATTCGGTATAGCGCGAGGTGCTTTGACGGGCGGCGATGAAGGCGGTGGCGCGCTGATGGAAGGTCATCAGGAGCAGCCACTGCGGGTCCATGTAATAGAAGGGCGTCGAGATCAGAATGCGCTCGTATTTGAGACCGTCGCGAAAAGCGTTGATCTTGCTCTGCGTGATCCAGTAGCGGTGCGCCTGCAACACACCCTTGGGGAAGCCGGTGGTCCCCGAGGTGTACTGAATGTTGAGGAGGTCGTCCAGGCCGACTGCTTGCGGCGGGCGGAACGCTGGATCGCCGGCATCGACCAGGTCGTGCCAGCGCCGCATGCCCGCTGACGGGCTGCCGACCACGATGACTCGATCGTCGCTCAGGGCGGCCGGGCGTTCGCGCAGAGCGCCCAGGACGGGCAGGAACTCCTCGGCGATGACGAGGGTGGTTGCCCGGCCGTCATTGATCAAATAGTCGAGTTCGCGCGGAGTGTAGGAGACGTTCACTGGCACCATCACCGCGCCCAGGCGCCCGATGGCGAGCCATGTCAGCGGAAAGGCGGGGACGTTGGGCACCATCACCGCGACGTGCGTACCTTTCGTGACGCCGATGCCGGCCAACCCGGCGGCCAGGCGGTTGACCGTCGCGCGGACTTCCGCGTAGGTGGCGGCCTCGCCGCTGTCGATGAAGCGCCAGGCCAATTGATCGGGCGCTTCGGCGGCCGCCTCGTCGAGCAGGGCGCCGGTCGAATCGGGCAAGGGCTCGGCTTCGAGCTGGCGGCGGCGCAGCGCCGGGTCGGCGCTGTAGCGCGCGATGCGCCAGGCCGGGTCGATCGCCTTCTGCATCAGACAAGCCCCAGGAAGCGCGCCGCGTTGTCGTGCATCCAGGCGCGCCTCACGTCGTCGGGCAGGGGCAGCGCATCGAACTCCCTGTAGGCATCCTCCAGCGGCTGCATCGGGTAGGCCGTGCCCGTAAGGATGCGACGTTTGAGCATCCGGGTACCGTAGGCGAGCAGCGGCCGGTAGCCGGCGTCCTCCGTTGTCAGAAGTTTGGGACGCACCGCAACGATGCCGATGTGTACGTTCGGGTGACGCCAGGCAACGCCGATCAACTCCTCGATCCAGGGCCAGCCGGGCGGCGAGGCGCACACGCGCAGGTCCGGAAAGTGCTGCATGACCTCGTCCAGGTAGGCCGGGCGGCCGTAGTCCATGAGCGAGGCGGTCGAGAAATTGATGCCGCAATGGATGTTGACCGGGATGTCGAGCTCGACGCACTTGGCGTAGAGCGGGTACATGCGCTTGTCGTTGATCGCGAGCTTGAGTTCGAAGCACTGCAGGTTGAGGCCGCGCAGACCGAGTTCGCGCACCGCGAACTCGAGTTCGCGCACCGCCGCCATTCCCTTGTGCGGGTCGACACCGGCGAAGCCGATGAAGCGCGAGTGCTTGCGGCAGTACGCCGCCACGTCCTCGTTGCGGATCTTGATGCCGAAGGTGGTCTCGTTGTCGCGCGCCTTGACGACCACGTGCTTCGCGCCGAGCGCCTCGTAGGTCTTCAGGTACTTGGCCAGAGCGGCCTTCTCGCTGACCGGCTTTTCGACGCGGGATTCGCTGCCCGCATAGACACGCCGGTAGTTGGCGAGGTGTGCCGTCTGCGGCGGGTTGAAGGCCTTGGTCGGCGGCTTGCTGCCATAGTCGATGAACATGAGGCGGTCAACCAGGTTCGCCGGCCGCTTCGTAACCGTAGACCGTGCGCGCGGTGTCCGTGTCGATCACGCCCTGCGCGAGGTCGGCCCGCACCAGTTCCCGGTCGCGCTCGCGCGCGTCGCCGAAGCCGGCGCCGCCCGAGGTCGTCACGACAATGCGGTCGCCCTTCTTCAGACGCGCGCCGGACTTGAGGTCGACTTCGACGACCTGGCCGTCGCGCAGGAGTTCGGCGTGGGACAAGGTGCCGGGGCTGCCACCGGCCAGGCCTTCGGGCGCGACCTCGAAGCGGTCGCCGTAGAGCGAGAAATCGACGTCGTCGACCAGCATCTCGTAGGTGCGCCGCATGCCCAGCCCGCCGCGTCGACGGCCATGGCCGAAAGAGCCCGGGACGAGTTCGTAACCAACGATGCGAAAGTAGTCGAAGTTCATGTCCAGCGCCTCTATGGGCGAGTTTGTCGTGTTCGAAAGCGGCCCGGCGATGCCATCGGCGCCGTCGCCCTGCGCAGAGGCGCCGAAGCCGCCGCCGTAGGTTTCGAGGCACACGCGGTAACGGCCGTTGGACAGCCGCGCCAGACAGGTGATGAGGGCATTGTCGAATCCCGAAGCGATCACGCGTTCCGGGCGCGGCAGCGCCTGCGCGAGCGCCTTCATGACCGCGTCATAGGCACGGTAGCAGGGCAGCATGCGCGCGCGCACCGGCGCCGGCGGCCGCGGATTCAGGATGGACCCATAGGGCACCTTGAGCTTCACGGGGCGAAAACTGCCTTCGTTGAAGGGCGTGTCGCCACCGATGAGCACGCCCTTGATGCAGCTCATGACCGCCGATTCGGTCGAGGCCAGCGGCGAATTGATGTTGCGCGCGACCTGATCGCAGGTACCGGCGAAGTCGATCTCGATCTCCTCGCCTCGTACCGTCACCTGCGCCCGCACCCAAAGCGGCGCGCCCTTGCCCTCGATGTCGTCACCGGCGTCTTCTCCGCGGTAGACCCCGTCGGGCAGGGCGCGGATCGCGGCGCGCAGCGTGCGCTCGGCGTAGGCGATGAGCTCGGCCATGGTCGCCTTGACGGTAGGGAGGCCGTACTTGGCACACAGCGCGCGCACGCGCTCGACGCCGATGGCCTTGGCGGCGAACTGGGCATTGAAGTCCCCCAGCGTCTGGTCGGGAACGCGGATGTTGGCCGCGAGCAGGCGCTCGAAGGTGCCGCCGTTCCAGTCGCGCGAGACGCTGAACTTGAGCGGCGGCAACAACAGTCCTTCCTGGTAGACGTCGCTCGCCAGTGCGTTCAGGCCCGCGCTGCCGCCGCCCAGATCGAGGTGATGCGCGGTCGAACCGGCGAAGCCCAGGAGTTCGCCATTGATGAAGATGGGCCGGAACAGGAACACGTCCTGCAGGTGCTGGCCACCCATGAAGGGATGATTGTTGACCAGGAAGTCGTCTTCACCCAGCGTGTCCGCAGGGTAGCGCGCCAGGCAGGCGCGCAGCGTCGTGTTCATCGAGCCCAATTGCATGGGCACCATCTCGGACTGGGCGACGATGTTGCCCGCGGCATCGAGGATGGCACAGGACGCATCGCGCGCCTCGCGCACGATGTTGGAGTAGGCCGAACGGACCAGCTTGGTCCCCATCTCGCGCGCCGCGGCGAGCAATGCCTGGCTGATGACCGCATAGTCAACCGGGTCGAGCGTTGTCATGGCGATTCCTTGCTGCGCTTGAGGATGAGGTTGCCGGCAGGGTCGCAATGCGCGCGCCAGCCGGGCGGCACATAGACCGTCGCCGTGCCGTCTTCGATGAGAAGCGGCCCCTGTGCATTGCCGCCGGCGTCGATCTGCGGACGCGTCGTCACCGCGCAGCGCCGCCATTCGCGGTTTTCCAGGACTTCGACGTGGCGCGGTGCGGCCGAGGCGCTCGGCGGCGGCTTGGAAGGCAGCGGCGCGCCGGCGGGCGAAGTTGCGCCGACGCGATAGCCAACCGCCTCGAGACCCTTGCCGGCCCCGCCGGCGCCGCCGCCATCCATGTAGACCAGGCGGTGTGCGCGGTCGAAGTGCTCCCGCAGGCTCTCTTCGGTCAGCGTGTCGATGTCGGCCTCGGTGAGCGGCACTTCGATCTCGAAGGCCTGGCCGATGAAGCGCATCTGCAGGCTGTAGACGAACTTGAGTCCCTCGACCATGCCGAGCCCGGCGAAGCGCGCCGCCAGCCGCTCGCGCAGCGAGGCCAGCTGCGCGCGCATCGCGCCAGGTGCGGCGGCATCGACGATGACTCGCCGCGTTGCCGTCTCGTACTGCGTGAAGTCGGAGGCGAGCAACCCAAAGGCCGAGAGCACGCCGGCGTTTTGCGGCACCACGATCGTCTGCAGCCCCAGGTCCTCGGCGATGCGCCCGGCGTGCAGCGGCCCGGCGCCGCCGAAAGGCACCAGAGCATAGTCGCGCGGGTCGCGGCCGAGCTCGGTCGAGATCAGCTGGATGGCGCGCACGACGTTGGCGTCGGCCAGGCGGATTGCGCTGTCGGCGAGCGCTTCGGGCGTCATCGCGAATTCCCGGGCCAGAGGCGCGAAGGCCGCGCGCGCGGCGTCGACATCCAGGCGCATGCGCCCGCCGAGAAAGGACTCCGGCGGAATGCTGCCGCGGATCACGTGCGCGTCGGTGATCGTCGGCCGCGTACCGCCGCGCCCATAGCATGCCGGGCCGGGGTCGGCTCCGGCCGAACGCGGTCCGACGCGCAGCATGCCGCCCGCATCGCGCCAGACGATGCTGCCCCCGCCAGCGCCTACGGAGGCGATGTCGACCACCGGCGTCCGGATCGGCAGACCATCGACCGCTGTTTCCGGGGCGAGGTTCGGCCGGCCGTCGGTGACCAGGCATACGTCCGTGCTGGTGCCGCCCATGTCGAAGGTGATGAGGTTCGCATGCGCCGACGCTCCGGCCTGACGCACCGCGCCGGCCACCCCGGCTGCAGGGCCTGAGAACAGCGCCGAGATTGCGTTCTCGCGCATGGCCGATGCCGGCAGGCGCCCACCGTTGGATTGCATGACCGAGAAGCGGCCGCGAAACCCCCCGCGCGCCAGGCGCTCCTCGAAGCGCCCGATGTAGCTGTCGATGATGGGCTGCACATAGGCGGAGAGCGCGGTCGTCGAGGCGCGTTCGTATTCGCGGAACTCGCGGCTGATGTCGGCCGAGCAACTCACGTGCAGCGCAGGGAAGAGGCGCCGGATGACGGCGGCGACCGCGTGTTCATGGCGCGGGTCGGCGTAGGCGTTGAGGAAGCAGATCGCCACCGCCTTGAAGGGGCGCGCGGCCAGACGGGGGGATAGCACGGCCTCGACGCGGGCGAGGTCGAGGGGCGTCGCGACCGAGCCGTCGGCGAGGATGCGCTCCTCGATCTCGATCACGTCGCGGCGCTCGACGACGGCCTGAGGCTTGCGGTAGGCCAGGTCGTAAACACGGGGCCGATCCTGCCGCTGGATGAAGAGCAGGTCGCGAAACCCCGCCGTCGTGATGAAGGCCGTCAGACCCCCCTTCCGCTCCAGCACCGCGTTGGTCGCCACCGTCGAGCCGTGCACCAGATCGCTCACCTTATCGAGCGCGATGCCGGCTGCCGTGAGCGCGGCGAAGACGCCCTCCTCGGGGCGCGCCGGGACGCTGGGTACCTTGGCCACGCGTACCGCCTCGCCATCGAGGGCGATCAGGTCGGTGAAAGTACCGCCGACCTCGATGCCTACGCGCATGGCTTTCCCTTCTTCGCAAGTTGCATCATTGCTCTTACTCCAGCTTGATATTGAGCGGCGCGACGATGCGCCGGTATACGGCGGTCTCCTCCGCGATCATGCGACCGAACTGCGCCGGACTCAAATCGCCTGGCAGCGCCGCATCGTTCTTGAGTTGCTCTTGTACCTCCGGACCGGCCAGGTATTCCATGATGACCTGATGCACCCGGGCAACGATAGCGTCTGGCGTGCCGGCGCGTGCGACCAGTCCGTACCAGGAATATGTCACCGAGGCGGGCAGACCCGCTTCGGCGACCGATGGCACGTCGGGAAGCGCGGCCATTCGCTTCTCGCTCGTGACCCCAAGGATTTTCAGGCGCTTGTTGCGATGGTGGGCCACCGAGCTTGTCGCGCCATCGAAATACAGGTTGACGTGACCTCCGAGGATGTCCTGTATCGCTGGCGCGCCGCCCTTGTAGTGGACCGGCAGGGCGCGGATGCCAGCCGCAGCAGCGAACATCTCGACCACCAGGTGCCCCGAGGTGCCGACACCGGTGGTACCGACGGTGACCTTGCCCGGGTTGACCCGCGCGAACGAGATCAGCTCAGCGATCCTGTTGGGCGGAAAGTTCAAGGCAGCGTCGATGGCGAATGGCACCTTGGCGATCAGCGCCACCGGCGCCATCTCGTCGACTCGATAGGTAAGGGTAGGGATAAGCACCGGGTTGAGCGACATCGTCGACGCAGTCGCCATCAGAAGCGCGTGGCCGTCGGCGGGTGCGCGCAGGAGTTCCTGCACGCCAAGCTGCGTCTGCGCGCCGGGCCGGTTTTCCACCACGAAGCTACCGCCCAGTCTTGCGCGCAGCGCTTCGGCGGCGCGCCGCGTCAGCACGTCGGTGGTGCCGCCTGCCGGATAGGGAACGATCATGCGCACCGGCCGGCTCGGATAGGACTGAGCGGCAGCAGGCAAGGCGGCGACAAACAGCGGTACTGCGGCGATCAGGCCGATGCAGGCGCGCGAGGGGAACATCGCGAATGAAAGTTGCATGATGCCTCCGGTGGCAGGTGACGCGGCTTTAGGGTTCGAGCTTGATATTGAGTGGCAGCAGGACGCGCTTCCACATTTCGGCCTCGTCGGCGATCATGCGCCCGAACTGCGCGGGCGTCATGTTGCCGACCTCGGAGCCGTCGCGTGCCATGCGCTCGGCCGTCTCCTTGCCTTGCGTATGGCGGTTGATTTCCTCGTTGAGGCGCTGGATCACCGGTGCCGGCGTGCCGCGCGGCGTGACGACGCCGTACCAGGAATAGGCCACCATGTCGGCGAGCCCCGCTTCGACGAAGGTCGGGATGTCGGGGTTGGCGGCCATGCGGCGCTCGGAGGTGATCGCGACGGCCTTGACGCGCTTCGCCGCAACATTGGCCAGCGACGTGCCGACGCCGTCGAAGTGCAGGTCGGCACGCCCGGCCATGATGTCGACGTTGGCCGGCGCGCTGCCCTTGTAGTGCACGGCGAAGATGTCGATGCCCGCCAGTGACTTGAAGAGCTCGCCGACAAGGTGCGAGGACCCGGCCACGCCCTGGGTGGCCCAGTTGACCTTGCCGGGGTTGGCCTTGGCATGGGCGATGAGCTCGCGCACGCTGCTGGGCGGGAACTGCAGCGACGCGACCAGCATGAAGGGCTGGCGTGCGACCATTGCCACCGGCGCGAGCTGTTCCGGCCGGTAGCGCAGGTCCTTCATGGTGAGCGGATTCATCGCCATCGTGGTCACGGTGACCATCATCAGCGTGTGGCCGTCGGGCGGCGAGTTGGCGACAATCTCGGCGGCCAGCGCGGTAGCGGCGCCCGGCCGGTTCTCGACGACGAAGGGTTGGCCGAGGCGCTGTTGCAGTCCCAGGCCCACCATTCGCCCGAGGATGTCGGTGTAGCCGCCGGCCGGATAGGGAACGATGATTTTCACCGGACCCCTCGGATAGTCCTGAGCGAGCGGCGCAGCCGCGAAACCGACGCAAAGGATGGCGGCAAAGAGTTGTCCGATGAGCTTCATGGAAGGATCTCCTGTCAGGCGTTCCTGGCGAAGTGCTGCGCGATGCCTTGGCGTGTGACGGCGCGAAAGTACTGATAGGGGTGGGCCACCGGGCTGCCCAGTTCTTCAGCAGCGTGCCAGGGCCAGCGCGGGTCGTTCAGCATGCCGCGTCCCAGCGCGACCATGTCGGCCTGCCCCTCGGCAACGATGGCCTCTGCCTCTGCTGCATCACGGATCAGGCCCACGGCCATGGTCGGCAGTGCCGCTTCGCGGCGGATACGCGCCGCGAAGGGCACCTGGTAGCCGGGCGCGAGCGGGATGCGCGTCATGCTGTTGCCTCCGGAGGAGGCATCTACGTAATCGCAGCCCAGTGCCTTCAGGCGCTGCGAGAACACCACCGCCTCGTCCGGCGTGATGCCTGACTCGTCCCAATCGGTGCCGTTGCAGCGTACGCCGAGCGGGCGGTCCGCCGGCCAGGCGTCCCGCACAGCAGCGAATATCTCGAGCGGAAAGCGCATGCGGTTCTCAAGGTCGCCTCCGTGGATGTCGTCGCGCCGGTTCGCGAGCGGGGAAAGAAAGGAAGACAGGAGATAGCCGTGCGCGAAGTGCAGTTCGATCATGTCCAGGCCGAGCCGTGCCGCGCGCCGTGTCGCATCGACAAAGGCGGCCGTCACGCGGTCCATCCCGGCACGATCCAGTGCGGCGGGTGTCTGCCATTCGGGGATGAAGGGCAGCGCCGAGGGCGCCACCGTCTGCCAGCCACCCTCTGCGCCGGGAACGTTGCCGCGTCCGTCGGTCGGCTTCTTCTGCGAGCCCTTGCGTCCGGCGTGGCCCAGCTGGATGCCGATCGGCAGGTTCGCGTAGCGCCGCACCACCGTCAGCACGCGGTGCAACGCCGCTTCGCAGTCGTCCGAATACAGCCCCAGGCACTCGCGGCTGATGCGCCCGGCCGGCTCGACCGCGGTCGCCTCCACGATCAGCAGCCCCGCGCCGGAGACCGCCAGATGTCCGAGATGGATGATGTGCCAGTCAGTTGCACAGCCTGCCACCGCGCTGTACTGACACATGGGCGAGACGACGATGCGGTTGGGTAGCGTCAGGCCGCGCATCGTGAAGGGCGAGAAGAGGGTGCTGGCCACGGCGCTTGCCTTTTCAGTCCGGTTGCACGCCTGCCGCGCGCAAGAGGCTCCCGTAGGACTGAACCTGCTCGCGGATGAAGGCGCTGAATTGCTCCGGCGTCGAGGGGTTGGGGAGGAAAGCTTGCTTTTCCAGGGCGACAACCACCTCCGGCCGGCGCAATACGGTGCCGACTTCCCGGTTGATGCGTTCGACGATCTCGCGCGGCAGTTTTGCCGGGCCGACCAGGCCCATCCAGTTGGAGATCGTGAACTGCGGCACGCCGGCCTCGTGGATGGTCGGCACATCGGGCAGCAATGGCGAGCGGCGATTCAAGGTAGTGACCAGAGCGCGCAGTTTGCCTTCCCTCACGTAGGCTAGCGCCACCGCCGGCGGGTCCATGAGGGCCTGCACGCGGTTGGCGAGCAGGTCGGGCATGACCAGAGGCGCCGACTTGTAGGGAACATGCAGCATGTCCAGGCCGAGCAGCGCGTTCATCTGCGCGAAGGCGACGATGCCGCTCGGATTGCCGGTGCCGTAGGCCAGCTTGCCGGGGTTGGCCTTCACGTGCGCGACGAACTCCTGCAGGTTGGTGGCCGGCACCGCGCTGTTGATGAACAGGAACACGGTGTAACGGCCGATGTCGGTGATCGGCGTGAAGTCGTTGTTGACGTCGTAAGGCGGGTTCTTGCGCAAGGCCGGCACCGCAGCCAACGGGCCGCCGCTGCCGACCCCGAAGGTGTAGCCGTCGGGCGCCGAGCGCATCACCTCGATGGCCGACACCGCGCCGTCGGCGCCGGGGCGCGGCTCGATGACCACTTGCTGGCCGAGAGCCGCCGACAGTGGCGGCGCCAGCACGCGCATGACCGAGTCGGTGGCCGAACCCGCGCCGAACGGGATGACGATGCGGACCGGACGTTGCGGGTACTGCGCGGCCGCGGTCGAAACTGCGAGCAAGGTGGCCAGAAAGCTTGCGAGGAAACGCGTCATGGCTTGCCTCCATCTGATATCGGATAATCCTTCTGTGCCGCCATGTGGCTCACCTTGCCGTTGGCGAGGTCAGCGGCGAGCGCGTCACGCGCCCGCTCTTGCGCCGGCCCGTAACCGGCGCCGCCGGCGGTCTCCAGCACCAGGCGGTCGCCGCGCGAGACGGTGGTGACGCATTTCGAGATGGATTCGACGCTGCCGTCGGCGCGGTGGATGGTGGCTACCGACATCGCACCGTCCGCGCCGCCCGCTGACCCGCGCGCGGCAGTGTCATGGCGCTCGCCCCGAAACGTGAAGCGGATGTCGTCGGCGAGAAACTCGTATTCGCGCACCACGCCCAGGCCGCCGCGCTGGCGGCCGGCACCGCCGGAATCGGCGCGCAGGCCGAAGCGGCGAATGCGGATCGGCGCGTCCAGGCATAGCGCTTCGATCGGCTGGTTCATGCTGTTCGAACCGTCGGTCTGCAGGCAGTCGACGCCATCGGCGTGCGCGCTGGCGCCGGTTCCACCGCACACGAGTTCGGACAGGATGAAGGGACGGCCGTCGGGCTGGCGGCCACCGAAGGCGAGCATCACCGACAGGCCGGCGGAGGCGGCCGGCACCCGCTCAGGTACGACGTCGGCGAAGGCGCCGATCATCGCGCCGCAGATGCGCTTGATGGTGGCGGTGCGCGCGTTGACCGCTGCCGGCGCCCGCGGATTGACGATCGATCCTTCCGGCAGGTGCAGGGTCACTGGCCGGAAGCAGCCGCCGTTGGTCGGGATCTGTGCGTCGGTGAGCGCGCGCACTGCGTAGTAGGCCGCGGCGCGCGCCCCCGAGGGCACGCAGTTGATCGGCCCGCGCACCTGCGGGCTGGAGCCGGTGAAGTCGAAGTGGATGGTGCCGTCGCGCACCGTGGCGGCGACCTCGATGCGCACCCGGCGCGCGAGGTCGACCCCGTCGTTGTCGAGCCAGTCGACATAGCGATAGGTGCCCTCGGGCAGGGCGCGCAGCGCGGCGCGGGTCATTCTCTCCGAGCGGTCCAGCAGCATCTCGAAGATGCGCGCGATGAGCCCGGCGCCGTAGCTGCCGCACAACTCCCGCAGGCGCCGCGCGCCGACCTTGCAGGCCGACAACTGCGCGTTGAGATCGCCCATGAATGTGTCGGACATGCGGATGTTCAGGCGCAGCATTTGCTGCAGGGTCTGGTTGACCTGGCCCGCGTCGATGTACTTCAGCGGGGGGATGCGCAGTCCTTCCTGGTAGATCTCGGTGGCGTTGGTAGGAATCGACCCCGGCGCCATGCCCCCCATGTCTTGGTGATGCACGGTGGTGACCGAGAATCCGACCACGCCGCCGTCGGCGAACACCGGAATGAACAATGTGATGTCCGGCAGGTGGGTTCCACCGGAATAGGGATCGTTGAGGATATAGACGTCCTCAGGGTGCATGCCGGCGACCGGATAATTCGCCAGCACGGCCGCGAGTGCCGGGATCATCGTCGCCAGGTGAATCGGGATGGCGGTTGCCTGCGCGATGGTCTGGCCGTCGGTGGTGAACAGCGCTGCCGAGCAGTCCATGCCCTCCTTGACGATCGGCGAGAAGGCGCTGTGCAGCAGGGTCGACTGCATCTCGCCGGCGATGCCCTCGAGCTTGTTGCGCACCACTTCCAGGGTCACCGGATCGACGCTGGTCAGCGCGGCATCGGCGCGGTCGTTCATGGCTGCCTCGTCAGGATCAGGGAAAGGTCGCTGGCGACCCGGCCGGTCCAGCCCGGCTCGATCAGCGTGGTCGTGTCGCTTTGCTCGACGATCGCCGGGCCATGCAGGATGGCACCGCGCGCGAGGCTGTCGCGGTCGACGACCTCGGCATTGACCGGGTGGTCGATGTCCGCGAGCAGGATGATGCGGCGCCGGCCCGGCACCGCCGCCCTGCCGGCGACGCCGTCACGCGCCGAGGACGGCGGCTGCGCCCGATTGGGCGTGCGCTGCACCACGCGCAGGTTGACGAAGCGTGCCGGCGCGCGGGTGTGATGGCCGTGCACCTTATCGTAGCGCTCGCAAAAGTCTACATAGAGCGAACTCAGCATCGCCTCCGGCGTGCCGGTAGCGAGCGGTACCTCGAGGTGGTGTGCCTGCCCGACATAGCAGACATCGGCATAGCAAGTGGTCGCCACGGCCTCGGTAGCCACCCCTTCGTCGCGCATGCGCGCGGCGCATTCGTCGGCAAGCCGCGCGCATACCGCAAGAATCTCAGCCGGGTCCGCCGCGTCGAGACGCGCCAGGAATCCGGCGGCCGCCTCGTGCTCGATCTGCGCCGACAGCAGCCCGGCAGCGCAGAGCACGCCCGGGTGGCGCGGCACGACCACGGTGGTCATGCCGAGTTCGCGTGCAAGCGCGGTTGCGTGCAGGGCACCGCCGCCGCCGAAGGGCATCAGCGAGAAGCGGCGCGGATCCATGCCGCGGCTGATCGACACCAGGCGGATTCCCTCGGCCATCTGCGCATTGAGGACGCGATGGATGCCCAGCGCGGCTTCGCGCAGCGACAGGCCGAGCGGCCGCGCCACCTTGTGTTCGATCGCGCGTGCGGCAAGGTCGGGGTCCAGTCGCAGGGTGCCTCCGGCGAAATAGTGCGGGTCGAGGTAACCCAGGACGATCGACGCGTCGGTCACGGTAGCATCCTCGCCTCCGCGCGCGTAGCACGCCGGGCCGGGCTCGGCGCCCGCCGATTGCGGCCCCACGCGCAGTCCGCCGCCGGCGTCGATCCAGGCGATGCTGCCACCGCCGGCGCCAATCGAATTGACGTCGACCATCGGCACGCGGATGCGGTAGCCGTCAAGCAGGCCCTCGGGGCGGATCACCGGCGCGCCGCGTGCGATCAACGCGATGTCGCAACTGGTGCCGCCGATGTCGACGGTGATCAGGTCCTCGTGCCCTGCAGATCGGCCGGCGGCGCGCGCGCCGACCACCCCGGCGGCCGGGCCGGACAGGAACAGGCGGATCGGTCGCTGCCGCGCCACCCGCGCCCCGCATACGCCGCCCCGCGACTGCATGATCTGCAGGGGCGCATCGATGCCGGCGCCGGCCAGATCGCGCTCCATGTCGCCCAGGTAGCGGTCGAGTCCGGCCTTGACATAGGCGTCGAAGGCGGTCACCACGGTCCGCTCGTACTCGCGGAACGCCGGGTCAACCTGAGAGGAGATCGACACGGTGAGGCGCGGATGGCTTTCGCGGATGAAGGCTGCCGCGGCGCGCTCGTGTGCCGGATTGGCGAACGCGTAAAGAAAGCAGATGGCGATCGCCTCGACGTCGGCAGCGACGAGGGCGGCGACCGCGGCCTCGAGCGAGGCCATGTCGAGCGGCGTCTGTACCGACCCGTCTGGACCGATCGCTTCGACGACGCCGCGCCGCCGCGCGCCTGGCGCAAGGAACGCCGGTGTTTCCGGTTTGAGCATGAGTTCGTAGATTTGCCGGCGGTTCTGCCGGCCGATTTCAAGCACGTCCTCGAAGCCGGCCGTGGTGAGCAGGCCCAAGCGCGCGCCCCTGCGCTCGAGCACGGCGTTGGTCGCCACCGTGGTGCCGTGCGCAAAACAGGTCACGTCGGCTGCGGCGATGCCCCATTGCGGCAGAAGTTGCGCCAAGGCGGTGCGCACTGCCGCGCTCGGATCCGCGCGCGTCGAAGGCAGCTTGGCGATACGCTGTGCGCCGTCGTCGTCGATGGCGACCACGTCGGTAAAGGTGCCGCCGATGTCAATGCCGATGCTCGCCAACGCCCATCCCCGCAGTTGCGAATGCGGACCATTATGGAAAACCATGCTTATACTTGGCGTTCCATTCTTGAAAACTTCAGGTTATAGATGAACCTGCGTCAGCTCGAGGTTTTCGAAGCAGTGATGCGCACTGGCTCGATCGGCCAGGCCGCACGCGCGCTGGAGGTCTCGCAGCCGGCCATCAGCAAATCGCTGCGCCTGGCGGAGGAAGCCGCCGGCTTCGTGCTGTTCCGCCGCGTGCGCGGGCGGGTGTTTGCCAGCCCGGAGGCCGAGACGCTTCTGCCACTGGTCAAGCGCGTGCGCGGCGACCTGGACAGCGTCTCGCTCCTGATTCGACAGTTGCGCGACGGAAACGCCGGCAGCGTCACGGTGGCGGCGCCGGGGTCGGTGGCGCATGCCTTCATCACTCCGGCGATCGCCGCCTTCGCTCGCGAGCGGCCCAATATCCGCATCGAGGTGATGATCCTGCCTACCGCGATGGTCGCCGACCGAGTCGCCGACGCGCAGGCGGACTTCGGCGTGGTGCACCAGCCGACCGACAATCCGTATCTGGACGGCGAGGTGGTCTGCGAGGCCGACGGCGTGTGCGTGATGCCGAGGCGCCACGCGCTGGCGCAGCGGCGCGCGGTAGGCGCGCGCGAACTCGCCGCCGAGCGCCTGATCTGCTACCGCGAGGACACCGCGATCGGCTACCTAGTACGCCGCGCCCTGCGTGCCGCCCGCGACCGACGGGATGTGGACGTGGTTATCAACCAGTCGCAGCAGGCGCTCGACCTGGTCGAGGCCGGCGCCGGGCTGGCGGTGATGGACCCGTTCCTTCTGATGGCTGTGCATCGTCCTGCACTGGTCGCGGTGCCGTTCCGGCCGACCATACCGAACCGCCTGCGCATCATCCGCGCCCGCGAGCGGCCGCGCTCGCGGGCCGCTGCGCAGTTCGAGCGCAGCATACTGGCGGTGATCCGGGCACGCACCGCGGCTTCGCCGCTGGCAGGCCTGGTCAGGCGATTGTCGACCGATGGCACGCGGATCGTGCGCGAGGGCAGTTCGCCGGTCTGAGGCGGCGCGCAGACCGCGCATTCGATGAGGTGCCGCGGGCGGCCGATCGACCGATGCAACGGCTGTGGCATCGGCAAATGTCGACTCGACCGCGACGGGTCAGGGCTTTGCCGTCACATCCGTGCGCACGCAGCGCACCCAGTGCCCCGCGACCACCTCGCGCGCCGCGGGCGCTTCGGCGCGGCAGGCCTCGTTCGCATGCGCGCAGCGCGGCGCGAATGCGCAGCCCGGCGGCAGGTTGGCCAGGTCCGGCGGGCTGCCGGGAATCGCCGGCAGGCGGTTGCCGGTGAGTCGCCCGCCGTGCGGGCGGGTCGACATGAGGCCGATGGTGTAGGGGTGGCGCGGCGCGCGGATCACCTCGCGCACCGAGCCGATTTCGACGATGCGTCCGGCGTACATGACCGCGATGCGGTCGGCAACCTCGACCCCGACGCTGATGTCGTGGGTGACGAAGATCATCGACAGGCCCAGCTCGCGCTGCAGCTCGCGCAACAGCAGCAGTACCTGCACCTGCACCGTGGCGTCGAGTGCCGTGGTGGGCTCGTCGGCCAGCAGCACCTGCGGGTTGCAGGACAGGGCCAGCGCGATCATGGCGCGCTGGCGCATGCCGCCGGACATCTCGTGCGGGTAGGAATCCAGGCGCCGCTCGGGGCTGGGGATGCGCACCTTCTCGAAGAGCGCCAGCGCTCGCTTGTGGGCTTCGGCCTCGCTCACCTTGTCGTGGCGGCGGATCGCCTCGGTGATCTGCCGGCCGACCGTGTAGACCGGATCCAGGGCCAGCATCGGCTCCTGGAAGATCATGGACACGGTCTTGCCGCGAAAGTCCGACAGTGCGTCGCCGCGGAGTTGCATGACGTCGGTGCCGCCGACGCGGATCGTGCCTTCGATGCGGGTTTTTTGCTCGGGGTGCAGGCGCAGGATCGAGCGCAGGGTCACGCTCTTGCCCGACCCGGATTCACCCAGGAGTGCGACCACCTCGCCGCGTTTGAGCGCGAGATCGACGCCGTCGACCGCGGTGACGGTGCGCGCGCCGCCGGTAAAGCTGACGCGCAGCTTCTCGATAGAAAGGACAGCTTCGTCGTTGCCTGCCATCATGCCGCCCTGCCCGCGGCGCGCGAATGACCGGAACCCGGGGCGTGCATCAGGCAGGCGACGCGATGCGCATCGGCGCCGCCAGCACCGGTCAGTTGCGGGGCGGCCTGTGAACACGCGGCTTCGGCATGTGCGCAGCGGGTGTGGAAGCGGCAGCCCGGCGGTGGGTCGATCGGGTTGGGCGGGTCGCCCGAAATCGGCGCGGCCTCGGTGCGCCGGTCCGGGTCCATCGACAGGAGCGACCCCAGGAGCGCGCTTGTGTACGGGTGCTTGGCGCCGGTGTAGAGCGCCTCGGTCGGCCCCAGTTCGGCGACGCGGCCGAGGTACATGACCAGCACGCGCGTGGACATGAAGCGCACGACCTCGAGGTCGTGGCTGATGAAGAGGTAGGTGAGGCCGAATTCGTCCTTCAGGTCGGCCAGCAGATTCAACACCTGCGCCTCGACCGACTTGTCCAGCGCCGAGACGGCCTCGTCGAGCACCAGGATGGCCGGCTTCAGCGCCAAGGCGCGCGCAATGTTGACGCGCTGGCGCTGCCCGCCTGAAAGTTCGTGGGTGAAGCGTCCGGCGAAGCGCGCCGGGTCCAGGCCCACGCGATCGAGCAGGCCGTGGGCGCGGTCGGTGGCCTCGCGCGCATCAACGCCATGCACGGTGGGCCCGAAGGCGATCGATTCCTCCACTGTCAGGCGCGGATTGAGCGAGGCATAGGAGTCCTGGAACACCATCTGCACCTGGCGGCGAAAATCCTTGAGCGAGAGCTCCGCCGTGCCCACGGTCTTGCCCTTGAAGCGGATGGTGCCGGCCGTCGGTTCGAGCAGGTGCATGAGCAGCCGCGCCGTGGTCGACTTGCCGCAGCCGGACTCACCGACTACCCCCAGGGTCTCGCCCTCGAAGAGGTCGAAGTCGATGCCGTCGACCGCCGAGACATGGGTGAGCGTGCGGCCGAAGAGGCTCTTCTTGACCGGGAACTGCTTGACCAGTCCGCGTACTTCGAGCAGCGCCGGCGCGGTCATGCCTTGATGTCCATCGCCGAGCGCAGGCCGTCGGTCATGATGTTGAACGAGATCGAGGTGATGAAGATCATCACCCCGGGCAGGGCGCACAGGAGCGGCTGGGTGTAGATCGCGGTGCGCAGGGTGTTCAGCATCAGGCCCCAGTCCGGCTGCGGCGGCTTGACTCCCAGGCCCAGGAAGGACAGTCCCGAGGCCAGGATCATGGACACCGCGATCAGGCTCATCGCGTAGACGAAGATCGGGCCCAGCACGTTGCCCAGCACGTGGCGGCGGATGATGGTGAGCGCGCCGGCGCCCGAGGCGCGCGCCGCCTCGACGAAGTCGCGCGTGCGCACCCCGGTGGTGACCGACTCGGCCACGCGCGCGATCGGCGGGATGAACACCAGCGTCAGTGCCAGCATGCCGTTGAAGATGCCCGGGCCCAGCGCGCCGGCCAGCGCCACCGCCAGCAGCACCGAAGGGAACGCGAAGAACACGTCCACCGTGCGCATGAGGACGGTGTTGGTCCAGCCGCCGGCGTAGCCGGCGACGATGCCGGTGAGCGCGCCGATGAAAAGCGCGAAGAACACCGGCACGATGCCCATCACCAGCGAAATGCGCGCGCCGTGGATCAGGCGCGAGAGCATGTCGCGCCCGAGTTCGTCGGTGCCCAGCGGGAAGCCTTCGGTGCCGGGCGGCTTGAGGCGGCGCAGCGTCATGCCCTGCAGCGGGTCGTGCGGCGCGATCCAGGGCGCCAGGATGGCCATCAGGATCAGGAGCAGGACCACCAGCGCGGCGATGACGGCCACCGGGTCGCGGCGAAAGCGTCGCCAGACCGTCTGCCAGTAACCCGGCGAGCGCGCGATGACCAGCGCGGCGGCGGTGACCGAGGCAACGGAAACGTTGGAGACGGGAGGGGTGCCGTTCATGGCATCTAGGCGCGCTGGATGCGCGGGTCGAGCGCGGTCTGCATCACGTCGACGGCCAGGTTGAGCACGACGAAAAACATCGCCAGCACCAGGATGGTTCCCTGCAGGAGCGGCAGGTCGCGCTGGAAGATCGCGTCGTTGAGCAGGAGCCCGGTGCCCGGCCAGGTGAAGACGGTCTCGATCAGGATCGAGCCGCCCAGCAGGTAGCCCAGCTGGATGCCCATGACCGCCAGCGCGGTCGGTGCGGCATTCTTGACCACGTGGGCGAACACGCCGCGCTCCGACAAGCCCTTGGCGCGCAGCCCGGCGATGAATTCCTGCGAGAGGATCTCGGCCACCAGCGCGCGCACCGTGCGCGCGATGATGCCCATGGGGATCACCGACATCGTCACCGCCGGCAGGATCAGGTACTGCACGTGCTCCCAGTCCCAGGCCCACTGGTCCGATCCGCCCGGCCCGGCGCCGGTCGGCGGCAGCCAGTTGAGGGTGGCCGCGAAGATGATCACCAGCACCATGCCCAGCCAGTAGTGCGGCACCGAGACACCGAAGACCGACAGGGCCGAGGCCGCCTTGTCTATCCAGGTGTCGCGAAAATAGCCGGCCACAAAGCCGAACAGGGTGCCGAAGAGAAAGCCCAGAAACGTTGCCAGCGCCGCCAGCATGAGGGTGTTGCCGACCGCCTTGCCGATCTCGTCGCCGACCGGGCGGCCGGTGCGGATCGAGGTGCCGAGGTCACCCTGCACGACGCGCGCGAACCAGCGCGCAAACTGCTCGTGGTACGGTCGGTCGAAACCGTACAGGACCGTCATCTGCTGCTTGATTTCCTGGCTGGCGTCCGGCGGCAGCACCGAGACCAGCGGGTCGCCCGGCGCCAGGTGCACCAGGGCGAAACACACGATCGCGACCCCGATGAGAATCGGGATGGTGTAGAGCACGCGCTTGATCAGGTAGACGAACATGCCGTGGCAATGATCAGCGCGGCCGCGCCGCCGTCCTGGTCATCCGACGACCACCGGGGTCAGGTCCTGGAACCAGTTCTGCGCCTGCACGAAGCCCTTGACGCGCGGCGAGAGTGCGCGCGGATTCACGTCGTGGGCGACGAACAGGAACAGCGCGTCGTTGACGATCTTCTCGTGCGCGCGCTGGACGGCGGCTTCCTGCGCGCGCGGATCGAAGGTGTTGCGGATGGCGGCAAAGAGCTTGTCGAGCTCAGCGTCCTGGTAATAGCCCCAGTTGGTGCCGGACGGCGGCACCAGGTTCGAATCGAGGTGACGGATCAGCGCGGTGAACGGGTCCTGGCTGAAGTACGAACTGTTGGTCGAGTGGGCGCCGCGCGAACTCGGGTCCTTGGCGCCGGCGCGCCACGAGGCCAGGAGGGCGTTCCACTCCATGACCTCGAAGTCGACCTTGATGCCGATCGCGGCCAGGTTCTGCTGGATGAGCTCGTTCATCGGCAGCGGCTGCATCTGCCCGGATCCGGAGGGCGAGATGATGGCCTTGACCGACAGTGGCCGCGCCGGCGAGTGGCCGGCCTCTGCCATCAGTTTCAGCGCCGCGGCGCGGTCGAACTTGACATCGAACGTGGGCTTGCCGAACCACTGGCTGGTCGGCGGCACCATGCCCTTGGCCGGCACCATCAGGCCGCCCAGCAGGGATTTCATGCCTTCACGGTCGATCGCGAGATTGGCTGCGCGGCGCACCCGCGCGTCGTTCCAGGGGCTACCCTCGACGCGGCTGAAGTGCCACGGCCAGTTGTGCGGGTAGACATTGGTGACGATCTGCATGCCGGCTTTACGCAGCGAGTCGACGGTATCCGGCGGCGGCGCCTCGATCCAGTCGACCTGTCCGCCACGCAGCGCCGCGACGCGGGTGTTGCCTTCCGGCATGGGGATCAGGACCAGGCGCTCGGCCTTGGGCACGCGCGCCTTGTTCCAGTACTCGGCGTTGCGGGTCAGCTCCAGTCGTTCGCGCGGCTGGTAGCGCGCGAAGCGCCACGGACCGGTGCCCGAAGGGTTGCGCACGAACGCGTCCCAGTTGCGCCCGGCTTCCTCCCAGCGTGCGCGACTGGACATGACGATCCAGGCGATGCCGAAGGGCAGGAGCGCGTCGGGAATGCTGGTGATGACTTCGAGGGTCATCGGATCGATGGCCCGGTACGACCTGACGGTTGGAATGCGGCTGCGGCCCTGCGCGGCCTGGCGCCGGTCGAACTGCGGGGCGTCTTCCTTGAGGATCTTTTCCAGGTTCCACACCGCGACGCTCGCGTCGAAGGGTGAGCCGTCGTGAAAGCGCACGCCTTCACGGATGCGGAAAATCCAGCGTGTCGGGTTGGCGCTGTCGACCTGCCAGCTGCTTGCCAGCCCCGGCACGAGACCGGAAGGCTTGGACGACGAGGACAGGTCCCATTCGACCAGGCTGTCGAATAGGGTGTAGCCGACAAAGCGCATGCCCTCGGCGCCCTGGTCGGTCTGGCCGTTGGGCAAGGGCACGTCGGCCGCAGTCATCGCGACGCGCAGCGTGCCGGTGCCCTGCGCATGCACCAGCGACGGGTCGATGGCCCCGGCGGCGCCCAGGGCCGCACCGGCAGCAAGGAACTCGCGACGATTGAACGATGACATTGAGGCTGCTCCCGACGGTGACGACAGCTTGAATCGGTTCGGTTCTTGCGCCGCGCTTGCGGCGCACCTGGTTGTGCCGGGCGCGTACGGCCCGGCACAACGGTGCGGGATTTACTGGATGCTCATCGGCGCGATGTCGATGAACCAGCTGCGCGGCTGCACCACGCCCTTGACCTTGGCGCTCATGGCGCGCGGGCCGACGTCGTGCGCCACCCACAGGAACGCGGCGTCATCGACGATCTTGGTGTGGATGCGCGACAGCGCCACATCGCGACCGCGCTCGTCGAAGGTGGTGCGCGCGCGGCTGATCAGCTCGTCCATCTCGGCGCTGGTGTAGTGGCCCCAGTTGTTGGACACCGGCGGAAGGGTGCGGGAGGATGAGAAACGCACCATGGCGAAGAACGGGTCCATGGCCGCGAAGGTCACGTTGGTGGCGTGCGCGCCGCGCGACTTCGGATCCTTGGCGCCTTCGCGCCAGTTGGTGAACAGCGCGTTCCACTCGATGACTTCCAGCTCGACATCAAAGTAGCAGGCGCGCAGCGCCTGCTGCAGCCATTCGTTCATGGCCACCGGCTGCATCTGCCCCGAACCCGAGGCCGAGGTCAGGGTCTTGACCTTGAGGCGCTTGGAGGCGGAAAAGCCGGCCTCTGCCATGAGCTTTTGCGCGGCCGGGAGATCGAACTTGATGTCGAACTTGGGCGCGCCCCACCACGGGTGCCCGGGGGACACCGTGCCCTTGGGGATCTCCATGAGCCCGCCCAGGAGCTGCTTCAATTCGGCGCGATTGATGCAGAGGTTGGCCGCCTGGCGTACGCGCTTGTCGGCCCACGGCGAACCCTCGACCATGGAGAACTGCCACGGCCACACGTGCGGCTGGGCATTGGTATGCAGCACGAAGCCCTTTTGCTTGATCTGCGGCACGGCGTCCGGCGCCGGTGCCTCGATCCAGTCGACCTGGCCGGAGAGGAGCGCGGCGGTGCGAGCCGACGCTTCCGGCATGGGCAAGAGCACGATGCGGTCGATCTTGGGCTTGCGTTTGGGGTCCCAGTAATTGGTGTTGGCGACGTACTCGACCCGCTCGCGCGGCGAGAAACGCGCCATCTTGAACGGGCCCGACCCGGACGCGTCGGCGGCGAATGCAGCCCAGGCCTGCGCGGCGCGCTGGGTGGGGTCTGCCACGTTGCCCAGGGCGTCCCACTTCTTCTGCCAATGCGCCGGCGAGGCCATGAACAGGTTGGTCAGGTTGAGCGGCAGGAAGCTGTCCGGTTCGCGCGTGGTCAATTCGACGGTGAAGTCGTCGATCTTGCGCGCCGAGGCGAGGGTCGGCATGCGCGAGACGGTCACGCCGATCTGGTCGGGGGCGAAATGACGCGCCTCCTTGCGCAATACCTTCTCGACGTTCCAGACTACTGCGTCGGCGTTGAAGTCCGAGCCGTCGTGGAACTTGACGCCCTTGCGCAACTTGAAGGTCCACTTGGTCTTGTCGGTGTCGCCGACCTTCCACTCGGTCGCAAGCCCCGGGATGATCACGGAAGGCTTGTCCGCCGCCGACAGATCCCAGTGGGTCAGCGCGTCGTAGAGCGGAATCCCGGTGAAGCGGTTGCCCTCGAAGCCCTGGTCCGGCTGGCCGTGGGTCTTGGGAATGTCGGCTGCGGTCATGGCGATGCGCAGGGTCTTGCCCTGTGCCAGCGCCGACGCGGGCGCCAAAGCGGCGGCGCACAGGACTGCCGCGAGCGCGGCGCCGATGGTGTGACGTTTCATGCATTCTCCTCGAATGATCGGTTCTTTCCGGATGGAAACCGGAAGGCGCGGGTTCGTAGCTGGCGCCCGGCTGGATATGCCGTGGCACGGTGCAAGCCAATCCAAAAGCAAGCCCGATGCCAGCGCGGCGCGAAGTATACAAGAGGGAAAAACAAGGTATACAGGGTGGCGCCGGGAGCGTCGGGCGCGCGGGCTGGGGGCCGCTGGTGACGATGAAACGCCGTCCGCCTGGGATGCCGGCGGCGCCGCACCAAACCGGTGCGCAGAATCGGGTCAGGCACGCGATGCGTGCCATGGTGGAGAAGGCGGGTTTCCACTAATGCTCGGGCGTCGCGGAGGCGCTTTTCGCGCCTGTCCTTTTATGTAAACTCGCGCCCTTCCTTACAAGAAATGGGGAGTTCCCATGGCTTTGCTCGCAAAAATCGGCTTGGGCTTGGTCGTCTCGCTCGGCCTGTCAGGCGCGGCCCTCGCGCAGGGTTCGGTGCTCAAGGTGATCCCGCACTCGAACCTGTCGATCTTGGACCCGATCTGGACCACGCAGTACATGGCCCGCAACCACGGCTACATGATCTACGACACGCTCTTCGGCACCGATGAGAAGGGACAGATCAAGCCGCAGATGGTCGACACCTGGACGGTGAGCCCGGACAGCCGCTTGTGGACCTTCAAGCTGCGCGCCGGACTTGAGTTCCATGACGGCCGGCCGGTCACGGGCGAAGACGTGATCGCCTCGCTCAACCGCTGGGGCAAGCGCGACGCGATGGGCCAGAAGCTCTTCACCTTCATCTCGCGCATGGATTCGCCGTCGCCCGACACCTTCCGCATCTTCCTGTCGGAAGCCTGCGGAATCATGCTGGACGCGCTCGGCAAGCCTTCGTCGAACGTGCCCTTCATCATGCCCAAGCGCGTCGCCGACACGCCGGCCGACAAGCAGATCGAGGAATACATCGGCTCCGGCCCGTACATCTTCAAGCGCGACGAGTTCAAGCCTGGCGACCGCGCGGTGTACCTCAAGAACCCCAAGTACGTCCCGCGCAAGGAGCCGGCTTCCGGTTCGACCGGCGGCAAGGTGGTTCACGTCGACCGCGTCGAGTGGAACCTGGCGCTGCGCGACGCGCAGGCGCAGGCCAATGCGCTTTCCAAGGGCGAGGCCGACATCATCGAGCAGCCGGCCTTCGAATCCTATGCCGCGCTGTCCAAGGACCCGAACGTGGTGCTGGTCAACGCCAACAGCCTGGGTTTCCAGTACATGGTGCGCTTCAATCACCTGCACCCGCCGTTCAACAACCCCAAGGTGCGGCAGGCGGCGATCGCGGCCTTCAACCAGGAAGCCTTCTTGAAGGCCCAGGTCGGCATCAAGGAGTACTACAAGGTATGCCCGTCGATGTTCGTCTGCGGTTCGCCCTACGGCTCGACCAAGGGTTCGGACCTGATCGGCAAGTCCAACATGAAAAAGGCGCAGGACCTGCTCAAGGCCTCGGGTTATGACGGCAGCACGGTGGTGGTCATGAAGCCGACCGACCTGGCCTCGATCACCAAGCTGCCTGATGTCGCCGCCCAGCTCCTGCGGCAGGCCGGCTTCAAGGTTGACCTGCAGTCGATGGACTGGAACACCCTGGTCGGCCGGCGCGCCAAGAAGGACGCACCTGCCGCCGGCGGGTGGAACATCTTCGCCACCGCCTGGGTGTCGCCGGACATCTGGAACCCGCTCACCAACGCCGCCATCGGCGCGGCCGGCGAGAAGTCCTGGTTCGGCTGGCCGACCGATGGAGAGATCGAGAAACTGCGCGATGCCTTCGCGCGCGAACTCGACGCGACCAAGCGCAAGGGTCTGGCCGAGGCGATCCAGGCGCGCGCGTTCGAAGTCGGCACCCACGCCCCGGTGGGCGAGTACATCAATCCTTCGGCGGTGCGCAAGGGCGTGACCGGCATGGTCATCGGCCCGGGCAACTTCTACTGGAACATCAAGAAGTAGGCCCTCGGCCAGGACAAGGGGCGGGCGACCGCCCCTTTTTGTTCGCGACAATGCGCTGATGATGCCATCCATGCCATCTGCACTTTCGCTCCACTGGAGCTGAGGCAATGCTGGCGTTTCTCGTCAAGCGCATCGCCGCCACGATCCCGGTGCTCCTGATCGTCGCGGTGCTGGTGTTCCTGCTCCTGCGCCTCACCCCCGGCGACCCGGCAGCGATCATCGCCGGCGACGCCGCCTCGCCCGAGAACGTCGCCAAGATCCGCGAGAACCTGGGGCTTTCCAAGCCGCTGGTCACGCAGTTCGCCATCTGGTTCGGGCATCTGCTGGAGGGTGACCTCGGCCAGTCCTACTTTTTCAAGATGCAGGTCTCGACCCTGATCTCGCAGCGCATCGAGCCGACGCTCGCGCTGTCGTTCTGCACCATCGTGATCGCCATCGTCGTCGCCGTTCCCCTGGGGGTGATCGCCGCCTGGCGTCAGGGCGGCTGGCTGGACCGCGCGCTGATGGGCTTTTCGGTCATGGGTTTTTCCATCCCCGTCTTCGTGCTCGCCTATCTCCTGATCTGGCTGATCTCGATCAAGCTGGGCTGGCTCCCGGTGCAGGGCTACGAGCGCCTGGAAAAAGGTTTCGTGCCCTTCATCCGTCACCTGATCCTGCCTTCGATCACGCTTTCGGTGATCTACATCGCGCTCATCGCCCGCGTCACGCGAGCGGCGGTGCAGGAAGTCCTGTCCGAGGACTACATCCGCACCGCACGCGCCAAGGGCCTGCCCGAGAACCGTGTCCTGATCGGCCATGCGCTGGCCAACGCGGCGGTGCCCATCATCACCGTCATCGGCATCGGCATCGCGCTTTTGATCGGCGGGGTGGTCGTCACCGAATCGGTCTACGGCATTCCGGGTCTGGGGCGCCTCACGGTGGACGCGGTGCTGGCGCGGGACTTCCCGACCATCCAGGGCGTGATTCTTTTCTTCTCCTTCGTCTACGTGCTCATCAACCTCTTAGTCGACGTCTCCTATCTGTTCTTCGACCCGCGCATCCGCTACTGAAGACCGAAGCCTCACCCGCACCGTCCATGTCCGCCGCCGCCATCGACTTATCCACCGAATCGGCCAACGTCGCCCTGCGTCCCTCGGTGTGGAAGCGCCTCAAGGCGCACTGGGGCGTCAAGGTCGGCGGCACCGCGTTCGCGCTTCTCTTCGCCATCGCGCTCGCCGCGCCCTGGCTCGGCACGGTCGATCCGACGCTCTTCGACCCCGGCAGCCGCGACCTCCTGCCTGGTGCGCAGGGCGAGATCACGACACTCGAAGGCGAGAGCATCAAGCACACCTTCCTGATGGGCTCGGACTCGTTCGGGCGCGACATCCACAGCCGGGTCATCTACGGCACGCGCGTCTCGCTCATCGTCGGTTTTGCCTGTGCGCTCCTGGCGGTGTTCCTGGGCGTGCTCGCGGGACTTTCGGCCGGCTACCTGCGCTGGCTCGACATGCCCCTCATGCGGGTCATGGACGGCATCATGGCCATCCCCGGCATCCTGATCGCCATCGCGCTGGTTGCGCTGTGGAAAGCCAGCCTGCTCACGGTCATCGTCGCGATCGCGATTCCCGAGATACCGCGGGTCACGCGCCTGGTGCGCTCGCTGGTGCTGTCGATCCGCGAGGAGCCCTATGTCGAGGCCGCCGTTTCGCTGGGCACGCCGACCTGGAAGATCATGTTCGGCCACATCCTGCCCAACACCGTCGCACCGCTCACCGTGCAGGGTACCTATATCTGCGCCGCGGCCATCCTCACCGAGGCCATCCTGTCCTTCCTGGGCGTGGGCCTGCCGACCGACATCCCGACCTGGGGCAACATCATGGCCGAGGGGCGCGTGCAGTTCCAGCAGTTCCCGCACAACGTGTTCTTCCCCGGCATCTTCCTGGCCGTGACGGTGCTGGCGGTCAACATCCTGGGCGACGGGCTGCGCGACACCCTCGATCCGAAGATGGCCAAGCGCGCATGATGTTCGGCATCCACGACCTGGCGCTCTTCGTCGCCGCCGGGGTGATCCTCAACCTCACCCCGGGGCCGGACACCTTTTTGATCGTCACGCGCTCCTCGACCCTGGGGGCGCGTGCGGGCTTCGCCGTGGTCGCCGGCATCTTCTGCGGTTGCTTCGTGCACATCGTCGCGGCGGCCGTCGGACTGTCGGCCATCCTCGTCGCCTCCGCGACCGCCTTTTCCGTCATCAAGTTCGCCGGTGCGGCCTATCTCATCTATATCGGCGTGCAGCTCCTGATCGCGCCGGCGCGGCCGCTGACATCCGGCAACGCGAACACCCCGGCTGCGGGTGCGGCAGGCGCGGCGAGTGCCAATGGGGGGCCGGGCCTGCGGCGCTTGTTCGCCGAAGGCTTTCTGTGCAATGCGCTCAACCCCAAGGTCGCGGTGTTCTTCCTGGCCTTCCTGCCGCAGTTCGTCGATCCAGGCCAGGGCGACGCAGCCACGGCCTTCCTGGTCCTGGGGATGATCTTCAACCTGACCGGCATCGTCTGGAACAGCTGCACCAACTTCCTGGCATCGCGCTTTCGCGTGCTGTTGCGCGAACCGGCGGCGGCGCTTCTGGTCAATCGCATCGCCGGGGTCTGCTTCCTGGGTTTCGGCGTCAAGCTCGCGGTGACCGAGCGATGAGCGCCATCCTCGACATCCGCAACCTCGCCATCGCGCTGCCCAAGGGCGGCGACCGCCGGCACGCGGTCGAGGGCGTCAACCTCTCGGTGGCGCGCGGCGAGATCGTCTGCCTGGTCGGCGAGTCCGGCTCGGGCAAGTCGGTCATCGCGCATGCGGTGATGGGCCTGTCGCCCAAGGAACTCAAGGCCACCTCCGGCGAGATCCTGCTCGAAGGCGAGGATATCCTCAAGGCCACGCCGGATCGCCTGCGCGAACTGCGCTGCGTGCGCATGTCGATGATCTTCCAGGAGCCGATGACGGCCCTCAATCCGGTCATGCGCTGCGGCGAGCAGATCGACGAAGTGCTGGCCATGCACACGACGCTTCCGGCCGAGGAACGCCGCGCGCGCGTCAAGCGCATCGTCGAGGAGGTGCATCTGCCCGACCCGGAGCGGATGCTCGCGTCCTATCCGCACCAGCTCTCCGGCGGGCAGCGCCAGCGCATCATGATCGCGATCGCCCTCATCATGGAGCCGGTGCTCCTGATCGCCGATGAGCCGACCACGGCGCTGGACGTGACCACCCAGGCGCAGATCCTGAAGCTCATCCGCGAGCTGCAGCAAAGGCACGGTACCGGCGTGCTCTTCATCACCCACGACTTCGGCGTCGTGGCCGAGATCGCCGACCGCGTCGCCGTGCTGCGCCTGGGGCACCTGGTCGAGACGCGCGCCAAGGTCGACCTGCTCGCCAGGCCCGAGCACGACTACACCAAGATGCTGATCGCCTCGGTGCCGTCGATCGTGCCGCGTCAGCGCGACATCGACGCGGCCGCGCCGATCGTGCTCAAGACCACGGGCCTGGCGAAGATCTACTCCAGCGGCGGCTTTCTTGCCAAGAAAAGGGAAGTGCGCGCCGCCGAGGACGTGAACCTGGAACTGCGTCGCGGCCAGACGCTGGGCATCGTCGGTGAATCGGGTTCGGGCAAGTCGACCGTGGCGCGCGCCATCGCGCGCTTGATCGACCCGACCGCGGGCAGCGTGCTTCTGGGCACGGACGAGATCGCGACCATCGGCGTGCGCGCGTTGCGGCCGCTCCGGCGCCGCGTGCAGATCGTCTTCCAGGATCCCTACCGCAGCCTCAATCCGCGCCGCACCGTGGGCGAGGCGATCATCGAGGGCCCGCTCAACTACGGTACCTCGCGCAGCGAAGCGATGGCGCGCGCCCGGAAGCTCATGGAGACCGTGCGCCTCGACCCCGAGGCGTTGACGCGCTACCCGCACCAGTTCTCCGGCGGCCAGCGCCAGCGTATCTGCATCGCCCGCGCGCTCGCGATGGAACCGGAACTCCTTATCGCCGACGAGGCCGTCTCGGCGCTCGACGTCTCGGTGCAGGCCCAGGTGCTCGAATTGTTGGACGAGATCCGCGACCGCATGAACCTGGCCATGCTCTTCATCACCCATGACCTGCGCGTCGCCGCACAGGTGTGCGACCATGTCGCGGTCATGTCCAAGGGCCGGGTGGTCGAGTACGGCGCGGCCGCGCAGGTCTTCGGGGCACCGCAGCACGCCTACACCCAGGCCCTGTTTGCCGCAGCGCCTGGGCGCGGATACGAGTTCGGCACCGCACCCTGAAGCAGGGCCGCTCGCGTGCGCCTCCGGCCGCGTCCCGGGCTCCTGCGTTCCTGCCGGGCCGGCTAGCTCTGTTTCCGCGCTGTCTTGTCCGGGCCCCGCCCCGTCGATCCGCGTGTTGCCGGCCGGCTGGGCATCGCGGCCCACACCTCGGCGGTTGCTGCGGTGTCGTGCTCGGACAATCCCATCGCCATCGCGGCGCTGTAGACCCCCGCGCTGGCATTGAGCAGAGGGGTGGCACAGTCCACCGCGCGCGCCATGTCTGCCATGATCTGCATGTCCTTTTGCCAGATGCCGATCTTCATCGAGGCGGGCTGGTATCGGCGATCGAGCATCATGGGCACGCGCAGGCGCATCAGGCCAGTGCCGATGTAGGGACTCTCGCCCATGTGGCGCAGGGCGATGCGCGGATCGAGCCCCATGTGCCGGCAGAAGGACACCATTTCCGCGCAGGCCACGTTGAAGATGCCCACCAGGTGATTGGCCGCCAGCTTCAGCTTGGTGCCGCTGCCGAAACGGCCCACGCGCGGCGCATCGAGGGTGAAGCAGGCCACCCAGTCGCGCACCTCGCGGCAGGCATCTGCCGGGCCGCTCAGGTACATGATCCAGTTCTCCTGCGGCCGCGGATTGGCCGTGCCGCTGATCGGCGCGTCCAGCATGATGCGGCCCTGCGAGCGCAGGACCCGGGCAGCGCGCTCCTTGTCGGCCA
>JAEUOR010000018.1 GCA_016790635.1 Burkholderiales bacterium
GTTCTCCCAGGATTCGTTTCCTGAGTATTCGCGATTGGAGCGTCATGCCGACAAGATCGAATGCAATGCGGCGATCCAGCTTGCTGAACGCGATGGGGCCGTCACGATTGATTGGGACGCCCGGGCAGGGGAGCGAAACCAGGTTGAGCGAATCGTGCTCCGTGATGGACCATGCCTGGCGATCCACCTGGGGGTGCTGCCTAGATGGGAAGCGGTCGAAGTGGCGGAGAGAAAGTTGGCGGAGTTTTTCGGCCGCTATCCAGTCTTGATGCAAGTGGTCCAGACCTGGAAGCGGGGCGGCGCTGTCCGCGGATTTCGTGTCATTGACGTTGACGCCTGGTTGGAGGCAATTCAGGTCCAGAGCTATTGCGCTTCGAAGACTGGCGATGACGTACCGATTCGCCGGTTGAGCGCAAGCCTTTTCGGTGATAGCAAGCGGATCGAAGCGCTATGGCCGATCTTGGATGTCTTGGCCTCCGGTGATTCGGGCGCTGCTCCAAGAGACGCCGAGGACGTGTATTCCGGACTTGGTCTTGTGAAGTTTCCACCGACCATACTGGTGGCCGGTGATCTGGCCTTGGTCTATGGTGGAAGATCGATCCAGGCCTATAGCCCATATGTGGGACTCGCCCCCAAGGCCATCGAGGCGGTCAGTGCGGAACCGGCGGCGGCGCAGATGCTGCTTTCGGTGGAGAATCTGACAACTTTTCATGAAATGGCAAGTGTGCGTCCGGCGGGCGCGATATTGATCTACACAGGAGGAATGCCCAGTCCTTCGTGGAAGCACGCCTACCGCCTGCTTCTGGACTCGCTTCCACTTTCAGCAATGATTTTTCACTGGGGCGACATTGACGCCGGCGGATTTCGGATTGCTTCGCATCTGGCGGAATGTTGTGTCAGCGCGAAGCGATCTCTACGGCTGCACGGCATGGTGTCGCGCGCGACAGGCGTGGCCGCACGTACCCTCACCAAATCGGAGGCGAGTGAGATTCGGGGGATCTGCGATCGATGGGGTTGGGACGACGAAGCATCGGGGCTTGGCACTGTCGCCGTGGAACAGGAGTCCTTGCCGGCTTTCTGGCCGGCATCTTAAGCTTTTGAAAATGTAGCGCTGATGCGAGCATTGGTCTCGACGCGACTAGGACGTGACCATCTTGTCCAAATGTGTTGATGGATCTGCTGTGTCGGCTTGAAGATGCATGGCCTAAGCGGGAATTGGCAAAGCAACCCTGCTTTACGTCGAGATCAGGTCGGTTGTTACTGGGCTCTATGGTATTTTCTGGCGCAGAACCTAATGGATGAGCGAAAGCAATTTGATGAAGCTCACGCGGCGAAAATTGGCGACAGGCATCGGACTGTGTATCGCGGCGCCGATGCGGACCGCAATCGGCCAGTCGTCGACGATCGAGTGGAAGCCCACCTTTCGGTTCGACGGCGAGTTGTTTCCTTCATTTGTTCTCGCCAATGCAACCCGGAGCAGCAACACGCCGGCGCCGCCCAATGTGTTTGGCGACCGCATGAGTTCTTTGGGGATAGAGGTCAAAGCGCCGCGAGCCGGCGCGCGGGTTCGGGTCGCTATTTCGATTGATGGCATCGCCCAAGAGGGAACGATCGAGCAGGCCCTTTCGGCGGGCGATCAGGCGTCAATCCTTTTGCCTACGCTTCGCTACGACTTTGGACTCTTGTCGCGCATGGTCCAGCCGGCGACTTCGTCGGCGCGGTTTCAGGTCTTTGTCGACGACACCAAGATTGGTGACGAGGTGAAATCCGTTCGTGTCCGGTCGGTCAACGATACTCCGATAGCAACCTACAAGGACGGGCGGGCTACCGGTGACTACGCGTACATGATGGCCGCGTTTGTGAATGAAAACCACCCGCTGATCGAGCAAATATTGCAAGGCGCGCTGAGATTGCCGCAGCCTGTGGTGACATTGTTCAGTGGCTACCAGGCGCAGGTCATCCCGCAGGTTTTTGCGATCTGGTACTTTCTCCAGCGCAGCGGGTTCGCCTATACCTCCATTACGACTCCGTCAGCAATGCAGGATGGCGTATCGAGCCAGCATGTGCGATTCATTGACGACAGTGTGCGTGTTCGTCAGGCGAATTGTATTGATGGGACGGTGCTGTTTGCATCGATTTTGAGAAAGATCGGTATCGATCCACTAATCGTGCTTGTGCCAGGGCACGCGTTCCTGGGGTTCTACCTTGATGGGCAGCGCCGCCAGATCGCGTTTCTCGAAACAACGATGATGACGAGCACCAACCCATTTGTGAGCCGGAACCCGAATGCCATAGGCACGGCCTTGGCGCGGCTATTTCAAAACGACCCAAGGATGAGGCAGTCGGCGGCAGCCTTCGACAACGCGCTTGACGTGGCGACACAAAAATTCGCCGCGGCGGAACCCGGCATAAAAAGTCGAAGTCAATATTACGCATTGATTGATGTTGATCGCGCGCGCCGAGCTGGCGTTCAGGCGATTAGCAGGTAGTGTCGTTGATATTGGTGGTGCGACTGGCAAGGGCGAAGTCGCTGCGGCCGATGGCTGGAACGGTAGCAATGCACCTCGGAAGCTGAGGGCAATGAGGGACATTGGGTGCTTGACGATGAACTCACTGTGCAAGTGCCACAAAACCACTTGCGATGTGTGGTTGCCGGCGCAATAATTGACGGCTGCTGCCTTGATCGAATTGCCCCGCGTGAGCTCGCATTTCCTGCTTGTAGAAGACGATCCCGACCAAATCGCTTTGGTGATTCGGGCGCTGGACGACATCGGCAGCAGGATCGAACCGCTCATCTGCCACGACGGGGCCGAAGCGCTGGAGTCCTTGCGGGCGGCCGTCGCGCGCGGTCCAGGGCATCTGCCGAGATTTGTCTTGCTGGACGCCACCATGCCTCGTGTGGACGGCTTTCAGGTGTTGCGCAAGATTCGATCTGATCCGGCCACCGGTGACCTGCCGGTGGTGATGTTCAGCAGTTCAACTCTGGTCGAGGACGTGGAGCGCGCCTACAACCTGGGCGTGACCGCCTATTGCGCCAAGCCCATTTCTTTCTCGGACTTCGTGCACATCCTACTGGCCGTGTTGGTGCGCTGGGGGGGGCATGTGATGGACGCCGTCCACCAAATGGAGCACGCCGTCCTGGAGCGCTACTTCAAGGGACCGCACGGCTCGTTTGCGGTCTGACGATCGAAGTGTTGCCGAGCTTCAACCACTGCGAGTGCCGGCCTGGCGCTCCGCGGGGACCTTGATTTAGTGCATGTCAGTGTGCTACGGCCGTCTTCCCTTGTGCACGGACTGTCCCAACGGCAGATGCGCGTTCTCGCTCAAGTTCGGCCCTGCCGATAGACCAAGGCGCCGGGACTCCCGAGAGTGACTTCACCGCACAGTGAATATCGGCAGTCGACCGAATATGGCGAGTACGCACGACGGTTGCTTCTATTGTGGAACGTGGAAAACCAACACTGTCAGCGTCAGTTCACGGTTCTTGTCGCCATTGCTATGGAGAACATACCGGAAGCCACTTTCATGCGGCCAGTTCACTTCGCGCTTGAAGTTGCCGTGGGCCTTGGTCACTGCGTCGATTCCGCTCAAGACCGTCGAAGTCCCTACTCCGCGGTTGAAAACGAGAATCGCGGTCTTGCTATCGCGCCATGTCGCGTAGCTCAGAAGCTGGTCGATCGCCTCGCCAAATGCCTTGGGACCTTTCCAGAACTTACACTCTGCGATGAAGACGTTCTGGTCCCCTTCGCGCAGCAGGATGTCCGTTTTCCCCGCCATATTGAAGGTTTCGCCAGTCGCCTTGCCTTCGAATTGACCGTTTAGCTGGACGAGGAAATGCTGGCGCAATGCTTCCTCATCCATTGCCTTGAATGCATCCGGGCTGCGTTCCATTACGAGCGCCATGTCTTGCACGATCTTGAGGGCGTGCTCATACAGCTCCAGTGCCAGCACCGGCTCGGGCTTGAACTGCGCCGTCGAGGCAAGCGGGAGAGTCGGTGTCGCTTTGCGGCGTACCGAGGGGACAGCGTAAGTGTTTTGCGCATTCGCTCGCCGGCGTATTGGAATACCGAGCGCCTCTGCGCGCTGTGACTGAGCGAGCAGGCGGCTGCGCCGCTCGTGGATCGTCTGTCCGACTGTATTTGGCAGACTTGCGTTATGGGCGTGGATCATCGAACGCTGCCATCCCAAGTGCTGCTCGATCTCGTCCAATACGCGGTCTACGAGCGGGCGAACGTCGCGAGGCTGGTCGGCGGGAGTGTCATAGCGCAGTACAACTTCATTCTTTTCGATAGATGCCCGAGGTGGGTTCATCGTGAAGGTGTTGGCCTTCGAGTAGAAAAGCTCTGCCTCGCCTTCAAACGGGACACGTACCTCGACGCGTTCGCCTGCCACCATGGCGGGTCTGCTTCGGTCGTCGATCCAGCGCATCGGATCGTGCCGGACATCCACCGGAGCATCGTGGTGGTCGGCGTACCACTGGTCCCGAAGTAGCGTGATTGGCGTCACGCTATATTTCTCGACCAGGTAGCGTTTAAGATCCTCAGGAGCGGTGTTGAGCAATCGATTCTCATCGAAGCCCTCGATCTCCTGATGCATCTTCTGGATGGTGGCACGGAGAGAATGATCGAGATCGTTCGTGACGAATAGCAGTCCTTTGCTCTTGTCGATGCTGCCGAACATGTTTATTTTCCTTCAGAAGATTTGAGCTTCCATCAAACGCTTGTGAACAATCTCACGGTTGTTCGCATAGGAAGGGCTGATTTCATTCGCGAGGTCAGCGGCCAGTGTGTCAACTTCGGCCTTCAATTGTGAAAGGGACCGCAGTTTCGCCGGCACGTCGATGATCTTTCGCGATTGATCGGGAACGTCGAGTGTGTTCGTGATCCCGGGATTTTCGACGAGATATTGCAGATACTTCTGAATTTCTGCTACGAGCGACAATTCCAGATAGTAGGGCTTGCTCAGGGCATCATCGCGAAGATGCCAGATCAACGACGCAATGTCGTAACTCGTCAACTGGATTTCCGTGGAGGAATCCTTCCTGATTGTTTTCAGGAGGCGAATTGCCTTTTTCGCGCCGCCGGTTGTCCTTAGATCCTTTTCTTCGATTCGATGCATGTGGAGGAAGGGGCGGTTGGTAATCATCGCCAATTCATCCTTGTTCAGAATCTTTACTTCACGGTCGTGCTGCGCTCGCGACTGCTGATATGCAGCCGTATCGTGCCAATGGCTGGGAACAACATCGACTTTCCGTTGCAACGAACCACCGGAGAGCGCTATTGACTTTGCGCCGGTCTTGTCCACCGTGGCGGCCGGAAATTTTTGTTCGAGGATGGATTCGCACCTAGATCGTAGTTTCAGCATTTCCCCCAGGACATTTCCGAAGTATGTGCCATAGGTCGTCGCGCGCGCCCCTGTCCGATCCAGAGTGACAAAGCCGTCATGAAGCACGAGAAGGTCGATGTCGCTCGCGTATCGAATGTGAACGTTCAGTGGAACGGAGCCTTGATATTCAAAGGCGACCTGGATGCCGGCGGAATTCAAGCTGCTTTTTAGTTGATCACGGACCCGATTGCCTTCTTCGATACTGATTCTCGTGTACTTCGCTTCCAGTTCTTGCATGGCACCCAGCGCATACTTGATCGCGTCAGTCTTCGCGCGAGTTTCGTATGCCTCGGTGAACCTCTCTGTACCGTCCGCCGCAAAAGACATGCTGCCGAGTGCAGCGAGCGATTCCTGCCCTCGCCGACGGCTCCGCATGTTGGCGAGTTTTTGTGCGTAGTTACCCATTGGGTTTTCCCTTTCTGGCCAGTTTCATGCGGCCGAAGGTGATCCGGCCCTTGTTGTTGAAGTAGTCGCCCTCTGCGGCTTTCAGGTCTTCGCTCACCTGAAGCTCGCAATAACCAACATGCGCGTGCAATTCAGGTTCGCCAATTCGCGGCTCATTCTGATAGCTGTACATCAAGACGTACCCGCGACCAGGTTCTTTGACCAAAGCGGCGGATTTGCTGCGCGAGCTTGATTGGCCGGTGTTGAGATACACGCGAAGTTTTTCCCATGTCTGGGTAATTGTTACCGTTGCTGTCCATTCGTGAGTGACGTTGCCTTCACCGTCTTTCGTTGATCCCTGGCAAGCCCATTCACCGTTGAGGTCGGGAACGCCAAGAAGTGCCTGGACGGCCTTGCGGCGCCAAATCCATTTGTTGAATGCCAGATGACCAAGAAAGTAGAAGGCCGCGGCGTTTACCGGGAAAAGCGCCAAGCTGGCGATTGCGTTCGAGAACCCAAGGCGGGTCGCCATGTCGAAGACGAGCGTCGCCACGACGGCCGTCGTCGATGCCATCAAGCCCGCGGCCGTGCCCAGGTATCGACCGATGGCGGTTCGGTCGAGGCCAATCACGGAGTACTCGTGAGGTTGCATTAAAACCTTCCAAGTATTGGGAGCGATTTCGCTGTACCGGCATCCAGCAGGAGATGAACGAAATAGGCTCCCGCGCCGACCAGGAGCAAAAAGCGAATGGCTTCGTCGGCGGGATTGTCCGTCTCCCATTCATAGATTTCGTGGGTCGCTTTCCCCAACATCGCGGCGAACGTCAGGCTGTGGAAAAACTGGCGATGATTCGGATGAAGTGCCGGCTCGAGAATGTCCGGCAGGTTGGTCAGAAGCGCGGCCAGTCCGGCACCCAGCAGGGGCTTGGCGGACTTCTCTGGCTGGTCGGCCTCCGCGTGGATCCATACCGCGCCAATCACTACGGCTGCGGCTATTCGGTGCGTTGTTCCGTTTGCCATGTCAGGATCACTCCAGGCCCGTTGATGGGTTTCGGCATCGTAGGGGTAAAGGTTTGTCAAGTTGACGGCGTTTTCGCGTTTGCTTGCGGTGGCCGGGACTGCGAAGTTCGCATTAATGTAAACATATCATCATCAAAATGAGTATGTCAACACCGCGATATGGTTTGACTGGTCGATGGCCGCTGGTGCAAAATCCGCGCCCATGGAACCAAACGACGCGGACACCGGCATCTCCAGATTGAAAGGCGTCAGTCAAGCTCTGCGCGAGCGACTGGCCTACATCGAGTTTCGGCTCTACTTTCTCGGGCAAGTAGCGCGGGCAGACCTAATTAGGCGTTTTGGAGTGGCGCCCGCGGGTGCGACTCGTGATTTCGCTCTTTACAAAGAGCTTTTTCCTGACAATATCGATTTCAACACTGTCTCAAAAACCTATGTGATTCGGAAAAGTTTCACCCCGGCGTTTGAGCACGTTCAGGAGCGTGTTTTGACGGCGCTTTCACAGGGTTTTGGTGATGGTGTGAATCCAGTGGCTGGCCCACTCATCCCGTGCGAGGTGCCGATTGCCCTAAATCGTCCACAGATGCACGTGTTGGCGCCGATCACGCGGGCGATTTATCTCGGAAAGGCCGTTCGGCTTCGATACGTTTCCCATACCAGCGGCGCGTCCGACCGCGAGATTGTGCCCTTCGCAATAGCGTCTGATGGGCTGCGTTGGCATACCAGGGCGTTCGACAGGAAGAACCAGGACTTTCGAGATTTCGTCATAAGCCGAATGGACAGGACGGTTACCTTGGCAGACGAGAATGTGGAAGCGCATGAATTGCCCGCTTCAGACATTCAATGGAATCGTATCGTTGAACTCCCATTGGTGCCCCATCCAGGTCGAAAATATCCAGAAATAACGAAAAAGGACTATGGGATGCGTGACGGAGTTCTTCGATTGAAGCTTCGTGCGGCCATGGCTGGCTACGTATTGCGCCAGTGGCACGTGGACTGCTCCCCCGATCACAGTCAAAGTGATGAAGCGTTTCGATTGTGGTTGAAAGATCCCTTGACGCTGTATGGCGTTGCGAGCGCGTCGTTTGCCCCGGGGTATGTTGTTCCTCAGGTGGGTCAAGCGGGCGGCGCATGACGCTGGCGAAGCGCAGTTGGCTGAAGTATGAGGTTCGAATACGTGTGTCAACTCGGCAAATTACCGGCGCAGGCGGGCGAATACTGTGATGTTTTGGGAGCGTAGACGTTATTCGCTGCGCAGTAAATATTGCGTTTTCGTTGAATATTTGATAGAATTACTATATTCACTGTACAGTGAAAGACTTAAAGTACAGCCATGATTGGATCGTCCCCGACTGAAGGGCAACTGATTGCGCAGTTCCTCGATACCCTTCGAGCGCTGCCGGACGTGCACGCCGAACTGGGTGGTCACCACTTGGTTGGATTGCCTGGTGAGCGGGAAATTGACGCCCAAGTCGACCTTCATGTGGCAGGCAAGCCCTTTACCTTGCTGATCGAGGCCAAGAAGGCCGTTTATCCTAGGGATGTGCGTGAGGTTGTATGGCAGCTAAGGGATTTCAGCCGTCACCGGCCGGCCGGCGAGGGCGATAGAGACATGTCCATATCGCTCCTGGTCGCCGAGTCCATATCTCCCGGTGCCAAAGATTTGCTCAGGAACGAGCATGTCGGTTACTTCGACAGCGGTGGCAGCCTGTATTTGCCTGCTCCGGGCGCCTATCTCTACATCGACAGGCCGCCGCCCAAGAATCTGACGAAGTCTGTACGTTCCCTGTTCTCCGGGCGGCGCGCGCAGGTACTGCACACCCTGCTGACGCACCCTCGGGATTGGTTCGGCGGCAAGGAGCTTGCCGCACAGGCGCTGGTATCTCAGGCAACCGCCTCACAGGTGCTGACGGAACTGGAGCGGTACGACTGGATGTCGTCGCGCGGACAAGGCCCCAGCAAGGAGCGCCAGCTTCGGGAGCCCGCGGTATTGCTCGATGCCTGGGTCAAGCAGATCGTTTCGATTCGTGCCTCCACGCTGCGCCGCTATTACGTTCCCTCCATGAGGACGGACGCCCTGCTGGAGCGGGTCGGACAGGTCTTCGCCGGCCACAATGTCGGGTATGCCGCTACCCATGAAGCTGCGGCCCAGCGTTACGCGCCGTTTCTTTCCAGCATTTCTCAGGTGCGATGCCGCGTGCAGATCAGCCCGGCTGCCGATGCGGCCGTAGATGAACTCGGGGCGCGCGCTGTCAACGAAGGCGCGAACCTCGCGATCATTGAAGCGAAGTCCCCCGGCGAATTGCTGTTCCGCGAGCAGGTAGGTGGCATCTGGCTCGCCAGTCCGATACAGGTCTACCTTGACCTACTGCGTGGCGAAGGACGAGCCAAGGAAATGGCCGAGCACCTGCGCAAGGAAAGGATCGGTTTTTGATGGCGAAGCCCGCAACCCTTGACGGATACAGCGACCAGTACACGGTCGATTGCGAACGCGTTCTGGTGACGCTGCTGCGCGGGTTGGGGCCGTGGAAAGACTCGGTCTATCTGGTGGGAGGCCTCACGCCTCGATACCTGGTTGCCGCCCGGCCGCCCGTCGTACCGGCACATGCCGGGACCATGGACGTGGACATCGTGATCGACCTGCAGATCCTGGCCGATACCGAGGCGTACCGCACGCTCGAGGACAATTTCAAGAAAATGGGGTTCGAACGCGCCGAGAACGACAAGCAGCAAAAACTTTCGTGGCGCTGGCAGACCCGTACCGAACATGGTGCGCTGATGATTCTCGAATTGCTCGCCGACGCTCCGGAGATCGCCGGCGGCAAGGTGCAGCCGCTGCCGACCGAGGGCACGATCTCGGCGCTCAACATCCCGCACTCTTCGATTGTGTTCGACCTGCACCAGGTCACCGAGATCCAGGCGGAGTTGCTGGGCGGCAATGGCGTGGCGATCGAGAAGATCAGGCATGCAAATCTGGTGAGCTTCACCTGTCTGAAGTCATTCGCGTTCGACCAGCGCTTCGAACGCAAGGACGCGCACGACCTGATCTATTGCATCGAACATGCACCGGAAGGCATGGACGCCATCGCCGAAGCCTTCCGTAGGGAGCGTGACGGCAAGCATGGCGCCGTGATTCAGGATGCGTTGGCTATTCTGCGCAATCGCTTCTCACATGACGGCGAGACCGAGGGCTATCGCAAGGACGGGCCGGTGGCGGTGGCGAAGTTCGAACTCGGCGAGGGCGATGAAGCTGAACAACGCGAGGCGAGGGCGTTGCGGCAGCGCCAGGCGAGCGATGTGATCGATCAACTCCTCAGTCAGGTTGGCTGACGTAGGATCGCGCAATGAATTTTCCTGCCGACATCAAGGGGTGCATGAAGGACTGCATCTTGTCCTTGTTCTGGCCCCGCAAGGACATTGTCGCCTTTTTTGAGAAGCACGGATGCACCAAGGCCGAGGTGAGTGGTCTGCAGATCGAAGGCGAGACCGGCCTCAAGCGGCACGAGCTCATAGATGTGCTTTTCGAAAAGCTGGATGCGCGCTCCGACAACGGACTCGGGCCGTTTCGCGCCATGCTGCAGTCACTGTTGGCGTGGTCGCATTTCGACCCGTTTTACTTCGACAAGCTGCGCAAACTGGATCGCGCGACCGCAACGAAAAACCTTGATCACCTGAAGCAACTGCAAGAGATACGAGACGCCAAAATCAAGGTGGATCGAGAGCGACGAGCGACGCACGAAGCGGCGCGCCAGCAGCCGACGGCTACCCTGAATGACTTGCGCACCGAATATCTAGACCTGCTGGCCAGCAAGACGTCAAGGCAACAGCGAGGCTATGCGCTGGAACGCATTCTGGCCGAACTTGCGAGACTCTCACACCTGGAGACGACGGAAGCTTTTCGCGTCAGCGGCGAACAGATCGACGGCGCCGTAAAGTTCGACGGAGAGCACTATCTGATCGAAGCCAAGTGGCAGGAGAAATCGGCAAGCAACGAACCTGTTTACCAGTTTGCCGGGAAAGTGTCCGGCAAACTATACGGACGCGGCCTGTTCATCTCGGTCAACGGCTTCAGCACCGATGTCATACGCAGTCTCACTCAGGGCAAGGAGATTCAGACGATCTTCGTCGATGGCGAGGACCTGATACTGGTGCTGGAAGGGCATTTGAATCTTCGCGACATGATCGACCGCAAAGTGAAAGCGGCGCAAACCAAGGGGCTTATCTACGTCCATCCGATCTCGGGCGCAGAGAAGAACGCCTGAATTATCGCGGAAGAGGCAAATACGATGTGGACAGATAACGAGGCATCGCAAGATTTTTTGAATTTTGGAAGCGTTACACGGACGATTGCCGAAGTCATTGAAAAAGCTCAGATCCAATGAAGCTCATCACCAAAGTCGTCCTCAAGAATTTCAAGAAATTTGCCGCCTATGAAGTCGATTTCGTGGAAGGGCTCAACATTCTGGTCGGAGACAACGAGGCCGGCAAAAGCTCGCTACTACTGGCCATCGAGCTCGCCCTGAGCGGCAGCCGCAGCAAAGTCGAGTCCATAGGCTTTCAGGCGCTGTTCAACAATGCGGTTATCGATGCATTCCTCAAAGGCGAAAAGAAGCTCGATAAGCTGCCGATACTTGTGGTCGAACTCTACCTCAGCGAGCAGGGAAAGCCTCAGCTCAATGGGAACGCTAACTCAAAAGGCATGACGTGCGACGGCTTGCGAATGACGTGCGAGCCCATGGACGAGCATTCGAGGCATATCGCCGAGGTGCTTGCCGATCCCGACCTCAATTTTCCCTTCGAGTATTACGCCGTGAAGTTCGTCACCTTCTCGCGCGAGGCATACAGCGGCTACGATAAGTTTCTGCGGCACGTGGCGATCGACAGCGCCCAGATCGGAAACGAATACGCATCGCGTGCCTACACCAAATCAATTTACGATGCTCAGTCTGCGCCCGCGGAAAGAAGCATGCGTGAAAACCAATATCGGAAGCACAAGAGCTTGTTCGTTGACGAAAGTTTGGCGGACCTCAACAAGACGCTAGAAGACTACCAATTCGACGTGCGCACCGGCGCGAAATCGAATCTCGAATCTGACTTGATCATCAAGGAGGGTGGCATTCCGCTGGACAGCCGCGGCAGGGGGCGCCAATGCTTCGTCAAGACCGAGTTTGCATTGAGGGGCGCAAAGGTGGAACGCGCGCTCGACATTGTTCTCTTGGAAGAGCCCGAGAACCACCTCAGCCATTCGAGCATGCGCAAGCTCATCGCCCGGATGGCGGAGTCCAAAGACAGGCAGGTCATCATTGCTACGCACAGCAGTTTGGTCGCCGCGAGGCTCGACTTGCGCAAAGCGATCCTCATGGACGGCGTGAGCACGAAGCCGGCCACTCTCGCAGACCTTCCGGAAACGACGGCCGCGTTCTTCATGAAAGCACCGGACAACAACATTCTCGAATTCGCTTTGTCGGAGCGGACGCTGCTCGTGGAAGGCGACGCCGAGTTCATCCTTCTCGAAGCACTATATGGAAAGCACTCCGGAAGCTCGCTCGCGAAGGACCGCGTGCACGTAATCTCGGTTGGCGGCACGAGCTTCAAGCGTTACCTTGATTTGGCCAAATCCTTGAAGATTAGGACGGCGGTCGTCCGCGATAACGACCGTCGGTACGAGGCCAATTGCGTGGCCCCCTATGAGAATTACGCCGGCCTCGGTCATGTCGCCGTCTTCGCCGATAAAGACGAGACACGCTGGACGTTTGAGGTCTGCTTTTATCAAGACAACAGGGTTGTGTGCGATGAGATCTTCGCCGCAAAGCGCAAAAAACTGACCGTCGAGGATTATATGATCGAGAATAAAGCCGAAGCGGCATTGGCTTTGCTCGAAAAGAAAGGCGAGGCGGTGGTCGCCCCAGCGTACCTCCAAGAGGCGATCGCTTGGATAAGAAAGTAGTTTTCGCCGTCGCCGGGTCAGGCAAGACCACCTCGATAATCGAGCGCCTGGATTTGGCGCGGCGATTCTTGATCGTCACCTTCACCCACGCGAATCGCGATAACCTGCGCGCCAAAATCATTGAGAAATTCGGCTGGCTGCCCGACAACATCGTCTTGATGACGTATTTCTCGTTCCTTTACGGATTCTGCTACCGTCCGATTCTAGGCGCGCGCATGGCCGACAAAGGAATCAGCTACCGGCCTCCTGGCAAAGAAGCGCGGCGATTTAGCATCCGCGACGACAGATATTTCATGGGGGCCGGCCGCAGGCTCTACTCGAACAGGATTGCCCGGCTGGTCGAGGCAAAAGGCGCGTTCGCGGACGTGAACCAGCGGCTGGAGAAATATTACGACCTTTTGTGCGTGGATGAGGTGCAGGACATCGCTGGCCATGACTTCAACTTGCTGCTGTCGCTATGCGGAGCGACCATCGACATCTATCTCGTCGGGGACTTCTATCAGCACACGTTCGACACGAGCCGGGACGGGGCGATCAACACCCGTTTGCATGAGGACTACGAGGCCTACAAGAAACGCTTTGCCAAGGCTGGACTCGTGGTGGATACTCAATCGCTTGCTGCCAGCCGTCGCTGTGCGCCTGAAATATGTGATTTCATTACCCGCGACTTGAAGATCGCCATCAAATCCAGCGAGGAATCGACAGGGAATGTTGTGGAGGTAGGAACGCAGATGGAAGTCGACGATCTTGTCGCGCGAGACGATGTCGTCAAGCTGTTCATTCAAGAGCACTACCGGTATGGCTGCCGTTCACAGAACTGGGGCGCGTCGAAAGGCGAGGACTCGCATATGGACGTCTGCGTGGTGCTGCATGACGCCGCTGGCAAGGCGCGCGCGGGCGGCGGCTTGGCCGGCATGCCCGCCCAGACGGTGAACAAATTGTATGTGGCCTGTTCACGCGCGAGACGGAATCTTTATCTCGCTCCAGCCAAAATGTTCAAGAAGCATAGAACGGATTGACACGCCCGACCTTCTCGATACGTGTTGATCGACGCTAAAGTCGACTTGGGAAGCAAATTGGGTTGACGGTAAATCTGACGGAAAGTTTGGTAGAAGCCGACAAAAATCTATATTTGACAATGGCTTGCGAGTTCCGTTGATGGGTGAGTGGAAGCAGGCTATCAGCCGCGCGCGTCGCGCAACCTCGCAATCAACCCCGAATACCTTCGCGTGGGTGAGGCGATCGCCTTTTCCAGCACCTCGACCCCGGCGGCAATCGTCACGCCGGAGCGCGAGCGCGTCACCGCCGTGTAGAGCAACTCCTTGGTGACCGCGCGATTCGGCTTCGCCGGCAGCAGCAGCAGTACCTTGTCGAACTCCGAGCCCTGAGCCTTGTGCACGGTCGTGGCGAACGCGGTTTCGTGCTCCGGCAAGCGCAGAGGCGCAACGGGCCTGAAACCGCCCTCGCTGTTTGGGAAGAACACCATGAGAGTGCCTGATGCGTCGGGAAGGACGATTCCCATGTCCCCGTTGAATAGCTTCAGCACGTAGTCGTTTCGCAGCACCATCACAGGGCGGCCCGGATACCACTCGGAGCGGCTGCCAGGATCAAGCGGGTGCTCGATCGCCCCGCGAAAGTGCTGGCTGACGAGCCTGTTGATCTCGACTACTCCGCGCGGACCATCGCGCTCGGCGCACAGCACGCGGAATCCCGCCAGGACCTCGAATAGTGCCGGAATGTTGCCCAGATCGGTGCGGGCGTGGTCCAAGTAGTTCTTCATACCGCCGACGATGCGCTCGCGCGACGCGGTTGCGAGTGCCGGATTCGCGTCGTCCAGCCATTCCAGCGCTGGGTCCGCGCCCGAGCGCAGGAATCCGATCGCGGCCTCGGCCTCGCCGGCATTGACGTGCGCGGCGAAGCGGCCGATGCCCGAATCCTTGGCGAAGCGGAAGTTCTCGATCAGCCAAACGACGCTGTCAGGCAGGCCGGTCGGCTTGATCGGCGCCGCGCACTGGATTCGTGCTGCGGGGATGCCGGTGATGTCTGACAGCCGCTTGACGCAGGCCTCGCTTAGGGTCGGATCGGCGCTCAGTTCCGAGAACACGGCGCCGGACTCGACTGCAGCGAGCTGGTCCTTGTCGCCCAGAAGGATCACGTGAGCGGACGGCGGCACGGCCTCGACTAGTTTGGTCGCGAGGGCGAGATCCAGCATCGACGCCTCGTCGACGACCAGAAGGTCGATCGGCAGCGGATTGCTCGCGTGATGGCGGAAGTTACCGGAGTCGGGGAGCAAACCTAGCAGGCGGTGGACCGTAAACGACTCGGCGGGCAGAAGGTCGCGGAGGTTTTCTGGCAAATGGGCGGCGGCCTTGCGTATGGCCTCCAGCATCCGGGCAGCGGCCTTGCCCGTCGGGGCCGCCAAGCGGATCCGGCAGTCAGGGTCCCCGGCGAGAATGCAGGCCAGAATGTTGACGACGGTGGTCGTCTTGCCGGTGCCGGGGCCGCCGCTGATGATTGTGAGCTGGCGCTCCAGCGCCAGCGCGGTTGCGATCTTCTGCCAGTCGGGCCGATCGCCGAGGCGTTTTGCGTTCGCGGCGAACAAGTCGCCGAGCAGGATTTGAACGTTTTTGCCGATGGTGCTTCCCGCGCTGGGCGAAGGCTCCAGCAGTCGTCGCGCCAACCTACACTCGTAATCGAAATAGCGGCGGAGGTAGAGTCGGCCATCGTCATCGAGGATCAGCGGACAGGTACTTGGCGCGCTTGGCGTGCCGACCATTCCCGACTCGAGGAGCGCCTTGCGAAGTGCGACTTCGTCGAGCTTCTCCGCCGCGGCGGTGTCTGCGATATAGCTGCAGACGTGACCCGAGGCAGTGGCGAGGCTCGTCGCGCGCGCCGCCGCTGCCAGCGCGGCGAGCGTGTGGTTTGGGGCTTTGCTCTCCCGTGCCCAGTGCACCAGGTGCTGTGCGAATCCCCTGGCGAGCGCTTGGTCCGGCGCGTGCACGAACTGAGCGTTCATGACGCCACCCTTACGTGCTTTTCGGTGAAAAGGTCATCCAGGCGCGCTAGCGTCGCCGCTGATGGTCGATCGTGGAACACCCCTGCCGGGCTGCCGTCGGCATTGACCCAATCTGGCCGCACGCCGCGCACGAAAAGGTAGAAGATGCCGCCGAAATGGGTTTCGTGACGGTAGCCGGGCACGCGGTGCTTGAGATAACGGTCAATCGCCAGCGAGTAGAGCAGGTATTGGAGGTGGTAGCTGTGCTCGGCCATCGCCTCCCGCAGTTCGGCGGGACCGTAGTCGGACCGGGCGTAACCCAGGTGGTTCGATTTCCAGTCGACCACGTAATATCGGCCACGGTGCTCGAAGACGAGGTCGATGAAGCCCTTCAGGTAGCCCTCCACGTCGCGGAACGTGAGCCGTGGCACGTCGTAACCCATGCTCTTGAGCGCACCGTTGAGCGCGCTGGCGGACACCCGAGGCGAAGGCAGGCTGAATTCGAGTTCTGTGAGGCGCCGGTTGGCGGGGATGGACCCCAACACGATGTCCTCCAGCAGCTTGGTGTTCATCACGTCGGCCAGCATCCGCGACGCCATTTTTGCGGGCTGCGCAGTGAGCGCTGTCGTGCTCATGCCGGGAAGGAATTGCGGGTGCGCAAACAGGCTGCGTGCGACAGCTTCGTTCCAGCCCGCCGGATTGGTGAAGTCGATCCGGTCGAACATGGCGTGCAGGCAGGTGCCAGCGCTCGGGCCGCGCGGAAAACGCAGGATGTCCTCCGGCGCGATGTCCGGCGGCGGCGGGTCGATTCTTTTCGCGCCCTCCGAGACGTGCGCGTCGTGATCGTTCGCCGCGCTCTCGCTCTTTGCGTCGCTGGTCATACCGCTGAAGCTCGTGAAGCGCCACGCGGGTACGATTGTTTTCGGCGCGGGCAGTGCCGAGAGCGTCTCCGGCGCGGGTCCGGCCAGCGTGACCGGCGTGCCTGGGTTGGCAGGCAGCGGCGCGACGTCGAGGTGGGGCGCGAGTCGCTTGGCGAGGGATTGCCACTCGGCAGTGATATCGGCGGGCGATCGCTTGCCCTTGAACCAGTCCTCCGGCGATTCCTTGCCCCCGGCGACCAGCCAGTTGAGCAGGCTCTTGGTGCTCTGGGAGGTGCTGGGTCTACCGAAACTCATCGTCGTGTACGTGCCGGCAACGACGTAACACCGGTAGACCGCGCGCGTGAGCGCGACGTAGATGAGGCGCAGCGACTCCGCCGCTTCCTCGAGCTTGATCTGCGCCTCGATGGCGGCCCGGTTGCCGTCGCTCTCCTCGTCGAGACGAAAGTCAATGACCGCCGTTCCGTCGGCGTCGTGGTATTCGCGTCCTTCGGGTTTCGGTCCGCCGAACCTGGTGTTCCCGTCCCAGAGGAACGGGCAGAAGACGATCGGGAATTCCAGCCCCTTTGCCTTGTGAATGGTGATGATCTGGACGAGATTGCGGTCGGACTCGAGGCGCAATTGCGCGACTTCGTCGGCCGAACCCTCGCGCCGCTGTGTGGCCAGCCAGCGCAGCAGCGCGTCGGGCGACTGGTGTGTTGCGGCCGCTTGGTAGATTTGCTCTCCCAGGTGCAGCAGGTTGGTGAGACGCCGCTCGCCGTCGGGGCGACGCAGCATTCGCGCGCTGACGCCCTGGTCGGTCAGCAACCGCCGATACATGACCCCCACACCCTGGCGAAGCCAGATCTCCCGGTACTCGGCGAAGCGCTCGAGGTAGCCCATCAGATCGGTTTCGTTGGCCGAGATCTCCGCTATCCTGGCCGCGTCGGCGCCAATCATCTCGGTTGCCAGTGCGGCGCGCAGCAGCGCGTCGCGCGATGGCTGATTGATGGCGATCAGCACGCGCTCGACCTCTTCGGCGTCGGAGGATTGAAACACGCTGGCCTGCGACAACTCGACGCTGCCGATGTTTAGCGTGGCAAGTTCGCGCTTCATTTCGCTGCCTTGCGCGTGCGTGCGGACCAGCACCGCGACGTCGCCAGCCTGCAACGGGCGCGCGCCGATGGTGATCACGCCTTTATCCGCTTCCGTGATCAGGCGCGCGATTTCCGCGGCAGTCGCCCGCGCGCAAAGCGTCTTGGCGGTTGCCTTGGGGAGTAGTGGGTCGCCCTCGGGCGTTTGCGGCAGGGCCCACAACTGCAAGTCGGCTCGCTGCAGCGACTTGTCAGAGAACGGCTTTCGTTCCTTGTCGCCCATGTGCACCGGGTAGTAGTCCAGGCCCGTCAGCATGAATGCGTTGGACGTAGCCGAGAACAGTCCGTTCAGGGCTTCGATCAACCCTTTCGTCGAGCGCTGGTTGTTGGCGAGCGTGTAGTCCGCGGAAGCGCTCTGGCGCGCCCGAAGGTAGGTGTGCAGGTCAGCATTGCGGAAACTGTAGATCGCCTGTTTCGGATCGCCGACCAGGAAGGCTGGCACCTCGCCCTTGCGGTAGATGTTGTCGAATATCGTGAACTGCAGTGGGTCGGTATCCTGGAACTCGTCGATCAGCGCAACCGGGTACTTCTCGCGCAACGACGCAGCCAGCTCCGGATTAGCGTCACCCTGCAGCGCGGCATAGAGGTTGTAGAGCATGTCGTTGAAGGAAATCACGCGCCGCTCGCGTTTGCGCTGGCTGAGCGCGGCGCCGCCCATGTTCATCATGTCCCGGATCAGGCGCAGCCGGGCGAGCTCCAATTCTTGCGTGATGGTTTTGCGGGCGCCGAGGAGCGCGCCGACCGTATCGAAAAACGCGTGCTTCGGCGTGATTTGGCCCTTCTTCGTGCGCTTTTGCAGCGTTTCGTTCGACAACAGGTCGAGCTTGTTCTTCTCGGGCACGGAGGTGAGTGGGACTCCGTCCTTGAACCAGTCGTCCCATTCGCCCGCCGCCTGCTCAACGCCCTGCGGCTTGTAAGAGTTTGCGTTGAGGGCCGACAAAGAGGCGGTGAGTTTGGCGACGATCGTGTCGCGCTCGGCGATCCATAGCGCTCTTGCCGCGTCGTACGCCGCGGTCACCGCCGTCGTGTCGATCGTCGAGGCCTTGTCGATATCTGCGGGCCACAGGCGTTTCGCCAGCGGTTTGGCGAGACCGCGGTCCAGCAGCTTTTTGTACTTTTCTGGCGTGTCTCTGACCTCCTGCAGGTGGGTCGCGAGCGCTGCCGGGCAGCTGTCGTGTGCAACGCGCTTGCGCCAGAAATCCTGCACCGCTTCCATGACCATCTCGCTGTCGTCGGTGACGAGCTCGAGCGAGAAGGGCAGGCCCGCGCTGAACGACGTGTCTGCGAGGGCCCGCTGGCAAAATCCGTGGATCGTGAAGATGGCGGCTTCGTCGAAGTACTGCAGTGCCTTGTCGAGGGTCAGGGCAAGCCGATCGCGTGTCTCCCCGGTACGCTGCCCGACCGCTTCCACCAGGCGCGGGACGAACGGATCGTGCGGTGGGTTGGCCTCACTGCCATCGCGCAGAAAACCCAGCGTTTCGACGATCCGAGAGCGCACCCGCTCGCGCAGCTCCGCCGTGGCCGCGTTGGTGAACGTCACGACCAGGATCTGCTGCACATCGAGCCCGCGTTCCAGCAATAGCCGCAGGTACAGCCCGCAGATGTTCCAGGTCTTGCCGGTTCCGGCGGAGGCCTCGATCAGGTTGATGCCGTCCAAATCGCAGCCGAAGACGTCGAATGCGGCGGGCGCCTTCATGCCTGTCTCCCCAGTCTGTCGTCCTGGATAACCCGCAACAGTGGGCCGAAGACGATTTTCGCGCATTGCGCGAATTCGTCATCGAGGGGCTCGTCCACGCCGCGCAGCGCCAGGCGGTAGGCCGGGTCGCGATCCTCTCCGTAAGGCCGAAAACTCGTGCTCATCCACGTGCTGGCGGCCTTGGACAGGCTCTCGCCGTTGCTTGCGTATTCCCACGCGGACTTCGGGAAGAAGTGCAGCGGCTGGTGCAGTCCGTCGCGATAGAGTCTGAGCAGCGCCTCGAGCTGCCCTCGCGCGTCGTCGATCTTGGGCAGAACGTAGTGGCCGTCGCGCGAGTGCCACACCGTGCGCGGGGTGACCTCTGGTAGCGTGATCGCATTCAGGAACAGGTGCGCTATCCAGCCGTTCAGGTAATCGTAGGCGCGCGCGTCGTCGTAGCGGTACCGGATCAGACCGCTCTTGCGCAGGTCGCCGAATCCGCCGCCAAGGCGCCACTGCTCGCCATCTATCGTGAAATCGGCGGTGTCGGCGACCGGGTCGAGGTGCGCCTCTTTCAGTGCGGGGGCGAGTCCGTTCGCGAAATTGTCCAGGCGTTGCAGCTCCTGCTCCAGTTCGAGATCGCCCAGGCGTCCGATCGGATACTCGATGGCGGCACGGGCGAACGAGCGTAGCTCGGAGACCGTCTCGCCCTCCAGCAGGCGGGGGAGCATGCGCTCCGAAAGCGCCCTGCGAGCCGGCACGTCAGGCACGAACGGCTCTTCGTCCTGAAGCTCCTCGTCGCCTTCCGGGAGTGCGATACCGAGGCGTTGCCTGAGCAAGTAGCGGCACGGGTTTCGGAAGAAATGGGCGAGGTTCTCCAGGGTAACCTTGTGGAATTCCGGGCCGGCCTTGGCCAGGGGCCCCTGGAAGAATTTCTCCTGCGGTTCCCACGCCCTGTCCTCGTCCTCGACTTCGTCGCCCGCGTTGACTTGGTCGGCACGTTCAGTCGGCGCAACGGGTGCGGGCGCAACCGGTGCCAGCTGGGCCGACAACCTGTGCTTCAGGGACTCGCAGTATTCGTCGTTGAAACTGCGCCGGCGCGGGTCGGCATTCGGCTCGAAGTAGGCAACCGCGAAAGGTTGCAACGGGTGCATCACGGTGAGCCGTTGTCGAGCGGCCGCCACTGATTCCGGCGAAAACGGTGGCTTTGCGGTGGCGGCGGCAGCGTATTCGAGCAATTCTGCGACCAGGACCGACGCCGGGATCGGGGAGTTGTCTCGCACGCTCTTCCCCGTATAGCTCAAATACAGCCGCTCGCGGGCGGCGAGGACGAGGTCGAGGAAAATATTGCGCTCGTCCTCGCGCCGCTGGCGATCGCCGCGTCGCGGGTCGCGTGCCATCAGATCGAATTCGATGGGGCGTGCGGTCGAGGGAAAGGCCCCGTCATTCAGGCCCAGCACGCACACGAACCGGTAGGGCAGGTGGCGCAGGCTGGTCATTGCCGCGAACGTGACAGCGCCGCCCGGCACACCGCCGCGGGTCGGGTCGTCGAGCATCCCCTGAAGCGCGGTTCGGACGACGTCCACCGCCATCGGCTCGCTTGTCCCGCCGTGAGTCATATTGGCATGTAGCTCATGAATGGAGGCTGCGGTCTCGCGCTCGTCGTCGAGTTCCTCACCTACGGGTTCAGTGAAGTTCTCAAGAACGGCAAGCAGCGTTTGCCGCCATTCGCCTGGCTGCTTGGGCTGAGCCAGATCGGTGTGCAAGCGCTCCAGTTGGCAGACGAATTCGCTGAAACTGCCCAGCGCCAGCGCTGCGGAACCTTCCGGATTGCCGGCCGCAAGGCGCCCGTTCAGCGTTACCGTCCCGTCGGCTGGCATTGCATACCCGAAAAAGAGGCGATCGAGTCCATCGCTGAAGCTGTACCGGTCGACCGCCGGCAGGCCCAGCTCCCGGCGATGCTCGCCGTCGATGCCCCAGCGGATGCCCGAATCCTGGATCCAGGCATGGATAGTCCCGAGTTCTGCGGTGCCGATTCCGAACCGGCGAGCGACAATCGGCTTTTGCAGCAACTCGAATACGCTGCTCGCCTGGAAGCGCGAGGTGGCGACGGCAAGTACCCCAAGCAGCGCCTGCGCGCAGGTGTTGAGCACGCTTGCCGGCCGACCGGTGATCGCGTACGGAATTTGGCGCCCCTTCGGTGCGTTGCCGAACACTGCGTCGATCAGCGGCGCGGTGGCCTCCAGGTCCGGCGTCGCCACCAGAATGTCGGAGGGGCGCGGCGGGTTCGGGCCAGCGAAAATCGCGAGGAGCTGGTCCTGCAGCACCTCGAGCTCCCGGGTGAGCGAGTGGCAGACGTGAACTTCGAGGCTGCGGTCGTCGTCGGCGAGCGGGACGCTACCGCCCTCGAGATCGGTCATGTCGAGGATCGCGTTCTGAAGCTTCGCGAGAAGCGTTTCGCCTTCGCTCGCCGCGAAGTCGGCGTCCTCGACCTGCGTGGCGCTGTCCTCCAAAAGCAGAACGATATGGTCCTGCGTCTGCCGACCCCATGACGCGAGCAGCCGGTTGCCGACTTCGTGGTGATCGGCGCGAATCTTTGCGGCGAGGTAGGCAAGGCGGCGCGGGGCGACGGCTTCGAACCAGTACTCGCGGCACGGGTTGAGCACATAGAACCGCAGATCGATCCACTGCGCCAGGCGCCGCAGGATATCGAGGTACAGCGGTGGTATGGTCGGCAGGCAAAAGACGTGCGCCGTCGCCGGAAGGCTTGCACGGGCTGGTGCGTCCGGCCCCATTTCCCTCATCGCCTCGAAAAATACCACCGACGGATGGCGCCTGTCAGTGCCCAGATCGCGCGCGATGCGCCGCCACAGCGCACCTTGCCAGCGTTCGTCCTCTTTTCGCGCAGCGTCCAGGTTCTGAATGTTGGCCACCTTCCCGGAGAGCCACGCGTCCAGCCAGTCGGTCCGATACGTCAGGTACTGTTCGAGCATCGCCGCAGTGCGCGCCGCCAGTTCGTAGCGCATCACGTCGTCGGCTTGGCCCAGGTAACGGGCAAGCGGGGGATGTTCGGCGACGAAAGCCTTATCGCCGAAGATGCCAAGTACGCGCCAGGTCAGCACCGACGAAGTGAACGGTGAGGTTTCCGACACCGGAATGACATGCCCGATCTGCTGCCACAGCCATTGGGCAAGGTACGAAAACTGGACGTTCGAGCAGATGCCGAAACGGTCGGCTGCCTCGAGCTCGACGCGCCGCCGGATCGCCGCGCTGGGCACGATGATTTCCTCGCGCTCGAACGGCGACTGAGGTGGCATGGCCATCGCGCCAAGGAGCGCGTCACGAAGGCGCTCGAAGCGGTTGGAGAAAATTAGTTGCAGCATGCTCGACGCGTCAAAGGCACTTTCAGTGATTGGCTTGATTAGTGACCCGCCTCGGCCGCACTACGCACCGCACTCTCGGCTCGGCGCGCCTCAATCGGCGCCGCCTTGCGATGGTCATCGATCCCGTACTCCCCGAAGCGTACTCCCCGAAGAATCTTCGCCCATTTTGCACCCTCATGGGCTCACCACATGATCCTGCTAGGATTCTTTCAGATCATCGTGATCGATGGCTTGTCGCAAAGCCTTTATGCCCGGGAGCGACAAGCCCCCGTTCGTACCCGGGGTTCGATTCGGCCGGACCTTCGCTACTCGACTCCGCACGAGGATCAGTGAAATCGAGCAGGGCCACAATGACACTGCTTAAATTTCCCGCCGATCCGCAGGGCGTTAGACTTCTGGTCCGTTTCAGACAATCCTTCCGCCGGTGCTTTGTGCTCGTCCAGGGACAGGTTCTTCTTCTTGAGTGCCTCCCACCCCCTTCTGTTCCGTAGAGCAGGATGGTCGACATCTAATCCGGTTTGGCGGCGATAACAGGTATTCGCGCGCCATTCGAACACGAGCAAATCCAAGGTACAGAAGTGGGAAGCCGGCACCAAGCGACCCAGCGGCATGGCGCTCAAGGTGCTGGCTTGAGCTCGAGGTCGGCGCGCTGATCACACGCAGCCTTCGATCCAGCACACCGAGTAGTCTGACGGTAAAAAAACTATCAAAAATACTCGACTAAACAATACACTATCGCATTTGATGCCAAGCCTTTTTCCGCGCGTTTTTCGCCATCAGGAAGGTCCTTTAGTGGCGCGGACGAGGGTCGCGCGAGTCGATAGATCTCGAAAGGTCATTCGCTAAAGGTCGTCGATCGATCTCGATACATCTCGATAGATGCTGAATGCTATTTTCAAGGATCAGATGAGAATGACGGTAAACGTGACGGTAAAAACCTTGATGACGGCATATGACCTTTTAAAAATCAATATCTTAGAATGCTTGTTGATGATCGAGTGGGAGTAGGGGCGTTCCTGGCTTGATGCGCGCTCGCCGGGCGATTGATTTAGTCAGCGACGATGTTTTTTTCCTTCACGAGCTTCTTGTAGAACGTGATGCGTTGCGCAATCTCCTTGCGATAGTCATCGGGCCGTATTGCTTCCGGAACGATCACGCCGCGCTTTTGCCAATCGGCGATGGTTTGCGGGTCTTGCAGGATGGTGCGGACTGCCGAGTACAGCTGCATGATGATCGGCTCCGGCGTGTCCTTGGGTGCGGCCAGGCCGGTCCATGAAGTCATGTTCAACTCGGGTTGCTTGAGTTCCCCGAAGGTGGGAACGTCTGGCAGCAGCGGTGAACGTGTTGGAGCAGCGACCGCAAGAGCGCGCAGCTTGCCGGCAGCCACCAGGCCCGCATTGCTGGCGCCCAGATTGGTCATCATGGCATCGACACGGCCGGCCATCAGGTCGGTTTGCGAGTTGCCTGCGGCGCGATACGGAATGTGCGTGATGAATACGCCGTATTGCGACTTGAACAATTCCATGTTCAGTTGCAGCATGGAGCCATTGCCGGAGGATGCGTAGTTCATCTTGCCGGGCCTGGTTTTGGCGTAGGCGACGAACTCGGCAACGGTCTTGATTGGCAAGGCGGGGTTGATGAGCAGCACGTTGGGCAGTCGCTCGATCAGCGTGATCGGTGCAAAGTCATTCACCGCGTCGTAGGGCAGGTTGGGTGTGACCGCCGGATTGGCGACATGCGAGGACTGCGATGTCACCACCAGGGTGTAGCCGTCAGCTTTGGCCTTGGCCGCATGCGCGCTGCCGATGGCGCCGCCTGCCCCGCCTCGGTTGTCGATGATGACCGACTGCCCCAAAGCCCTGCTTAACCTGTCGCCGATGGCGCGACCCGCGGTATCCACGGAGCCACCTGCAGGGAACGGCACCACCAGGGTGATCGGGCGGCTCGGATATTTTTCCGCTTGCCCCATGGCGGGAAGTGCGATGCTTCCCGCCGCCCCCATGACACCCATCAGGAATCGGCGACGATGCGCAGCGGATTGGTGAAGTTTGTTCATGGAGCTCCTCGTGTTTGGCTCGCGCCACTGGTGGATGAAGTGCCTTGCGAAGGCAAGGCCGCTTGAATGTAGGCGGTGATCCCCTTGAGTACCTGCCCGATGTCAGCCTGCATTTGGGAGAAGCGCGCGCTGGGTTCGCGCGTGTCTTCATCGAGATACATCGCGCGGTTGATCTCGATCTGCAGACTCTGGAATCCGCGTTCTGGTTGACCGTACTGGCGCAACAGGTCCATGCCGGCATAGGGGTCGTTGATGGCAACGCTGTAGCCGAGCGCTTTGAACTGTTCGGACACCACCTGGGTGAACTCGCCCGAGCAGGACACGCCGTGCACATCGCCCAGCACGATATCCGCCAGCTTCTTGTCCGTGACGATTCCCAGGCGCTGGTAGGCGTTGCTTGGCATGGAATGCAAATTCAAGTGCCACCGAACGCCGAACTCCTGCGCAGCGGATTGCAAGGCGTCGTCCAAGGTTTCACGATACGGGCGCCAGTAGCGATCGATGCGGTTTTGCACCTCAGCAACGCTGAGCTTGCGTTGGTAGATGTCACTCAGCTGCGTCGTCTTGCTGAACACCAGCCCATTGCCCAGCTCGATGCAGCGCTTGGAGGGCGAACAGCGGCTCGGCCACGGTGCGCTGAGCATTGCCTGATCAATGTCATTGACGGTGCGGTTGGGGTCGATATAGCTGCGCGGGAAGCTTGCACTGATCAGCTCGCCGCCATGTTGCGGCACGCTCGCCCACAGTTTCTCGACATGGGTGTCTTCGCTGCGGCGCAGCTCTTTGGACGCCACGCTGAATCCGAAATCGGCAGGGTAGTCCGTGCCGCTATGCGGCGAGTCACATACGAGCGGTATGCGGAGGGTGGAGCCGGGCTCGGGCTTGACGTGTTGAACCGGCGCCTGGTGAGCTATTGCGCTTGGCATTGGGTCTGTTGATTTCATCGAACGAACGGCAGGGGGTGATTCGCGGTGGACCAAATGTAGTTCTCCCGCGCGTTACGAGCAAAGGACATTTTCGTCGCCGGTGATGACTTTATGTAATATGAAGTCATGAAGTTCCAGTCACCTTCCTTGAGCGAGATGCATGCCTTCCTTGCCGTTTTTGAGCAAGGCAGCTTCCGGAAAGCGGCTGGCGTCTTGTGCGTGACCCAGGCGGCGGTCAGCCGCGCAGTGCTGAGACTGGAAGAGCGCCTCGGATGCAGCTTGTTCGAAAGAACTGCATTCGGCATTGCGCCCACGGCGCGTGGAAGGGAGTTTCAAAATCTGGTGCAGGGTCCAGTGGCCGCCCTGGAAAACTCGATCATGAGTTTTCGTCGGCGAACGGACTCCCGGAAACTCCGCGTGAGCGTGATCACGACGCTGGCCACGCGCTGGTTGGTACCCCGATTGGCCGATTTCCATGCCTCCCATCCCAACCTCAACCTGGAGTTGCGTCCCTACCGACCGGCGGACAACTACAACCGGGATGATGTCGATCTGTGGATCGATGTCATGCGTTCGCAAAGCGGCTGGCCGCGGGGCTTCAAAGCCCACTATCTCCTGGGCAAGGAGATCACGCCGGTTTGCACTCCCGAGATCGCCAGCCGCCTTCGCGAACCTCGTGACCTTTTGAACGAAAACCTCTTGTTTCACACAGGCTTTCCGAACAACTGGTCGCTCTGGCTCAATAAAGCGCGGATTGCCCATGATCCGGGCATCCTGCGACAGGGTTTTGATACGGGCAACAACCTGATTGTGGCTGCTTGTTCCGGGATGGGGGTGCCCGTTATCCATCCTTGCCTGATAGAAAACGAGCTGAAAGCGGGTCAGCTCGTCAGACCCTTTCCCATGATGGTGTCCACAGAACGCGGCTGGTACGCGTGCTACAAGAGATCGCTGGCGCACGAGCCGGCCGTCAAGGAGTTTGTGCGGTGGCTGCAGGAGCAGGCCGCCGGCACGATCCGCTGAAGTCATCATCTGTCTCCCGTACGAGCGAAGGCGGCGCGAGCCGACCTCCTCGCGGCAGACGCCACGACTGTCGAAGCACACCCGCCCACTTCGCCCCCGAGCGGGATCCGACCTCAATTTCGCGCCGCTGACGCCGTTAACACGCTTGACCGCTCTGGCGCATTGCCGCGCGGGTTCGGCCAATGGCTGAATCGGAACGGATGAGGCCGTATCCGCGGGCGACAAGTCCGGGTCTATTGAGGAAGAGCGATGAATGCACGTTTAGGCATGGTGCTGCGGGGCAAGGGGCCTGAGCCGGACGCCGCGTTGCGCTGTGCCGTTGTCATGACCAGCCTGCCAAGCAACGCGCTGCAGCATCGCAAGGTACAACTGCTGCCGGCGGCATCGGAGGCGTAAATGGACGTGCTGCGAGCCAGGAACCTGTTGCTGTGGGGCGCAATGCTCGCCGCAGCACTGGTCGGTGTTGCGCTGCCATCGCTGTATTTTTACCAGGGCCTCTCGAACGAGCAGTCGGCCAGCGCCGCGGCCGTGCGGATGCAGTCCGCGACAGTCATGCAAGTCATCAGCCGCAACCCCGAGAACTGGCGCTTTCAGGACAGTCTGCTACGGGAAGTCTTGGCCACGGGTACTGGTGACCCGGATGAGAGGCCGCGCGAAGTGGCCAGCCGCGTGCTGAGGCTCGATGGTTCGATCGTCCTTGAGACGGCCGAACTCCCCGCCGGGCCGCGTGTTGTGCGCCGGGCCACGCTGAGTGAATCAGGCCAAGCCGTGGGTTACCTCGAACACGCGGTCGGCTTGCGACCTCTGCTCAAGAGCACTGTGCTGGTCACGCTGGCGGGCACGCTTCTGGCGATGTTGGTGTATTGGTTCCTGCGCCTCCTCTTGCTGCGCACCGTGCATAGCGGGCTTGCCGCACTGCAGGCGGAGGTGCGTCGCGCCGAAGCGGCGCTGGCCGAGAAGGCGGCGGTTGAAGGCGAGTTGCGTCGGCAGGCCAGGCAGGAGCGCCTGCTCGAGGCGTTGGCCGCGGCGTCGAACACCGCGCGCACGCCAGGCGAGGCGATGTCGCAGTGCCTGGGTCAGATCTGCGAATTCACCGGCTGGCAGTTCGGCCACGCGGCGCTGGTCGATTTTGATGGTGACAAGGCACTCACGCGGGTGGATTTCTGGCACCGCCCCGCCGGTGAGGCGTACGACCGCTTTGCCGAGGCAAACAGCCGTCATCGGCATGACGTCGCAGGAGGCAAGTTTGTCGGCAAGGTGCTGCGGACTGGTGTTCCGGTATGGATCACCGAGTTGTCGGGCTCGCAGGGGGCAACACGGGCCGCCCAGTTCGCTTCTATCGGGGTGCATACCGGCATGGCGTTTCCGATCCTGCGCGGACGTGAGCCAATCGGATTCTTCGAGTTTTTTTCGGAAGCCGCACTTGAGCCGGACGCCGAACTGACCGCGCTGGTGCAGCGCGCCAGCGGTTATGTCGGCGGTGTCGCCGAGCGGGTCGAGGCGGCCGACCAGATCAGCCGACTGAACCAGGATCTCGAGCGCCGCGTCGCCGAGCGCACCGCGGCGAGCGAACGGGCGAGCGCCTTGTTGGCTGCACGCGGGCGCGAAGCGGCAGCAATTGGCGAGATGACCGGTGTGTTGCAGGTCGCCGAGAACCTCGAGGAGGCCGGCCGCCTGGTGGCGCGCTATCTGCCGGTGATCCTGCATGGCACGGCAGCGGGCGCTCTCTACCTGTTGCGAGCCTCGCGCGATAGCCTGGAGCGCCTTTCCACCTGGGGTGACACCGTATTTACCGCCAGTTTCCCGCCTGCGCAGTGCTGGGGCATGCGGCGCGGCCAGCCACATGGCTCGCTCGACGGTGCGGTGCCCCTGCGGTGCGCCCACGTCGCAGACGGCGAGGCGCCGGGCGGAACCCTGTGCCTGCCGCTGGTTGCGCAGGGCGAGTCCCTGGGTCTTCTGGAGGTGGTCTATGCCGAGGCCGGCGACGCCGACTCGCGCAGCGACCGGCTGGCCGCCGCCAAGCGCATCACCGAGCAGCTGTCGCTGGCTTTGGCCAACGTCCGGTTGCGCGAGAGCCTGCGCGAGCAGTCGATCCGCGACGCCCTGACCGGACTGCACAATCGGCGCTATCTCGAGGAATCGCTCGATCGGGAACTGGCGCGCAGCGCGCGCGACGGCCAGCCGCTCGCGGTGTTCATGCTCGATGTCGACCACTTCAAGCGCTACAACGACACCCATGGCCATGACGCCGGTGATGCCGTCCTGCGCGAACTGGGACGCGAATTGCGCAAGTGCGCGCGCGCCAGCGACATTGTGTGCCGCTTTGGCGGCGAGGAGTTCGTCGTGGTGCTGGCGGACGCGTCCGGCGACGCGGCCAGCGCCTGGTCGGAGCGGTTCATGCAGAACGTGCGCGCCATGGAGGTGCGCCTGGGCAATCGCGCGCTGCCGTCGATCACCGTGTCGATGGGCCTGGCGGTGTTTCCGCAGCACGCCGATGGTGCCGATGCGTTGCTGCGCGCCGCAGACGAGGCGCTTTACGAGGCCAAGCGTGATGGTCGCGACCGGCTGCGCGTGGTCAGGCTCCAGACAGTCGAGTCCCGCCAGCCGACGGCAGTCGCCGCCTAGCAAGGCGGCCCTGCCGCCGCCGCTTCGAACGAAGATCAGCGCCCCGCGTCCGGGCGGGGTGCGCGCGGTGATCGCATCAAGCACCGATTCCGCCGCGGTGAGGAGCACGCGTATGCCGACTCCGGCTTGATCAGGCTACGCGCCAGGATCAGCTTCTCGACGCTCGCTGCGGTGTCCGCGCGACCCTTTTCGACGAGATTTCGGCGGCGATCACCCGTGCGCCAAACAGCAGCACTGCAGACGGGGACTCGAAGAAATTGACATCCAGTTGTCAAGTATGTAAACTGGTTGTCAATTATTTCAACCCGCCGCGCCAGGAGATTTTCATGCTTCGTCGCCTCATGTTGTTGTCAATGCTTGTGTTCTCGTTCGGCACATCGAGTGTCGTTGCGCAAGACAGCAAAATTGTCTTGATCAATGTGTTCGAGGTGCCCGCCGCGCAGGAAGTGGATGTCTTTCGGATCTGGACGCAGTCCAAGGAGTTCCTGGAAAAGCAGCCGGGTTATGTCTTGACGCGTTTGCATAAAAACATCGATTCCGACGGGAAATTCCGGTTCATCAATGTTGCCGAGTGGGCCTCGCCGCAGCAATTTCAGGCCGCGATGAAGGCGATGAATGAAAGCGCGGTGCCAAGAATGCCCGCGGAAGTTCGATTTACACCCGGGCTATTCAAGGTGGTGGCTCAGTAGTGTCGCCTCAGATCGGACAAGCGGTGGACCGACTCGTCGTGTCGGTGTTCCAGCTGAATGGAACGCTGTTGGAGGCGGGCGATCGGATCACAACACCCTTTGGTCTGACTTCCGCGCGCTGGCAGGTCTTGGGCGCGCTCGAGGTCGGTCAAGGGGCTCTGACCATTCCGCAGATTGCCAAGAGCATGGGCCTGTCGCGCCAGGCGGTCTTGAAGCAAATCACGCTTCTGGCGAGCGACGGTCTCGTGCAAAGCCAAGCGAACCAGGCACACAAACGCTCGGAGCTATGGAGTCTCACGCCGACCGGACATGTACAGTTTGAAAGCATCATGGCAGCGCAACGCCGTCAGGTCGCACAATGGCGCAAAGGCCTGACGCTCGCCGAGCTGGTTGAATGCACGCGCGTGCTGGAGACTCTTACGCGATCCATCCAACAGGCTGCAGAAGCGCCGGAGACGGTGAGGCCGCATTCACCCTTTCACACCGACAAACGAAAGGCCCGGCAATGAACCCACCTCCGGTTTATCACAAGGCGCTGGTGGCGCTGCACTGGCTGCTGGCCGTCCTGCTGGCGGTCGCGCTGATCATGGGCAGCACGCAGCTTGTGTCGATCCCCAATTCTTCGCCTGACAAGATTTTCGCGTTGCGTGCACACATGATTGCCGGCTCGCTCATCTTGCTGTTGACGGTGGTGCGTCTGCTTGTGCGACTCAATACTGCAAAACCTGCGCCTGCCAGTACGGGCAACCCCTTACTCGATCGGCTCGGGCGCCTGACGCACGTCCTACTGTATCTGTTGGTCTTTGCTATGGCGGGTAGCGGGATCGCGATGGCGATACAAGCCAACCTGCCCGCCGCCGTGTTCAAGCTGTCTGCCGCGCTGCCCGGCAGCTTTGAGCATCTTGCCCCAAGGCAAGCGCATGGCTACATTGCCAAAGCATTGATCGCGCTCATCGTTCTGCATATTGCTGCTGCGCTCTACCATCAGTTTGTTCGCAAAGACGGCTTGCTGCGTCGCATGTCGTGGAGGAAGGACGGCTGAATCTTGGGCGATGCTCTTGAGGGGGCAGAGTCCCGCCGGCTGCATCCGATCGAGTTCACCGGCTTCCGAACCCGGGCGCAGTGACCAATCAGCGGGACCGGTGAGTCGCATGTCTGCGAACGGGACGCTCGTCAGGCAAAATGACGGTCGAATTTCACTTGCGCCAATCGGCGCGCAATCGGCCTCATGAAAACACCCACGACGACTTTCTCCCTGCTGGCGACGCTCGGCATCGCCCTCATGACGACCTCTGCCGCCCACGCGCTCGACGCCACGATGACGCGCATCAAGAAAACCGGCACCATCGTGATGGGCCATCGCGATGCCGCCGTGCCGTTTTCCTACGTCGACGCGGGCGTGGTCAAGGGCTATTCGATCGATCTGTGCACGGCGGTGGCCGACACGGTGCGGCGCGATCTCGGGCTCAAGGACCTGAGAATCAAGTGGGTGGCGGTCGATGCCAAAACCCGCTTTTCCGCGGTCAGGAGCGGCAAGATCGACATCGAATGCGGGGTCACCACCAACACGCTGGGGCGGCAAAAGGAAGTCGATTTCAGCCCGATGATCTTCGTCGACGGCGCCAACATCCTGGTCAAGAACGAAAGCAGCATCAAGAGCGTGCTCGACCTGTCCGGCAAGTCCGTCGCCGTGGCCGGCGGCACCACTACCGAGAACGCGTTGAAGGTCGGTTTCGAGCGGCGCAAGATCGATGGCCGCGTCGTGGTCGTCCGCGACCATGTCGACGGCATCGCTGCGCTGATGGCGGGCAAGGTGGACGCCTATGCCGCTGATCAGTCTGTACTCATTGGCCTGGCACTGGCGACCGGCGGCGGCAACGCATTGCGCATGCCGGCCGAACAGTTCACCTACGAGCCTTACGGGCTCATGTTCCGGCGCGGCCAGGTGGACTTTCGCGTCAGCGTGACCCGCGCGCTGGCGCAGACCTACCGCTCGCCGCAACTGCCTGAGCTCTTTTCGCGTTGGTTCTCGGCCCTGGGCGGCAAGCCTTCGCCGCTCCTGGAAACCATGTTCATACTCAACGGGCTGGCCGATTGAGTCGTTGAAGGACGGACCGACCCAACCCGGAGCCCTGGGGCGGCGCAAGCGTGGAACTCCTCCTCCTCAGCAACTCGATGAGCGACGCAGGGTATCTCACCCATGCGCGCTCCGCGATCGCCGAGATCGCGGCCGGCATCGGCGAGGGCTTGTTCCTGCCTTATGCCGGCGTCACGCGCACCTGGGATGCCTACGAGGCGCTGGTCGCCGACGCGCTCGCGCCGATCGGGCTGCGCGTGCATTCGCTACATCGCGCGGCCGATCCGGCGCGGGCGGCGGCCGAGGCGCCGCTGGTGCTGGCGGGCGGCGGCAACACGTTTGCACTGCTGCATCATTGCCGCCGCACCGGCGTCCTCGAGGCATTGCGCTCGCGCGAGCGTGCCGGGCTGCGCTTTGTCGGCTGGAGCGCCGGCGCCAACCTCGCCTGCCCGACGATCCGCACGACCAACGACATGCCGATCATCGACCCGGGCGGCTTCGACGCACTTGGTCTCGTGTCGTTTCAGCTGAACCCGCATTACACGAACGCGCACCCGTCCGGGCATCGCGGCGAGACGCGCGATGAGCGCCTGGCCGAGTTCCTGAAGGTGAACCCGGAGGTCGGAGTGCTGGCGCTGCCCGAGGGCGACTGGCTGCGCGTGTCGCGCGACGCGATCGTGCTGGGTGGCGCTCATCAGGCGAAGTGGATGCGCCACGGCCGCGAACCGGTCGCGCTCAAGCAGGGGCCGCTGCAGTTGCCCTAGGCGCATGGCGCCCACACTGACTTTTCCAAGGAACGATCATGACCCTCGAACTTCGCCGCCGTCAGTTCCTGCTTGCGGGGGCCGCCCTCGCGATCCCCGGCGCGCATGCGCAGTCGTCCGCATGGCCGACGGAGCGGCCGATCCGCATCATCGTGCCGTTTGCACCTGGTGGATCAACCGACGTGATCGCCCGCTTGATCGCCGACGAGATGCGGCAGCGACTGAACCAGACGATAGTTGTGGAGAACAGGCCCGGGGCCGGCTCGACGCTCGGCACCGGGTTGGTCGCCAAGGCGCCGTCGGACGGTTACACCTTGCTGGTCTCGGTGATCAGCGCGTTCTCCGTGGGCAGCACCTTGTACCGGAGTCGCATCGACTGGGATCCGGACAAGAGCTTCGCCCACATCGGCGACATTCTGCGCACGCCCTATGCCCTCATGGCCAACCGGAGCGCGCCTTTCGGCACCGTGGCCGAGTTCATCGCGCACGCCCGGCGCAACCCAGGCCTGGCCTATGCCACTTCTGGGGTCGGCTCGATCCCCCACCTGGTGATGATGCGACTGGCTCGGGCCGAAGGCATCCAGATCACGCATGTGCCATATCGGGGCGGGGCCCAGGCCGTTCTCGACGTGATCGGCGGCCAGGTGCCGCTCGTGCTCGACGGCCTGGCGGCAGCCGTGCCGCATCTCAAGACCGGAGCCCTCAAGGGCCTGGGTGTCACCAGTGCCTCGCGCAGTGCGGCGCTGCCGGAATTGGCGACCTTCGTCGAGCAGGGGGTGAAGGACGGTGTGGTGGAGGGCTGGGCCGGCCTGGCCGCGCCGGCCGGCACGCCGCGCCCTGTGCTCGAACGCCTGGCCGCGGCATTGCGCGACGCGATGGCGCTGCCCAACCTGCAGGAACGCTACCGCGGCGCAGCGTCCACGGCCGGCAGCCGCTTTTTGGATGACATGCAGCGCTTCGTGCGCAGCGATGCCGAGACCTGGCGGCCGATCGTGCTGGCGTCGGGGGCCACGCCGGACGGCTGAGCGCATTCGATTTGCACGCCCGTGGAAGGCGCCCGGGTGTGCGATGAATCTGCTTGGTCTGCAAGCCGCCCATTTTTGGGGATGCGCAAAAAAGGCCTCGCTTTCCTCGTGGAATTCGCGTAAAGTCTTGGTTGTGCGTCGCAACAAAGACGCATTTTTTGAAGGTGATTCAAGGACTTGAGCGTCTTTTTGATCACCTCCAGGGACGAGCTGCCAGGTCCCTTTCGTCTCCGACCCTCTTCGTTACGCTCCCGCGCGCATTCATGCGGACCGGCATTTCGGCTACAGGTTTGGTGCCGAGTTCCGATGTCCGCCGCGTCATCGCTTTGCCCCGCCTCGCGGGCGTGAAGCTCAGTTAGCGGCTTTGTTTCACGCGCCTCGCTACGCGAGGGCGTGGTTTGGACATGCCCGCCAAGTGGCATGGCCGCGAAAGGGTTTTAAGCATGTTGAATACGAATACCAATACGAATTCGGGTTTTGATGATCTCGGTTTGCATCCGGTGATTCTCAATTCGCTGAAAAAATCCGCCTACACCGAGCCGACGCCGGTGCAGCGCCAGGCGATTCCGGCAGCGCTTGCCGGCGGCGACCTGCTGGTCTCCTCCCACACCGGCAGCGGCAAGACCGCCGCCTTCATGTTGCCGAGCCTGAACCGCCTGACCGTCGAGTCGCCGGTCAAGGGCAACGGCCCGCGCATCCTGGTGCTTACGCCGACGCGCGAACTCGCGTTGCAGGTCGACAAGGCCTCGTTCAGCTACGGTCACAAATTGAAGCGTTTGCGCATTGCCTGCCTGGTTGGCGGCATGCCCTATCCGGTGCAGTTGAAAGCACTCCAAGGACCGGTTGACGTGGTAGTCGCCACCCCTGGACGCCTGATGGATCACATGGAGCGCGGCCGCATCGATTTTCGCCGTCTCGAGGTGCTGATCCTGGACGAGGCCGATCGCATGCTCGACATGGGTTTCATCGACGACATCGAGGCCATCGTCGCCAAGACGCCGGTCTCGCGCCAGACCTTGCTCTTCTCGGCCACGCTCGACGGCGTGGTCGGCGCGATGGCGAAGAAGATCACGCGCGAGCCCAGGCGCGTCCAAATCGCCGCCACTGCGGAGCGCCGTGCCCACATCGAAGAGCGCTTCATGTTCTCCGACAACATGACGCACAAGAACAAGCTGCTCGACGCACTACTGCGCGACACCGATATCCAGCAAGCGCTGGTGTTCACCGCGACCAAACGCAGCGCCGACGATCTCTCCGGCCTCTTGCGCGAGCAGGGTTTCTCGGCGCAGGCGCTGCATGGCGACATGAACCAGGGCCAACGCAATCGCACGCTCAAGGGGCTGCGCGACGGCCGCACCCGCGTGCTGGTCGCCACCGACGTGGCCGCGCGCGGCATCGACGTGGCCGGCATCAGCCATGTGATCAATTTCGACGCGCCGCGCCAGGCCGAAGACTACGTGCACCGCATCGGTCGCACCGGTCGCGCTGGTCGCACCGGCTTCGCGGTCACGCTCATCAATCCGGGAGAACGCGGTTTGCTGCGTTCCATCGAGCGTTTCACCGGACAACGCGCGCGGATCGACGCGATCGCCGGGTTGGAACCCACGGTCAGCGAACCGAGGCGGCCGCATCCGGCGCGCCGCGGCGCCAGGCCGGGGGGACATGCACGCATGGGTGCCGGCGGCGGTGGCACCACGGCCAATGCCGCGCAACCGTTTCGTGGTTTCAAGCCAGGCGGCTTCTCCAACGCGGGAAAATCCTTGCGCGGCAGCCCCAAACGCGCAGGGCATGACACGCGTGCGTCGCGCTGACGTGCGTCTCCGCCAACCGGTCTCTGCCGGGCTCTAGCGCGCCTTCTCAAGCGCCGAGCACCAGCGCCGCCCCCTTCTCGGCGATCATGTAGGTCGGCGCATTGGTGTTGGCCGAGGTCACCCTGGGCATCACCGAAGCGTCGATCACGCGCAGGCGGCTGACGCCGTTCACGCGCAATTGCGCATCGACCACCGCGCGCGCATCGCTACCCATTCGGCAGGTGCTGGTGGGGTGGAACACGGTGCCGCCCTTGTTGCGCGCGAATTCCCACAGCCCGGCGCGGTCGGGCCGCTCGGGGCCCGGCAGGGTTTCGACTTCCCACAAGTCGCGAAATGCGGGCTGGCGATAGATATCGCGCAGCATCTGCAGCCCCGAGACGATGACCTCGCGGTCATGCGGCGCGGAAAAGTAGCGCGGCTCGATGCGCGCCTGCGCGAACGGGTCGGCCGAGCGGATCATCAAGCGCCCGCGCGACTCCGGCCGGCATTGGCATACCGAGGCGCTGAAGCCGGAATACGCGTGCAGCGGATCGCCCGGCTTGTCGACCGAGAGCGGCATGACATTGAACTGGATGTTCGCGCGGTCATCGCGTGCCTCGTGCGTGCGCGCAAAACCGCCCACCTGTCCGGCGCCGACCGTGAGCGGGCCGCGATTGCCGAACAGCCATTGGGCGCCCATCTTCGCGAGTTCAAGCGGGTTGCGCACCTGGTCGTTCAGGGACATTCTTTTCCTGAGCCTGACGATCACGCGCGCCTGGTAGTGGTCCTGCAGGTTCTCGCCCACCTCGGGCGCGTCGGCGACCACCGCGATGCCGTGCTGTCGCAACAGGTCGGGCGGCCCGACGCCGGAGAGCTGCAGGATCTGCGGTGACTGCAGGGCGCCCGCCGCGAGTATCACCTCGCGCTCGGCGCGTGCCTGCTGGCGTTGTCCGTCGGCGATCCATTCGACCCCGGTGGCCGTCGTGCCTTCGAATAGCACACGCGACACCTGGGCCCGCATCGCCAGGCGGAGATTCGGCCGCGCGCGTGCGGGTCGCAGGAAGCAGCGGGCAGCCGAGGTACGCCAGCCGTCCCTGATGGTGAGTTGATAGGCGCCGACGCCATAGTCGGTGGCTGCATTGAAGTCCGGATTGAGCGGCAATCCGAATTGTTGACCGGCCGTAAGCCACTTCGCACAGTACGGATGGTCGTTGCGCAGGTCCGAGACACCCAGTTCGCCGGTCGCGCCATGGTATGCGCTCTCGCCGCCGGCGTAATTTTCCGAGCGCTTGAAGTAGGGCAGGACGGCGTCGTAATCCCATCCGGCCGCACCCGCGTCGACCCAGTCGCGGTAGTCCGCCTTCTGGCCGCGAATGTAGATCAGGCCGTTGATCGAGGACGAGCCGCCGAGTACCCGCCCGCGCGGCCAGACGATGTTGCGTTTGCCGGTGGGTTCTTCCGGCTCGGTGTCGAACTGGCGGGTCACACGCGTATCCACCATGGTCTTGAAGTAACCGACCGGCAGATGGATCCAGAAACTGCGGTCCGGCCCGCCGGCCTCCAGCAGCAGTACGCGGTGGCCGGCCGCGGTGAGCCGGTTGGCCAAGAGGCAGCCGGCCGAGCCGGCCCCGACGATGATGTAGTCGACCGCGGGGCTCACGCCTTCACGGTGTCCAGGAAGAGCTTGGCGTCGAAGTAGGTCGACGCCGGCACCGGGTTCTGGATGTTGCCGAAGCGCACGAAAAAGTCCGTCACCTGCTGCTGCCAGCGCGCCGCGGTACCGTCGGCGTAGAGCTTGCGCCAGTCGGCCGCCGAGTAGTAGCGCGATGCCTTGAACTGCTCCTGCAGGTCGGCCAACGGCACCTGGGCATAGTTGTTTTTCTGGATCACCGGCAGGATCTCGGCGGAATTTCTGATCAGGTCGTCGTTCGAAGCCGCCCAGGCGCGCACCACGCGCGCGCACGTATCGCGGTTCTTCTCGTAGTAGTCGGTCCGCGCGGCCCAGCCGCCGACGATCGCCGCCTTGGGAAAGTAGGCCGACGCATCAACCAGCATCTTCGCGCCCGGTACCTTGTCGCGCACGGTGATGTTGAAGGGCACCCACAGCGCCACCGCCGGCACCGCGCCGGAGATGAAGGATGCCACCGCCGTCGGCATGCCCTGGTTCACCAGCTCGATGTCCTTGGCCGGGTCGATGCTGTTGGCGCGCAGCGCGGTGTCCAGAAACACGTGGGCGGTGGTGCCGGCGGTGGTGGAAATCTTCTTGCCCTTGAGGTCCGCCCAGCTCTTGACACCCTGGTCTTCACGTACCCACAGCTGCGCCGTGGCGAACTCGACGTTGTTGAGCAGGAAAACCTTGCCCTGGCCGCGCGCCGGAAAGTTCGAGAGCACCGCGCCGGTCGAGAGCATGTCGAGGCTGCCGCCGATCATCGCGTTGAAGAGCTCCAGGCCGGTGTTGAACTGCGTGGTCTCGAGTTCCAGGTTCTCGCGGGCCCAATGGCCGCGATGCACGCCGGTCCAGATCTGGCCGTTGACGGCCAGCGTATTGACGAAGCCGACGCGCAACTTGGTGCGCTGCTGGGCGATGGCCGGAAATCCGCCCAGCGCCATCGCGGTGGCGCCGGCCGACTGGAGGAAGCGGCGGCGGGTGGAGCCGGGACTGGGGTTTTTCGTGCTTGTCATGGCATGGTCTCCTGTGGTTCAAGCAAGGTTGCGAGTGGGGATGGAACGTGACTGCTGCTGCTGTGCTGCGTACTCCTTCATGACCAGGTCGCGAATGCGCGAGCGCAACTGCCCGAAAGCCGGGTCTTCGTGCAGCCGCTCGCCGCGCGGGTAGGGAAACGGCACCTCGATCACTTCGCGGATGCGCGAAGGCCGTGCCGTCACAACGATGATTTTCGAGGAGAGGTAGATCGCTTCTTCGACCGAGTGGGTGATCAGCATCACCGTCTTGCCCTCGGCCGCCAGCACCTCGAGCAGGAGGTCCTGCATGTTCGAGCGTGTTTGCGCGTCGAGCGCGCCGAAGGGCTCGTCCATCAGCAGGAACTGCGGCCGGACCGCGTAGGCCCGCGCTATCGCGAGACGCTGGCGCATGCCTCCGGAGAGGGTCTTGGGATAGGCCTTGGCAAAATCCGCCAGCCCCATCAGGGACATGTAGCGCCGCACGATGTCGGCTTTTTCCGCTGCGCCCACCTTGCTGGCCGCGAGATTGAGGCCGAAGCCGATGTTCTGTTCGACCGTGAGCCAGGGGAACACCCCGTACTCCTGGAAGATCACGCCGCGCTCCGGTCCCGGGCCGCCGACCGGCTTGCCGTCCAGCAACACGCTGCCGCCCGACGGCGCGACGAATCCGGCGACGATGTTCATCATGGTCGTCTTGCCGCAGCCGGAGGGGCCGATGATCGAGACGAACTCGCGGTCCGCGACCGTGAAGGACACGTCCTCGACGACCTGGAGTGGCCCCTGCGCGGTGTCGAAACTGACCGACACCCGGTCGAACAGGATGCGCGGCGCGGCCGCGGGGGATGGCGTGCTCATGTGCCGATCCGGTCCTGCCAGGCGACCATGCGCCGGCTGACGGCCCGCAGGGCCAGGTCCATCGACAGCGCGATGAAGCCGATGCAGACGATGCCGACATAGATGATGTCGAGCTGGAAAAAGGAGCCGGCGTTCTGGATCAGCGCCCCCAGACCCTGCTGCGCCGCGACCAGCTCGGAGGCCACCAGGGTGGCCCAGGCCACGCCCAGCGCGACACGCAGCGCCGTGAGGATGTGCGGCACCGCGAGCGGCACGATCACCTTGCGGAAGATCTCCAGGTCGGTCGCACCGAGGGTGCGTGCGACGCGCACGAAGATCGGGCTGATCTGCGCGATGCCTTCGTACATCACGATCACGCCGGCGAAAAATGCCGCGTAGAAAAGGATGATGACCTTGGCCGGTTCGCCGATGCCGAAGTACACCACCACGAGCGGAATCAGCGCGATCGGCGGCAGTGCGCGGAAGAAATTGATCAGCGGGTCGACGAAGGTGCGCACGTCGCGGTACCAACCCAGCAAAAAGCCGACCGGCACCGCCACCAGGATGCCCAGAGTGACGCCGAGGAACACCCGCTGCGTCGACATCCAGATGTCGCGCGGCAGGCGGCCGCCGGCCAGCAGCTCCCAGAAGCGTGCTGCCACCTGGTGCGGTGTCGGCATCAGCGAGGCGTTGACCAGCCCGGAATACGCGACCGCGTACCAAAGCAGGACCAGCAGCAGCCAGGGCGAGAGAAGGAGGGCAGTGCGGCGCAAGGGTCGGGTGGCTCGGGGGTGAGCGGGATTGAAGCGGGCGTCGAAGCGGATATCGAGCCCTGCCAAATGGTACTATGATTAGAACCATTGGCACAAGTGAGGCGCACGGTGCGCGCTGGCACCCCCACCCTGTTCCGAGACAGTCCCGTTCCCCGTTATGCGCAATTGGCCGATCTGCTGCGCCAGCGCATCGGCCGCGGCGTGTGGGCGGTCGGCCAAAGGCTGCCGACGCTGGAGGAACTGGTCGCCGAATTCGGGGTTGCGCGTGTCACCGTACGGCAGGCGGTGGACTTGCTGGCGCGCGAAGGCCTGGTCTCGCCGCAACAAGGCCGTGGCACCTTCGTCACGGGGCAGCCGGCGCAGGACCGCTGGCTGCGCCTGGAAACCTCGCTCAAGGACCTGGCTGACGTTTACCGCGACGACAAGCCCAAGCTGACGCTGATCGATGAAGCGGCGGCGATGCCGGTACTGCATCCGGCCGATGGCAAGGCGGCGCGCCGCTATCACTTCATGCGGCGCGTGCATTCGCGCAACGACGAAGCCTACTGCGTGATCTCGATCTACCTCGACGAGGCGGTGTTCCGCCTGGCGCCGCGGCGCTTTCGCCGCGAAACCGTCGTGCCGGTCCTGCTGGACCTGCCGGCCGTCAAGATCGCCCGGGCGCGCCAGACCTTGGCGATCGCCGGCGCCGATGTCGAAGTCGCGCGGCATCTGGGCATCGGCGTCAACGCCCCGGTCGCGGAAGTGCGCCGGGTTTGCGCTGCCGCTGACGGCACGGTGCTGTATGTGGGCGAAGTCACCTATCGCGGCGACTACATCCATTTCGAGATGGACTTGAAACCTTGAGCATGCCGCGCGCGGACCGCGCGTGACGCTTCGCGCTGCGCGCCTCGACGGGCTTGACGAGGGGTGCAACGCCGACGCAGCATCTGCGTCGCATTGCGTGAGGTAGCATGGTGGAGGTATTTGGATCGCTACCCTGTTCTGCTTGACCTCATGACGCCCGGCATGCCTTCGACCGTGACCGACCTCATCGCCGCCTACGACGCAGGCGCTCCCCTCGAGCGGGCACGCACGATTCCGGCGGCGTGGTACACGGATGCCCGCATGCACGACCTGGAGCGCCGCGCCGTATTCGCGAAGACCTGGCAGATGGTCGGCCACACGGGCCAGGTGCGTGATCCGGGTCAGTACCTCACAGCAGAAATCGGCGGTGAGCCGGTGGCGGTGGTGCGTGGGGGCGACGGCGTGCTGCGCGGCTTTTTCAACGTCTGCCGCCACCACGCCGCCGCGGTGCTGACCGCGCGCGAGGGCACTGCCAGGCTGCTGCGCTGCCCGTACCACGGTTGGTCGTACACGCTCGAGGGGGCGCTATTTGGCGTGCCCGAGTTCGCCGGCGTCGCCGGGTTCGACAAGCGCGACAACGGCCTGGTGCCGATCGAGTGCGCGACGTGGGAGCAGTGGGTGTTCGTCCGCATCATGCCGGGCGGTCCGTCGCTCACGGAATGCATCGGCGCCGACTTCGCGACGCGCGTCGCGGCATTGGATCTCGGCGGCCTGCGATGGTTCGAGCGCCGGCGCTACACGCTGGATTGCAACTGGAAGGTCTATGTCGACAACTACCTGGACGGCGGCTACCACGTCCCGCATTTGCACAAAGGGCTGTCGAGCGTCATCGACAACACGGCCTACGCGATCGAGATCGGCGAACGCTGGTGCGAGCAATCGAGTCCGCTGTCGAACGATGGCGACGTCGGGACCGCCGCCGTGCGCCGCGGCGACCGTGCGCGCTACTGGTGGCTGTATCCGAACTTCATGATCAACGCCTACGAAGGCGTGCTCGACACCAATCTGGTCATCCCGCTGGGGCCGGAGCGCACCGAGGTGATTTTCGACTACTGGTTTACCGATACCTCGCCGGCCGCGCACGCCCGCAACCTGGAGAGCATCGCGGTCAGCGAGCGCATCCAGGACGAGGACGTTGCGATCTGTGCCTCGGTCCAGCGCGGGCTCAGGTCACGGGCCTACGAGGCCGGCCGGCTGTCGGTGCGGCGCGAGGCGGGCGAATGGCTGTTCCACCGCCTGCTGCATGGGTCACTGGCGGATGGCGCGGCGTGACGCCGCGCTTCACTCAGCCCAGGTGCTTGCCGAAAAAGCGGAACGTGCGGTCCCAGGCGATCTGCGCCCAGGCCGGGTCGTACTGCGTGATTGGCAGTCGGTTCGGACCCATGGCGGTTTCGTTGGCAAACCCGTGCTGGGCGAGATAGCGATGCCCCTCGTAGCGGACGCCCGCGGCGGAGAGCTTTTCTTCCAGCGGGGCCACGCTGTCGATCGGAAACGCGCCGTCCTGGGTGGCCCAGTGCGCCATCATCGGGGCCTTGATCTTGCTCGCGTCAACGAATTCCAGTGGCGGCAGGCCGTACCAGGGCACACCGGCGTCGGCTTCGGGCACCATGGTCAGCGCCAGCACGGTCAGCGCGCCGCCCATGCAGAAACCGGTGACCCCCACCTTGCTGCTGCGTCCCTTCAGGTACTGCACGGCGCCGCGAATGTCCTGCGAAGCCGCGTCGCCGAAGTTGAGCGCGGACATCAGGTGATGCGCTTCCTCTGCCTCGACGGTCGATTTGCCGCGGTACAGGTCCGGCACCAGCGCGAAATAGCCCGCTTGCGCGACCCGGTCGGCCACGCCGCGGATCTGGTCGTTCATGCCCCACCATTCCTGGATGACCACGACTGCCGGTGCGCCGGCAACTACCGCCGGTTCAGCCAGATAACCCTGGACTTTTTGCCCGTCCGGGCGCGAGAAGGTGATGGTGGATCCCATGGCAAAGTCTCCTTTAGAAGTGGGGCCCCGTCTGCAAAGGGCATAGGCGGCAAGGCGGAATGGTAATCGAGCTTGGGGTGCGGCGCGCAACCCAGGCAACCGATCACGCGTCCTGCATGACGTGGATCGCGCGGTTGGCTACCAGCTCGCGGGTCTTGGCGGCGTAGGCGGCCATGTGCGGGGCCGCGGCATGCGCCTTCAAGGCGTCCATGCTGGCCCACTTTTCAATGACCACGAAGGTATCGCCGCCCCAGGGCGTCTGGAATGCCGGCGGATGGTCGATGTCCACGGCGGCGCCGTACTCGATGCATCCGTCTTCGGCCCGGACCGCCGGCGTGTTGGCGCGAAAGTGGGCCAGCACCGTATCGCGCTGGCCCGGCTTGGTCGTGATGATTGCAATGACATGAACCATTCGTGCGACTCCTCTCTCTGGTTGCGAATCCTGGGCAATGACTGTGCCGGCTGCGGGCCGGTCACCGGTATCATGCACCAACATTGCGCGAGACGCCCATGCAGGCAAACACCGACAAATCCGTTCGTATCACCTACACGGTCGACACCGGCAAGCCCCTGGTCAACGAAACCTTCGGTGCCGGCAACATCGAGCGACGCAACACGGGTCTGCTTGAGGAGCGCGACATGGCGATGGGCAACGCGCGCGAGCGCGCTGACCTCTCGCTGGACGCCTCGGGTTTCGTCCTCGTGCCGCATGCCACCGCGGTCGGCAACTTCTTTGATCCGGCAGAGCTTACGGCGGTGTACTACCCGGAAATCGTCCGGCTGGTCAAAGAGGTCTCTGGCGCAGCGCACGTGGTGGTGTTCGACCACACCCTGCGTTCGGGCGACGAAGCGGAGCGTCAGGAAAAGCGCCTGCGCGAGGTGATCCGCGGCGCGCACAACGACTACACCGAGTGGTCCGGACCGCAGCGGGTACGCGATGTCATGGGCGCGGGTGCCCCGGCATACCTCGCGCGGCGCTTCGCGATCATCCAGGTGTGGCGCCCGATCCAGCCGGTGATCGAGGCCAATCCGCTGGCCTTCGCCGATGCGGCCAGCGTGGCCGCCCGAGACCTGCTGGTGGCCGAACGGCGTTATCCCGATCGTGTCGGCCAGACCTATCGCCTGGCCTACAACCCGGCCCATCGCTGGTGGTATTTCCCGCGCCAGCGCCGCGACGAGGCGATCGTCTTCAAGGTCTACGAGTCGCTCACGGACGGCCGCGCGCGCTTCACGCCGCATACCTCGTTCGATGATCCGGACACGCTCGCGGGTGCCGCGCCGCGGCAGAGCATCGAAGTCAGGACACTGGCGTTTTTCTGACCGCAGGCGCCGGCCCCGGCGGCAGAGGCTACATCGCGACGTAACCGCCGTCGACTGTCAGCAGGTGGCCGTTCATGTAGCGCGCGGCGTCGGAGAGCATCCACACCACCGCGTTCGCAATCTCCTCGGCCGCGCCGAAGCGCCCCTGCGCGATGCGCGTCAGCAGCCCCGCTTTGCGTTCGGCCTGGTCGGCGAAGATCCGTCCTGTCATCTCCGTGTCGATGAACCCGGGGCACACCGCGTTGACGCGTACCCCGCGTGCGGCATAGCTGATCGCGGCGCTCTTGGTCAGGCCGGTCACCGCATGCTTGGACGCGTTGTAGGCGGCGTAGCCCGTGGTGCCCACCAGCCCGGCGATGGAAGCGGTATTGACGATGACCCCCTGGCCGCGCGGCAGCATGTGCGCGAGTTCGTGCTTCATCGACAGCCACACCCCCTTGACGTTGACCGCCATGACGCGATCGAAGTCGGCCTCCGCGAGCGTCGCCGCGGCGTCGGGCGCGCCTTCGATGCCGGCGTTGTTGAACGCTCCGTCAATCCGGCCGAATTCCTCGACGGCGGCAGCCACCATGGCCTGCACGCTTTTCTCGTCGGCCACATTGCAGGTGTGCGCGGCGGCGCGAGCGCCTTCCTTGCGCACCGCAGCGGCCGTGGCTTCGGCGCCCGCGCCGCTCTGGTCGGTCGCGAAGACCGCGCCGCCGGCGCGCGCTACAGCCAGCGCGGTGGCGCGGCCGATGCCACCGGCCGCGCCGGTGATGAGGATGATGCGGGAAGTGAGCATGGCAGGTGTTGCTGCAGGTGAAGTCGCGGGGGGCCGATATTAATGACCTTTGCGCAGCGGGCGGGATCGCCGAAAGTCTTGTCTGGGCCCCGCGGACGGCAATCATCCAACTTCGCCGCTGCCGCAATCGCGTTGCAGGTGCGAACGCGGTTTGATGCAGCACGCCCAACGGTGGTAGAAAGAGGCGTTGGTGAATGGCTCGAACTGACGACCCCGCAAGGGGGCCGGAGACTGCGCGGCCAAGAAGGGCGGGGCGCGTCCTGGTGATTCGAAAGGGTGCGACCATGACGCAGCGCAGAACCTTTCTCGCGGCCGTCGCCGCGGGACTTGCCATACCCTCACGCAGCGCCAGCGCGCAGGCAATCCCCAAGGTCGGCTGGCTGCAACTGAGCTCCGCAGGCCAGTATGCCGAGGTCACCAAACGCGGATTCCTCAAGGGCCTGCGCGAGGCAGGTTACGAGGAAGGCCGCAACGTGGAGATCGTGCGTCGTGCCGCGGAGCACGACCTGCGCAAGCTGCGTGCCCTGGCGCGCGAACTGGTGGCGCAAAAGGTCGACGTGATCTTCGCGCCGGCCAAGCCGATGGCCGACGCCGCCTGGTATGCCAGTCGCGCGATTCCCACGGTGATTGCCACGGTCACCGATCCGGTGCTGGTCGACTATGCGGTGTCGCTGGCGCGCCCGGGCAAGCACATCACGGGGGTCACGACGGCCAACGCAGAACTGATCGGCAAGCGCATGCAATTGCTGGCCGAGATGGTGCCGGGAATGAAACGCCTCGGTACCCTGATCGACCCCGACCTCCTGCGCTCCTGCACAGAGGAAGTCGAATTGATGGAAAAGGCGGCCGTGCGTCTGGGGCTTTCCCTGGAGCGAATTCCGGTGGCTTTCGAGAACCTCGATCTCGAGGCGGCGATGAAGAGGGCGCTTGCGAATCGGATACAGGCCCTCATCACCGCGCCGATGACCAGTGACCAGGATCTCACCGAGAAGATGTCCGAAGTTGCCGCGAAACATCGCCTGCCCTTCATGCACGACGTGCCGCAACTGGCCGGCTCGGCGCTGGCGGTCTATGGCCCCGACACGGAGGACATCTTCCGCCGCGCCGCGCGCTACGTGGCGCGCATCTTGAAGGGCGAAAAGCCCGCCGCGATGGCGATCGAGGAGCCGCGCGAATTCCGCCTGATCGTCAATCGCCGCGTGGCAAGGCAACTCGGACTGACGCTGTCGCAGGCGGTGCTGCTGCGCGCCGATGAGGTCATCGAGTAAGGCGTTGCCCCTGCCGGCGGCGGTCGGGCTGATCACCTCAGTGTGAACCAAGCCCGGGGCATGCCGCTTCGACGCGCACGCCACGCGCGGCACTGCCCTCGCTCAAGCTCGCCAGCTACAATCGTTCGCCGAAGACTTGCCGAACAAAAAAGGGGACCACGATGAAAAGACTGCTCGCACTGCTCGTACTGGGGATGGGCCTGCCGCTTGTGGCAGGAGCCCAGGCACAGAAGTTTCCTTCCAAACCCACACGCATCGTCGTTCCGTTCGTGCCCGGCGGCTCGTCGGACATCCTCGCGCGCCTCATCAGCGCGAACCTGAAGGACGCCTGGGGACAGGCCCCGTTGGTGGAGAACAGGCCGGGCGCCAGTGGCGCGATCGGGGCGGACGCCGTTGCCAAGGCCGCGCCCGACGGGCACACCCTCATCGTCACAGACCTCGGCACCATGGCGATCCTTCCCACTCTCGCCAAGAATCTTTCGTTCGACCTGCACAAGGATCTGCAGACCGTCACCATCATCAGCTTTTCTCCGTACATGGTGGTGGTTTCGCCCAAGCACCCGGCGAAGTCGCTGGCCGAATTGCTGGCGTACTCCAAGGCCAATCCCGGCAAGCTCAATGTCGCCACCGCCGGCATCGGCAGCAACCCGCACTTGGCCAGCCTGCAGTTCTCCAAGGCGGTCGGCCTGGACTGGGTCTTCGTGCCGAGCAAGGGCGGCGCGCAGGCAATTGTGGATGTGGCCGGCGGCCACGCCGATGCGCTTTTCAACAGCATGCTCGCCACCGCACCGCACGTGAAAAACGGCAGCGTGCGCCTGCTGGCGATCGCAGCACCGAAACGCGACCCGGCTTATCCGGATACGCCGATCCTCGGGGAGACGGTTCCCGGTTTCGTCGCCGGCAGCTGGCAGGGGATCTTCACCACCGGCGGCACGCCCAGGGATGTGGTGCAGCGCCTGCACGCCGACCTCGTCAAGGTCCTGGCTGCACCGGACATGCAGGGCAGGATCGCCGGCATGGGTGCCGAGCCGATCGCCAATTCCCCCGATGAGTTCGACAAATGGCTGCGCGGCGAGCGCGAACGCTGGGCCAAGGTGATCCGCGACAACAACCTGAAGATCGACTGAACGACATTGCGCGGCGCGGGCATCCGCCGCCGCGTGCGGATGAAGTTGTCGAGCAAGCCGCTGCGCCTTATTGCGCACTGTCCACCGCGCTCCTCTTCCGTCTCGTCGTGCAAAGACATCCATGAATCCTGATACCTTGGATCTCCTCAAGAAGACCAGCGTCGCCACCATCACGACGCAGCTATTCAAGCGCGGCTTGCGCAACGCCTACATCCAGGGTGTCGCGCGCTTGACGCGGCCGTCGACCGGCAACATGGTCGGCCCGGCGTTCACGTTGCGCAACATCCCGGCGCGCGAAGACTTGGATCAGCTCTCCGTGTTCGACGATCCAATGCATCCGCAGCGCAAGGCGATCGAATCGGTACCCCCTGGCCACGTGCTGGTGATCGATTGCCGTGGCGAAACCCGTGCCGCTTCCGGTGGGCAGATCCTCACCACGCGCCTCATGATCCGCGGCGGCGCCGGGCTGGTTTCCGACGGTGCGATCCGCGACAGCGTGGAGATCGGCGCCATGGATTTCCCGGTCTATGTGGCGGGCGCCAGCGCGCCGCTCAACCTGGTCTGCCATCACGCCCTGGAGCAGAACGTGCCGATCGGCTGCGGCGGCGTCGCCGTCTATCCCGGCGACATCGTGGTCGGCGACGCGGAGGGGGTGGCGATCATCCCGGCGCACATGGCTGACGAGGTTGCCAGGGACGCGGCCGAGCAGGAAGTCATGGAACTGTTCCTGCTGGAACGCATCAGTGGCGGCGCCACCTTGCCCGGTACCTATCCGCCGAGCGCGGAAACGCGCGCGGCCTTCGACGTCTGGCGCAAGCAAAAGGGGCTTTGAAGACCTGGCGCTGCATCCCGGACGGCGCAGTCTCGTCTCAGCGCGCGCGCAGGATCGCGTCGAGCGCCTCCACAAACCGCTGGTTTTCGTCAGGCAGGCCGACCGACACGCGCAGGCAGTTTTCGAAACCGGCATCCTTCCAGGGCTTGGTGATGAAGCCGCGCGCGAGCAGCGCCTCGTTGACCGCGCCGTTCTCGCGGCCCAAGTCCAGCCACAGGAAATTGGCCGCCGATGGAGCGACGCGCAGTCCCGGCACGCCCAGCGCCTTGAGGCTTGCCGCCATGTGCTCGCGCGAGCGCACCGTGGCGGCCACGGCCTCGCGCATGTGCCGCGGGTCCTGCCATGCGGCCAGGGCTGCGCGTTGCGCCGCCTGGTTGACGTTGAACGGCGTGCGCACCCGGTCACCCAGGGCGGCCAGCGCGGCGTGCGAGGCCAGTCCGTACCCCACGCGCAGCCCGGCCAGTCCCCAGGCCTTGGAGAAGGTGCGCAGCACGATCCAGGCGCCTGGCCAGTCGCGCAGCAGCGCCAGGGAATCGGGGTAGTCGGCGTCGTGCAGCGCGTACTCGTAGTAGGCCTCGTCGATGACCAGGAGCGTGTGTGCGCTCGCCGCCTGGACGATGCGCGCAAAGTCCGCGCGGCGGTAGCGGCAGCCGATCGGGTTGCTGGGGTTGCACAGGATCAGCATCTTGGGCGCGCTCGCTGCGGCGGCCACCCACGCGTCGGCGGCGTACTCCAGCTCCGTGTTCAAGGCGATCGTCTCGACGCTGGCCCCCATCATCTGCGGGTAGATGACGTGCAGTCCGAAGCTGGGGGTCTGCGTGACCACCCGGTCGCCGGGTTGCAGGAAGGTGAGGCACAGGAGTTCGAGCAGGTTTTCCGAGCCGTTGCCGACCAGGATGCGCTCGGGTTCCACGCCGGTGCCCGCAGCGATCGCGGCCTTCAAGGCCGTGCATGACGCGTCGGGGTAGGTCCAGATGTCGTCGGCCAGCGCAGCCAGGGCTGCGTGCACCGCCGGCCCGGCGCCGTAGGGATTCTCGTTGCTGCCCAGGCGGGTGATGCGGTCGACGCCGTAACGCTGTTGCACCGCGGCGTTCGAGAGTCCGGCGTTGTAGGCGGGCAGGCCGCGCACCGTCGGGCGGGCCAGGTCAGTGACGTCGATACGCATTGATACTCCCGGTCACGTGCCGCTCGGTCAAACTGGGATCCACAGCGCCGGCAGGCCGGGCAGGGAACGAAAAACCCGGGACAGCGCGCCGCTGTGCACGCAGGCGGCGGCACGCTCGATGTCGGGGGCGATGAAGCGGTCTGTCGCGAAGCGCGGCACGGACTCGCGCAGGAGGGCGTGTGCCGATTCCAGTGCCTGGCTGCTTCCTAGCGGGCGCAGGAATTCGATGCCCTCGGCCGCCGCCAGGAGCTCGATGGCCAGGATGTGCGCGACGTTGGCGATCATTGGCTGCAGGCGCCGCGCGGCGAAGGTGGCCATCGACACATGGTCTTCCTGGTTGGCGCTGGTGGGCAGGCTATCGACGCTCGCCGGGTGAGCGAGGGACTTGTTCTCGCTGGCCAAGGCCGCGGCGGTGACGTGCGCGATCATGAAGCCGCTGTTCAGTCCCGCGTCGCCGGTCAGGAAAGGCGGGAGGCGCGAGACGTTGCTGTCGATCAGCATGGCGATGCGTCGCTCGGCGATCGCGCCGACTTCCGCAATCGCGCAGGCCATCGCGTCGGCCGCCAGGGCCACCGGTTCGGCGTGGAAGTTGCCGCCCGAGATCATCGTGCCTTCGCCATCGGCGTCGGCGAAGACCAGCGGATTGTCGGTGACCGCGTTGGCTTCGCGCAGCAGCACCAGGGCGGCGTGACGCAGCTGGTCCAGGCATGCGCCGACCACCTGCGGCTGGCAGCGCAGGCAGTAGGGGTCCTGCACGCGATCGTCGCCCTCGGTGTGGCTCTGGCGGATGGCCGAGCCCGCCAGCAGGGCGCGGTAATACTGGGCCACGTCGATCTGCCCCGGCTGGCCGCGCAGCGCGTGGATGCGCGGATCGAAGGGGCCGTCGCTGCCGCGAGCCGCGTCCACCGTGAGCGCGCCCACCACGAGCGCGCTCTCGAGCACCGGCTCGAAGGCGAACAGCCCGTGCAGCGCCAGCGCCGTGCTGGTCTGCGTGCCATTGATCAGCGCCAGGCCTTCCTTGGCGGCCAGCACCAGCGGCGTGATGCCATGTTCACGCAGGCCTTCGGCCGCCGGCTGGCGCGAGCCGTCGGCGCGCAGGAAGAAACCCTCGCCCATCAGCGCGAGTGTCATGTGCGACAGCGGTGCCAGGTCGCCGCTGGCGCCGACGCTGCCCTGGCTGGGCACGTACGGCGCCAGGCCCGCGTTGTGCACGGCCAGCAGCGTGTCGATGACGACCGGCCGCACGCCGCTGTGCCCCCGCGCCAGGCTGGCGGCCTTCAGCGCCAGCATCAGCCGCACCACCGGCGCCGCGAGCGCCTCGCCCACGCCCACGCTGTGGCTGCGGATGAGGTTCCACTGCAGCGTGGCCAGGTCCTCGCTGCTGATGCGCGTGGAGGCGAGCTTGCCGAAGCCCGTGTTGACGCCATAGACGGGCGCGTCGCCCGCGGCGGCGCGCTGCACCACCGCGGCGCTGGCGGCGATGGCAGGCACGGCGGCCGGGTCCAGCACCAGCCGCACGCCGCCGGCGTGCAGCGCCTGCAACTCCTCGAGCGCCAGGCGCCCGGGCCGCAGCGTCAATGTCGTCCCGGCCATCAGCGGCCCAGCATCGGCAGGTTCAACCCCTGCTCGTGCGCGCACTGCACCGCGATGTCGTAGCCGGCATCGGCGTGGCGCATGACGCCGGTGCCGGGGTCGTTCCAGAGCACTCGTTCGATGCGCCTGGCCGCTTCGGGCGTGCCGTCGCAGACGATGACCACGCCGCTGTGCTGCGAGTAGCCCATGCCGACCCCGCCGCCGTGGTGCAGGCTCACCCAAGTGGCGCCACCGGCGGTGTTGAGCAGCGCGTTCAGCAGCGGCCAGTCGCTCACCGCGTCGCTGCCGTCCTTCATGCTCT
>JAEUOR010000020.1 GCA_016790635.1 Burkholderiales bacterium
GCAGCTCGGATTCCTCGATCAGCGGGCACACCCAGTAGACCTGGCGCCCGGCGCGGCAGGCCTCGCGGATGCGCGCGATGATCTCGTCGCGCCGAGACTCGGCAACCAGGCGCGTCGCCACCGGGGTGCGGCCCGGCGGCAACTCGTCGATGACCGACACGTCGAGGTCGGCATAGAAGGTCATGGCCAGCGTGCGCGGAATCGGCGTGGCGCTCATCATGAGCTGGTGCGGCGCCAGCGCGCCCGCGGCCCCACCCTTCATCGCCAGCGACAGGCGCTGCTCGACGCCGAAGCGGTGTTGTTCGTCGACGATCGCAAGGCCCAGCGCCTTGAATTCCACGCCGGCCTGGAAGAGCGCATGGGTGCCCACGGCCAGGTGGGCCTCTCCCGTTGCCAATTGCTCCAGCGCGGCATTGCGCGAGCGCCGGTCGCGCCCGCCGCTGAGCCACGCGATCTTGACGCCTAAGGGCGTGAGCCAGTGGTCGAGCTTGCGAAAGTGCTGCTCGGCCAGGATTTCGGTCGGCGCCATGAAGGCGGCCTGCCGTCCGCAGTCGATCGCGCGGCAGGCGGCCAGGGCCGCGACGATGGTCTTGCCGCTGCCGACGTCGCCCTGGAGCAGTCGGCGCATCGGGTGCGGCAGCGTCAGATCGTTGAGTATCTGCCGGGCGACGCGTTCCTGCGCGGCAGTCAACCGGAACGGCAGCGCCGCCATGAGACGGGCTTCCAGACCCGCGTTGCCGGGCGCAGCGAGCGCGGCCGCGGCCTGGATACGGCGGGCGCGATAGGAGCGCTTGAGCGAGAGCTGCTGGGCCAGCAGTTCGTCGAACTTCATGCGCCGCCAGGGAAGCGTTTCACGCGACAGGTCCGCGCCCGGCGCCGGGAAATGCAGCGCCATGAGCGCGGCGGCGAATCCCGGGAGTTCGATGCCCTCGGCCGACGGCGCCGTGTCGTCCAGTTGCCCCGCGGTACGGGCACGCTCGACGGCAGCGACGACGACCCTGCGCAGCGTCAACTGTCCCACCCCGGCAGTTGCCGGATAGACCGGTGTCAATGCCGCGGGCAAGGGCGCGCCCTCGGCCACTTCGCGCCAGCGTGGGTGGATCATCTCGGCGCCGAAAAAACCGCTGCGCGACTCGCCGCAGACGCGCAGGCGGCGGCCCTCGGCCAGCGCCTTGACCTGGCTTGTATAGAAATTGAGAAAGCGCAACACCAGGATACCGGTGGCATCAGCCACGCGCACCAGCAGGGTCCGGCGCGGGCGATAGGCGATCTCAGCACTCGTGACCACACCTTCGACCTGCGCGAACACCCCATCGACCAGTGCGGCGATGGGGGTAATGCGTGTTTCGTCCTCGTAGCGCAGCGGCAGGTGCAACACCAGGTCGAAGTCGCGCCGGATGCCGAGTTTGGCGAGCTTGGAGGCGATTCCCGGCGCCACGCCGGTGAGGCTGGTTTGCAGCGCGCCCGCCGGCGCCTTGCCCTTTACTCCCGGCGCGGCGCCTGGCTTGGCTGCCGGCTTACGTCGTGGCGCGCCGCGGTTTGCCCGCGCCCCACCCGCCCTCAAGGCAGGACCAGCACCGCATCCGCCTCGACCTGCGCGCCGCGCGGCAGGCTGGCCACGCCGATGGCAGCGCGCGCCGGGTAAGGCTCCGAAAAACAGGCCTTCATGGCCTCGTTGACTTTCGCGAAGTTGGCCAGGTCAGTCAGGTACACGGTCACCTTCACCGCATGGGCAAGCGAGCCGCCGCAGGCTTCCGCCACGGCTTTCAGGTTTTCCAGCATGCGCGGAATTTCCGCGTCGATACCCCCGGCGACCAGTTGCCCGGTGGTCGGGTCGAGCGCGATCTGTCCCGACAGGTAGCAGGTGTTGCCGGCCTTGATGGCCTGCGAATAGGGGCCGATCGCGGCGGGCGCGTCCGGGGTGGAAACGGCGGTCTTGGACATGGGCGCAGCCTATGGTGTTCTTGCCAGCGCGCAAGTGTAATGAATCATCGGCGCCTCGAATGGACTCCGTCAGGAAAACGATGGCCGGGATACTCGGCACATTCGCATCCACGCCACCTGGCACGCGGTTCCGCCCATGCAAAAAAACACGCCGTGGCGCCGGTTGGACTCTTGCACATGTGTCAAGCCACAGCCTCGGCCACGGCCAGGCACAGCAGTTCGGTGGCTGCAAGCGTGCCGGGCACCCTCGTGCGTACGGGTGCGCGCGGCGACGTTTCAACCACAGGCAGTTCCGCAAGCTGATCACGAATCCAGTGTCGTTCGCCGGCATCCAGGTCCGGGCACTTGAGCGCCGCGTCCAGGAGGACGCGGCCACGTTCGACTTCTCCCTGCGCCACGTACCAGCGGCCCCAGTCTGCGGCCAATGTGGCCTGTGCAGGCAGTGAGCCCCAGCGCAGGCAGAAGTCGGTCAACGCGAGCATGCGACGGTGCGCTTCGTCGCCCTGGCCGCGCCCTGCCGCGATGCGGGCGCGCAACAGTTCGACGAAATAATGGAGGCGCGCCGGTCGTGCGCCGGTCAGGAGCGCTTCGGTCCGTTCGAGTTGTTGCTCCGCGGCAGTCCAATCGCGACGACGGCAGTGCACCAACCCCGCGCACAGCAGCAAGGTCGTGTGACGGTGCAGGTGCACCCGCGGCGGGCAGCCTTGCAGGGCATCGTCCAAAGCCTGCAGGGCTTCGTCGAGGCGCCCGTCGGCGATCAGATTCATCGAAAGCTTGCCCAGCACAGTGGCAGGATCGCCCCCGGTTGCGCGCAGCAGCTGCACGGCCTCGCGGCCGCGCTGAGTGCACAAAGCAAAGCGGCCGTGGTGAAAATCGAGCGATGCCAGCCCCGTCAGAAACGCGGCTGCGCCGGCGAGGTCGGCGTCCTCGCGCGCACTCGCCAGACCCTGTTCCATCCAGCGCGTGGCCATCTCGTAGTCCCCGGTATGCTGGCGCCCGTGACCGGCGATCATCAGCGCCTGCCGGAGTGCCTCCGCGTCGCCGATGCGCCGCCAGAAGCGCAGCAATGCTTCGGCACGGCGCGTTGCCGACTCGAATCTCCCCAGGCCATTTTCGAACGACGCACGCGCCAACTCGATCTGGGCCGGTGCATGATCGAGCGCGCTGGCGCGTTCGCTCCACAACTTTCGGGAACGATCCAGCATCGCCAGCCCTTCTTCCCAGTGCGCGCGCAAATGCTGCAAGGCGCGCAAGGCGGGCAGGGCGGGGGCGAGCAGCTCGGCAAGTCCTTCCTCGCAGGCTAGGTCCCATGCGGCCACCAGATTCTCGGCTTCACCTGCGAGACCGCGCAGCGCGGTCTGGTGTTCACGCGCACGGGTTGCGGGCGGAAGCGCGGCCAGCAGGCGCAGGTAATAACCGGCCATGCGCCTGCGCACTTCGGATTCGCGTTGTGGCTCCTGTGCCAGCCGGAACGCAGCGAATTGCTGGATCAAGGGATGCAGCGAAAACCGGGGAGAATCGGCGAGCTCGTCGGCGTTACGCAGCAGCGACTTGTCGAGCAGGGAGCCAAGGGCCAGGAGGTCTGCACCGCCGATCTGGCGCGCGGCATCGAGCGAGAAGCTCGCCCGCAGTACCGACAGCGCCGTCAGAAGGATTCGCTCAGATTCGGTCAGCCGGCCGAACGAATGCTCAATGCAAGCGCGCATGCCGCGCTGGCGCGCCGGCCGCTCCGTGCCCGCCGCCGAAGCCTCGGACAGCAACTCGCCAGTGCCGCGACGCAATTCGGCGACGATCTCGCGCACCGGGAAATGGCGCGTCCAGGCAGCCGCGAGCTCGAGCGCCAGGGGCAGTCCTTCCACCGCCTCGCACAGTGCGGCCACGTCCGGCGCCTGCGCTTCCAGATCGAACTGCGGAAGATGCCGCGAGGCGCGCCGCGCGAAGAGCTGCGCCGCGTCAAAGGCACCGACACGGGCGGCGTCCTCGGCAGACGGCCAGGGCAGGCCCTGCAGCCTAAACAGGCGTTCGCCCGGGATGTGAAGGCGCTCGCGTGACGTTGCGACCACGCGCACGCCAGGCAGGTCCGCGAGCGCGCGAGCGAGGGCGTGCGCGCCATGCGGCAAGTGTTCCAGATTGTCCAGTCCCAGGATCAGGTGGCGCGGCCCGAGGTGGTACGCAAGCTGTTCGCCGAAGGATGTGTCGCTGCCTGGAACAATCCCCAGCGCCTCGAGAATGCGGAGGCCCAGGTGCGCACTTGCAGCATCGGGGGACGCGGCGGACAGGTCCTCGGCAAACTCCTGAAAAGTCACAAACACGCCCGCGTCCGAAGTCGAGCCACTTTCAGAAAGCGATGCGAGCGCTCTCGCGAGAAGAGAGGTCTTGCCGATACCTCCGGGGCCGACGATGGTGATCCAACGGCAGTCCGGGTCGCTCAGTGCCTCTCGGATTTGCGCCAATTCGGCCTGACGCCCGACGAAATCCTGGGACACCGCGGAACCAAACGGGAGGGCGGATCGGGCCGATTGGGCCATGGGCGCGGACATTCGCGAGGTCGCGACGGGCTGCGGTTGCAAAGCCTGCGCCCGATGCAGGATGCCCAGTGCTTGAGGATCGCTGCTGTCGACGGCGAGCAGTCGCTGCGCCAGAGATGTGGCGCAGGCCTCGTGCCCAGGCGACTCGAGCGCATGCGCTGCCGCTTGCAAGACGATGTGGCGCCAACGCGTGAACAGCCGCTGGCGCTCGAAGGTCAGCCACGCACCCACTTGGCCGAGCGTCTCTGCCTTGAGGCCTTCCCAAGGTTCGCCGCGCCAAAGAGTGGCGGCCGCGGCCCAAGCTCCGGCGTCAACAGCGGATTCGAGTTCAAGCAGATCGGTGGCGACCGGCCAGCGCAGCATGTGCCCGCGTTCCTCGATCGCCGGAAAGTCGGAGATATCGCGCAGCCGAAAGAGAACCTTGCGCAGATTGCGCCGCGCGGCGGTCGGGTCATGGCCGGGCCAAAAAAGCGCCGCCAGGCGTTCGCGACTGACCCAGTCGCCGTGGTGGCCGAGCCAGGCCAGAAGCTGGTATGGTCGTTCGGGTGCGAATGGCCTAAGCCGGGAGCCGATCTGCCAGCACGGCGGTCCCAGCAACAGCAGGCGGCCCGGAACGCGAGTGGCGGATGTCGTCACGCGCAAATGATCCCACAGTGAACGCTTGCCGGCGCCGGTTGCGTGCAGCAAGCAATCCGAGGCCGGCGGTGAAAAGGGCCCACATGCCCGGCTCGGGGACAGGAGCCGGCGGCGCATCGATGAGGAAGGTACCGCTGGTGCTCGTGAAGGTCATCCCCTCCGGCAGGATGATGCCAAGCTGCGCCGTGTGCCCGAAATTGCCGACGGCATGGTCGATGTTTGCCGGCCCCACGGCGAGTTCCATCTCGAGTTGCACGATGAATTGGTCGCCGGGCGACACGTAGCGCAGCAGGCTCAGGCTGCCCTGCAGATTGCTGTGTTCGCTGCTGGCGATCACGGTGCGGGGGCTTGCGTGGATGTTGACCAACGGACTGGACGGATTGTTGACCCAGCGAAAGGAGAGTTCTGCCCGCTGCGATCCCACATACAGTTGTGTGCGTGAGGAGAACGCGGAGCCGAGCACGCTCTCGAAGCTGCCATTGACATAGGCAACGAATTCGATCCATTCGGGTCGGCCTCCGACGATCGTTATTTCATCGAACGCAGTCGCGGTCGACCAGATCGCAGGATTGCCGAAACCGCCACCGAGCGTGCTCCGGTTCAACCGATCGACGGTCGCACTGGTACCAACCGCCCCTGTGAAGGTACTGGCCCGCGCGGTGGAGACCCAGTCGACTCGATCCGGCCCGAAAGTGGCAGCCTGGGACAGGCTGACTGTCGCTTCGCCTGCCGGCGTCGAGCTGCGTTCAAGAAAGCTCGCGTTGAAGGGGTTGTCGAACTGACCGAACCAGGTCTGGGCACTCGCACCGGCCCATACTGGGGTTGACAGCACCGACAACAGACACGCCAGAGCGGCCAGGCACACAAGGAATGCATTCGTCCTTGGCTGAGCGGGCATTGCGCGCCTCCTTGAGGTCGTCATGGACGGCGCAGGGTAGCCCCAGGGGCGTTCCACA
>JAEUOR010000072.1 GCA_016790635.1 Burkholderiales bacterium
CTGTAGCCGTGCCAGCCAGAATTCCGAAAGTCCTGAGTTGAAGGTTATCCGATTTGGTTGAAGGTGGGCGAGATGGGCGTTGCAAAGCCCTCAAGCTGGCGATGCAACGCGGCCAACATCGCCGGTTGCATAACTCCGCAACAGCTGTGGGGCCGGACGTGGGTTGAGTACGTTACCCACGCGGCGCACACCCCCCTGGGGGGCCCCCACTGTTGTGGGGTTGTTTGCCCCGGGGTTTTTTTGGCGGGGTTGAAGCCCCCGTTTGGGGGCTTGCCAACGCCCATCTCGCCCACCTTCAACCAAATCGGATAACCTTCAACTCAGGACTTTCGGAATTCTGGCTGGCACGGCTACAGGGGGCAGGTCAATGGCAGGTAACTGTCCTTTGCTAGATCGTAGACATGTCATCCTCAGGAAAATAAGCGCAAAGAATTTTTCCCAAGACGCATCCCTCCCGTCGACACAATGGACCGCGAGCACGAGAACGAACTCAGACTGCAGGCCGCAATGCGCCGTGCCGCCGCCGAGCGCCGCTGCCACACCTGTCGCTTCATGATGAACGAGCGGGACATGGGAGCCCCGGTGGTGATGTGAGGCCGCACAATTCCCGCGGTCCCCTGCGCCGACGAACGCGCCTCGCTCAAGTGGCCCGGATGCGGACCGCATGGCCTGTTTTGGGCTTGGGATGGGCCGATCACGGCTTAGCGCTGCCGTTCAAGTGCCCGATCTGCGGTTCGCCCAAGTTCGACCGCGTTCTGGTGCCGCGCGAGAACGGGATGAACTACGTGACACCGTTCCACAAGTTCGCCGGATGCTCGGTGATGTGCACCGACCGCGAGGCGTTTGCCGCCAAGGGCGCGATGTTTGGCATCCCGCCATCCGAGGGATTGCGGTAGTCGCGTACGACAAGGCCATCCAACCGTCGCCTCGCGGGGCTGGGCGATTGACTTCACCCTTGAACGGCAGCTAGGATTGGCCCATCGTAGTGCGCTTGTGTCCTTTCACGGTTCTTTGTCAGCGTCGAGAAAGTTGACACTCTTCGCGTAAGGCTTGGGCGACAAGTGTTTCAGAGAGTTGACCTTGCCGTGTGCAAAGGCAGCGGAAGTGTTTGTCAGCTGACGTTGACTGATACAACACGTTAGGCCTCAGAACCGCACCTCATCTCATGCCCAAAAAGCGAAATCCATTGATCAGCGGCGTCGTCGCGCTTCGCAGCGCAGTGGAGCGGCTCGAGACCCCCGTTCGGCAGATGCGTCGGATTGCCGGCAAGTCCACTTTTGCGAGTTCCGGTACGCAGAAGGAACTTGACGCGGTGCTCTTGGCGGCGAAGCGCGTGCACCATGCGATCAAACTGGCGGTGGCTCATGCCGATGGACTTTGGCGGGAAGCGAACAGAACCGCTTCCGTACGCATGCACGCACTTGCGCTCAGCGTGGCAGACAGTGCGGAGGCAGTGAAAGATCGGAACCTAGCTGCCGCTGAAGTCGCGTCGGATGCGGTAAATCAGTTTGCCAACTCTATGGATCACTCGCGCGAGAACTTGACCGCATTACTTCACCAAGTCTTCGCACGATCCAAGCTTGGTGCGGACAAACAGGCGCCGCGCCCGGATGAGTGGATTAAGGCCTTAGTATCGGATCAGATTCCTTGGTCTGCGAGTATTCAGCTTGGCCTAAATGCAGCGTTCGGCGTTGACCTTGACAAACTAGTTTGGAACCACCTCGCCGAGGAAGGCCGCAGAAGCTACGCAATGCGCGTGCATCACGCGTCACTGCTGGAAATTGAACTTGCCATGACGTACTGCGAACAGGCACTGAGCATCGCGGGGCTTGCGCTTAAAACCGATGAAGCATACCCCGCTGAGGCCTAACCCCTCGTATATGGACTCCCCTCCAAAAGCAAAGACCTGATCGGTGGTTTTGGCGGGAGGGACAAGCCTGCAGTCGTATATCCTGCATCTTGGGTGGGCTCTGATTGGCCCGCGCCGACATGGAATCTGCGAACACTGAAGCGCCAATCGCTACAAGCGGCTGCGGAACCGGCCAAGAACGATCCTCAGTGGAATTCGTCAGCCAGGGCCACACCAAGGAACGAGTTCGACAAGCGCATCGCTTGGTAAGTTGGGAGGGAGGTTCGTACCTGTGATGCATGCCGGCCCAGACTGAGTAACTGACGGCTGGACCCGGCGTCAGCCATACTCCCATAATGGGTTGGATTTCCTCTCCTTCCTGGCGAACATCAAGTTCAACGATAAAACGGGCCAGTCCTTCAACTCGTGAATCTTCAAAGACCTGCCAACTCGCCAGCCCCAAGCCTGCAGACGCCCGGATTGCGCGCTGAATCCGCCTAGACTTGCGCACTTCGGCCCTTTGGGGGCATCGGCGGCGAGCTATTTCAGGCCTTTTTTTTGGGGCGTCCTATGGCGTTTGAAAATCCTAACCCCACCCTGAGCACCGTGTGAAGCGCCTCAATGTCCATAAAGTATGAAAGGAGCCCAGTAGGCGGGCGCAGTCCAGGCACCTCCTGCTGCGCCGGTCGCAAACTCCCTCTTCGTGCGAGCCAGCGCCTCCGAGAAGACTGCGCCGCTCTTCACCTTCTCGAAGAACCGAACAACGAATGCAGAAGAACTGTCGTCATAAATCGGCCACAGCGTAAGCACAGTGTTCTGGTTCCCCGCAGCGAACATACTCAGGGGCAATCCGATGACCCCCTCGCCCGAGACAATTTGACCCAGGCCAGTGTCGCACGCCGAGAGGAATATCAGATCGGAGCGAACCGACATGGCGCGCCACTCTGCCGCTGTAATGTAGCCGTCATTTTGGCTAGACGGCATCGAGGGTCGTGGGTGCTGTGTCAGGACAATGCTGCTCCTGTCGGGCGTGCCGCTGTCCAGGTACCCATGGGCCGCGAACAGGACCATTCTGTATCGGGCAAGTTCACCAGTGCTCTGGAACTCTCGCAAGCGACTCTCGCTCGCGTCGTGTCCGACGATGAGGTTCCGCCCAGGCTCGAGTCCGAACAACTTGGCAACAGCTTCGACCTCTTTCGCTGCTCCGGGCAGATTGCCCCAGCGCAGGTACTCCAAGCCTTGACCGTTTGCGCCGCGGAAGGGGCCAGGATGACCAGCAATACCTACATGCCCTCGGGTTTGTGCCTGGCCTTTATGGTCACCGACTCCGTAGACAGGATTGCCGAAAACAAGGAGGTCATGCCTAGGAAGCTTCGCGTAGATTGACTCGCGTTGCTTGAGCAGCCTGAACATCGACCAGGACTGTGCATAGACCACGTCGTGCGTTGCCACAATTGGCTGACCTTGCCGGGTGAGCGCCTCAAAAGGAATCGCTGCCAGCTCGTCATCCGTACTAATCACTAGGCGTCGGTACCCCCAAGTAGCAGGTGGAACCAAACTCTGTACCATTTCGGAGACGAATTTGACCAAACCGTCTACCGTCAACTCTTCCTCGGCTTCTTCGGGCGCCGGCACAGAAAGGTCCAGCAGCGCATAGCCTCCTTCCTTTAGCCTCCATAGCGCCATCGGCGGCAATTGACCAGAACCGGCGTTAACGCCGGTGAGGCCCGAAGGTACAGACCATAGCGTTCGCAGGGCGCGCAAGCTCGAAGTAATCCCTGGAATTTCCCGTTGCGTCACCCCGCCAGAGACAGCTCCATTGGGCTCCAGCATCGTGACCAGAAGGCTGTCGCCAAGCTTCGAAAAGCTAAGGAAGACGCTCTGCGGGGAAAGAAACTTAGATGCATCCTCGGTTTGCGCTTTCAGCTCGTTTGCTACCTTGGGCCAACCGTACTTGGCTTCGAGCGTTGAGCGCAGCGTTGCCAAGGCACGAACTTTCTCGTCGCGCTCCTGCGCGAGCTTGCCGGCCGCAGATGCACTGCCTGAATTGACGGCTTGCATGGCTTCCTGCTGGGGGGTCCTTGCCACCGAGAGCGCCAACTGCGAGCTCAGTTCAGCAACATCTCGCTCCACCCGAGTAAGTTCCGCGAGCTCGACTGGGGTCAAGCTCGATGAGATGATATTCACCTGGCGGTACGTCATTTCTCGAAGCGTCCGCGCTTTCGACAAGTCCACAATTCCGAACGCCTCTTTCCACCGTCCCAACTTTGCTAGTACGCGGGCGTAGTTCTTGTACTGACCGACCGAGTCGGCGAACTCAGCTTGCCTGAGCCAATCTGCGTGGTAGCTGTACTCTCGTAGGCTCTCGGTGCCTTCAACCCCCTGCCTGTAGACCGCCTCCGATTTTTCAAGCTCTCCCATCTCCGCAAGCAGGCCTGCGACAGCGCGAACGCTCCGGATGGTGTCTGGATGCGCTAAGCCCACTCGCTCCTTACGCATTCGGAACGCAGTGTCAAACGCGACTAGTGCCTCCTGCTTACGATTAGCTTGCTCAAAAGCGAAACCCAGGCTGTGCCAGCTGTTTGCGAGCTCAAGATGATTGGGGGGCAGGGTATTCGCGCGCAAGTCTCTGGTTTTCTCGTGCAGCGCAATAGCCTTTGCATGCTCCCCCTTGGCTGCGTAAGCAGAGGCAAGTTGCGCACGAGCTCGTAGGAGTTGAGTATCCGTCTCAGCGCGCGCTTTCGATAGCGTGATGACCAGCTGCTCAAGGATGACAGCAGCTTCGTCGGCGCGTTTCAACCGGAGCAGTGTGAAGGCCTTGTTGTTCTGAACGCTGATGAGCGAGGAATTGTTTGGGGCGAGCTCCTCAGACATCTGAGCATCCAGATGCTCGAGCACGGCAAGCTGCCCCAAATAGTCGCGACGCTCTCCCCGCATGACTGCGACGTTGTTCAGGGCTGCCCAACGTAGCGGGTGCCCTACAGGGTACTTCTGCTGGTCTTGCACGTTGGCTTGCTCGAAAAGCTCTTCCGCTTCGCGGTGTCGACCGAGGCGGGCAAGTATTTGGGCGAGGGTAAACCTGGCGTCGTCTGCCGCTTGACCATCAGGCGCAATTTCCGTGAGCCGACGGTAAGCCGGTTCCTGGATGGTCAAGGCTCCGACCGGTTCGCCCTTGGCCAGCAGCACCTCGGCGACAGTGTTCGAGATAGACAGATGCCTAGCACTCCCTGAGCCTTCCGTTTTGGCAACCGTGGCATCCAGTTCCTTGGCAAGTTCAAGGGCTTCATCAAATCTCTTGGCATCTCGCAGTTGGCGCACCAAGAGTGTCGTCGTCATGACGGTAAGCAGATGCTCATTACCGAGCACGGCACGTCTTCCCTCGAGCACTTCAGTCAGTACGACCGAGGCTTCGCGCATCTTCTCTTGTCTGCGCAGGGCGAATCCTAGCTGATGGCCTGCGTACAGGCGGTCGGGATGCATCTTCCCCAAAACAGCTTCCATTTGACTCCACAAGGGAGCAAGCACTCTCTCCGCGGCCGCGTGCCGGCCTTGCGTGTTCATACACTGAGCCAAACCGATATCAACCCAGCGCTTATCACTTGCGCTGAAGTGGGTGTTCGAATCCCGCTGCTGATGTAGGCTTGTGATTAGCGGTGCTGCCATGTTGGCTGCTTGGTCGCAGAGCAAGATGGCCAGCGAGATCTGGGCTAGCAGCGCTTCACTGAGCTCGGAAGGTCCGGCAGCGGTATGCAGTTTCAGAGCTTCCTCTAGGTCGCCTGCTCGCTCTACAGTCTTCTTCGAGGCAGGTCCCACCTGCGAGCGCAGGTGCAGCGCTCGCGCTCGCACGGTGTTCGTCAGCTGTCTTCCTGGTGCGAAAAGCTCCTCGAGCAGCTCGTATGACCGCAAACTTTGACCGACGGCGTGGCTCGCGAACGCAGCTTCGAGGAGAACGTCTACTTCGACTAGACCAGCCCTTCGGGCTTCTCGCAGGTGCTCGCTTGCCAGCCGGTAAGCTCCTTGGTAGTTCCCCTTACCGAGCGCCACTGCTGCCGGCGATTGGGAAAGAACTATTGCTAGCACCGGTTGTGCCAAAGCGCTGCTCAGCTGTAGAAAACCAACTCCTAGTACCACTGTGATCATCGAGGTAGTTCTTTTCCACGAAGCCAGCACAGCGCACATAACGCTTCCCCGCGAGTTACTTGAAGGTCCAGTACGGCGGGACTTCAGTATCGACCTTCTGCAAGTGTGGTCGCTTGTCCGCTGGCTGCCGTTGGATGAGTAAGCGCATGATGTCCGTAATTACCTTCGGACTGTCAAAGACGTACGAGTGGCCGGCGGCACGGCGCATCGGCGCCGCATTCGATGCGTCTATGGTCTCAAAGGGAGTGCGCCGGTACACCGGGGGGGAGGCATCCCCCAACCTCCTAAAGCGATGAACCGCTTTTGACGCCATCAGAGCGACGTCGCCGCTGGACGCGTAAATCGTCGTTCGGGGCTGGTTGCTGCTGGCCAACACAGGGGCGATTTTCTGGTTGAATATCTCTGCATTGATGTCCGGTGCGGCCAACAGGAATTCTTTCAGCGCCTTCGGGTTGGTGCCCTTCGCTGCCCGGTCGTTGTGGACGGCCGTTACAAGTCGATTGCCCATGCTGTGGGCAAGAACGTATATGGAGTCAAACGGTAGGGGGCGGATGACATCGAGCAGAGAGGAGTACCACTTCTCAGCGAGCTGAACAGATTCCTCGTCATGCCAGTAGCTCTTGAGGTCTCCCTTGGACGGCCAGCTGTAGAACATCGTTACGCCGCGGAACTTCAGGTCGTGGGACAACTGCGCTGACCGCATGGCTGCTTCGTCAAACGTGACGCGGTAGCCGTGAACGAAGAGCAGGAGAGACTTGGATGAGGCATTCTTCAGGTCAGCCTGAACCGCTTGAGAGAAGCTGTCCTTTGTGCCAAGTGACGTGACCGATGTGAGAACGAAATGCTTCGAAGGGTCTGGCTTAAGTTCGAATTTCCAAAGTAATGGACGGTTGAGGTCACCCGGGTCTCGGTCTGTCGGCACGCTCACGACAGCCTTGCCCCATGTCACATCCTTTGCATCGTCGCCATCGAAGACGAGGCGGTTCGGGTCGGACGAATCCACAGAGCGATTGGTCGCGTAAAAGACCGGCACCATAACGTTGCGGGCTGTCGTAGGAGACCGCGTATCGTGAAGCGGGTCAAGTTGGACGTCAGGCCTGATGCAATCGAGCTTGAAGATGACCTCGAGAAGCCGCTCTTGGCGCTGCCGCAGTTGCGGCGACTTCAAGTCGGCGTCCGGTTCAGAGGACGCCTTTGCGACCTCACCGCTCAAAGTAATCCGTTCTCGCTCGAGCTGCGGCCTGTCAGTTGCTTGGACGCTGACGCATTCCGAGGGAAGCGCGACTTGCGCCAAAGCGCCCGATGATGCCAAGGTTAGGGCAATGAGTAAGGTCGCGCTGTGCGCAGCACCTATTTGTTTGACCATGATGGCCTTCCGGACTTTTTTGTAGCCAGTTGAGGAGTAAGTCCGGATGGATTATGCATTGACAATGAAAGAGCGACTGGCGACGGCGGCGGGCGGCTTGTAGCCCAGTTGGCCTGCTGGACTTTTCTGTAGCCAGTTAAGGAGTGAGGCCGAAATGCGCTACGCCGTCGTAATCGAGAGAGCCGAAAGTAGTTATTCGGCCTGTGTTCCAGATCTGCCGGGTTGCGTCGCAACGGGCGGCACGTTTGAGGAAGTCGAATCTCTGATCCGCGAGGCGATCGAATTCCATCTTGAGGGCATGCGTGAAGACAACGCGGCCATTCCTCAACCGTCCAGCCGGGTTGAGTAGGTCGATATTGCGGCATAACCCGTGACCTGCTCTCGGCTTTTTGAGCCGTTCATCACTGGAGAACGGCCCCCGTTTGGCCAGTAAGGTACGCGCTGGATTTCACTTCGGAACCGGTGAACCAGGCGACAACTATCTTGACACGCGCCGGAACTCGGCCGGTCTCGCGTCAGAACGGATTGACGATGGTCAGCTCTCCAAAGCGCTGACCATGCGTGAGGTCTTCGGTGTAGAGAGTTTCCGCACCGGAGCGCAAGGCGGCTTCAACCACCATCGCGTCCCAGATGGACAGTCGATGCGCCGTCGAGGTACCGATTGCGGCTTCAACCAGGGCCAGGTCGCCCACGATCACGGGCCACGTGCCGTAGGCCTGCACCAGTGCCTGCGCGGTGGCTGGCGGCATCTTTTGCTTGCGCGTCAAGACATGGAATAGTTCGATCAGCACTTGCGTGCTGATCGTCGCTTCTCCAGCCGCAGCTGATTGCGCGACCAACTGCCTGGCACGGACCTGCTTTTGCGGTGCGGTGGAGTCCGTGCAGTACACCAGGACATTGGTGTCAAAGAAGGCGGCCATGCCTCATCGGCCTTGCCGGGATGACGCTTCTTTGCGGTCCCGGGTGCGGAAGTCGCCCGCATACAGATCTTCGCGCAAGGGCCGGCGCTTGCGCGTGGCCGGTGTCGCGGCATCCGGAGCGGTTTGCGCGGTCGCACTCTCGATTGCCTGCATGAGCCGGGCGGTGGCATCTTCGCGCTTTCTGCGCTGCGCGTCGTCGGACTCGTTGACGTAGTCCTGCAGAAACTCACGCACCTTGGCACTCAGTGATGTGCCTTGCCGTATCGCCCGGACTCGCGCCAGTTTTATGAGTTCGTCGTCGACGGAAATGGTCAGGTTGGACATGATTGCAGGGCATCTGGTCTGCTTCCAGTGTAGCACAGAGACACGTGAAGATGTGAACCTGTGTTACGCTTCAGTTTTCGTGGCGATATCTCAGCATGGCGGGCCAACGCGACACGGATGAAGAATTTTGGATGCCAGTTCCGATCCTGCATTCGAAGGCTACAGGCATCTCGACTTGGGCGACGCCAAGCCGGTGGCGAAGACATCACATCGGAAGGGCCTGCAGGCCGCCGATGAGATCACGTGGTCCCGAACAACCGATGCACCGCATCCCCGAGTCCCGGCAGAATGTAGGCGAGTGCGTTGAGCTCATCCGGCCTTACTGCCTCATGGGATGGCAACGTTTTTGAGATTCAGCAAAGGAGAACGAAGTGGACACAAAGCGATTTCTGGAGTACTGCTCGAATACAGTGCGTCTCTTTGCTGAAGCACCCAAGGTTGCCGTACTGCTTGCGCTTTCCATCATTGCGATTCTTGCCGCATTAAATCCAGCTCTCGCAAAATCGAATCTCACGGAAGCAGGATTGCCCTCAGACGGCTGGGTATACGTTGGATACCTCAAGGAATCGGGGGGCTTCACGGCGGGGCCACGAGTGGACCCCAAACGAACAAAAATCGAAGGCCAACGCGTGACGGCACTACGTCTGCGATCGGCAGCGCCGGTGGTTCAGAACGGAGACGACTGCACCAGCACCAAGCTCGAAGACGTCCAACCCCCAACCAAGCGTGACCGGGAGGCGCTGAATTTGCTGCTGGCTCCCAATCCGACCACACCGTTCGAGATCGTCGATACCGCGCGGTGCCCCTCAAGAAGTGGTGGGCAGTGGGTCTATGCGAAGGTAAAGATCCAGCCAAGCAACGTCAGATTCGCCAAGCTTGAGAGTCTGCAGAAACGGTGAGGGCTAATCCCCTGGGAACGGACTCTAACCTGGCGGACTTTCGGTAGCCTGTCACCGGCGGGCGACAACCTCAGGTGAAGGTGTAGAGGCGCTGCCGCGAGTCCTCGAACCCGCAATCGTCGTTGACGTGGCGCAGCAGTCCCGAGCGCAGCAGGCGTCGCGCCGCTGCGAATGCGCGCTCCTGCGACAGGTCGGCGCAGCGCGTCAGTGCCTGCACGATTTCGTGGCCGTTGACTGCGCCGCGGTACATGAGCAGCCCGTTCGCGCGCGAACCGGGTGACACACCGCGCGGGCCCTTGAGCCAGCCCAGGACCTGGGCCGGTTCGGGGACCTGTGCGTTCGCGTTGGCCAGCGAGTCGTCCTGCGTCTGCTGCGAGACGATGCGGCAAAAGTAGGGGCCGTCTTCAAAGTCGTGTTCTTCCGCCACGTGTACCAGCCAGCCGCGCGCGACGATGCGCTGGCCGATGCGCACTGCCTTGCTGCGGGGGATGCCCAGGCTCTGGGCGAGCCAGCTCGTCAGCTCCGATCCAACCAGGCAGGTGGGGTAGCGGCGCAAGTGATACATGCGGTTTGCCAACAGCCCGGGCGCGGAGCGGATCGCCTGCATGATGTCGTTGAGCGGTTGTTGTACCGGGGCGGCGGGCGCGTTGTTGGCGCGCTCGGCCAGCCACAGCCCGAATTCCAGCGGCGCCATGGGGCGCGCGAAAAGATAGCCCTGCAGGGTCTGGACGCCCTGCGCCACGAGATAGTCCCGCTGCGCGGGTGTCTCGATGCCTTCGGCAATCATCGGGATGCGCAGGCTGTGTGACAGGCCGACGATGGCATCGAGCACCGGATGTCTGTCGGCATCCGGGCCGATCGTGCGAACGAACTCGCGGTCGATCTTGAGTCGATCGATGGCGAGGTTTTGCAGCAACGCCAGGCTGGACTGCCCGGTACCGAAATCGTCGATGGCGATGCGGAATCCGGACGCGCGCAGGCGATCGAGCCGGGTGCGCACCTGCTCGTCGATGAGGTCGCGCTCGGTGAGTTCGACGAGCACACGCGCGGGGCCGATCGGGTCGCCGTCGAAGATGGCGAGCATCTCGTCGCAAAAGTCGGACCGGCGCAACTGTGCGGGCGTGACGTTGAACGAAAAATACAGACCAGGGTGCAGTGTCGCGATCTCGGCCAATTGATCGCGCGCCAGGCGCATCACCAGGTCCGACATCGGCACGATCAATCCCGAGCGTTCGGCGAAGTCGATGAATTCGACCGGTGCGATCAGGCCGCGCACCGGGTGCTTCCAGCGCATCAGTACCTCGACACCCACGCAGGCGCCGGTGGCGGAATCGACGATAGGCTGGACCACCGGGACGAAGCGGCGCTTGCGCAACGCGACCTGCAGGCGGCGGCGCCGGCTCGAACGCAGGGCCAGCAAGGCGTTGGCACCGCTGATCGCGACGATGAAAGCGAGCACCCAGAGGGATATCCATATCCCGGCCCGAGCCCCGATGTGATCGCGCAGCATGCCGACCTCGAGGATGGCTTCGGCCGCAAACGGCCAGCCGGGGACCGGCCGCGAGACGATCGTCCCCTCCATGCCTGTCTGGGGCGATGGGGTCTTGTGATCGACCATCGTCCAGCCGCCGGGGGCACGCAGCGCAAACGTGGCGTCGGTGTTTTCGCCCAGGCGGTCAACGATCTGGCGCGGTGAAATCAGCGCGACGGCGACACCCTGGGGATGGGGCTGGCGCAAGACCAGGCCGCCCAGCCGGTCGGAGCGGAAAAGCGTTGGTTCGGTCACATGGCGTGACGGCCAGTTCTGGAAGACCGGCCCCAGGGGGCTGCAGACCTCGCCTTCCGGAAACTCGACGAAGAACTGCCGCACCATGGTCGACGCAAACGACTGGCGAGCCAGAAGTTCGCGCGATTCGGGGCTGCAGTCCTCGATGCGCACCTCCGCCATCTCCTTGCTCACCTGCGCGAGGTTGAGTGCGGTATGGCGTGCCGCGTCTTCAACGCGTCGTTCGAGGTCGTTGTTGATGCCCTGCCAGGCGCTCAAGAGCGCCGCGGCAATGACCAGCATGGCGGTGATGACAGCGACCACGGCCGCTGCGAGCGGGCGCAAAACCGGCGGCGCCGAGCGCACCCGCCCCAGATCGCCGGGCTCGCTGTGGGCGCGATGAAACCAGGCCCGAACCTGCGCCAGCGCCCTCCCCAGGGCATGATCAGCCATCGAACGAGTCATGCCGCGGGTCCTTGCGCTATCCAACCGAACGAATTTACGGCCGGGCGCGGGACAACTTGAGCTTGCCCATTACGGTCCGGCGGTCTCCAGCCGCGGCGGTGGAGCGCCTGTTCTATGGATCGGTTGCAGCTTCCTGTCTTTTGGCGACATGCAACCGGGCGTTGCCTGGGTCGAGGTGCGCGTCAGGCGTGGTCGACGCGCCGCCGGCGCACTCACTTGGTGCCGAACAACCGATCCCCCGCATCCCCGAGGCCCGGCATGATGTACGCGTGGTCGTTGAGCTCACGGTCGATCGACGCCGTGTAGATGCGCACTTCCGGATGCGCGGCGGCCAGCACGTCGATGCCGGCCTGTGCGGCCAAAAGGCAGATGAAGCGCACATCGCGCGCGCCGTGCTCCTTCAAGAGCGTCAGCGCCGCGCTGGCCGAATGCCCGGTCGCGAGCATCGGGTCGAGCACGATGGCCAGGCGCTCGCCGATGTCGGCGGGCAGCTTGCAGTAGTACTGCACCGCCTCCAGCGTCTTCGGGTCGCGGTAGAGGCCGATGTGGCCGACGCGCGCGGGCGGCACCAGGTCCTGCATCCCGTCCAGCATCCCCAATCCGGCGCGCAGGATGGGCACAAAGCAGAACTTCTTGCCGGCGATGACCGGCGCGTCCATGTCCTCGAGCGGCGTAGTGATGCGGCGCGTGGTCAAGGGCAGGTCGCGCGTGGCCTCATAGAGCATCAGGGGCGAGAGTTCGCGCAGCAGGGTGCGGAACTCGCCGGTCGTGGTTTCGCGCCGGCGCATGAGGGTGAGCTTGTGCTGTACCAGCGGGTGGTCGATGACGGTCGGGGCGTGGGGCATGCGCGCAATCCGGGCGGGTCCATGGGCAGATGTCGTGTATTGTGCACGCGTGAGCGACGCTGCCTTTCCCGCCATCGACACTGCCGGCTTTGCCGCGCAGGTTCTTGAACGCCCGGGCCTCTGCGTGGTCGATGTCTGGTCGGCGACCTGCGTGCCGTGCCGGCAGATGACCCGGCTCCTCTCCGAGATCGCTGCCGACCTGCCGCCACAGGTCATGATCGGCCAGGTCGATGCCGATGCCAACCCGCAACTGCTGGAGCGCTACGGCGTGCGCGGCCTGCCGACCCTGCTCCTGTTCAAGGACGGGGTGCTGGTCGAGGCGCGTACCGGCGTGGATCGCAAGCAGGTGCTCAAGAAAGCCATTCTGGCGCACGCTTAGACGCGCGCCTTCGCGGAGGAACCATGCCCAACATCACCATGCTCGACATCGAGGCGCTCAAGCAGACCAAGCTGAAGCCGCTGATCGAACAGTGCCTGGAACATCGCGCGCCCGACCCGGCGTTTCACGCCATGATGGGCCACAACCCGGACCTGGCCGAGGCGGTGTTCGTGGCCTGGAGCACGTGCTTCAACACCGGGCGCATCAGCCATACCTTGAAGGAGGTCATCCGCGTGCTGCTATCGCGCATGGCCGCGTGCAGTTACTGAGGCAACGTTCGATCCGCTTCGGCGAAGCGGAACGGGTTGACCGAGGAGCTGCTGGACGAGGGCATCGAGCGCTACGCGACCAGCACGCGCTTCTCCGCAGCGGAAAAGCTGGCGCTGCGCTACTGCGAACTGATGGCGACCGACCCGGACGCGGTCGACGCCGACTTTTACGCGCAGTTGCGGGCGCACTATTCGGACGAGGAAATCGTCGAGCTGGGCACCTTCATCGGCTTCAACATCGGTTATCACACCTTTTTCGGCACCCTCAAGTTCTATCCCATGTTCTCGCCCGATGGCCGACTGGTGAGCCAGGAAGAGTCGGAGCGCATCTACGGCGCTGCGCCGGTCTCGCTTGACAGGAAGGCCGCGTGATGCCGCATATCGCGCCGCTTGCGATGGACCAGATCGAGGATGCCGAACTGCGTGCGCTGATGGCGCGCGCCGAGGAACTGGGGGTGCCGGACGCGCTGTTCACGCGCATCGTTGCGCGTGTGCCCAGCTATGCCAAGGCGCTGCTCAACGCGCTGATCGTCTCGCACGGCGCGGGCAATGTCGATCATCGACTGAAGGAGATCATCCGCATCCAGCTGGCGCGCTTTGCCGGCGACCCGTATTTCAGCGCCCTGCGTTCACGCAAGGCGCTGGCCGCCGGGCTGGACGAGGCGACCATCGACGCCGGTTGCGGCGACTATGACGACGACCCTCGCTTCTCGGAGGCGGAGAAGATCGCGTTGCGCTATGCCGACCAGATGTACCTCGACCCGTCCAAGGTCGATGCCGCCTTCTACGACGAGATGAAAAAGCACTGGACCGAGGCGCAGATCATGGAGCTGGGCGGCTTCATCTCGTTTCACTACAGCATGCAGGTGTTCATGCGCAGCATGGGCACCGGGCCGCTGGCGGCGGGCGCGGCGGCGCGAGCGTAGCGCCCGCCGGGTGTGCGCTTGCAGAACGGCGGTGCGACCGCCGTTCTACAAGTTGATCGCGAATTCGAGCAAGGACGGGTCGTCGGCCACCGGCTCCGCGGCGAAACCCAGGCCGGCCATGAGCGCGTGCATCGGGTAGTTGTTGGCCAAAACCGTCCCGGTCATGCGCGCGTAGCCGGCGGCGCGCGCGGCGGCCATCAGGCGTTGCATCAGGAGGGTGGCCACGCCCTTGCCGTGCCAGGCATCGGCGACCGTGACGGCGAACTCGCAGCTCGTGCCGTCCAGGTTGGGCGAGTAGCGCGCCACGCCGATCATGGCGTTGTCGTGAAATGCCAGCAGCGCCAGTTCGCGCTCGTAGTCCAGTTGCGTCAGGCGCGCCAGGAGGCGCGGCGAGATCGTCCGCGCCGGGTTGAAAAAGCGCATGTAGCGCGAGTTCTCCGACAGCGCCTCGACGAATTCCCGCTCGATCACCGCATCTTCGGGCCGCACCGGGCGCAGGCTTACCAGGGCACCGCTGCCAAGCGTGGCGTGCTCCTCCAGGTGGGCCGGATAGGGGTGGATGGCCAGGTGCGGGTAGCGCGGGTCGGGGTCGAGGCGCGCGGGATCGATGACCACCCGCGCGTCCAGCGCGATGACACCCGCGGCATCGACCGAGAGCGGGTTGATGTCCATCTCGGCGATCCAGGGCAGGGCGCAGACCATGTCCGAGACCGACAGCAGCACCTGGATCAGCGCGTCCAGGTTCGCCGCCGGGATGTGCCGGTAGGTGGCCAGCTGGCGCGCGATGCGGGTGCGTTCGATCAGGTCGCGCGCCAGCGGGTCGTTCAAGGGCGGCAGCCCGACGGCGCTGTCGCGCAGCACCTCGACGGCGACGCCGCCGGCGCCGAAGGTGATGACCTGGCCGAATACCGCGTCGCGCGCGACGCCGACGATGACCTCGCGGCCGAAGCGCTTTTCCACCATGCGCTGGATGGCCACGCCCTCGATGCGCGCCTGCGGTGCGCGCCGCGCGACGCGCGCTTCCAGGTTGCGGAACTCGCGCTCGAGCTCCGGCAGGTCGCGCACCGACAGGACCACGCCTTCGACGTCGGACTTGTGGGCGATGTCGGGCGAGACGATCTTGAGTGCCAGCGGAAAGCCTAGGCGCTTGCCGGTCGCGATGGCTTCCACCAGCGTCTTCGCCACCACGGTCTCCGGGGTCGGGATGCCGAAGTTGGCCAAGAGGCGCTTGGACTCCGGTTCCGACATGAGCGTGCGGCCGCTGGCCGCGACGGCGCGTGCCAGGGCATGCGAGCCGGCGATGTCCGGGCTGGCCCCGGGCGCCAGGGACGGCGGGGCTTCGAGCATGAGGGCCTGCGCACGCCGGTAGCGCGCCAGCGCGGCAAAGCAGGTGACCCCGGCTTCGGGGGAATCGAAGGCCGGCATGCCGGCGGATTCGATCGCGTTGCGGCCCGCGTCGACCGAGGCGCCGCCCAGCCAGGAGGTCAGCACCGGTTTGGTCGTCGTCTTCGCGCCGGCCAGAAGCGCAGCGGCCACATCCTCCGCGCTGCTCATGATCTGCGGGCAAAAGAGCGTCAGCACGCCGTCGACCGCCGGGTCGGCCAGGATCGGCGCCAGCGCGTGGGCAAAGCGCTCCGCCGTGGCGTCGCCGATGATGTCGGCCGGGTTGCCGTGCGACCAGTGCTTGGGCAGCACCTGGTCAAGGGTATCGAGGGTCTGCGGGGCGAACGGCGCGAGTTCGACCGCGAGCGCGGCGGCGCAATCGGCGGCGATCACGCCCGGTCCGCCGCCGTTGGTCAGCACCGCGAGGCGGTTGCCGGTCGGCAGGCGCCCGGAGGCCATGACGCGCGCCGCGGCAAAAAGTTCGGCATAGGTGCCGGCACGCACCACGCCGCAACGCGACAGCACCGCGTCGAAGACCTGGTCGTCGCCGGTCAGCGCGCCGGTATGGCTGTGCGCGGCGCGCGACCCGGCGGCGCGCCGGCCGGCCTTGAAGATCATCACCGGCTTGGCGCGCGCCAGCGCACGCAGGGCGCCGATGAAGCGTCGCGCGTCGCGTATGCCCTCGATGTACAGGAGGATGGCCGCGGTGGCCTCGTCATAGAGCAGGAAGTCGAGGATCTCGCCGAAATCGAGGTCGGCGGCCGCGCCGGTCGAGACCACGCTGGAAAAGCCGATGCCGGCCGCGTGTGCCCAGTCGGTCAGCGCCGCGCAGACCGCGCCCGATTGCGCGATCAGCGCCAGATGGCCGGGGCGCGCACCGACCCGCGCAAAGCTGGCGTTGAGCCCGATGGACGGGCGCATCATGCCCAGGCAGTTGGGGCCCACCAGGCGGATGCCGGCGCGGCGCGCGATGCTCCGCACCTGGTCTTCCAGCGCGCGTCCGGCGGCGCCTGTCTCGCCGAAGCCTGCGGTGAGGATCAGCGCGTGGCCGATGCGCGCGCGCGCCGCGTCCTCGAGCACGCCGGGCACCGCGGCGGCCGGTGTGGCGATGACGGCCAGGTCGACCGGATGCGGCAACGCGAGGAGGCTCTTGTGACACGGCGCGCCGTCGATCTCGGCATGGCGCGGGTTGACCGGCAGGAGCGGGCCCTGGAAGCCGCCGTCGCGCAGGTTGCGATAGACGGCGGCACCCAGCGATCCGGGGCGCGTTCCGGCACCGACCACGGCGACGCTGGTCGGGCAAAAAAGGGCGGTGAGGTAGTGGTGAGGGAACATGGTCACGACATGCTCGCCGCTCCGGAGACGGGGCGGGTTGACGTGGATCAACCCGGTCGGACGGCCCACCCCTACGATGGCGGGGCCGGTGCTCCCTGCGACGGCATTGCCTGCCATCTTAATGTTCGGACTTCCTTTTTTCGGCCGCAGCGCGCAACTCAGCCAGGCGCCCGGCACGGCCAACCAGGCCGCTGGCGACGATGCGACGCCGGTGTCGTGTTTTCACTGCACCCTGCCGGTGCCCACTCCGGTGCCGGAGTGGGTGGCCTTCGACGGCCGCATGCGGCCGATGTGCTGTTCGGCCTGTGCCGCGGCGGCACGCTGGATCATCGAACTCGGTCGCGGCGACTGGTACGCGGGACGCACGCATGGCTGAGTCCGGCGCGGCCGGCCGCAGCCTGCTGTTCGCGGTCGAGGGCATGCACTGCGCGAGCTGCGTGCAGCTGATCGAAATGCAGGTCGGCGCCCTCGACGGCGTCGACGCCGTGCATGCGTCGCTTGCCGGCCACCGCCTGCGCGTGCGCTGCGGCGACGAGCGCGCCACGCTGGCGCAGGTCATGGCGGCCGTGGCGCGCGCGGGCTATCGCGCCTGGCCGCTGGCCGCCGGCAGCGAGTCGGCCGAGGCGCGCCAGACGCGCCGCATGGCGCTGTGGCGGCTGTTCGTCGCCGGCTTCGCGATGATGCAGATCATGATGTACGCGACGCCTGCCTACCTGGCCGGCGAGGGGGAGTTGCCCCCCGACCTGGCACAGCTCATGCGTATCGCCAGCTTCGTCCTGTGCGTGCCGGTGATCGGCTTTTCGGCGGCGCCGCTCTTTGCATCCGCCTGGCGCGGCCTGGTCGCGCGGCGCATCGGCATGGACCTGCCGGCGGTGATCGGCATCGCGGCGGGATTCGGCGCCAGTGCCTGGGCCACCTTCGTCGGCGGCGGCGAGGTGTACTTCGACTCCGTGGCGATGTTCGTCTTTTTGCTCCTGGGCGGGCGTTACCTGGAGTCGCTCGCCCGCGCGCGTGCGCGCGCCGCGGTCGAGGAACTCGCGCGTGCGCAGCCGCTGCGGGCGCGGCGGGTGCGGGCTGCGGGGGGCGAAGAAACCTTCGAGGAGGTCGACGCACAGTCCCTCGTGATCGGCGACCGTGTGCGCATCGCTGCCGGCGAAGCCGTGCCGGCAGACGCCAGGGTCATCGCCGGGCACGGGCTCAATGATGAGGCGCTTCTCACCGGTGAGAGCCGACCGGTGCAAAAAGCCCTCGGCGACCGGGTCATCGCCGGCGCGGTCAACCTGGCGGGCGTGCTGACTGTCCAGGTCACGGCCGGTCCCGGCGACTCGCACCTGGCGCGCATGCTGGAACTCATCGACGCCGGCGCGCGCGCCAAGCCACCGTTGGCCGCGCTGGCGGACCGGCACGCGCAGGCCTTCCTGTGGCTGATCCTGATCGCCGCCGCGGGCACGGCCGCCCTCTGGAGCCATCTCGACCCGGCGCGTGCCTGGCCTGCGGCGATCGCGGTGCTGGTCGTGACCTGCCCGTGCGCCTTGTCGCTGGCCGCGCCGCTGGCCATGACGTCCGCGCTTGCCAGCCTGGCGCGGCGTGGCGTGCTGGTCACGCGCGATCATGCGATCGAAGCCCTGGCGCGCGCCACCCACTTTGTCTTCGACAAGACCGGCACGTTGACCAGCGGGCGCATGCGCGTCGAGGAAGTCCTGGTCATGGGGCGCATGACGCGCGAGGAAGTCCTGATCACGGCCGCGCGCCTGGAGGCAGCGGTCGTGCATCCGATCGGCCAGGCCATCGCGATGCACGCGGCGCCGCTTCTGGCGGCGGCTTCGGCCGCGCCCGTCCTCGACGGTGTCAGCGTGAGCGGCGGGGAGGGCGTCGAGGCCAACCTGGACGGCCGGCGCTTGCGCATCGGCAGCCTGGCGTATGCGCAGGCATTGCACGGTGCGCCGCTGGCGGAGGAATGGGCAGGGCGCGTGCAGGGGAAGAGCGTGGCGGCGCTTTCCGATGCACAAGGCTGGCTGGGAGTGATCCTGCTCTCCGACGGGGTGCGTGCGGGTGCCGCCGAACTGGTGGCCGACCTCGGCGCGCGCGGCGCAAGCGTCGTGCTCGCCAGCGGCGATACACCGGCGGCAGTGGCGCTCACGGCGGCCCAACTGGGCGTCCCCGTTGCGCACGCGGCGCAAAAGCCGGAGGACAAGCGTGCCCTGGTGCTGGGCCTGCAGCGCAGCGGTGCGCGCGTGGCCATGATCGGCGATGGCGTCAATGACGCGCCGGTGCTGGCACAGGCCGACGTGTCGGTCGCCATCGGCGGCGGCGCGCCCCTGGCGCAGACGCGTGCCGACATGCTCCTGTGCTCGGGTCGCCCTGCCGACCTGGGGTTTGCGATCGACATGGCGCGGCGCGCGCACGCGGTGGTGCGGCAGAACCTGTGGTGGGCCGCGGTCTACAACCTGGTTGCCGTGCCGCTCGCGGCCGGCGGAGTGATATCGCCGCTCGCAGCCGGACTGGGAATGGCGGCCAGTTCGCTGGTGGTGGCGCTCAACGCGCTGCGCCTGGCGCCGCGGCCGACGGCCGGCACGGCGCCGGATGCCGCCCGTCCGGACGACCCTTCGCCTGCCGCGCGATTGCGTGCAGCGGACCCGGCAGCGGCGACGGGAGCCTGACCATGGACATCCTCTATCTCCTGGTGCCGCTGTCGCTGCTTCTGGTGCTGGGCATCGGCGCCCTCTTCTGGTGGTCGGTGTCCAACGGGCAGTTCGACGATCTCGAGGCGCCCGGGCGCGCCATCCTCGACGAAGACGATTGAGGGGAGCGCCGACGGCCTGCACAGCGTCGGCGCGTAAGCCTGTTGTCAGCTTGGCCGACGAAGGCTCACTTGTTTGATGCCGATCAAGCCGCAGTGCACAACGAAATTTAAATTCGAACCCGGACCAACCAGCCGGCTAGCTTCAAGGGGGCATGATGTCGCAGGAACGTTACGAATACGCAGTGGTGCGCAAGTTTGCGGTCATGACCGTGATCTGGGGCGTGGTGGGCATGCTGGTGGGCGTGATCATCGCCGCGCAGCTGACGTGGCCGGCGCTCAATTTCGATATTCCCTGGCTCACCTACGGGCGCCTGCGGCCGCTGCACACCAACGCGGTGATATTCGCCTTCGGCGGCTCGGCGCTGTTCGCCTGTTCCTACTATGTCGTGCAGCGTACCTGCCACACACCATTGTTCGCCCCGGCGCTGGCGGGCTTCACCTTCTGGGGCTGGCAGGTGGTGATCCTGCTGGCAGCGATCACGCTGCCGTTGGGGCTGACCTCCGGCAAGGAATATGCCGAGCTCGAGTGGCCCATCGACCTCCTGATCGCGGTCGTGTGGGTGTCCTACGCGGTGGTCTTCTTCGGCACCATCGTCAAGCGCAAGACGCCGCACATCTACGTGGCCAACTGGTTCTTCGGCGCCTTCATCCTGACGGTGGCCATCCTGCACATCGTCAACAGCGCCGCCATGCCGGTCACCTTCTGGAAGTCCTACTCGGCCTACGCCGGGGTGCAGGACGCGATGGTGCAATGGTGGTACGGGCACAACGCGGTGGGGTTCTTCCTGACCGCCGGCTTCCTCGGCATGATGTACTACTTCATCCCCAAGCAGGCCGAGCGGCCGGTGTATTCCTACCGGCTGTCGATCGTGCACTTCTGGGCGCTCATCTTCACCTACATGTGGGCCGGGCCGCACCACCTGCACTACACCGCGCTGCCCGACTGGGCCCAGTCGCTGGGCATGCTTTTCTCGCTGGTGCTCCTGGCGCCGTCCTGGGGCGGCATGATCAACGGCATCATGACCCTCTCCGGCGCCTGGCACAAGTTGCGCTCGGACCCGATCCTCAAGTTCCTGATCGTCTCCTTGTCGTTCTACGGCATGAGCACCTTCGAGGGACCGATGATGTCGATCAAGACCGTCAACGCGCTCTCGCACTACACCGACTGGACCGTCGGCCACGTGCATTCCGGCGCGCTGGGCTGGGTCGGCTTCATCTCCATGGGCGCGCTGTACTACCTGATCCCGCGCCTGTCGGGCCGCACGCAGATGCACAGCGTGCGCGCGATCGAACTGCACTTCTGGATCGCGACCATCGGCGTCGTGCTCTACATCGCCGCG
>JAEUOR010000076.1 GCA_016790635.1 Burkholderiales bacterium
CAAGGAACTGATCCACGAGGAATTCGGCGACGGCATCATGAGCGCGATCGACTTTTCCATGGACATCAAGCGCGAGCCGGACCCCAAGGGCGACCGCGTCAACGTGGTGCTGTCGGGCAAGTTCCTGCCCTACAAGACCTATTGACCGATGGCGCGATGAACCTCGAGCCGCGGCCGCCGTTTCCGCCGTTCACCGAAGAGACCGCAAGGAAGAAGATCCAGGCCGCCGAGGACGCGTGGAATTCGCGCGACCCGGCGCGCGTCGCGCTGGCCTACACGCCGGACACGGAGTGGCGCAACCGCAACGAGTTCCTGCACGGGCGCGACGAGGTGCGCGCCTTCCTCACGCGCAAATGGCAAAAGGAACTCGACTACCGGCTGAAGAAGGAGTTGTGGTGCTTTGCCGGCAACCGCATCGCCGTGCGCTTCGAGTACGAGTGGCACGACGACTCCGGCCAGTGGTATCGCTCCTACGGCAACGAGAACTGGGAGTTCGCCGACAACGGGCTGATGGCCAAGCGCTATGCGAGCATCAATGACTTGCGCATCGCTGAAGCCGAGCGGCGTTTGCGCTGAATCCGGCAGTCCCGATTTGCAGGACCCGCGGCAGGCTGATCGCCGTGGATGCGCGACTTTGAACATCCGGGGTCGCGACAAACAGGGCGGCCGCCGCGCGCAGCCCGTGCGCCCCTACTCGAACACCCGGTCGATGCGCGCGATAAACGCCGGCGGAATCGCAAGGCCGATTTCCCTGGCCGATTTCATGTTGACCGCGATCTCGTACCTGAGCGGCTGCTGCACCGGCAGATCCGCCGGCTTCGCGCCCCTGGCGATCCTGTCGACGTAGTAGGCCGCAAGCTGCGCCTGTTCCTCACGGGAACTCGAATAGGACATGAGGCCGCCCACATTCGAAAACAATTGCCCCGGTGCGCCTGTCGGCAGGCGATGCCGCAGCGCCAGTTCGGCCACGCGTCGCTGCGGCAGGCTGGGTTGCACGAGCAGCGCGTCGGCGCGGGCCTTCGCGAGCGTCTCGAAGGTCGCCTCCAACTGGTCCGTTCCACGCAACGAATGGATCATGAGGGTGACGCCCAGCCTCCGGCCCGCCGGTTCCACGTGCTCGAGAAAGGTCCGCGCAAACGTGTCTTCCGCGTTGGCCAGCACGCCGATGCGCCTGGCAGCGGGAATCATTTCCTTGAGAAGTTCGAGCGTCTTGGCCGCCAGTTCCCCTACCGCGGCGGACATGCCGGTCACATTGCCGCCGGGGCGCGCCAGGCTTGCCACCAGGCCGGTCGCCACCGGGTCGGCCGTGGGGGCCATCACGATCGGGATCGTCGCGGTCGCCTGCCTCGCCGCCAGCGCGAACGGGGTCTGCACGGCCACGATGACATCGACCTTCAATGCGACCAGCTCGGCGGCCAACTGGGGCAGCGCATCGCTCCTGCCTTCCACCCAGCGCACATCCAAGGCGAGGTTGCGGCCTTCCACATAGCCCAGGGTGCGCATCTGGCCGACAAACGACGACAGCCATTCCTTGTTGCCGGCGGCCGAACCGGGCCCGAAGATGCCAAGGCGGATACTGCGCGCGCCCTGCGCCCGCGCTGCCGGAGAAAGCATTGAGGCAAGCGTGCCCGCGCCGATGGCGAACACCACACAGCGACGACCGTTCATCACACCTCCAGGGGAAGCAGGACATTATGCCTGCGCCCTGCGGACGATCCGCTTCGGGTGCCCGCGGGCGTCCTACGGATGCAGCACGCAGCCGCCGATGACCTCGCCGTTCCAGCGCGCCAGCATCGCGCGCTTGAACTCGACCAGCGGAAAGGCATGCGAAATGTGGGGACGGATGCGGCCCTCGGCCACCCACTGCATGATCTGCGCGACGCGCGGCGGCCGGATCGCGGGATTCTCCGCCACCGAGATCACCGCCGGGCTGCCCAGCACCGACAGGCCCTTCATCTGGATCAGGTTGGTTGGCAGCTGGTTGGCGTTGGGTGCGCCGCGCTGCCCGCGTCCGCGCGCGACGAAGGGTGTCGAGGTCCAGCCGACGATCAGGAAGCGCGCACCAAAGGCGACACAGCGCAGGCACTCGAGCGAAGTGTCGCCGCCGACCGCGTCGAAGACCACGTCCACCCCGCGCCCGCCGGTGAGTGCCTTGACCTCGTCGCGAAAGCGGCGCACGCCGGGCGTGCCGTCCGCGTTGGCGGTGTTGATCACATGGTCGGCGCCGTGCGCCCTGACCACGGCCAGCTTGGCGTCCGAGCGCCCGGTGGCGATGACCGTGGCGCCCAGCAGCTTGGCGACCTGCACCGCCGCCATGCCGGAAGCGCCGGACGCGCCGGTGATGAGCACGGTCTCCCCCGCTTGCAACCGGCCGCGCGCGATCAGGCAGTGCCACGCGGTCTCGTAGTTGCCCAGGAGGTTGCACGCCTCGTCGAACGAGAAGCCCGCGGGCACGCGGCGCACCGCCGCCGCCGGCAGCACCGCGTAGGAAGCGAAGCCGCCGGAGGACTGGTAACGCCCGCCGGCGCGCGGGCCGGCCAGGATGAAATCGCTGAAGACCGCGTCGCCGACGGCCGCGCGCGCGGCATCGACCGCCGCGCCGGTGGCGACGACCACGCCGCTGTACTCCATGCCGGGGCAGTACGGCGGAGAAGCCATGTGCTGGTACTGGCCGCTCATCATCAGGAGGTCCACCCAGGCCACGCCGCAGCTCTTGATCGAGAGCAGGACCTCGTCCGGCGCCAGCGCGGCTGCGTCGGGGGCCGGCATGTCTGCCAGGGAGACATGGTGCTCGAGGGCGTCGAGCGGGGTCTCGCCGAAAGCGGCGACGACGACGCGCTTGCCGGCGGGTAAAGCGCCATCATCGCTGGCGCTCCTTGGTGCACTTGATGTCATGAAGGTTTCCTTTGCAGCGTCGCGGCGGGGAAACGACGGTCATTTCCCCGCTTGTCGCCAGTCTGCCACGCGATCCGCCAACTTGTTCCCGACAGCGCATCGGACAGATGAAAGGGATTCTCCTTCGGAGAAGACTTTTGTCCTCAATTTCCGCAATCCTGCGGAACCGGGAGTCAATCATGGGCGCAACCGTAACGTCACTGGGCATCGACCGCCTCGATGTGGACCAGCGGCTTGCCCTGGTCGACGAAATTTGGGCGACCATCTGCGCGGATGCAAAGGCGTTTCCATTGACTGACGCGCAGCACGAGGAGCTTGACCGGCGCGTCGCCGAAGACGACGCCGCCCCTGATGATGTGCTGCCCTGGGAGGACGTCAAGGTTTCGGTTCGCGCCCGGCATGGCAACGCCGCGCGTAGCGGTGACGCAGGAATTGCCGGTTTCTCCTGAACGATGTTTCGCCCCTTCCGACACGACGATCCCTGTCTCATCAGGACAAGGGTAGCAATGCCGCTCAAGCACCGTGCCGATGCACGACATCTTGTATCTGCGCCGGCTGGAATGCCACATCCCAGCACCACGTCCCGAACCCGCCCTTGGCGTTCACGGCTTCGACCCAGCGCGCCAGCGCATCACGCTTGGCGGTGTTCTGCGGTGAATCCTCGCCCTTGATTTCGAGCACCAGCGTCTTGCCATTGGCGAGCCGCACGAGAAAGTCGGGGACGAAGCGGCGCCGCGAGCCGCCCCACAGGTAGTGCACCTGATAGCCGAGGTGATCGTTCTTGGCGAACGAGGCCACCAGCGGGCTCGATTCGAAGATGTTGGCCGCGTAGATTTCCCACGTGCTGTCACCGACGACGTGGCTGATCTGCGAACGCGTGGTCGGCTGGTTGCCCTTGGTGGTGTACCAGGTGCGCATGGCCCGCGTCGAGCCGATCGGCTGCTCGGGATCGAACACCGGTTCGATGCTGGAGACGTTCTGCTGCTCGACGTGTTTCACGACGTGCTGCACCACCAGGTCCATGTTCAACGCGACCAGGATGCGTCGCCGCAGCCCGTCGCTGTGGTACAGACTCGGGATATCCAGCTTGTCGGAGGCCAGGAACTGCTCGACTAACCGGATGAGCTGGAACACAAGATATTCACGATTGCCGCTGAAACGGCCGCTCATCTGGTCGAACGCCTTGCGCGCCGCCTGGAAGATGATGCGCTGCGCCCGGAAGTCCTCCGGCAGTTTTTCCAGATCGATGCTGGTGAGCTTGCTCATGTCCGCGACGCCGCCCACGGCGGGCGCGAGTTCCGCGCTGATCGGGGTGTGCGCGGGGTCGAGCGTGAGCACGGCGACCGCGTTCCAGTCCACCACCAGCGTGGGCTTGACCACGGTATCCACCCGCAGCAGGTTGGGCCAGCGGATTTCCATATCGCTCCGGGAAGCCAGGGACTCGATCTGAGTGCTGGGCTTGGGCGGCGGCGGCGGATCACCGCCCCCGCCGTCGTCCACGAACACCGAGAGCGGCACGCCGAACACGTTGACATACTCGGGCACGAACAGTCCGTTCTCGTCCGTGTCGTAACCCACGCGCCGCAAGCCGCGCCCGATGACCTGCTCGCACAGGAGCTGGCTGGTGAAGGCACGCAGGCCCAGGATGTGGGTGACGTTCTTCGCATCCCAGCCTTCCGAGAGCATGGCGACCGAGATCACGCTTTGCAGGCTTTGCCCCGCCTGCCCGTGCTTGCCGACGTTGTCCACGATGGCGCGCAGCAGGTCTTCCTTGTCCATCGCCAGCAGGCGTTCTTCGCGGTCGCGGGGCAGTCGCGCCGCCTTGACGATCTCGCGCAGGCGATTGACGTACTCCGTGGTACCCAGCAGGTAATCCTTGATGCGCTGGGCGATGGGCGCACGGCGGATCAACTGTTCGAGCTGCTGCTCGACGGGCAGATCGGCCAGCGCCTTGGCGTCGGCCGCGTTCAGGCCGACATGCCCGGCCAGCAGATCGAGCTTGTCGGCATCCTTCTTCGCCTCCGAAAGCTTGTCGGCCGCATCGGCCGAAAGCGCCAGGACCTTCACCAGTGCGTTGAGCCGCACCTTGAAGACGCTCTCCGTGCCGGCCTTCTCGCCGATTTCTGCTTTTTCCAGCACCTTGGAGTCGACCCGCAAAGTCTGCTCGGGCGACTTCATTTCCGGCCAGTGCGCGTCGCCGTGGTTCAGGTAATGCTCGATGCGTGCGGCCGTTTCCACCCTGTTGCATACCGTGAGCATCACGGGTGGTGACGTGTGGCCGGCGTTGCCCCATGCCTCCCGGGTCGCACGCCAGTCGGCACCCAGCAGGGTGTAGGCGTCCTGAACCAGCTTGGGCAAGGGCTCGTGCGGCTCCGCGCCCCGGCGATTCAGGTCTTCCTGCACCTCGGGTTCACGGTACAGGTGGTAGAGCTTGGAGCGGTAGGTCTGCGCGTTGGGCAGCGCATCGTCGCGCACCACCACGCGCGGGGTCTTGACCAGGCCGGCCTCGATGGCGTCGTTCAAGCCGAAGTCGCTCACCACCCAGGTGAACAGGCCTTCCTCGGTATTCGCCTTGCCGGTCGGCGCGAACGGAGTGGCGGACAGGTCGAAGCAGCGCTGGACGCGGCGTGTCTTGTGGATGCGGTCCAGCCCCTCGATCCAGCGCGTGGCCTCGTCCATGTCGATGCCAAGTCGCGCCGCGTCCGCCTTGCTGATCTTCACATCCGCCGGTTTGCGGTAGGCGTGGTGGGCCTCGTCGTTGATGACCACGATATCGCGGTGCTGCGCCAGCCGCCCGAGCACGCGCCTGGTGAACACTTCGTCGGGCTCCTTGCCCTTCTTGACCACCGAGCGCTCGGTCTCCTTGAGCGGCATCAACGTGTGCCAGTTCTCCACCAGGACCTCGGCCTGGTTCAGGCGCGAGCGCAGCGCATCCGAAGGGCAGGTCTGGAATTCGTCGTAGGCATTGCCCGGCTCGCCGGGATAGAGCACCCGCAGGCGCTCCTTGACGGTCAGGCCTGGCGCCACCACGAACACCGCCCTGGAGAAATCCTTGTTGCGCTTGGGGTAGGTGATGGCGTTGAGCACCTGCCAGGTGATGAGCATGGCCATCACCGCGGTCTTGCCCGAGCCGGTGGCCATCTTGTTGCAGACCCGCTCGAAGGGGCCTCCGTCACCCTGCAGGAAAATCCCTTGCCGATACGCCTCGGCCGCCTCCACCTTCCAGATTTGGGCCTCGATCGCTTCGAGCTGGCAGAAATAGAAGGGGTGGGTTCGCGCCGTGCGGTCGTGCCAGTGCGCCAGTAATTGCCTTGTGACCGCCGTGACGCCCGGGTAGTCGTCCGCGCGCCACGCATCCACCCGCGCGCGAATCTCGTTGACCTGGTCCAGCACCTCGACCCGCCGCGTGTTGTTGCGGATGTCGTAAATCTCGTAACTCGCCGGCCGGCGCCCTTCCACCAGCGCCAGCGTGCCGCCCGCCTGCTGCACCCAATGGCGCGCCGGCGCCACGAAGGGCGAATTGATGATGACGTTGCCCGGCGACTTCATCAGGCAGCGCTTTTGGGCAGGACCAGGATCTTCAGCGACTCGATGCCGCGGTCATCGACGATCTTCACTGCCGCCTTGCCGTTCTCGCCGCGCTCGAACGGCAGCGAGACCGTGCCGTGAAACTGGTCCAGCAGGCTCTCGTCCAGTTCGGCGCGGATCGTCTTCTTCAACTTGCGCCAACCCTCGTCCTTGCCCGCCATGGGGAAGAACACCTGGTGCGGAAACAGGCTGCGCCCGTCGTAGTCCGTATCGAGCGACCACATCGCGATCTTGCCCTTGCCGCCCGAGATCAACTCGCCCTTGACCGTATCGAAGTAATCGAACCCGTTCACCTCCACCTGCCAGCGCCCGTCCGGCAACGCGCGCAACTCCACGTCCGGCTGGCCCATGAGCCAGAAACTCTGGTTGCTGGAGCGCGCCTTCTTCAAATCCTCCGTCAGCAGGTCGGTGTTCATCTGCGCCTTGAGCAGCGTCACCCCCGGCCACTTCGTCTCGTCGATGTCCTTCGCCGCCTCGGGATCGAAGGTGAAAGCGCAAAACACGATGAACTTGGGCGAAGGCCGCAGCGACTCCGCCTCGTTCAGCGCATGCTCCACCTGCCGCTGCTCCAGCGCCCCATACTCCGGCCCGAAACTCACCATCACCCGCTCGCCCGATTCCGCCAGCGTGCCACTCGCGTGCAGGCAGGTCGTCCCCGCCATGATTTCCAATTCAGCGAACTCCAGCTTCTGCCCGCCCTTGCCGCGAATGCCGGTCTTCAACAGCTCGTCCCGCCACTGCTGCTGCCGGCTCGACTCCCCGCTGCGCGCAATGCTCGCCTGATACGCCTGATCCTCCGTCGGCGTCGCCGTCGCCCCGCCCTCCGCCGCCTCCAGGCTCAACACCGTTGGAAACGGCACCGCCTCCACCGAGAACGGCCCCGTGATGCGCAGTTTGGTCTTGCTCTTCTCCGGCTGGTCGTACAGCGTCTCGCTCTCCGCATTGGCCGCGATCGAACGATCCATCTCCGCCTGCATACGCTGCCGCGCCGCGTGAAACGCCTCGAACGGCTCGCGCAACTCGGGACGCCACCCAAGCGGCAACGCGCCATCGTCGCCCGGAAACGGCACCTCCCACTCGTGCAACGCCACGCCCTTCTTCCCCAACACCAACCGCTCGCCCTTGCGCACGCCCTCCGTGACCAATAGAGGATCAACCGGCGGATGCTTTACGAACGCTTGATTGAGCGAAGCCAACGCCTGCTCGATGGCCGGATGCAGCCGCTCGTAGATCGCATCGATCTCGGCGTTGTTGGCAATGGACTTGAGCGTGACGTGCGGCACCGTCTTGTAGATGAAGCCGCCCTTCAGGCCTTCATGCGGATAAGCCAGTTCGTAGTAATCGTAGCTCGCCGTCATCAAACGCTGTTTGGCCAGAGTGATGGCGACTCGCGATGTATCGCAGGTGATCCAGCGACGGCCCCACTTCTCTGCGACATATGCAGTCGTTCCTGACCCGCAGGTTGGATCGAATGCTAAATCGCCGGCATCCGTTGTCATGAGCATGCATCGCTCGATGATCGATGGAAGGGTCTGAACCACATAGGCCTTCTTGTCCGCAAATCCTGAAGTTCCTGTATCGGTCCATACGTTATTGAAGGGAAAAACCGGAAAGTCTTCTAAAAATCGGACATATCTAAGGGTCTGTCCGACTGTCATGAGGCGTCTGGCTTTTGCGAGACGAGGAACGCCAATCTCCCCAGTTTTCCAATAGCCATTAGGAGGGCGAAATGTACGTCCTTGAAAATCAATTGGAAAATCGCCTGGCGGACGCTGGCTGGTCATGTTGTCGTGGCTAAACGCTCGAAACGCCGAAGCAACTTCTGGCAATTCTGGAAGCGTTGTGCGATATCCGTCTGCACGCTGTCCGAGGTTGTATTGGCTCGTACCGACGCCACCAACTTCCTTAGCTTGGAACAGCGGACGGTACTTCAACGCCGATACATCTTTGGCATACCAAAGCAAATAGTCGGCGACGCCAGCGAGCAACTCACTTGAGGCCCCTGTAGTTTTCGCGACCGTGATGAGTGCCACAAAATTCTTGGCCCCAAAAACCTCGTCCAAGATTTCTCGAACGTGGTGAAGGTTTTCGTCGGATATCTGAATAAAAACGCTTCCGGACTCGGTCAACAGGTCCCGTGACAACAGCAGTCGATCGCGCAGGTATGCCAAATAGGAGTGGATGCCAAGTTCCCAGGTGTCCCGAAATGCCTTGACCATTTCAGGCTCTTGCGTCAGGTCCGCGTCGCTCCGGTCCTTTACATCTCTCTTTCCCACGAACGGCTGAAAATTGCTTCCGTACTTGATGCCGTACGGCGGGTCGATGTAGATCATCTGCACCTGCCCGGCCATTCCCTCCTTGACCAGCAGGCTGTTCATCACCTGCAAGCTGTCACCCGCGATCAGCCGATTCGCCCAACCCTTGTCATGCCGATAGAAGTCGACTGCGTCCCGTAGCGGCAGATTCTCGAAAGGGGCTTCGAACAGGTTGGCCTGCCGCGCCCCTGCGGATGCATCGGCTCCCTTCCCGGCCTTCCCTTTCGCGTCCACCTGCTGCTTGCGGGCCGACGAAAGGATGCTCATCGGGTCGATGCGCTCGTGAACGTGCAGACTGACGGTGTCGACCTGGAAACTCGTGCGTTCGGCTTTACCCGACCATTGCAGATAGGGTGCACCACGCCGCTCGATCTCCTTGAGCGCCTGGCGTTCCGGCGGTTCGGGCGCAGCCTGGGCGGTGCGGGCACGCAGGTTGGTGACGACCTCGCGCACGGCGGCTTCGTTATCGCCGGCGAGCGCGTGGTCCAACCAAGTGAGGATTTCCTGGCGCTGGTCTTCCTCGCGGAGCGCTCCGTCCTTGATGGCCTCGGCGATCAGGTTTTCCAGATCGGCGCGGGCGGAGTCGAAGTTGAGGACCGGATCGAGGTGCGGGTTGTAGGCCCACTCGCGCTTGGGTTGGTAGGGGTCACTGGCTTCGCTGACGAGGCCCACTTCCGGGTTGTTCTTGCGGCGGTCGGCGTGGCGGTAGCTCAGGACCTGGGCGGTTTCATCACTGGGCGCACGCGGCGTCGTGGCCTTGGTCTTGCGCGGCTGGGCGGGCGATCCGGTGTCTTCGTCGGCGGCGGGCGGTGCGCCGGCGCCGAGTTCGAAGGATTCTGCGTCGAGTGCGGCGGCGGCGGCGCGGCGGGTGGAGCCGCCGCGGCCCTTGCCCTTGACGATCAGGCCCTGCGCCAGCAGCGCCTCACGGGTGTCGGTGAATTCTTCCTCGGAGACCTTTTGGCCGGCGGCCTGGGCGGCTTCGGTCCAGCGCTTGAGGAGCTGTCCATTGCCGACCGTGCTTCCATCCAGCGGCAGCTGGTCGATGAGGAGCTTTTGGAGTGTTTCTTGGCGTCGGTTGGCCATCTTGCTGCCCTGGGCGCTGGGTTGCGGCGAACTTCAAGCTTACCAGCGGCCTATCGGACGGCAAGCCGCACACATTCAGCACGGAAGCTCCAGACCCGCCCGCGCGGCCAGTCCCGGCAGATCCTCTGCCCGGGTCAAGCCGCGCGTGCTGCTTTTCCACCATGCGGAGAACGACGTCAAGGGGCGAGCCACGGGTGCGAACAGACGCGTCGGCGCGCGCCGCTCTGCCAGCGGCGGCAACAGGGGCTCGATGTGCGGGTCGGCCTGCACCCGTACCGACCGCGCCGATGCCATGACGCGCGCAAGCTGCCGGCTGCCGCAGTGCCATTGGGTTGCGCCAAGGGCGGTGAAGCGCGCGCCGACGAACGCGAAGCGCGCCCTGCTCCATGGCCAGGCGGCGTGAAACTCCGCCGGCCACCAGCAGAGGCGCAGGCAACCCGCCGGCAGGTCGGCCGGCGGCTCGCCCAGGGACCAGGGGTGGATCAACCAGACGTCCCGGCCGGCGACCTCGGCGGCGGCTGGCTCGATGCCTTCGGCAGGTTGCGGGGACAGCGGCGGCTCCTCGACACCACCGCCTGCCGGCTGCGCGGATACCGGCTGCGGGCTGCGCGCGATCGCCTCGAGCGCCTCGTAGGACGCATCGATCACGCTGCCCGGGCTGTGCCACGCGGCGGGCGCGTAGCGCCGCACATTGTCCGCATTGAACAGATACGGCCTGCGGCTGCCGGTGCCGGCGACCCACTGCCAGCTCAGGTGGTTGCTGGCGAGATCGCCGTCCAGCAGATGCGCGAACATCCAGTCCGCGCCTGCGCGCCAGTGCACCTTGCGCAGGTGCACGACGTAACTGGCCAGCCACATGCGCGCGTGGTTGTGCAGGTAGCCGCTGCCGTACAGGGCGCGTACCGACCGGTCGATGACCGGGACCCCGGTGCGCGCGTGGCGGATGTCGTCCGGCAGGACCGCGGCATAGGCGTCGTCCGGCAGCGGCCCTGCGTGCAACGAGCGCAGGATGCCATCGCCGTGCTGTTGCCACACATGACGGAAGTACTCGCGCCAGCCCAGTTCGAAGACGAACTTGTGCTGCACCTGCAGCCGGTGGTGTTCGGCGACGCCCGCCAGCACCTACGGAAGGCTGACCAGGCCGTGCGTGATGTAGGGCGACAGGCGCGTCACCGCGCCGTCGAGGGCGTTGCGGCTGCGCGCATACTCGGACGGGCGCACGGCGGCGATGCGCGCACGCGCCGCCGCGAGCGTCGGCGGGAAATGCTCGAGCGGCATCACGCCGATGCGCCCACCCTGCCGTCGCGAATGGCCTCGGCGCGCTGCGCGATGGCCATGCGCTCGTCCCCGTCCAGGCGCGCCACGTTCTTCACCTGCAGCGCCATGCGCGCGTTGCCGGCCAGGCGTTTTTCGTGGCGCATGAGGAAGTCCCAGTACAGCGTGGTGTAGGGGCAGGCACGCTCGCCGGTGCGCTGCGCCGGGTGGTAGCGGCAGCGCGCGCAGCCGCCGCCCATGCGTTCGATGTACTTGCCGGTGGCCGCGTAAGGCTTGCTGGCCATCAGGCCGCCGTCGCCGTACTGGCTCATGCCGAGCGTGTTGGGCAGCTCCACCCACTCCACCGCATCGACATAGACCGACAGGTACCACTCGTGCACGCGCTGCGGTCGCACGCCCAGCAGCAGCGCGAAGAGGCCGGTGACCATCAGGCGCTGGATGTGGTGCGCGTAGCCGTGCTCCAGGGTCTGCGTGATCGCATCACGCAGGCAGGCCATGTCGGTATTGCCGGTCCAGTACCAGGCCGGCAGTTCCGCGCGCGCCTCGAGCGCGTTGCGTTCGGCGTAGCCCGGCATCTGCGTCCAGTAGACGCCGCGCACATACTCGCGCCAGCCGAGGATCTGGCGGATGAAGCCTTCGACACTTGGCAGCGGCGCCAGTCCGGCGTGGTAGGCCGCTTCGGCCGCCAGCACGACCTCGCGGGCAGAGAGGAGCTTCAGGTTGAGCGCCGCCGACAGGTGCGAGTGGTACAGCCAGGCCTCGCCCGGCCAGAGCGCATCCTGGTAGCGGCCGAAGAGCGGCAGGCGCTCCTCGATGAAGGCACGCAGGGCGTCCTGCGCCTGCTCACGCGTGACCGGCCAGCCGAAGCTGGCCAGGCGCCCGGGATGCTGCGCGAAGCGCTCCTCGACCAGGGCGATCACTTGGCGCGTGAGCGCGTCGGGTGGAAAGGTCGCGCGCGGCGGCACGGCCCCCGGGCCTCCGGAACCGAAGGCGGCGCGGTTGTCGGCGTCGAAGTTCCATTGGCCGCCGACCGGCTGGCCGTCGCGCATGAGCACACCGTGGCGCTTGCGCAGCTCGCGATAGAAGTACTCCAGCCGCAGCGACTTGCGCCCCCTGGCATGCTCGGCGAATTCGCGCACCGTGGAAAAGAAATGCCGGTCTTCGCAGATTTCCAGCGCCATCCCGGCCGCCTCGACGACGGACTTGAGCGATTGCCAGACGCGCCAGTCGCCCGGCGCGGTCATGACCACCCGCTGCGGCTTCAGGTGTCCGAGCGTCGCCGCGAGTTCTGCGGCGAGGCTGCCGCGGTTGTCCGCATCGTCCAGGCGCCGGTAGTGCAGGGTCCGGCCTGCGGCGCGCAAGGCTTCAGCGAAGTGCCGCATCGCCGCGAGGAACAGGGCGATGCGCTGCTTGCAGGACCAGATGTGCGTGGACTCTTCTGCGGCCTCGGCCATCCACACGGCGTCCTGACCGGGCTCGAAGCCGTCGAAAGCCGCGGCCTCCAGGTCGAGTTGGTCGCCCAGAACGATGACGAGGTTGCGCACGCGGTTCATGCTCCACCGCCCGCGCCGCGCGCCTTGCGGCAGGCCTCCGAGCAGAACTTCACCTCCTCCCAGTTGCGCGCCCAGCGTTTGCGCCAGGTCATCGGGCGGCCGCAGGCCGCGCAGGGTTTGCTGGGTAGAGACTGCTTGTTGCCCCTGAACGACGAAGACGCCTTCGTCGCCGTCGGGCTACGCGGGCGCGCCGGCATGGACGGACAGGCGCGCGACGCGTACGCCGTTCACGGCAGGGGCCGACGTTTCGCGGCGGATGCCCGATTCACGCCCTCTGCACGGCGTCCTTGCCGCGGGCGCCACAAAGGCCTCATCAGGAGAAAGCTCCGGTAGCCCGCGTCGAGCAGCCAGAGGCCCACACGAGAAGCAAAGAGCCGCCCCAGCCACGACCAGCCTGGTAGCGACCGCCACAGCGCGGCAAACGCCGCGGCCCCGCTGACCAGGCTGCCGTCGGCGTGACGCAGGTGCAAGCGCGCCATGGCGGCCTCGCGCGAGAGGTCAGGACCCAATTCAGCCGCGTCGCAGCGCGTGACGTCGACCCAGCGCACCCTGTCGGCTCCCGGGCTCCGGCGATACAGCGCGATCTCGCGCGAACACATCGGGCAGGCGCCATCGAAATACAGGGTCGGCACATGAAGGGTCGCGGGAGGGTTGGCCTTGGACATGCTTCAATTCTATCATTTTCCAACTCATTAACAACTCTTTGGTTGCAATTTAGAAATAACTGCAATAGTATCCAACTCAATTAGCACTCAATTGTTCATGGCTTCATGAAAAAAGCCGGGTCGTCTTCTGGCCGCTTGCGGTCTTCATCCCCGCTGCCGGCGTTCCGCAGCGCGGCCGTCGCACGCATGGCACACATGCCGGTGGCGACCCTGCGCATCTGGGAACAACGCTATCGGGCCGTGCAGCCGGCGCATGCTCCTTCCGGTCACCGGCTGTATTCACCTGCGGATATGCGGCGTGTGCAGTTGTTGCGACAACTGACCCGTCAGGGTCATGCGATCGGCTCGATCGCCACGCTCACTACGGACCAGTTGCAGGAGTTGTCGCGTGCGGCAGAGGGCCCGGGTGAGCGCGCAGACTCGCGGGCGGACCGCGTCGCCGCCGCGTTGCGCCTCGTCGTGGTGGGACCCGCGCTGGCGACCCGGTTGCAGCGCGCGTCGGTCACCGTTCACTTGCCGCAGGGCATCCGGCGCCTGGTCGTCTTCGAGTCATTGGCCGAAGCGGCGCGGGCGGCGTCCGGCAGTGGCACCGACCTGCTGCTCTGGCATGCGCCTGAATTGCCGCCGGACCTGCCCGCTGAACTCGAGCTTGCACACCATGCCTGCCGTGCCCGGCAGGCGGCGGTGGTCTATCGGTTCGCGGGAACGGCCGTGACCCGGGCGTTGGCCGGCGCCGGAGTCGCGCTGATGCGCGAGCCTGCCGACGACGCGTCACTCGGCACCTGGCTGGCTTCCCTGCACGCATCCATGACCGCCGCCGACGCCCGGCCCGCCCCCCCGGCAGTCGCACCGGCACGCCCGCTCCGGCCGGCAGGCGCGCTGGCGCCACGTCGCTTCGACGATGCCATGTTGACCGCCATCGCGGGAATGGCGCCCGGCCTGGCGTGCGAGTGCCCGCGTCACCTGGCCGAGATCCTCATGCAGCTTGCGAGCTTCGAGTCCTACAGCGCCGCTTGCAGCAACCGCGACGCTGCCGATGCGGACCTGCACAATTACCTGCAGCAGGTGGCGGGCACCTCGCGGGCGCTGTTCGAAGCGGCGCTCGAACACGTCGCGCGCCATGAAGGGCTGCGACTGCCCCGCGGCCAGGCACAGACATGCAACACCTGAGCAGCCGGGAGCGCACCGCGCCCTCAACCGTGGTGTGGCTTGGCTACGGCGGGCTTGCGCCGTTCGTCGCGCTGACGCTCATGCTCGTCCTGGACCCGCAACGCGCACCCATGTGGTCGGACGCCCTGGCCGGCTATGGTGCCGTGATCCTGAGCTTCGTCGGCGCGCTGCACTGGGGCTTCGCGATGACCGCGGCGGGCCTCGACGGGGCACAGCGCACCCGCGCCTTCGTCTGGAGCGTCGTGCCTGCCCTCATGGCCTGGCCGGCCACCGTCCTGCCCGGCCCGTACGCATCGGCGATTCTGCTGCCGGGCTTCGGCCTGCATCTGGTCGAGGATCATCGGCAGGCAGGGCACGCCATCCTGCCCGCCTGGTACCTGCCCTTGCGCTGGCGCCTGACGATCGTCGCCGGCATCTGCCTGGTGGCCAACGTCTGGTACGGGGTGGCCCGTGCGTGACCTTTTCCGGCGACTGCCCGGATTCCATCAGGCGCCCGCGAGGCGCGAGGAAACCGGCAAACCCGCCCCGGACGCTCCGGCAGAGCGGCGCTGAACCCCCACTCCACGTTCCCGCCAGCCTGCACCCATAGGATGCCGCCGTGAAAACCCTGCTGTCCGCCCTCATCCTTTCGCTCCTCTCCTCCGCGACCATGGCCATCGAAGAACCCGCCTACACCGTCGTCAGGCAGCTCGACGGCGTCGAGGTGCGCCAGTACGCGCCCTACGTGGTGGCGCAGGTGCTCGTGCCCGGCCCGGCGGATGAAGCCGGCAGCCAGGCCTTTCCGATCCTGGCCGGCTACATCTTCGGCAAGAACAAGGGGGAGCGAAGGTTCGACATGACCGCGCCGGTGACCCAGACCGCCGCGCCGGTCAAGATGGAAATGACCGCGCCTGTCACCCAGGCGCCGGCACCTGGCGGCTTCGTCGTCCAGTTCGTCCTGCCCAGGCGCGTCACGCTCGCGTCGGCGCCCGAGCCGCTCGACGCGCGCGTGGAGCTGCGCGAAATGCCGGGCCGGCAGGTCGCGGTCATCCGCTACTCGGGCTTCTGGTCGCAGTCGAATCACGATGAACAACTGGGCCGCTTGCAGGCGGCGCTGCGCGCGGCAGGACTCCCCTGGACCGGCGAGCCGACCCTCTCGCGCTACAACCCGCCCATCACCCCGCCGTTCCTGAGGCGCAACGAGATCTGGCTGAACCTTGCGGCATCGGCGGCAGGCGTCACCGCGCGCTGACGCGAATCCCGGCCTGCGTCAGACCTTCTGACGCACGTGCGCCCAGACATGCACGTGCGGCTCGCCGTTGAAGAACCACACCATGTCGGGCCCTTCGAGTTGCCAGACGTCCCACACGCCGTCGCCACCAATGTCGCGCGACGCGTAGAAGGCCAGATGCATGTCGTTGAAGCCGGCGTCGATCATGCGCAGCGCATCGGCGGCATCCTCCCTGCGAAACGGCAGCGTCAGATCGGCCAGCACCCGGCGCACTTCGTCGTGCTGGTCGCGGCTCATTTCACTCATCGGAATGCCGGGCAGGCCGGCGGCCCTGCCGGCCAGCCGCACCGTGGCAGTGCCGCGGTCGCGCCGATCGCCGTCGATGAGCGCCAGGCCGCGCTGGCGCCCGTCGAGCATCTGGTAGACGGCATTGGCACGCCTGGCCTGATACCAGTAGACGTTGCCGGGGTGATCGGCGCGCTCGTGGAAGCGCTCGTGGAAGTGCCCGTAGAAGATCGGCCCGCCGAACGCGACCCCCGCGTCGCCGCCGACGCGGCGCGTGCAATGGTGCGCGGTGAGGACCATCTGGAAGCGCCCGCTCTCGGGCGTGCCGAAGAACGCGATCGTGGTGCTGGCGGCGAAGTCGTTGCGCACGCCGTCGTGCAGCACCTGCTTCATGACGGTGGGACCGTACTCCTCGCTGTGCAGGGCCATGAAGATGTCGTGCGCGAGGCGCTGCTGGTCCGGGCTGTAGAAGGCCGCCAGGCGCTGTGGCGTGACGAACCAGAAGTTGTCGACGCGCGCGCGCAGCGGCGAATCATATGGAAAGCACACCGCTTCGCGCTGGGGGGCGGTGAGTTGACTGTAGAGCTCCGCGGCAAGCCGCTCGGCGCGGCCTGCCGGGCGTGGCGCGCCTTGCGCGAGCACAGCTTGCGGCAAAGGCGCGAGCGCGGCCGCGCCCAGGGTCGCGCCGAGGAAGCGGCGCCGTGTGAACTGCGACTCTTGCGCCATGGTCGGTGGCAGGGCCAGCGTTCGTCCTTCGGTGCGCATGAAGAGACTCCGATCTTGGTTTGGCCGCAACGATGCATCCGGACACGATCCGCCGGAATGCAGTGGGCAGGGTCACAACCCTGCAAGTCTATTCGGTAACGGCCAAGGCGGTGCAGTCGCCAGACGAGCGCTATTCTCCCCGCCCCGTGAATGCCAGCAGGTCGCTCAACTGGTCATCGGCCTTGAGCAGGTCGCGGCGGATGCGCCCGTGGTGGCGCTCGGCCGCGCCCTGCGCCAGGTCCACCAGCATGCGCCCCAGAGCGCGCGGCAGCGGCCGGCCACGGCCGGCATACATGCGCTGCACCTGCGCGGCGACGCGCCGCAGCGCGTGCTGGAAGACTTCGTCGTCCAGCGACACGATCACCTGGTAGCTGCCAGGGTCGCCCTGGCGGCCGCAGCGGCCGAAGAGCTGGCGGTC
>JAEUOR010000089.1 GCA_016790635.1 Burkholderiales bacterium
CGTGCCCGACGGCCTCGGGTCGGCCGCGCACTCGATCGGCTATCTGCGCGGCCTGATAGAGGCCATGCCGGCCAGTGCCTAGTGGTGCTCCATGAGGTTGCCGAAGCCGGTCACGTTGTCCTTGATGCCGGCCGCGCGCAGGGCGTGCCAGTAGGTCGCGGTGTTGATCGCGATGACCGGCTTGCCCAGGAACAGCTCGGCCGCGGCCGCCAGCCGAATCATCGACAGGTTGGTGCCGACCTGCACGATGGCCTCGACATCGTCGCCGTCGAGTTCGCGGATCGCCTGGCGGCACTGATCGTCGGTCGCATGCGCGATCAACACCGGGCTGGGGCGGCGCAGGCAGACATCGCGCACCACCGTGAAGCCGCAGTCTTCGTAGAAGCGCCGCACCTGCTCGTTGGCCACCGGGAAGTACGGTGACAGGAAGGCGATGCGCTTGACCTTGTAGACATTGAGCGCGGCCTCGGTGGCGAATGAGCCGCACGAGACGCCGACGCCGACGCGCTCGGTCATCATCTTCAGGTACTTCTCGGCGCCGGCGCGACCGTCCCAGAAGGTCGCCGCCGACATGCCCATGACCAGGTAGTCCATCTCGCAGGACTTGAGCACGTCGGCCGCTTCCAGTGTCGCGCCGTTGATGTTGGCCACCAGCTTGAGGAAACCCTCGTTGTCGCTGACCGGGTTGTTGGGGATGACGATGCGGCTGTAGTGATTGGTCACGCCGCGCACGCGCAGGTCGTCGAAGTCCGGCTGCACGATGGTGTTGGTCGATGGACCCAGGACGCCGAATTTCTTGCGATAGCCTAGGTGGTCGGGCATGGATGATCTCCTTCTCGAGGGCCGCATGGATAGCGACGAAACGTACGGACGCGTGCATCGGGTGCCGCTTGGCCGATTATGCGCGCGACAGGACACGCACGCGGCCATGCGGCTTTACCGCGCGGCGTCCTTGGGCTACGATATCTTGGCTGCGCTGACGGCCAAGCCGTCGAGACCGCTCGGCGCGACATCAGGCGAGGCGCGAATTGCCCGCGGCACCGGCCGCTTCGCCGCCCCACAGGAACCCGATCCGTCCTGCCCGAGGAGACCCGCATGACCGGCCTGCGCCTGATCCCGCTTTTTCTTGCCGCCGCCCTCACGCTGCCGCACCCCGCGCTTGCGCAGCAGAAGTTTCCGGAGCGCCCGATCCGCCTCCTGATCCCGTTTGCCGCCGGCGGTGGGACCGACATCGTCGCGCGCATCGTCGGTGCGCGCTTGGGCGAGACCCTGGGTCAACCGATCGTGGTCGACGCCCGGCCCGGCGCCGGCGGTGCGATTGCGGTCGCCGAACTGATGCGCGCCAACCCCGACGGCCACACGCTCATGATCGCCACCAGCACCCACGCGGTGCTGCCCATCGTCTCCAACCAGCCCTGGCACCCGAGCAACGACTTCACGCCGGTCGCATCGCTGTACTCGTACCCTTTCGTGCTGGTCACCAACAGCGAGAATGCGGCGCGCTTCGGCAACCTTTCTCAGTACCTGACCAACGTGCGCGCCAATCCCGGCCGCGTGAACTGGGGCTCGTCCGGGGTCGGCGGACCGCAGCACCTGGTGGGCGAGCAGTTCAACCGCCTGACGAAGCTTTCCATGGTGCATGTTCCCTACAAGGGCAACGGGCCGATGATGCAGGCCCTGCGCGCCAACGAAGTGCAGGTGGCCTTCGACACCCAGACCTTGATGCTGCCGCACATCCAGGAGGGTCGCCTGAAGCCCCTGGCGATCACCTCCGAAAAGCGCTCGGCACGGCTGCCGGACACGCCCACGTTTCGCGAAGCCGGCGTTGCCGACTTTGCCATCGAGATCACCAATTTCATCCTGGCGCCCAAGGGCACGCCGGGCGCCATCCAGGCCGAGCTCACGCGCCAGTTCGCCGCTGCGCTGGAACACAAGGAAGTGCGCGACAAGCTGATGGGCTTCGGACACAACGTGCCCACGGCGGCCGAGAACGGCAGTGTCGTCGTCAAGAAGCACATCGACGAATTCAACGCCACCTACGGGCGCCTGGTGCAGGAACTCGGGCTCAAGGACAAGTAGCGCCACCTTTGGCGCCTGCGTCGCGCGAGCCACGCGGACAAGGACAACGATGCAAACCCTCGAAGCTCCCGCCCAGGCCCAGCCTGCGACCCTGCGCGAAATCACCGACCTGCCCGGCCCGCCGGGCATCCCGGTGCTGGGCACCCTGCACAAGGTGCGCCCGGCGATCATTCACCGGCAGCTGGAAGGATGGAGCCGGGAGTACGGTCCCTTCTATCGCCTCAAGCTCGCCAAGCGCAACCTGCTGGTGGTGAGCGACCACGAGGTCATCGCCACCATGCTGCGCGACCGGCCGGATGGATTCAGGCGGTCCGACCGGCTGGAGCACATCGGCGCCGAGATGGGGCTGGAGCCGGGTGTGTTCGGCAGCGAAGGCGAGGCCTGGCGGCGCCAGCGGCGCATGGTGATGGCCGGCTTCGACCCGGCGCACGTGAAGGCCTATTTCCCCTCCATGGCGCGCGTGGTGCGGCGCCTGGAGGGACGCTGGCGCAAGGCGGCCGAGAGCGCCGCGGTCATCGACCTGCAGGCCGACCTGATGCGCTACACCGTCGACACCATCGCCGGCCTGGCCTTCGGTGCCGAGGTCAACACCCTGGAGTCGGGCGAGGACGTGATCCAGCAGCACTTAGACCGCATCTTCCCGGCGCTGTTCCGGCGCATCCTCGCGCCCTTTGCGTACTGGCGCTTCGTGAAGCTGCCGGCCGACCGCGCGCTCGATCGCAGCATCCTGGAGGTCAAGTCCGCGATCGCCGGCTTCATCAGCGCGGCGCGCGAGCGCCTGGCCGCCGACCCCGCGCGCCGTGCCGCGCCGCCCAACCTGCTCGAGGCGATGATCGTCGCCTCCGACATGCCCGACAGCGGCCTCACGGACCGCGAAGTCGCCGGTAACGTGATGACCATGCTCCTGGCCGGTGAGGACACCACCGCCAACACGCTGGCGTGGATGATCTACCTGCTCAATCTGCACCCCGAGGCGCTCGCAAAAGCGCGCGCCGAGGTGCTCTCGCACGCGCCGGACGCCGCGGCGTTCACGCACGAGCAGATGGGCCGGCTCGACTACCTGGAAGCCTGCGCCCACGAAACCATGCGCTTGAAGCCGGTGGCGCCCTTCAATTCACTGGTGGCGCTGCGCGACACGGTGGCCGGCGACGTGCGCGTGCCCAAGGGCACGCCGATTTTCTGCCTGCTCAGGCATGACAGCGTCGACGAGCGCTTCGTGCCCGAGGCCGCGCAGTTTCGGCCCGAACGCTGGCTGGCCGACGGCGGGCCGGCCGCGGCGGCCAATTCGGCCAAGCGCATCTCCATGCCCTTTGGCGCCGGCCCGCGCGTGTGCCCGGGACGCTATCTGGCGATGCTGGAGATCAAGATGGCCATGGCGATGCTGCTCGGGCGCTTCGAGATCGCGCAGGTGACGACGCCGGACGGCGGCGAGGCGCGCGAGACCATGGCCTTCACCATGTATCCCGACGGGCTCAGCATGCGGCTCGCGCTGCGCTGAAAAGCGCGCGCGGCGTCGCGGCCCCGGTGTGCCGGGCGCGCAGCCAAAGAATGAGCAGAGCCAGCCCGGCGCCCTCCAGCCCAGCGCGCGCCTGTCCGGACTACCCCAGCCCCGCCAGTTCGGCAAGGATTTCCGCCGTGTGTTCGCCCAGCGCCGGGGCCGGGCGCCGAAAGCCCCCCGGCGTGCCGGACAAGCGCGGCACCACGTTGTGCATCGGCAGGCTGCCCATCTCGGCATCCTCGACCTCGACGATTGCCTCACGGCCCAGCGTGTAGGGGTGATCGAGCAATTCCTTCATCGAACACACCGGGCCGACGGTCACGCCGGCAGCCTCGAACAGCGCGAGGTTTTCCGCAGTGGAGCGCGCACCGATGAACCCGCCGATGATCGCATCGAGCTCGTCACGGTTGGCCACCCGCGCTGCGTTGGTGGCAAAGCGTGGATCGGTTCCAAGCCCGGACGGCCCCGCATTCTGCTCGATGGTTTCGAAAATGCGCATCGCCATCGACTGCATCGAACCCGAGAGCGCGACATGGCCACCGTCGCCGCATCGATACACATTGCGCGGCGCCGCGTGGGCCGACTGGTTGCCGGCACGCAGGGTCGCTTCCCCGGTGAGGCGCGTCTTGCCTGCTTCGGAAGCGACGAACGAGAAGATCGGCTCGAACAACGACAGATCGATCACCTGGCCTTGTCCGCACTTTTCCGCCACCCGCAGGGCCGTCAGTACGCCGGCCGCCCCGTACACGCCGGCGATCATGTCGGCCATGGCCAGCGGCGGCAGGGCTGGAGGCTTGTCGGGAAAGCCGTTCAGGTGCGCGAAGCCGGACATCGCCTCGACCAGGGTGCCAAAGCCGGGTTTGTGACTGTAGGGCCCGGTCTGGCCCCAGCCCGAAATGCGCACGATCACCAGCGCCGGGTTGAGCGCATGCAGGACCGCAGGCGCCAGGCCCATTTTCTCCAGACCGCCCGGAACGAAGTTCTCGACCAGAATCTGTGCGTGGGTCAGCAGCTTCTTCAGTTGCGCCAGGCCCTCGGCGGACTTGATGTCCAGCACCAGCGAGCGCTTGTTGCGCCCGTAGACCTTCCAGAAAATCGACTGGCCACCCTCGCGCCAGTGGCGCAAGTCATCGCCGCCCTTAAGTTGACCGCTGGCGTCGACGGCGGCGCGCTCCACCTTGATGACGTCCGCGCCGAAATCGGCCAGGTAGGCGGTGAGCATGTTGCCCGCCACCAGGCGCGAGAGGTCGATCACGCGCACATCGGCGAGCGGGCCTGTCCGACTTGCATCGAAGTTGAGCATGGTCGCGGCAGTTTAGCGTCCCACCGCACGACCCTTGCGGCGCACGGCTTCTCCTTCCGTGACTTCCTCGTTTCCTGCGACCGAGTTCAGTGCATGACGGCGGCGACGACATTCGGGAAGGGACGCTCGCGCAGGCACATGGTGGTGCCCACGACCCTGCGCCCGCAATCGGCGGCCCGCCCGCGCCGGGTGCGCGGGATCCTGGCGGTCAGGCCGTGTGCATGCCGTCGCCCAATGCGGGCGACGGCCCATGGTGCGACGCGTCAAGAGCAAAGATTGACCACTGTCAACTTGTGGTCCTGACGCACGCCCATACTTGAATAAGTACCCTTGCCAGCCATGTGTGGCCGGGCAGCGGGAAATCGGGAGGGCGGTGACATGCTTCTTGAGTCACGAGTCATGGCGATGGTTCTGGCAGGAGGGCAGGGCACCCGACTGGGGCCCCTGACCGCCGCGTGCGCAAAGCCGGCGGTGCCTTTCCTGTACGGCGTGCGCTTGATCGATTTTGCGCTCGCCAACCTGGCGAACTCCGGGGTGCGCGACATCTGCGTTGTGGCGCAATACCAGCCGGCGTCCTTGGTCGAGCACCTCGACCGGGTGTGGACGCCGTGGGCCGATCGCGAGGGCGTGTCGCTTTCAGTGGTGCTGCCGCGCGTCGGCGGCGATGCACGACCGTTTTCCGGCACCGCCGATGCGGTGCGGCAGAACATGCATCTGATCGAAGCGCGCGGCGCCGGGCTTGTCGCGGTATTCGCGGCCGACCACGTCTATCGCATGGATGTGCGGCAGATGGTTGCCTTTCACGCGCGTTGCGGCGCCGATGTCAGCATTGCCGCGCTGCCCGTGCCGATCCGCAGCGCTTCCGCGTTGGGCGTGATCGCCGCCGACGAAGAAGGCCGTATCCGGGATTTCCAGGAGAAGCCGGCGCGTCCGGCGGCGATGCCGGGCAACCCGTCCCATGCCTTTGCCTCGATGGGCAACTACCTGTTCCGGCGCGAGGCGCTCGATGGCTTGCTGGCCGAATGCGATCCCGACCGCGACACCGACTTCGGCCACCACCTGCTGCCGCGCGCGGTGGCTGGCCGTCGCGTGTTCGCCTACGATTTTTCGACCAACCGCGTGCCGGGGCTGGGCCTGCACGAGGAGCACGGCTACTGGCGCGATGTCGGCACCGTCGCCGCCTTGCGTGCGGCGCGGCGCGACGCCTGCGGACCACGTCCGCGCATCGACCTGGCCAATCCGCGCTGGCCCTTGAGCCCGCTGGTGCCAGGGACGGCCGGCGGCCTTTTGCCACGCCCCACGGCGGCCGCGCGGCATTCCGTTTCCCAGGAGGCGTGATGACCCACGTGGAAGACAATCTCCCGATCCTGCCGCAGTGCCGGCATTTGGAGCGCAGCGATGCCTGCTGCGGGCAACGCAAGACCATGATCGCCGAGTGCGCCTATTTCCGCGCCCAGCGGCGCGGCTTCGCTCCCGGTCACGAGCTCGAGGACTGGCTGGCGGCCGAGCGCGAGGTTGATGCGCACATGGTGCCGGCGGCCTAGTGCCAGGACGCGGCATCGGCGCGCTCTTCGATCGCGCGCGGCGGGCGCGCTGCGCACGCGGCCCCGTGGCCAGGATCGTCGCGTTGCGATTTCCCCGGCTGCCATGGCGTTGCTCGAACTCAGGGGCGTGACGCGCCGCTTCGGCGGCTTCACTGCCGTCGACCAGGTCAGCTTCAGCGTCGAGGCGGGGGAGTTCTTCACCCTCCTCGGGCCCTCCGGCTGCGGCAAGACCTGCATCCTGCGCATGATCGCGGGGTTCGACCGGCCGGACGCCGGCGACATCCTGCTCGACGGCGCCTCGCTCGCCGGCCTGGCGCCGGAGGCGCGGCCGTTCCACACGGTGTTCCAGAACTACGCGCTGTTCCCGCACATGACCGTCGCGCAGAACGTCGCGTTTCCGCTGCGCATGCGCGGCCGCGACTTGGGCGCGGTGCGCGTGCGGGTCGCCGAGGTGCTGGAGATGGTCGCGCTCGCGCCCAAGGCGCAGCAGTACCCGCATGAGTTGTCCGGCGGCCAGAAGCAGCGCGTGGCGGTCGCGCGCGCGCTGGCCGACCTGCCGCGCATCCTGCTGCTCGACGAGCCGCTCGGCGCGCTCGACGCGAAGCTGCGCGAGCAGATGCAGGTCGAGCTGATCCGCCTGCAGCGCGACATCGGCATCACCTTCATCTTCGTCACCCACGCGCAGCCCGAGGCGCTGGCGCTTTCCCATCGCATCGGCGTGATGCGCCAGGGAAGCATCGCGCAGCTCGACACGCCTCAACGCATCTACGGCAATCCGGTCAACCGCTTCGTCGCCGACTTCATCGGGCACTGCACCCTGATCGCGGCCACGGTCGAGGCGGTCGAGGAGGACCGCCTCGTGCTTGCCTGCGACGGCCTGGGCCGGATCGAGGCGCCGCGCAACGGCGCGGCGCACGCCGGCCAGCGCGGCACCCTGTCGCTGCGCCCGGAGCAGCTGCGCATCGGCGCGCCCGGCAGCCACGCCGACCTGCCCAACCGCGCCGCCGGCCGCATCCTGGACCTGCTCTACGCGGGCGATGTCACCACCTACATCGTCGAATGCGCCGGCGGGCTCCGGCTGGAGGCGCTGCTGGCGAACGCGGCGCCCGGCCGCACCCATGCGCACGAGGTCGGCGACGCCGTCGAGGTCGCCTGGAGCGCGGCGGCCGGCACCTATCTGCATGAATAAGCCGACCGACCGCGCCGGAATCTGGGCGAGACGCGCGGTGAGCCTGCCGCCGATGCTGTTCCTCCTCGCGTTCTTCGCGCTGCCCGCGCTGATCATGGTCGGCGCGTCGTTCCGGCACCCCGGCGAGTTCGGCGGCCTCGCGCCGCTCTTTCCCGCCGGCGGCGCCGCGGACGGCGGGCTGACGCTCGATGCCTACCGATTCTTCGTCAGCGACACGGTCTTCGTCGAGATCTTCGCGCGCTCGTTCGCCGTCGCGTTCGCCACCACGCTGATCTGCCTGTTGCTGGCGTATCCGCTCGCGCTCCTGATCGCGCGCAGCCCGCGCAAGAGCCGCGACATCATGGTGCTGCTGGTGATCCTGCCCTTCGCGAGCAACTTCCTGATCCGCGTCTACGCGTGGATCATGATCCTGGGGCCGCTGAACCTGCTCTACACGCCGGTCGCGGTCATCGTCGGCATGGTCTACGTGCATCTCCCGTTCGTGATCCTGCCGCTGTACACCAACCTGGAGAAGCACGACCCGGTGCTGCTCGACGCGGCCCAGGACCTGGGCGCCAGCACCTGGCAGCGCTTCTGGCGCGTCACGTTCCCCCTGTCGCTGCCGGGCGTGTTCTCGGGCAGCGCGCTGGTGTTCATCCCGGTGCTGGGCATGTTCGCGATTCCCGAGCTGCTGGGCGGCACCGGCGACATCCTGGTCGGCAACCTCATCAAGGAGCAGTTCCTCGAGAGCCGCGACTGGCCGTTCGGCTCGACGCTGTCGATCATGCTCACGCTCGCGGTGCTGGCGGCGGCATGGGCGATGACGCGGCTCGCGCGCGGCCGGCGCGGGGCGCTGTGATGCGCCGCGGCTGGGCGCTGTGGGCGTTCTCGCTGGCGGTGTACGCGTTTCTCTACGTGCCGCTCGCGGTGGTGGTGCTGTTCTCGTTCAACGACTCGGAACTGAACGCGCAGTGGGTGGGCTTCACCACGCGCTGGTACGCGCGCCTGGCGGGCAATGCCGACCTGCTGGCGGCGGCGGCCAACTCGATCGCGATCGCGCTCATCGCCGCCACCTGCGCCACCGTCCTCGGCACGCTCGCCGGAATCGCCATGCAGCACTACCGCGTGCGTGCGCTGCCGGCGCTGGTGCTGATCCCGGTGGCGATGCCGGAGATCCTCCTGGGCGTGTCGCTGCTGCTGTTCTTCCGCCAGCTGCTCGACATGACGCTGGGCCTGGTCTCGATCGTCATCGCGCACATCACCTTCTCGATCGGCTTCGTCGCCATCATCATCCGCGCCCGCCTCGAAGGCATGGACGAGAGCGTCTTCGAGGCCGCGCGCGACCTCGGGGCGACGCCGTGGCAGACCTTCCGCCACGTGACGTTGCCGCTGATCATGCCCGGGGTGGCCGCCGGCTTCCTCATGTCCTTCACGCTCTCGATCGACGATTTCGTCATCACCTTCTTCACCGCCGGCGTCGGCGTCTCGACCCTGCCGCTGACCATCTACTCGATGATCAAGGTCGCCGTGACGCCGGAGGTCAACGCGGTGTCCACCGTCCTCATGTCGGTGACTCTGACCATGATCTTCGCGGCCGCGCGCCTGGCGCCGGAAGCGGTGCGGCGGCCGCGGTGATGCGCGCGATCGTGCTGGCACTGGCGGCCGCCGTCGCCGGACCGGTCGCCGCCGCGGACGTGCTCTACCTGTACAACTGGAACAACTACATCGCCGAGGCGACGGTCCGGCGCTTCGAGGCGCGCTGCGCCTGCCGCGTCAAGCAGGACTACTACTCCGACAACGAGGAGCTGCTGGCCAAGCTCGAGGCCGGCGCCACCGGGTACGACATCCTCGTGCCCAGCGGCAACGCGGTGGAGACCCTGGTCCGCCAGGCTGCGCTGAAGCCGCTCGACCGCGCGCTGCTGCCGCACCTGGGTAACCTGCGCGCCGAGTACATGGACACCTGGTTCGACCGCGGCAACCGCTATTCGGTGCCGTATGCCTTCTCGATCACCCTGATCGGCTACAACGTCGACCGTATACGCGCGCTCGGCCTGCCGGCCGACTCGTGGGCGCTGATCTTCGAGCCGCGCCACCTCGAGAAGCTCAAGGGCCGGGTGACGGTGCTCAACAGCCAGCGCGAACTCCTCGGCGCGGCGATGCGCTACCTCGGCTACTCGGTGCAGGAGCGCGACCCCGCGCGCTGGGAGGCAGCCAAGCGCCTGATCCTTGCCGCCAAGCCCTACTGGGCGGCGTTCTCCAACAGCACCTACATCAAGGATCTGGCGATCGGCAACATCTGGGTCGCGCACGGCTATTCGAACGACATGTTCCGCGCGCGCGAGGATGCGCGTGCCGCCGGACGGCCGTTCGCGATCGACTTCTTCACGCCCAAGGAGGGCGCAGTGCTGGGCGTCGACAGCATGGTGCTGCACAAGGGCGGCCGCCGCGCCGACCTCGCGCACCGCTTCATCGACTTCATGCTCGAGGGCGAGAACGCGGCGACGCTGTCGAACCAGATCGGCGCCGGCAATCCCAACCGCGCCGCGCTGCCGCACATCCGCCCGGACATCGCGGCGAACCCGCACATCTTTCCCGGCGGCGCCGCGCTCGCGCGCCTGGAGATGGTGCGCGACTTCGACCCGCGCACGCGGCGTGCCCTGTCGCGCATGTGGACCGAGATCAAGGTACGGTAGTTCACGGACGCCCGCCGATCCGCGGCGTCTTGCGAAAACTTCCCCACTGCTCCTTCTTTACCGGTGCGCGCGGCGAGCCGCGCGGCCTCCCGCGGCCGCGCGCCCGAGGGCCGGCGCGGCGTCAGCGCGCGGTCTGCACAGGCGGCGGATACCCGACCGTCTGCGCCAGCACCACCCGCTGGGTCGGCTCGAGATTCATCGCGCGCGACAGGGTGTCGCGGTCGATGAGGGTGCGCAGCACCGTCGCCAGGCCGGCCGAGGCGGCATAGAGGTAGACGTTCTCGGCGATCGCGCCGGCGGAGGCGGCGGCCAGCGCGTCGCGATCGGCGGTGGGCACCACCATCATGCGATTCTGGTCGGCGACGTACACCAGGTCCAGCGGGGCGTCGTCGACCAGTTGCTGTACGCCGGTCAGGCAGCGCACATCGTGCGGCGTGACCATGAGCAGGCAGTGGCTGTGCGGTTCATAGCGGTACAGGCCGCCGGGCAGCGCCGCGTAGATGTCGATCTCCTGCTGGTTCAGCGCCGACGGCGCGGTACGGCCGTCGGAGGCCGGGCGGTTGATGCCGAAGGCCGCCCACAGCAGGTTCGACAGCACGTCGTCAGGCAGCGCGCGGCGCGCGAATTCGCGACGGGTGGCGCGCGCTGCGAGCGCCTCCATCACCGGCATGCCGCCCTCGCGCTGCGGCGCGGGCAGATGGATGACGTCGCTGCGTGCGCCGCTGCCCGCCTTCGGGCGCAGCAGGTCCATCAGGTCCAGGGCCGCATTCTCGGTCGCTGCCAATTCAGAACTCCACGGTGCCGCGCCCGCCGGGCGCCATGCGCACATCTTACCGCCCGGGAGCGGGCGCCCTGCCGCGGCCGATCGATCCTACCCATCCAAGATGCATCGCCGGCCGCGCAGTCGCCGCGCAGTTCCTCGGTGACATGACCCGAAGCGGATCACCCCGTCGAGCACCATGCAATGCAGGTGGATGTTCGGGACTCTAGTAGGATGCGGACCGACACGAGAGAGGGAGAGCCCGGTGATTACCGAATCTGGTCATCAGCATGGCGGCATCATCGTCATCTGGAACGATATCGTTCCGGAGGGGCGCGACAATTTCCTCGAGTGGCATTCGCGCGAGCACATTCCCGAGCGGGTCGGCATCCCGGGATTCCTGCGCGGCCAGCGCTGGTTCGATGCGACCTCCGCACCGCAGTACCTGACGGTCTACGACACCACCGGGCCCGAGGTGCTGACCAGCGCCGCCTATCTGGAACGCCTCAATGCGCCGACGCCGTGGACGCGGCGGTCGGTGGCGGACTTCCGCAACGCGTCGCGCGCCGCCAGCCGGCTCGTCTGGGCCTCACCCGGCGGGGATGGCGGCGTCGCGCTCACCGCGCGTGTGTTCGACGCGGACGCGGATGCCGATGCGCTGGCCGGCGCCTGGCGTGCGAGCTGGATCCCGGCGCTTCTCGCCATGCCCGGGGTTGCATGTGTGCGCATCGCCGCGACTTCGGTGGCGGCGAGCCGTGTGGAAACGGCTGAGCGCAAGGCCCGCGTCGGCGACCTGGCCGAGCCCGCAATGACGGTCCTGGTGGATGGCTATTCAAGCGCCGCGACGCTTAGGACGGCGTTCGAAACGGCGGTGCGTGACCTGCCCCTCTTGCGCACGGCCCGCGTCGACACTTACAGCCTGCAGTTCTCGCTGAGCGCATCGCTGCGACCCGAGCCCAAGGAGTAGGCATGTCCGACCCCACCGCTCTTCCCCGCTACGCCGGCCCGCTGGAACTCGCGCAGGCGCTCAGCCGTTTTGCGCTGGTCGGGGCCGATGCGCCGTTCACGCGCGACGGCCCGCGGGCCGACGTCGAGTACCGCGACCTGGGACTCGCCGCGGCCACGGGCGGGCGCATCGGCGCCAAGCACATCCGCGCCATCCGACCCTTCACGGAAGCCACCGGCTGGCACTGGCACGACATGCAGGGGCATTTCAAC
>JAEUOR010000010.1 GCA_016790635.1 Burkholderiales bacterium
CCGCCCGCCGTCATCTTTTCGCGCACGATCATGTCGAAGACACGGCGCCGCGTTTCGCGTGCCTGGTCGGCGTTCATGTCGAACACGACCGCCCAGTCAGGGCTGCGTGCAAACAACTCGGGGATGTTGGTGCAGTCGGCGGCGTAGATGAACGACTGGCCGCCCGAGCGCGCGGTGAAGAGGGTGTGGCCCGGGGTGTGGCCGAATGCGGCCATGGACTGGACGCCGGGTGCAACCTCGGTGCCGGGCTCGAAACGCACCAGCTGCTGGTCGGTGAGGCCACCGAAGATGCGTCGCGCCGTCTGGAACGCGCCGCGCTGCGCCTCGGGCGCTGCGTTCATGCGCGCGTCGTCCATCCAGAAGGCGTGTTCCGGTGCCGGCACCATGATGCGCGCACGCGGGCAGGTCAGTTGCCCGGCCTTGTTGCGCAGGCCCAGGATGTGGTCGCCGTGGTAATGGCTGATGAGGACGGTGTCGATGTCCTCAGGTTTCAGTCCGGCTGCGGCCAGGTTCATGAGCAGGCGACCGGTGGTGGGCGGGCCGTTGTCGGCGAAGCCGGTGTCCATCAGGATGTGGCGGTTGCCGGCCACCACCACGAAGGCGGTGAAGGGGACGTCGATATAGTCGGTCGGCAACTTCTGCGAGGCCAGCAGCTCCTTGACCTGGCCGAGCGGCGCGTTGCGCACGAATTCCTCGCCCAGCGGACGGCGCACCACGCCGTCGTTGACGGCGATGATCTCCATTTCGCCCAGCTTCATGCGCCGGTGGCCAACCACGGCGGGGGTCGGCGCGCCCAGGTTGGGGGCGTTTTGCGCAAACAGCGGCATCCAGCCACCGGCGGCATAGGCCGCCAGCCCGACGCCGCCGCCGACCAGGATATCTCTGCGGGTGATCATCTGATGAGTCCTTGAAAGTGAAATGGGAGGGGAGCGAAAAACCGCGCAGATCCTAACTGCGGTGCCTGGCGGATACACCCGGCAGGCATGTCTATTCCGATGAGGGCGCGGACAATTTTTTTGTTGGCGCGGATCCGGCGGTACGTCCGGACCCTACGGCGACGCGTAACATGCGCGTTCGACCGGTTCCGACCTGACTTCGCGGGGAGGCGAAATGGAAACCAAGCAAACGATCTCACGCGTCGGGGCAAAGCCGCTCCTGCATACCCTGGTGCTTGCCCTGGGCTTGGGCGCGGCTGGTCCGGCGCTACCCCAGGCAGCCGCCGACCTCAACGCCGGGCGGGCCAAGGTGGAGGCCAATTGCGCGGCCTGCCACGGTGCCAACGGCGTCAGCGTGGCCGACAACATCCCCAACCTGGCCGGGCAGCGCGGACCGTACCTGGAAAACCAGCTGCGCGCGCTCAAGAGCGGCGCGCGACGCAATGCCGTCATGGGCGCGGTGGCCGCCCAACTGAGTGCGCAGGACATCTCCGATGTCGCCGCGTACTTCGCCTCGTTGCCTGGCGCCAGCGGGACCGCCAAGACGGCGCTGCCGGCGGCGATCGCCATGAGCCAGGTCACGATTCCTCCCGACCACCGCGCCAGCATGGTCATGTACCAGACGGTCAATCGGCCGGACATCAACCAGGTGCGCTACCTGTACGCCAACGAGGTCGCACTGCGCGCTGCGCGCGAAGGGCGTGACCTGCCCAACGGCTCGCACCTGGTGCTCGAGCAGCATGCCGCGCGGCTGGGGCCGGATGGCAAGCCCGTGATGGGCAGCGACGGTTATTTCGTCGCCGATCGCCTGATCGCCTACGCCGTCATGGAGCGCCAGGCCGGCTGGGGCAAGGACATTCCGGCCAACCTGCGCAACGAGGACTGGCAGTACGGCGTCTACACGCCTGCCCGCCAACTGCGCAGCGGGGTCAACCACAGCGAATGCCTGGCCTGCCACAAGCCGCTGGATCGCGAGAGCTACACCTTTTCGATCAAGGCGTTGACCGAGGTCGCCAAGCGCCGCTGACGCGGCCCTTGCGGGCCGCCGGGAAACGTTGCTGAGGTACGCCTTAGGCCGGAAATACGCGGCGACGGCGGGCCGCGCCAGCGACCAGGAGGGCGGCTGCCAGGCCGAACAGGGCGGCCGTTGCAGGCTCTGGTATGGCGCGCGCGATCGGCGGGAACGGATCGCCTGACTGGGCGCCGGCGCCGCAGAAGGAGTTGAATTCGACGAAATCGTTCGGGACCTCGACGAGGAATGCAGCCGCAACGTCCTCGAGGCCACCACCGTTGTCGCCGCCGCCCTCACCCCCGCCTTCACCACCGCCCTGCGGCGCGTAGATCGTGGCCCGACACGTCGCCATGCTCGACACCATGCCACGCGCAACCGAGATCATCTGATAGTCGATGCTATGTGAACCTGCGCCCAGGCCGGTAAGGAAAAAGTCCTGGCCGGGCAGCCCGTAGCTGGCAAAACCGGCCCCGGAGGTGAACGCGTTCGTTACAGATAGCAGGCCCAGAGAATTGTAGATGCTGGTGGTTGCGCCGCCCGTACCGACGTTCGTAGACCAGAATTCGTCGAGGTACAGCGTCCCGTCGATGATGAGGCGGATCGTCAGTTCCGCGTACTGGTACTCGCCGGCCACAAACGAGGTGCTGCCAAAGGCGCCGACCTGGCCGGGGCTCACCGAAAAGCCGAAGCTGTCGCCTGTGATGGTGGTCGTCACCTGCGCCGAGCCGTCGGCGTAGTAGGTGTTTTCGCCAGAGGAGCGCGACCCGAACTCGAAGCTGCCGAATCCGCAGGCATAGCTGTGCAGCCCGGTAGCATTGCCGGAGGCGTCGTTGCGAAAATCGAGGACGTCCTGTCCGGTGCCAAAAAAGCAGCCGGTCGGGGCGATGGAAGTCGCTCCTGCAAGGGTGTCAGCCCCCAGGTTGGTATTGCCGGTGGCGATCACGGCGCCGATCGCGCTGGTTGCCGAGAGTGACAGGGCCGCTGCCAACCCCATGGCCGCCAAAGCGGGACGGGACCGCGAAAGTACGAGTTGCAACATCAATTATCTCCTTGATGGCGATACGGGCAAGATGCCCTTGGATAGAAATTGTCAACATCAGCAAAATCGATGCCGGAATAACGTAACCTATTGTTTTATTGAACAAAAAATATACCCCCTGGACAAATCGATGGGCGACTGTAAATTTTTCCGACACGTCTGGCTGTGGTGATCGAAAATGTCCGCCCATCGGGCAGAGGCCGGCGGGACCGGTCTATCCAGGAGCTACTTGCGCCTGGGCGCCGGCGGCAGGCCCAGGCCGATGAAGGCCCCGACCAGGTTGAACGCCGCCGCGATCATCAGCGCCGCCGTGTACGCCTGTGTGCGGTCGAAGAGCCACCCCGCCAGGACCGGCAGGCTGATCGCAGCGACGCACCACGAGATGTACATGCGGCTGGCGATCTGGCCGAAGGCGTTGCGTTCCCAGTAGCGCGGAATCACCGCGGCGGTGAGGCCGGACAGGAAGCCGTAGCCCATGCCGATCATGGCCAGCGCCAGCACGGCCGCCACCGGCACCGGCACGAAGGTGACCAGGAGCGCGCCGGCCAGGGACCAGAGGTGCGCCCCGCAGGCCACGCGCGGCGCGGCGAAGCGGTCGATCAATGCGCCACCGCCGATGCGCGCCGCGGCGATGGCGCCGGTGATGAAGGTGGTCCCGCCCAGGGCCAGCGCGGTCGCTCCGCCGTAGGCCTGGACGATGCCGGCGGCCTGGCTCATGACGGTGAGGCCCGCCGCGCCGGCCAGGAAGAAGACCGTGAACAGGCGCCGAAATAGCGCCGCGTCGTCCGGGCGTGCATCGCCAGGGGCCGATGTCGGGGCTTGCGTGCGCAGCGTGGCCGAACGCAGCATCAGTGCGCTGACGAGACTGGTGAGCACGATCACCAGCGCCAGCGCAGCGAACGCGGCGCGCACGCCGAACTGGGCGATGCCCCAGCCGAACAACGGTGCACCCAGCATCGCCCCCAGCGGGTAGAGGCTCACGACATAGCCGTTGACGAGTCCGCTGGCGCCGCTGCCGATCTGGTTGGTCGCCTGCTGCATGACGATGAAGCCGACGCCGCCGCCCAGGCCGAAGAGCAGCCCGTAGCCCAGCGCAAACTGCCCCATGCCCTGGGCGGCTGAGGTCAGCGCCAGGCCGATGACACTCGTCAGTCCGGCCATGAGCACGATGGGCAGGGGGGAGAGCGAGCGATACAGGCGCGGCGCCAGGTTCATGCCCACGGTCACGCTGATGGTGGCGAGCGCGAACACGAGTGTCATCTGCGCGCGCGTCAAGGACAGCAGCGCTTCCATGGGTTTCAGGAAGACGCTGAACGCGTAAAGGGTGCCGAAGGGCAGGTTGTAGAGGGTCGCCGCGACGATCACGACGGCCAGGCTCGGTGGCGCGGGTGGGGAAGGCATGGATGGGTCGATCTTAGGGCAAGGCCCGGGCACCGGCCGGCACAAGCATGCCTTATAGTCGCGCCTCCGCCGCGTACCTCAACCCGACCCCGTCAGGAGTGTCCATGCCCGTTACCCGCAGAGTCGCCATCGCCTCGCTCTTCGCCGTCTGCGCCGTCGCCGCCGGTCCGGCGTTCGGCCAGGCCTATCCCAGCAAGCAGATCAACATCATCGTCTCGTTCCCGCCGGGCGGCGACACCGACGCGTTGGCGCGCGTGTTCGCCGAAAAGCTGGCAGCCCGTGTCGGCCAGTCGGTGGTGGTCGAGAACCGCACCGGTGCGTCGGGCACCATAGGCAACGCTTTCGTCGGCAAGGCGCCCGCCGACGGTTACACGCTGCTCTTCACCCCCAATACCTTCGCCACCGCGCCGCTGGTCTTGAAGCCCGGCACCGGCGCGGCCTACGATCCCTTGAATGATTTCACGCCCATCGTCCTGGCGGGCACGCAGTCGCTGTTCCTGGTCGTCAACACCGGCACCGGCATCAAGTCAGTGGCAGAACTGGTGGCGCAGGCCAAGGGTGGAAAGGTTGCTAATTACGCAAGCCCGGGCAGCGGCTCGCCCATGCACATCCTGGGGGCCATGTTCAACAAGTCGGCCGGCGTCAACCTGCAGCAGGTGCCCTACCGCGGCAGCGGCCCGGCCATCATCGATCTGGTGGGCGGGCAGATTCCGATGATGTACACCACCCTGGGTCCGGTCGCGCAGCACATCGCGACCGGCAAGCTCGCCAACCTGGCGGTGGCCGATCCCAGGCGCTCGCCGCTCGCCCCCAACGTGCCGACCCTGGCCGAGGCGGGTGTCAAGGACGCCGAAGTCGGTGCATGGCAAGGCTTCATGGGTCCCAAGGGCCTGCCGGCCGACGTGGTGCGCACCATCAACGGGCACGTCAACGAGATCCTCAAGATGCCCGACGTGCTCGCGCGCATGACGACGCTGGCGCTGGTGCCGGCCGGCGGCGTGCCCGACGCGCTCGCGCGCATCAATGCCGAGCATCACTCGCGCTACGGCCGCGTCATCAAGGAGGCCGGCATCCAGGCCGACTGACCGGGCGTGATGCGGTGAGGCAAGCGGCCCGCTCATGCGGGCCGCTTGGCTTTGGATGCATGCGCAGGGCGCCCGTGGTTGCGCCGCGACACTGCCCGCGCGTTCAGTGGGCCAGGAGGGTGGGGATCGGCATCGAGCCCAGCACCGTTCGCGTCACTCCGCCAAAGGCCCACTCCCTTGCGCGCGAGTGGCCATAGGCGCCCATGACCAGGGTGTCGGCGCCCAGGTCGGCCAGGCGCGAGAGCAGGTTTTCGCCGACGGCGGGCATGGCAGAGCGATCGACATCGACCTTGGTCGCGACGCCCCGGTGTGCCAGATAGGCGGCCAGGTCGCTGCCCGGCAGATCGCCGTCTGCGGCGCTGCCGGATTCAAGTGCCAGGATGGTGGTCCGTTTCGCCAGGTGCAGGAGGGGCAGCGCGTCGGTGACGGCGCGGCAGGCCTCGCGACTGCCATTCCAGGCGACGACCGCGTGCCCGGGAAAGTCGTCCGGCACGCCGATGTAGGGGATCACGAGCACCGGGCGCGGCGACTGCATGACCAACTGCCCCGGGTCGGGGAAGGTGGCGTCGTCGCCGGGCTCGCGCTGGCCGGCGACGATGAGGTCGACGGTCCGCGCGTGTCGCTGCACCGCCGCCCCCGGCTCGCCTTCGACGACCAGTGCATTGCATTGCACGGCACCATGACGGCGTGCCGCCTCCTCGAAGCGCGCGACAGCGGCGCGCGCCTGGCCGACCAGGTAGTCCTGCGCCGCGGCCAGCAATTCGCCTGACGGCGCCATGCCGAATCCGCCGGGCAGTGCGAGCGACCCGGTCGGCGCCACGGCATGGACCCGCGCGTTGCAGCGCGCCGCCAGCTGCAGCGTGGCTTCGATGCGTGCCTGGCAGGAAGGGCGATTGTCGATGCACAGCAGGATGTCACGATAGGTCATGGCAGAGGGATGGTGAAGGACACCACCACAGGATCGGGCGCCTGGCCGCGCGCGTGTTGACGTGGGTCAAGCGCCGTGCGCGAAACCGGCGCGGCGGACAAGGAGCGCGCGTGCGTACGGCATCCGTCCGGGCCGCTGCCTGCCCGCAGGCAAGGTGCTCTGTCACCGAGCGTTTAAGATGCCTCTTCGCAGCGGGCAGGAGGCAAAAGATCATGCGCGTGGCGACAGAGGCGCAGGCGGGGAGAGGGGGATGATGGTGAAGCGGTTTGTGGCAGGCCTGCTGGTCGCGGTGCTGGTGCTCGTCGGCGTGCTGCTCGGCAATACCTGGCGCCAGGGTTCGGTGCAGGTCAGCGTGACGCCGTTGGCGCCGCTGGCGGTCGATGCCGGTGCGGTGGCGCAGTCGATGGCCGCGGCGGTGCGCGCGCGCACCGTGAGCGGCCTCGCCGATCCGACCGGCAGCGAAGCCGCATTCGCCGCCCTGCAGGCGCACTTGCGTGAGCGGTATCCGCTGGTGCATGCCCAGCTCAAGCGCGAAGTCATCGGCGCCCACAGCCTGCTTTTCACTTGGCCTGGGAGCGACACGTCCGCCAAGCCTATCGCGCTTCTGGCGCACCAGGATGTCGTCCCGGTGGCGCCGGGCACCGAAGCGCTGTGGCAGCACCAGCCCTTTGCCGGCGTCATTGCCGATGGTCACGTCTGGGGGCGCGGCACGCTCGACAACAAGGTCAACCTCATCACGCAGCTGGAGGCGGTCGAAACCCTGCTCAAGGCGGGCTACAAGCCGCGCCGCGGCGCGCTGTTCTTTTTCGGGCACGACGAGGAGGTCGGCGGCCGCGAGGGTGCGGTGCAGGCAGTCGCGATGCTGCGCCAGCGCGGCGTGCGCCTGGAGTTCGTGCTCGACGAAGGACTGGCGATCACCGACGGCGTCTTGGCCGGCGTCAAGGCGCCGCTGGCGTTGATCGGCCTGGCCGAGAAGGGCGGCGTATCGTTGAAGCTCACGGCCAAGGCGCCACCGGGCCATTCGTCGATGCCGCCGGCGGCCTCCGGGGCCAGCGCGATCGGCATGCTGTCGGCCGCGCTCAACCAGCTGGACCGGCATCCGGTCGAGGGCGGCATCCGCGGCGTGGCCGCCGGGATGTTCGCGGTCGTGGCCCCGGAATTGCCGCTCGCGCAGCGCGTGCCGCTGGCCAACCTGTGGCTGTTCCGGCCCGTGGTCGAGAGCATGCTGGCGCGCGGCGCGGCGACCAACGCGATGCTGCGCACCACGACCGCACTCACCATGGTCAACGCCGGCAATCGGCCCAACGTGCTGCCGGGCGACGCCACGGCGGTGGTCAACTTCCGGCTCCTGCCCGGCGACAGCAGCGCGTCGGTCACCGAGCATGTCCGGCGCGTGATCGCCGACGAACGCATCGCCATCGAGGTACTGGGCAACCCGGCCGAGCCGTCGCGCATTTCCGCGGCCGACGCGGCGGGGTTCAGGTTGATCGAGCGCAGCATCCGCGAAGTGTTTCCGCAGGCGCTGGTGGCGCCCGGACTCGTGCTGGCCGGCACCGACTCGCGCCATTTCGAGCCCATCGCCGACAATGTGTACCGCTTCATGCCGATCCGCTTCGCCAGCGCCGACCTGGCGCGCGTGCACGGCACCGACGAGCGCATCGCCGTCGACCAGCTGGCGGGCATGGTGCGCTTTTATCATCGCCTGTTGCAGGAGGCGTTGCGCTAGCCGGCACAAGATATCGATCGTCGTTCATCCCTTCCGAATCCACGTCACGAAAAGACCGCACCCATGCCACACATTCCAGCCTCGACCGCCCTCAAGGACCTGCGCATCCTCGACCTGACGCGCGTGCGCGCCGGACCCACCTGCGTCAAGCAGTTCGCCGACTTCGGCGCCGACGTGATCAAGATCGAGTCGCCGGAGCCGGATTCCATGAGTGGCCCGCGCCACGGGCACGACATGCAGAACCTGCATCGCAACAAGCGCTCCATGACCCTGGACATGAAGGCGCCGGACGGCAAGGCGATTCTCATGAAACTGGTCGAGACTGCGGATGTGGTGGTCGAGAATTTCCGCCCCGACGTCAAGTTCCGCCTCGGGATCGACTACGAGTCCTTGCGCGCCGTCAACAAGCGCGTCATCCTGGCGTCAATCTCGGGCTTCGGCCAGGACGGCCCCTACGGCACGCGCCCGGGCTTTGACCAGATCGCGCAGGGCATGGGCGGCTTCATGTCGGTGACCGGCTTTCCCGGGCAGGGGCCGGTGCGCGCCGGCACCGCGATCGCCGACATCTCCGGCGGCATGTTCGCGGCGCTCGGCATCTTCACCGCGCTTTGGGAGCGCCAGAGTTCGGGCGAAGGGCAGTGGGTGCAATCCAGCCTGCTCATGGCGCAGATCGCGTTGATGGACTTCCAGGCCGCGCGCTACCTGGTCAAGGGCGAAGTGCCGGGCCAGGCCGGCAACGACCATCCGACCTCGATGCCGACCTCGGCCTACAAGACCCGCGACGGCTACGTCAATATTGCCGCCTCGGGACAGGTCATGTGGAAGCGCCTGTCGGAGGTGATCGGTCGGCCCGAGCTCTTCGCCGCGCCCGAATTCGTCGACGAACCTGCGCGTTCCGCAAACCGCGTCGCGCTCAACCAGGCGATCGAGAGCGCCACGGTAAACCGCGCCACCGCCGAATGGGTCGAAGTGCTGAACAAGGCCGGCGTGCCTTGCGGCCCGATCTACACGGTCGATCAGGTCTTTGCCGACCCGCAGGTCAAGCACCTCAAGGCGGCGGCCGAGGTCGCGCATCCCAAGCTCGGCACCATCCGCATGGTCAACCAGGCGGTCGGACTGTCGCGCACCCCGGCGACCATGGCGCGCGCGACCCCGGAGCATGGCGAGCACACGGCCGAGATACTGCGCGAGATCGGTTACGACGATGCGCGCATCGCCGACCTGCGGTCGCGCAAGGTGATTTAAGGGGGCTGCACGCAGCTTCGAGCGCGAGGCCCACACTGCTCAGGAGCGCCGGATCCGATCCGCGGGGGCTTCTCGCGGTAGCCATGGACTGATTGTGTGACGTGTGCCGCGGGCATCGCGGCCCCAGCCCGTACGAATTGGCTCGCATTGACGTCGGGTGAAAAGTTATAACATGTTATAATACCCGGATGAAACTCAAGATCCGCAAAGTCGGCAATTCGCTCGGCGTCCTGATTCCGCGTGAGGTATTGCGCGATTGGGGCCTGGGCGAGGGTGATGATCTGCATCTGTACGGACGCGCGTTCGGCCCTCCGCGTGCAAGTCGCAACGCCCAGGCGGTCCAGGACGAATTGAAGCGTTCCATCGCCGTGGCGGTGCTGGACCAATTCCCCTTGGAGCGGATTCGCATCAAGTCGCGCGAGAACCTGTTGCGCTGGAAGCGCAGCGGGGTCTGGGGCGGTGCGTATGAGGAGTGGCTGAGGCTGGTCGAGCACGGCACGGACGGCGAACTTTACGGCGCGATGATGGGGCGCGACGACCACGCGAACCGCCTGCGCCAGTCGCCGCCTTTCGTCGGCATGCTCAGGCCTGAGGTCGTCGAGGCCCTGCGTGAAAAAGCGGCAGCTTGATCACCTCCTGCGGGCGGCTGGCAGGATCACCGGCGAAACCGAGTTCATCGTCATCGGCAGTCAGGCACTGCACGGCAAAGCGGAGGATATCGCCGACGAGATCCTGATGTCCTTCGAGGCGGACCTGATCGCGAGAAACCACCCCGATCGCACCGACTGGCTCAACGTGATCGGCGTGGCGTCACCGTTTCACGAGGAATTCGGCTATTACGCCGACCCTGTCGACGAGAAGACCGCGACTTTGCCGGCGGGGTGGAAGCAACGTCTCATCCCGCTTCCGCCGGGTGACAACAAGGGTGTGACGGGCTATTGCCTCGAACCTCACGACCTCGCGATATCCAAGCTCGTCGCCAATCGGGAGAAGGATGTGGCCTTCGTGCTGCAAATGATCAAGCGGGGCTTGGCTTCGAAAAGCGTGCTGCTCGAGCGCCTTGCGGCAACCCCGGCACCGGATGCGGTCAAAGAGGCAATCCGGGCGCGCTTGCAGAGAGTACGGACGCCGCGAGGCGCCTCACGCTCCTGACGCCATTCCGGGTTGTCGTCGCGCCGCCCTGCGGGTCTTCCGGGTGCCCGATGATCAGATCTGCGGCACGCGCGTGATCACCGCACCGGCGCTGATGAGTTCATCGAGCAGCGCCATGGTCGCGCGCCCCGAGGTCGCGAACGGGTTGAATTCGGCCGTGTCACCGTACTTGAGCAAGAGGGCCGGGTTGACCCGGACCAGATCGACCTGGCCCATGCTCCAGCCGCCGAAGCGGCGCTCGGTGATTTCTTCGAAGCCCAGCAGGCGCACCATGGAATGGCGCGGATCGCGCACGATCCGGTTGTAGAGCTCGCAGACCGGGTCGCGCCCGCCCTCGAGCACCTGCACGAACTGCACGCCGCTGGTGCAGAGGATGCCGCTGATGCCGGCCAGCGGGTTGTTGCGCCGGGATTGTTCGAGGATGTCGGCGACGATGGCCTGCGTCAGGGGTGCCGCGGCACGGCTGGCGTAAGTGAGGCGAACGAGCACGGCGTCAGTCCTTCAGGCTGATCAGCGAAAGGAACTCGCGCCTGAGCGCGGGGTCGCGCAGGAACGAGCCGCGCATGACGCTGTTGACCATCTTGCTGTTGTTGTCCTTGACGCCGCGCCAGTGCATGCAGAAGTGATCGGCCTGCATGACCACGGCCAGCCCGTCGGGACTGACGCGTTCCATGAGCAGGTCGGCCATTTGCGTGACAGCTTCCTCCTGTATCTGCGGGCGCCCCATGATCCACTCCGCCAGGCGCGAGTACTTCGACAAGCCAAGGAGGCTCGAGTGCTCGTTGGGCATGAGGCCGATCCACAAGCGGCCCATGATCGGGCAGAAGTGGTGGCTGCAAGCGCTGCGCACGGTGATCGGCCCGACGATCATCAGCTCGTTGAGGCGCTCTGCATTGGGGAACTGCGTGACTGAGGGTTCGGGGTGGTAGCGCCCGCGGAAGACCTCGTTCAGGTACATCTTGGCGACCCGGCGCGCGGTGTCCTGGGTGTTGTGGTCCGAATCGATGTCGATGACGAGGCTCTGGAGCACGTCGCGCATCTTGTTCGCGACCTCCTCCTGCAGGGCGTCGAGCTCGCCGGGTTCGATGAAGGCGGCGATATTGTCGTTGGCGTGAAAACGCGACCCTGCCGCACGCACGCGCTCGCGTATGCGCGTCGACAGGGGAGTGCCGGCGTCTTCGACCGGGGCGGGTTGGGACGTGGCGGCGTCGCCAGCGTCGCGGCCTGCCAGTGCGAGGGCGTTCATGGGCAAGAAAGCGGAAGCAGGAACGACGATGTTAGCACCTGCGCCGCGCCCTTACGTGGTCACGAAGAGCGCGTCCACCGCGATGCCGCCAGTCGCGCCCATGATCACCGGATTGACGTCGATCTCGGCGATCCTGCCGGCATGGTCGGCGATCAATTCACTGACTCGCACGACGGTGTCGACAAGCGCTTCAACGTCGCAGGGCGGCGCGCCGCGGTAGCCGTCCAGGAGCTTGCGGCCCTTGAGCGCGTCGATCATGGCGCGCGCCTCGGTCGGCGTGACCGGGGCCAGGCCGACCTGCACATCCTGCATGATCTCGACCAACACCCCGCCCATGCCGACGGTGACCAGGGGCCCGAACTGGGCGTCGACTTTCGCGCCGACCACCATCTCCACGCCGGAGGAGACCATCTCCGCGACCAGCACGCCGGCCACGCGCGGCGCAGGAGTCAGGCGACCCGCGGCCGCGACGATCTCCGCGTAGGCCACGCGCAGTGCAGCCGCATCGGCCACACCCAGGCGCACCACGCCGGCGTCGGTCTTGTGGGCGATGTCGGGGCTCTCGATCTTGAGCGCGACCGGGTAGCCGATCGACGCGGCGATGGTGAGCGCCGCGTCCAGGTCAGCCGCCAGGCCCTCGCGCGTGACGCGCACCCCGTAGGCAGCCAGCGCTTCCTTGGAAGCGCGCTCGGTCATGCTGCCCGGAGCGAGTGCCAGGTCACGACGCTGGCTGCGCCGTGCGGCGCCCGGCCAGGCGGCGCGGCGCGCGCGTTCGTGCCATTCGGCCAGCGCATGCATGCAGTTGGCGGTCGAGCGGAACAGCGCGATGCGTGGATCGGCCTCGTACTCGCGGCTGCCCGGCCCTTCCAGCCAGACCGGGAACCAGGTCGCGCAAAAGGCCTTGTGCGGGTAGCGCTTTGCAAATTCGCTGACCTGCAGGTAGCGCTTGATGGTCAGTTCCGGATGCGCATAAGCGACCGGAAAGACCATGGCATCGAAATCCGGGTCGTCGAGAAAGGCGCTCATGCAGCGCGAGAAGGAATCCATCGCGTTCAACACCTGGGCGGTGACGTCGCAGGGGTTGGCCGTCGAACCGAAGTCGGGCACCTCGCGCGACAACAGTTCGCGCACCTGCGCGCTCGGCTGGGGCAGTTCAAGACCGCTGGCTTCCGACTTGGCCGCCGCGATCACCCCGGCGCCGCCTGAGCCGACGATGACCGCGGGTCCGCGGCCGGAGGGCGGCGGCGCCTTGGCGAAGAACTGCGCGGTTTCCAGCACCGCCTCCATGTCGTCGACCATGACGATGCCGGCCTTGCGCGCCGCCGCGTGCCAGGCCTCGTCCGCGCCGGCCAGCGAACCGGTGTGCGACAGCGCCGCGCGCCTGGCAGCTTCGCCCGAGGTCATCTTGTAGGCGACGATGGTCTTGCCGGCGGCGCGTGCGCGTTCGCCCACGGTGAGCAGGCGCGCGCCGTCGCGCAGGCCCTCGAAAAGGAACACGATGGACTTCACCTCGTCGATGTCGACCAGGTAGGAGGCCAGGTCGCAGACATCGGCGTCGCAGGAATTGCCGGAAGCGAGGTAATGGGTGAAGCCGATGCCGCGCTCGGGCGCCTGCACGAAGATGTAGCCCATGGCGCCGGACTGCGACACCACGCCGATGTTGCCGGTGATGGCCGGCACGTCCGGGTAGTGCGGCATGAAGGACAGGCCCAGGCGCTGGCCATGGTTGATGATGCCGATACAGTTGGGGCCGATGATGGGCACGCCGGCGGCGCGCCCGATCTCGGCCAATCGCTCCTGTTCGCGGATGCGTTCCGGCAGCCCGGTCTCCGCGTAGCCCGACGCGTAGATGACGATGCCGCCCACCTTGAGCGCGGCGGCTTCCTCGACCACCGGCATAACGCGTTCGCGCGGCACGGCCACTACCACGCAGTCGGGCGGCTCGGGCAGGTCGGACAGGCGCGCCACGCAGGGGCGGTTCACCAGGGTCGTGTACTTGGGATTGACCGCGTAGACCGCGCCCTGGTACTGGCTCAGGTTCTCGATGCTGCGGCGACCGAAATTGCCGGGAGTTTCAGAGGCGCCGACGACGGCGACTGAGCGCGGCGACAGCATGCGGCCGAGCTCGCGGGAGGTGTAGAGATCGCGTTTCATGGTGCGAATGATGGCATGACCGGAAGGTGTTGGTATTCTGCGGCATCCTGGTTGACCGGCTTGCCGTCCGCATGAACGCCAAACCACGACATGTCTGGGTGCTTCTGCTCGTAGGGGTGCCGCTTGCTCTGGCCTTGATCTTCGTTCCGGACATGGTGCACCTGATGCGCGACGAGATGGCGTGGCGCGCGCGCGCCGACGCCTTCGACTACCTGGAGCGTCACGCCCATGGCTCGTACCGGCGCATGGCATTGGCGCAACTCGAAGGTGAGCAGCGCCGCGGCGGCCTGGTCGCGCGCCTGATCCATTCACGTCATGGGGACGCCTGGGCGTCCGGGTCGCAGAGCGTCAGCGCGGCGTGGCGCGCCGATGGCAGCGAGATCCTCACCGGCAGTGCGAGCATCGCCATGCGCTGGGATTCGGCCAGCGGCGAACTCCTTGACCGGCTGGGTCCGCACCGGCGGCGGGATGCCGACGACCCGCAGCGCTGGGGCTACGGACTGTCGCAGGTGGCCTGGGGCCAGGAGGGCGCGGTTCCGCTGGCGATGAGTTCGGGTCCGCCGGCACTGTGGATGTTCGAGGCGGGCGGGCTCAAGCGTGTCGCCCTGGGCGACGCGCCGCTCGAGGCGTTCTCGGCGCGTGGTGGGCGCATCGCCTATATCCGGAACCTCGAGTACGGCGCCACCCTGGATCTGGCCGGCGGCACGCCGCAGCGCCTGCCGCACGAGGAGGTGACCGCCATCGCGTTGGCGGCGGAGGGGCGTGCGGTGACCGCGTCGCGCACCCTGATCCAGTGGTGGCAAGGGGGCGCGCGGCGCGAGTCCTGGCGCATCGGCGCCACGGCCAATCCGGTCGGCTTCTCCAGCGATGCAGGCCTGGTTCTGGTCCCGGTCGGCAACAGTGTCGAACTGTTCTCGACGGCATCCGGCGAGAAGCGGGTTCTCGCTCATGACAGCGAGGTCGGCGCCGTGTGCGCGACCGACGAATACATCGCCACCGGAACGCAGGACGGACGGGTCCACATGTGGTCACGTGCCGACCTCTCGCTGATACGCAGCTTTCGCTCCAGCATCGGGAGCATCGGCCTTATCGCCTGCGCGCCGCGGCGCCTGGCCGCGTTCGGCGACGATCGCTCGGACGCGCGCATCTGGGACGTCGCGGGGCGCCCGCAGCCAGGCGGGCAGCAGGAGGCGGCACCGCCACGCATGCCGTGGATCGCACGCAAGGGAGCCGATCTTGATTTTCCCGGCCGTTTCCCGGTCCTGGCAGACTGGCTGGACGAAGCCGCGGCAAGCGACCTCAGGTACTGGGCGGTCGGTGTCCTGGCCGCCGTGCTCCTGATCGGCGCATTGATGCTGCACTCCGCCCGCTCGCGCTAGGCCGGCGCACTGCGGTCACGGGCTGACCGACGGCGTGGCGGTGCCGGCGTAGCGAGCCACTTCGGCAGGATCAGGCAGACCGATCGCGCCGGCCTGTGCCAGGCGCTCGATGTCGGCCGGGGTGTAGCCGACCTTCGCCAGGACGGCGGCGGTGTGCTGGCCGGGCGCCGCGGCGCTGAAATCCGGCCGCGCCGGTTCGTCGGCAAAGCGGATCGGACTGCCGATGTGGTCCCAGCCGCGCGCGTCGGTCGTGACCATGCCGCGCGCGCGAAAGTGCGGGTCGTCGAGCGCCTCGGGCAGGCTCTTGACCGGTGCGAACGGAAAGTCGCGGCCGGCAAACCAGGCCTCCCACTCGGCGCGGGTGCGGGTACGGAAGGTTTCTTCCAGGAACGCGCGCACCGGCGCCTGCCGCGGACCCGGCAGGCCGCTGGCGATCTCGATCAGGTCGGGACGCCCCAGCCCGGTCAGGAGGGTCACGACGAACTTGGCCTCCTGGCTGCCGAGCGCGATCCACTGCGCGTCGGCGGTCTCGTAGAGCCGGTACAGCGCGTTGCCGCCCAGCGAGCGCTCGTGATCGGGATCGATCTGGCGACGCTCTGCCATCGCCGCGCCCAGGTTGTTGGGGATGCTGGTCAACATGCATTCGGCCATCGACATGTCGAGGTAGTCGCCGCGCCCGCTGTCGCGCCGGCGCAGGAGCGCCATCAGGACCCCGGCCAGGGTCATGGTGGCCGAGATGACATCGGACGCCGGGAAACCGGGGATCGACGGCTTGCCGTCGCGACCGCGCGTCAGCGACAGCACTCCCGCCATGGCCTCGGTGGCGAGGTCGTGCGTCGCGATGTCGCGGTACGGGCCATCCTGGCCATACGATGAGATCGAGGCGTAGACCACCTGCGGCGCGCGCTTCGCCACCTGCGCGTAGCCGACCCCGATGCGTTCGGCCACGCCGGGGCGAAAGCCTTCGACGATGACGTCCGCCGTCTCGGCCAGGCGCATGAAGGCCTCGCGGGCCTCCGGATGCTTGAGGTTCAGGACCACGCTTTGCCTGCCGCGCTGTGTATTGGCGAAGTACACCGTGACGCCGTCGCGCTTCTCACCGATGTGCCGCGTCGGCTCGCCTTCGCCGGGTGATTCGATCTTGATGACCTCCGCGCCGTGGTCGGCCATGTGTTGCGTGAGCATGGGGCCGGGCAGGAAGCGCGACAGGTCGAGCACGCGGATGCCTTGCAGTTTCATCGTGAGGTCCTGTAGCCAGGTGGATTCAAGGTGGCTACTCTAGCGTGGATGGGGCCCGTGCCGCGTCACGCCTGGCCTGCACCCACCCGGCACCTGCGGCGATCGACGTTACACTCGACGCCGACAATCGTGTCAGGCAGTCCGGCAAAAAAGGGAGGGACATGAATCCATTCGATCTGAAGGACCGCGTCGCGATCGTGACCGGCGGCAATGGCGGCATCGGGCTGGGCATGGCGCGCGGGCTGGCCTCCGCCGGTGCGCGCGTCGTGGTGGCCGGGCGCAACGCCACCAAGAGCGCGGCGGCGGCTGCAGAGATCGGCGGGGTTGCGATTGAGGTCGATGTGGGCGATGAAGCCTCCTGCCGGAACCTGGTGGCGCAGACCGCCGCACGCCTGGGCCGGGTCGACATCCTCATCAACAATGCCGGCATCAACGTCCGCAAACAGCCCCAGGAGTACACGCTGGCCGAATGGAACGAGGTGCTGAACACCAACCTGACCGGCGCCTTCGTCTGCGCGCAGGCGGCCTACCCGGAGATGAAAAAGGCCGGCGGCGGCAAGATCGTCAACATCGGTTCGATGATGTCGATCTTCGGCGCTTCCTTCACCACGCCCTACGCAGCCTCCAAGGGCGGCATTGTGCAGATGACCCGCGCGCTGGCCACGGCCTGGGCGGCCGACAACATCCAGGTCAACGCGGTGCTGCCGGGCTGGATCGACACCGAACTCACCCAGGGCGCACGCCGCCAGGTGGCCGGACTGCACGAGCGCGTCCTGGCACGCACGCCGGCGGCACGCTGGGGCGGGCCGGCGGACTTCGGCGGCATCGCGGTCTTTCTTTGCAGCGGCGCCTCCGACTTCGTCACCGGGACGGCGATTCCGGTCGACGGCGGGTACTCGGTGCAGGGTTAGTAGGCCGGGTCAGACCAGGATCGCTGCGCCCAAGCTGGCCACGCACAAGAGCCCCGCGACCGGCGTGATCGCGCGGCGCAGCTCGGGCGATCCCAGGCTGGCAGCCATGCCTGATTTCACCAGGGTGTTGGCCATCACCGCCAGGATGATGGCCCGCGCGGCGGTGCCGAGTGCGGCAGGGTCCGTCCTCGCCATGTCGACCATGGCCAGGGTGATCGCGTCCACGTCGGTCAGGCCGGCCACCACGGCCGCGACGTAGACACCGCTCGGGCCGATCGCGACCTGCGCGGCGCGCGCGACCAGCAGCACCACGCCGAAGATCAGCCCGAACTTGATCGCCTCGGCGAGTTCGAACGGATTGTGTCCGGCCTCGACCGTGCCGCGCTCACGACGGCGGTGACGGCGCCACAGCCACCAGCAGGCGCCCAGGCTGAGCGCGCTCAGTGCAGCCAGGGCGGGTGCCAGGCGTGGCGCCAGGGCCGGCAGCAGCGCGAGACTCATCGCCAGCACGCGCAGGAACATGACCGTCCATGCCAGCAGGATGCCCAGTGCCAGCGCAGCCGCATCCGCTCCTTCCTGGCGGCTGCGCTGGGAAAGCCCCAGCGTCACCGCGGTGCTCGCGACCAGCCCGCCGAGCAGTCCCGCGATGCCGACACCGTGTTCGGTGCCGACGACCTTGACCAGCACATAGGCGGCGAAGTTGATGCCGGAGATCAGCACCACCATCAGCCAGATGCGGTACGGGTTGACCACGTCGAAGGGAGCGGCGCCGAAGCTCCGGTCCGGCACCAGCGGCAGGATGATCAGGGTGACGATCGCGAACTGCAGGGTGGCTTCGATGTCGGCAGGCTCGATGCGCGAGGCCAGGCGGTGCAGCCAGTCGCGCAGCGCGAGCAGGAGCGCGACGGCGACGCCCACTCCGGCCGCCAGCTGGATCTCGCCGTGTGCACACAGGACGCCCAGCACGAAGCACAGCAGCGCGGAGGACTCGGTGGTGATGCCGGTCTCGCCGCGCGTCGCGGTGACCACGTACAGCGCCACCACCAGCGCCGCGAAGGCCACGAACAGTGTCAGCGCCATGCCCGGCAGGTCCATCTCGACCTGCAGGTAGCCGGCCAGCGCACCGCCCAGGGCGATCATGGCGAAGGTGCGCACGCCGACGCCGCCTTCCTCGCCCTTGCTGCGCTCGCGCTCGAGGCCGAGCAGGATGCCCAGGATGAGGGCGACGCCGAAGCGCCATGCCAATTCCACGTCTGCCATGCGTGGCATCTTGGCGCGGCGCGGGCGTGCGGGTTTGACGTGGGTCAAGTAGCCGCTGCTGCGATCGCGTGCAATCCGAGGGTGCCGGACCGATACCCGGCGGGGAGCAGAGGATGGCAGAGGTCTACGGGCTCGACGCTTTTGCGCCGAGAGAGATCGCGCGGCGCGTCGAGGAGATCGGCGTGGCCAAGGCGCGCCTGCCGCTCCTGCAGATGGTGATGCTGGGCATCCTGGCCGGCGGCTTCATCGGCTTGGGCGCCCTCTACTACGTCATTGTCGCCAGCGACGCTTCGTTGGGCTTCGCACTCAAGCGGGTGTTGGGGGGAGTGTGCTTCTCACTTGGCCTCCTCCTGGTCGTCGTCGCCGGCGCGGAGCTCTTCACCGGCAACAACCTGCTCGCCATGGCCTGGGCCGACGGCAGGTTGTCGACCGGCGAGGTGCTGCGCAACTGGCTGGTCGTGTGCATCGCCAACCTGATCGGCGCTGCCGGCCTGGCGCTGATCGTGCACCTGTCCGGCCATACCGCTGGCAACGGCGGCGCGATCGCGCGCACGGTCGTCGAGATCAGCGTAGCCAAGGCCGGGCTCTCGTTCCAGGAAGCATTTTTCCGCGGCGTCCTGTGCAACCTGCTGGTGTGCATGGCCGTGTGGATGGCCTTGGCGGGCCGCACGGTCACCGACAAGGCGGTCGCGATCGTGTTGCCGATCTCGGGCTTCGTGGCGGCCGGCTTCGAACACTCGATTGCCAACATGTACCTTTACCCGTTGGCTCTCCTGATCCAGGCAGACGGCGTGCTCGCGCCCGGGGCGCCGGTCCTGTCCGCGGGAGCGGCAGCTGCCAGCTTCGTTCCGGTGATCGCCGGCAACCTGGTCGGCGGCAGCGTGCTGGTGGCGCTGGTCTACCACGTGATCTACCGGCGCGGCGCCGGCGGCGCGCCGCCTGCCGGCAACTGAAGGCGCGTTCAGCCCGTGATGCCCATCTGCCAGGGCACGAACTCGTGGTCGCCCAGGCCGAAGAGTTCGCTCTTGGTCTTCCTGCCCGAGCAGGTGTCGAGGATGGACTGGAAGATCTCCTCGCCCATCTGCTGAAGGCTCACCGCGCCGTCGAGGATGCGGCCGCAGTTGATGTCCATGTCCTCTTCGAGCTTCACGTACATGGGCGTGTTGGTCGCCAGCTTGATCGACGGCGCGGGTTTGCAGCCGAAGGCCGAGCCGCGACCGGTGGTGAAGCAGATCACGTTGGCGCCGCCGGCGATCTGCCCGGTTGCCGAGACCGGATCGAAGCCCGGCGAGTCCATGAAGACAAAGCCCTTTTGCCGCACCGGCTGGGCGTATCGATACACGGCCATGAGCGGCGTGCTGCCGCCCTTCATGGCCGAACCCAGGGACTTCTCCAGGATGTTGGCCAGCCCGCCGGCCTGGTTGCCAGGGCTCACCACGCCGTTGATCTGGGTGTCGCGCCCCAGCGCGTAGACATCCTTCCACCAGCGGATGCGCTCGATCAATTGCTCGCCGATCTCCCGACTGGCCGCGCGCCGGGTCAGCGTGTGCTCGACGCCGTAGATCTCCGGAGTCTCGGACAGGATCGCGGTGCCGCCGTGGCGCACCAGGATGTCCATGGCCGCGCCCAGCGCCGGGTTGGCAGTGATCGAGGAAAAGCTGTCCGACCCGCCGCATTGCAGCCCGACGCTGATGTGTTCGGCCGACACCGGCACGCGAGACACGCGGTTGGCCTCCGGCAGCAGTTCGCGCACCGCGGCGACGCCGGCCTCGATGGTCTGGCGCGTGCCGCCTGCATCCTGCATCACAAAGGTCTTGAGGAGCGTGCCGCTCTCCAATCCCTCGGCCTGGAAGAGCGTGTTGATCTGGTTGCGCTCGCAGCCCAGGCCGATGACCAGCACGGCCGCCAGGTTGGGGTGGCGGATATAGCCGGCCAGGGTGCGTCGCAGCACGTCCATGGGCTCACCGGAGAACTCCATGCCACAGCCGGTGCTGTGCGTGAACGCCGCGACGCCGTCGATGTTGGGGTACTCGGCCAGGCGCTCGGGGGTGAACCAGTCCGCAATGCGATGCACGACCGTGGCCGAGCAGTTGACCGTTGAGACGATGCCGATGAAGTTGCGCGTCGCCACGCGTCCGTCCTTGCGAACGATGCCCATGAAGCGCGCGCGCTCGGCTTCAGGCAGGAGCGTCACGGGACGATATTCGCTGGCGTGCGCGTAGTCGCGCTCGAACTCGCGGAATTCCATGTTGAGCCGATGCAGGAGCGTGCCCGGCGCGATGTCGGCCGCGGCGAAGCCGATCACGGTGTTGTACTTGAGGATGGGCGCGCCCTTGGCAATGGCGCGCGCGGCGACCTTGTGCCCGGCCGGGATGCGGTTCAGGCAGGTGAGGCCTTCATTTTCCAGGGCAAGGCCCTGGCGCAGGTCGACACGCGCAATGACGACGTTGTCGCGTGGGTGCAGGCGAATGGCGGGGGAGACGGGATCAGTCATGGTCTTCTGTCATTGGAATTGTTCGTTGTCGTCTGTCATTCTAGGTCTCGCAGACCCCGGAAGCCGTCGGACAGGAGGACTAGCGTGCGGTTGCCGCCAAGGAAAGTGTGCGCCATTGCGGGTCCGCCCAGCGCTGGAAGGCGCCCATCGTGGCGGGTTCGCCGGACTGCCGATCGGCGATCAAGGATTGCAGGTTCAGCACCTCGTAGCTGCGGCGATAACGGTTTTCGCCACGCGCTTCGCGCGCCACGAGCACCTGGTTGCCTCCTGGCACCCATCCCGCGAACTCGGCATAGCCCAAGCCTGGGCTCACGGCAGCCGGTGGCAGTACAGTCACTGCCCACTCCTGCCCGTCATGGCGAAACAGCCACAGTTCGCGCCAGGCCGGCAGAACCTGCACAGCCAGGGCGACGGCCGTGCCTTCGCGGTTGGCGGTGGCGGAGGCGACCCATACTTGTCCGTAGGTGCAGCGCGAAACCGACTGGGTCGACGATGCACCTGCAGCCAGGCGCACGCAGGTCTCGCCTGGTTGTCCGGCTTGCGCCGTGAGTGTCAAGCCGCGCGGCAGTTGCCTCGCTGCCGCCGGTACGGCGGCCCAGCGCGAGGCGTTGGCCCGCATCGCCGCGTCGTTGTAGGCGGCCTGGTCGTCGTCGGTCAGTTCGGCTCGGTTGACCAGAGCGAAGGCGGACAGCGAGCGTTGCGCGGCTTCGGTCGGCGACGCGCCGCGGCGTGCCTCCAGGAACGCCAGCATGGCGTGCACGGCCGCGCGCCGCATGTATACCCGATTCTTGAGTGTTGCCGGCAGGGCCTGCGTCTCGAGCGCATCCAGAAGATCCGCCTGCCTGGCAGCCAGCGCCGCCGCAGCGCTGGGGGAAAGTGCAGAATCCACGCAATCAGGGCGCGTCAGCGCCAGTACGGAGCGGGCGCGGCGCGCGGCATCGCGCGACAGGACCAGCGCCTGGGCATAGGCCTGCCCGTCGTAGCAATGACGAAGCTGGCCATCGCTTTCGAACGTGACGAAGCGCACGCCGTAGCGTGCTGCTACATCCATCTGCGCTGCCACTCCGGCGCCGCTTCCGGATAGAGCAGCGCGCTGCGCCAGGCGCTCGGCGAAGCGTCCCACGGCTTCGAACGCTTCAGCGCCTGTTTCGCCGCGCAGGTCTGCGGGCGCAGCGGACTTCACGTAGGCCGCGGCGAGGCCGATGCCCAGTGCTTCCGCGCCCCGGCTCTCACGCACAAATCGCACCAGGCCCAGCAGATCGGCAGCTTCGTCGGCTGCGAAGCGGGTGACCTTCAACTGCTCGACGCGGACGTAGCCGCCGCGTTCGCGATGATGATCCCAAACCTGGAAATGGTCGAGGCGCTCACCGCGAACTTCGACGATCTCGCCGGCGATGAGCGTGGCATGGGTAGGAGAGGAGTCACGCGGAGCGGCGCGCAGTACCGCCTGGTCACGGATCACCAGGGCCATCGCGACCGGCGGTGGCGCGTTGGCGACTGCCGCGGCGGCCGGCGTGGCCTGGCTGGCTGTGCTTGCTGCGCCGAGTGCCGCGGCAAGAACGAGTGCCATGCGGCTGGCGGACAAGAGTGGGATGTAGGCCATGTTCATTTCCTCCCGGTGTTGTCGTCGCTTGTGTCGGACTGGCTGGTGCCGTCCGGCTTCGTGCCCGCCATGCCAAGCAGGTTGGCACCGAGAAATGCGCCGTTGGTACCTGGCGGTGCGATGATGACCTGGACCTTGTCGGAGAGTTTGTCGGCCAGGGACTTCTGGATCAGGAGGGGGTGGCGGGTCACCAGCACGCCTTCGCGTTGCATTTGCTCAGCGTTGGTCTTGCCGATGCGATCCAGGCGGTAGACTTCTGCGTCGGCGAGTTTCTGCCGCGCTTCGGCCTCGCCGCCGGCTTCGATGCGGCGCGCCTGGGCGCTGCCTTCGGCGCGCTTGACCTGGGCAGTGCGGTCAGCCTCGGCTTCGAGCTGACGCTGTTCGATCTGACGTTGTTTGAACGGCAACACGTGCTTCATCGCTTCTTCCTGACCGCGTGCTGCGATGACTTGCTCGCGCGCTGCCGCTTCGGCGGCCTTTTCGCGGCGGACCTTCTCTGCCTCGGCGTCGAGCGCGACTTCCTTGACCCGCTTGTCCTTGAGTTCGAGGGTGTAGCGCATCTTTTCGCTCGCCAGTTCCTCGTTGAGCAAGACTTCCATGCCGCGACGATAGTCGGCTGGCAGGTCGATCTTGCCAAGCTGCACTGAACGCACCAGGAGGCCGTCGACAGCGAGTTTTTGGGTCAACTCGGTCTCGATGATTTTCTGGATCTCGGCGCGCTTGGTCGAGAATGCCTCGCGTACCGTGTAGCGGGCGAAGACCTTGTAGATTGCCCCCTGCACGGCCGGTTCGACCAGCTCGCGGTCGATGTCGGCCGGCAGGGCGCGGGCCATTGCCGTTACCTTCGCCGGATCGATTGCGTAGCGCACCGACAGGTCCGCGCCGAAAGAGAGTCCTTCGAGCGATTGCAGCGGCGCCGGACCGGTCGCCTGGCTGATGTGGGCCGGTCGGTAGGTGCGGTCGCGCAAGGACAGGATGCGCATGTCATGCAGTCCGGGAATGACGATGACGGCGCCATCGCGCCACTGCGAGACTGCGCCGGTCGCCTGGTTGGTGCGAATGCCGACCTCCCCCTGGCCAATGGTCGCCATGGGCGGATGGCTTGACAGCAGCCAGGCGGCGCCTGCCACGGCGGCCAAGCAGAACACGGCGCGCCGGCCAGGCAAGTGAACCAAGGCGGCGCCGGCGGTGGAGGAAGCCGATCCGATTCCGCGCTGGAACGCGGACCGGATGGCGTGGGCGATTGTGGTGAGGCGCTGATTCATTTGAGGCTCCTTTGGACTGAGTGCAGGTGGGTGGGCGAGGCGGTTTTCAGCGACACGCCTCGGATACCCATTCTTCGCAGACAGGGCGGAAGGGACAAGGCCGTCAGGGTGCGACTGTGCTCACAGGCCAGTCCGGAAAATTCCGGGTGCGGAAGAAAAACTCACACCAAGCCGCGTGAAGCTCCCCGATAATTCCCGCATGAGCCAAAACCCACGTATCGCCGTCATCGAGGACGACCGTCCGACCAGTGATCAACTGGCCGGCTGGATCAGGGCGGCGCGACCAGGTGCCGTCATTGACCAATGGTTCACGCGCGACGATGCCGAGGTGGCTTTGGCTCGCGAAGACTACGACGCGGTCGTGCTTGACATCGAACTGGGACGTGAGCGCAATGCCGGCGTCGCCCTCATCAATGCGATCAACAAGCGCGCGTCCGGCACTCCGGTGCTGGTCGTTTCAGCGATGCCGGCGGCGATCTATCGCAGCATCATGAAGGCGCTTGACGCCTGGGACTATCTGCAAAAGACAACCTTTGAGGAAGTTGATTTCGTCGACACCCTGCTGGACATTTTGCGCGCAGCGCGCGAGCGGCGTGCCGCAGCGCCGGCAGTGGCTACGGAAGAGGAGCTCGTGCTCGATCCGCTATGGCAACGCAATCCGACCTGGCGTGGCAAACGCATCAACCTGCCGCTCACCGCGCAGCGCATCCTGGCTGCGCTGCATCAACGCCGCGGCGAGGTCGTGTCTTATGACGAACTCTTCGAGGTCGTCAAGAGCGGACGCAACCGCGACAACGTGCGCAAGCATGTCAGCACGATCCGTGAGGCGTTTCGCGAGATCGATCCCGAACACGACCCGATTGAAAACATTCCCATGCGCGGCTTCCGCTGGGCGGGCGTTGCGGGCACCCGGTGAAGCGGAAAGCGACATCGTTGCCGCACCTGGGCGTCGCGGCCTATGGACGGCGGGCGCTATTCCGCGGTGCATTCTTGCTGTTGATCGCTGCTACGCTGGCCTTGGCCGCAGTCCTCCTCGGGGGCGAGAAAGAGCGCAGCTATGCGGCCTACCGGCAGTCGCTTGCAGGCACCGCTGCACAACTTGCCGCACGGCTGCGTCATCCAGCCGGGCAGTTGGCCCTGCTCAATCCGAATATGGGTGACCCCGCGGTGATCCCGCTCAGGCCCTTGTTGCTGCCTTTCGGCGCGATCGATTTCGACGATCCCAACAAGGCACGCCAGGCGGTCGAGACCGCCGGTTGTTCGATTCAGTATGCCGACGGCGGGTCGATCTGCATCGCCGTCGGCAGCAACCCCTATGCGGGCGGATTCATCTATATCGTGGGGAGCTTTCTGAGCGGAGCTCTGACGCCCAGCACGGTCAGTTCGACGCGAGCTCCCGGTGGCACCGACCTCTCCACGTCGCATCGCGCGCGAGTCAGTCTTGCGCTGCGCGGCGAGCGCATGCGCTGGATCGCGCCGTTCGAGGCGCAGTCCGCACCCGGCATGGCCTTGCGCGGGCGCCTTACAGGCTTTGTCGAGCCCGAATCCCCCGAACTCTTGCCCGCCAATGCGCGGGCGGTACGCGACTTCCGCGGCTGGTTGTGGCAGGACGCGGCATGTGCTTCGACGCACTCAGGCGACTGCCTGCAGCGCTCGTTTTTCTCGATCCGTCTGCCTGTCGAGGCATATCGCGACGCGCTTTTCCAGAAACCTCGCCCCGCCTGGCCGCCGGCGGACCTGGATCGCACCGAAGTGCGCTTCGAGATGCTCGCTCCCGGCAAAGGCGTTGTGCTTTTCGACAGCAATGCCGCGGGCGCGACCGCGCCTGCGTCACTGTCGGAACTCGCAGCGTTGCTCGAACCCGGAGAGTCGCTGGCCGTACGCAGCGCCGCCGTCGCCAAGCCATTCTTGAACCTGCGTGCGCGCGCCGCCGACGTGGAGGTCTCGGCGCCGTGGATAGAAGCGGTGCTGCGCCGGCTTCCGCCTTCGGGTCAGGCCGAGGCCCCCCTGCAGGAATTCACCGTTCGCACCGCGGTCGGCGATTTCGTCGCCGAACTGCGTGGCGATTTTCGCGCGGTTGACCGGGCGCTCAGCGTAACGGCCACGCGCATGTCCTGGTTCGTCGTTGCGATGCTGGGTGCGATTGCGCTTGCCTGGCTGGTAATTGAAATCGGCCTCATCCGTCGTATCGCCGAACTGACGCGCCGGGCAAGTGCCCTGTCACAGACCCTGCAGTCTGGCGACGCAGATACGCTCGCGGCCAAGCTCGATGTGGCCGATCTGCGCGGGCGCGACGAGCTTGGGTTGCTCGCCGGCGGACTCGACGATCTGCTCAAGCGTGTGCGCGAGGACGTACGGCGCGAGCAGATCCGCGCTCGCCAGGAGCGCGACTTGTGGCACGCCGTGGGGCACGAAATCATGTCGCCCCTGCAGTCCCTACTCGCGTTGCACCCAGCCGCAGGAGACCCCAGCCGACGCTACGTGGAGCGCATGCAGCAAGCCGTGCGCGTCCTTTACGGCACGGCCTCGCCCGGGGAAGCCATCGAGGCGGCGACGCTTGTCGCTGGACGACTCGACCTCGACGCGTTCCTGCGCAATGTCGCGGACAACGCCACCTATGCTGGCATCGCGGCCGTCTCCTATGTTTCGGGAGGATCCAATGTACCGGTACGTGCCGACGAGTTCCCGCTTGAAGACGCGGTCGCGCACGTGTTGCGCAACGCCGATCGCTTTCGGTTTGCCGGCACGGCCATCGAATTGACACTGGAGCTTGGGGCGACGACTGCAGTGATCGCGATTCACAACCGCGGGCCGCTGATCGACCCGGCAGCTCTCGAGCGTATTTTTGAATACGGTGTTTCCGGCGAGGCTGGCGCAGGGTCTATCGAGACGGGGACCGACCGCATCGCAGGATCGGCGAACGCAGCCGGGCATCGTGGCCAGGGCCTGTTCGTCGCCAAGACCTATCTCGCCAAAATGGGCGGAACCATCACCGCAGAAAATGTCGAAGGTGGCGTGACGTTTCGCATGACCTTGCAGCGCATCACCTGACGAGACGGCGCGCTGCTGGCCGGTCCGCATGCACAGGCATATGCGACCGGGCGACTTGCCTTCAGACGTCGATGACCAGACTCAGGCGTTCGTTGCAGTGAACCATGGCGCCATTTGGCACCACCACGGTCGATTCGCGTTCCTCAATGATGAGCGGACCGGACAGGGTGGTGCCCGGCGTGATCGCGTTGCGGTCGTGCACTTCGGTGGCGCGAAAGCTGCCGGACCCGGGGTCGTAGACATCGCGCCGGCCCCGCAGCGAAGCGGCGCCTGCTCCTGGATTCACCGTGGGGGCGACTGCGATCATCGGCGTCGGCCCGCTGGCGATCAGGCGCCAGGAGATGACCTCGATGGCCATTGCGGACTCTATGCGGCCGAAGAGACGTCGATACTCGGCCTCGAAGGCGGCGCGGATGGGCTCGCGCGCGGCCGCGCCGATCCATGCGCGCTCCAGTTCGACCTCGACTTCGTAGCCCTGGCCCAGGTAGCGCATGGCGGCCAGGATGCGGATGTTCACGCTCCCGGCAGGCGTTCCGGCGGTGGCCAGCATGCGCCGCCCTTCGGCCTCGAGCTCGGCGAGCAGGGACGCGACGGCGGGACCTTCCAGCGTCTCCAGAGCATCGACCCGGCCGCGCATGAACGAAAACGCGGTCGGTGCGGCCAGGAAGCCGAATGCCGAGGCCACACCCGCACCGAGGGGTACGATCACGCGCGAGACGCCCAGCCGTTGCGCGATGTGGCAGGCATGCACCGGCCCCGCGCCGCCGATCGGCACCATCGCGTAGTGGTCGATGCGGCGCGCCTTTTCCAAGGCGTGGATGCTGGCCGCGTGGGCCATGCTCTCGTTCACGGTGTCGTGAATGGCGAAGGCGGCTTCCTCGATGCCGATGCCGAGCGGTCCGGCGATGTGGCGTTCGATCGCGTCGCGCGCCGCCGCGCCGTCCAGGCGCATGGCGCCGCCCAGGAAATGGTCCGCGTCCAGGTAGCCCAGGACCAGGTCGGCGTCGGTCACCGTCGGCAGGCTTCCGCCGCGCCCGTAGCAGGCCGGGCCGGGTTCGGAGCCGGCGCTATCGGGGCCGACGCGAATCAGACCCAGGCTGTCCAGGCGAGCGATCGAGCCGCCGCCCGCGCCGATCTCGATCATGTCGATGACCGGGATGCGCAGCGGCAATCCGCTGCCTTTCTTGAGTCGCGCGACGCGTGCCACCTCGAAATCGGTCGCGCGCGCCGGCAGGCCGTCATCGATCAGGCAGGCCTTGGCGGTGGTGCCGCCCATGTCGAAGCAGAACACATCGCGGTGGCCGGCCTCCATGCCGTACAGGGTGCACGCCTGCACGCCGCCGGCCGGCCCGGACTGCACCAGCCGGATCGGATGGCGGATGGCCGTGCTCTCGTGCACCGTACCGCCGTCGGACAGCATCAGGTGCAGGTCGCGCCGGATGCCGAGTTGATCCAGCCCGGCGCGCAGGCCGCGCAGGTACTTGTCGAACAGCGGCAGCACGTAAGCGTTGGCGACGGTGGTCGACATGCGCTCGTACTCGCCGATCTCCGGCACGAGGTCGCTGGAGGTGCACACGACCAGGTCGGACAGGGCGCTTTTGATCGCATCGCGCACCGCGTCCTCATGCGCGGGGTTGAGAAAGGCGTTGATGAGGCATACGCCGACCGCCTCGGCGCCGCGCGCGCCAAGCGTCGCGATGGCGCGTGCGACCGAGTCCTGGTCCAGGAGCGTGAGGACGCGGCCGTCGGGACCGATGCGCTCTGCCACTTCCAGACGCAGGTCGCGCCCGGCTAAGGGCTGCGGCAACTCGAGCTTGAGGTCGTAGGTGTCGTAGCGCCATTCGCGGCCGATCTCCGGTACATCGGCGAAGCCCTGAGTAGTGATGAGCGCCGTGCGCACTCCCTTGCGCTCGATGATGGCGTTGGCCACCAAGGTCGTGCCATGGATCACCTGCAGGACATCGCCGGCCGCGACGCCGTGCGCCCTGAGCATGCGGCCGATGCCGTCGATCACCGCCAGCGACGGGTCGGCCGGCGTGGTGAGAAGCTTTTCGTTGTACAGGCGCCCGGTTGCCGCGTCCTGCATGACGAAATCGGTGAAGGTGCCGCCGATGTCCACGCCGATGCGGTAGCGGGCGCTCATGCGGATCCCCCGTCGTCGGCCACCCCCATGCCGCCGCCGCCCGGCGTCTCGAAGGTCGCGGTGTCGCCGGGGGCCAGGACATAGCGTCCCTTGGAGGGGATCACCCGGTCGTTGATCAGGTCGCGCCCCGGCGCACCCGCGCCACCACCCAATAGGCCGCGCGGCGCGAAGCGCACGCGCTCGTGACGGATGGTCATGGTCACGGGGTCGGCCGATGCATTGGCGATCGAGATGCGCTGCCCCGCGCCGCCGCGCGTACGCCCGGCCCCGCCGGAGTCGCGCAGCAGCGCCTTTTCCTTCACCATGAGCGGCACGCTCGATTCGAAGCGTTCGACCGAGACCGTCGCGACGTTCGAGGGAAACGAGAGGCAGGCCGCGCCGTCGGCGTCGCGGCGCGCGCCATGGCCGCCGTTCATGAAGTACATCTTGACGAACGGGCGGCCGTCGCGCCCGGTGCCGTGGAAATAGGCGTTCCACAAGGGTGAGCCGCAGTCGGCGACGACGCGCTCGGGCAGGACTTGGGCCAATGCGCCGAAGATCACCGGCGGCAGGTAGTGGCCGGACAAGTGGCGCGCCCACACCGGCGCCGGGCGGCGCGGGTTGACCAGCGTCCCCGGCGGCGCCCGGACCGTGATCGGCCGGAAGCTGCCGTCGTTGTTGGGCGTGGCTGGATCGAACAGGCACTTGAGCGCGTAGTGCGAATAGGCGACCGTGTAGTTCATGACCGAATTGATCGGCCGCGCGATCTGCGCCGAGCTGCCCGCGTAATCGACCGTGATCGCGTTGCCTGCCACATGCACGGCGCACTCGATGCGCAGCGGATCATCGAAGCCGTCCAGGTCGATCGCGTCGCGGTAGATGCCGTCGGGTACGGCTTCGATGGCGCGGCGCATGCTTTGCTCGGAGCGGTCGAGGATGTCGCCGACGACCGCGTCCAGGTCGTTGATGCCCTCATCGAGCAGGATGCGCTTCAGGCGCGTCGCCGCCCTGGCGCAGGCTGCGAACTGGGCGCGGATGTCGCCCATGGTCTCTTCAAACCGGCGCAGGTTCGCTGCCAGGAACGCGACCACGTCCTCGTTCTCGAGACCGGCGCGCACGATCTTCGCGACAGGGATCGTGAGGCCTTCCTCCCAGGCATCGCGCGCCTCGACCGAGGGAGCGCCGCCGATGTCGACGGAATGGAACACCGTGGTGATGAAGGCGATCAGGCGCGCGCCGTCGAACACCGGCATGGCCATGGTGATGTCATTGAGATGCCCGGTGCCGTGATACGCGTCGTTGGAGATCAGAACGTCGCCTTCCACGAGCGTTTCTCGCGGGTAGCGTGCCAGCATCACCTCCAGTGTGCGCGGCATGGTGCCGATGAACGAAGGAACGCTCTTGGCCGATTGCACGAACTGCCGCCCGCGGCTGTCCATGAGACCCACGGCCATGTCCCAGTTGTCGCGCACCACGGACGAAAAGGACGTGCGCACGAAGGTCTCGGCGGTCTCGTCGATGAGGCCGGACAGGCGCTGCCAGAAGATGCCGATACGATGGGCAGAAAGGGTTGTCATGCAAGTGCGCGGGTGCTTTGCCGCCGCTGGCGACCGGGGCGCCAAGTATCGCCTTAAAAAGCGCCAACGAGGGGCGCCGGTATACTCGACTGGCAATCACCCGTGCGGCAGGCCAGGCGAGAGGATTTCGGATGCAGATGCGCAACAAGACAGCCGGACGTGGCGCGGCAAGCCGCCGGCAGACCGTGGTGCAGGCGCTGGCGCTGGCGTTTCGCGCGCATGGCGTCAGGCACATGTTCGGCGTGCCTGGCGGCGGCAGCAGCCTGGACCTGATCGACGCCGCGCGGCGCCAGCGCATCGACTTCGTGCTGGCGCGGCACGAGTGCGCCGCGGTCTTCATGGCGGCGGCAAGCGCGGAGATCGGCGACGGGCTGGGCGTGGCCCTGACCACCAAGGGGCCGGGCACCGCCAACGCCGCCAACGGGGTCGCGCATGCTTCCCTGGACCGCAATGCCGTTGCGCTCCTGACCGATGGCTTCTCCGCGCAGACCCGGAGTTATGTCACCCATCAGTGGTTCGACCAGCGTGCCCACCTGGCACCGCTGACCAAGGGTCACAGCTTCCTGGCCGACGCCAATGCAGGGCGCGACATGACCGAACTGCTGGCACGCGCACGCGCGCCGCGGCGCGGACCGGTCCATTTCGAGCTGACCGGCTCGGCGGCCAAGGCGCCGCTGGAAGCGCCCGTGACGCCGGTTCCAGCGGCGACGCGCGCTGTAGCGCCTGGCGGCGCCGACCTGGCGCAGGCGCGCGCGCTCCTGACTGCCGCGCGGCGTCCGGTGGTCATCGCCGGCCTGGAGACGCCGGATGGCAGCGTGCCGCGCGCGCTCAGGCGCCTGGTGCGCGCGCTCGGCTGCCCGTCGCTGGTCACCTACAAGGCCAAGGGCGTGATCGCCGATGCCGACCCGCACTATGTCGGCATCTTCACCGGCGGGGCGGCCGAGCAGGCGACCGTGCGCCAGGCCGACCTGATCGTCACGGTCGGCCTCGACCCGGTGGAACTGATCCTGCAGCCCTGGTCGTACACGATTCCGGTGCTGGAACTCTCCTTGACCGAGCATCCGGTGCATTACTTCAAGGCGCGCCTGGCGCTCTACGGCGACCTCGCGGCGTCGCTGGCCGGCCTGTCAACCGCGGCGCGCAAGGGGCAATGGACGCGCCACGAGATCGCGCAGCTGCGCGAGGACATGCGCGCGACCCTCGCGTATCGCGGCAGCGGACGCGGCCTCACACCGCAGCAGGTGGTGGCCGAGGCGGCCGAGGCGGCGGCCGGGTTGCCGCGCTGGCCGCGCGTGACCGTGGATGCCGGTGCGCACATGTTCTCGGCCACCGCGTTCTGGCCATGCCGGGCGCCGCGCGACCTGCTTATTTCCAACGGCCTGGCGACCATGGGGTTCGCGTTGCCGGCGGCGATCGCGTCGGCACTGGCGGACCCGCGCCGCGCGACCATCGCGTTCACCGGCGACGGTGGACTCTTCATGTGCCAGGGCGAACTGGCCACCGCGGTCGACGTCGGCGCACGCATCGTCGTGGTGGTGTTCAACGACGGCGCGCTGTCGCTGATCGACATCAAGCAGCAGCAGCGCGGCCTCAAGACCGCCGGGGTGCGCTGGCGGCACGCCGATTTTGCCGGCGCCATGCGCGCCATGGGCGGACGCGGCTACAAGGTGCGCAACCTGGCGGGGTACCGGCGCGCGCTCGCCGAGGCGTTCGCGGGCGAGGGCCCGGCGCTGATCGACGTCGAAGTCGATCCGAGCGGATACTTGCAGCAACTGGCGGCGTTGCGGGGCTGAACCTGCGGCATGCCTGCCGGGGTCCAACGATCATTGAATGGAGGAGATGCCATGACCGGGATATCGCGACGCGGTTTGCTCCGCCTGGGCGCCACTGCGCTCGCCGGCGCATCGTTTGGCGCCGGGGCGCAGGAGCGCTTTCCGGCCCGTCAGGTGACCATCGTTGTCGGCTTCGCGCCGGGCGGCGGCGGCGACATCTCGGCACGCTTCATCGCCGACTTCCTGCGCGAGCGCTGGAAGGTGCCGGTGGTGGTGGAGAACCGCCCGGGCGCCGGTGCGACCATCGCCGCGGGGCAACTGGCCAAGGCGCGGCCCGACGGCTATACCGTTGCGCTTGCCACAACCAGTCCCTTCACGGTGGCGCCGCATTTCCAGACCGTCCCCTACGACGCCGCAAAGGATTTCACCTATCTGTTCCAGTTCCTGGTGTCGGCCCAGCCGGTGTTCGTGCGCGCGGACAGCCCGCATCGCAACTGGCAGGAGTTCGTTGCCTGGGCGCGCGCCAATCCGGGCAAGCTCAACTGGTCGACGGCCGCCACCAACGGCGGGCCGCACATCGCCACCGAGGCGGCGTTTCGCCATCTGGGCATCAGCGGCCAGTACATTCCCTACAAGGGCGGTGCGGAAGCGAGCCTGGCGCTCCTGGGCGGGCAGATCGACGCGCTGGTGGCCGCCGAGTTCGCGCAATTCGTCGCTGCCGGCCAGGTACGCCTTCTGGCCGAGACCGGTCCGGAAAAGCTGCCCGAGTTCCCGGCGCTGCCCACCTTCAAGGAGCTGGGCATGCCGCTGTCGGTGCCGATCTTCTATGGCATCGCCGGGCCTGCCGGGGTACCGGCGGAGGTGATCGCAGCATGGGAGGAAGCGGCGCAGGACATGATGAAGTCCGCCGGGTTTCGAGAACTCATGGTGAAGCTCAAGTCCACTCCCGCCTGGCAGAACCATCGCGACTTCACCGCGACGCTTAACCAGGTGCAGCGCGAGATGGCGCGCCTGATCCCGGCCCTCGGATTCAAGCGCGCCCCCTGACAGCCATGTGGCAGGCCAAGGTCATCATGGTCAACGGCGAACTGATGCCGTTCGCCGAGGCGCGCGTGCATCCTTTGTCCCTGGGCATGGCCTATGCCACCACGGTCTTCGAGGGCCTGCGCGCGTACTACAACCCGGCCAAGCGCGAGTTCGCGCTGTTCCGCTTTGCCGAACACATGCGCCGCATGCAGGTGGGCATGAAGCTGATGCGCTTCGATCGAATCTACGACACCGCGGAAATGCGCGATCACCTGGCGCGTCTCATCCGCGCCAATGATCCGGATGACGATGTCTACATCCGCCTCCTGGCGTATATCGAGGGCATCGGCCTCATGGCCACCACCGGGCCGGTAGGCTTCACCGCCGCTGCCATGCCGCGCGATAAGCCCAAGTTCGCCGAGACCGGCATGAGCCTGGGTGTGAGTTCTTGGCACCGCCTGCCGGACAACGCCAGCCCGCCGCGCATCAAGTCGACCGCCAACTATCACAACGCGCGCCTGACGCAACTGCAGGCAAAGGCCGACGGCTACGACGGCGCCTTGATGCTGACCGCGGCAGGCAAGGTCTCGGAGGCGCCGATCGCCTGTTTCTTCATGGTGCGCGACGGCCGGCTGATCACGCCCTCGATCACCAGCGACATCCTGGAGAGCATCACGCGCGACACCATCATCACGCTCTACCGCGAGGCGACCGGGCACGATTGCGTCGAGCGCGAAGTGGACCGCAGCGAACTCTATTTCGCCGAGGAGGCGTTCTGCTGCGGCACCGGCCAGGAGATATTGCCGGTCACTTCCATCGACAAGCTGCCGGTGGGCGACGGGCGCATCGGTCCTGTCACCAAGATGCTGCGGCAGCGCTATTTCGACGTGGTGCGCGGCAACGTGCCCGACCATCCGGAATGGCGTACCGTGGTGTAGCGCGTCGCGATCCGGCCGCGGCGCTACCTCGCCGCGTCTAATCCACCTGGATATTGCCAGCCTTGATCACCGGCGCCCAGAATCGCATCTGGCCCTGGATGAATTCCAGGAAGCGATCCGACCCGCGCACCGACAAGGACAGGCCCAGCACCGGATCGGACAGGCGCGCCTGCATGTCCGGCGCGTTGAGGATGTCGAGCAGTTCCTTCTCCAGGCGTGCGGCGACGGCGCGCGGCGTCTGCGCCGGCGCGGAGATGCCGAGCCACGACACCGCCTGTACGCCCGGTGCGATCTCGTCGAGCGTCGGCACGTCGGGATAGGCCGGCACGCGCTTTTCGCTGGTGACCGCGAGCACGCGCACCTTGCCGGCCTTGACCAGCTCGCCGGCGCTGGCCGTGAGCATCATCTCGAGCCGGCCGCCGAGCAGGTCGGTGAGCGCCGGCGCCGGTCCCTTGTAGGGAATGTGGGTCATGTTGAGGTTGAGTGACTGCTTGAGCATTTCCGCAGCCAGGAAGCCCGAGGTGCCGATGCCGGCCGAGGCGTAGTTGACCGTACCGGGCTTCGCGCGTACCAGGGCGACGAACTCCTGAATGCTTCGGACCGGGGAATCCGCCTTGACGATCACGTACTGCGGGTACAGCCCGATGAGCACGATGTGCTGGAAATCCTTGATCGGGTCGTAGGGGATCTTCCGGTACATCAGCGGGCCCGGCGCGATCGACGAGTTGTAGGTCGCGAGCAGTGTGTAGCCGTCCGGCGCGGCCTTGGCGACCTGGTCGGTCCCCAGCGTCGAGCCGGCGCCGGGCCGGTTGTCGATCACGATCGGCTGCTTGAGCACGGTGCCGAGGCGATCGACCACCAGGCGCAGCGCCACTTCGGTGCTGGTGCCGGCGGCAAACGGGATCACCAGCCGGATCGGTTGCGCCGGATAGGTTTGCGCCCGGGCGCCGAAGCTGGTGAACGCGGCGAAAGCAAATACGAGGGCGAAGCGGGCGATGCGCATGATCCGTCTTTCGTGGAGGGAAGGGGGGTAAACCGGCGGCGCTTGCTCGTATTGGAAGGGGTTGCCCATGAGTGGTCAGGCCGCACTTCGCAGGAACGACCGGATGGCGTTGGCGACCTGGACGGGCCGTGTCAGCGTAGGCACGTGTCCGGCATTGTCCAGGACTACCAAAGAGGCGTTCGGCAAGGCGTTGACAAGATCCGCTGCGCGATCAAGCGGCACGATCTTGTCGAGCGAACCGTGCAGCACAAGCGTTGGCTGCCTGATCCTGGCAATGTCGGCGGTAACGTCGGTTTCTGATCCGACGATGCGCAGGGCGATCGCCGCTTCAGGACTGGCCCGCGCAAGAAGCTTGCGCCCCCATTCCTTGATGTGCTCGGAATCGGTCTCTGGAACACACAGTTGAACGAAACGTTCTATGGTTGCTGCATAGTTGGAGCGCAATCCTTGCAGAAACGGATCGCTTTCGACAGCAACCCCACGCGAGTACATGCCGTCGACGATGACCAGGTGCGAGACCCGATCAGGATACCGGGCGGCGACTGCGAGAGCCGTCTGAGCGCCAGCCGACTCTGCGGCCAGTACGCACTGGCCGATCCCATACGCATCGAGAACCGCCAGCGCATCGGAAACAAGGTTGTCGAAGCTGATTGCTTCGGGTGTGGTGATGCTGATTCCTGTTCCTCGGTGGTCATAACTGACCACGGCATGGTCCTCGCTCAGCATGGCGAGCGGCTCCTGCCACAGCTCTGAACTACCGATCCATCCACCGATCGCCAGAATGGCTTGGCCACCGGCAGGTCCGCTTCGGGAGGCATACAGCTTCGCACCGGGTACATCGAAGAACATCTGAACTCTCCATGGATGAGTTGTCGTGCTGCCTAAGGTCGCCAGTCATCCGACTACGCGGTCGGGTCGGGCGCAGCGATCTGCTGATGACTATATCTGGACAGAGCGGGTTACGTAACTGCCTAAGTATCCTGCTTCGCCGTCGAACACAAGCGAGAACAAAGTCCGTCTGCGGGCGCGGAATTCGTCGCTATTGCGCAGCCTCTGCCAGCGCCAGGGACTATTTGGCGGGCGGTTGCTTCGCCACGTCGAGCCGCATCCACCAAGTGGACATATGGAATGTCCCGGTTCTCGACAGCCTGGTAGCGCTCAAGTTAAGGACCGGTGGGCCCGGGTGGCGTTTCCCGAAACCAATCGACAATGCTCGGCATGTGCTGCTCGAAGTTGCCGGGATACGAGAAATTGAGCATGCCCGCGCGGGCTGCGCTCCGGTTCTCGAAGTCATGGGTTACCCCTCCTGGAACGAGCACGAAGGAGCCTTTGGGGGCCTCGACCCAAGTATCGGCGACCAGAACTGACATCGTCCCTTCGACCACGTAAAAGATGTCATCCTCGGCATGAGAGTGAGGGCCAGGCCCCTTCGTCCTGGGCTCGAGCCACCATTCCGAGATCGAATAGCCCTCGTTGGTCTCCTTGCCGTCAGCCTTGAAGACCGCGCTCATTCCGCCCATGGCATAGGAGCGGCCCTGACCGGGAGCGAGCACAACAGCGGCTCTGGGCGGGTGTAGCTGCGGGTCGTTGTCCATACTGGGTCCTCATCGGGGGGCCGCCGCCCCGGCTACGCCCAAGTCTTCCGCGGCGGGCTCTTGACCTCGACCTGAATGCAGTCCTCCAGCGCCTCGGAAAAATGCGGCACGCCGCGCGGGTGCATCCAGGCATCGCCGGCCTCGGCGATGAACTCCTCGCCGCCGATGACCAGGCGCATGCGGCCGCTCACCAGGTAGGCGATCGACTCGTGGTCGTCGTGCTGGTGCACCGGGTCCTGCATGCCCTTGGCCTTGAAGGCCTGCAGGAACAGCATGTCGTTGCCGACCAGGAGCGGCTTGATGGTGAGCTTGCCGGGTTCCTCGATGACGCCTTCGATCGCGGTGATCATGAGATCAGGCACGCTGGCGCCGCGGCGAAAAAAGACCCCGGAGGGTTTGAGAGCACGCTCGTTGTCGGTGGGTTTCATGAGGGTATTCCTGAAGGGCGCCGCCATGCGGGCTGTGGGATGATACGCGCCGTCTTGCAACCTGTCAGGAGCCTTTCATGCGTACCCTGGTTTTGGCGCTTCTCGCCGCTTTCACCTTCGCCGCCCAGGCCCAGAACTGGCCCACGCGTCAGGTCACCATCGTCGTTCCCTATCCCCCGGGCGGGCTCATCGATCTGGTGGCGCGCATCCTGCAGCCGCGCCTGCAGCAGGAACTGGGGCAGTCGGTGGTGGTCGAGAACCGCTCGGGCGCGGGTGGCAATGTCGGCGCCGAATCGGTCGCGCGCTCGGGGGCCGACGGGCACACCATCCTGCTGGGCAACCCGTCCCTGGGCATCAGCCCCTTGATCTACGATCGGCTCAACTATCGCCCGCAGGAGGACCTGGCGTATGTCGGACGCTATGGCACGGTGCCCAACGTCCTCCTGGTCAATCCGGGTCTGAAGGCCACGACCGTCAAGGATCTGGTGGCGCACATCAAGGCCAACCCGGGTCGGCTCAACTACGCCTCCAATGGCTTCGGGACCTCTCCGCAGATGTCGATGGAGATGTTCAAGGCCATGACCAACACCTTCATCGTGCACATCCCGTTCCGTGGCTCGGCACCGGCGGTGTCCTCGGTGCTGGGCGGCGAGACCCAGATGATGTTCGACAATCTTCCGCCGGTGATCCCGCAGATCAAGGCGGGCAAGCTGCGCGCTCTGGGGGTGACGAGCCTGGCACGTTCCGCGGCCATGCCGGAACTGCCGACCCTGGACGAGTCCGGACTCAAGGGCTTTGAAGTCACTTCCTGGTTCGGATTGAACGTCGCCGCGGCGACGCCGCGCGAGATCGTCATGCGCTTGAACCAGGCGCTCAACCGCTCCACCTCCGACCCGAAAGTCCGCGAACAGCTGGAGTCGCGCGGCGCCTCGCTGGTGCAGGAGACGCCAGATGACTACATGAAGTTCATTCGCGCCGAACTGGCCAAGTGGGGCCCCATCGTCAAGCGCGCCGGGGTGAAAGCGGAGTAGTCGGGGCGGCCGGCGCTCCGGACGCAGGCGCGGTCGCCTGGTTTCCCTGCGAGGCAAGGAATCACATGGCTGATCAGACCGGCGCTGACCCTCCGCTGGCCGGAGTGCGGGTCCTGGAGTTCGGCCAGTACATCGCCGCCACCTCAGCCGGCCAGGCGCTGGCCGATCTGGGGGCGGACGTGGTCAAGGTCGAGTCGCCTGCGGGCGACCCGGCCCGGCGCCTGGGCTGGAAGAAGGATGACTTCGGGCCCATGTTCGTCGCCTACAACCGCGGCAAGCGATCGGTGGTTGCCGATCTTTCGGGCGAGGAGGGCAGGGCCACCGCGCTGCGCCTGGCCTTGTCCGCCGACGTCGTCTTGCAGAACGCGCGCCCGGGCATCATGCAGCGCGCTGGCCTGGACGCGGCGTCGCTGCGCGCGCGCAAGCCCGGCCTGATCGTGGGCAGCGTCAGCGGCTTCGGCGCGGACACGCCTTATGCCGGGCGTCCCGGCTTCGACATCGCCGCGCAGGCCGAAAGCGGCATGATGAGCCTGAACGGCAGCGCGGACGGCCCGCCGACGCGCGTGGGCTTTCCCGTTGTCGACCTGATGAGCGCGGGTGCGCTGACCAACGGTGTGCTGGCAGCGCTGGTGCGACGCGGCGTCAGCGGTGCCGGCGCGACCGTTGATGTGGCCTTGCTTGAAGTGGCCACCCAGGCGTTGGCGCAACAGTGGGCCGAGGTTGCCTTGAGCGGCCAGATTCCGGAGCGCCGCGGCAACGGCGCCGGGAATGCGGCGCCGACCGGAGAGGTGGTGCAGAGCAGCGATGGCGCGATCGTCGTCTCGGCGTTCCACGACTCCCATTGGGCAGCGCTTGCGCGCGCGCTCGGGCGCGAGGCCTGGATCACCGACGCGCGTTTCCTGACCGCTGCGACGCGTTTTGCCAATTTGGCCGAACTCCAGGCTGAACTGCGCTCGGCCTGTGCCGGCAAGAGCTCAGAGGAGCTGTGCGAACTCATCGCGGGTGCCGGCGTCGTGGTCGGCGCAGTGCGCACGCTGGGTACCGTGCGCGAAGGCGTGCATGGCCTGCCGGCATCGCTTTGCGCCCAGGTTGGAGGCACTGCGCGCGGTATCATCGACGTGCCTGCGCGAGCGTATCGCATCGACGGACTGCATCCTGCGGCAGGGCGCCTGCCGGGGATTGGCGAGCACACGCAGGAAGTGCTGCGCGAGTGGCCGCTGTATGCAGGGTAGGGCGCGGCCTTTTGGGGCCGCGCGGCGGAACGCCACCGCGGATGGCGTAACACCCCTGATCGAGGATGCTCAATGAAGATGTGGCGAAGCGGTTTGACGATGCTGGCGGTTTGCCTGGCAACGGCCGGGGTGCAGGCCCAGGAGTGGCCGGCGCGGCCGCTCAAGATCATCGTGCCGTTCCCGGCGGGCGGAAACACCGACGCGGTGGCGCGCATGGTCGCCACGCGCTTGTCCGACATTCTTGGGCAGGGCGTCGCCGTGGAGAACAAGGCCGGCGCCGGCGGGGTGATCGCCACCGACTTCGTCGCCAAGTCCGCGCCGGACGGCTATACGCTCCTCATGTCATCGACCGGGCCTCATACCGTGATGCCAGCCATGATGCCCAAGATTCCCTACGATGCCGTGCGTGACCTGGTGCCGATCAGCAACGTCGCCTCCAACGCGCAGGTGCTGCTGGTGCACCCGTCGGTCGCGGCCAGGAACGTCCCGGAACTGATCGCGCTCCTCAAGCGCGAGCCAGGCAAGCATGCCTACGGCTCCGGCGGCGTGGCCAGCACCACGCACATGTCGGGCGAACTCTTCAAGTCCATGGCCGGGGTCAACATGATCCACGTGCCCTTCAAGGGCGGCGCGCCGCTGGCGGTCGCATCGCTTGCCGGCGAGGTTCCGGTGTCGTTCAACAACATGTTCGACGCCTTGCCGCACATCCGCGTTGGCAAGCTGCGCGGCCTGGCGGTGACCAGCAGTGCACGCCAGGCGCAACTCCCCGATCTGCCGACCCTGGCCGAGACCGGGCTGGCAGGCTACGAATCGGGCCCGTGGAACGGCGTGGTGGCGCCGGCCGGCACCCCGCCGGCGATCATCAGCCGCCTGTCGCAGGCGGTGCAGCGCATCGTGCGCGAACCGGCGTTCCAGGCGCGCATGGCGGAGATTGGCTCGGTGCCCATCGGCGATACGCCTGAGCAGTTTCGTGCCCATATCGCGGTCGAACTGACGCGCTGGGCCAAGGTGGTCAAGGATTCCGGCGCCAAGCTCGAATAGGGGCGGGCGATGAGCGCAGACACCCAGGTGGCGATCGTCGGCGCCGGTCCGGCGGGATTGTTGCTGTCGCATATGCTGGGGGAAGCCGGCATCGACTGCGTGGTCTTCGAGCGCGGCGATCGCGAGCACGTCGGTACGCGTTTGCGCGCCGGCGGGCTCGAGCATGGCGCAGTTGATCTGCTCCGCTCGCTGGGGTTGGGGCAGCGTCTGGACGCCATCGGCCTCCTGGTCGAGCGCACCGACTTTCGCTTCGACGGGCGCGGCCACCGCGTCGATTTCAAGGCGGCCACCGGCCACAACTTCACCATCTATCCGCAGTACGAGATCGTCACCGACCTGCTCGCGGCGCATGCGGCCCGCGGGCGCGAGGTCAAGTTCAATACCCCGGTGACGCGCATCGAGGGCCTGGACGGCGAGCGCCCGGTCATCCGCTACGAGGAGGGCGGGGCGGCGCGGCAACTCAACTGCGACTTCGTGGCCGGGTGCGACGGCTACCACGGGGTGTGCCGCCCCGCGATTCCCGCCGGCGTGATCCGCGTCTACGAGGAGGTCTATCCGTTCGGCTGGCTGGGGATCCTGGCGCAGGTGGCGCCGCCTTCTTTGGAGGTCGCCTATTCCTGTCACGACGACGGCTTTGCGATGAGCAGCTTTCGCGCGCCCGAGGTGAGTCGGCTGTACCTGCAGTGCGAGTCCGACGACCGCGCGGAAGACTGGTCGGATGACCGCATCTGGAGCGAACTCGTGCGACGCCTGGACGTGCCGGAACGGCCCGCGGTCCGGCCCGGGCCCATCGTGCAAAAGAGCGTCACGGCCATGAAGAGCTTTGTCATCGAGCCGATGCAGTACGGGCGGCTGTTCATGGCCGGCGATGCCGCGCACATCGTCCCGCCAACCGGCGCCAAGGGCCTCAACTCGGCCATGGCCGACATCAGTGTGCTGGCGCCTGCCTTGATCGACTTTTACCGCCGCGGCTCGCGCGCCCGGCTGGACGGCTACTCCGCGCAGGCGATGCAGCGGGTCTGGCAGGTGCAGCGCTTTGCCGCCGACATGTGCCGTCTGCTGCACCGCTTCCCCGGCATGAGCGACTTCGAGCGCCGCATGCAGCGCGAGCGCCTGGCGTACATGACCGGCACGCCGACCGGCGTGCTCACCTACGCGGAGAATTTCGTCGGCTTGCCGTTCGACGCGTGATCGGCATGTCGCACGGCCATGCAGTGCGTGGCAGAATGCCGGCCGCGTCGCGTCGCCGGTTGCTTGGCGACTGGCGGCTTTTCTTGCCTGCTTTGACCCGCTTTCGATCCGCGCCCGCGCGCAGCCTTCCGGAGTTCGCATGCCTTCGCGTCGTTCCTTCCTTGCCATAGCCGCCAGCGCAGCCGCGCTGCGCGCTGGATCTGCCGCCGCCCAGGAGCGCTTCTCGCCCTTCGTCGGCAGCAACCTCGACAACGTCCGGCGCATGGTCGAACTCGCCGCGCTGCGCGCCGGCGACACCGTGATCGATCTCGGCTCCGGCGACGGACGCATCGTCTTCGCTGCCCTGCAGTCGCGCCCTGACGTGCGCGGCATCGGCGTGGACATCAACGCCGAGCTGGTGCAGAAGTCCAACGCGGCCGCGCTCGAGCGCGGTGTCGCCGACCGCGTGCGCTTCCTGCACCAGAATGCCTTCGACGCCGACCTCACCAAGGTCGACGTGATTTTCATGTGGCTGTTCCCGGAACTGATGCGCCTCTTGCGTCCCAAGATCCTGGCGCAGGCGCGCCCCGGCACGCGCGTGGTCGCCGCGACCTGGGACCTGGGCAGCTGGCCGCCCGACATGATCGACGACCCGGGCGGCGGCGCCAGCCCGGTGCGACGCTGGGTGGTGCCGGCGCGTGTCGAGGGCGGCTGGCAATGGGATGCCACGATCGGCGGGGTCAGCCATCGGTTCAGCGCGGTCTTCGAGCAGCGCATGCAGCATGCCGAGGGCGTGGTGCGGGTCGGCAATCGTCGCGAGATCCTGCAGCACGTCATCCTGCGCGGCGATGCGCTGCAGTTCGGCATACGCATGACGCTGCGCGGCGTGGGCTATATCGGCATGAGCCTGACCGGGCGCGTGCGCGGGGACACCATCGAGGGCATGATTCATGCCCAGGTGCCGCGTCCGGGTGACGACGAGGCGATGGACGACATCAGCCTGCCATGGCGCGCGCGCCGCGTCGCCAGTCCCGGTTTCTTCGGAGTGACCGGGACGGACCTGAACTGAGAGGCGAAGCGGCCGAGGGCAGACCCCGGCCCGACACTTGCGCTTTGCTCAGACGTACTCCGGTCGCGCCGGCGTGAACACGTCCAGGTTCAGCACCGCCTCATTGCCGACCACCTCGCCCCAGTGCATGGTATCGGGCGGGACGACCAAGAGGCCGCCAGGCCCAAGCACGGTCTCTTCGTCTCCGACATGAAAACGGATCTGCCCGGCGATGATGTAGACGATCTGCTCGTGCGGGTGCTTGTGCGGGCTGGGCTTGTGGCCGGGCATCAGGCGGTGCAGGGCCACGGTGGCGCCCTGTCCGGTGAAGGCCTTGCGGTCCACGCCTTCGCGTACCGGTTGCCAGTCCATCTTGCTCCAGTCGATCTGGTGGATATTCATCGCGTTTCTCCTTGAAGGCTCATTGGGGTTTGCCGAACAGACCGGCGGGTCGCGCCAGCAGGAACACCAGCAGGATGGACAGCGCGGCGACGTTCTTGAAGCCGGCGCCGAAGGTCACGATTGCCGCCGCCTGCGCCACACCCAGCATGATGCCACCGGCAAAGGCGCCGCCGGCCGAACCGAAACCGCCCAGGATCGCGGCGATGAAGCCGCTGATGGCAAAGGGCACGCCGACATTGAAGGCGGTGTACTGGGTCGGCGTGATGAGGATGCCCGCCACCGCGCCAAGCGCGGCGGAAAGCGCGAAGGAAAACCCCAGCATGCGCGCCACCGGAATGCCCTGCAGGGCCGCCGCTTCGCGGTTGATCGCGCAGGCGCGCATGGCGCGGCCGGTGCGGGTGCGCGCGAAGAAGAGGGCCAGCCCGGCGACCAGCAACAGCGAAATGAGCGCGATGCACAGCAGCTGCACGCTGATGGCGATACCGCCGATCTTGAACGGCGGCGCTTCCGAGAAACCCGCGAAGGTGCGCGGCTGGTCGCCGGCAACGATGAGCGTGAAGCGCTCGATCACGATCTGGGCTGCAAGCGTGGCCAGGATCATCACGAACATGGTGGCGTTGCGCTGCCACAGCGGGCGCACGACCAGGCGCTCGATGGCGATGCCGGCCAGCGCGACGATGACGATGGCCAGGAGCGTGGCCAGCGGCAGGGGCAGTCCGGCGCGTGTGAGCAGGACGTGGGTCAGCATGCCGCCCAGCATCACGAACATGCCCTGGGCGAAGTTGACGATGCCCGAGGCGTTGTAGATGACGCAAAAACCGATGCCGATCAGCCCGTAGATGCAGCCGGTGCCGATGCCTGAAACCAGGGTTTGCAGGACGAAGGTGGCGTCAGGCACGCGCGGCCTCCGCGACCATCGCGCCGGGGGCGAGGTCCACCCCGCCCAGGTAGGCTTCCAGCACTGCAGGGTCATTCTTCACTTCTTCGGGCCTGCCCTCGGCGATCTTGCGGCCGAAGTCCAACACGACGATCTTCCTGGCTACGCGCATCACCAGGCTCACGTCGTGCTCGATCAATAGCACGGTGACGCCGCGCGCGATGATGGCGCGGATGGTTTCGGCGAGATGTTCGGTCTCGATCGCATTCAGGCCCGCGGCGGGTTCATCCAGCAGGAGGAGGCGCGGGTTGGCGGCGAGCGCCCGCGCCACCTCCAGCAGGCGTTGCTGGCCGTAGGTGAGGGCGCCGGCCGGCAGGTCGGCACGTGCCTCCAACCCGACGAAGGCCAGCAGTTCGTGCGCCACCTGCGTGGCCTCGGCCAGTTCGCGCCTGGCGCGCGGCGTGCGCGCCAGCGCAGCCCACAGGCCGCCGCTTCCGCGCAGGTGGCAGCCGGCCTCGACGTTCTGTTGCGCGCTCAAATCCGGGAACAGCTGCACCAGCTGGAAGGTGCGCACCAGGCCGCGCGCGGCCACACGGTGCGGCGGCAGGCCGGTGATCGCCTGACCGTCGAATGTGATGTTGCCGGCGACTGGCGCCTGGAAACCGGAGATCAGGTTGAAGAGCGTGGTCTTGCCCGCGCCGTTCGGTCCGATGATGGCGCTGACTTCGCCGGCTGCGATGGAAAAGCTCACGTTGTCCACCGCAGTCAGGCCGCCGAAGCGTTGCGTCACGCCTGAAACGCTCAGCAGGCTCATCGCGCTGCCCCGCCTGCGCTCGTGCGCTTGCCGGTTCCGCGCCACAACTGCGGCAGTGACGACAAACCCTTGGGCGCGTAGATCAGGATGACGATCAGCGCCGCGCCGTAGGCCAGGTCCTGGTAGTCCTTGAAGCCGCGAAAGGTCTCCGGCAGGAGGCTGATGATGAATGCCCCGATCAGGGGGCCATAGACCGTGCCGATGCCGCCCACGTAGAGCATCGTGAAGCCCAGCACCACCATGTGCAGACCGAACACCTCGGGGCTGACGAATCCGACGGTATGCGCGAACAGCGACCCGGCCAATGCCGCGTACACCGCCGCGATGACAAAGGCGATCAGCTTGTAGCGCGCAACGTCGATGCCCAGCGCACGTGCCGCGTCCTCGGAACCGGCGATCGCGGCCAGTGCGTGACCCATGCGCGAGTGCTTCAGGCGCGACGAGACCCAGATCGCCAGCACCAGCGCCACGATCAGCGCCGCCAGTTGCCAGCGCTCGGATGGCAGTTCGCGGCCGAAGGCGCCCAGCGGCGGAATGGCCGCGATGCCGGTGTAGCCCATGGTGACACGGTCCCACTGCACGGCGATTTCCTGCACGATCATGCCGAGTGCCAGGGTGGCCATGGCAAGGTAGTGGCCACGCAGGCGCAAGGTCGGGTAGCCGATCAACAGCGCCAGCAGCGCGGCTCCGGCTATCCCTACGGGCATGGCTGCGAACACCGGCCAGTTGTAAGCGGTGGTGAGCACCGCCGAGGTGTAGCCGCCGATGGCCGCGAAGGCGTTTTGCCCGAACGACACCTGACCGGTATAGCCCATGAAGAAATTGAGCCCGGTGACGAAGATCGCGTAGAGCGCGGCGAACCAGAGCACCGTGACCAAGTACCCGCCGGCGATGAACGCGTAGCCCAATAGCGCCGCGGCGGCGGTCCAGCCGATCATGGCCACAGGGCTCGCGGCAGCGCGCTTATGCGGCGGCGAAGTAGTAGCGGGCGAGGTCATGCGGTGAAGCGATCTGGTCGGGGGTGACTTCGGCCACCACCCGACCGACGGAGAGGAGGTAGGCGCGCTTCGCCAGCTTGAGCGCCAGCGGGGCGCGCTGCTCCACCAGGAGGATGGGCAGGCCGCCCCGATTGAGGTCCCCGAGGGTCTCGAGGATCTCGGCGGCGAGCCTGGGGGCCAGGCCCAGGGACGGTTCGTCGAGCAGGAGCAAGCGCGGTCCGGCCATCATGGCGCGACCGATGGCGAGCATCTGTTGCTCTCCACCGGAGAGCGAGCCCGCCAGCTGGGTCTGGCGGTCCTTGAGGCGCGGAAAGAGGGCGAACACGCGTTCCAGGCGGGCGGCGATCTCCCCCGCCCGGTTGCCCAGCAGATAGGCGCCAAGGTCGAGGTTCTCGCGCACTGTCATGGGTCCGAACACGCCGCGTCCTTCGGGTACCAGGATCACGCCTTGTTGCGTCACGGCACGCGCGTCGTTGCGCGCCAGCGGGGCGCCCTCGAAGAGCACGCGGCCGCTGCCGGCGGTCAAGCCCATGATGGCGCGCAGCAGGGTGGACTTGCCGGCGCCGTTGGGACCCAGCACGGCAACCAGCTCGCCGCGCCCGAGGGTCAGGTCTACCGGGTGCAGGGCGCAGACGTTGCCGTAGCGCGCCGACAGGCCCTGTACTTCGAGAACCGCTTCGCTCATCGCCACGTCGGGGCGTTCATGCCGGCACGAGAGCGCTCTTGCAGCGCTTCACTTGACGATGCGCACGCGGCCGTTCTGGATGGTGGCCAGGGCAAACGGGTTTTGCGTGATGCCCTGGTGCACCGTGGGCGAGAAGTTGTAGACGCCTGTGGTGCCCTGGAAGCCGGTGATGGTCTCCAGCGCGTCGCGCACTTTGGCGCCCTCGAAGGAATTCGCCTTCTGGATGGCCGCGACGGTGAGCATGACGGCGTCCCAGCCGCGACCGGCCCAGTTGGGGTCACGGTCGCCATGTTTGGCTTTCCAGGGACCCAGGAAGTCGGTGATCGCCTTCTTGAGCGCTCCTTCGGGCAGGGCATCGACCACCTGCGATGGCGCGGCGACGAAGAAGAACTTGTCGCCCAGCACTTCTGCGACCGGACGGAACACCGCAAGGTCCTCGATGGACGTCAGCATCAGTGTGGGCAGGCCCAGTTGCCGGATGTTCCTGGCCGCCGTGAGCGTGGTGCCGCCGATGCCGATCTTGAGGATGGCCCCGGCGCCGGCTGCGTTCATCTTGCCGATCTGCACCGACATGTCGGCGTCGTCCTGCTTGTACTGATCCACGCCGGCCAGGGTCAGCCCGTAGTTGGCGACTGATTTCTCGGCCACCGTCTTTTGCAGGTTGGCATACGGCGTCGGGTCGTGCAGTACGCCGATGCGCTTGATCTGCGTGTGGTCCTTCAGGTATTCGAGGCGCTTTTCCACCTCGAAGCGCGCCAGCGGCAGCGTCGAGAAGGCCCACTTCAGGTGCTCTTCGTTCTGCGGCAGGATCGAGCACAGCATCATCGGAATCCCGGCGCGCGCCACCATGCCTGCGGCGGCAAGGTTGCCTGCCGAGACGCAGCCCGACAAAAAGGCGTCGACCTTGTCGGAGGACATCATCTTGCGGTACACGGTCACCGCCTCCTGCGGCTCCGAGCGGTTGTCTTCAACCACCACTTCGAGCCTGCGGCCATTGACGCCGCCGCGCGCGTTGACCGCCTCCACGGCGATGCGCACCCCGTCGGTCCAGGCGCGGTCGACGGTGGCCGCGTAGCCGGTGAGGCCCGCGGAAATGCCGATCTTGTAGGTCTGTGCCGCCGTTCCGGCGGACAGCAATGCGAGGCTCAAGGCGGCCAGCTTGGTCAGGTTGCGCATTTCTTGTCTCCTTGGTTGTGCTGCGTTTGATTGCTTCAGTCAGCCGGCGGTCCGTAGCCGCCGCCGCCGGGGGTTTCCAGTACGACGACATCGTCGGGATTGAGGGTGAGCTTGCGCGCTTCGGACACGTCGCGCCCGTTGACTCGGAAGTGCCCGCCCGCGCCGGGCATGCCGCCGCCCAGGCCTTCGGGGCCTTCTCCCAGGCGGCTCGGCACGGCGTTGAGCGTCCACGGCGATGCGGTGCGCAGGTGGAACTGGATCACCTGGCCGTCGCCGCCCGGGGTGCGCCCGGCGCCGCCGCTGCCCAGGCGCAGTTCCTTGCGGTCGAACACGATCGGCATGGCCGCCTCGAGGATCTCCACGGGCACCGCGGCCACTCCGGTCGGATAGCAGGTGGCCGAGGGGCCGGGCTTGGTGAGCCGTGCGCCCATGCCGCCGGAGTAGTTGAACATCGACGAGGTGAAGGCGCTGCCGTCGTCGCGCTTGCCTTGCACCTGCATGGTCCACACCGCGCCGGCGCCTTCGGCCAGCACCCGCTCGGGCATCACGTGATACAGGGCCTTCAGGATCGGCATCGAGACGTACATGCCCACCACGTGGCGCGCGTTGACTGGCACCGGGTATTCGCAGTTGACGATCGAACCTTTGGGCGCGGTGACCACGATGGGCGCGAGCGAACCATGGTTGTTGGGCAGTTCCGGATTGAGGCAGCTGCGGATGGCGAAGGTCGAATAGGCGTGGGTGTAGTTCATGACCACGTTGATGCCGGCACTCGATGCGCCCGAGCTGCCGGCAAAGTCGATCCTGACTTCGCCTCGGTCCGTGTCGATGGTCACTGCCGACTTGAGCGTGATGATCTCGCCGCCCGGCACGTCGAAGCTCGATTCGCCGTGGTAGGTGCCTGCCTTCAACTTGCGGATCGCGCTGCGCGTGGCTTCCTCGGAGCGGCGGATGATCTCGTCGGACAGCGCCTCGATGTCGGCCAGGCCGTAGCGTTCGCACATCGCCAGCAGGCGCTCGCCGCCGGCGGCGCCGGAGGACACCTGCGCGGCCAGGTCGCCGAACACGTGGTCGGGCGTGCGTACGTTGCGCCGGATGATCTCGTGCAGCGTCGCGTTGGGCACGCCGGCCTCGAAGAACTTGAGCGGGGGTATCCACAGCCCTTCCTCGTGGATGTCGCGCGCGCCGGCGCCGATCCCGTAGCCGCCAATGTCGGTGTGGTGGATGGTCGAGCCCACGTAGCCGATCAGGCGTGCACCGTTGAAGATGGGTGTCAAGAGGGTGATGTCGAAAAAATGCCCGGCCGAGAGCCAGGGGTCGTTGGTGATGACCACATCCCCGGGCACGAGCTTGCCGGCGAAGAGGCCATGCAGGTGCCCGCCGGCGGCCGCCAGCGAATTGATGTGCCCGGGCGTCCCGGTATTGGCCTGGGCGACCATGCGGCCGCGCGCGTCGAACAGCGCCGACGCCAGGTCTCCGGCCTCGCGCACGATGGGCGAGAAGGCGATGCGCTGCAGGGCCTTGGCCTGTTCGCTGACGATGCCGATCAGGTTCGACCAGAGGATCTCGAGTTCGATGCCGTCGAGAGGCTTGCTCATGATCCGTTCTCCTTGGTCGCCACCACGCATCCCAGGCGGTCGATGGTGGCCCGCCAGCCGGGCGGGATGACGAGTGTGGTTTCGCGCTCCTCGATGATGGCCGGACCGGGGAAGGATTGCCCGGCCGCCAGCGTCGTACGCCCGTACACGGGTACCGGTTGGTCATCCTGCCACAGGTGCACCGGCCGCACCCGCTTGGGCGCACCCGGCGCGGTCGCGAGGGACGCGGCGGGGTGGAACGGCACCTGCGGCCCGCGCACCGTCAGGCGCCAGCTGACGATCTCCACAGGAACGTGCGAGGGGTTGAAGCCGTATTGCGCCAGGTAGGCGCGTTCGAACACGGCGCGGATGGCAGCGCTGTCGCGCGTTTGGCGCGGGTCGAAGTCGAAGGACACGCCGACCTCGTTTTGCTGGCCGAAATAGCGCAGGTCGGCGCCGAAGGTCATGCTCACGTCACCGCGCGCCACGCCGGCGTTGGCCAGCGCGCTGGACCCTTCGTCGGCCATCTCGCCGATCAAGTGTTCGGTACGCGTCCAGTCGACCGATTCGAGCAGGCCCAGGGCACTGCGCACGAGGTCCAGGCGTACCGGGGTGACCAGCGTACCGAAGGCGGACAGCACGCTCGCCTGCGGGGGAAAGATCACCGCGGTGGACTGCAGCAGTGCGCCGACTTCGCACGCATGCACCGGCCCGGCGCCGCCAAAGGCGAACAGCGGCAGGCCGCGGTAGTCGACACCGCGGTCGGTGGCGTGCGCGCGGGTCGCCGCGGCCATCGCCTCGGCAACGATACGAAAGATGCCGCGCGCGGTCTGGTTCACGCCGGTGCCGAGCTTATTGCCTACGCGGCCGGTCGCGGCGCGTGCGGCGGCCAAGTCCAGCTTCATCTCGCCGCCCAGGAAGTTGTCGGCGTCGATCAGGCCCAGCACCAGGTCGGCGTCGGTGACGGTGGGCTGCGATCCGCCGCGGCCGTAGCAGGCCGGGCCGGGTTCGGCACCGGCCGACTGCGGGCCGACTTTCAGGAGCCCCAGGTCGTCGACGTGCGCGATGCTGCCGCCGCCGGCGCCGATCTCGATCATGTCGATCGAAGGGATGGTCACCGGCATGCCGCTGCCTTCCTTGAAGCGGTACTTGCGGTCGGCTTCGAAGAGGCCCGTGACCAGGGGTTTCCGGTCCTCGATCAGGCAGGCCTTGGCGGTGGTGCCGCCCATGTCGAAGGACATCATCCGGTCAAGCCCCAGCATCTCGGCATAGTGGCTGGCGGCGAGCGCCCCGGCGGCCGGGCCGCTCTCGATCATGCGCACCGGGTTGCGACCGGCCACCTCGACGCCGATGATGCCGCCGGAGGAAAGCATGATAAGCGGCTCGTTGGCGAACTTTTCCTCACGCAGCCGCACTGCCAGCGCCCGCAGGTAGGGCAGCGAGATCGGCATGGTGTAGGCGTTGATCACGGTCGTGGACGCGCGCGGGTATTCGCGCACCTGCGGCGCCACGTCCGAGGACAGCGAGACAAATAGCTCCGGCGCGACTTCGCGCAGGATGGCAGCCACGGCGCGCTCGTTGGCGGGGTTTGCGTAGCTGTTCAAAAAGCAGATCGCGAGCGAGCGCACGCGCAATTCGGCCAGGCGCCGCGCCAGGTCGACGATGGCGGCGCGCTCCGGCGCCTTCAGCACCGTGCCGTCGGCCAGCGTGCGCTCGTCGACGCCATAGGTGAGTTCGCGCGGCACCAGGGGTGGCGCGAACTCGATCTGCGGGTCGTACATCTCGTAGCGATGCTCGTTGCGGATCGACAGGACGTCGCGAAAGCCCTCGGTCACCAGCATGGCGGTGACCTCTCCCTTGCGCTCGATGAGCGAGTTGGTGACCACGGTGGTCGCATGCACCACCACGCCATTGACGTCCGACGGTCCGATGCCGGCCTTGCCGAGCACCGCGTGGACCCCTGCGAAAAAGCCCTCGAGCAGATTGCGCGGCGTGGTCAGCGTCTTGTCGACCACCAGGGCGCCGTTGGAGGCGCGCAGCACGATGTCGGTGAACGTGCCGCCGATGTCGACGGCCAGCGAATAGACAGGTTTCAAGCGGGACTCCAGCCCAGTTGCCGGGAGATGCGTGCGGCGGCGCCGGTGACCTGCGCGAGTTGCGCGGCCGCCGGCCGCGGCCCGATGAATTGCGTGGACCCGACGATGGCAATCGCCCCGGCAAAGCCGCCACGGTGATCGAACACAGGCGCAGCCAGAGCATTCATGCCGAACACGACCTCGTTCGCAGCGGTGGCCCAACCCTGACGCTGCACCGCAGTGACCTGTTTCCTGAGCTGCCCGGCGCTCTTGACCGAGTCCGGGCTCAAGGCCGCAAGCGGCCCGGCAAGGCAACGTTCCAGCACCGTCGCGGGCCCGAACGCCAGCGCCACCTTGCCATGCGCGCTGCAATGCAGTGACATCTGCGTTCCGGGCCGGATGCCGAACTCCACCACCGAATGTCCCTGCACCAGATCGAGCACCACCACCTTGCCTTCCGCCAGCGTGGAAAGCGTGACGGCCTGCCCGGTCTCGTCGCGCAGGCGCACCATTTCACTGCGTGCTGCGGCCAGCACGCCAAACCGGTCGCGCAGCCGCTCGCCCAGCTGGAACAGCTTGACCCCGGGCTCGTAGCGCTGGGTTAGCGGGTCCTGGCGCACGAACTCGCGATTGGCCAGGGTGCGCAGATGGCGGTGGATGGTGGCCTTGGACGTCGCGAACCGCTGTGCCAGTTCGGTCACGCCGCAGGGTCCCGGCTCCTGGGTGAGGAACTCGAGCAGGCGCAGGGTGAGGTCGGCGGTTTCACGCGAACGCTCGGTCAGCGCGGCGTGGCGCTGCCTTGCGCGTGAAGCGATAACCCCTGACCTGACGACCAATTCCGTCTCCCGCAGCGCCCACGGTTTTGATTGATTGTTCCGTTTAACGAAACAATGTTTTGTTTAACGTACCATCGGGATAGACACAAGTCAAGATCCCGCGTCGCACCGCGCTGGCAGCGGGTCGGTGTAGCATGCGATGCGCCGCGCGTGCGGCAGCCCTTCACTGTTTGGTTCATGCCCATGCATCGTCGCATCTTCCTTGGCGCCACCGTTCTCGCCGCCCCATTGATTTCCCTGCGCAGCGTCGCGCAATCGGCCAGCGCCGACACGCCGCCGCAGATCGGCCAGATCAGCAAGGATTCGGTCTGGGTGCCCACGCCGGATCGCATGATCCGGCGCATGATGCAGATGGCGGATGTGACCCGCGACGACCTGGTGATCGACCTGGGGTCGGGGGACGGTCGCATACCCATCCATGCGGCGCGGCATTTCGGCGCGCGCGCGATCGGCGTCGAACTGGAGCCCAACCTGGTGCGCCTGTCGATCGACAAGGCACGCGCCGAGGGGGTCGGCGAGCGCGCGCGCTTCCTGCAGCAGGACTTGTTCCAGGCCGATCTTTCGCAGGCGACCGTGATCGCGCTGTACATCAGCCCCGGGGTCATGACGCGCCTGCGGCCTATCCTTCAGGCGCTGAAGCCCGGGACGCGCGTGGTCTCGCACCACTTCACGCTCGAGCCCTGGGAGCCGGACGAGACCATGCGCGTCGAGAACCGCATGGCCTATCTGTGGGTGGTGCCGGCGGACGTGCGCGGCGAATGGGCGGTATCGGTGGCCGGGCAGGACCTGACCGTGCGCATCGGGCAGAACGTGCAGATGTTGACCACCACCGGCGAGCGGGCCGGCCGCGCGGTGAATGTGATCGGCGCGCGCCTGCGCGGTACCGAGATTCGCTTCACCGCCTTTGATCACGATGGCCACTCGCGCCAGTTCGAGGGGCAGGTGGACGGAACGCGCATGCGCGGCACCTCGGGCGGCGAGGGCATCGCGCCCCTGGCCTGGAGCGCGGTGCGCCGGTGATGCGCCAGGTCGACGCACTGGTGCTGGGTGCCGGGATGGTGGGCGTCTCGGTCGCTTGGCACCTGCAGAAGCGCGGAATGGCGACGCTGCTCCTGGATCGGCGCGGCGCGATGGAAGAGACCTCTTTCGGCAACGCCGGCCTGATCCAGCGCGAAGGGGTGGTGCCCTACGGATTTCCTCAGGACCTGGTCTCGCTTATGCGCATCGCCGGCAATCGTGCCATCGACGCGGTTTATCACTGGGCGGCGCTGCCGCGTATCGCCGGATTCCTGCTGCGCTACCGGCGCAATTCGCGGCCGCATGTTCATGCGCAGATCGCGCGCTCCTATGCGCCCCTGATCGAGCGTTGCGTCGAGGAGCACGACGCCATCGCGCTGGCAGCCGATTGCTCGCACCTGATCCGGCGCGGCGGGTGGATTCGCGCTTTTCGCAGCACCGAGGCGCGTGACGCCGCCCTGGGCGAGGCCGAATCCTGGCGGCGCGAATTCGGCGTTGCGTATCGCGCCCTCGATGCCGCAGCGCTGGCAGCAGCCGAGCCGCACCTGGCGCCGGTCATGTGCGGTGCTTTGCACTGGACCGAACCTGCGACCGTGCCCGACCCGCATGCGTTGGGCTTGGGCTACCTGGCACATTTCGAGCGCATGGGCGGGATCTTTGCCCAGGGCGATGCGACCACGCTTTGCGAAGCAGGCGGGCATTGGCGCGTGGCGACAGCCGCAGGTCCGGTGTCGGCGCCCCGCGCGGTGGTGGCGCTGGGGCCCTGGGCGGATGCGGTCACGCGCGGTCTCGGCTACGAACTGCCGTTGATGGTCAAGCGCGGCTACCACATGCACTTTGGCGCGCGCGGCGGCGCCTCGCTCAACCATCCGGTGCTCGACAGCGAGCGCGGTTATTGCCTCGTTCCGACGCCGCGCGGGGTACGCCTGACCACCGGGGCGGAGTTCGCCCTGCGCGATGCACCGCCCACGCCGGTGCAGCTGGCGCGCGCCGAACCGCTTGCGCGCGAGTGGTTTCCATTGGACAAGCGCCTCGATGCCGCGCCGTGGAAGGGCGCGCGCCCCTGCACGCCGGACATGCTGCCCATCATCGGCCCGGCGCCGCGCCATCGCGGCCTCTGGTTCGCCTTCGGCCACGCGCACCATGGCCTGACCCTGGGGCCTGTCACGGGTCGCCTGATCGGCGAGATGATCGCCGGCGAAGACACCTGCGTCGACGCGCAACCGTTTCGCGCCGACCGTTTCTGACCCGGCAGTGTGCTCAGCGCTGCAAGGCGCGCCGCGACAGGTAGGACAGGAGATCGACCAGGGCCACCAGCACCAGCATGGCGATCAGGAGCGTGCTGGTCTCGCGCATGTGGAAAAGGCCCATGTGGAAGGCCAGCAGCTGGCCGAGCCCGCCGCCGCCCACCACGCCCAGCACCGCGGCGGCGCGGATGTTGTTCTCCCAGCGATACAGGGTATAGGAGAGGAGCTGCGGCAGGATCTGCACCAGGGTCGCGTAGCAAAAGATGCGCGTCTCCGAGACGCCGCGCACGCGCAGCGCGAAGCCCGGCCCGGGCGGGGTGTTCTCGATGGCTTCGGCGAACAGGCGCCCGAGCACGCCGGTGGTGTGCAGCGCCAGCGCCAGCGTACCGGCGAAGGGTCCCAGTCCGGCGGCGATGATCATCAGGGCCGCCCACACCAGTTCGGGGATCGAGCGCAGCGCGTTCAGGATCAGGCGCGTCGGCGCGCGCCAGGTCGCCGGGTCGTCGGGGTGGGTGCGGCTGGCCGGCAGGGCGAGCAGCAGCCCGGCCAAGGCAGCCAGGAGCGTACCCAGCGCCGACATTGCGATGGTCTCCAGGCTGGCGACGACGACCTTGCGCACGAAGACGAGGTCCCACTGGGGCGAGGTCAGTTCCGCCAAGAACTTGCCCATCTTGCGCGCCGCGTCCAGCGAGAAGAACTGCGCCCACTTCAGGTCCAGCGACCAGAAGCTGGCGACGATGAGGATGACGATTCCGAGCAGTACCCAGGTGGCGGAACCGAACCAGGGGCGCGGGTCGGTCACGGGGGCGGCGCCCGGGGGTTGCGTGGCGAGGCTCATGCCAGGATGCGGCGCAGGCGCGCGCTTACCAGGTCGGCCAGCCAGACCAGAAGCATGAACACCAGCAACATGGTCGCGACCTCGGAGCCGACGAACATCTTCATCGAATTGTCCATCTGCTGGCCCAGCCCCCCGGCGCCGACGAAGCCCAGCACGGCCGAGGAGCGGATCGCGCATTCCCAGCGGTAGACCGTGTAGCTGGTGAGCTCGGTGGCGCTTTGCGGCAGCAGTCCGTAGAAAAACGCCTGCAGGCGGCCTGCACCGTTGCGCAGCAGGGTGTTGGTCGCGTGCGGATCGTCGCTCTCGAGGATTTCGCCATAGACCTTGCCCAGCATGCCGCCGTAGGTGAGCGCGATCGCCAGCACGCCGGCGGTCGGCCCCAGACCCACCACGCGCACGAACACCAGCGCCCACACCAGTTCCGGGATGCTGCGCAAGAGGATCAGCAGCCAGCGGGTTGCCAGGCGCACCGCGAAGGGCAGGGCGCGCATGCGCCCTGCCAGCCCGGAGACCGACAGCGCGCGCGTGGACAGGAGCGTGAGCGGGATCGCGATCAGGAGCGCCAGCACCATGCCCGCGGTGGCGATCGCCACGGTGCGCCACGCTTCGCGCGCCACCAGAGCGAGAAACTCGCCGTTGACCTTGGGCGGCAGGAAGTCCCCAAGGAAACGCAGTGTCGACTTGAGCGCCTGCGGCTCGAAGATGATCCACGGCTTGAATTCGGTCGCCACCAGCGCGGGGTATAGGAGGACCAGCGCGGCAAGTGTCCAGAAGACCCGGCCGGTCCAGGCCGGATCGCGCAACTGGGGCGGGAGGGGCGCCGAACTCGCAGCCACGGCTTGCCTAGCGACAGTTCATGACCACCGCCGGCGCCTGGGCGATGGTCTCCTCGAGGGGCGCGGCCGGCGCGGTGAGTTCGTGCTCGTGCTGGGCGTAGAGCTCGCGCAGTTTCGCCGGAGTCACCTCGGCGGACGGCAGATCGAAAGCCACGGTACCGTCGCGCAGGCCGATGACGCGCGGGTAGCGTGTGGCCACGTCGACCTGATGCAAAGTGGTCACGAGGGTCACGCCGCGCTCGCGCGCGGCAGCGGTCAGGGATTCGATTGCCAGCGCCGAGCGCGACGGATCGAGAGAAGATAGTGGTTCGTCGATGAGCCACAGTGAGGCCTGCGAGAGAAGTGCGCGCGCCAGCCCGACCCGCTGGCGCTCGCCGCCGGAGAGGCGATCGACCCGCTCCCAGAGCTTGGACTCCAGGTCGAAACGCGCAAGCGCCGCGCGTGCCTCGGCCGCGCCCGCCGGGCGCACCAGGGAACGCAGCGATGCTGCCAGCGACTGGCGCGGCAGGCGACCGGCCAACACCGCGGTGACGACGCGCTGGCGCGGCGGCAGGGGCGGCGCCTGCGGTGCCAGGAACAGGCGCCCGCGCAGCCGCTGCAAGTCGGCCACCGACAGCGACCAGGGGTCCGTGTCGTCGAGCCGCAGGCTGCCGGCATCCGGCTTGAGCGCGCAGGCCAGCGCGAAGAGCAGGGTCGTCTTGCCGGCCCCCGAGGGGCCGATGACGGCGACTTGCTCCCCGCTGCGGATCTCCAGGCTGGCCGGCTTGAGCGCGGGCGCGCTGCCCGCGCGCGCCGCCGGGTGGCGTGCGGCCAGCCCGGCCAGCGTGATGCGCATCGGCCGACCCTTACTTGATGAGCCCTGCGCTGCGCCCAGCGGTCTCCAGGTCCTTGTAGTTCTCGGCCCGCGTGGGGATGTACTTGGTGGCGCGGTTGAGGCTCAGGATTTCCTTGCCTTCAGGGGTGGCCGGCGAGAGGTCGAGCAGGGCTTTGGTGACCCGCTCGCGCATGGCCGCCGGCATGTCCGCGTGCACCGACCAGTTGTAGTTGAAGTAGGGCGGGGTGGTGAAGAACACGATCACCTTGGAGGTGTCGACCTTCTTTTCTTCGACGAACTTGCGCCACACCGTGATGTCCAGCGCCGCGGCATCGACGCGCCCGGCCACGACCGAGGCGATGGTCGCGTCGTGCGCGCCCGAATAGGCCACGCGCTTGAAATCCTTTTCCGGGTCGAGCTTGGCCTGCAGGATGAAGCTGCGCGGCATCAGGTGGCCCGAGGTCGAGGACTGTGAGCCAAAGCTGACCTGCTTGCCCTTGAGGTCGGCCAGCGACTTGATGCCCGAGTCGGCCAGGGTGATGAAGACGGAGCGGAACTGTGCGTCCTCTTCGCGCTGCGCGATGGGGATGATCTTGCCGCCGGAGCGCAACTGCGCCTGCACGTGGGTGAATCCGCCGAACCAGACCAGGTCCACCTGCTTGTTGACCATGGCTTCCACGGCTGCCGGGTAGTCGTTGACCGGCGTGAACTCGACCTTGGTACCGAGCACGCGCTCGAGGTACTTGGAAATCGGACCGAACTTGCGGATCTGCTCGGTGGCAGCTTCCTCGGGGATGGTGGTCACCTTGAAGACGGCCTGCGCGAAGGCCGGGGAAGCTGCGAGGACGGAGGCCAGGCAAAGGGCCTTGAGGGCGGTGCGGCGCGGAATGCGGGGGGATGTGGGGTGCGGCATGACGATTCCTTTCTAGGCGAAGATGATGTCACGGGGCTGGGCTGGGGCGCCGGCGTGGCTGGCGTGCAACTGCGCGGCCAGGCTCAAGACCACGCGCCGGGTGCGCGAACGGCTGGGGATCAGCATGGTGGGATTCCCTTCAAGGACAAAGACGGATGTTCCGGTTTCGCCGGCCTTCCCTGCAAAACCGCAAGACTAACGCAGAACCAGGACTTTCCGACGACCTCAACCTGTCCTGCAGGCAGGGCATACGCAGGCCACGCGTGCGCGGATGCGCCGGCTACAATCACTCGCATGCTGAGCGCAGAAGACAACGTGCTCCTGACTCGCACCGGGCCGAACACGCCGATGGGTGAGTACTTCCGGCGTTTCTGGCAGCCGGTGGCGTTGTCCAGCGAGCTTCTGCCCGACGGCGCGCCGCTGCGCGTGCGCATCCTCGGACAGGACTGGGTGGCGTTTCGTAGCGCCGACGGCCGGGTCGGCCTCGTTGATCCGCGCTGCGCGCATCGTGGTGCCGACCTCTTCTTCGGCCGCAACGAAGAGGGCGGGCTGCGCTGCATCTACCATGGCTGGAAGTACGACCACGCCGGGCGCGCGGCGGAGTTGCCCAACGTGCCGTCCGGATCGGCCTATCACGACAAGATCGCGATTGCCGCCTGCCCGACGCGCGAGGCCGGTGACATGGTGTGGGCCTGGCTGGGGCCGCCCGAGGCCGCCGACACGCCGCTGCCGGCGCTGGAATTCATGCTGGTGCCCCCTGGACGGCGCTACGTGACCAAGCGCTTGCAGCAATGCAACTGGGCGCACTCGATCGAAGGCGCCCTCGATACGGCGCACTTCTCCTTCCTGCACATGCCCGCGCCGGCGCGCAGCAGCAATGACGCCATGACCGCTGCCGCAGACGAGGCGCGCATCCGCTGGCTGCGCAACGATCCCCTGCCGCGCTTTTCCCTCGCTGAGCATGAGTGCGGATTCGTGGTCGGCGGCGCGCGCGATGCCGACCCGGGCGGCCTGTACTGGCGCATCACCCAGTTCATGCTGCCGTCCCACTCGATCACGCCGTCGGCCATGCCCGGCGAGACCCTGTACGGTTATTCGTGGGTGCCGATCGACGACGTCTCTTGCTGGATCTATGTCTACGCCTGGCACCCCGAGCAAGACCTGCCTCTCGAGGAGCGCGCGCGCTACGAGCGCGGCGGCTTCGGGCAGTTTGCCGCGCTGGGGCCGGGCTTCGTCCCGCTGCGCCATCGCGGCAACGACTACCTGATCGACCGCGACGCGCAGAAGACCGTGAGTTTCACTGGCGTGGCTGGCATCGCCGAGCAGGACGCCATGGCGCAGGACAGCCAGGGGTTGATCGCCGATCGCACGCGTGAGCATCTTTCGCCGACCGACATGGCGGTGGTGCGCTTCCGGCGCATGCTCCTGGGCGGCGCCCGCGAACTCGCGGCGGGGACGCCGCCGGCGGCTGCCCGTGCGAGCGGGGCCTACCGCGTGCGGGGCGGTGGAGCACTGGCGCCGAGCGACATGTCCTTCGAGGCCGTGATGGTCGAGCGTTTTGGCAGTGTTACAGGGAGAATCGAAGCATGAAACACGCATCGCTCAAGCTTTGCCTGGCGTGGGCTTGCCTGGGTCTGGCTGCCGCGACCCCCGCGCAGGAGTACCCGGCCCGACCGGTCACGGTCATCATCCCGTTCTCGGCCGGCAGCGCCTCGGACGTGATCGGGCGCATCGTGCTCGACCGAATCGCGCAGTCCATGGGCCGGCCGTTCGTGGTCGACAACCGGCCCGCGGCCGGCGGCAACGTCGGCACCCAGGCCGTGGCGCGCGCCGAGCCCGACGGCTACACCATCCTCATGAGCACCTCGGGGCCGCTGGCGGTCAACCGCGTGCTCAACCCGGCCCTGGGCTATGACCCCGAGCGCGACCTGGCGCCGATTTCGCTCTACGCGAGCCTGCCCAACGTGATCGTCGTGACGGCCAAGCTGCCGGTGGCGACCCTGCCCGAATTCATCGAGCACGTGCGAAAGAACCCGAACACGGCGTATTCCTCGGTCGGGCCCGGCAGCTCACAGCATCTGGCGGGCGCCTATTTCGAGCAGCTGGTCGGCGCGAAGATGACGCACGTTCCCTACCGGGTGACCGGGCAACTGGTCACCGACCTCGTGGCGGGCCAGGTGCCGGTCAGTTTCCAGTTGCTGCCCAACGTGGCCGGGCAGATCAAGGCCGGCGCCGTGCGCCCGATCGCGGTCGCCGCGGAGCGCCGCCTGGCTGCGCTGCCCTCGGTCCCCACGGCGGCCGAGGCGGGTCTGCCCGGCTACCAGTCGGCCGCCTGGTTCGCTTTCCTGGGCCCGCGCGGCACGCCGCGGTCGATCATCGAACGCTGGCATCGGGAGATCGCGGCTGCCACTGGCGATGGCGCCATTCGCGCGCGCTTCACCGATACCGGCGCCGAAGCGTTGGCCTCGACACCGGAGGAACTGGGACGGCACATCAGCGCCGAAATCGCCAAGTGGCGCGGCATCATTGACCGCGCCGGCATCAAGCTGGACCCTTAAGTTTCGGCCCGGGCGCGGCGATCACGCAGGCCGTGCGCACACTCCGGCGGTGGGATCAGCCGGTCAGGCGCTGCAGGAGCCCGTTGGTGCCAGCCAGGCGCTCGGCGAGCAGCGCGACGATCGCGTAGTGCAGCGCATTGGCCAGCGGCGGGTCCCGTTTTTCCATCTCGGTCAGCTTTTCGCGCGTCAGGATGTACGCGCTGGTGGTGTGGTCGGCCACCGCGGAGGCGCTGCGCGGCTGGTTCAGGTAGAGCCCGATCTCGCCCACCATGGTGCCCATGGTCATCGAGCGCAGGCGGATGGTGCGCCCGTCGTCAAAGGTCAGGTTGACCGTGACGCGGCCCGACTCGATGAAGATGATCTCGGTCGGCGGCCCGCCTTGCTCCATGAGATGCTCGCCCTCATTGTAGGTGCGCGGCTCCAGGTAGGCCATGAAGGACGCCATCGGCACGCCTGCGGGCAGGGCCTGGGCGATGCGGTCCCAGATCGAGTAGTCGACCGGCAGGATCGAGCTGGCGTCGCCGGAAAGGATCTTTTCCTCGCAGTATTCGAGCGCGAAATCGAGCTCGGAGAAAAACGCCGCGCGACCGTCGGTGTGGATGCCGGCCTGCTTGAACTGGCGCACGATGGCTTTTTTCATGCGCGTGAAAATCAGCTCGCAGCCGGCGCGCTCGCAATAGTTGACGATCTTGGCGAAGGCCGACATGGCCGAGGAGTCGCTGGCCGGAACGTCGCGGAAGTCCAGCACGAGGTAGCGCACCTTTTGCGTCCGCTTCGGGTCCAGCAGGTCCTGCACGTGGGTGAGCAGCGAGTACGCCGTGCCGAAGAAGACGAAGCCCTCGAGCTTGAGAACGTGGATCGCGGCGCCCCTGGCGCGCAGCACCTCGAGTGCGGCCGGGCTGCGATCGACGTTGCTGCGGTATTCGATGCCGGTCAGTTCCTGGCGGATCACGCGCACGCGGCTGTAGGAGAGCACGAAGATCGCCATCGCCACCGCCAGCCCGACCGCCACGCCGGCCAGGATGCCGACGCTGCCGATCACGCCGACGATGAGGACGACGATCATGTAGTCCTGACGTGGCAACGTGCGCCAGCCGTCCCACAGCCACTCGATGAGCATGCCGGCGCCCATCGAAACCAGCAGCCCGCCCAACACCGCCTTGGGCACGTAGGCAAACAGCGACGCGCCCAGGACCAGGACCAGCGCGCACATCAGCGCAGAGACATAGCCGATGAGCCGGCTGTTGGCTCCCATGCGCGCCCCCAGGAGCGATGCCGACAACGCGTGGTACCCGACCGGGCCGCCGACCAGGCCGGCTGCGATGTTGGCCACGCCGTTGGCACGCAGCTCGCGATTGATGTCCAGGTCGCTGCGGGTGCCGAGTTCCAGGCCGCTGGCGTTCAGGAGCAGTGCCACCACCGACACCAGCACGATCGCGGCGAAGGTCGGAATCTGTGCCGACACCATGCGCCAGCCCTCGCCGGAGAGCATCGTCCACGCCGGCCAGGAGAGTCCGGTGCTGTCGGGGAAGGGGCCCAGCAGCAGTCCGCTTGCATTGGCCAGCCGCATGTCGATGCCGATGGCCCATCCCGCGATGTAGAAGACGAGCATGGCGCCAAAAAGCATGGCCGGGACCAGCAGCACATGACTGAAGCGGCGCAGGATCGCGAGCATGCCGAAGCCCAGGATCAGGCCCGGGACCCAGCGCAGCATGCGCATCGGCTCGGTCAGTGCCTCCCAGCTCACGGTGGCGATGCCGACCCCGGTCAGGACGCGGAACGCACCCATGAAGATGAGCAGGCCCGAACCCGCGAGGAAGCCGCCGATGACCGGGAAGGGGATGAAACGCACCAGTTCGCCCAGGCGATAGCGGCCCAGGAGCCAGAAGACGCAACCGGTGGCGACCGAGGCGACTGCCGCGCAGGTCAGCACGACCGCGAGGATAAGTTCGGGTGCGGCGGTTGGCTCCATCGAGGTGCTGATCGAGGTCGCCATGACCCCGAGGATGACCGCCGGCCCATCCTGCACCTGCGCGACCGAGCCCGGATACGAGCTCAATAAGGCGACGACCGCGCCGACGACTGCGCCGCCGAGCAACAAGGCCTGCAAGGTTTGCGGGACGCCACCCGACAGCGAGCCCGGCAGGATCAGCGCGACCATGGCCGCCGACCCCAGGATAGTGCGGATGCCGGCGATCAGGCCGGCAGACAGGCTCGTGAAGAGCGATTGCGCGGGTGTCTTCCCTTGCGCCATCTCTGGTTTGCGCGCTTCTTTTTGTTGCTATGGGACAATCGCGCGATTATAGGCAACTCGCTGCTCGCCGGCACTCGTGCGAAAGTACGAAGTCGCGCGATCCTTCCATGTACTTGCCCAAACACTTCGAGGCGGGCGATCCCGCGCTGGCGCTGGAGGTCATGCGCAAGCACAACTTCGCGCTGCTGGTAGGGACTGACGACGACGGGCGGCCGTACGCGACCCACCTGCCGATGATTGTCAGCGAGCGTGGCGCGGAAGGAGCGCGCCGCATCGTTCTCGAGGGGCATGTCGCCAAGCCCAATCCGCAGGCCAGGTTTCTCAGCGCGCGGCCGGAAGTCATGGTGGTCTTCTCCGGGCCGCAGGCCTACATGTCGCCCAAGGTCTACCCGGACCTGCAGCGCGTGCCGACCTGGAACTACGTGGCCGTGCACGCCTACGGTCGCGTCGCCTTGATCGAAGGAGAGGCGAAAAAGGATGCCTTGCTCAAGGGGTTGATCGCGATTCATGAACCAGAATACGCGGCCCAGTGGCGCGGACTGCCGCAGGAATTCCAGTCGAAGATGATGGCCGGCATCGTCGCCTTCGAGATCGAGGTCCAGTCGTTGGAAGCCAAGTTCAAGCTGAACCAGCATCGCAAGGAAGCGCACGCGGCGATGAAGGCACGCTATGCGTCGGGCACGGCGGACGAGCGTGCGCTGGGCGAGTGGATGGTGCGCCTGGGACTCTGAAGGGTGAGCGACGCCGTCCTCTACATGCGCGCCGCGCTGGCGGCGGCGGAGCGCGCGGCCGAGGCGGGTGAAGTGCCGGTCGGCGCGGTCGTCGTCCATGCGGGGCGCGTCATCGCAACGGGCTGGAACCGCCCGGTCGGCGACTGCGACCCGAGCGCGCACGCGGAGATGGTCGCGCTGAGGGCCGCGGCGCAGGTGCTGGGCAATTACCGCCTGCCGGAGGCCGAACTCTTCGTCACCCTGGAGCCGTGCAGCATGTGCGCAGGCGCGGTGCTGCAGGCGCGCCTGAAAAAAGTCACTTTCGGCGCGCATGATGCGAAAGCCGGCGCGGCCGGCAGCGTGGTCGATCTCTTCGCCGAGGCGCGCATCAACCATCAAACCCAGGTCGAGGGCGGCCTTTTGGGTGAGGAATGCGCGATCCTGCTGCGCGATTTCTTCGCCGCGCGGCGCACCCAGGCCAAGGAGAGAGCCCCGATGCAGGACGTTTTGCGGACCCCCGACGCACGTTTCGCCGATCTGCCCGGCTACCCCTTCGCCCCGCACTACATCGGCGACCTCAAGGGCTACCAGGGTTTGCGCATCCACTATCTGGACGAGGGTCCGCGCGAGGCGCGGCTGGTGTTTCTTTGCCTGCATGGCCAGCCCTCCTGGAGCTACCTTTACCGGCGCATGATCCCCGTCCTGGCGGATGCCGGGCATCGCGTGGTCGCTCCGGACCTGATCGGTTTCGGCAAGAGTGACAAGCCGGTCGACGAGGCGCGTTACACCTTCATGTTCCACCGCGGCATGCTGGCGAATCTTGTTCTTCGCCTGGACCTGCAAAACGTCGTGCTGGTGTGCCAGGACTGGGGCGGGCTCCTGGGACTGACGCTGCCGATGGACATGCCCGAGCGCTTTTGCGGGCTCTTGGTCATGAACACGGACTTCGCCACCGGGGATGCGCCGCTCTCTCCGGGTTTCCTGGCGTGGCGCGACTTCAACAACAAGAACCCGGACATGGCGGTGGGCAGACTCTTCGCGCGAGCCTGCCCGCACCTGAGCGCCGCCGAGGCGGCCGCCTACGATGCCCCGTTTCCCGATGCGACCTACAAGGCAGGTGTGCGGCGTTTTCCCAACCTGGTGCCAGATCATCCGGACGTCGAGGGCGCCGCGCTGTCACGTCGCGCGCGCGCCTGGTTCACCGACCAGTGGCAGGGCAGGACCCTGATGGCGGTCGGCATGCGCGACCCGGTGCTGGGCCCGCCGGTCATGTCGAAGGTGGCGAAGTCGATCCGCGGTTGTCCCCCACCCATGGAAGTGCCTGACGGCGGGCACTTCGTCCAGGAGTGGGGCGAGGACATCGCCCGTCGGGCCCTCCAGGTATTCGGCAACTGATGGCCAGGAAGCCCGGCATCGGCTTTGTCGCGCCCTCGGGTCAGGTGCTGGACGCCCTGGCACTGGAACGCGCCGAGACCTACTTTCGCGACCGTGGCTGGCGCGTGGTCGCACCGGCGGCCGTGCGCAAGACCCACCAGCGCTTCGCGGGCAGCGATGCGACCCGCCTGGCCGCGCTCAATGCGATGGCGGCGCGCAGCGACGTGCAATTGGTGCTTGCGGTACGTGGCGGTTACGGACTCACACGGCTCTTGCCTTCGATCGACTACGCGCTTCTCGCCAGTTCGGGCCAGCGCTGGGTTGGCCACAGCGACTTCACCGCGCTTTTGTGCGCCGCCTACGCGCAGGGGCGCACGACAGGCTTTGCCGGGCCCACGGCGGCCTACGACTTCGGCGCGACCGAGGTAAGCCCGTTCACCGAGTCGCATTTCTGGCGCATGGTCGAAGGTGGCGGCGACAGCATCGAGGTCCGCAGCGAGAGCCCGGCGAGAGCCGCGATCCGCGGCACCCTGTGGGGCGGCAACCTGGCGATGATCGCGCACCTGGTCGGCACGAGATTCCTGCCTCGCGTGCGCGGCGGCATCCTGTTCGTCGAAGACGTGGGCGAGCACCCCTATCGCATCGAACGCATGCTGCATCAACTCAACAATGCCGGCATCCTGGGTCACCAGAAGGCGCTCCTGCTGGGCGACTTCTCCGGCTATCGGCTGGGAGAGAACGACCGTGGCTACGATTTCGACGCCATGCTGGCCCACTTGCGCGGCGTGCTTCCCATCCCGGTCGTAGCCGGCCTGCCGTTTGGCCATGTCCGCGACAAGCTGACCCTGCCCTTTGGTGGCCGGGCCCGGCTGGAAATCGAGCGCCGCGCCTGGCGACTTTCCTATGAAGCGGCGGCAATTCACACCCGATAGTGCTATACTCTTGGGCTCAGACGCGGGGTGGAGCAGTCTGGCAGCTCGTCGGGCTCATAACCCGAAGGTCACAGGTTCAAATCCTGTCCCCGCAACCAGAATTGAAATACGAAAGCCCGGCCACCTGCGCCGGGCTTTTCGTTTCCGGGCTCTCCTGTTTTGGCGAGGTTTGCCAGGGCGCGCACTGGCCGGGAGCCGAGCCTCGGGGCAGGCATGCGGCTGAGATATCAGCCGGTGTATAATGGCGGACGCGAATCCGGAGATGCACCCGATGTCTCAAGCAGCATGCAGGCGTAGTAGGGGACGAGGGCGCAGCGCGGAATCGGAAACTTCAACAAGAATGGCCCAGGGCAGCCGCTTGGGCCATTTGTTTTCGCCGAAATCGGCGGCGAATCCGCTGGAGTGGTCATGAGCAATATGATTTTTTGTTACCACTGTCACGCTCAGCATCCGCGCGAGCAGATGCGGCTGGTGGTTTCCAAGACGGGCAAACGGTGGCGCTGCATCATGTCCATCGAAGCCGCCAAGAAGACCCGCGCCGAGCGCGAGGCTTTCGGACGCAAGGTCTCGGCCGAGAACAAGGCCGACGCGCGGGCGCGTCTGAAGGCGCGAACGGCGGTCAGCGCGTTCTGACCCGGCGCGGCCGCATGGCCGCGTGCTTGAACGGCGGTTCCCCCTCTTCCGGCAGCGCATCACGCGCGGCGGCGTTGTGCCGCACCGTTGGTGCCGCGATCCCGCAGGTTTGACCATCGCGTCTCGCGACGGGTGCCCCTCAGCGCAGCAGGAAGGTCACGCTGCGCTCGATGTGGGCCTGTATCGCCCCCAGGGTTGCCGGCATGGCGATCCACATCATCCAGATGCCTGCCAATAGCGCAGCCGGAAAACCGAACGACATCAGGTTCAGTTGCGGCGCGGCGCGCGTCATCACGCCGATGGCCAGATTGACCACCAGCAAGGCGGCGACCACCGGCAGCGCCAGGGTCAGCCCGAGGCGAAAGATTTCCGCCCCCATCAGGGCGAAGTCCCGCCACTGGGTCGCGTGTCCGCCGGGCATGCTGCCGGGCGGAAAGACGCGGAAGCTCTCGACCACGCCGTTGATCATGATCAGGTGGCCGTTGAGCGAAATGAAGACCAGGCTCGCGATCACGCCGAGCACGCTGCCGATCAGCGGGGATTGGTCCGAATTCTGCGGGTCCACCATGGTCGCGAACGACAAGCCCATCGACAGTCCGATCAGGTCGCCGGCGAACTCGATGGCCGTGAAGATGAGGCGCAGTACGAAGCCAAGCGCCGCGCCGATGGCGACTTGCTGCGCCACCAGGCCGAGCGCGTTCCACGACGCCAGCGCCGCTGGCGGCGGCGCCGGCAGGGTGGGTGCGACCACAATCGTGATCGCCAGCGCCAACCCGACCTTGACGCGTGCGGGAATGACCCGGTGCGAGAGCACCGGGGCGGTGCCGATCAGCGCAAGGATGCGCAGGAACGGCCAGACGAAGACCCCGATCCACGCATAGAGTTGTTCGGTCGTGAAGGTGAGCACCGGGCTAGCCCACGGTGCCGGGTATCTGCATGATAAGGCGACGCATGAAATCGACGATGGTCGCGATCATCCAGGGGCCTGCCAGGACAGCGACGGCGAACATGGCCACCAGCTTGGGAATGAACGAAAGCGTCATCTCGTTGATCTGCGTGGCGGCCTGGAATATGCCGACCACCAGCCCGGTGGCCAGCGCGGCGAGCAACAGCGGCGCCGAGATGATCAGGGTGATCCAGAGCGCCTCGGCGCCGATGGTCAGGACAGTCTGCGTCGTGAACATGGGGACTAGCCGTGGAAGCTCGCGATCAGCGAGCCGATCAGGATGTTCCAGCCGTCGACCAGCACGAACAGGATCAGCTTGAAGGGCAGCGAGATCATCACCGGGGAGAGCATCATCATGCCCATGGACATGAGGACAGAGGCCACCACCATGTCGATGACCAGGAAGGGCACGAAGATCATGAAGCCGATCTGGAACGCCGTCTTGAGTTCGCTGGTGACGAAGGCGGGAACGATGACCGTGAGCGGCAGGTCAGCCGGCTTTTCGGCAGCCGGGCGCTTGGCCAGCCCGGCGAAGAGCGCCAGATCGGGCTCGCGCGCCTGCTTGAGCATGAACGACTTGATCGGCGCTTCGGCGCGCGTCAAGGCGTCGGAGAGACTCATCTTGTTCTCGGTGTAGGGCACCCAGGCATCCTTGTGGATGCGTTCCAGCGTCGGACTCATCACGAACAGGGTCAGGAACAGGGACAGGCCGATGATGACCTGGTTGGGTGGGGCAGTCTGCGTTCCCAGAGCGTGGCGCAACAGCGACATGACGATCACGATGCGCGTGAAGCCGGTCATCATGAGCAGCACCGCGGGCAGGAAAGTGATGGCCGTCAGCGCCAGCAGGGTCTGGATCGGCAGCGACCAGGTGGTGCCGCCGGCCGGCCCCGGGGTCGAGGTGATGCCGGGCAAGATCGCCTGCGCGGCCGCCGGGGTGGAAATCGCCGTCGCCGCCATGGTCGCGACAGCAGCCAGCGCGGCGAGGGCAATACGTGCGCGTCCTGGTGTCATGACTTCTTCATTGCCTGTGCCAATGCGCCGAGGAAAGCCGGCGCGGCGGGGGTATCCGGCACGGTCGCAGTGGCCGGCCTGGCCATGCGGGCGATGGTGTCGACGCGCCCGGGAGCGACGCCCAGCACCATCCATTCGCCCGCGATCTCGACAATGACCACGCGCTCGCGCGTGCCGACGCTGGCGGAGGCTACGGTACGGATATGCGAGGGAGCGACGGACCGGCCGGCGCCGAAGCGGCGCGCCGCCCAGGCGAGCGCGCCAATCAAGGCGAGCACGAACAGGAGCCCGGGCAGCATCTGCAGCATGCCCGCGGGGCCGGGCACCGGCTCGCTTGCACGCGCGATGGCCGGCAGCGTCACGCTCAGGGCCGCAAGGCAATGGCGAAGCATGTTGATGGGGCGCTTGCGGTCAGCGGTTGAGCTTGCGAATGCGCTCGGACGGCGTGATGATGTCGGTCAGGCGAATGCCGAAACGGTCATTGACGACGACGACCTCGCCCTGCGCGATCAGGCAGCCGTTGATGAGCACGTTCATGGGCTCACCCGCGAGTCCGTCGAGTTCCACCACGCTACCCTGCGCGAGTTGCAGGATCTGCTTGATCGGGATGCGCGTGCGCCCGAGTTCGACCGACAACTGCACCGGAATATCCAGGATCATGCCGATGTCGTTGGCCTGTCCGGCGGCTGCGCCGGGGCTGAATTCCTGGAACATGTCGGTGGCAGGCCGCGCGCCGGGCGTCGTCTCGGCCAGCGGCGACTCGGAGCCGGCCTGCTCCGCCATGGCGGCGGCCCAGTCTTCTCCGGCGGAGACATTGGCGGCGGCAGGTTCAGACATGGACATCTCCGGGGTTGGTTTCGGTGGATTCGAGTTGGATGGCGCGCTCGACCTTGAGCGCGTAGCGGCCGTTGATGACGCCATAACGGCAGTCGAAGATCGGCACGCCGTCGACTTCGGCAGTCAGCGTCGGCTTGATGTCGAGGTTGATGATGTCGCCCTGGCGCATGCCGAGGACCTGCGCCAGGGTCACCGGGGCGCGCGCCAGCTGGGCCGTGACCTCGACTTCCGCGTTCTGCACCTCGCGCATGAGGAGCTTCATCCAGCGCGTGTCGGGTTCGGCGCTGTCGGCCTGGGCGTTGCTGTAGAGCAGGTCGCGGATCGGTTCGACCGTCGAGTAGGGTATGCAGACGTGGATCTCGCCGCCGGCCGAGCCCAACTCGACCGCGAAGGTGGTCGTGACGACCACCTCGGATGGCGTCGCGATGTTGGCGAATTGGGCATGCATCTCGGAGCGAACGTATTCGAAGCGCAGCGGATGCACCGGTTGCCAGGCGTGGCTGTAGTTGTCCAGCACCAACTCGAGCATGCGCGTGACGATGCGCATCTCGGTGGCGCTGAAGTCCCGCCCTTCGATGCTCGCCTGGAAGCGGCTGTCGCCGCCAAACAGGTTGTCGATCACCGCGAACACCAGCGCAGGGTCGAAGACGATGAGCGCATTGCCGCGCAGCGGCTTCGGCGCGACGATATTGAGGTTGGCCGGCACGACCAGGTTGCGCACGAAATCGCCGTACTTCTGCGTCTTGATCGGTCCGATCGAAATTTCCGGACTCTTGCGCATGAAATTGAACATGCCGATGCGCAGCAGGCGCGAGAAGCGCTCGTTGATGATCTCCAGGGTCGGCATGCGCCCGCGGACGATGCGCTCCTGGGTGGCCAGGTTGTACGGGCGCGGGCCGTCATTCGCCTCGGCCTCGACGGCCGGCTCCTCGTCGCCGTTGACGCCCTTCAGGAGGGCATCGACTTCGTCCTGCGAGAGTACTTCCGTGGACATGCGAAGACGCCTACTGGATGATGAAGGAGGAAAAATGCACGTCGTGGATGCCGCGGTCCTCTTCCTGCGCGCTAGGCGTCTTGGAGTGCTGCATGGTGGCGCGGGCGAGTCCGACGAGTTCTCCCGCCAGCTTGGCCTTTCCTTGCGGCGACGCAAGCTCCTCGGCGCCCTTGCTGGTTAGCAGCAGGAGCACGCGGCTGCGTACGAGCGGCATCTGCGCCTTGATCGCATCGGCCACATCCTGTCCGGTCACCTCGAAGGTAAGCCCGATCTGCAGGTAATGCTCGCGACCCGGGTCGTTCAAATTGACCGTGAACTGCTCCAGCGGGGCGAAAACCGGCGGTTTGCGCTCGGTTTTCTTTATTTCCTCCTTGGCTTTCGGCTCGGATTTCTTCATGAGCAGGAAGACAGCCGCGCCGCCGCCGGCGGCCAGCACCAGCACCAGCGCCAGGATGATCACCAGCAGTTTCTTGCCCTTCTTGGGCGCCGCTGGAACTTCGCCGGCGGTTGCAGCTTGAGCATTTGCCATTTGCTACCCTCGTGACAGGTGACGATCCGGTCGCCTGGTGCCACGAGCTTCCTGGCGCAGGAAGTGTGGTTCAGGCGTCCGACAACGTCATTGTTGATCCTCGGTCATTGCGTCCATGGCTTGAAAAGGCGCAGGATTCCGGTGCTGCTCGCGCCGGATCGCATCTGCGCGGGTTCAGGCGAAGGTATCGACCAGTCCACGCGGCGCCGGCATCGTGCGCACGGTCACGACGCCCGCGCTCGCCCCGCCCACGGCGCCCGGCGCGGATCCTTCGGCGGCCGGTTGCCGCCCGGACCGCGCAGGCTCATCGCCATCGGATCCCTGCGCGCCGACGTTGGCGCCGGACATGGCCAGGCCGTTCTCTGCCAGCATCTCCTCCAGGCGATGCAGCGCGTCCTCGACCGCGACGCGCGTGTCCGGCTGGGCGACCGCGAAGTTCACCATCACCTCGTTATTGGCCAGCTCGATGCGCACCGTGATGGGGCCCAGTTCGGCGGGACGAACGCGGATCTCGGCGTGTTCGACCCCGTTCTTTGCCATCCACGTGACGCGCTGGGCCGCCTGATCGATGAAGCGTGCGGTGCCGACCGGCGCCTCGATGGCCAGACGTGCCGGCGGCATCGAGCTGTCATGGCGCGACGCGAGTGGAGAGGTAACGGACGTTTCGCCGGCCATGACGCGGGTGGGCGTGCCGGTAGCCTCGAGAGCTTGGGCCGCCCGGCTTTCGGCAACTTCCGCCATGCGCGGCAAGGCGGTTGTGTCCCGCATTTCCGTTCCATCCGTCGCGGGCTCGTTTGCGCGCAATGCCAGTTGGCCAAAATCGTGCAGGGCGGACTTGCTCTCCCCCGGCATTTCGCGGGCGACGGCCCCCGTGGTCAGCGGGGAGTTGGCAGTTGTCCCCGAAGGCTGCGCCAGTGCTGGGGTGGCCGGCAGGGTCGGAATCGCGGGGCGATCCGGTTGAAGTGCGGCAGGAGTTCCGACGTCATCGGATTGCGCCCCCTTAAGGCCGCGCACGAGTGCACCCTCGGCGGGCTGGTCCCGGTCGTCGGGCTTGAGCGCTAGAGCAGCGGCGCGTGTAAGGAGGCCTGCATCAACGACGATTGGCGCATCGGTCGCCGGCGGCTGTGGAACTGATTCGGGTGCCAAGGCCCTGGCTTCCATCCCGGCAATGTCGGAGGTAGGCTGTGTTTCGGCCAGAGGGTCGTCGTCGCGGCCGCTCTCCGCGGACTCGCGGCTGGCGTTGCCCTGCGCGCTACGCAGGGCGTCATCGAACCCTGAGGGGGTATCGGCTTTGCCCGCGCGCGCGACGCTGGCAGGAGGTTCGGCGTTCGCCTTGGCCGCAATCAGGTTGGCAGTACCGGGAGACATGGGCATTCCTCGCGATGGGTGAATGGACTAATGGCTGAAAGCGGGGCGGCAGCGTGCGGCAAACTCGTCTTCCGCGCGCCGTTCTCGCCGCCGGTCGCGCAGCGCCTGCGCGGCTGCGCGACGCTCGGCAAGCGTGCTGTAGGCCGACAGCGAGCGGCGCTCACCCTGCCAGCGCGCACGCGCGTCAGCGAGGCGTTGATGCCAGAAATCCGCGTCGGCCTGCTGTTGGGCCACGGCTTCATCGAGGCGTTCGACGAAGGCGCGGAAGTTTTCGATCGTGGCGCCTCCGGCGCCGCGCCGCTTGGCTTCGTCCATGCGCGCCCGGTACTCGTCGCGATAGGACGAAAGTACCGCGCGCTTCTTGCTCGACTCCTCGTGTCGTCGCATCAGCTGTGCCATCTGGGCGGCCGCCGCGTCCGAGCGTTGCTGCGACAGGTCGATCAGGGTCGCGTATGCGTGTGCCATGCGGGAAGGTCTCAATGGATAGCGGGTTGGACGTTTGCCAGGAGTTCGCCCAGCCGGGAAACCGATTGCTGGCGGGAGGCATGCTCGTGCATGTCCTGTTGCAAGAAGGCGTTGAGCCGGGCTTCCAGCGCGATGGCTTGGTCGAGCAGCGGGTCGCTGCCGGCCGCATAGGCGCCGACATTGATCAGGTCGCGGTTGCGCCGCAGGCGCGAAACCAGGGCCTTGAGTCGGCGCGCATGCGCGAGTTGTTCGGGGGGGACGACTGCGGCCATCACGCGGCTGATCGACTGCTCGACGTCGATGGCAGGGTAATGACCGGACTCCGCGAGGTCGCGTGAGAGCACGACATGCCCGTCCAGGATGGCGCGTGCCGCGTCGCCGATCGGATCCTGTGGATCGTCGCCTTCGGTGAGCACCGTATAGAAGGCGGTGATCGAGCCGGCGCCTCCGCTGCTGCCGGTGCCATTGCCGGCGCGCTCGACCAACTGCGGCAGCTTGGCGAAGACCGACGGCGGATAGCCCTTGGTGGCCGGCGGCTCGCCGATGGCCAGGGCGATTTCACGTTGCGCCATCGCGTAGCGGGTCAGCGAGTCCATGATCAGGAGCACATGGCGACCGCGATCCCGGAAATGCTCCGCCACCGTAGTCGCGTACGCGGCGCCCTGCATGCGCAGGAGCGGCGGAGCGTCCGCGGGCGCGGCGATGACGACCGCACGTGCGAGGCCTTGTGCTCCGAGTGAATCCTCGATGAACTCCTTGACCTCGCGGCCGCGTTCACCGATCAGGCCGACCACGGTCACGTCGGCGTCGGTGTAGCGCGCCATCATGCCCAGCAGCACGCTCTTGCCCACGCCGGAGCCGGCGAACAGGCCCATGCGCTGGCCGCGCCCGACGGTGATGAGGGCGTTGATGGCGCGCACACCGGTATCGAGCGCTTCACTGACCGGCGCGCGGTCAATGGGATTGAGCGGACGGGCCGAGAGCGGGGCGCGCAACACGGAGTCGATCGGCCCCAGCGAGTCCAGCGGCCGTCCCTGCGCATCGAGGACGCGCCCGAGCAGGGCATCACCCACCGGCAGGTGCTTGGTACGGTCCTCGCTGCGCCGCCAGGGGTGATTGGTCGCCCCGAAGCGCGGCGGGGTGAATTGCGTGTCGGCGGGAGTCACCGTCGCACCCGGGGCCAGCCCGTGGATGTCCGAGGTGGGCATGAGGAAGAGGCGATTGCCGGCGAATCCGACCACTTCGGCCTCGACCGGGTTCATGCCGTCCTGGGCCACCAGGCATGAGCTGCCCACCGGCAGGCGCAACCCGACCGTCTCCATGACCAGGCCGGCGACCCGCGTCAGTTTGCCGCGCGCCTCCAGCGGCGGGGCCGACGACAGATGGGCGCGGCATTGCGCCAGGAACGCCGGCCACGGATTGGCGTCGGAGTTGCTCATTCCAGGTCCGTGCGACGTCCGGCGGTATCGACCCCCAGCATCGCGGCAGCCCGCCGCCAGCGAGTGGCAAGGGTCGCGTCGACCTCGCCGTCGGTGGTCGCGACCCGACAGCCGCCGGGTTCGATGGCCGCCTCCTCGATGATGCGCCACTGCGACACCGCCAGGGCTTCACCAAGATGGCGGCGCACGAAGTCCACGTCCCCGGGATTGAGATAGAGCTGCGGGTGTGCGGCATCGCCGGCCAAGTCGGTGGCCTCGCAGATGGCGGGCAGGATCGCCTGCGGGTTGATGGTCAGTTCCGCGCGCAGCATGTGGCGTGCGATCTCGGCCGCCAGGTTGAGCAGAGCTGCGGCGGTTTCCGCCTCCAAGTGGTGGCGCGCCTGCGCCAGCGATTCGGCGATGCGCTTGAGGTGCGCGGCCTCGGCGTCCGCCGCGGCGCGTCCGTCGGCCCGCCCGGCGGCGAAGCCGGCTGCGTAGGCCTGGCTGCGCACGGCCTCGGCGGCGCGCCGTTCGGCCTCCTCGCGCGCCGTCGCCACGCCGTCGATGCGCGCATCGGCCGCCAGGCTGGCGAACTGCCAGGGCTTGTAGGCATCGGCCATTGCGCCGTCGCGCTTAAATGAAGCCGTCATCGCCACCCTTGCCTCCCAGCATGATCTGCCCTTCGTCGACCAGGCGCCTGACGATCTTGAGCATTTCCTTTTGCTCGGCCTCGACCTCGGAGACCCGCACGGGCCCCTTGGACTCGAGGTCTTCGCGCAGGGTCTCCGCGGCGCGCGACGACATGTTCTTGAGGATCTTCTCGCGCAGTTCCGGGCTGGCGCCCTTCAGGGCCACCACCAGCGAGTCGGACTGCACCTCCTTCAACAGCGACTGGATGCCCTTGTCATCGACGTCGATCAGGTTGTCGAAGACGAACATCTCGTCCGTGATCGACTGGGCGATCTCTTCGTCAACCGCGCGCATCGCATCGAGGATCCCGGTCTCCGATGAAGAGCCGACGAAGTTGAGAATCTCGGCCGCGGTGCGCACCCCGCCCATGGCGGCCTGCTTCATGTTGCCGCTGCCCGACAAGAGGCCCGCGATTGAATCGTTGAGTTCGCGCAGCGCCTGCGGATGGATGCCGTCCAGGGTGGCGATGCGCATGACGACGTCCCCGCGCAATCGGTCGGAGAGCTGGTTGAGGATTCCGGCGGCGTGATCGCGCTCCAGATGCACCAGGATCGAGGCGATGATCTGCGGGTGCTCGCTCTTGATCAGTTCGGCCACGGTGGCTGCGTCCATCCACTTGAGGCCCTCGATGCCACTGGTGTCGCCGCCTGCCACGATGCGGTCGAGCACGAACTTGGCCTTCTTTTCGCCCAGGGCGCGATTGAGCACGCCGCGCACGTAGGCATCGGAATCCAGGCCAATCGAGCTCTGCGTGTCGACCTCGTCATGAAACTTGGTCAGCACGGCATCGATCTTTTCGCGCGGCACGTTTTTCAGGCGTGCCATCGCGGCGCCGATCTTCTGCGCCTCCTTCGGGTTCAGGAACTTGAAGACCTCGGCCGCCTCCTCCTCGCCCAGGCTCATGAGCAGGATCGCGCCGTCCTCGACACCGGTGTCATCCATTTGCGCCGGTCCAGTTGCGCACTACGCTTGCGACCACGCGCGGGTCGTTCTTGGCACGGGCGCGTGCGGTCTCGAGCGGATCGGCCGGAGCGGGCAGGGCGGGGGCGCCCTGCGGGTCGTCCGCGGCAGCGGTTTCCTGCGCCGGCGGCGGCGGGCTGAATGCCAGAATCTGGCGCAAGAGCGGTCGCAGCACGCCCAGCACGGCATAGAGGACGATCGCCGCGATCAGGACGTGCTTGCCCACTTCCTTGATGGTGGCCATCGTGTCGGGTTGCTGCCACAAGGGAACCGGCGGCAGTACCTCGACCTCGCGCGGCGTGAACGGCGAGTTGACGACGTTGAGCGAGTCGCCGCGATCGCTGGAAAAGCCGATGGCGTCGCGCACGAGCTTGGTGACCTTCTCGATCTCCTCGGCCGGCAGGGGCACAGGAGCGGTTCCGGGCTTGGCGCCGACGGCCTTCTTGTGGTTGATGACGACTGCTGCCGACAGGCGCTTGATCCCGCCGGCTGATGACTTGACATGCTTGATGGTCTTGTCGATCTCATAGTTGGTGACCGAGTCGCGGCGCGACTGTGCACCCTGTGCTCCGCCGGCCGCACCCTGCGGATTGGTTTGACCCGCGCCGGCGATGGGCGCGGTCGCGCCCCCGGGAGGCTGGTTCGACAGGGCTCCCGGCACCCCTGCGCCGGCGCCTGTGCCGTTGACCGATTCGCTGGTCTGCTGGCTGCGTACAACCGACTGCTCGCGGTTTGCGTTGGGCTTGAAATTCTCCGAGGTCGACTCGGCGACATTGAAGTCGATGTCTGCCGAGACCTGCGCGCGCACGTTGTCGGCGCCATAGAGCGGCGTCAGGATCTCCATGATGCGGCGCACATGCGCCTGCTCTATTTGCTGGACATAGGCCAGCTGGGTCGGGTCCAGCGTTGCGGCGCTGCCATCGCTTTGCGTGGAGAGGAGCTTGCCGTGCTGATCGATGATGCTTACGTTTTTGGCCGGCAGGTCGGGCAGGCTCGAGGACACCAGGTGGGTGATGCCGGCGATCTGCGCCGCTTCAAGCGTGCGGCCGGGCGCGAGCGACACCAGCACCGAGGCCGTCGGACGAGCCTGCTCGCGCATGAACACCGATGGCTTCGGGATCGCCAAGTGCACGCGCGCCGACTGCACCGCCGATAAAGCCACGATGGAACGCGTCAGCTCACCCTCGAGCGCGCGCTGGTAGTTCACCTGTTCCTGGAACTGGGTGGTGCCGAATTTCTGGTTGTCGAGCAGGTCGAAGCCGACCCCGCTCTTCGGCAGACCCTGAGACGCCAGCTTGAGGCGCGTTTCGTGGATGCGATCGCCTGCGACGAGGATTGTTCCGCCCTCGCCCATCTTGTAAGGGACGCCGCTCTGGTTGAGTGCGGCAATGACCGCGCCACCGTCCTTGTCCGGCAGTTGCGCGAACAGCACGCGGTAGTCCGGCGTATTGCTCCATATCCACGCCGCGGCGAGGATTGCAATGGCGGCGGCGGCGCCGACCATGCTGGCGATCTTGTTGCGCGCCGGCAGCGCATTCCAGCCGGCCGCCAGATCGTTGCCGGCGCGTATCAAGCCCTGGGGTTGGGCGAGGGTCGAGTTGTCTGCCATGTCGGTGCGCGTTGCGGTTGACCGGTTGCTCGAAAACGATTATGCGAAGCGCCCCGGAGCACGCATGTGGCGAGGAGCACGGCTTTTGCGTGGCATTTCGGACCCGCCCTCCGTACTTGGCCGCGCTACGATGCCTGCATCCGAAAAAGCGCGTCATTCACGCGAGGAGAGAGGCATGAACGAGATCACTGCGGTGCGAAACGCGATCGAGGTGGCCCGCCCGGCCGGAGCGTCCGGCAGTGCGTCGGCGGTCGGTGGCGGATTCGGACAAGCCCTGGCGCGCGCGCTGGAGAACGTCAATTCCGCCCAGGCGGAGGCCGGCAACCTGGGGCGTCGCTTTCAGCTCGGTGACGAATCGGTGAGCCTGGAAGAGACCATGATCGCGATGCAGAAGTCGAGCATTGGATTCCAGGCAGTGGTGCAGGCGCGCAACCGGTTGGTCTCCGCCTACAACGACATCATGAACATGAACGTCTGAGCCGCGCGGCTATCGCCGCGGCGCGCACTCTCAGTGCTGCGCGCTGGCGCGTGCCTTGCTTGCGGCTAGCGTGCCGCCGTGCGGGCGTTCTTTTGCAGGTCGTTGATGCTGCGCTGGATCAGGCTGGCGACGGTCCCGGCCAGGTTGTGGAAGCGGCAGCCGTAGCGCAGTCCGCGCTCGCCCCCGGCGGGGCGGTGATTGCGGATTTCAAGCGAGACCTTGATCGCGCCGTATTCGGGCAGCATGAGGCTGCAGTCGTCAAACACCGCTCCCGACACGAACTCGCGTACCGGAGGGCCGGTCAGCACCGCCACGCCCCCGACCGAGAGGTCGCCGAGTGAAAACGTCGCCGGTTCGCGGCCGGGCAGCGGCACGCAGATGGATAGCCCTGCTGCCTTGGGCGGGGCGACGCGAAAGCTTTCGCGCCTTTGCAGGCGCAGGATGGACTGGGGCAGCGGGCCACTGAGGGCGGGGCGGCCTGTGTGCATCGAGACGCGCAGTTGGCGCAGCGCGAACTGGGTCTTGATCTGGTCCACGAAAGTGATCGCGATGACCGTGGGACTCGCGGCGATCGCCTGCGTGGTCGCATCATCCTGGGCGGCGTCGAGGACAACGCCGGAGCGCGAGTCTGCCGCCAGGAGCGTCGAGACGATGAAGCGATCGGCGCCGAAGTAAAGGGTGACCAGCAGGCGGCGTGCGGCGATGTCCTTGAGGATGTTCTCGACCTCGATGGCCGCGCGCAGGCGGTAATCGTCGTTGGCCTGGCCGTCGGATTCGGGGCGGATGTCGGTACGTGCGCTCATGGACTGATGCTACCGTCCGGCGCTGCCAGCCATGGCTCGAAAACCGCCGCCACGCGGCGCCTACTCCGCGCTTGACCGCGTGCCGCGCTAGGCCTGGTAGACGTCGCGCAGGCGCCGTTCGCGAGTGGCACCCGCGATGAACACCTCGAGCTGCTTCAACCAGGGAAGCGTGAGTTCGCGGATTTCCGCATCGTGATCGAGGATCTCGGAGAGGACACGCATGCGGCGCTCGCGTTCACGTTGCCCCAGAAGCTCATCCTGTCCGCCGGCCTTGAGCTCGGCGATGCGTCGCGCGCACTCCTCTTCAGCGCTCACCAGGGCGTCCCAGTCACCGGCACGTGCTGCCGCCAGCATTCCGCGACTGGCGTCGGCGACCCGGGTGTAGTGTTCGATGCGTCCCATGCTCATGCCTGCGCGAGTTCACGGCCGGCGACTTCGTCCCAGGCGCTCTTGATTTCGACCAGCAGTTCGCGGACTTCGTCGATCAGGGCCGCATCGCCGCGCAGGTTGGCCAGCAGCAGGCGATGGGTCATGTAGTCGTAGAGCTCGGCCAGGCGCGCGCCGATGTCGCCGGCGCGATGATCGAGGGTGGCCTTGAGTCCTTCGTCGATGATGCGGATGGCACGCGTGATGGCGGCGTTCTTGGCGGCCACGTCTCCACTGCGCATCAGGGCGGCGGCGCGGGCGAGGGCCTCGATCGCACCTTCGTACACCATGATGAGCAGCTGCACGGGACGCGCGTCAGCGATCCCGGTTTCGACGGCGACACGTCCATAGACAGCGGCGGCACTGAGGGGCTGGGCGAACATGACTTCCTTGCGTGGCATGTGGAGATGTCCTTGTTATCGGCGGCGGCGCGGCGAAGTTGACCGCGTCAGCGGCGGTCGCTGCTTTGTGCAGCCAGCCCGGCCAGTTGCTGGGAGAGAAAGCTGCTGGTGGTGTTCATGCGGGCGAGCATTGAGTCCAAGGCCGAGAACTGCGCGCGATAGCGCTTTTCCAGCGACCCCATGCGGTTCTCGAACGCTTCCTGCTGCGCGACGACCCGCTTGACGCTGCTGGCGAGCCCGGTGGTGCGCGCCCCGATGGTGCCGCTCTGTGCGGTCATGGCTTCGATCGCGTTGCGCAACACCGCGGCGTGTCCGCGCGTGAATGTGAGCGTGCCCAGGTTGGCCGCTGCGTCGGCAGTGACCGTGATGCGCAGGCCATTGGCTGCGGCCAGCACCTGCCCGCCGCCGGTGGCGGCCACGCCATTGATCGTCCCGGCGACGTCGGCGCCTGCGCTGGCCGTCCCGGCGCCGCCCAGAAGGTCCGTGGCGGCGTTGCCGGACGCACCCGTGACGGAAGAAGCGCTGCCGAAGGAAGCCGAACGGATGGTCAGGACGCCGGCCGCCTGCGTGACCAGCACCGCGGCGCCGTTGTCGCGCATGACCTGCGCGCCATTGATACGGGACTGTACTTCGGCGGCAAGCGCGTCGGCGCTGGCATAGGTGGCCGCGCCCAGGGTGATGCTGACCGCACGCCCGTCGACCGAGAGGTCGAGGCGATCGTTGACGCCCGCGCTGATGGTGAGGTTGGCCGCGGCTGTTGCCGCAAGCGCGCCGCGCGTGGCGGCCTGGGTGACGTTGACGCTGTAGTCGCCCGTGGGCGTGTCGCCGGCTGCCGCGGTGAAGCGCATGCGTGCATCGGCGGACCGGCCCGCCGGCCCGAACAAGGGGCCCAGGTCGAATGCAGGGTTGGCGAGCGCCTGATTGAGTTTGGCGCCGTCGAGCGCGAGGGTGCCGTCGCGTTGCAGGGACAGGCCCACTTCGGAAAGACGCGACGGGCTGCCCGTGAGCCCGCCAATGGTCGAAGTCAGCGCGGCGCGCACCTGGGACTGAAGCGCGCGTGCCGCCGCGTCGCCCTGCAGCGCTCCGCCGTTGCGCGCTGCGGCGTCATAGAAAGTCAGATCGCGGGCGGTCTTGTGCAGGTCGTTGTGCGCCTTGACGAAGGCCTCCAGGGCGGTCTTGACCGCCTCACCGTCACGTGTGACGGTGAGGGTGGTGGGACTGCCGGCATTGGTCGCGGTCAGATTCAAGGTCACGCCGGCGATCGCATCGGTGACAGTGTTCGATGGCTTGCTGATCGGGATGCCGTCAACCACCAGCAAGGCGTCCTGTGCCGCCTGGTTCTGCGTCAGGTTGCGCCCGGCGCCCACTGCCGCAGCCGGGTTGAACGCCAGCTGCGACAGGCCGGTCGTGTCGGTATTGCCGCCGTCGCTGTCGGTAACGGTGATGCGCAGGCTGTTGGCGGCGCCTTCCGGGCCGGTCAGGCTCAGGCGATAGCCGCTGCCGTCATTGACGATGCTCGCCCGCACGCCCGCATTGGCCTGGTTGATCGCATCGCGGATGCCGGCCAGGGTGTTGTTGCCGGCGCCGATGGCGACGTCGACAGCCGGCCGCTCCCCATTGGCGGTGAATACACCTGCGGCGAAGGTGCCGAACTGGATGTTCAGGTTGCCCGTCCCGACTACGGCGTCGGCGGAGAAATAGGCCGACGAGGCGAGCTTGGTGGGCTGCGCCAGCGTGCTCACTTCCAGCGAATAGATGCCGGTTTGCGCCGCGGGTCCGGCGCTGACTTGCGCGACCGCGCTCGCGGCAAGCGCGGCCTTGGCCGGGCGAAAGGTGTCGGCGAGTTCCAGCTTGCGTGCGGCATCCGCCAGGGGCGCCAGCGCGGCACTTAGCCTGCCGAAGGCGGAGATGCGCGTCTCGAACTGGGTCTGGGTACGCTTCATGGCCGTGAGCGGCGCGCGCTCGGCCGCCATGAGCTGGCTGACCAGGGTATTGACGTCGAGGTTGGTGCCGGAGACCAGTGCGACCATGATGCCCTCGCGCTAGGCGCGCTCGCGCAGCAGCAATCCCTGCAGGCGATCGAGGCGGCGGGCCAGGGCCAGCATTTCCTCGGATGGCAGCTGGCGCAGGATCTGACCGGTCTCGCCATCGACGATGCGCACGATCATGCGCTCCTGGCTCATGTCGATGTCGAAGCGCAGGCGCGTGGACTCCAGCGCCATGGCGCGATTGGCAGCTTCCACGGCAGCCGGCACGTCGTGCTCGGACTCGATCGCCTCGCGCGTGGAACCCGTCGCCCCGGTGGCGCGCGAGTTCGCGCGCGCCGTCGCGGACGGAGGGTCCGGAGCGACTACCTGCACCGCGCTTCGCGCCAGCAGAGGGGTCATCGTGGTTTGGCCCCCGGGGGCGTCTGCCGGCACCCGGGCACCCTTTCCTCGTGTTGCGTACAGTCGGATGGGACCGGGGCAGGCCTGGTCCCATCCGACTGCCCGCTGCCCTGGAGCAGCGGGTCAGTGCGCGGCGTCCGGGAGGGGGACGGACGCCGCGCGTTCCGCGCTTGCGCGCGGAGGTGAAGCATCAGCGCAGCAGGGTAAGAACGTTCTGCGGCAACTGGTTGGCCTGCGCCAGCATCGCGGTGCCGGCCTGCTGCAGGATCTGCGCACGCGACAGCGCGGCGGTCTCCTTGGCGTAGTCGGCATCGACGATGCGTCCGCGTGCTGCCGCTTCGTTCTCGGACGCCACCTGCAATACGCTGATGGTCGATTCGAAGCGGTTTTGTGCGGCGCCGTAAATGGCACGCTGCGCGCTGACGGCATCGATCGCGGCGTCCACGTTGGTGATCGCGGTGGCGGCGTTGGCGGCGGTATCGACCTGGCTGGTGGCCGCGGTCGTGGCGGTCAGCACCGCACCGGCAGCGCCCAGGTTGGTGGTCGTCACCGTGATCTGGTTGTGTGCCGCGGTGCCGGCGCCGACCTGGAAGGCCTGCGCGCCCGCGCCGCTGCCGATGATGGCCGCGCCGTTGAAGGAAGTATTGGCGATGACACGCGTGATCTCCGCGCTCATCTGCTGGTATTCGGCGTTGAGGTTGGTGCGGTCGCCGGAGCTGTTGGTGGCGTTGGCCGACTGCACCGCCAGTTCGCGCATGCGCTGGAACATGTCAGCGATCTTTGAAAGAGCACCCTCGGCGGTCTGCGCGAGCGAGATGCCGTCGTTGGCATTGCGGATGGCGACGTTCATGCCGCGCACCTGAGCGTTCATGCGCTCGGCGATGGCCAGTCCCGCCGAATCATCCTTGGCGCTGTTGACCCGCAGGCCCGAGGAGAGGCGCTGCACGGCGGTGTTGAGGGCACTTTGCGAGGAACCCAGATTGCGCGACGCATTGAGCGCCGAGACGTTGGTGTTGATCGATTGCATGATGTATCTCCTGTCGTTGCTGAAAGCCCGGTTTTGGGAAAGTCAGGCAGACCTAAACGGTCCGAAATCGCCATTCGCGACCCATTAAGGGCCGGGAGGATCCCTTTAGGTCTGCAACTTTGGCCGGGATCCATGAAGTTGGAATCCCACCGCCGTTGCTGGCTATATCGGTGCCCGGTTGCGGAAACTTTAATCTGCGATCCCTGCCGGTCTTCAGGACAGTCGTGTGCGCTCTTGCCCGAACCGGCGAGAACGCGCACGACTGCCCGCCGCCATGATCGGCGGCAGGTCAGCGACGCGCCGACCGGGAGGGGGTCAGCCGACGCGTCCTTGCTCAGGCGCTCGCGCGCCCGCTGCAAGCCTTACTGACGCAGGAGCGTCAACACGTTGTTGGGCAACTGGTTGGCCTGCGCCAGCATCGCGGTGCCGGCCTGCTGCAGGATCTGTGCACGTGCCAGGGACGCGCTTTCCTTGGCATAGTCGGCGTCCACAATGCGGCCACGCGACGCGGCGTTGTTCTCGCTGGAGGTCTGCAGGACCGAGATGGTCGCCTCGAAGCGGTTTTGCGCCGCGCCATAGAGGGCGCGCTGCGACGTGACCACATCGATGGCGGCATCCAGGTTGGTGATCGCAGTCAACGAATTGGCGGCGGTGTCGACCTGGCTGGTGGCTGCTGTCGTAGCGGTCAGCACGGGGCCTGCGGCACTCAGGTTCGTGGTGGTGACGGTGACCTGGTTGTCCGCCGAGGTGCCTGCGCCGACCTGGAAGGCCTGCGCGCCGGCGCCACCGGCCAGGATGGCGATGCCGTTGAACGAGGTGTTGGCGATGACGCGCGTGATCTCCGCGCTCATCTGCTGGTACTCGGCGTTGAGGTTGGTGCGGTCGCCGGCGCTGTTGGTGGCGTTTGCCGACTGCACCGCCAGCTCGCGCATGCGCTGGAAGATGTCGGAAATCTTGGCCAACGCGCCCTCCGCGGTCTGCGCCAGCGAGATGCCGTCATTGGCGTTGCGGATCGCGACGTTCATGCCGCGCACCTGCGCATTCATGCGCTCGGCGATGGCCAGTCCCGCCGCATCGTCCTTGGCGCTGTTGACGCGCAGGCCGGAAGACAGGCGCTGGACTGCGGTATTGAGCGAGGCCTGTGAGTTGCTCAGGTTGCGCTGCGTATTGAGCGCAGCCGCATTGGTGTTGATCGATTGCATTCTTGGTTCTCCTATATGGATGTTTGCGTCCCCTCGACTAGGAGGCAGGAGCAAGCTTAAGTGCGTGGTGCGCGACGCCTTGCGGGGAATAGAGCCATGCAAGTGCCGCAAATCGCTGTCGTGCATGCGCTGAGATGCAGTGCGACGCACGTGGCGTGAAAAAAATAACTCATAAAAACAACAAGGTACGAAATATATTGAAGATGGCCTCTCATGAGTTTTAACCCGTTGTAGGTGGCCTGCCTACAAAAAGTGCGCAGGCTCCCACAGCCTGGTTTGCCAACCGCGTTCCTAGGCGCCGAAGCCGGGGCTACCCACGTGGTGCCCGCACCGGATACCGACACTTTCCTGATGCGGGAATGCGACGCGTGTTCGCGGCGTGCGTCCAATGTTGCGAAAAGCTGCCGGCAAAGAAGATGACGGCGTTGCACAAGCACTCACCGCAGGCCAACGTCACCGAGGGGAACATCATGAAAGCCGAGACCATCATCAACGAGATTCGCGAAGCCAATCTTTCCTATCTGATCCTGGCGCAGAACATGATCCGCGCCGATCGCGCCGAGGCACTGGTGCGCCTGGGCCTTTCGGACGATGTCGCGCGCATCATCGACCAGCTGACCGCGGGGCAACTGCTCAAGATCGCGGCCTCCAACATGCTCATGTGCCGTTTCCGATTCGACGACAACATGGTCTGGAACCTGCTCCTGTCGCACACCGGCAATGCCGACAATGCGCAGGCCGCAGGCATGCACGCAGCCATCCTAATGGCCGGCCGCTCGGTCGAAGCGGCGGTGTGATCATGAAGCGCACCAAGACCGTTCTTGGCGAAGCGCGGCAGATCGCGCTCGCGTCCGACCTGATCCACCTCGGCGCGCGCCTGCAGGTGCTGGAGTCCGAGATCACGCTCTCGCGCGAGCGCCTGCTCAAGCTCTACAAGGAGATCGCCGGCAAGTCGCCGCCCAAGGGAATGCTGCCCTTTTCGACCGACTGGTTCATGGCCTGGCAGCCGAATATCCACTCGTCCTTGTTCATGAATCTGTACCAGTCACTGATCACCTCTTCGGAACTGGATGGGGTGGAAGCCGTGATACGCGCTTACCGGATGTACCGCGAACGCATCGGCCTCATCGGCATGCCAGAAGTACTCTCGATCACGCGCGCATGGCGGCTGACTCGATTCTTCGACGCCGGCATGCTCACCCTCACCCCGTGCACCGAGTGCGGCGGCCACTTCGTGGTCCACACCTTCGAACTCACGAAGGACTACGTGTGCGGCCTGTGCGACATGCCCTCGCGCGCCGGCAAGACCCGTGCCGTGCGCGAGGCGCACGGGCACGACGCGCACTGCGAGGAGCACGCGCTCGAAGCCGTGGCGGCCTGAGCGGGCGCGGCCCGCGGCCGCCAGGCGCGGAATCCTTAGGGCGAAATGCGCACGAAAGCGCGGGTTCATCGATGGATGGCATGCGCGGGGCGGTTGGTAACTTTGCGCATCGACTGACCCGGTCAACCGAGCGCGTGAGGTGAACCCGCGCGCCCGGCCGGGCGGGCTCTGTGCCACTTCTCACCGCGGATCTGCGCATGTTCGTCATCATCGGCTGGGCTGTCTCCCTGGGTTGCATTTTCGGAGTCTTCATCGTCCACGGCGGCAACATCGGCGTGGTCATGAAGGCGCTGCCGTTCGAGATGACCACCATCATGGGCGCCGCCATCGGCGCCATGGTCGCGACCAATACGCCCAAGGCGCTCAAGGCGACGCTGGCCGGATTCGGCCAGTGCTTCAAGGGCAGCAAGTACACCAAGGCGCGCTACATGGAATTGATGGCGCTGCTCTTCGACCTGTTGCAGAAGATCCGCAAGGAAGGTCTGATGTCCATCGAAAAGGACGTCGAGGACCCGCACAACTCGCCCCTGTTCCAGAAGTATCCGACGGTGGGCAGCGACCACCACGTGACCGAGTTCGTCACCGACTACCTGCGCATGATGGTGTCAGGCAACCTGAATGCCCACGAGATCGAGGCCCTCATGGACAGCGAGATCGAGACCCATCATCACGAGGCGCATGTGCCGGCCCAGGCAATTACGCGCCTGGCTGGCGGCCTGCCGGCCTTCGGCATCGTCGCAGCGGTGCTGGGCGTGGTCAACACCATGGGGTCGGTGGGCCAGCCGCCCGCGGTGCTGGGAGGAATGATCGGCTCGGCGCTGGTCGGCACCTTCCTCGGGATCCTGCTTGCCTACGGCATCTTCGAACCCTTGGCCGGCCTGCTCGAGCAAAAGGTCGACGAGGCCGGCAAGGAGCTGCAATGCATCAAGACCACGCTCCTGGCCAGCATGCAGGGCTATGCGCCGCAGGTGGCCATCGAATTCGGCCGCAAGGTCCTGTACTCGACCGAGCGCCCGGCCTTCGCCGAACTTGAGGCCCACGTCAAGGGCAAGAAATAGGGCCGCGGAATCCAGCGCGGGAAACAGGGGAACGACATGGCAGGCGACGCGAAAAAACTCCAGCCGATCATCGTCAAGAAGATCAAGAAGGGTGGCCACGCCCATCACGGCGGCGCGTGGAAGATCGCCTACGCCGACTTCGTCACGGCGATGATGGCCTTCTTCCTGCTCATGTGGCTCCTGGGTTCGACCGCGCAGGGGGACCTCAAGGGGATTGCCGACTACTTCTCCTCGCCGCTCAAGGTGGCGATGCAGGGCGGCACTGGCAGCGGCGACAGCTCCTCGATCCTCAAGGGGGGCGGGCGCGACCTGACCCGATCCACCGGACAGACCAACCAGTCGGACAGCCCGAAGGACAAGAAGACCTACAACCTGCAGGCTGCCAAGGCGGAAGCGATCCGCGCCGAGCGTGCCCACCTCCAGGAACTGAAGCAAAAGGTCGAGAAGATGATCAGCGGCAATGCACAGCTGGCCCAACTCGCCAACCAGATCCGCCTGGACATCACCACTGAGGGCCTGCGCATCCAGATCGTCGACGAGCAGAACCGACCGATGTTCGACTCGGGACGCTCGCAGATGAAGGAGTACACGCGCGAGATCCTGCGCGAGATCGGACGCGCCTTGGGCGGTTCCGAACACAAGGTCAGCCTTTCCGGCCACACCGATGCGACCCCGTTTCCGGGCGGCGAGCGCGGCTACAGCAACTGGGAGTTGTCCGCCGACCGCGCCAACGCGGCGCGACGCGAACTGGTCGCTGCCGGTCTTGACGAAACGCGCATGTTGCGCGTCGTTGGGCTCGCCGCCTCGGTTCCGTTCAAGCCGGCCGAACCTTTCGACGCCAGCAATCGGCGCATCAGCATCATCGTCATGAACCGCCAGGCGGAACTGGCAGTCACCCGCGATGGACCGAGTGTCGAGGTGTCGGGTGTCGAATCGGTCCCGGAGGCGCTGGCAGTGAAGCCCCTGATCGTGCCGTCCGCGCAGCCCTCGGCGCCGCGCCAGGCACCGCCGCTCTCGATCGCACCGGCACCGCCGCGCTGATCCTTCACATTCGCAGCTGCTCGCACAGCACCATTCGCAGCGCATACCGGAATCGACCGATGGGACATCCTGAATCTCAACTCATGAACATGATGGACCAGAAGGCGCGTCTGGCGGGGTCGAACAAGATGGAGTTGCTGTTGTTTTCGCTCGGCTCAAGGGAAACCTTTGCCATCAATGTCTTCAAGGTGCGCGAGGTCTGCGAGACCATGGACATCACGCGCACTCCCAACACGCCACGAGGCGTCGAAGGCATCATTTCGCTGCGCGGATCGATCATCCCGGTGATCGACCTCGCGACTTGCCTCAACCTGCCTTGCGACGCAGTGCGCGGCAAGCTGATCATCAACGAGTTCTCCGGCCATACGCAGGCCTTTCTCGTCGCTGATGTCGACCGCATCGTGCGAGTCGACTGGGATCAGGTGCACGCGCCTCGAGGGGCGGCGGCGGGGGTAGCCGGACTGATCACCGCGATCACCGAGCTTCCGGGCGGCAAGCTGGTCTCCATTCTCGATGTCGAGCAGATCCTTGCCAACGTGATCGGCGAGCAATTCGTGCCCCGGCTCAATGCGCTGAATCTTGCCCGTCCGCTTCCAACCCTCGTCGTCGATGATTCCGGTATCGCGCGCCGCAAGATCGGCGAGGTCCTGGAGAAGTTGGGTGTCCCGTTCGAAACCGCCAGCAATGGCCGCGACGCGTGGAACAAGCTTGTTGCCCTTGCTGCCCACGCGCAGCAAGAGAATTGCGCCTTGAGCGATCGCATCGGACTCATCCTGACCGACGCAGAAATGCCCGAAATGGATGGATATGTGCTGACACGCAACATCAAGGGGGACAAGCGCTTCGAAGGCATACCCGTGCTCATGCACTCGTCCTTGTCGTCGCTTGCCAACCAGAAGCTTGGCCAGCAAGTTGGTGTTGACGCCTATCTGCCCAAGTTTGACCCTGAGGATCTGGCGCACATGGTCTCGGCGCTGTTGCGCCGCTCCGCTTAAAGGAGAGCAAGTTCCATGCAGTTATCCGCCGACATGAAGCCGTTTCGGGCTGCCGGGCCGCACCACGCAGGCAGGGGTACTTTTCACCGACATCATGCTGGCGCAGGACTTCCATGACCTGACCGGACAGGTGATCCAGAAGATCATGGCGATCGCCGAGAACATCGAGGGCCAGCTCGTCAGGCTCCTTCTGGCGTCAACGCCGCCTGAAAAGCGCGTCGAGGTCGACCCGACGTCGCTCTACGGGCCTGCCATCGATCGCTACCGCCAGGACGTGGCGGCCGACCAGGGGCAGGTGAACGACCTTCTCGCCTGCCTGGGCTTCTAGGAGCCTCGCATCGTGAGCGACATCGGCGACGTGCAGGAGTTGCTGCAGGACTTCCTGACCGAGGCGGGCGAAATGCTTGAGGACGTCGACCGGAAGTTGGTCGAGCTGGAGAGCAGTCCGTCCGACCGCAAGTTGCTCAACGCGATCTTCCGCGGCTTTCACACCATCAAGAGTGGCGCGGGATTCATTGGTGCGCAGGAGATCGTGGACTTGTGTCATCGCACCGAGAACCTCTTCGACCAGTTGCGCTCCGACAGGTTGGATTTGCGTCCGGCGATGCTCGATGTGATCCTCGCAGTGACCGCCGAGGTCAAGCGCATGATGGGTCAGATGGGCAATGGCCATGCCCCCTCTGCCGCCCCGAGCGACCTCCTGCAGAACCTCGATGCGTACGCCAGCGGGCAGGCTCCGGCCGACATCGGGGCCTCTCCTGCGGTGCGTGAGGTCGCCTCGGGGGCGACCTCAGGGCAAGCGCCGGCCGAAGTGGGTCCGACAGGCCCGGATTGGCAATTGCTGCTCGATGCCATTGCGCCTCGCGACGGGACCCTGGACTACACGCGCGGTGGTGAGCCTGGGGTCTCCGAGTCTTCCACGGCACCGGCGCCCAAGGCGGCGGGGGCGCCGCGCGCATCTGTCGGCAAGGAAAACACCATCCGCGTCGATACCGCCCGCTTCGACCAGATCCTCAATCTGTCCGGCGAGATCGGCTTGATCAAGAATCGACTCAACTGCCTGCGTGCCGGCCTGCAGGGCGGCGCCGAAGACGCGCGGCGCAGCCTCGAAGTCGCACTCACCGGTCTGGATACGCTGGTGTCTGACCTGCAGTCGGCAGTCATGAAGGCACGCATGCAGCCAGTCGGGCGGGTCTTCCAGAAATACAACCGCCTGGCGCGCGACGTGGCGCGAACGCTCGGCAAGGAAGTCGATCTGATCATCGAAGGCGCCCAGACCGAAGTCGACAAGACCATCCTCGATGAGCTCAACGACGCCCTGGTGCACCTGGTGCGCAACGCCGTCGACCATGGCCTCGAGGAGCCGGCCGAGCGTGCCGCCGCCGGCAAGCCGGGTCGCGGCGCGATTCGCTTGTCGGCAAGCCAGGACGGAGACCATATCGTCATCGAGATCAGCGACGACGGCCGCGGCATGCGGCCCGAGTTCATTCGCCAGAAGGCGGTGCAAATGGGTCTCATCAGCGCCGAGGAAGCCAACGCGCTGGACGACCGTGCCTGCCTGAGGCTGATCTTCCTGCCCGGGTTTTCGACCAAGACCGAGATCAGCGCGGTGTCCGGACGCGGCGTCGGCATGGATGTCGTGCGCAACAACATCGAGAGGCTCAAGGGGCGCATCGAGCTCAGCTCCACGCCGGGCAAGGGATCGCAAGTGCGGGTATACCTGCCGCTTACCCTGGCGATCCTGCCGGTGTTGATGATGAAGCTGGCCGGGCAGACCTATGCGATGCCCCTAAACGCCGTGCGCGAGATCATCGCCCTTGACGTGGAAGCTGCCCAAAGCGTTGCGGGTGCCCCGCACGTGGTGGTGCGCGGCGAGGTGCTGCCCGTAGTCGAACTCGCCGAGCTGCTCGGGCGGCCGCGCAGCGATGCGGTGCGCATCGGCGTGGTCGCCAGCGCGGGAGAGCGCGGCTACGTTCTCGCCGTGGACAGTTTCGTCGGCCAGGACGAGGTCATGATCAAGCCCCTCGAAGGACTCAGGCCGCGCGGGGTTGCCGGCGCGACCATGTCTGGTGAGGGAGTGCTGGTGCTGGTGCTGGAGATGCGCGAATTGCTCGAAGGCCGCTTGTGACCCAAGCCTGACCATTCCATGGAGATAAGCGTGAAGACGATGACCATCAGGAGGCGTGCGACCCTGCTACTGGCAGGGATAGCAATGATGATCGCGACCATCGCCGCGGTCGCCACGATCGCCAGCCAGCGCATGCAGTCGGCGACCTCCGCGGCCTTGGCCGAGCGTGATCTCGAGGCGCAGACGGTTCTGGCCGCGAACGTCGTGCGCGGAACGGTCGGCCAGATGGCGGCCGCGTTCCGGAGCGCGCTTCTGCGCGGTATCGACGCCGAGCGACACGACAAGGCGCTGGAAGACTACAACCGCCAGGACCGGGAATTGCGCAACGCGATTGCCCGCCTGGAAGACCTGGCGCCACGCGTCGGCCTGGATCTCAAGGCCGAACTCGGGGCCATGCGCGTGCAGCACTCCGATGTAATGGCCAGGTTCGGCGCCGCGCTCAACGGTTTTGACCGGATCAATGTCACGACCGCCTTCCTGGTGGAGCAGTCGACGTCAGGCGTCGACGCCGCCTTGAGTGCCTCGGTGGCGAGGGTGGCTGACAAGGTGCGTGACCATTCGCGGCTGCGCGCCGAGGCCTCGCGTGCCGCGGCTACCGGCGAAGCGCGAGTCTGGCGCCTGATCGTGCTGGGCGTCGCGCTGGTCGGCTGCGCGGCGGTGATCGGCATGGTCCTTTGGTCGACCGGTGCGGTACTGAGAGCGCTCGGCGGCGAGCCCGTTCAGGCCATGGCCGCTGCGCAACGCATCGCGGCCGGCGATCTGTCGCAACCGGTGCCGGTTGCAGCCGGCGACAGGGCCAGCCTCATGGCGGCGCTGGCGCGCATGCAGGACGAACTGCGCGCCCTGGCGCTGCAGATCGCCGCCGGCAGCGCGCAGATCGCTAGTGCGGCCACCGAACTGTCGACCGCGACCTCGCAGGTGACCTCAGCAAGCGGGCAGCAGAGTGACGCGGCTGCCGCGATGGCCTCCGCGGTCGAGGAACTGACCGGCTCGATCGCCCAGGTCGCTGCGCATTCGGGCGAAGTGCTGCGCATGTCCCGTCATGCCGGCGAGTTGTCGAGCGCGGGTAGCGCGGCGGTCGAAGGGTCGGCGGAGGACATGCGCTCCATGGCGGCGTCGGCCGAAGGCATGGGCGCGGTCATGCTTGCGCTGGAGAAGCACTCGGCCGGCATCTCCAAGGTAGTGCGCGTTATCTCTGAGATTGCCGACCAGACCAATCTGCTCGCGTTGAACGCGGCCATCGAGGCGGCGCGCGCCGGTGAGCAGGGACGCGGCTTCGCAGTCGTCGCCGACGAGGTGCGCAAGCTGGCTGAGCGCACCACCCGCTCTACCGAAGAGATCGGCGGAATGGTGCGCGCCATCCAGGAAGGCACGGGGCATGCGGTCGAGCGGACGCGCGTCTGGTCCGAGAGTGTCGGCGCCGGGGTCGAGCGGGCCCGCGCGGCGGGCGAGCGCATGGGGGAGGTGCGCGCCAGTGCCGAACAGCTCATGGGCGCGGTGGGCGAGATCGACACCGCCCTGGCCGAGCAGAACAATACCAGCGCCGCCTTGGGCGAGAACGTCGAACGGGTGGCACGCATGTCCGAGGAGAACGCCCAGGCCCTCGGCGCGATGACGGAGCAGGCGGGCCGCCTGGATCGGTTGGCTCAGGACATGCACCTGACCGTCGGTCGCTTCCGCCTGCAACGGGAACGGACCGCCAGAGCCTGAGTGGTGGTGGTGCGCGCCGCGGCCACGAGGGCTCAGGGCGAAGCCCGCCATCCTTCCCGATTGCCGACCTGTCCGGCGATGAGGGCCATGAGCTCGGCATCGGCCTGATCCGCGTTGATTTCCACGACCTCGTAGTCGTCGCCGTGAAGGGCGTCGCACAAGCTTTCCTGCATGTCCGCGTCCTCATTCTGGGGAGCGGTGTCGTTGCGTAGCGCGGGTGGCATGTCGTTCTCCTTGATGTGCAGCCGCCGGCAAGGATGCCGCATCCCGCCATCCTCTCCCATGGAAAGCGGGCGCAGTTCCCGAGGACGGCGCATTTCGCCCGCCTTCTCGGCGCATGCGCACCCCTCGCGCGATCGAATAATCGAACCGTTACAGCGAAGGACCGCGCATGGCGGAAGGTACGGACATCGAACGCGAGTTGCCGGCGTCGCAGAAGCGCCTGGACGAGGCGCGCGAGCGCGGCGAGACCGCGCGTTCGCGCGAACTCAGCACGGCACTCCTGATGCTGGTCGCCGCCGGCGCGTTCATCGCGGCTGGCCCGACCCTGATCGCGCATGGCAAGGCGTTCCTCGCCGCCGGACTGGCGCTGCCGCGCAGCGCCGCCTTCGACACCGCGGTAGCCCTGGAAAGCGCGGTGCGCGTCACTGCATGGGGTTTCGCGATCGCGCTGCCCCTCATGCTCGCGCTTTTTATCACGGCCTTTGCCGCACCGCTGGCCTTGGGTGGCTGGGTCTTCGCCAGCGAGGCGCTGGCGCCCAAGTGGTCACGCCTGGACCCGATCGCCGGCATCGGCAAGCTCTTCTCGTGGAACGCCCTGGGCGAGCTGGCCAAGGCGGTTGCCAAGGTGGCCTTGATCGGCGGGGTGATCGCCTATCTGATCTGGACCGGGCAGGACGCCTTCATCGCGCCGCTGGCGCAGGCGACCGGCGAGGCGCTTGGCTTTGCCGGCGGCCTGATCGCGCGTGATTTCGTCTGGATGGCTGCGGTCCTGATCTTCATCGCCGCCATCGACGTGCCGCTGCAATTGTGGCAGCACGCGCGCGGGCTGCGCATGTCCTTCGAGGAGGTCAAGCGCGAGGCCAAGGAGACCGAGGGCGATCCCCTGCTCAAAGGCAAGCGCCGCGCACGTGCACGCGAGGTGGCGCAGCGCCGCATGATGGCCGCCGTGCCGACGGCGGATGTGGTCGTGACCAACCCGCAGCACTACGCGGTCGCGCTCAAGTACGACAGCAAGCGCATGGGCGCACCGCGAGTGGTCGCGAAGGGTGTCGACGAACTCGCCGCACGCATCCGCGCCGTGGCGGCGGAGCACGACGTACCGCTCATGGAGGCACCGCCCCTGGCGCGCGCGTTGTACGCGCATGCCCAGATCGATGGCGAGATTCCTGCCGCCCTGTACAACGCTGTGGCGCAGGTACTGGCCTGGGTCTACCAGTTGCGCGTGGCGACCGCCGGCCGCATTCCGGCAACCCCGCAACTGGCGCCTTTGCCGCCGGGCCTGGATCCGCTTGAAGCCGGAGCCGCGTCATGACCACGCTCGCAGCCGGCGGTTTGCGCGCCTTCCAGTGGCGCGGCCTGGCGGCGCCGCTTTTCATCGTCATGGTCCTGGCCATGATGATCCTGCCGCTGCCGCCGCTCCTGCTCGACATGCTGTTCACGTTCAACATCGCGCTTGCGCTGATCGTGCTCCTGGCCGCGGTGTACGCCAACCGGCCGCTGGATTTCGCCGCGTTGCCGACTGTGCTGCTCCTGACCACCCTCCTGCGGCTGTCGCTCAACGTCGCCTCGACGCGCGTGGTGCTGATGAACGGCCACACCGGGCCAGACGCCGCCGGCAAGGTCATCGAGGCGTTCGGGCACTTCCTGGTGGGCGGCAACTTCGCCGTCGGCCTGGTGGTGTTCCTGATCCTGGTGGTGATCAATTTCGTGGTCATCACCAAGGGCGCGGGGCGCATCGCCGAGGTGTCGGCGCGTTTCACCCTGGATGCCATGCCGGGCAAGCAGATGGCGATCGACGCCGACCTGAACGCAGGGCAGATCACCGACGTCGAGGCGAAGAAGCGCCGCGCGGAAATCTCCCAGGAAGCCGATTTCTATGGCGCCATGGATGGCGCGTCGAAATTCGTGCGCGGCGATGCGATCGCCGGCATCCTGATCCTCGTCATCAATATCGTCGGCGGGCTGGCCATCGGCATCATCCAGCACGACCTTAGCTTTGCCCGCGCGACGGACAACTACGTGCTGCTCGCCATCGGCGACGGCCTGGTGGCACAGATACCCGCGCTGGTGATCTCTGTCGCCGCGGGTCTGGTCGTGAGCCGTGTCGCCTCCAGCGAAGACAAGGAGGATCTTGGTGCGCAGGTGGCGCGCCAGCTTGCCGCCAATCCGCAGACCCTCATGGTGACGGGCGCGGTGCTGGTGGCGCTGGGCGCCATTCCCGGCATGCCGCACATGGCCTTCCTGCTCTTCGGTGCGACGGCCCTGTGGCTGGGGCGCTGGCGCTGGCGTGCCGAGGCCACCCGCGTGGCGCAGCCAGCGGCGGCCGCGCCGGCCGCGGATGCTGCCGAGGCCAGCTGGGACGACCTGGCGCCGGTCGACGTGCTGGGCCTGGAGGTGGGCTTTCGACTCATTGCGCTGGTCGATCGCGCCTCCGATGGCGATCTGCTCAAGCGCATCAAGGGCATTCGCAAGAAATTCGCGCAGGAGGTCGGCTTCCTGCCACCGCAAGTGCACATCCGCGACAACCTGGACTTGAGTCCCAACGCCTATCGCATCACCGTCAAGGGCGTCAGCGTCGGGGAGGGCGAGGTCTACGCCGGACTGTGGATGGCGATCAACCCTGGCAATGCGCAGGGCAACCTGCCGGGGACCCCGGGGCGCGATCCCGCCTTTGGCCTGCCCGCGATATGGATCGAACCCGGATTGCGCGATACCGCGCTCTCGACCGGCCATACCGTGGTCGACGCCGGCACAGTGATCGCCACCCACCTCAATCACTTGATGCAGTCGCACGCCAGCCTCCTCCTCGGGCGTGCCGAGACCCAGGGGCTGATCGAGCACGCCAACCGGCTCTCGCCCAAGCTCACCGACGACCTGATACCCAAGCTGATTTCGCTTGCGACCTTCAAGCGCGTCCTCGCCGGACTTCTTGAGGAAGGCGTTCACCTGCGCGACCTGCGCACCATTGTCGACACGTTGACCGAGACCGCTGCGCGCAGCACGGATGCGGCCGAACTGCTGGCTGCCACCCGCGTGGCACTCGGACGCGCCATCATCGGCGGCCTTTCCTCCGGCCGTGGCGACGCCGAGATGCTGGTGCTCGAACCCGAGCTCGAACGCATGCTTGCGCAGGCCGCCGGTGCCGGGGACGCGCTCGCCATCGAGCCCGGACTGGCCGAAAGCATGCTGCGCGAGCTGGCGGCGGCCTCCGAGCGCCTTGAGAACCGCGGGGTGCAAAGCGCGCTCCTGGTCCCCGACAAGTTGCGCGCCGCGCTCTCGCGCCTGGTGCGGCGGACCTGCCCGCGCGTGCGGGTGATCGCGCATGCCGAGGTGCCCGAGGCGCTCAACATCCGCGTCGCCGCCGTCATCGGCGCGCGCGCCGCACTGCCTGCCTGAACACGAGAACTGCTCACCCGGACCCGCCTTGCCAAATGCACTGCCATTTTCCAACCCCGATCGAGGATTCCGCCAGGAGGACCCTGCCATGATGATGCGCAAGTTCGTCGCGCCGACCGCGCGCGAAGCCATGCAGAAGATGAAAGCCGAACTCGGCGCCGATGCGCTGGTGATTTCCAACCGCAAGACGCCAGCGGGCATCGAGATCATGGCCATGCTCGAGGGGGAAGCCGAGGCGCCGCTCCCGCTTGCACAGCCCGCTGCACCGCAGCCGGCAGCGCTGCGCGGCGCGCGCGCGCATGCGATCGAGCAATACCGCTTCTCCGAGGCAGGCGCCGCGCGTGCGCCTGCTCAGGCGCCGCGCATGACTGCCCACGCTGCCCACGCCGCCGCGGCGCCACCTGCGGTGCCCACGGCGCGCACCTTCGCCAGCCTGGAGGAGTTTGCCCGGCGCCACGCCCCGCCTTCGGCGCCCGCATCTGCCCCGGTCGCACCGGCACCTGCGGCTGCACCCATCGCCGCGGCCCAGGTCACGGCGCCGGCACCCGCAAGCAACCCGTTTCGAGCTGTCGAGGCAGCGCGCCCGTCACCGGCCGCAGGGGATTCCCGCGTGCTTGCCGAACTGGCCATGCTCAAGGACATGCTGCAGACGCAGATGGCGTCGATGGCATGGCGCGACATGACCGGCCGGCGGCCGTTGGCTCTTTCGATCTGGCGGGAGATGATCGACGCCGGTTTCTCCGCCGGTCTTGCACGAACCGTCGCCGAGCGTCTGCCGGACGACGTGTCGGAAGCTGAAGCGCGCCGTTGGCTTGCCGGCGTGCTGGCGAAGAATCTGCGTTGCAGCGACCCCGCGCAGGACGCCTTCGAGCGCGGCGGCGTATTCGCCCTGGTCGGCCCCACCGGGGTCGGCAAGACCACGACCACGGCCAAGCTGGCCGCGCGCTGCGTCGTGCGGCACGGCGCGCAGGCGCTCGGGCTCATCACTACCGACAGCTATCGCATCGGTGCGTTCGACCAGCTGGCCATCTACGGCAAGATACTCGGCGTGCCGGTGCATTCGGCGCAGTCCTATGCAGAACTGAACGCGCACATCGAGACTCTCGCGACGAAGCGCCTGGTGCTCATCGACAGCACCGGCATGGGACAACGCGACACCAGGCTTCCCGAGCAGATCAACCTGCTCAACCATCCGCGCATCCGGCGCGTGCTGCTGCTCAATGCGGCGGCGCAGGCGGAGACGCTCGATGATGTGGCACGCGCCTATCGCGGCCAGGCCGCCGGGGCGCCCCCGCTCGCCGGGGTGATTCTTACCAAGCTCGACGAGGCTGCGCGTCTGGGCCCGGGCCTCGATGTCATCGCGCGTCACGGCCTCGAGCTCATGTGCGTGACCAACGGCCAGCGTGTGCCCGAGGACCTGCACGGCCCCGCCGGCGCCGCGCTCGTGCAGCGTGCGCTCAAGTCCGGCGCTGATCCCCAGTTCGCACTGCGCGACGACGAGGCGCACGCGCGAGCCTTCCAATCCATGGCCGCCTGACAGCATTCATGCCCAATCCGCTCTCTCCCGTCCATTTGGCCGGCCTGCCGGTCGACCAGGCTGCCGGCCTGCGTTCGCTTTTCGCGCGCACCCTGTTGCGCATCCTGCCGGTGCTGTCCTGTGACGACGACCGCACCGGCGGAGTCGTCGCCGGTCGCCTGGCGCTGGCGTTGGCCAGGCATGGCCGCAATGTCGTCCTGCTTGACGCGTCCGGGGCGGCCGCCGCGTCCGTCGGCGCGACTGGCGCGCGCGATCTGGCCGACCTGCTGCACGGTCGTGCCGAGTTCGATGCGGTCGCCTTGGGGCCAGCCCCGGGGCTGCGCTGTCTGCGCGCCACGCAGGGGCTCCCCGAACTCATCGCCGCAGGTGCGGCAAACGATGAATTCTTTGCGGGCTTTCTGAGGCTCGAGAACCCGCCGGATACGCTGGTCATGACCCTGCCTTGCCAGGGCTTTGGCGGCATGCCCTGGCTGCCGGGAAGCGGCGAGGTGCTGCTCCTGTGCCCGTGCGGCGAGCGCGGCCTCACCGGTGCGTACGCCGTCATCAAGCGCCTGGTCAGCGAGATGCCGATCGACGCCGCGCCGGGTTTTCGCCTGCTCATCAACGGTGCATCCGGAGAGCGCGAGGCCAGGGTGCAGGCGCGTCATCTGTCGGATACCGCGCGGCGCTTTCTCGGTGTCACCGCGAGCTATGCAGCAAACCTGCCGCGCAACGTGCTGGGTCAGGCGCTGGGTGTCTCGGCCGGCGGAGGGCGCCATCCCGACAGCGACCGCACGCTTGCGCGTCTGGCCGGGGAGAGTGCCATGTGGCAACTGACCGAATGTGCCGCGCCCGAAGCCGGCGCCGCCCTGACGCATTAGTCGCAAAGCAAGGAAGCCATCCCATGTATACCGCCACCGGTACCGTCGAACGCAGGAAGAATGTCGAACAATTCGTCCCATTGGTCAAGCGCATGGCCCACCACCTCTTGTCGAGGCTGCCCGCCTCGGTGCAGGTTGACGACCTGGTGCAGGCAGGCATGCTGGGACTGATGGACGCTGCCAGCCGCTTTGAGGAAGGGCAGGGCGCGCAGTTCGAGACCTATGCCTCGCAGCGCATCAAGGGGGCGATGCTTGACGAACTGCGCTCCAACGACTGGATGCCGCGCGGCGTCCGGCGCGCCCAGCGTGACATCGAAAAGGCCATCGGACGCCTGGAACACAGGCTTGGCCGTCCGCCGGCCGAAGCTGAGGTGGCGCGCGAGATGAAGTTGACCCTCGCGGAGTACCAGAGCCTTCTCGGGGAGGCGCGCGGCGCGCAACTGGTGCATTTCGACCATGGCGAGGACTCGGAGGACGCCGAATCCTTCCTCGATCGCCACGTCCGCGACCCTGCGGGCGATCCGCTTGAGCAGGTTGGCGATGCGCACTTTCGCCGAGCCCTGATCGAGGCTATCGAGAATCTGCCGCCGCGCGAAAAAAACCTGATGGGACTGTATTACGAGAAGGAAATGAACTTCCGCGAGATCGCGGCGATCATGGGGGTGACGGAATCGCGCATCTGCCAGTTGCATACCCAGGCGGTGGCGCGCATCCGGACCCGGCTCAAGGAGTGGCGGTAGCATCCTCGCAGCGGGTTTGCCCGAAGCGAAGAGCTGATCGCGATCCCGTAGACTGCCGAGCCTACTTTGGCAATGTCGGTGGTCATGTCGAAATCTACGGGACTCCCGCCGGAGGATCCTGCGAGTGCCCCCGAGAACCCGAGCTACGCGGATCTTGTCGCGCAGGTTGCACGTTTTCGGGCGCTGACCGGTCTTTCCTCAGACTGGTATTGGGAGGAGGATGACCAATATCGGACGGTCCTGACGACCTTCGGGAACAGGCAGGGGCGCGAGGGTGCCACAGTGCTCGGCAAGAGGCGCTGGGAGCGCACGGACCTGACTCCGATCGGGTTCACCTGGGAGGAACACCGAGCCAGCCTCGAAGCTCGCCAGTCGTTTCGCGGCCTTCAGGTGAGGTTTGCCCGGGCTGACGGTGCAGTCCACATATGGTCCTTGGCCGGCGAGCCCTTTTACTCCACGGACGGCCGATTCCTTGGCTATCGAGGCATCGGATCGGATACGACCAGGGCGTTTCGTGACGCTGCGCTCAAAGGCGGCGAAAGGCGCCTCTTCGAGCGCCTGGCGGCCGGTGCGCCGCAATCTGCACTGCTGGCCGAGGCGTGCCGTACCCTTGAGGCGGTGCTGGCGCGACCTGGCACCGCATTGATGATGCGCCTTGACCGGGATGGGCTGCTCCGCCCGGCCGCCGGACCGAGTGTCGCAGCGCAGCTTCTTTCTGCGATCGACGCGAACGGCATTCGCCCTGCGGCCGATGCGATCACCTGCGGCGAGGCGGCATTCCGCAATGCGGTCGCGGTCTGCCCCAACATTGCGGCCGATCCTCGTTGGGCCAGCTGCCTTGAGGTGGCACGGTCGACCGGAGTGTGCGCCGCGTGGTCGACCCCGATTCGAGCTTCATCCGGTGCGGTCATCGGCACCCTGGGTGTACTGCATCCTGTCTGCGCCGCACCTGCCGAGACCGACCTCGAGGCAGCGCGCAACATCGCTTCTCTCGCGGGCGTGCTGGTCGAGCGTTTCGAGGCGGAGGCCCGCTTGCGCGAAAGCGAGGCTCGCTTTCGCCAGCTCACACTTCTGTCCTCGGACTGGTATTGGGAACAGGACCGCGACTATCGTTTCATCAGCACCGAGGAAGTCGCCGGGCGGCGTGACAAGCCGATCGGCGAGTCTATTGGCCTAACGCGGTGGGAACGGCCCGGGACGCGCCCGGTCGGCACTACCTGGGAGGCGCATCGGGAAGATCTGAAGGCCCGCCGCTCGTTTGCGCACCTGGTCCTTGAAATCACGCTGCCGGACGGATTGCGTCGCTACGTGGCAGTGCGCGGCGAACCGGTCTTCGATGCTGCCGGCGAGTTCACCGGCTACCGCGGCACCGGCACCGACATCACCGAGCGCTATCGTGCCGACCTGGTGCGCTCCGGGGAGCGGCACCTGTTCGAACTCTTCAGCGCCGACGCCGCGCTCGAGGAACTGATGGAAATCCTGTGCCGGACGTTCGAATCGGCGCTGGCGCGTCCGGGTGTCGCGTCGGTCTATCTGGCCGAGGCGGGAGAGTTGCGCCTCGCAGCAGGTGCTTCGCTGGACGCCGAGTATCGAACCCGGGTTCGGACGGTCCCGATCGGGGACGCATGCGGTTCGTGCGGGACTTGCGTGCATCGCAACGAAGTTGTCGTCTGCCGCGACCTGTCGACTGATCCCCTGTGGGATGGGTGGCGAGATGCGGTCGCGCCGACCGCCTATGCATCGTGCTGGTCAACGCCGATCCGGGGCGCCGCGGGGCAGGTGATCGGCACGATTGCCATCTACGCCAAAACGGTCGCGGATCCGGATGCCAGTGATCGTGAACTCATGGCGTCGGCCGCTTCGCTGGCCGGGGTCCTGATCGAGCGCTTTCGCGCCGCGTCGGCGGAGCGCGAGAGCGAGCAGCGCTATCGCAGCCTGGTTGAAGTCTCGCAAGACGGGGTGATGGTCAGCGATGGTGGCCGCATTCTCTATGCCAACCCGGGTCTGGCCCGCATCCTCAAGGTGGTAGATGCACAGGAACTGCTCGGACGGGACTTTGCCGACATGGTGTTGCCCGAATACCGGCCCCTCCTGCGCGAGCGCACGCGGCGCGTGAGTGTGGATCGTGTCAGTCTGGGATACGTCGAAGTGCGCATCGTCTGCATGGACGGCGGCACGGCCGACATCGAGATCTGCGGTACGCCCATCGAGGTGGGGGGGCGGCGCCTGGTGCAGTCCAACCTGCGCGACATCAGCGCACGCAAATGGGCCGAGCGCGAACTCAAGGTCTTGAACGAGACCCTGGAACAGCGCGTTGCCGAGCGGACCGCCGAACTGTCGCAGGCCAACCAGGCGCTCGAGGCGTTTTCCTATACTGTGGCACACGATTTGCGTGCCCCTCTGCGCGCTATCGACGGCTATGCACGACTCCTGATCGAGGACGCCAGCGAGCGCCTGACCGAGGCAATGCTGCGCGACCTGGAAACGATTCGCCGCACTGCACTGCGCATGGCCGGGTTGATCGATGGCCTCCTGGATTTCTCGCGCCTGGCGCGCGAGCCGGCCGCACGCAGCACGGTGTCGATGCGGTCGCTGGCGGAGTCTGTGGCCGCCGAGATTCTCGCCGATCCGGCCGGCGGTGCGCAGCGACGGCCTCGCATCCGCGTCGGCACGCTGCCGGAAGTGATGGGGGACATGGCCATGCTGCGCCAGGTGTGGTCCAACCTGATCGGCAATGCCGTGAAGTTCAGCGCCACGACGCTTGAACCCGAGGTCACCATCGACTGCGCCGGCGTCGGCGATGAGCATGTCTTCAGCGTGCGAGACAATGGGGTCGGCTTTGACGACCGCTACGCCGACAAGCTTTTCGGCGTCTTCCAGCGCCTGCATTCCCAGACCAGCTTTCCAGGTACCGGCGTGGGGCTGGCGATCGTGCAGCGCATCATCGAAAGGCACGGCGGGCGGGTCTTCGCCGAGAGCAGGCCCGGGCAGGGCGCGACGTTCAGCTTTACCCTGCCGGGTCGCGTGGCGCCGGGGACGTCCGTCATGACGCCGGAATAATGCATAGAGGAGAACCGATTTTGGGTACACTCGCGCGCCGAGCGTCCTGCGGCCGTGTTTTTCGGGCCGATCCGACGCGCCGCTTCGAACCCTTGATGAGGAGTCGGGCTTGAACACCGACCTGGATGCAGAAGTCCTCTTGGTCGAGGATGATCCCAACGATGCCGAACTGGTGCGGCGCGCCCTCAAGCGGGGCGGCACCGTGTCCAGCGTGGCGCACGTCCAGGACGGCGTCGAGGCGCTCGATTACCTGCATGGACGCGGTGAGTTTGCCGCTCGCCGCGGGCGCGCGCTTCCGCGCGTGGTCCTGCTCGACCTGAAGCTGCCCAAGCTGACGGGGTTGGAGGTGCTGCGCGAGATCCGCGCGCATGCCGACCTGCGGCGCCAGGTGGTGGTAATGCTGACCTCGTCACGCGAAGAACGCGATCTGCGCGCGGCCTACGAGTCCGGGGTCAACAGCTACGTCGTCAAGGCGGTCAATTTCGAGGAATTGATGGAATCCTTGTCGCGCCTGGCGCAGTACTGGTTGAAGGTCAACCAGCAGCCTATCCCGGCGAAGTCCTGACATCGATCACCGATCAGGTGCTGCCGGCGATCCTGCCGGGTCCGGTGCTTGACCGAGGCCGGCAACGCGGCGCGCTGCCGCTTGCCGCGAGCGGCGGGCCTTCAGGGAGTGGTCGCAGCTGCGACCCGTGCGATGAGCGAGACCAGCGCGGAGGTGTCGCGCTTTTCCAGTACCCCTTGGGCGCCGTTGGCCATCGCGTCGGCGGCCTGGCCGCGCGAGAATTCGCCTGAGTAGACGAAGAACGGGGAGGGCATGCCGGCCGCCTTGGCGATGGCCAGGGCCGCCGCCGAGTCAAAGGAAGGCATGTTGTGATCGCACAGGACCAGGTCCCACGGTTGCTCCGCCAGGGCGCTGGAAAAGGCCGCAGCGGTATCGACCCGGCGAAAGCGCGCATCTCCTACCGCACGCCGGACCTGCGCGGCGGCAAGCAGGACGTCGTCCTCGTTGTCGTCGATGATGAGAATTCTCGGCGCGGGCATCAGGCGTTCCGGGAGTTCAGGCATGACCCGCAAAGCGCCGTACTGCGGGCCTCGACAGCGCATTGCCGTCCTGGCCGTACAGGATACCGGCAGGCACCGGATCGGCTGCGCGCATGAGTCCGGACAGCCGGGCGTTCATGTAATCCAGTCTTACCGCGGCAATCCGCTGGTTGTCGCGATTGACCCGCGCGAGCGACCGCACGCGCGGCGCTTCGCCGGGGGCAATCCGGGTTGCATTCTTCTTGAGGTCGTCGAGCGCGGCCTCCTTGGCCGCGGTGGCGAGCCGCACTGCGTCGGCATCCCCGCTCATCATGGCGTGACGTTCCTCGGCCAGGCAGCGGCGCAGGCGCTCGAGGGTGGGGTGGGGCGGGCGGCCGGCCGGCATCAAGGCATCCTCGCGCTACCGGGCATCGCGCCTAGTGGGTACGCACGAAGAGATCGTGCACGCTTGCGATCAACCGGTCAGCCACCACTTCGGCATCGACCTCGAATGAACCGTCGCGGATTGCCTGCTTGATCTCCTCGACCCGCGCCGCGTCGAATTCTCCGCCGGGCGGGGTGGACAGGCGCATCGCGACATCGGCAGGTCGGGTTACCGCCGCCGCCGGAGCGTCGGTGCTCCGCTGGCTCGCGCGCGGCGTACTTTCAATCCGCGTAGTGTCGCTCAGTCCGTTGATTTTCATGGTTTTTTCTCCAGCGCTGTCAGGCTCGATCGGAGGCGGGACGGGAGCTGTCTCGCGTCATCCAAAACCCCCGCTCCCCCGAGGTTACGGCGGCGACGGGCAAAACTTTAATGGAGAATCGCATGTGCAAAGCGCGTCAATCCTAGAGTCGCATCTCGACCAAGCGTCCGGCACGCGCCGTGCCCTGCACCACCCGCCCGGAGTCGGTTTGCACGCGGACAGACTCCCCTTCGCCGGCGGCACCGAGGGCGCGGCCGCTGGCGGATACCGAGAAGCCCTGGCCGTTGACGACCAGGCGCACGATGTCGCCGGCGGCGACGGCGGGTGCGGCGCGCAGCATTTCCGCGCGCAATGTCTGCCCGGGCGCGACCGCACGGCTCAAGCTGCGGCCTTCCAGGGCGCGCGGGTCGTTCAGGGCACCGGGCGCCTCGCGCGAGAGTTCGATGTCCTCGAGACGGAAATCCTCCGGCACGATCCCCTGACCCGGCGCGACCGGCCGTTGCGCGACCAGTGCGCGACCAAAGACTCGAATCTCGACCGGCAGGTAGACGTTCCACTGCGCTCCTTCGGCGCAGCGCAGGCCGATCTGACTTTTTCCCCACAGGCGGATTCCGGCCGGCAGGTAGGGTTCGACGCGCTGGCACGGTGCCAGCTGCAGGCGGTCATCCAGACGTCCCACGACAACCTCGACGCGCCCGGGCAGGCCGGCGGCAGCCTTCTCGAGATACACCTTGATCGCGTCCTGCGGCTGTGACTGCGCTGGCGCCCCGGGCGAGAGCAGCGCGAAGACCGCGAAGCTGGCATGCAGGGTCAGCAATGGTGCGGCGATCAGGCGCCCGAAGGCGCGGCGCGTCAGGTCGGAACTTGGCATGTTGCAGCAGTTCGATGCGAATGTCCGCACACCTTATCGGGGCCGTGTGCAACGCGGTGCGGCGAAAAGCGCGGTTTATCGCATCCTGATCCGGGCAAGGGCGGTCTCAAGGTTTTGGTGCAATCGCAAGCATCGCCCAAGGTCCGGTCACGGACCGGCCGGAGCACCTGGAGAGCGCCATGATCGGCAAGCTCGATGAAGCCCTGTCGTTTCATTCCACCGCCTTGCGCCTGCGCGCGGAGCGGCAGCAGTTGCTGGCGGCCAACATCGCCAATGCCGACACGCCCGGCTACAAGGCGGTCGATTTCGACTTCGGTCGTGCGCTAGCGCGCGCGACCGGCCGCGTCGCGGAAGAACCAGCCGCACGCGGCGCACCGGGTGCGGTTGCCACAGGCGGTCCCGCGACCGTGCAACTTTCCACTACGGCACCGGGTCACGTCATGCCCAGCGTCGGCGGCATGGGTGGCGTGTGGCAGATCGGTTACCGCGCGCCCGCCCAGGCAGCACTCGACGGCAACAGCGTCGACCTCGACGCCGAGCGCGCCCGCTTTGCCGACAACGCGCTGCGCTACGAGGCCTCGCTGCGTTTTCTTAACGGCCAGATGCGCAGCATGTTGAGTGCGATCAACGGCTAGGGCTATGGTCCCGGAGATTTAGGACATGTCTCTCTTTTCCGCTTTTCGCATCGCCGGCAGCGGCGCCAGCGCGCAGGGTCAGCGCCTCAACGTGGTGGCCTCGAACCTGGCCAACGCCGACTCCGCGGCGGGGCCGGACGGCCAGACCTATCGCGCGCGGCAGGTGGTGTTTGAGGCCGTCCAGGCCGACAACGCTGCCGCGGGCATCTCCGGGGTGCGCGTCAGCCAGGTCACCACCGACACTTCACCGCTGCGCCGCCAGCACGACCCGAAGCATCCGCTGGCCGATGCCGAAGGCTACGTGTCGCTGCCCAACGTGAGCGTGGCCGACGAGATGGTCAACATGATCTCCGCGGCGCGCGCCTACGAGAACAACATCGAAGTCATGAACACCGCGCGCTCTCTGCTGCAGAAAACGCTGCAGCTGGGCAACTCCTGACCACCGAAGGACCCCCCATGACCAATGTGTCGACACCCGCTTCATCCCAGTCTTCCGTGCTGGCCGGACTCGGCGCACGCAATGCCACCGAGACCAACGAGGTCGAGGATCGCTTTCTCGCGCTGCTCATCGCGCAGATGAAGAACCAGGATCCGCTCAATCCGCTGGACAACGCACAGGTCACCAGCCAGATGGCGCAGATCAATACCGTCAACGGCATCGAGAAGCTGAACAAGACCATGGAGAAGATGATCGGCGCGCAAAACGATCTGCAGTCCCTGGAAGCCGGCTCGTTGGTCGGGCGCAGCGTCCTGGCCGCAGGGTCGGCTCTTGACCTGGCCGCAGGCAGCGCGGCGCGCGGCGCCTTCGAAATCGCCGCTGCCGCCGACCAGGTGACGCTCACGGTGACCGATGCCTCCGGGCAGGCGGTATTCCAGCAGACCATCGGCAGCCATGCCCCCGGCCTGCACGGTTTCGCCTGGGATGGCCGCACAGCCTCCGGCGCCATGGCGCAGCCGGGCCGCTACAGCTTCAAGGTCGAAGCGATCGCCTCGGGCAAGCCGCTCGCCGCGCAGCCCTTCGCCGCCAGCCGCGTCGACGCGGTCTCGGCCGGCGCTGGCGGCATCAGCCTGCGCACATCTACCGGCGAGGTCGCGTGGAGCGCGGTTCGCCAGGTCATGTAACTCAACCATCACCAGGAATACACCATGAGCTTTCAGCAAGGACTTTCGGGACTCAACGCCGCTGCCAAGAACCTGGACGTGATCGGCAACAACATCGCCAACGCGTCCACGGTCGGTTTCAAGGGGTCCGAGTCGCGCTTCGCCGACGTCTTTGCCAGTTCCAACGGCAACGGCGCGGCATCGGTCGGTATCGGCACCTCGGTCTCGGCCATCATCCAGGATTTCGGCCAGGGCACCATCGAAGTCACCTCCAACCCGCTGGACGTTGCCATCAACGGCCAGGGGTTCTTCCGCATGTCCTACAACGGCGCAGTGACCTACACGCGCAACGGCCAGTTCCAGCTCGACAGCCAGGGCTACATCGTCGATGCGGACAGCAAGAACCTGACCGGCTATCCGCCGGCCGCCGGCGGCGGTGTGACGACGGCCTCGCCGGTCAACCTGCAGATCTCGAACGCGGACCTGCCGCCGCTTGCGACCGCGCAGGCGATCGTCGGCACGACCCTCGACTCACGCTCGAACGCGCTGCCCTCTGCCGGATTCAACCTGACCGACTCGGCGACCTACCATGGCGCGACTTCGTTGTCGGTCTACGACTCGCTGGGCAATTCCCACACGCTTTCGCTCTATTACGTCAAGACCGCCGCCAATTCGTGGGATGTTTTCGCCGCCAACAACAACGTGCAGGTGGGCGCCGGCGCGGTCGGCACCATGACTTTCAACAGCAACGGCACGGTCGCCTCCGCGCCGCCGCTGGCGTTGACCTTGCCGGTCACTACCGGCGCCGCACCGATCGCGGTCACGGTCGACGTCGCGCAGAGCACCCAGTTTGGCTCGCCCTTCGGCGTCACGCGCGTCCAGCAGGACGGCTACGGCGCGGGCCGCCTGACCGGCTTTTCGATCAGCGGCGACGGCCTCATCACGGGGCGTTACTCCAACGGGCAGAGCCGTGCCCAGGGACAGATCGCATTGACCAACTTCACCAATACCCAGGGCCTGAAGCAGCTGGGCTCCAACCAGTGGGGTGAGACGGCCGCCTCCGGGCCGCCCCTGACGGGCGCGCCCGGCAGCGGCAACCTGGGGGTCCTCAATTCAGGTTCGGTCGAGAACGCGAATGTCGATCTGACTGCCGAACTGGTTGATCTCATCACCGCGCAGCGGGTCTACCAGGCCAACGCGCAAACCATCAAGACCCAGGATCAAGTCTTGCAGACCCTGGTCAACATGCGCTGATGGTAGGGCACTAGGGAGCCGCCATGGACCGCATGATCTACACCGCCGCCAGTGGCGCGAAGAGCATGATGCAGCGCCAGGAGGTGCTCGCCAACAACCTGGCCAACGTCAACACGCCCGGCTACCGCTCCGAGACGGTCGCGTTTCGCGTCGCGCCGCTCGTAGGCGAGGGCCTGCCGACGCGCGCCATGGTCGCAGAATCGACGCCACGCGCCGATTTCAGTCCCGGGGTCATCGCGACGACCGGCCGCACTCTGGATGTTGCCATCCAGGGACCGGGCTTCTTTGCCGTACAGGGGACCGACGGCACCGAGGGTTACACGCGCAACGGCGCCTTTGACCTCAATGCCGAGGGGCAGCTTGTCACCTCGGCAGGCGCTCCCGTCCTGGGCGAAGGCGGCCCGATCTCGATCCCGCCGGGCAACGTGATTTCGATCGCCGCGGACGGTTCCATTTCGGCAGCGCCCGCCAACGCGCCGCGCAACTCCACCCCGGTCGGGCGCCTGAAGCTGGTCAATCCGGAAGTTCGATCGCTGACTCGCGGCGCCGACGGGCTGTTCCGGTCGAGCGGCGGCGAAGCCAACGCCGATGCGGCCGTGCGGGTCGCTGGCGGCGCCCTGGAAGGTTCGAACGTCAATGCTGTGGAAGCCATGGTCGGCATGATCGCCCTGGCTCGCCAGTTCGACTTGCAGATGAAGCTCATGCAGGCAGCCGACAGCGCTTCGCGCAAGGGCGCGCAGCTCTTGGGCGCGATCGCCTGAACAAGGAAACGACATGATTCGCTCGCTTTGGATCGCCAAGACCGGGCTGGATGCACAGCAGACCCAGCTCGACGTGATTTCCAACAACCTGGCCAACGTCAGCACCAATGGCTTCAAGCGCAGCCGCGCGGTTTTCGAAGACCTGATGTACCAGAACCTGCGCCAGGCCGGCGCACAGTCTTCGCAGACAACACAGGTGCCGGCCGGTTTTACCGTCGGCACCGGCGTGCGCCCGGTCGCGACGGCCCGCATGATGGGGCAGGGCAACCTGCAGCAGACGGCCAACCAACTCGACCTGGCGATCAACGGCAGCGGATTTTTCCAGGTGCAGAACGCCGATGGCACCGTGGGCTATACGCGCGACGGCAGTTTTCATCGCGACGCCAACGGCATCATGGTCACCTCCAACGGCAAGCCGCTGCAACCGTCGATCACCATTCCGGCCAATGCGCTCACCGTCACCATCGGCCAGGACGGCACGGTGCAGGTCACGGTTCCCGGGCAGGCCACGCCGCAGACGGTGGGCTCGATCCAGCTCGCCAACTTCGTCAACCCGGGCGGGCTGCAGGCCCTGGGCAACAACCTCTTTGCCGAGACCGCCGCCTCTGGCACGGCCTCGACCGGCGCACCTGGCGCCAACGGCCTGGGCGTGCTCAACCAGGGCTATGTCGAGACCTCCAATGTCAACGTCGTGGAAGAACTGGTGTCGATGATCCAGACCCAGCGCGCCTACGAGGTCAATTCCAAGGCCATCCAGACCTCCGACCAGATGCTGCAACGCCTGTCCCAACTCTGATCCTTCCGCGATGTTCATCTTCCTCGACTTCTTCCTGCGCGGCGCGCTGAACGCCGGTCTGCGCATCGGGCGCGCTCATGCTTCCTGGCGCGATGCCTGGCTGCCGCTCCTCATCATGCTTGCCCTGGCGCTCGTGGCCGGCTGCACGCCGTTCCCCAAGGTCGACGTGCAGGAGCCGACCACGGCACGGCCGGCACCGGTTGCGCAGGCTGGCCCGACCAACGGCGCCATCTTCCAGCTGACGTCCTATCGGCCACTGTTCGAGGACCGCCGAGCCCGCTTTGTCGGCGACACCCTGACGATCTCGATCAACGAGAACCTGTCGGCCAGCCTCGAGAAGAAGTCCTCGGCGTCTCGCGCCGGCACGGTCACGGCCAACCCGGCCAACGTGATCCTGCCCATTGGCGGAAGCCTGGGGGCCAATACCATCACCGCCAACGGCGCCTCCTCCAATACCTTCGACGGCAAGGGTTCGACCAACAGCACCAATGCCTTCACCGGCACCATCACGGTGACGGTGACGGAGGTTCTTGCCAACGGCAACCTTGCGGTCTCGGGCGAAAAGCAGATCGGCAACAACCAGCAGGTTGAAACCCTGCGTTTCTCAGGCGTGGTCAACCCGTCCACGATCGTGGGCGGCAACACGGTCAGCTCGGCTCAGGTGGCCGATGCGCGCATCGAACTGCGTGGCCGTGGCTACACCGACGAGGCGCAGATCATGGGCTGGCTGGCGCGCTTCTTCCTTTCCTTCCTGCCGTTCTGATGCCTGACTCCATCATGCTCTCTTCCTTGCGCGTTCGGCTGTTCCTCGTCATGCTGCTCGCGCTGGCATCGCTGCTCGGCGGCGCGGCCTCCGCGCAGGCCGAACGCATCAAGGACATCGCCTCGGTGCAGGGCGTGCGACCCAACCAGCTGGTCGGTTACGGGCTCGTGGTGGGACTTGACGGCACGGGCGACCAGACCACCCAGACGCCGTTCACCGTGCAGAGCATCGCAGCGATGCTGGGGCAGCTGGGCATCAACCTGCCGCCTGGCACCAACCTGCAGTTGCGCAACGTCGCGGCTGTCATGGTCACCGCGCAGCTGCCGGCCTTCGCGCAGCCCGGTCAGCTGCTCGACGTGACGGTGTCCTCGATGGGCAACGCGCGTTCGCTGCGCGGCGGCACCCTGGTACTGACGCCCCTGCGCGGCGCCGACAACCAGATCTACGCCATGGCGCAGGGCAACCTCGTCGTGGCCGGCGCCGGAGAATCCGCCGCCGGTTCACGCGCCCAGATCAACCACCTGTCGGCCGGCCGGGTGCCCGGCGGCGCGACCGTCGAGCGCGCGGTTGCCAATCCTTTCATGGCGGGCGACTTCCTGCGCCTGGAACTCCACACGACCGACTTCGGCACCGCGGGGCGGGTCGCCGATGCGATCAACCGGCGCATGGGGGAGGGCAGTGCGCAGGCACTCGATGGCCGCGTCATCCAGGTGCGGGCGCCGCAGTCCTCCAACGACCGCGTCGCGTTCCTGGGGCGCCTGGAGAACCTGCCCATCGATGCCGAGGTCGCCGCGGCGCGCATCATCATCAACGCCCGCACCGGCTCGGTCGTCCTCAACCAGGCGGTAAGCCTGCGCCCGGTTGCGGTCGCGCACGGCAATCTCTCGGTCACGGTCAACACCACGCCGGTGATCAGCCAGCCGTCGCCTCTCTCGCAGGGTGGGCAGACGGTTGTCACCGAGCGCTCCGACATCCAGATCCGCCAGGATGGCGGCAAGATCGTCATGCTTGAAGCCGGAGTCCAGCTGGCGGACGTCGTCAAGGCGCTCAACACCCTGGGTGCGACTCCGCAGGACCTGCTGGCGATCCTGCAGGCCATGAAGGCCTCCGGCGCCTTGCGCGCCGAGCTGGAGATCATCTGACATGAGCGCCAGCGTTCCTGCAGCCGCAGCTCAAGCCTCGTTCGCGCTCGACGCGGGCTCGCTCGAGGCCTTGAAGCGCAAATCGCGCGAGGTCGGCCCCGAGGGGCAGCGCCAGGCGGTGCGCCAGGCAGCGGCGCAGTTCGAGGCGGTGTTCATGAACATGCTCATGAAGAGCATGCGCGAATCCCTGCCCAAGGACGGGCTCTTCGAATCCGACGCGGCACAGAGCTATACCGGCATGCTGGACGCGCAGATGGCGCAAAAGCTTTCCAGCCGCGGCATGGGCCTGGCCGACATGATCGTCAAGCAGCTGGAAAAGCGCACGGTCGATCCGGCGAGCTTGCCGAGCATGCCGCGCCGGGAAGTGTCGAGCACGCTGGACCGCCTTCGACAGGCGACTGCGGCGGCGGGCGCCATGGGCACCACGGGCGAAGCGCCCGCGCCCGGTGCGGCGGCGCGCGAGTTCGTGCGCGCACGCTGGGACGACGCGCAGGCCGCCGCGCAGGCCACCGGCATGCCGGCGCAGTTCATCCTCGGTCAGGCGGCGCTGGAATCCGGCTGGGGCCGGCGCGAGATCCGGCACGCTGACGGGCAGACAAGTCACAACCTGTTCGGTATCAAGGCCACAGGAGCATGGAAGGGTCCTACCGTGGAGGCGGTGACCACCGAGTATGTCGGCGGCGTGGCGCGCCGCGTGACCGAGAAATTCCGTGCCTACGGCTCGTATGCCGAGAGCTTCGCCGATTACGCGCGGCTCATCGCCAACAACCCGCGCTATGCCGCGACCTTGCGTTCCGGCGACGCCGCGCAGTTCGCAGCCAGCCTGCAGAATGCCGGCTACGCGACCGATCCCCGCTATGCGCAGAAGCTGACCGCGGTCATCGCGCAGACGTTGCGCGCGGTGGCGTGAGGCCGGAATGAGCACCATCGCCATCGGGCTCTCGGGACTGCGCGCTGCGCAGACCGCGATCGCCACCACCTCGCACAACATCAGCAACGCCGGCACACCAGGCTTCTCGCGTCAGGGCGTGACGCTTGCCACCAACCTGCCGCAGTACACAAGTACGGGATTCATCGGGCAGGGCGTTTCCGCGGCAGCCGTGACGCGTTCCTACAGCGGCTTCCTCGAGGTGCAGGCACGCGAGGCACAGACGCAGAATGCGCAGACGCGCGGCCTCGCCGAGCGCCTGGGCGCACTGGACCGGGTGCTCTCCGACCCGAGCACAGGCATCGGCGCAGCCTTGGACGGATTCATGAGCGCCGTCAACACCGCTGCCGCTCAGCCCGGCGATGTCGCGGCGCGGCGCACCCTGATCTCGGGTGCCGACCTCCTGGCAGCACGTTTTCGCGATACCGCGGCGCAGGTTGCCGGGCTGCGCGGGGCTGTCAATGATCAACTGGATCAATCGGTGGCGGGTATCAACGCGATTACCGTGCGTCTGGCCGAGTTGAACGATCGCATCACCGAAGCCATGAGCCTGGGTACCCAGCCACCCAACGACCTGCTCGACACCCGCGACGCCATGCTGCGTTCGTTGTCCGACCAGCTGCGCGTTTCGGCCGTGCCGCTGGCCGACGGCGCGTTGAACGTGTTCCTGTCCAATGGCCAGGCGCTGGTACTGGGGGCGCGCAGTTTCGATCTGGCGACCCAGGCGGACATCTACGACCCGCGCGACCGCGTGGTCGGGGTGCAGATAAGCGGCACGTTTCGGCCGTTTGACGAAGCTGCCTTGTCCGGCGGCGCGCTGGGCGGCGCTCTGGCGTTCCGACGCGAGGCGCTGGACCCCGCGGAGAACGCGCTGGGGCGCATGGCTTTGGGCTTCGCCGAGGCGGTCAACGAACAGCATGGCGTCGGTGTCGATCGCGCGGGCGCTCTGGGTGGCGCCCTGTTCGGCGTCGGGACGCCCCAGGCGTACGGCCGCAGTGGCAACACGGGCAACGCGCAGCTCAATGCGACTGTCATCGATGCCGGGTTGCTGACCACCAGCGACTATCGCATCGACTACGACGGTGCCAACTACAACGTGCTGCGTCTGGCGGATGGACAGCGTCAGTCCTTCGCGGCCTTGCCGGCGAGCTTCGACGGGGTCGCCGTGAGCCTGGCCTCCGGCAGCATGAATGTCGGCGACAGTTTCGAGATCCAGCCGAGCCGTGGCGCCGCGTTGTCCATGACGACCTTGATCCGCGATCCGGCGCGCGTCGCCGCCGCGTTGCCGGTGCGCGGCGCGATCGACCCGGCCAATGGCGGTGCGGGCAGCCTGCGCGTGGCGGGCGTCACGCCCCCGGCAGGCGTCAACCTGACTCAGACCGTCAGCATCACCTTCACCAGCCCGACGACCTTCGATGTCAGCGGTACCGGGACCGGCAATCCGACGGGCCTGACCTATACGCCGGGCATGACCATCGCCTACAACGGCTGGAGCGCGCGCCTGGATGGCGTGATCGTGGCCGGAGACCGCTTCAGCGTCGGAGCCAATGTCGGCGGCAGCGGCGACAACGGCAACCTGCTGGCCCTGGCCGGATTGGACCGCGTGCGACTGTTCGAGGGAGGTACGGCCACGGTCGGTGACGCCTTCGCGCAACTGGTCGCGTCGGTCGGCAACCAGGCGCACGCCGCCGAGATCGGCGCGTCCGCGCAAGGCGCGGTGCTGGACCAGGCCAACGCAGCGGTCGCCTCGATCGCGGGGGTCAACCTGGACGAAGAGGCGGCCAATCTCATCAAGCACCAGCAGGCCTATCAGGCGGCAGGAAGGGTGATCGCAACGGCCAACGAGATGTTCGACGAAATCCTGGCCATTCTTCGGTGAGGCAGCACGATGCGCGTCAGCACGCACATGATCCACGAGCGCGGAGCGCAGTCCATGCTGCGCCAGCAGGCGGCACTCCACCAGACCCAGCAGCAATTGGGCTCCGGCCAGCGCATCAGCCGTGCGGCCGACGACCCGACCGGCGCCGCTGCGGCCCTGAAGGGTGACCAGGCGCTGTCGCGCATTCGCATTCTCGAGTCCAACCAGGCTGCGGCAACTGCCTCGCTCAACCTCGGCGAATCCGCGTTGGGCGCCGCGGTGGATCTGGTGCAAAGCGCCCAGGAACTCCTGATTGCTGCGCAGTCCGGCGCCCTGAAGAGCGCCGACCGCGCCACCCTGGCCGACCGGCTGGACGACATCGCCCAGCAACTGCTGGCGGTGGCCAATACCCGCGACGGCTCGGGGAGCTACCTGTTCGGCGGCTTCGCCGACCTGGGGCCGCCATTCGCGCAGGTCGCCGGCGGCGCGACCTACAGCGGCGACGACGGCGGCCGTGAACTGGAAGTCGCGCCCGGACGCATGCTCGCGGTCTCGGCCGCTGGCAGCGAGATATTCATGCGCGTCAAGACCGGCAATGGCGTTTTCGCCACCGGCGCTGCCGCCGGCAATGCAGGTAGCGGCATGATCGACGCGGGTTCGGTCGTCGATGCGACCGCACTCACCGGTCATGCCTACGCCCTTAACTTCAGTGTCGCCGGTGCTGTCATCACCTACAGCGTTACCGACAGCACCACCGGTACACTCCTTTCGAGCGGCAACCCTTTCACTCCCGGGCAGTCAATCACTGTCGCGGGCATGCAGTTTTCGATCAACGGCGCGCCGGCCGCAGGCGACAGTTTCGGTCTCGCGCCCGCAGTCAACCGCAGCATCTTTCAGACCCTGGGGGACGCCGCGACTGCGCTGCGCTCGGGGGGAAGCGCGGGCGTGCGTGCCAGTACGGTCAATGGCGCGCTGGCCGGCCTGGGCCAGGCGCTCGACCGAGTGTTGTCGGTGCAAAGCGAGTTCGGCTCGCGATTGGCCGAGATCGAGGCACACCAACGCGCCGCGAGCGGCGCCGCCATCGAGCACGAGCGGCGCAATGGCGATCTGCGCGACCTGGACTACGCGGCGGCGTCGGCACGCCTGGCGCGCGAGCAACTCACCCTGGAAGCCGCGCAACAGACCTTCGCGAAGGTGTCCCGCCTGTCGCTGTTTGACTACTTGCGCTAGGGGGCAGTGGCGGTCCAAAGTGCCTCGGCCTAGGCCGCGACCGCCGAGTCGAGGGCGGGGACCAGGGTCATGATGCGGCCGTTGTCGCCGAGCTTCCACTCCGCTTTTGGCCCGCTCGCCTGGTTGTCCTCGATCAAGCGCGTCACCTCCGCGGCAGGCACCGGCCGGCTGAAGAAGTAACCCTGCATCAGGTGGCAGCCGCGGCGTTGCAACAGGCGCATCTGCTCGCGTGTCTCCACGCCTTCGGCGATAGTTTCCAGGTTGAGGGCGTTGGCCATTGCGATGATCGCGCCGGTGATTGCCTCGTTGTCGCTGTCGGGTTTCAAGTCGGTGACGAAAGAGCGGTCGATCTTGAGTTGATCGATGGCGAATTTCTTCAAATACGAGAGCGACGAATAGCCGGTGCCGAAGTCGTCGATCGACAGTCGCACCTGCAGCCGGGCCAGTCGTGCCAGGGTGTCGACGGTCGCCGACAGGTCGGCCATAAGCATCGTTTCGGTGATCTCGAGCTCGAGCAGGTGCCCGGGGATGCCGTTGCGGACCAGCAAGTCGCGCACGAATTCGACGAACCCCTCGCGCTGGAAGTGCACTCCCGGGATATTGACTGCTACGCGCACGGGTTGCAAGCCAGCGGCAAGCCAGTCGGCGGCCTGGCGCGCGGCGGTTTCCAGCGCCCATTCGCCGAACGGAACGATCAGGCCGGTCTCCTCGGCGATGGGGATGAAGTCGCCTGGCGGCACGAGCCGGCCGCCATGCTGCCAGCGCATGAGAGCCTCGACACCCGGGATGGTTCCCGCGCGGGCGTCGATCTGTGGCTGGTAGTGCAGGACAAGTTCCTCGCGTTCGAGTGCTTTGTGCAGGGCCTGCTCCAGTTCCCAGCGCTTGCGGTCCGCCAGGTTGAGCTCTGGTCGGTAGGCGGCAACGTTGTTGCGCCCCTGTCCCTTGACCGAGTACATGGCAGCATCGGCGTTGCGCAACAGGGCCTCGGCGTTGTCGCCATCCTCCGGAAAGCGGGCGATTCCGACCGACGCGCTGATGAAATTGTCGCGACCCGCAATGGTGAAGGGCCTGCGCATGGCCTTGAGAATGCGCTCGGCGACGAGGCCCGGATGGTCCGGGTTGCCTACTTCGGTGAGCAGCACCACGAACTCGTCTCCGCCGAGCCGCGCCACGGCGTCGCCGTCCGTCTCGTCGGAGCGCACGCAGCGGCGCAGGCGATCGGCGACCTCGCGCAATACCAGGTCACCAACGGCATGGCCCTGCGAGTCGTTGATTTGCTTGAAGCGGTCGAGGTCGACGAACAGGGCTGCCAGACGTCCGTTGCGGCGCCGCGCGAGCTCGATGGCGGCGGAAAAGCGCTCACCGAACATGCGGCGGTTGGGCAGGCCTGTCAGGGTGTCAAAATTGGCCAGTGCGCGGATCTGCTCCTCCGCCTGACGGCGCTGGGTCACGTCCTGTATGGTGCCGGTCACGTGGACCGGCCGCCCATCGGCGCCGCGCTCGGCTTCGCCGTCGATACGGACGTGGATGGCCTGGCCGGCGAAGTTTTCAATGCGGAACTCGATCGAAAGGTCATGGCCGGAGTCCATGAGCCGGCCCAGCTCGGCATCGAGTTGCGCCAGATCGTCGGGATGCACGCGGCGGCGAAAGTCGGCAAGGCGCAAGTCCAGGTGACCGGAGATGCCGAGAATGCTGTTGCACAGGTCCGATCCGAGCAGGCGCCCGTCGCCAACGTGCCACTCCCAGGAGCCAAGCCGCGCGATGCGCTGGGCGCGCGCAAGCTTGGCGCGACTGGCCTCCAGTTCGCTGCGCATGCCGGCCGCGCGCAGCAGGTAGCGGGTGCGCTGCGCCAGCAGTGTCCACTGGGTGGACTTGACGAAGAAATCGGTCGCACCCGCGTCGTACGCGTGTGCCACAGAGTCTTCGTCATCCAGGCCTGTCAGCATCAGTACCGGGACGTTGGCGCCGCCCGGCAGGGAGCGCATCGCACGGCAGGTCGCAAAGCCGTCCATGCCGGGCATCAACGCGTCGAGCAGAACGCAGTCCGGGCCGTTGCGGAAGTGCTCCAGCGCTTCCGGCCCGCTGCCAGCCTCGTCAACGACAAAGCCGTGCTTGGCCAGGATCGACGCGGTGATGAGACGCGTCACCGAGTCGTCGTCAACCAAGAGAATGCGTTCATGCGAGGGCGGCTGCATCCCTGTTCTCCTTTTCGCGTGCCAGTTCGGTCAATGCCCGGTTCACGCGAGCGAACTCGACTTCGATGTCATCAAAGCAGATCCTTTTGCATTCGGCACCATTGCGGATATCCGCCTCGATGGCAGCGAAGCGGCTCGCCAGGGCGATGGCTCCGACGTTGGCGTGGCTGGACTTCAGTGTATGGGCGGCATGCCGCGCTGCATCGCCATTCCCGGCTGCAATGGCCGTGCGCAGTTGACTTAACAGGGGCGGCGTGCTGGACAGAAAAGCACCGGCAACTCGGGCGATCAGGCCGCTCGCACCCTGCGCCTCCAGTTGCTTGAGTTTGCCGAGGGTCTCGGCGTCCAGCGGGGAGGCCTCGCCGGCAGGAACAATGGAAGTCCCTCCGGTACAGCCAGGTTGCTGCGTGGTCGGATGCGGTTCTGCAGCGGGCTTGCCTTCTTCGGATGACTGCGACAGGACCACTCGCGCTCCGGTGGCCAGCAAGACCGGAAGCGCCTGGGTGCGTGCCATTGGCAGCACGAGCGCATCTTCGGGCAGGCTGGTCGAGGCGAGCGGGTGTTGCTTGTCGATGAGCAGATTGAAAAGGAGCCCCCGCAAGGCTGCTTCGGAGAAAGGCTTTGTGAGGTAGTCCGTGAAGCCTGCTTCCAGGCACTTGTCACGGTCTCCGGCAAGCGCGTTTGCAGTCAGCGCGATCACCGGCACGTCGGCGCGCACCGCGAGCGGTCCGAACGGCCCTCCTCCGGCCCGGATCAGGCGCACGGCTTCAAAGCCGTCCATCTCCGGCATCTGGCAGTCCATGAGGAGTACATCGAAGGCGGAATTCGAGAGTGTCTCGAGCGCCTCGCGGCCGTGGATCGCGGTGGCGTGCGAGCATCCGATCCTGTCGAGCATCGCGATGGCAATCTCGCGGTTGACCGGGTTGTCCTCGACCACCAGGACCCGTCCGGCGAGGCTGGCGGCCTGGCGCTCGGCTGGCGCGCGTGCTTCCGACACGCGCGGATTGAGTGCGGCTGCCAGCGCGCGCCGCAACTCTCCCTGGCGAACCGGCTTTTCGACCAGGAACAGAACGCCGGCATCACGCGCGCGCGCTTCCTCGGCGGTGGACGGCAACGAGCTCAACATGATGACCGGGAGCCCGGTCAGGCGTGCGTTTAGGCGCAGCTTCTCGGTCAGTTCCAGGCCGCAGATGCCGGGCATGCGCATGTCGATGACCGCAGCCTCGAAGGGGCGGCCGGCCTTGAGACCTGCCTCCAGGAGCTCCATTGCTTCCCGCCCGCCGGAAGCCACCGCACAGCCCAGGCCCCAATGCTCGATCTGCTGCTTCAGTATGGTGCGGTTGGTCGCATTGTCCTCGACCACCAGCAGGCGTCGTCCGGTCAGTGCCGGCAATGTCGGGCGATCGGAGGCGTCGGCCGGCCCCAGAGGCAGATCGATGCAAAAGCGGAATGTCGAACCAACGCCGGGCTCGCTCTCTGCGGCGATGGTGCCCCCCATCATCTGTACCAGTTGCCTGCTGATCGCCAGTCCCAGTCCGGTGCCGCCGTAGCGCTTGGTCGTGGACGACGATCCCTGCTCGAAAACGCGAAACAGTCGACTCTGCACCTCTTCACTCATGCCTATACCGGTGTCGCGCACGCTGAACGTGAGGCGCACTGTGTCCGGCGCCACGTCGGCAGCGGCGACGGAGAGCATGACCTCGCCGGTTTCGGTGAACTTGACGGCGTTGCCGGCCAGGTTGATCAGTACCTGCCGGATACGGCCGGCGTCACCCATGACATGGCGCGGCAACTGCGGCGGAGCGTCGTAGAGCAGTTCGATCCTCTTTTGGTGCGCTCGCGGCGCCAACAAGAGCGCGACGTCTTCGATCAAATCGGGCAGATCGAAGGACTCCACGATGAGCTCGAGTTTGCCGGCCTCGATCTTCGAGAAGTCGAGGATGTCGTTGATGATCTCGAGCAGCGCCTCGCCGGAGCGATAGGCAGTCTCGGCGAAGCGGCGCTGGCGGTCGTCCAGTCCTGTTCCCATCAAGAGTTCAGTCATCCCCATGACGCCGTTCATGGGCGTGCGGATCTCATGGCTCATGTTGGCCAGGAACTGCGACTTGGCGTGGTTGGCCGCCTCGGCCTGGTCCTTGGCGATGTACAGGGCTTCCTGTTGCAGGCGGTGCTGCGTGATGTCCTTGCAGATCCCGTGGACCCGGATGTCGCCATCGTCCAGGCGCAGTGCCTGGGTCTGCAGCGACAGCCAGCGCAGGCCGCGCTCGCGATGATGGATGCGGAACTCGATGTAGACCGGTTCGAGTGCCTGTTCCATGCGCTCGCGCACCTCGAACAGTTCCAAGTCCTCATCGTGGACCAGGCGTTTCATGCAATGCGGATCGTCGTACAGTTCTTCCGGGGTGATGCCGCATACATGCTGCACTGCCGGGTTGACGTAGAAGACCCGCGAGTTGTCCGGCGTGCTGATGAACACTTGATCCTGCATGGTGTCGGCGAACAGTCGAAAGCGCTGCTCGGAGTCCTCCAGCGCCTTTTGCGCGCTGACCCGCTCGGTGACGTCCTCTGCGATTCCCAGGAGGAACGCCGGCGCCCCGTTCGCGCCTATGACCGGCACCTTGCGCACGCGCATGATGCGATGGGTGGCATGCGCGGTGCGCACCACCTGCGTGGGGATGTCGATGATGCGTCCGCCGTCCAGGGCTTCGCGGTCGGTAGCCTCGGCGGCGTCGGCGTAGGCTGACGGAAACAGATGCCAGTCGTTGCTGCCCAGCATCTCGCTGCGGTCCATGCCGAGCGCTTCCTCGAAGGATCGGTTGATGCGGACGTAGGTGAGGTCGTGCGCCTCCTTCACGTAGAACATCGTCGGCAGGTTGTCGATGAGCGAGTTGAGGAAAGCGTCGGTGCGCTCCATCTCCGCCTCGCGGCGCTTGCGCTCGGTGATGTCCAGCTCGATGGCCATGAAGCGCTCGATCACGCCATCCGGGCCGTGGATAGGCTGTATTTCGAGCGCCAACCAGTATTCGCGGCCGTCCTTGGCGACATTGAGTATTTCGCTGCTGAATCCGCGGCCGGCGTCGAGCGCAGCGCGAATCGCCTCGCGCGTGCCGACGTCGGTGTCAGGCCCTTGCAGGAACGACCCCGGCGTGCGGCCGGCCACCTCGGCCAGTGTCCAGCCGGAGATGCGCGTGAAGCCGTCGTTGACCCATTCGATGCATCCCTTGTCGTCAGTGATGACGACCGCGTTGTCGGTGCGGGCGGCCACCAGCGCCAGGGTGCGCGCTTCTCGCTCTCTTTGCGCGAGTTCGGCGCTGCGCAGCTCGGCTTCGCGACGCGCCTCGTCGATCGAGGCGTTGCGCTCTTCGAGCGCGGCGGTCATGGTTTCGATGGCGCGTTTGAGCGAGACGATTTCGTTTGCGCTTTCGCTCGCGCGCCCGAGCGGCGCGCCATGCGCTGCGCAGGTCGCCTCGGCATTGGCGCGCAGGCGCTTCAACGGTCGCGTGAGGGAGAGGGTCAGCCAGGCGCCCAGGCCAATCGCGATCAACAAGGTGACCCCGCCGGCGAACGCAATCCCGTTACGTACCTCAGCGCGGCCCGCCGCCAGGGGCGTCGCGTCCATGTCGATGATGGCCACGAAGGTCTGATTGAGCAATCGGACCGGCTGGTAGAGCTGGAAGCGCCGGGCGTCGGGGAGCTCCACCGCCACTGCGCGTCCGTCACCGATCACCGTGTCGATGTGCGTCTGGATGACGCGTGTCGTCGTCGTGCCGCCGCTCGACGAGGCCCAAACGCCGTAGCCGGTGGCGAACGAGACGCTGGCGCCGGTCGACTCGGCCAGGCGCGAGGCCAGTGCATCGCCGATCAACGAGCCAACCGTGAGTGCACCGATCACTTGGCCATTGCGCAAGACAGGCACGGACGCGCGCAACATCACGCCACCACGGCTGCGTTCCACCGCGATCGAGTCCTCGCCGGACAGGGCGCGCGCGACCGCGCGCGAGGCGTCTGCGTTGGTACGTGCCCCGGCGCCGTCGATGCGAACCACCTCGCGTTCCTGACGGTCGGTGGCGGCGATCACGTCGACCGCGTGGTCGACACGCAGGCGCGCCAGGAGGCCCGACAGGGCGCGCCGATCGCCCTCGTCGGCGCGCGCGAACGCGCCGGACAAGGCGCCGTTCTGCTTGAGTGCGCGCGCGGCGGCTTCCAGGCGCGGGACCTCGCTTTTCACCAGGCTGGCGACGGTCAGCGCGACCGAGTCAGCGTTGCGCTGTGCTTCCGAACGCAGCGCCGCTGTCAGAGCCCGGTCTCCAGCAATCAGCCCCAGGGCCAGCGGCACGGCTGCCACCACGACCAGGAGGCAGACAAGCGGCACGGCCAGCGGCCGGTGCTTGAACAATGCGGACAGTCTCATGGACGCACGCACCAGGACTGCGGACCTGTGGCAGGTGCGCGGCGTTGCGCTGCGCTGGCAAGGAGAAGAAACACCGTCTGGACCCGTGTGGCTGCCGCTCGTGCGGCTGACCACAGGTTGACGGCGCGTTGGCCGGGTTCTTGAGCTTTTAGTGAACCAGGGCGCGGCCGGCGAATCCGCTACCTGCCGCCAATCCAGGCGCGCCGCTGGCCAGTTGCGCGACGCGCAGGGCCAGGAGATTGCCGACCCGCGCTGCAAGTTCGGCCTGTACCGCAGGGGTAGCCAGGAAGTCGCTGGCGCCGTGCCGCAAGGCACTGGCGGCTACCTGCTCGAAGCCGCGCGGCAGCAGCAGCACCAGCGGCACGCCCGCCATATGGGGTAGGGCACGCAGCCGGCGAATCAGTTCGATGCCATTGGTGGCACGCATGAGCATGTCGACCAGCACCAGGTCCGGCGTGTGGTTTTCGCACCAGTCCAGTGCACTTGCCGGATGGGAAAAGCCACGCACAGGGTCGTCCGGCACCGCCGCGCCGGTCATGGCGATGAGAGTGGCCAACTCGGTGCTGCGATCACAGACGATGAGGATCGACATGGTCGGGTGCGGTGGAAGATCATCAGGACAGGTAGTGCTCTATCGGCAGTTCGGCGCCGGACTTTAGGGCTCCTGCTGACAGGATTTGGCCGGTCAAAGGCGCACTAATTGCCCGCTGCGCGGCCGCGCACCGGGCTTATGCTGGCGTTCAGTTTGGCAATTTTCTGCCGATACGAAACTGTCACGGCGTCGTCGCCGCGTCGCCCGGATGGCGGCCTGCTGCGGCGCCGTCCATCGAAATCGCCGATCCATCATGACCGCCAGCGTCGCCCCCGCCAACGCCACTGAACTGGCGCGTGAGACCATTCGCGCCCTGGCCGTCAAGCGCATCGCCCCCACGCCGGACAACTATGCGCGGGTCTATTCCGAGTTCGCCGGAGACGACTGCGTCCATCCAGCCCTGCGCGTCATCGAGAAGGTTGTGGCCGTGCTGGCGCAGCGGCCCGGCCTCGCGGGCCTGGCAGCGGCCCCGCGACGTGGGCGTTGGCCGGATATCGAAGAGGCACTGATCGCGCTGGCACCCCCGGAACCCGACGGTCCTCTTTGGGCCGCGCTTCTGCGTGACCTGCTGCGCCAATGGGAAGCGCGCCAGGACGGGTTGCCGCAGGGGCGCAAGCGCGAAGCGTTCGAGCACGTCCTGGATGCTTCGCGCAGCGATTCCGCCAAGCTGCGTCAGCGTCTGGGCGCATTGGTGAAGTCCTGGAGCGAAGCGCCGCCGGCTCGCGCTCTCGAGGTGGCGGGCGGCGCTACGGCCGAACCGGCCGCACTCGCCGCACCGTCTTCCCCCCAGGTCATGGAACCTGCCGTGCAGGGCACTGCGTCTACGGTGCGTGCCGCTGCGGACCTGTTGGCGGAGACCATCGAGCTGGCGGCAACCGACAGGCTTTCTCACGCGCCGGAACTGGCGCTGGCTGCGGAGTCGCTTGCTGCGCAGGCCCGGCGTGCGCAATGCGTGCGCGACTTCGTGCTGCTTGGCGACGCGCTGCGTCGCTTCCTGCGCAGTGTTTCGGCGCGCGGCGAATCCGCTGACGCGCTGGTGCGCGGACTGCTCACGCTCTTGCGCGTGCTCATGGACAACATCGGCGCGGTCGGCGGGGATCGCTGGCTCAAGGAGCAGCTCGCGCGTGCCGACCGGCTCATCGAGGAGCCGCTCGACGTGCGCGCCCTGCGCGAGGCCGAGCGCGGCTTTCGCGAGGCGGCGCATCGGCAGGCGGTTCTCAAGGACAGCCTCGACGAAGCACAGAACGCCTTGAAGTCCATGGCTGGTCTCCTGATCGATCGTCTCGGCGTCTTGGGCGAGTCAGCGGACGGCTATCACGACCGTTTCACCCGCCATGCCGAAAAAATCGCTGCGGCAGGGGATATCGCCGAACTGTCCGCAGTCATCAGCGAATTGGTGGGTGACACGCGCGAGGCGCGCGACGACTTGAAGCGCACGCGCGATGAACTGGTCGCCGCGCGCCGCGAGGCCGATCTGCGTGCAGCGCAGGTGCGCGCGCTGGAAGCGGAACTGGAGTCTGCCGGGGCGCATGCACGCGAAGACCAGCTCACGCAAGTGCTCAATCGACGTGGCCTGGAAGAGGCGTTCACGGTGGCGGTGGCCGCGGCCGTGCGCAGTGGTGAAGCGTTGTCGATCGGACTCCTGGACGTGGACAACTTCAAGGCTCTCAACGACCGGCTCGGGCATCAGGCCGGCGATGAGGCGCTCAGGCACCTGGCCGCCACGCTTCGCGCGGCGCTGCGTCCCGGCGACGTGGTGGCACGCTACGGTGGTGAAGAGTTCGTGATCCTCTTGCCGAATGCTGACGTCGAGGCAGCGCGCGAGATCATGGTGCGGGTCCAGCGTGCGCTGACGCGGCGCTTTTTCCTGCACGACAACGAGCGTGTGCTGATCACCTTCTCGGCCGGGGTCGCCGCATGGCAGCCTGGTGAGGAGCGGGAGGCAGCAATCGCACGCGCCGACGGCGCGATGTACCGGGCCAAGAAGAGCGGCAAGAATCGGGTTTGCGTGGCCGAGTGAGCACGATCTTGGGAGTGAAGACAACGCAGGTCGTGAGACAAGCCTGGCCGCTGGGGGCGACTTTCGCCTGCGGGATGGCCTTGACCTGGCTGCTCGCAAGTGGTTTCGAGAGGACTTATGTTGAGCGGGCGCGCGAACACCTGCGCACCGAGGTGCGTGCCTTGTCCAACCGTGTCCAGACCCGGATCGAAGGCGACGCTGCCCTGGTTGGCACCATGGCGCAGGCGGTCGGGCAGCTGCGCGAAGACAAGCTGCGCGACGCCGAGGGATGGAGGCACCTGGCCGCCGCGGTCGGCATGGGCGATATGCGCAGTGACATCGTCGGCTTTGGCGTGGTCGAACGGGATCCGGCCGGACGGTACAGGGTGCTTCGCTTCGAAACGGCGAGCGCTTTGCCGGCACTTGCCAGCGGCATGGAACTGGCGGCGGAGCCGGCGCTTGTCGGTGCGCTCGGCCGTGCATCTTCACGGCCGGGCGTGAGTCTCTCCGCAGAAATTTCCTATCCGTTGGGGGCGAAGCGGTTGGCGGCCGAGGCACGCGGCTTCGCGCTTGCGTCGCGCGTTGAACCGCAGGCAGCAGGAGGAGTGGAACGCGCCGTGGTGTTGCTGGTGCGCACTGACCTCTTCTTCATGAATATGTTCGGCGGCGTGGAGCCCGGCTTCGATTTCAGCTTGGTCGATCGCGGGTCTGCGGCCGGGTCGGACGTTGAACTGCACAAGCACCTGTCCGGCAGGCAGTCTGCCGGCAGCGAGGACTTTCACAAGGTCGAGCGGGTCACAAGCTTCGGCGGTCGTATCTGGGCCTTGCAGGCGGGTGCACATGAACGCTACGCGATCGAGGAAAGCATGCATGCCCAGATGGTGTTGTGGGCCGGCGGGGCACTGGTGAGCCTATTGGCTGAGCTCTTGGTGCTGCTCCTGCAGCGCTCACGCGCTCGCGCGCTGGCGCTTGCGGGACGCATGACTGCTGATCTGGAGCATAGCCGCGCGCGTTTTGAGCGCATGGTCGCCGGCACCCGCGATGGTGTCTGGGAGTTCGACGTAGGCGCCGGGCGGGCTCACCTTTCGCCGCGCTTCATGGAACTCTTGGGCGCCTCGGCGAACGCCGCGGTGAAGCCGGCAACCTGGGTCATCGATCGCTCGCATCCCGAGGATCGTGCTGCGGCGTTGGCCGAGTTCCAGCGCGCGCACCACGTGGGGGGCGTCCTCGATCTTTCCCTGCGCATGCGGCTGGAAGACGAGGACTATCGCTGGTTTCGGGTGCGTGGGCGGGTTTTCGGTTCAGATCGCGCGGCGCGCATCGCCGGGTCGATGTCCGACGTCCATGACGAAAAGCAGGCGCGCCTGCGTGAAGCGCGGCAGTTGCAAATCCTGGAGCTGTCGCCGGACATGGTTGTAACCGCCGATGCCGAGGGCCATCCGACCTACCTGAACCCGGCCGCGCGCGCCGTCTTCGACCCGACAGGAAGAATGGCGGCCGGGGACTTCGCGGTCGCGGGTCTGTTCGCACGCTCGAGCGTAAATCGGCTGTTCGGTGGCGCGGATGGTGAAGAGCGTGACTTCTGGTCGGGCGAGACCGAAATCGTGACGCCTGACGGAAGGACGTTGCCGGTGTCGCAGGTTGTGCTGACCCATCGCGATGCGGGCGGCGGCGCTCCCCTGCACACCACGGTGCTGCGCGACATCAGTGCGGTGCGGTCGGCCGAGGCCGAACTGCGCCGGCACCGCGATCACCTGGCCGAACTGGTCGCCGAACGTACGGCGGGCCTGGAAGCCGCGCGCGCCGAGGCGGAGCGCGCCAATCGCGCCAAGAGCGAATTCCTTGCCAACATGTCGCACGAATTGCGGACACCGATGCACGCGATCAACAGTTTTGCGGACTTCGGGCAGACCAAGGCGGACAAAGCGCCGCGCGAGAAGCTCCAGCACTACTTCAGCAACATTCGCCTGAGCGGCTCGCGGCTCCTCGAGCTTCTCAACGATCTGCTCGATCTGGCCAAGCTGGAGGCCGGGCGCATGACCTTGTCGAAGAGCGAAGTGGAGGTTGACCGGTTGTTCGCGGGATGTATCGATGAGTTCGAGGCCTTGGCGCAGGCGCGCGGCCTGCGCATCGAAGTCGACACGCCGAAACCCGCCGTGAGTCTTGAGTGCGACCCGACTCGCATTCTGCAGGTGCTGCGAAACCTCGTGGCGAATGCGATCAAGTTCAGCCCGGTAGGAGGTCGTGTGCGCCTGTCGGCGAGCGTCGCCGACGATGGCTTGCTTGAGTTGCGCTGCATTGATGAGGGGGTGGGAATACCGGAAGCGGAGCTCGAGGCAGTGTTTGACAAGTTCGTGCAGTCGTCCAAGACCAAGACTGGCGCAGGAGGTACCGGGCTGGGGCTGGCCATTTGCCGCGAGATCGCGCAAGCGCACGGAGGCTCGATTGTCGCGTCCAACCTTCCAGCGCCGCAAACTGGCGCGGTCTTCACGGTGTGCCTGCCGCGCCGCTTGCCTGTCGTTGCCGCGGCTCGCGATGCGGCGGCCGAGATCGAGGCGGCGGCATGACGCGCTCGTGGGTATCCTGGTCGCTGCGTACGCGCATTGCTTTGGCAGTTTCGCTGCTGCTGGCGGCAATCATTGCTCTGCCGGGTTGGTGGTATGCACGCCACGCCGATCAGGCGTTTCATGCGGCTCTCGCCGAACGGCAGATGGCGGTGGCGTTGCGCATGGCCGGAGAGGTGCAGGCGCGCGTGGAGTTGCAACGGGCTTCTCTCATCCGCTTCGCGGCGGCCCTCGCACGCGAGGGGCCGGTCGAACACAAGCTTTTGAGCAAACGCCTGGCAGCCTTCGGCGAGGTCAACGCCGCCATCGCCGACGTGGTCATGCTATCGCCTGACGGCATAGTCCAGGCTGACTATCCGATGGTCCGCGGCCGCGTCGGAGCGAATCTTGGGGACCGCGACTACATGCGACGCGTCCGTGCAGGTGAGGCGCTTGTCGTTTCCAAGCCGCTCAGGGGCCGGTTCAGCGGGGAACCTCTGGTCATGATGGTCGTGCCGGTGGGTGCGGACAACGATTTCCTGGGTTTCGTCGGAGTCGCGATGCGACTTTCGTCGCCGCACTTTCTCGGCCCGGCGGTCAATGGCGACCCCGGACCCGGCGGGTACCTGAAGATCGTCACTGAAGATGGCGTCGTCGTAGCACACAACGATGCGCGCCATGTCCTGCATTCCATTCCGCCGGGACAGAATCCTGCACTTGATCGCGCCCGTGCTGGCTTCGAAGGGACAGCTTATGGGGTCAACCTGGCCGGACAGCCGACCTTGTACTCCTTCAAGCGCGTCGCTGCGACAAACTGGCTGGCGGTCGTCGCCTATCCCGGCAACGAAGCGGGCGCGAGTCTGGCGGTGCAACGCCGCGACATCGTCGCGTATGCGCTGCTGCTGGCCGTCTCGGGTGGGCTCGCGGCATGGTGGCTGATCACCATCCTTCTGGCGCCGCTAGCGCGCCTGCGCGACGCCATCGACGGGGTGACGGCTGGAACGGCGCCTGCCACTGGCCTCGTGGTGCGCTCCGCTGGCGAGATCGGCGACCTCGGCAGCAGTTTCAACCGGATGCTCGAATCCCTGGCGGAGGCGCGCGCTGCACGGGATGCGTCGGATCGGCGGCTGGCTTCGTTGTTGCGCCAGTTTGACGTCCTGTATGAACGGGCCCCACTGGGCCTGGCGTTGCTGCGCGAGGATGGAGGACTGGCGCGCGCCAATCCCGCTTTTTGTCGCATAGTCGGACGCGATCAGGAGGCCTTGGTGCGACTGAAGGAGTCCGAATTGGGCCGCGCCGGCCAGACGGAGGCTGATGCGCGCGCCTACGCCGCGCTTGCCGCGGGAGGCGTGGCGCAGGGCTATGAGAAGGAATACGCGACACCGGATGGGCGTGCCGTTCCCGTGCGCGTATCGGGCGTCGCCATCGGCGACGCTGGCAGCCGCGCTGTGGCTGGCGACGAGGAGCAGCTTCTGGGATGGTGGATCGTCGAGGACATCGCGACGCGCAAGCAGATGATCGAAGCGTTGAGGCAGAGCGAAAGCGAGGCGCGCATGCTGTCGGCCGTGGCGCGCCACACCGGCAACTTCGTGATCATCACCGATGCCGAAGGGCGAATCGAATGGGTCAATCGGGCGTTCGAGCAAGGCACGGGCTATGCTCTGGACGAAGCCCGCGGCCAGACGCCAAGCCAGTTGCTGGTGGGGCCCGAAACCGACCGCGCCACTGACCTGCGCCTGCAGCAAGCGCGGGTGGAGCACCAGGCCTTTGCCGCCGAGATCCTCAATCACCGCAAGGACGGCTCGACCTACTGGTGCCTGGTCGAGGGAGCGCCGGTTTTCGATCACCTTGGCCGGCTTGAACGCTACGTCGCCATCGAGCGCGACATCACCGAAGCGCGCCAGCTGGATGAGGACCTGAAGGAAAGCGAGGCGCGCTTCCGGGACCTGACCGCCCTGTCTTCCGACTGGTTCTGGGAGATGGACGCTGACTTTCGCATGTCACAGGTGTCGGGTGACGCGGTCGGGCGCGGGCTTGCGGCACCAGTCGGAGTACGTCCCTGGGAAAACCCCTTGAGCATGCTTGACGATCATCAATGGGGAATGCTGCGCCAAGCGCTGGAGCGGCGCGAGACGTTCCGCGAATTTGAGAGCCCGCTACGCCTGCCGGGCGGCGAAGTGCGCTGGCGATCCATGAGCGGTGCACCAATGTTTACGGCTGACGGCGCGTTTGCGGGCTACCGCGGGGTCGGGCGGGACATCACGGCGCAGAAATTGGCCGAAGAGGCGCTGCGCCTCAGCGAAGAGCAGTATCGCCGCATCTTCGAGGACGCGCAGGACGCGATATTCGAACTCGACCGCGAAGGTACCATCCTGTTGCTCAACCCGACCTGGGAGCGGCGCACCGGCTTCCCGGTCGCGGACTGCATCGGGCGTTCGTTCTTCGACTTCCTCGCACCTTCGCATCGAGATCTCGCGCAACGGGAGCTCGCCGCGATGATGAGCGGAAGTCGGCAGGTTCTCGACGAGCGAGTGCTGGTCAAAAGCGCAGCGTCGGGAGAGCGCTGGCACGCGATTCGGGGACGCGTCTATCTGGATGCCGCGGGCGAGATGCGTTGTGCCGGCACCCTGCAGGACGTACATGATCGGCGGCTGGCCGAAGCCAGGCGCCTCGCAGCCGAGGCCGAGCTGCGCGTTGCCCAACAGCGCTTTCAGCGCGCGGTCGACGGTTCCAACGACGGCGTCTGGGAACGCACGCTCGCCACCGACGAGTTCTTCCTTTCGGACCGGTTCGGCGAGATCCTGGGGTTGCCGCGCGACGACTTGCCGACAACACGTCATGAGTGGCTGACCTTGATCCATCCGCAAGACATGGCTGAGCATATGCGGGTGACCCAGCGCATGCTCGACGATCGCAGGAGCGCGACCTGGGATGTCCGCATGCGTCACGCCACTGGCGAGTATCGATGGCTGCGCCTGCGCGGCATCGTAAGCTTCGACGCGGCCGGTGTACCCAGCATGACTTCGGGGACGGCCAGCGACATCCATGCCGCCAAGCTGGCCGAAGAGGAGCTGCACCGTCATCGAGACCACCTGAGTGAGCTCGTGGCCGAACGCACCGTCGGGCTGGAGAAGGCCAGGCGCGAGGCCGAGGCAGCGCGTGAAGTCGCCGTGCGTGCCAGCCTCGCGAAGAGCGAGTTTCTCGCGAACATGTCGCATGAGTTGCGCACCCCGATGCATGCGATCCTGAGCTTTGCCAGCTTCGGCGTGGAGCGGGGCGATCGTGTCGAACGCGACAAGCTCATGCGCTATTTCGGCAACATCAAGAAGAGCGGAACGCGCCTGCTTGAACTCCTGAACACTCTCCTGGACCTGTCGAAGCTCGAAGCTGGCAGGATGGAGATGCGGCGCAGACCGGTCGTCCTGGCCGATCTCATCGACGATGCGGTCGAGGAAGTCGAGGCCCTGGCACGCGCCAAAGGCATCCGGATCGAGACCCATCGCGGTTCGTGTCCCTCGCGGGTCTCCCTGGACGGACTACGCATGTCGCAGGTGATCCGCAACCTGCTTTCCAATGCAGTCAAGTTCACCGGGCAGGGCGGCGCAGTCGAGGTCTGTTGCGGCATGTCGGCCACTGATCGGGATACGCTGGAGATCAGCGTGCGTGATTCCGGGATCGGCATTCCCGAGGACGAGCTCGAAGCGGTGTTCGACAAGTTCGTGCAATCGTCCAAGACCACGACCGGCGCTGGCGGGACCGGTCTGGGGCTGGCGATTTGCCGCGAGATCGTCGCCGCTCACGGTGGCTCGATCCGCGCGGCCAACAATCTCCCCCCCGCGCCCGGTGCAATCTTTCGCGTGTGCCTGCCGGTCGCACTGCCCATCGAAGCTGCGACGGCTGAATCCACCATTATCGATTGAACAAGGAGTTCCCATGAATACCGTGATGACAAGAGGTTGCGCCCAGTCCGCAGACCGCGCGCGCCTACTGCTGGTCGACGACGAACCGTTCAATCTGGAAATCCTCGCCGAACACCTGGACGACGCGCGTTATGACACGGTTCAGGCCTGCAATGGCGCCGAGGCCTGGCAATTGCTGGATGCCGATCCGGCCGGGTTCGATTTGGTGCTGCTCGATCGCATGATGCCGATCATGAACGGCATGGAACTTCTCACCAAGGTGCGCGCCGACGCGCGTTTCGCGGCGCTGCCGATTGTCATGCAGACTGCGGCAGCCGCCAAGGAACAGGTCGCGGAAGGCCTGCGCCAGGGGGCGCACTACTACTTGACCAAGCCGTTCGAGCGTGAAGTCCTGCTGGCGATCGTCGAAGCCGCTCTGGAGCAGCGCCGCAACCGCATCGCTCTGGTAGATGATCGTCCTGATCCTCGCTCCCTCGTCGCGGCCGAATTCGAGTTTCGCACGCTTGCCGAGGCGCGCCGCCTGGCGGGCTTCCTGGCGGGCGCCTGCCCCGAGCCGGGGCAGGTGGTGCTGGGCCTGACCGAACTCATGATCAACGCCATCGAGCACGGCAACCTCGGCATCACCTACCGCGAGAAGTCGGATCTGAACGAACGCTGCGCCTGGCGTGATGAGGTCGAGCGGCGCCTGGCGCTGCCCGAGTATGCGGGGCGTCGCGCGCTCGTCAAGGTAGCGCGTACCGACTCGGGCATCAGCTTCATCATCGAGGATGAGGGGGCTGGGTTCAACTGGCAGCGATACATGGAGATGGACCCCGAGCGTGCCTTCGACAGCCACGGACGCGGCATCGCGATGTCGCGCATGGTCAGTTTTTCCGTGCTCGAGTACCTTGGTCGCGGCAATGTCGTTCGTGCGACGGTAGCATCGCGCCCCATTCCTTGAAGGGCGCTTTCATCTGCTCCTAGCGCGGTGCGGCGATCTCCGGTGCGCCGCCGATCCGCGTCTTGCGCCTACTCGACCAGCCCGTGGCGGATCGCGTAATGCGTGATCTCGGCGTTGTTCTTGAGCTGCATCTTCTCCAGCACGCGTGCGCGGTAGACGCTGACCGTCTTGGGGCTCAGCGACAACTCTTCGGCAATCTGCGACAGCTGCTTGCCGGAGGCGATCAAGCGCATGGTCTGGAACTCACGGTCCGAGAGCGCCTCGTGCGGTGAGGCGGCCGAGTCGGAAACCAAGTGGGTTGCGAGCATCTCTGCCACTTTGGCTGTGATGTACTTCTTGTTCCTGGCCACCGTAAGGATGGCTTCGACCAGACGGTCAGGCGCGCTGTCCTTGGTCAGGTAGCCGGACGCGCCGGCCTTGAGGGCGCGGATTGCGTACTGGTCCTCCGGATACATCGACAAGATGAGCACGCGCGTCTTGGGAAACTGCTCGTGCACGACCTTGAGGACGTCGATCCCGTTCTTGCCCGGCATGGCGATGTCGAGCAACAGAACGTCGCACACGTCATCGCGCAATAGGCGCATCAGCGAGCTGTACTCGGAGGCCTCCCCGCGGATCTCGATCTCGCGGCTCTCCCGGGCGATCTCGATCAGTCCCTTGCGAACGATGGCGTGGTCGTCGGCGACCATGACGCGAATCATTCCGATTTCTCCGTGAACTCCAACTGGGTTTGCGGGCGGCGCCGCGGGATGGAGAGCATGACCGTCGTGCCGCGTCCCGGCGGACCGTTGATGTCCAGCCACCCGCCCAAGGCACGCGCACGTTCCATCATGCCACGCACGCCGAAGGACGCCGGCTTGGCGAGGTCGCCAGGCGTCAGACCGGCGCCGTCATCCCGGATCTCGAGAGTGACGCTGTTGGAGGTCGTGAAGAGTTCGGTCTCGACGCGGGCCGCCCCGGCGTATTTGGACACGTTGGTGAGCGATTCCTGGAAGACTCGAAACAGGGCCGTGGACTGTTCCAGATCGAGGGATAGCTCCTCGTCATTGGTTTCGAAGCTTACCTTGATTCCGGTGCGGTCGGCGAAGTCTTTGGCCTGCCATTCGAGCGCCGGTGCGATACCGTAGTCGAGAATGCCCGGGCGCAACTCCTGCACGATGCGATTGGCGGTCTGGACCGCGCCGTCCACGAGCAGCTTCATGCCTTCGATGCGCGCCATCACGTCAGCATCGCCGGAGAAGCGCCGCGAAAGCCAGGCGAGATCGGCTTTCATGCCGGTAAGGGTGGAGCCGATATCGTCGTGGATCTCGCGTGCCACAGCGCGGCGCTCCTCTTCCTTGACCGTCTCGGTGTGAGCGGTCAGTTGGCGCAACTCTTCGCGCGAGCGCGTCAGTTCCTGCTCGATCTCCTTTTGCGCGGTGACATCGGTGATGATGCCGTCGAACAGCCAGTTACCGCCGCCCGCCTCGCGTGCGCTGGCCGAGAGTTGCACCCAGCGCAGCGTGCCGTCGGCGCGGCGCACGCGCCACTGCCCTTCCAGCACGGCCCTTTGACGCACGGCCTGCTCGACCGCATCCTGCAGGTCGGCACGGTCCTCGGCGACGACGCACTCCACAAAACTCTCCGGTGCGGCCAGGAAGGCCTCGGGCGGGATGCCGAAAAGCGGGGTGGCGCCGGCGCTGACATAGGGCACGAGGAGCGTGCGCTGCGCCGGGCGTGCCAGCATCTGGAAGACAACGCCGGGCAGGTTGGCCGAGATCGCGGCAAAGCGGGTCTCGGTCTCGTGGCGCGCCAGTTCGGCTCTCTTGTGCTCGGAAACATCAGTGACAAATACGACCACCCCCGATTCGACCCCGGCACCCAGGCTGGCTGCGGAGAAGGAAAAGTCGCGCGCTTCGCCGTCGCGGCGCAACCAGACCTCCTCGAGGTTGCGCACCGGGCCGGCACGGACCGCCTCGCGCAGGCGCCGCACTGAGGCGCGATTTTCCGAGAGACGGAACGGTTGCGGGTCTGCCATGATCGTAGTGCGGGAAATCTGGAAAATCTCCTCGGCGGCCGCATTGAAGAGGGTAACGCGTCCCTCGCCGTTCAAGGTGATGATGCCGACCGGCGACGCGGTCACGAGCGTCCGCAGGTAGTCCAGCGATGCGCGCAGTTCGGCGGCGGTCGCGCGGCGCTGGCGGCGCGCGGCAGCCGAGGCCATGGCATGCTCGATGGCAGGCGCCAGACGCTTCAGGCTGTGCTTCATCAGGTAGTCGTCGGCACCTGATTGCATGGCCGCGACTGCGGCGTCCTCGCCGATAGCCCCCGAAACGATCAGGAATGGCGTGTCCGGTTCCGCTTCACGCAGGACCTTGAGCGCCGCGGCTGAGGAAAACAGCGGCAGGTTATGGTCGGAAATGACGGCATCCCAATGCCCGTCCGCAAGTGCCGCGCGCATGCTTGCTTCATCTTCGACTCGCCGGGCCGAATGGGCAAGCCCGGCTTGGCGCAACGCCATCTGCATGAGCTCGAAATCGACCTCCTCGTCCTCGACGCACAAAAGGCGCACGCCGGGATCCTGGCGGGTGACGCCCTGGGAGATCAGCGTCTTGAAACGGTCTGTGATGCCGAGATTCGCGTCGGTCATGTGGCGTGAACTTGAGCAGAAGTTGGGGGTGTATTCCGCCGTTGCTTGCGCGATGTGACGTTTCTCTTGCCGGAAATAATCGCAAGATGCGTTTGGAGTGCCCACCGAGCGCGCATTCTAATCAACGTGAGGCATTTGCGAATGAGGCTGCGCAACTGGACTATCCGATGCGTCGGCGTGGGCCTTGCCACCTTGGCCGGCTGGCAAGGCGGCGTACTCGCCCTGGCGGCAATCCCTGCCCTCCTGGCCGCCTTGCTCCGGGCCGAGGCGGTCTGGTTTGCGCCCGGGCCACGGTCCGAAACCGGGGCGATCGAGGAGCCGGCGGCTCCGTTGCCGTCACCCGTCACGCAATTGGATTTCAGTGAAATCCGCGAACAGTGCTGGGCCGCGCGCGATGACCTCGAGCGACTGCGCTCCATCATCGGCGAAGCGGGCGGCAAATTGCTCGCCTGCTTCGACCAGATGGGGCAGCTGGGCCAACGCCAGCGCAAGATCGCGCTTGACATCGCGCGGGGCGCGATGCAGGACGACGGCAGTACAGGCGTATCCATGAACATCGGCCGCTTCGTGACTGAAACCGGTGACATGTTGAGCGGTTTTGTGGAAGGAACCATCGAGGCCAGTCGTCATGCGATGGGCCTGGTCGACCAGATGGATGCCGTGAAGGGGCATGTTGGCCGCACCCTCAAGGTCCTGGGGGAGATCGACGGCATCTCACGGCAGACCAACCTGCTTGCCTTGAACGCGGCGATCGAGGCGGCGCGCGCCGGTGAGGCGGGGCGCGGCTTTGCAGTCGTCGCCGACGCGGTGCGCAACCTGTCCGACCGCACGCGCGAGTTCTCCGAGCAGATCCGTGCCGACATCGGCCTCATCCACTCCTCCGTCCAGAGCGCGGAGCAAGTGATTCACCGACTGGCCTCGCATGACATGGTCGATTCGCTGGCCGCCAAGCAGCGGGCCGAAGGAGCCATGCAGCACATCCGCGAGGTCAACGAACGCATAGGCGTCGGCGCGCAGGAAATCGACGGCATCACCGAACAGGTGGCCTGTGCGGTGCAGTCGGCAGTCACCGTATTGCAGTTCCGGGACCTGGCCACGCAACTGATCGGGCACACCGGTTCCCGCCTCTCGGTGGTCGAGGCCCTGACGCAACCAGGCGCGCCGGGGGATCAGGCTCCGCGCGTGGTCGACCGCGCTGCGCTGTCGCGTACCACGCACAACCCGGTGTCGCCGACCGGCACGTCGAATGGCGCCGTGGAACCCTTCTAGGCAAGCGATGCGGCACGAAACCTCAAGGAGCACGAATGCAAACGGTACTCACGGTAGACGATTCAGCAGCGATTCGACAATTGGTGGCGTTCACGCTCAAGGGGGCCGGCTACGGTGTCATTGAGGCCAAGGATGGCAACGACGGCCTGGCCAAGGCCAAAGCCAAAGCCAAAGCCAAAGCCGACACGGTAGGCCTGGTCATCACCGACCAGAACATGCCCGGTATGGATGGCGTCACCCTGATCAGGTCACTGCGTGCGCTGCCGGCCTACCGATCGGTTCCCATCCTGATGCTGACTACCGAAGCTGGCGACGCGATGAAGGCACAGGGGCGCGCGGCGGGCGCGACCGGATGGATCGTCAAGCCGTTCGACCCGGCCAGGCTGATCGACGTGGTCAAGAAGGTCCTGCACTAGCGTCGTGGTATTGGTCTGTCCAAGGCATGTACATGCAGACCGACACTTCCTCAATTGCCGGCATCGACATGCGGCAGTTCCATGCCATCTTCTTCGATGAAGCCGATGAACACCTGGCCGCCATGGAGTCGCTGCTGGTCGACATCGACACCTCCGACCCAGGCGAAGGCATGCTCTACGCGGTCTTTCGCGCCGCGCACTCCATCAAGGGAGGGGCGAGCATGTTCGGCTTGGCCAACGTGTCTGAACTGGCGCACGAGGCGGAAACCCTCCTCGAACGGGTACGCATGGGCGAGGTGCCCTTGAGCGATGCCATCGTCGATGCCTTGCTTGAATCGTGCGACGTCCTCAAAGTGCAACTGGCTGTGCACCAAGGAAGCGGAGCGGCCACACCCGAGGTCACAGGCCTTTTTGCGCGGCTGCGCAACCTGTGCGAGGGCAAACCTGTGCATGTCGACCTCGAAGCGCGCTTCGAGGTCATTGTGCCGGGCGCGGTCGGCGCGGTACCGGCAGCGCCCGCCTTGGGCCTGTTCGAGGCGTCGTCGGGTTCCCCGGTGCCCGTCGTGACAGGGCCGATTGATGAAGAACCGGACGGCGCCTATGGGCTCTTCACGGCTTTCGATTCCACCCCTGCATCCGGCGGAGGGATAGCGGCATGTGGTCCATCGTCGGGTGGTCCGACTGCACGGGCGCCGCGCGGTATTGGCGTGCCGGCTGTCGCGCCTTCCAACCCCAAGGCGCGCCCTGCCAAGGTGATTGAAACCTCTTCGATTCGCGTCGCGGTCGGGCAGGTGGTCGAAACCCTGCATGCGATCGATGCGGCATCGAAGAAGATCAGTGACATCATCAGCGTGATTGACGACATCGCGTCCCGGACCAACATCCTGGCCATGAACGCCTTGGTAGAGGCGGCGCGCGCTGGCGAACAGGGGCGTGGTCTGGCTGTCGTCGCCACCGAGGTGCGCAACCTGACCCTGCGCAGCGCCGGGATCGAGCAGGTGAACCACACGGTGGCGCAGATGGTGCGGATCCCCGGGCAGAACGCTGCCTCGGTGGATCAGGCGGTGGCAGCTGTGGAATCGATGGACGAGCAGTCGCAGGAGCTAGCCTATGCCGCGGGCACGTTTCGCGTCGGCGCTGATCGGGCCGGAAGCTGATGCGCAAGGAGCAATTCTCGGAACGTGCTGCCGGACGAGTCGTCCAGAACGATGCTGCCGCCAACGAGGCTGGGCTGGAGTACGCCATGTCGGCCGACGATTTCGACCGCGTCTGCCGCCTGATCCGGAGCGAAGCGGGCATCGCGCTCAACCCGAACAAGCAGACCATGGTCTACAGCCGGCTGGCGCGGCGCTTGCGCGCCACCGGCAAACGCAGCTTCGCTGACTATCTCGACTGGCTGGAAGGCGACAGTGGCGCCGAGAAGCAGGACTTCGTCAATGCACTCACGACTAACCTGACCTCGTTTTTTCGTGAAGCGCATCACTTCCCGATCCTCGAGAAGCACCTCGCGTCGCTACGCGCCAAGCCGCGCATCAACATCTGGTGCTGCGCAGCGTCCACCGGCGAGGAGCCCTACAGCATCGCCATGACCGCACTCAAGGCTGCCGGTGGCGGTACATCGCCGGCGCGCATTCTGGCCACCGACATCGACACCACCGTGCTGGAGACCGCGGCGGCCGGCGCCTACTGCGACGAGGCAGTGGCTCGCCTGGGGGCGGAAGTCGTGCGCAGGTACTTCCTGCGCGGAAGCGGCGCCTATGCCGGGCGCGTGCGGATCCGTCCCGAGGTTGCCGGACTCGTCACCTATCGTCAACTCAACCTGTTGACGCGCAAGTGGCCCGTACGCCCCGGCTTTGATGCGATTTTTTGCCGCAACGTCATGATTTACTTCGACAGACCCACGCAGCTGTCACTGGTAGCGCGGTTCGCCCCGCTGCTCAATCCAGGCGGGCTGCTCTTCGTGGGCCATTCGGAGAACTACTCCGAGGCCAGGGACAGCTTTCGCCTGCTCGGCAAGACCGTCTACCAAGTGGCTCCGGCCGCGGCATGCAAGAGCGCCGGCCGCCCGGGCAACTCCTGAATGCGCGAAGGCAAACGAAACGATGCGCCATCAGCAAGCGGCAGCCAGCCTCAAACAGTTTCGCGATCCGCAGTTCGGCTGTCAGGGCGCAAAGGTCCTGCGCGGCGGGTTCCATGCGTCCGGACGTGAAATGGTCATCGTCCCCCTCGCGGCTCCTGCGTCTCCGTCTTCCTGTGGGATGCGGTGCGCAAGGTCGGCGGCTTGAACCACTTCGTGCTGCCGAATCGTGGCAAGAGCAGATCCGGCCTGTTCGGCATGTCGAGGCGCAACGCCAAGGTCGTGACGCACCTCCGGGCCACTGAGCAAATCCCGGTCCTCGCGTCCATTCTGCTCGATGCCTGGCCGCGCAAGGTTGACATGTTCTCCACCACCGGTCGTGCGCAAGTGCGCGGGTTGCGCAAGCTGCATCAGGACATCATTGAGCGCCGCGAGAACAATTGCGTGCGCGCCCTGACGCCGCAACGCGAAGCGCCTGGAGGCGAAGTCGGCCTTTTTGCATGATTGCGACAAGAGTAGTAGCCATGGAAAAGACAAGATTTCTTGCGGTCGACGATTCGGCTCTCATCCGCAACCTGCTCTCGCGCAAGGTCAACGCGCAGCCGGATATGCGAGCCGTCGGCGCGGTGGCGGATCCTATCGTTGCGCGCGACATGATCAAGAGCCTCAATCCGGATGCGCTGACCCTGGACATCCAGATGCCGCGCATGGATGGTCTGGCATTCCTCGATCAGCTGATGCGGTTGAAGCCCACGCCGGTGTTGATGATCTCGACTTCCACCGAGAAAGGGGCTGAGGCGACCATGCGCGCGCTGGAACTGGGTGCGGTCGACTTCCTGGCCAAGCCCAGGCCCAAGCTCGACGTCTCCAATACCATGGCTGACTATGCCCGAGGGATCACCGACAAGATCCGTGCGGCCGCGCGGGCGGGTGTGCGCATCGCCCGTTCGATCCCGGCCAAGCCGGCACGGTTTGCGCCCGTCGCCTCCGGCGCTCGCTTCGGCGGCACCAAGCGGGGGCGCCTGACCGGGGACTCGACCGGCGGCACGGGGGCGATCCGCGAAGTCCTGCCGGCGCTGCCCCCGGACGCGCCGGGGATCCTGATCGGGCAGCACATGCCGGCCGGGTTCACGAAAAGCTCCGCGGAAAGGCTCAATAAAACCTGCCCGCTTGCCGTTAAGGAGGCGGAGGGTGGCGAAAGGGTGCTGCCCGGGCATGTCTATATCACGCCGGGAAGCCATGATTTGCCGCTCAAGCGCAACGAGTCCAACTATGTCACCGCACTTTCCGACACTGTTCCGGTCAACCGCCACAAGCCTTCGTGGAGGTCCTGTTTCTCTCCGGTGCCGAACTGGCGGTCCCTTCAATCGTCGGCGTCATGCTGACCGGCATGGGCAAGGACGGAGCGACGGCAGGATGAGGCATCGTGCGTGATCTTCGGCATGTCACGCAAGGCGATAGCAGCGGGCGCAGCCTCGGAGGTGGCGCCGTTGGACCAAATCGCCGCGCGCGTGATGGCGTGCGTTGAACGCGGCGGGCGGCATGTGAACCGCGTCTGATTTTCCGCAGGTAGCCAAGAAGAAAGGGAGTCGTGAAATGAATGTCAACGTCAATCAGGAGCAGGGTCGCGCGCGGGTGGCTCTCAAGGGTCGCTTCGACTTCACCTGCCACCGCGGCTTCAAGGAGGCATACGAGCAGGCGCTCGCCGCGGGTGGTGTCTCGGAGGTCGTGGTCGATCTGCGTGAGGTCGACTACCTCGACAGTTCCGCGCTGGGCATGCTGCTGCTCCTGCGCGACAAGGGCAAGGCGCAGAACAAGCAGGTGAGCCTGGCCAACTGTGCCGGGACCGTTCGCGACGTCTTGAAGGTCGCGAATTTCGACAAGCTCTTCACGCTGCACTAGTCAGGGCCCTAGGGGGGGACATGGACGTCAAAGCCGACCAGGGCAGGGCGCGCCTGAACGCGCTTGTGATCGACGGCAGTCCGTCGCATGCGGCATACCTGTGCGCCATCCTGCAGTCTGCGGGGCATCAAGCGCTGCATGCCGCGGATGGTGAGGCCGGGCTCAAGATCTATGCTGACGAGCGGCCGGACCTCGTTCTGCTCGACCTGCACATGCCCGGAATGGGCGGGCGCGAGTGTGCCCGACTTCTGCGTGCCGCCGATCCGGCGCGCTGGGTACCGATCTGGTTTGTCACCGCGAGCCGTGATCCGGAGGAGATCGGGGAAGCGATCGCCGCCGGCGCGGACGCGCTGATTCCCAAGCCTGTCAGCGAACCCATCCTGCGAGCGCAGATCGCCAATGCCGCGCGCTATACGATGGTGAACCGGCAGATGCAGAACCAGATCGCCGAATTGCAGAACTATCATGACACCTCCGAGGAGGAGAACCGCACCGCGCGCGAGATCATGAAAAAGCTCCTCACCATCCAGAGCGACCATGGCAAGGTCCTCAAGGTGTGGAATGCGCCGGCCTTCAAGTTCTCCGGCGATATCGTCATGGCCGAACGTTCGCCGGACGGCTCCTTCAAGGTGCTGCTGGCCGACGGGGTCGGGCACGGCCTGACCGCGGCGCTTAATGTACTGCCGCTCGGCCGCGCCTTCCAGGCGATGGCGCACAAGGGCTTTGGCCTGCCGGCGCTGGTGACCGAACTCAACAATACGATCCGACGCGACCTGCCGTCGCACCGCTTCGTCGCCGCGACGCTCATAAACGTCGACGTGATCGAGGATCGCATCGAGGTGTGGAATGGCGGCAACCCGCCCTGCCTGATCCTCGATGCGGCCGGCTGCGTGCTGGCCCGCTGCGAAAGCCGGCATTTGCCGCTTGGCGTGGTCGCGGGCGAGGAGATCGACGCGCAGCCGGAGATCCACCCGTTCATCGAGGAGGCCCAGATCGTCGCGTGTTCCGACGGCATTGTCGAGGCCTTCGACGGCAACGGGCGCGCCTTCGGCGAGTCAGGATTGACCGCGGCGCTTGCGCAAGCCGCGCCTGAAGCACGCTTCGAGGCGGCGCGCATGGCGGTGGTGGAGCATCTGGCGGGCGAGAGCGCGGCCGACGACGTGACGCTTGCCCTGATCGACTGTACCGCCGAAGCCGCACGCCGGCGCCGCAGCGGGGAGGCAACCACGGCAGTGCAGAAATTGGTCGAAGCAGCGCCCCTGGCGCCGCGCGGCGACTGGGAATTGCGGCTGCGGGTCGGCGCCGAACGCCTGAAACGCATCGAGGTGGTTCCCATCCTGCAGGAATTCCTGGCGCGCTTCGATCCGGTCGGGGCGCTGGACAAGTCGACCTTCGTGGTGCTCTCGGAACTGTTCAACAACGCGCTCGATCACGGCCTGCTGGAACTCGATTCGGGGCTCAAGGCCGAGTCGAACGGCTTGCAGGCCTACACGCGCGAGCGCGAGCGCCGTCTCAATGCGCTCACTGATGGCGCGATCGCGATCGACATCGCGCGGGTCGAGACCGATACCGGCACCAAGCTCAGGGTCAGGGTCAAGGACAGCGGCAAGGGGTTCGACTCCAAGGCCTGGAAACTCGATGCAGCCTCGTTGTTCAGGCGCACCGATCGCGGCATCAATCTGGTCGAAAAGCTGTGCGAATCGGTCGAGTACATGGACAACGGCAGCGAGATTGTCGTGACACGTGCTTTGCCGCCGATGGCTGCCATGCATTGAATTCCTCCCGGCGCCGGCCGCGATCCGGTGGGTCAAGGGACCGGCCGCGACCCGCACGGCAGCGATGCGAACGGCGCCGGAGGCAGGTGAGGCCTTTTCGCACCGCAGGCCAGGTGGCATGCGGGGTGATATAATCCAAATGTTTTATCTTCACCTCTGCGCCTGTCAGTCAGGCAGCGCGCGAGATTGGCGGAGCCCTGCTCCGCGGCCAGGGGGGTGTTGTTCGCCCTGACTCGCATGGATGCATACAGCGGCCGCGTCGCGCGATCGCACCTTGTTGCTGCGTGAATACTTCTGAAGCCAAGAGCGTCATCGAAGCCGCGTTGCTGACTTCGAGCACGCCGCTCACCGTCACTGATCTCGGCCGACTTTTCGAAGCGCAGGTCGGGCCCGATACCATTCGTGCACTGCTCGAGGAGTTGCGCGCCGAATGGGGCGGGCGCAGCATGATGCTCGCCGTTCTGGCGTCAGGCTGGCGTTTCGTGTCGCGCCCCGAGTTCGGGCCTTATCTCGCCAGGCTCAATGCCGACCGGGCGCCGCGTTACTCGCGCGCGGTCCTCGAGACCCTTGCCATCATCGCTTATCGCCAGCCCGTGACGCGTGGCGACATCGAGGAAATTCGCGGCGTCGCGGTTTCGCCCCAAATCCTGAAGACGCTGGAGGAGCGGGGCTGGATCGATACCCTCGGTCATCGAGACGCCCCCGGCAAGCCTGCCCTGCTGGGCACGACGCGTCGTTTCCTGGACGACCTGGGACTGGCATCGCTGGATGAGTTGCCGCCGTTGGCCGAGATGGAGAAAGTGATGGACCTAGCCGATGCTGCCTGAGTCCGATCCTCCGGACGCGCCTCCGCCGGCCGCAGCAACGCCAGCCGCATCAGGCGAGCCATCGCCTGGCGCGGCGCACGGTGCGGGCGACGCCGCGGTCAACCCCGCGGTCGCGGGAGGCAACTCCGCGCCCCCGGGCGGCAGCGGCAAGCGTCGCCGTCGCGGGCGCCGTCGAGGCAAGGGCAGTGGGGCAAAGCAGCAGGTGCGTGCGGATGGCGCTGCAGCAGACGGGGCACAAGGCCCCGCTCCTGGCGGCGCATCCGGTACCGTTCAGGATGGCGTCGCCGGGACCGGCGGTCGGGCACCGCGCGGCCCTTCTTCATCCGGCAAGGCGGCGCGGCCGGCGGATCCGGACGGGGCTGGAGACGACCACAAGCTGCAAAAGCTGCTTGCTGAAGCCGGCCTGGGTTCGCGGCGCGACATGGAAGATGCGATCACGGCCGGCCGGGTCAGCGTCAATGGCAAGACGGCGACGCTGGGGCAGCGCATCACGCGCCGAGATGTGGTCAAGGTTGACGGCCGTGCGATTCGCTTGAAAAGCGGCCGCGAGACGCCGGAAGTCCTTGTCTACCACAAGCCAGCGGGCGAAATCGTCAGCCACGACGATCCCGAGGGCCGGCCGACGGTATTTGCCAACCTGCCGGCGCCGAAGTCGGGCCGCTGGATATCTGTCGGGCGCCTGGATTTCAACACCGAAGGCCTCCTGATCCTGACCAATTCCGGCGAACTCGCCAACCGTCTCATGCATCCGCGTTATGAGGTCGAGCGCGAATATTCGGTGCGTGTGGTCGGCGAGCTGACCGACGAGCAGACCGATGCGCTGCTGGATGGCGTTGAACTTGACGACGGGCCTGCGCGCTTCATGAAGCTCGAAGAGGGCGAATTCAGCGACGAAGGCGTCGGCATCAATCGCTGGTACCGGGTCATGATCCGCGAAGGGCGCAACCGTGAGGTGAGACGCATGTTCGATGCGGTCGGGGCAATGGTGTCGCGCCTGATCCGCACCCGCTTCGGGCCGTTGTCGCTGCCGCGCTCTCTGCATCGAGGTCAGGCACGCCCGCTGACGGCTGCCGAAGTGAAGGACTTGTTGCGCGATGCGCCGACCGGCAAGGGTGGCGGTTTGGACGCTGCCGACGGCGCACCGGTGGTTCGAGCCGGCCGCCCGGGTGGAGCTGACAAGGCACGCAAGACGGCGCGCGGCAAGCGTGGCCCCAGCACAAACCACGCAGTCGCCGCGCCGCCGGGCCGCGGACGGCGTGGCGCGAAGAAGACACGCGGGGGCCCGCCGGCGATTCCCGGTGCGCCGGAGGCGGCAAAGCGTCAAGGGCGCGGGCCGGGCAAGAAGCGCGGCGGCCCGGGGCGCTTCGATCCCCAGCGTGGCAGTATCGGTCGCAACGGGCCGGGTCGCGGCGGCACTGGGCGCGGTGGACTGTCGCGTGGCGAGTTGACCCTCGATGGTCGCCGGCCGGCCAAGCCGCGTCGTCGCTATGACGATGAACCACCCGCCCCGACGCCGCCGACGACGGTGATCGTGCGGCGCCGTTCGCGCCTGAAGATCGTTCCGCCCGAAGGGGGCGAGGGCGGTTGACCATGGCAGATGTGGCGACAGGCGCGCGGCACTGGCGCTTTGGGCGACAATCTGCTAACATTTCAAGGCTTTGAGGTCGTTGCTGCCCTGATGGTTCGAGTCGCGGGTGGCCGGCTTCGACGGGGGGTGGTACAGGGCGCAGCGTTACCTGTTCCGGCTTTCTAGAAAAATGGGCATTGCGCCCATTTTTTGTTTGTGGGCGGCGCTTTGTCGTCGGCGGAACGGTCATGGATGTAGTTGCGCTGGTCACAGCCACGGTCACCGGCCTGGGTTATGAACTCGTCGAGGTCGAGCGCGGTCCGCGCGGCAGGTTGATCAGGGTGTTCATTGATCATCGGTCGCGCGGGGCGGCGGCACGGCGCGGCGCTGAAATCACTGTCGAAGACTGCGAGAAGGTCAGCCGGCAGCTGTCCTACGCGCTGACGGTTGAGAACGTGGATTATGACCGGCTGGAAGTATCTTCCCCGGGGCTGGACCGGCTGCTTTCCAGGCCGGAGGATTTTGAGCGGTTTGCCGGGCAGGAAGCCACAGTCAAGATGCGTGTGGCGCCCGGCGGGCCGCATGGGTCGCGCAGGAATTTTCGCGGGATCGCGCGTTTCGTGGATGGGCAAGCTGCATTGGAAGTGGACGGCAATACCCTGGTGCTGGACTTCGCGCAGGTTGATCGAGCGAGGTTGGTGCCGGTGATCGATTTCAGGAGCGGGAAATGAGCAAGGAAATCCTCATGCTGGCCGACGCGCTGGCGCGCGAAAAGAACGTCGCCAAGGATGTGGTGTTCGGGGCGCTAGAGCAGGCCATCGCCTCGGCGACCAAGAAGCGCTTCAAGGGCGAGGCCGACGTGCGTGTCACGATCGACCGCGAGACCGGCGAACACGAGGCGTTTCGTCGCTGGCAGGTGGTTTTCGAGCCCGATCTGGAAAACGAGGATAACCAGATCGGGATCACCGACGCGCGCGACGAGGACCCGGAGGTGCAGATCGGCGACTTCATCGAGGAGGAACTGGAACCGATCGAGTTCGGTCGCATCGGCGCCCAGGCCGCCAAGCAGACCATCCTGCAGAAGATCCGCGACGCCGAGCGCGACCAGATCCTGAACGACTTCCTTGAACGCAACGAGAAGCTCATCAACGGTACGGTCAAGCGCGTCGAGAACCACCGCATCTTGATCGAATCCGGTCGGGTCGAGGCGGCGCTGCCGCGCGACCAGATGATCCCCAAGGAAGCCTTTCGCGTCGGCGATCGCATTCGCGCCTACATCCACAAGATCGATCGTACCCAGCGTGGCCCGGCGGTCATCGTGTCGCGCACCTCGCCGGAGTTCATCAAGGCTCTCTTCGAGCTCGAGGTGCCGGAGATCGAGGAAGGCCTCTTGCAGATCAAGTCGGCGGCACGCGACCCCGGCGTACGCGCCAAGATCGCCGTATTCACCAACGACCGGCGCATTGACCCGATCGGCACCTGCGTGGGCATGCGTGGCTCGCGCGTGCAGGCGGTGACCAACGAACTGGCCGGTGAACGGGTCGATATCATCATCTGGTCGGCCGATCCGGCCCAGTTCGTCATCGGCGCGCTGGCGCCTGCGGCGGTTTCCTCGATACTGGTCGATGAGGAAAAACACAGCATGGACGTGGTCGTCGACGAGGAGAACCTGGCGATCGCGATCGGGCGCGGCGGCCAGAACGTGCGCTTGGCCTCCGAGCTGACGGGCTGGGAAATCAACCTCATGACCGTCGAGCAGTCGACCGCCAAGCAGGCTGCCGAGACCGCGTCGACGCGTGCGCTCTTCATGGAAAAGCTCGACGTCGACGAGGAGGTTGCCGACATCCTCATTGGCGAAGGCTTCTCGACCCTCGAGGAGGTCGCCTACGTTCCCTTGAACGAGATGCTCGAGATCGAAGCCTTCGACGAAGACACGGTGAACGAATTGCGCACGCGCGCCCGCAACGCGCTGCTTACCGAAGCGATCGCTTCCGAGGAGTCGCTCGGCGACGTCAGCGAGGATCTGCTCGGTCTCGAGGGCATGAGCCGCGAACTCGCCGCGCAACTGGCCAAGGCCGGCGTCAAGACGCGCGATGCCTTGGCCGAGCTCGCCGTCGACGAATTGGTCGAGATCCAGGCGATGGACGAAGCTGTCGCGCGGAACATGATCATGAAGGCGCGGGAACACTGGTTCGCCGAGGAAGAAGCCAAGTAGGGCTCACCGGTTACGCACCCGGATTCGCCCTTCGCGCACCGATCGAAAAGAGAAAGTCATGGCTACCACCACCGTCGCCCAGTTCGCGCTGGAACTCAAGATGCCGGATACGGCATTGATCGAACAGCTCTCCGCCGCCGGCGTCGACAAGGGCTCGCCCGGCGACGTTCTGACCGAGGCGGACAAGGCGCGCCTGCTCGAATACCTGAGGCGCAGCCACGGCGCCGTGCCGGCCGAGAAGAAGAAGATCACGCTGACGCGCAAGCAGACCTCCGAGATCAAGCAGTCCGACTCGTCCGGCAAGGCGCGCACCATCCAGGTCGAGGTGCGCAAGAAGCGTGTGCTGGTGCAGCGCGACCCGCATGCCGAGGCCGCGGCTTCGGAACCCGAGGTCGAGGTCGAGTCCCCTGCCGCGCAAGTCGCTCCCGAGCCCGAGCCGGTGGTTGTGCCCGAGCCGGCGCCGGCGCCCGCTCCGGTCGCCGAAGCACCACCCGAGCCGGAACCGCCGGCTGTCGAGGTTCCGGTCGCCGAGCCCGAAGTGCAAGCTGTTGCCGAACCGGAACCGCCGGCGGAAGCGGATCCCGCAGCCGCCCCGCAGCGCCCGATCAATGTGATTGACGAGAACCAGCGCCGGATTCGCGAGGCCGAGGCGGCGCGCGGCGCTGCGCTTCGCGAGCGCCAGGCAGCCGATGCCGCAGCGCGCCTGGAACGCGAACGCCGCGCCTTGGCCGATCGCGAACGGGCCGCGGCCGAAAAAGCTGCCGCCGAAGCGGCAGCGAGGTCTGCGTTGTCCGAAGGCACCTTGCACAAGCCGGCGGCGAAGCCCGGCGATGAGAAGAAGTCCGCCAAGAAGCCGGCCAAGACCGCTGTTCTCGGGGCAGTCGCCTGGCAGGGCGACGAAGCCGCCAAAAAGCGTGCCATCAAGACCCGCGGTGACGTCGGTGGCGCCTCCGGTTGGCGCGGTCCCAAGCAGCGCCATGGACGCCAGTCGCATGCCGAAGAGGGCACTGCCTTTGCCGCGCCTGCCGAGGCGACTGTCCGCGAGGTCCATGTTCCCGAGACCATCACCGTGGGCGACCTGGCACACAAGATGTCGGTCAAGGCGGCCGAGGTCATCAAGGCGCTCATGAAGATGGGCCAGATGGTCACGATCAACCAGGTGCTGGACCAGGATACGGCCATGATCGTGGTCGAGGAGATGGGGCACCAGGCGATCGCCGCCAAGCTCGACGATCCCGAGGCGTTCCTGATCGAGACCGAAGCCAATCCGGACGCGAAGCCCGAGACGCGAGCCCCGGTGGTGACCGTGATGGGCCACGTCGATCACGGCAAGACTTCGCTCTTGGACCATATCCGCGCCACCCGCGTGGCAGCGGGCGAGGCCGGCGGAATCACCCAGCACATCGGTGCCTACCACGTCGAGACCAGCAAGGGCATGATCACCTTCCTGGACACGCCGGGCCACGAGGCCTTCACGGCGATGCGCGCGCGCGGCGCCAAGGCCACCGATATCGTGATCCTGGTGGTCGCCGCCGACGACGGCGTCATGCCGCAGACCAAGGAGGCGATCGCCCACGCCAAGGCGGCGGGCGTGCCGATGGTAGTGGCGATCAACAAGATCGACAAGCCCGAAGCCAATCCCGAGCGTGTCACCCAGGAACTGGTCACCGAAGGGGTGATTCCCGAATCCTACGGTGGCGACGCGCAGTTCGTGCCGGTATCGGCGCGCACCGGCCAGGGCATCGACCAGTTGCTTGACTCGGTGCTGCTGCAGGCCGAGGTGCTCGAGCTGACAGCGGTGCGCGATGCTCCCGCGAAGGGGCTGGTGATCGAATCGCGCCTGGACCGTGGCAAGGGTACGGTAGCCACCATCCTGGTGCAGTCCGGCACGCTCAAGCGCGGCGACATGGTCCTGGCCGGTTCGACCTATGGCAAGGTGCGGGCCATGCTCGACGAGACGGGGCGCTCGATCGCCGAAGCCGGGCCGTCGATTCCGGTCGAGATCCAGGGGCTGGCCGACGTGCCAGCTGCCGGTGAGGAGGTCATGGCCATCGCTGACGAGCGCAAGGCGCGCGAGATCGCATTGTTCCGGCAAGGGAAGTTCCGCGATGTCAAGCTGGCGCGTCAGTCGGCTGCCAAGCTGGAGAACATGCTCGAGCAGATGGGCGAGGGCGAGGTCAAGTCCCTGTCGCTGATTCTCAAGACCGATGTGCAGGGATCGCAGGAGGCGCTGGCGCAGGCGCTTGGCAAGCTTTCCACCGCCGAGGTGCGCGTGCAGATCGTGCATGCAGCCGTCGGCGGCATCAGCGATTCGGACGTCAACCTGGCGATCGCGTCGAAAGCCGTCATCATCGGCTTCAACGCGCGCGCCGACCAGTCCGTCAAGAAGCTGGCCGAGAGCAACGGCGTCGACATCCGCTACTACAACATCATCTACGACGCGGTCGATGAGATCAAGGCCGCGCTTTCCGGAATGCTGGCTCCCGAGCGCCGTGAGGAAGTCATCGGCGCAGTGGAGATCCGCGAGGTCTTTCGCATCACCAAGGTTGGCGCCGTGGCCGGCTGCATGGTCAAGGAAGGGCTGGTGCGGCGCGGCGCCTCGGTGCGACTCCTGCGCGACAACGTCGTCGTCTGGACCGGTGAACTCGATTCGCTCAAGCGGTTCAAGGACGACGTGCGCGAAGTCAAGGCCGGGTTCGAGTGCGGATTGTCGCTGCGCGGGTACAACGACATCGCGGTGGGAGACCAGTTGGAGATTTTCGAGGTCCAGGAAGTCGCCCGGGCACTTGCCTGACCGGCGGGAATCAATGGCGACGCGCCACCAGAACCGCGGATTCGGTCGCAGCGAGCGCGTCGCCGAGCAGATTCGTCGCGACCTCGCCGAGATCATCAGGAGCGAACTCAAGGATCCCCGCGTCGGCATGATCAGCCTGACCGCGGTCGAGGTCACGCCGGACTACGCCCATGCCACGGTCTACTTCACTTCGATGACCGATCAATCGGAACTGGCCGGAATCGAGAAGGGACTGAAGCGCGCGAGCGGATTCCTGCGTGCCGAGCTGGGCAAGCGAATCCGCATCCACCAGTTGCCCGAGTTGCACTTTCGTTTCGACAGCAGCCTCACGCGCGGCATCGAATTGACACGCCTGATCGACGCGGCCAACGCCACACGGGCCGGCGATTGAGTCTGCGTACGCCGCGTCGGCGGTTGAATGGTGTGCTGCTGATCGACAAGCCTGCCGGAATCACCTCGAACGCCTGCCTGGGCATCGTCAAGCGTCTCTTCAATGCCGACAAGGCCGGCCATACCGGAACGCTGGATCCGTTCGCGACCGGTTTGCTGCCGGTCGCGCTAGGCGAGGCTGCCAAGTTCTCGCAGGGGCTCCTGGAGGCCGACAAGACCTACCAAGGCGTCATGCGCCTGGGCGTCACGACCGCGACCGGCGACCCCGAAGGCGAAGTGCTTGCCACCCGGCCGGTGGAGGTGTCCGATGAGGATGTGCGCGTCGCGCTGCGGCAATTTGTCGGGGTCATCCAGCAAGTGCCGCCGATGCACTCTGCACTCAAGCGTGGGGGGCGGCCGTTGTACGCCTACGCGCGTGCCGGCATCGAGGTCGAACGCGAGGCGCGCACGGTGCGCATTGATGCACTCGAATGGATTGGCCGCGATGGCGATGCGGTAAGTTTTCGGGTCGTGTGCAGCAAGGGTACCTATGTGCGCACGCTCGCGGAAGACATCGGCGCGCGGCTGGGATGCGGGGCCCATCTCGCGGCGCTCCGGCGCGAGCAGGTCGGCCCGTTGGGGCTGGGCGGGGCAGTCTCGCTTGCGCACATCGAGTCGCTCGACCCCGCGGCGCGCGACGCATGCGTTCTACCGGTCGATTCCCTGGTGCAGCCGCTGCCGCGACTGGTGCTGGCGGCAGACCTCGCGCGACGCCTGTGCCTGGGCCAGCGCATTCCTGTCGACGCGGCCGATGTCGCGGCAGCGCGCGCCTACGCGGAGGATGGGTGCTTCCTCGGCGTGGTGCGCATCGCCGGCGGCGTGGCGCACCCGACACGTCTCATCGGCGGAGCCTGATGCGGTCGGCACCTGCCGCGGCAGTTACGCGGCGCCGATGAACCGCTCGAGGATGCGCGTCAGCTCCGCGCCGCGCAGAGGCTTGACCAGGTAATCGTCGGCGCCCGCGGCCAGGCATTCGTCGCGCGCCCGCTGATCAGCGTGGGCCGACAGGCCGATGATCCTGACACCTGGCGAGGCTGCCTCGGCGCGTATTGCCCGTATCGCCTCAAGTCCGCTCATGACCGGCATTTCCAGGTCCATGAGGATCACCGAGAGCGCACTATTCCTGGCGCAGGCCAAGGCCTGGGCGCCGTCTTCCGCCTGATGCACGGTGAAGCCAGCGCGCTTGAGCATCAGGGAGGCAAGCTTGCGGCTGTCCTCATTGTCGTCGGCGGCGAGCGCCTCGCGTCCGGCCCACGCGCTCATTGGCTCGCCCCCAGCGCCAGCGCGCGCCGCCGCGCGAGGTCCAGGTCGGCCGCCGTGGGTTCGGGACGTGAGAGTGCCGAGACATGCGGTGCGACGATTTCGGCCAAGGCATGCAACCAGGCGTCGTTCTCATTCAGGCATGGCACGTAGGTGAATCTGCCGCCGCCGGCGGCAACAAAGGTTTCGCGGGCTTCGATGGCGATCTCCTCCAGGGTTTCCAGGCAGTCGGCGACAAACCCGGGGCAGATCACGTCGACGCGCCCGGTGCGTGCGCGTCCCAGTTCTGCCAGTGTGTCGACGGTGTACGGGGTGAGCCAGGGCGTGCGGCCAAAGCGCGACTGGAAGCACACCCGCCAGGCCTCCGGAGCGAGACCCAGGGAGTCGGCCAATAGCCGGGCGGTCTTGTGGCATTCGCAATGGTAGGGATCGCCGCGCTCCAGGGTGTAGCGGGGCAGGCCGTGAAAACTCATGACCAGCACATCGGGTCGCCCGCCTTCACGTTCCCAGTGCGCAAGCAGCGACGCGGCAAGCGCCGCGATGTAGCGTGGGTGATCGTGGAAATTGCGCACGAAATCGATGCCCGGGAGATTGCGCTGCCGAGCACTCCAGGCCGCGACCGCATCGAAGGTGCTGGCAGTGGTCGACGCGGCGTACTGCGGGTAGAGCGGTACGACGATCATGCGGTCGCAGCCTTTCGCCAGCAGGGCGTCGAGGCCCTCTGCGATTGAAGGGGAACCATAGCGCATCGCATAAGCGACCTCGATACCGCGCAGGCCGCGCGCGCCCAGGTAACCGGTCAACATGGTGGCCTGGCGGGCGGTATGCACCTTGAGGGGCGATCCTTGGTCGGTCCAGATGGATCGGTACTTGGCAGCCGAGCGGGCCGGCCGGAAGGGAAGGATGATGAGATTGAGTATCAGCCACCAAAGCAGCCGCGGAATTTCCACCACGCGGGAATCCGACAGGAACTGCCGCAGATAGCGTCGCAGGGCGGGCGCGTCCGGCGCGTCCGGCGTGCCGAGGTTGGTGATGAGCACCCCGAGGCGGGGCGCGCTGCCGTGGCGGTACTCGGCGCGGTTGGCGGGCATGCGCCTAGCGACCGGGTTCGCCGTGGCCTGACAATGCCGAAGACAGCAGGCGCGCGGTGATGTCGACGATCGGAATCACCCGCTCATATGCCATGCGCGTCGGTCCAATCACGCCTAATGTGCCGACGATGCGCCCGTCGACTTCGTAAGGGGCGGTAACCACGCTCATTTCGTCGAGCGGCACCAGCGTCGACTCGCCGCCGATGAAGATCTGCACGCCCTCGGCGCGACCTGAAATTTCGAGCAGTTGCATGAGGCCGGTCTTGTGCTCGAACATGTCGAACAGACGCCGCAGGCGCTCCATGTCGGAAGACAGGTCGGCCACGTCGAGCAGGTTTTTTTCTCCGGACAGCACGTAGCGGTCGCCGCTGTCGGCCAACGCCTGGCCGCCGGCCTCGACGGCAGCCTGGGTCAGGCGCATGATGTCCTCGCGCAGCTCGCGCAGTTCGTCGCGGACGCGGGTGCGGATTTCGTCGAACTCGACCCCAGCGTAGTGCTGGTTGATGAAGTTGGCCGCCTCGATGAGCTGCGATTGCGTGTACGGCCGATCCGTGAACAGGATGCGGTTCTGCACATCGCCGTTGGGAGTGACCAGGATGAGCAGGATGCGCTTTTCCGACAAGTTGAGAAACTCGAGATGGCGAAATGCGGTCTGGCGCTTGGGCGCCATGACCACGCCGGCGAAGTGCGACAGTTCGGACAGCAACTGCGCGGCGCTGCTGATGACGCGTTGCGGCTGGTCCGGCACGAGGTGGCCGCGCATTTCCGCCGTCGCGGCTTCGTCCAGCGGCCGTACCGTCATCAGGGTATCGACGAAAAGCCGGTAGCCGCGCGGCGTGGGAACCCGGCCCGCCGACGTGTGCGGGCTCGCAATGAAGCCCAGGTCCTCCAGGTCGGCCATCACGTTGCGGATGGTCGCCGGCGAAAGGTCCAATCCCGAAAATCGCGACAGCGCCCGCGAGCCGACCGGCTGGCCATCGGCGATGTAGCGCTCCACCAGGGTCTTGAGGAGCGTGCGGGCGCGCTGATCGAGCATCAGTTGATTCTAGCCAATCCGGGACTGTTGCCGGCGGCTGCCGGACGGTAATATCGGCTTCCCCGAACGGTTTTCCTTGAAGGAGATGGCATGTTGAACCGACCTCTCACCGCCTGGCTGGCGCTGGTCCTGGGTTTTGCCGGTACGGCCGTGAGCGCCCAGGGCTACCCGAACCGGCCGATCACGCTGATCGCCCCTTTTGCCGCCGGCGGCGATAGCGACCTGGCTGGGCGCAACCTGGCCGCCGCAGCTGCAAAGTTCATGGGGCAACCGCTGGTGGTGCAGAACGTCGTGGGCGCCTCGGGCACGATCGGCTCGATGCGCGTGCGCACCAGTGCTCCGGACGGGTACACCCTGCTCATCGCGCGCGGCGGATCGCAGGCGATCACCCCGGCGCTCGACAGCAAGACCCCGTACAAATGGAACGAATTCAGCATGCTCTCGCTGCTGGAATTCAATCCGGTGGTGTGCGTGGTCAAGGGTGATTCTCCGCACCGCACTCTCAAGGATCTGCTGGATGCCCTCAAGGCGCAGCCGGGCAAGCTCAACTATGCGACGGCAGGACCCGGCACGACGCAGCACCTGGCGGTCGAGGTGATGATGCGTGCGGTCAACCTGCCGTCGAGCTCGGCCGAGATGATCGGCTACAAGGGCGGGGGTGAAGCGACGGCGGCGGTCCTGTCCGGACAGGTTCAGTTCCTGTGCAACAACCTGACCACCCTGGGCGGACAGATCAAGGGTGGTGCGATGCGCGCCTTGCTAACGACCACCGCCGAACGCTTGAAGGAATACCCGGATATCCCGACGGCGCGTGAATCGGGAGTCGCTCCCCTGGAGCAGGTGATGGGATGGAGCGGGCTATACGGACCGCCGGGCCTGCCCTCTGAAGTGACGGCCAAGTGGGCCGATGTACTGCGGCGACTGGCGCAGGACCCGGAGTGGCTCAAGGGCAACGCCGGATTTGGCGGCATTCCCGCGATCCGGTCCTCGGCCGAAACCGAAAAATTCGCGCGCGAGCAATATGAGCTCTACGAGCGTCTCGGGACCGCCCTCAACTTGCGCAAGTAGCAAGCATCTCAAGGAGGCACGGCGACCAGTCGCACGGAAAGCCCCGCCAGCGGCGGCTGGGCGATCGGTGCGACATGTGCTGGGTGAAAAATCGCGAGCGCCGCGTCTGACTCCCACACGAGCTTGAGCGGCAGGGTACGCTGACCTGTCCACATCGCGCCGAGCGCATCGCCGCTCTCGGTGGCGAACACCGTTCCACCCGGGCCGAAGCGTCCGCCGCTGACCGTGACGCGCGTCGCCAGCCGGTCGGTGCTTGCGCAGGCTTCCTGCTCCTGCACGGCGCGTACGTCGCCCGCAGCCGCCGCCACGCTTTGCACCGGGAGCGATTGACAGTCCGGCTCGCGCCATTGGCCATACCAGCCCAGGACGAGCGCCGCTGCGATCGCAGCGAAACCCAGCGTGACGCCGAGGAACGCCGCGTTGTTCGCGTTCGTAAGGCGAATTCTCAATGGTGAATGCGCCGTGTCATGGAGCGAACGGGTGGTGCGCTCAAGGGCTTGCCGGGTTCTGCGCGGCGGGCGGCATGGGCGCGGGCGGAAGGTCGGCGATGGCGCGAAAAACGCCACGCAGTTCGTTCTGCGTGGCAGGCGCGAAGGCGATGTCGAAGACCTCCTGCGGATTCATGTAGAGCCGGACGCCGGCATGACCGTCGGGAAGGTTGAACAGTCCCAGCCCGGCGATCGGGATGGCCTCGTCCAGAAAGAAGTCCTTGCTCGGATCGTCCATGCGCTTTTGCATCACCGCGCCCAGGAGGTGCGATATCGCCGCGTGATTGAAGACCACGGTCTGCGTGTTGCCGCGGGCGTCGAGCAGGTTGACCTCGAGGGTGCGGCTGGCACCGTCGCGCAGCGCGCTCTCGATGGCCACAGCGTTGAATTTGGGGCGGTTCATGGCAATCCATGCGAAGAATGGTCAGGCACGAATTGTCGCATTCCGGCGCCATGGCCGAGTTATGATGGTCGCTTTTCCAGGGGCGGGAAGTCGATGAGATTCGTGCTCTTCTGCTTGCAGATTGTGGCAGCGGGACTGGCCTGGCCGGCACTCGCGCAGGCGCCGGCCGGCGCTGACCTCGTGGTGGTGCAAAGTGCCGGCATTACCGGGCCGGTCGCAGGTTCCGTGGCCGAGATGACGCGCGGCGCGCGGCTTTTTCTGGACAGCGTCAATGCCGCCGGTGGAATCCTCGGCCGCCGCATCAATCTCATCTCTCTGGACGACAGGTTCGATCCCAAGCTGACTGCCGAGAATGCCAGGAAGGCACTGGTCGAAAACGCGCCGCTGGCCTTCTTCGCGGTGCGCGGAACGCCGCATACCGAGGCACTCATGGGTGTCGCCGGCCCTGCGGGTGTTCCGGTGATCGCGCCGTCCACCGGCGCCTTGCTGCTGCATCAGCCGGTCAACCCGCTCATCTTCAACGTGCGCGCGAAGTACCAGACCGAGGTCGAGAAGGCGATCGAACATCTTCACTCGGTGGGCGTGCGTGAGATCGGCATCGTGCATGTCAATGACTCTTTCGGTCGCGACGGCCTCGAGGGCTTTACCCGCAAGATGGCGCAACTCGGGCTCAAGCCGGCGGTCACGGTGGTCTATGAGCGAACGCTGGTGGAGATGGTCAAACCTGCCGAGGAAGTGTTGAAGGCTTCTCCACAGGCGGTCATGCTGATTGCCTCTGGCAAGAATGCAGCCGATCTGGTCAACCGGGTGCGCGCGGCTTCGGGTACGTCGCAATTCGTCGCGATTTCCAACAACAGCGCGAAGTCCTTCATCAAGGATCTGGGCGCGAATGCGCGTGGCGTCTTGGTGACGCAGGTGTTTCCCAATCCGGCCAGCTCGGGCGCCGCGATTGCGCGCGAGATGAGGAAGCTCGCCGCAGGCAAGGGCGACGTCGTGCTGTCGCACGCGGGAATGGAAGGCTTCGCCGCGGCGAAAGTCCTTGTCGAAGGGCTACGCCGGGCCGGTCGCAACCCGACGCGCGCCACGCTGGTGGCTGCGCTCGAAGGATTGCGTGACTTCGATCTGGGCGGTTTGTCGATCTCCTACGGGCCGCGCGACCGAACCGGCGTCGAATACGTCGAGATGAGCATCATCGACGCACGCGGCGAATTCATGCAGTAGGCCTCAGCCGTTGTGCGCCGCGACCGCCCCGGGGCGGTCGCGGTGTCCCGCTCAGGCGCCGTCGGTCACCGCACCGCGCGTTGCCGGGCCGACCAGCTTGGTGTACTTGGCCATGAGGCCGCGCGTATAGCGCGGTGCCGGTGCCTTCCATGCGGCGCGGCGCCTGGCGATCACGTCGTCGGCGACGTTCAAGGACAGGGTCAGGCTGCGCGCGTCGATGGTGATGGAATCGCCTTCTTCGATGAGCGCGATCAGCCCGCCCTCCTGCGCTTCGGGAGAGACATGTCCGACCACCATGCCCCAGGTACCGCCGGAGAAGCGACCGTCGGTGATGAGTCCGACCGAATCGCCCAGACCCTGGCCGATCAGCGCCGACGTCGGCGCCAGCATCTCCTGCATGCCGGGACCACCCTTGGGGCCCTCGTAGCGGATCACCACCACGTCGCCAGCCTTGACCTTGTTGGCGGTGATCGCTTCCATGGTCTCGTTCTCGGAATTGAAGACTCGCGCCGGCCCCGTGATCGACGGATTCTTGAGCCCGGTGATCTTGGCCACGCAGCCCTCGGGCGCCAGGTTGCCCTTGAGGATCGCCAGGTGCCCTTGCGCGTACATCGGGTTGTTCCAGGGGCGGATGACTTCGCCATCCGGCTCCTTTTTCCACTTGGCCAGTTCTTCCGCGATGGTCTTGCCGGTGATGGTCAGGCAGTCGCCGTTCAGGCAGCCGTGCGCGAGCAGCATGTTGAGGACCACCGGCACCCCGCCGACCCGATGCAGGTCGGTCATCATGAAGCGGCCCGAGGGCTTGAGATCGCACAGCACAGGGGTCTTCTTGCGCATGCGCTCGAAGTCGTCGATGCTCCATTCGACCTCGGCGGCCGCCGCGATGGCCAGGAAATGCAGGACGCCGTTGGTCGAGCCGCCGGTGGCCATGATGAGGGCCACGGCATTCTCGATCGACTTCCTGGTGATGATGTCACGCGGCCGGATATTGTTGCGGATCGCCTCCACCAGCACCTTGGCCGACTGCGCCGCGCTGTCCGCTTTCTCGCCGTCCGGGTTGGCCATTGATGACGAACCCAGCAGCGACAGGCCGAGCGCTTCGAACGATGACGACATGGTGTTGGCGGTGTACATGCCGCCGCAGGCGCCGTGCGTCGGACAGGCGTTGCGCTCGACACCGTCGTAATCCTCCTTGGACATCTTGCCGGCCGAAATCGCCCCGACCGCCTCGAAGGCCGACACCAGATTGACCGGCTGGCCGCGCCAACTGCCGGGCTTGATCGTGCCGCCGTAGACGTAGATGGCCGGCACATTCATGCGCGCCATGGCCATCATGCCGCCCGGCATGTTCTTGTCGCAGGCACCCACCACCAGCACGCCATCCATCAACTGGCCGTTGACCGAGGTCTCGATCGCATCCGCGATGACCTCGCGCGAGACCAGCGAATACTTCATGCCCTCGGTGCCCATGCCGATGCCGTCGGTCACGGTCGGCACGCCGAAGACCTGCGGCATGGCGCCGGCGTCACGCAGCGAGGTCATGGCGCGATCGACCAGCGGCTGGATACCGGCGTTGCACGGGTTCATGTTCGAGTGGCCGTTGGCGACCCCGACGATGGGCTTGTCGAAGTCGGCATCGCCGAAGCCGACCGCGCGCAGCATGGCGCGGTTGGGGCTGCGGTTGATGCCGCCGGTGATGGTGCGGGAACGCCAGTTGAGGGGTTTCTGCTCGGCCATGGAACATCTCTCGACAGGGGAAGGACAGGTACTTTAGAGCAAGCCGTATAAAACCTCCAATACAATAAAGTCAACTTTTCAATACCCTAGAGGTATCGATATGGAGCTCCGACAATTGCGTCAGTTCGCCGCGGTCGCCGATCACCTGCACTTCGGTCGCGCGGCCCAGGCCCTGTCCATGGCGCAACCTCCCTTGTCACGCGCGATCCGCAGCCTCGAGCAAGAATTGGGGGTGGCCTTGTTCGAACGCGACAAGAAGCGTGTCGCGCTGGCCGATGCCGGGGCAGCGCTGCTGCCCGAGGTCAAGGCCCTGCTGGCGGGGGTGGAGCGCCTGGCGCGCACGGCCCGCAGCGCCGCCGAGGGTGAGCGGGGCGAACTGACCCTGGCGTTCGTGAGCATTGTCGACTATTCCTTCTTGCCGCGCCTGCTCAGGCGTTTCGCGCAGGCCTGGCCCGGCATCCGCCTCGTTCTGCGCGAGGCCACGACGGACGTGCAGTTGCAGGCGTTGGCGCGCGCGGAGATCGACGTCGGCATCCTGCTCGGGCCATTGACGGAGAAGGGCGGAGCCGGGCCCGCGGCCCACTGGCTTGAATACCGGCGCGTGCAGACCGAAGCTCTGGTCCTGGCATTGCCCGCCTCTCATCCGCGCTTGAAGGTGAAGGGGTTGGTGGCGCTGCGCGATTTCGCGCAGGAGCCTTTTCTCGGTTTTCCACGTCATGTCGCGCCGCGCCTGCACGATGCGGTCATCGCCACCTGCGCAGAGGCCGGATTCTCGCCGCGCATATCGCAGGAGGCGATCCAGATGCAGACCATCATTTCCCTGGTTTCGGCCGGCATGGGGGTCGCTCTCGTGCCCGCATCGCTCATGACCTTGAAGCGACCAGGCGTCGTCTACCGCGGATTGGGCGGCGGCAAGGCAAGCGCGGTGGAGATCGGCATGGCCTGGCGGCGCGACAATCCTTCCGGTGCGTTGCGGCGCTTTGTCGCCCAGGCCCAGGTGGGCGCGGCGTCGAAGGCTTCCTGAGGCAGCATCTGCCACGACGTGCCCAGCCGACGTTCTGTTTGCACGACGAGGAATCCCTGCGGTCCTGGGTCGCGATGCACGCAACCTCCACGCAAACATGCCGTGCGTGGCATTTGCCCGGTGTGATCGCCGGCTCGGCGAGATAATCGCACCACAAACACTCTTGCGGCCGCAATGCTGATCCATCCGGACTTTGACCCGATCGCCGTTTCGCTGGGCCCGCTGGCGATCCGCTGGTACGGACTCATGTATCTGGCGGCGTTTGTCGCCTTTGTGGTGCTGTGCCGGATGCGGGCAGCACAAAGACCCGAGTCGGGCTGGAACGCGCGCATGATCGACGACGTGCTGTTCTTCGGGGTCCTGGGAGTGATCCTCGGCGGACGCTTGGGTTATGTCGTCTTTTACAAGCCGGCGCACTTCCTTGCGAACCCGGCCGAAATCCCCATGCTCTGGCAGGGCGGCATGTCGTTTCACGGCGGATTTCTCGGCGTGCTCCTCGCCATGCTTTTGTACGCGCGCTCGCGTCGCCTGCAGTTCTGGAGCGTCATGGACTTCATCGCGCCGGCCGTGCCGATCGGCCTCGCGTTGGGTCGGCTCGGCAATTTCATCAACGGCGAACTGTGGGGGCGGGCGTCCAGCCTGCCTTGGGCGATGGTGTTTCCGCAGGCAGGCGACGGCATCGCCCGCCATCCTTCGCAGCTCTACCAGATGGCGCTGGAGGGTTTTTTGCTCTTCTTCGTGCTGTGGCGGTACGCCGCGCGGCCGCGCCCGGCCGGCGCGGTGGCGGGTCTGTTCCTGGCAGGCTACGGGGTGTGCCGCTTTGTCGTGGAGTTCGCGCGCGAGCCGGATGCATACCTGGGCTTGCTGTCGCTGGGACTGTCGATGGGACAGTGGCTGTCCCTGCCCATGATCGTGGGCGGCATCTGGCTCATGCGCTGGGCGTACGGGCAGCCTGCGAGCGCAGCGTCTCCCCCAGATCGTTCCACACCTTCTGGTCCGCCAGGCGGCCGTCGCGCACGGCGAAGCGGTCGATGAAGCGAATGCCGGAGAACGGCGTGCCGTCGGGCCATTGGCCCGACAGGGTGCCGAAACAGTAAATCACGCCGTCGTCGAGCGTGCCGACAGCATCATATCGGTCGTAGGTCTTGCGTACGAATTTGTAGCGCGGCTTGGCCCATTCCAGGACCTGGGCAAGCGAGTCCATGCGTACCGGGCCGGGGAATTCCATCGAGAAGCCGGGCGCAAGGAAGGATTGCGCGAGCGTCAGGTCGCGCGCCTCCATCGCGTCCAGATAAGTGCGTACCAGATCCTGCAGGGAGGCGATGGCTTTCATTCGCTGCGCAGCACGCGTCGCATGCGGATCTGGTTGACGCGGCCGTAGTAGGCGCCGGTGCGCCGGCTCTGCTCGACAAAGCCGGCGCGCAGATAAAGGTCGTAGGCCGCCAGGTTGTCCTCGCGCAGTTCGACAGCCACCTCGCGCACGCCGGCAACCTCGGCAGTGCGCATGAGCCAGTCAAGCAGGCGCCGCGCCAACCCGTTGCGCCGCTGCTGCGGAGATACGGCCAGCAGCGCAAGGTAGGCGTCATCCTCGCCATAGCCCATGACGGCAAACCCGGCCATGCGCTCCCCCACCTGGGCGACGATGACGTTGTGGCGGCCGGAGCGGATGAAACGCTCGATGTCCGGCGGCTGCCAGCGCCACGGCAACCCGGCCTCGATGGTGTCGCGTGACAGGCGCGCGATGGCGGCGGCTTCGTCCTGCCGCGCGAAGCGAATCTGCGCGGCGGCGGTTCTCACTCGTAGCGCCGGCTGACCGATTCGGCGACGCATGCGGGCTTGTCCTGGCCCTCGATCTCGATGGTCGCCGTCATCGTGACCTGCTTGCCTCCAGGGATGTCCTCGACCGACTTGATCGCGTAGCGCCCGCGCAGGCGCGAGCCGACCTTGACCGGATTGGTGAAGCGGACCTTGTTGGTGCCGTAATTCACCCCCATCCTGACCGACGGCATCTTGATGCACTGCTCGGAGAAGAGCGGCAGCATCGACAGCGTGAGGAAGCCGTGCGCAATCGTCGTGCCGAAAGGCGAGTCCTTGGCGCGCACCGGGTCGACGTGAATCCACTGATGATCGCCGGTGGCCTCGGCGAATCTGTCGATGCGCTCCTGCGTGACCGTCACCCAGTCGCTGATCGCGATCTCCTGGCCGATCATGTTCTTCAGGTCCTCGAGGCGCGCGATTTCGGCGATCTTCATGCGCATCATCTCCGGCTGCAAATGACGGTCGATTATACTGATCGCGATTGCGCGTTGGCGCCCGAGATCCACCTTCCACCGCGCCCGCGCGACAGTGCGTCGTGCATGCGCGCGGAGCGCCGATGTCGCACGCTGCTCCTGCCATCCCCTTGCCCGATCACCTGGTCCCGTTCCTCTTCGAAGGTGCCGACGTGCGCGGCGCCTTTGTCAGCCTGGACACCACCTGGCGCGAGGTGCTCGCGCGTCGCGACTACGCGCCGCCGGTACGCGCGCTCCTGGGCGAAGCGATGGCCGCCGGAGCCTTGCTGGCCGCCAACCTCAAGGCGGCCGGTACCCTGGTGCTGCAGACCCAGTCGACCGATCCGCAGGCACCGGTACGGCTGATGGTCGTCGAATGCAGCGCGAACCTGGATATGCGCGCGACTGCCAAACTCGGCGCGGCGCTCGCCCCGGGCGACGATACGCCGGACCTCGCGCAGTTGACCGGCGATGCCCGCCTTGTGGTTACGCTCGACCCGCGCGATGGCCGCGAAGCCTACCAGGGCGTGGTGCCGCTGACCGGTACCGCTCTGGGGCCGGCGCTCGAGCACTACATGCAGACCTCCGAGCAGGTCGACTCGGTCTTGGTCCTCGGCGCCGACGCGACGCGCGCGGCGGGCCTCCTTCTGCAGCGCCTGCCTATCGAGGGCGGTGCGGGCGACGTTGTCTCGCGTTGGGACGAGGCGCGCGCACTGGCCGCGACCCTCGGGCGTTCCGAATTGCTCGCGGCCGACGCAATGACACTCGCGAGGCGCCTCTTTCACGCCATCGACCTGCGGGTCTTTCGCGAGCGACCGGCGCGTTTCGCCTGCCGCTGCTCGCGTGCGCGGGTCGCAGACATGCTGCGCATGCTGGGGGCGGAGGAAGTGAGTGCGGTTGTCGCGGAGCAGGGGCAGGTGGCGGTCGACTGCGAGTTCTGTGGCCGCGGCTACAGCTTCGATGCCGTTGATGCTGCGCAACTGTTTGCTCCTCCGGCGGGCCCGGCGAGCACGGCGCGGCACTGAGCGCTTGGCCGGCGCTTGCGCGCGTCGGCAATATACTGTATAAAGCGACAGTTCCCACTCGTGGAGTCGCGCCCATGGCCATCGGCCTTACCTCACGCCAGTCCGAGATCCTCGATTTCATCCGCGACACGGTCAAGCGCACGGGCCTGCCGCCGACGCGCGCCGAGATCTCGGCGACCTTCGGGTTTCGCTCGCCCAATGCGGCCGAAGAGCACCTGCGCGCGCTGGCGCGCAAAGGCGCGATCGAGATCGCCAGCGGTACCGCGCGTGGTATCCAGTTGGCTGAGCAACTCTCGGGTGCCATGCAGTCCATCGTGGCGCTGCCCCTTATCGGCCGCGTCGCTGCCGGCAGCCCGATCCTGGCCGAGCAGAACATCGATCGCCACATGCCGGTCGATCCGGCGGTCTTCAAGCCGCAGGCCGATTACCTGCTCAAGGTGAAGGGCGAATCGATGCAAGGCATCGGTATTCTTGACGGCGACCTGCTGGCGGTGCACTCGCAGAGCGAGGCGCGCAACGGGCAGGTGGTGGTGGCGCGAATCGACAACGAGGTCACGGTCAAGCGCTACTTCCGCAAGGGGGGCACGATCGAACTGGTCGCCGAGAATCCCGCGTTCAAGCCAATCCTGGTCGACGGGCGCTCTGGCGAGTTTGCCATCGAGGGCCTCGCCGTCGGCGTGATTCGCGCAGCAGCGCTGTAGGCCGGGGCGGGCGCAGCAGGGCGAAGCGTCGGGTCCGCCCCGGCGTGACCGACTGGCGGGGCGCAGCCCGGCAGCCTTGCTGCTGCCGGGGCCGCGCCCATTTTTGTTTACGCAGCCACGCTCTTACGCTCCGCGCGTGATCGGGACTTCGACCTTGTCGGCCGCGCCGGGAATCTTCATGTGCTTGGCCAGTTCCAGCTTGGCGATCATGTTGCGGTGGACTTCGTCCGGCCCGTCGGCAAAGCGCAGGGTGCGCTGGTGCGCCCACAGGCTGGCCAGCGGGAAATCGCCCGACACCCCGCCGCCGCCATGCACCTGCATGGCCCAATCAATGACCTTGCCCGCCATGTTGGGGGCCATCACCTTGATCATCGCGATTTCGGTACGCGCGATCTTGTTGCCCACCGTGTCCATCATGTAGGCAGCCTTCAGGGTCAGGAGACGCGCCGAATCGATCATGATGCGCGCCTCGGCAATGCGCTCCTGGGTCACGGTCTGCTCGGAGACGGCCTTGCCGAAGGCGACGCGCGCCATGGCGCGCTTGCACATGAACTCCAGCGCCCGCTCGGCCGCGCCGATGGAGCGCATGCAGTGGTGGATGCGCCCGGGCCCCAGGCGGCCCTGCGCGATCTCGAAGCCGCGCCCTTCACCCAGGAGCATGTTGCTGGCCGGGACGCGCACGTCCTTGAACACCATTTCAGCGTGGCCATGCGGCGCGTCGTCGTAGCCGAAGACGGTCAGCGGACGGACGATGGTGATGCCCGGGGTGTCGCGCGGCACCAGGATCATCGACTGCTGCGAGTGACGCGCCGCGGTCGGGTCGGTCTTGCCCATGAAGATGAAGATCTTGCAGCGCGGATCGGGCGCGCCGGAAGACCACCACTTGCGGCCGTTGATGACATAGTGGTCGCCGTCGCGCCGGATCGATGACTGGATGTTGGTCGCATCCGACGATGCGACATCGGGCTCGGTCATCGCGAAACAGGAGCGGATCTCGCCGCGCAGGAGCGGATCCAGCCAGGCGCGCTTCTGTTCCTCGGTGCCGTAGCGTTCCAGGGTCTCCATGTTGCCGGTGTCCGGCGCCGAGCAGTTGAAGACTTCGGACGACCAGGGCGCGCGGCCCATGATCTCGCACAGCGGGGCGTAGTCGAGGTTGGACAGGCCGCCGCCGGGAGCGCGCTCGGAGCGCGGCAGGAACATGTTCCACAATCCCGCCGCGCGCGCCTTGACCTTCAGGTCCTCGATGATCTGCAGCGGCACCCAGGGATTGCCCTTGGCGCGATTGGCCTCGATCTCGGCATGGTGCGCGTGCTCGTTGGGATAGATGTGCTTGTCCATGAATTCGATCAAGCGACCTTGCAGTTCCTTGCATCTGGGCGAGTATTCGAATTCCATTTCTTGCTCCTTGAAAGACCGCTTCACTGTGACGGCCGGCACACGGTGCCGGCCTGGGGGGTTGAAAACAGTTGACCGGTGCGTAGCGCCATCATCGATTGGCTGCAGACGCGACCCGTGCCCAGCCCATCTCCGCCAGAGGACGCGCGCGTCGCCCGGCGTCGAGCGCCTGCTGGCTGGCCGCGGTGCCATCGAGGTAGCGTTTCATGATGCCCTGGGTGATGCCGGCCAGGCGAAACATGTTGTAGGCCAGGTAGAAGTTCCAGTCGCGCGTGTTCACGGCCCGCCCGGTGTTGCGCTCGTAGGTCGCGATGTAGGCGGCTTCGTCCGGAATGCCCAGGTCGGCCAGATCCAGGCCGCCGATGCCGCGGAACTGCCCCGGGGCGATATGCCAGCTCATGCAGTGGTAGGAAAAGTCGGCCATCGGATGGCCGAGAGTCGACAATTCCCAATCGAGCACTGCCAGCACGCGCGGCTCGGTGGGATGGAAGATCATGTTGTCGAGGCGATAGTCGCCGTGCACGATCGCGACCTCATCGCCCGGCGGAATGTGCTCCGGCAGCCACGCGATCAAGTGATCCATGGCCTCGATCTTCTCGGTCTCGGATATCCGGTACTGCTTGGACCAGCGCTCGATCTGGCGGGCAAAGTAGTTGCCCGGCTTGCCGAAGCTCTCCAGGCCGATGGCCTTGTAGTCCGTGGTGTGCAGGAGCGCGATGACGCGATTCATCTCCGCGTAGACCGCGGAGCGCTCCGCGGGCGACATGCCGGGCAGCGCCTGGTCCCACAGCACGCGTCCCTCGACGCATTCCATGATGTAGAAGGCGCGCCCGATGATGCTTTCGTCCTCGCACAGGCAGTGCATGCGCGCCACCGGGAAGCCGGTCTTGCCGAGCGCGTCCTGGACCCGGTACTCGCGCTCGATGGCATGCGCCGACGGCAGCAGCTTGGCCGCCGGCGCCGGCTTGCTGCGCATCACATAACTCTTGCTGCCAGCACGCAGCTTGAACGTCGGATTGGACTGCCCGCCCTTGAACTGCTCCACCTCGAGGGGGCCGGCGAAGCCCTCGACGCGCTCCTTGAGGTAGGCCGCCAGCGCCGCGACATCGAACTTCTGTCGCTCGGTGACGGGCTGGGTGCCGATAAAGTCTTCGAACACGAACGCCTCCGCGGCCTACTTTGACTTTCGCTCGCAGCCGAAGTCCGGAGCGCGCTTCTCCAGGAATGCCGCGATTCCTTCGCGCCCCTCCGAGCCGTGCACCGATTCGACCATGAAATCCCGCTCCAGGTCGAGCTGCGCATCCTGGGCGGCCACCGCGGCGTTGGACAGGCGCTTGATGCGACCGAGAGCCTCGCCGGGACCGCGCGTCAGGCGTTCGGCCAGGCGCAGCGCTTCGTCGAGCGCCGTGCCCGACCTTACACAGCGGGAGACCACGCCGGCCGCGGCCAGGCGCGGCGCGTCGATCGGTTCGCCCAGCGCCATCAGCTCGTAGGCCAGCTGGCGTGGCAGCAACTGGCCCAGCATGGCCGATCCGCCGCCATCAGGGGTCAGGCCGATCTTGACGTAGGCCATGATGAAGCGTGCATCCTCGGCCGCCACAATGAGGTCGCACTGCAGTGCGATCGAGAAGCCGGCGCCCGCCGCCGCGCCTTCGACAGCCGCGATGAAAGGCAGCGGGCAGGCGCGCATCCGGCGGACCGCGCCGTGCAGGATGTCGATGCTGGCGGCCTGGTGTTCGCGCGGTTTGCTCTGGTTGTCGCGCAGGCGATTCAGATTGCCGCCGCCGCAGAAGATGCCGCCGTCACCTGTGATGACGAAGGCGCGCAAGGTCGGATCGGCGGCGGCGCGATCCACCGCTTCGCCCAGTCCACGATAGACGGCGGGTCCGAGCGCATTGCGCTGGGCGGGGTTGCTGATGGTGAGGATTTCGACCGCGCCGCGCCGCTCCACGTGGAGGCGAGTCTCGGCTGCGGCCGCTTGCGCTGCGGTCATACGCGTTCGATGACCATCGCCAGACCCTGTCCGACCCCGATGCACAGGCTTACGACCGCGTACTTTCCGCCGGAACGCTGCAGTTGCCGGGCTGCCGACAGCGCGATGCGCGCACCCGAGGCGCCCAGCGGATGTCCGACGGCGATGGCGCCGCCGTTGGGATTGACGCGCGCGTCCTTGTAATCAACCTTGAGCAGGTGCAGGCAGCCCAATACCTGCGAGGCAAACGCCTCGTTGATCTCGATGATGTCCATGTCCTTGAGCGTCTTGCCGGCGCGCTCCAGGGCCTTAGGGATGGCGTAGGCAGGGCCGACGCCCATGATGCGCGGTGGCACGCCAGCCGAAGCCGCGCCGAGGATGCGCGCGATCGGCTGGGCACCGGCACGGTCGCCGACCGCTCCCGATCCGACCAGCACGGCACAGGCGCCGTCGTTGATGCCCGAGGCATTGCCGGCCGTGACCACGCCGCCCTCGAAAAGTGGCTTCAACTTGGCCAGGTTCTCCATGCTGGTCTCGCGCGGATGCTCGTCGACCGCCACGACTGTCGGTTCGTCCTTGCGCGACTTCGCCGGAATCGTCACCGGCGCGATCTCGCCGGCCATGAATCCGTCCTTTTGCGCGGCAGCGAAGCGGGACTGGCTGCCGAGGGCGAATTCATCAGCTTGTTCGCGAGTGATGCCGAAGTCGTGGGCGACGTTGTCACCGGTTTCAGGCATCGAGTCGTTGCCGTACTGCTTGGTTAGCTTCGGGTTGGAAAAGCGCGCGCCGATCGTGGTGTCAGCCATGCGGAACTCGCGCTGGAAGGCGGCCTCGCTCTTCAACATCACGAAAGGCGCGCGGCTCATGCTCTCCACGCCGCCGGCCAGGTACAGGTCGCCTTCCTTGCAGGTGATGGCCCGCGCCGCCTCGATCACGGCAGCCAGGCCCGAGGCGCACAGGCGGTTGATGGTCTGTCCGCCGATCGTATGCGGCAGGCCCGCGGCGAGTAGCGCGTTGCGCGCGATGTTGCGCGAGTCCTCGCCGGCCTGGTTGGTATTGCCCAGCAACACATCCTCGACCTGCTCGGCCTTGAAGCGCGACGCGGCCAGCACCGCCTGCATAACTCCGCCGATAAGATCGTCGGGGCGCACCGAGGAAAGCTTGCCGGCGTGACGCCCGAAAGGAGTGCGCAGGCCGCTGTAGATGTAGGCATCGAGCATGGTTTCTCCGTCGATTGCTTGCCCCGCCGAGAAACGGCGGGAAAGCCGTTGATGTTATCACCACGGGCGTGATCTAATGCTCGGCTTTCTCCCGGAGGAAATCATGCTCAAGTTGTGCGGATTCGCAGTCAGCAACTACTACAACAAGGTCAAGATCGCCCTTATCGAAAAGGACATCCCGTTCACCGAGGAACTGGTCTGGACGTCGCAAAAGCCGGAAATGCTGGCGCGCTCGCCGATGGGCAAGGTGCCGTTTCTGGAAACCGGCCATGGCACTCTCTCCGAATCCAGCGTGATCAACGAGTACCTCGAGGAAGCCTATCCGGCCAAGCCGCTTTTCCCGGCCGATCCCTGGCAGCGCGCCAAGGTGCGCGAACTGGTGAATCTCCTGGACATGCATCTGGAACTGAACGCCCGGCGGCTCTACCCGCAGGCGTTCTTCGGCGGTTCGATCTCGGACGAGACCCGCGACGCGGTCAAGGGGGAACTCGAGAAGGGCGTGCGCGCCTTGCAGGCGCTGGCGCGCTTCTCGCCCTTCATCGCCGGTGACCAGTTGACCTACGCCGACTGTTCGGCATTCGTGCACCTGCCGCTCGTGAGCGCCGCCACCAAGAAGATCTACGGCGCGGACATGCTGGAGGCGATCCCGCAGGTGAAGGCCTACCTGGCGATGATGAAGGCGCGGCCGCACCTCGAGAAGGTCGAAGCGGACCGCAAGGCCAATCTGGCCGAAATGGCTGCGAGGTTCAAGTCATGAGCCTTTCCGGAAAGGTCGCCTGGGTCACCGGCGGCGGCAGCGGCATCGGCTTGGCCGGCGCGATCGAACTCGCGCGCGCCGGTGCGCGGGTGGTCATCTCGGGTCGCGAAGCGGGCAAGCTCGATCAGGCGATCGCGACAGCCGAGTCGCAAGGCGTCGCGCGCGGCGCGATCAGCGCGGCGCCGCTGGATGTCGCCGACAAGGCGGCCATCGCCGTGGTCGCCGCGCGCATCCAGTCCGAACTCGGGCGGGTCGACATCCTGGTCAACAGCGCCGGGGTCAACTTCCCCAAACGCTTCTGGACCGAGACCGATGCCGACACCTTCGAGTCGGTGGTGACGGTCAATCTGAATGGCGCGACCTGGTGCACGCTTGCCGTGCTCAAGGGCATGCAGCAGCGCCGCGAGGGGACGGTCATCAACGTCGCCTCCTTTGCCGGCTGGCACTTCAGCTACCTGACCGGGCCGGCCTACATGGCCAGCAAGGCGGGCATGATCGCTCTCAGCCACTCCTTCAACATCGAGGAGTGCGTAAACGGCTTGCGCGCGACGGCGCTGTGTCCAGGCGAGGTCGCCACGCCCATCCTCAAGAAGCGGCCGGTCGAGCCCAGCGCGGAAGCCAAGTCGCGCATGGTGCAGGAAGCGGACATGGGGCGCACCATCCGCTTCATCGCCGAGATGCCGCCGCACGTGTGCATCAACGAGCTGGTCATCTCGCCCGTGCACAACCGCATCTACATCGGCGGCGAGGAGTTCAAGCGCAAGTAGGCGCGGGCGCGCTGGCGCTCCCGGGCCGTGCGCTCTCCTCAGTACTCGAAGTGCAGGCGCAGTGAAGCGATTCCGACCGGGCCGCGATCCCGGTTGTAGCCGGGGTTGGTGATGTGCTGCCAGTTGAGCGAGACCGCGACCTGCTTGCTGGCAGCCCAGCTGTAGTAGGTTTCGAAGATGCGCTCGCCGCGGTAGTCGAGTCGACCGTCGCCTAAGAAAAACCCCAGTCCGCCGCGCGCCAGATACCGACGGTGCTCCGATGAGAGCCCGTTCATCGCCAAGGCGACGCCGACGTGATCGTGCGCGCGACCCCAGCGATTGCCCTTGATCGATGCCGCGGTGTAGAACGAGCGATCGATCTCGGTGAAGGCGTAACTCTCGGTACGACCGTCGTGCGCGCCGCCACGCGCCAGCACACGCAGGTCATCGGTGATCGACTGCTCGAATGCCACGCCGAAACCGACCTTGGATTGGGGCCGGCGCTGATTGTCGAATGACGGTGCGGTCCCTGCCGGCGCCGCGTTGATCGCGTCGCGAAACGCGGCCATGGTGGCGACATTGCGAAACACGAACGCCGACCATTGGCCTGGTTGCCCCATGAACGTGTGGCGGCGCTCGAATTCGATCTGGTCGCCATAGCGTCGCAGGATGCGGTAGTCCAGGCGCAGGCCATTGCTGTTGCGCGGCTGCAAGAAGCGCCCGGCGCGCAGCGACCAGTGATCCCAGACGAGTTCTCCGAAGATGCCCCAGCTGAAGCTGCGCGCATCTGCCGCGTAGTCGAAGTGACCGTGGTCCAGGGAGGCCCAGTTGAGGAACTGGGTACGCACGTCACCAGTGATTTCCGAGGTGCCGAACACATCGCTGATCGACAGGTTGCCAAGTGTCAGGACAAAGCGGCGCGTGTCGACGGTGCCGGCCAGTTGATTCTGCTCGGAATCGAGAGTCTCCTGAGGTCCGCCCAGATTGACGGTGTGCCGGTAAAAGAGGCGTGCGCGATAAAAGCGCATGTCGGGGCCGGCGCTTTTTTGCAGTTCGCCGTTGGACAGTCCGCCCAAGCCGACGACATTGGACAGCGCGCGGCCCTGGATGCCTTCAGGGTTGAAGTAGAGCTCGCCGTTGGCCCATGGCCGCCAGCCGATGAACGCCGTGACTGTCCAGGTGTAGCTGGTCTCCGGATCGGGCGACAGGCTGTTTGCGCCGGAGTAGGGCGCACGGAATCCCGGCTTGTTCTGCCAGACATAGGTGGACTGAAACCTGGCGTCGAAGGTTTGCTCTTCCTTGTGCTGCGCGACGCCGGGCAGCGGCAGAGCGACCGGCATGGCCAGAAGCAGGGTAACAAGTCCGCGAAGCATCGGTTTCAAGGCGTACGAACCTGCAAGCATGCTGCCCTGGCATGACACGCCGATGACTCGTCAGCGAAGCTCGGCAGCTTCGAGCAGGAACACGTAGTCGGGACCGGACGCGGTCGGGAGCCATTTGAAGGGCAGGCGGGGCCATGCGGCTTCGACCCGTGCGCGTTGATGCCCCACTTCGACCACCAGGACACCATGGGGCTCCAGGTGCCGAGCGGCGTCGGCCAGGATGCGCCGCACGATGTCGAGGCCGTCGTCTCCCGCCGCCAGCGCGAGCGCAGGTTCGGCCCGATATTCCGGCGGCAGTGCGGCCATGGCCGCCGTATCGACGTAGGGCGGGTTGCTGAGGATGACATCGTAGCGGCGGCCGGCGAGCGGCCCCAGGAGGTCACCCCTGACGAGCGTGACGCGCTCCTCGAGCGCATAGGCATCGACATTGCGCCGCGCGACCTCGAGCGCCGCGTTGGACAAATCGACCGCGTCTATGGCCGCGTCGGGGAAGGCATGAGCCGCTTCGATCGCCAGGCAACCGGAGCCGGTGCAAAGATCGAGCACGCGGCGCACGCCTGCCGGGTCGTTCACCCAGGGGGCAAACCCGTCGCGCAGCAGTTCGGCGATGAACGAGCGCGGGACGATCACGCGTTCATCCACGTGGTAGCGGCGCTCGCCCAGCCAGGCCGTGCCGGTCAGGTAGGCCGCGGGGACGCGCTCGGTCGCGCGCCGCTCCAGGAGGGCCACGCAAGTCGCGATCTCCGCATCGGTCAGGCGCGCGTCGAGAAACACATCGAGGCAGTCGGGCGGCAGGTGGAGGCAGTGCAGCACCAGCCATGCCGTCTCGTCGTAGGCGCTGGCGACGCCATGGCCGAACACGGCACCTGCCTGAGTCAGGCGCGAGACCCCATGGCGCATGAGGTCTCGCACGGTGCGATAGGGCAGGGCGTTAGCGGCGCTCATGGGACATGCACCGCCGCAATCGCCGCAAGGCTACTTCACGTCCTCGGTGATGAGGGTGATCTCGGTGAAGGAGGCGCCGCTGTCGGCTTCTTCCTTCTTCTTCTTTTCTTCGGCCGGCACTTGCTGCCCGGGCACGGTGACACCGGCTTCGGTGTTGTTGAGCAGCCAGATCAGGTTGGACGGCGAGTCGGCATTCTGCATGCCTTCTTCCTGGGTGATCTTGCCTTCGCGGATCATGCGGAAAAACGCCTGCTCGAAGGTCTGCGATCCTGGCGCCATCGACTTGTCCATCGCGTCCTTCATCTCGCCGATCTCGCCCTTCTCGATCAGTTCGGCGATGTAGCGCGTGTTGAGCATGACCTCGACCGCGGCCGATCGCCCGCCCACTTTGTTGCGGATGAGACGCTGCGAGATCACGCACTTGAGCGCCGCCGAGAGGTCCTGCAAGAGGGCCGGACGATTCTCCAGCGGGTAGAAGCTGATGATGCGGTTCAATGCATGGTACGAGTTGTTCGCATGCAAGGTCGCCAGGCACAGGTGGCCGGATTGGGCATAGGCGATCGCGGCGGCCATGGTGTCCTTGTCGCGGATCTCGCCAATCAGGATGCAGTCGGGCGCCTGGCGCAGCGCGTTCTTGAGCGCGATCTTGAAGTCCAGTGTGTCGGTGCCGACCTCGCGCTGGTTGACGATGGACTTCTTGTTCTTGAAGATGAACTCGACCGGGTCTTCGAGCGTCAGGATGTGACCGCTCTTCAATTCATTGCGATAGTCCAGCATCGCCGCCAGCGAGGTGGACTTGCCCGATCCGGTGGCGCCGACCATGAGGATCAGGCCGCGCTTCTCCATGATCTGTTCCTTGAGCACGTCGGGCAGGCCCAGGGAGTCGAAGGCGGGCACATCGCCCGGGATGTAGCGCACTACCACCGCGGGCGAATTCTTTTGCCGCATCGCACTGATGCGGAACGATCCGACGCCCGGCATCGCATAGGCGGTGTTGAGCTCGAGGGTGTCCTCGTACTCCTTGATCTGCTTCTCGGTCAGCACCTCGTAGAGAAGCTTGATGATGGTGTCGCTATCCATCACCTGCTGATTGACCGGCACCGCGACGCCATTGATCTTGATGTTGATCGGCGAGGATACCGACAGAAAGATGTCCGAGGCCTTCTTGTCGGCCATCAGCTGGAAAAGTCGCTTCATCGCTGACATGGCAAATCTCCCGCGGGCGCTGCGCGCCCTGACGATTCCGCACCCGGAGGGGTCTTTAGTCCCCGCGCAGCAAGTCGTTGATGGCCGTCTTGGCGCGGGTCTGCGCATCGACTCTCTTGACGATGACGACGCAATACAAGTTTACCTTGCCGGATGCGTCGGGCATCGAGCCTGGCACCACCACGGAGCCGGCCGGCACGCGGCCGTAGAGGATCTCGCCGGAGGCACGGTCGTAGATCTTGGTGCTCTGGCCGATGAAGACGCCCATCGACAGCACCGAGTTTTCCTCGACCACGACGCCTTCGACGACCTCGGAGCGGGCGCCGATGAAGCAGTTGTCCTCGATGATGGTCGGGTTGGCCTGCAGCGGCTCGAGCACACCGCCGATGCCGACCCCGCCGGAGAGATGCACGTTCTTGCCGATCTGCGCGCAGCTGCCCACGGTGGCCCAGGTGTCGACCATGCTGCCCTCGTCGACATAGGCGCCGATGTTGACGTAGGAGGGCATCAGCACGACGTTCTTGCCGATGAATGCGCCGCGCCGCGCGACCGCGGGCGGCACCACGCGGAAACCGCCGCGCGCAAAGCGCACGCTGTCGTAGTCCGCGAACTTGGTCGGCACCTTGTCATAGAACTGCATCGCCTCTCCGCCCGGCATGGGCGTGTTGTCGGCCAGGCGGAACGACAGCAGCACCGCCTTCTTGATCCACTGGTGCACCACCCAGGCGCCGGCCTCCTTGGTCGCGACGCGCAGGCGGCCGGCATCGAGTTCGGCAAGCACATGGTCGACGGCCTCGCCGATTTTGGCGGGCGCTTTCCCGGGGGACAGTTCGGCGCGCTTTTCCCAGGCGTCATTGATGAGGAGTTCTAGGTCTTTCATGGTTGTTCGGTCATCTGGTGGTTGGAAGAAAAGGGCATGGTGGCGTACGTTGGTGAAAGTTGGCTGTCGGGCGCAGCGCGTTGCGGCGCGCCTCAGCGCGACTTGCAGAACGCGGCGATACGATCGGCGGCCTCGACACATTCCTCGACTCCGGCGACCAGCGCCATGCGCACGTAGCCTTCGCCAGGGTTGACTCCATCGACTGCGCGGCCCATGTAGCTGCCGGGCAGGACGGTGACGCCGGTGGCGGCGTAGAGGTCGCGCGCAAACACATCGTCCGCTCCGGGCACGCGTGCCCACAGGTAGAAGGCTGCGTCCGGCCGGCGCACCTCAAGAATGGGCTCGAGGATGGGCAGAACCGCATCGAACTTGCGCCGGTAGAGTGCGCGGTTGTCTCGCACATGGGCTTCGTCGCCCCAGGCGGCGATGCTGGCATGCTGGACCGGCGGGCTCATGGCGCTGCCGTGGTAGGTGCGGTAGAGGAGAAAGCGGGCAATGATTTCCGGGTCGCCGGCAACGAAGCCTGAGCGCATTCCCGGCACGCTGGAGCGCTTGGAAAGACTGGACAGCATGACCAGTCCGCGGTCGTCGCGCCCCAGGCGGCGCGCCGCTTCCAGCACTCCCAGGGGCGGCGCGGCCTCGTCGAAATAGATCTCCGAATAACATTCGTCGGAGGCGATGACGAAGCCGTGCGCGTCGGCCAGTGCAAAGGCCTCGCGCCAGTCATCCAGTGTCATGACCGCGCCGGTCGGGTTGCCGGGCGAGCACAGCACCAGCAATTGGGTGTCCCTCCACACTTCGGCCGGGATCGCCTTCAGGTCGCAGGCAAAGTTGCGCTCGCGGCGCGCGGGGGCAAACGCGGTATGCGCACCGGCCAAGATGGCCGCACCTTCGTAGATTTGATAGAAAGGGTTCGGGCAGACCACCGTGGCGCGTTCGCGCGACGCATCGACAATGGTCTGCGTGAGCGAGAACAGCGCCTCGCGCGAACCCAGCACCGGCAGGACCTTGCGCCCGGCGTCGAATTCCGGCAGCCCGTAGCGGCGCTCGATCCAGGACCCGATGGCCTCCTTCAAGGCCGGTTCTCCCCCGGTGGCCGGGTAGCGTGACAGGCCACCCAGGCTTTCGATGAGCGCATCCTTGACCAGTTGCGGCGTAGGGTGCTGCGGTTCGCCCAGGCCCAGGCTCACCGGCCGCACGCCGGAAGGCGCTGACACGGTAGAAAAGAGCTTGCGCAGCCTTTCGAACGGATACGGCTGCAACTGCGCCAGACGCGGATTCATGTGGGAATTATAGGTGTGGCGCCGGGCAGGGACGCATGCCGATCGTTGCATAAGGCCGCGCGGAGCGCCGCAGAATGCCAAAGCCCGCCAAGGGCGGGCTTTGGTGGAAACACTCGTTGGCTACTGCCGGAGAGACTGGTCGGGGCGGCGGGATTCGAACTCGCGACCCCTTGCACCCCATGCAAGTGCGCTACCAGGCTGCGCTACGCCCCGAAGCATCGAAGTATAGCAGAGCAGGGGGCAGGCGAATCAATGTTCGGTCGATTGCGCCTCTGCCCCGGCACTGCGCGCTTGAACCGCGCGGCGCAGCTTCTTGTACAGATCCGGGTGTTCTTCCTTCAAGAATTCGAGGATCTCGAAGTCCTCCTTGCGTACCTTGGTCAGGTCGACCTGCTCGACATGCACCAGACGCAAGAGTTCGCGTACCGGCTTGGGCATCTCGCGCCCGGATTCGTAGCGTGACCCACCCGACTGGGTCACGCCGATCTTGGTCCAGAACTCGTCCTGGTTCAGCCCCAGGCGCTGGCGGATCTCGCGCGGGTCAAATTTTTCGAACAATCCCATGCCTGCCAAACTCCGATGCCAATGTCATCTTGGAACGATAGCTTAACCGCAGCCGGAGTATGCGTGGCCTGGGTCACACTTAACAAGCTTTAACACCGGGTGGGGGACGGTCTTTGCCGCCCGCGATCGTCTAAAATGGCGAGCTTTGCCGCGCGCTCCGCCCAGGAAGCGGGGATGCGGCGTCAGCTTAGCGCGAGATGGCACTCATCGTTCACAAGTATGGCGGCACCTCGGTCGGTTCGACCGACCGCATCCGCAACGTCGCGCGTCGCGTTGCCAAGTGGCACGCGGCGGGGCACCGCATGGTGGTGGTGCCTTCGGCCATGTCTGGCGAGACCAATCGCCTGCTTGGACTGGCGCGCGAACTCTCGTCCGATCCCGATCCGCGCGAACTCGACGTGATCGCGTCCACCGGCGAGCAGGTCACCATCGGACTGCTCTCGATCGCGCTCAAGGAATTGGGGCTCAAGGCCAAGAGCTATACCGGTGCGCAGGTGCGCGTCACCACCGACAGCGCGTTCACCAAGGCGCGCATCCGCGAAATTGACGATGCCGCCATCCGCGCCGACCTGGACCAGGGCACGGTGGTGGTCGTGGCCGGCTTTCAGGGCATGGACGAACTCGGCAACATCACCACGCTCGGCCGTGGCGGTTCGGATACCTCGGCGGTGGCGCTGGCCGCGGCGCTCAAGGCCGACGAATGCCTGATCTACACCGACGTGGACGGGGTCTACACCACCGATCCGCGCATCGTCCCCGAGGCGCGGCGCCTGGCCACGGTGACCTTCGAGGAAATGCTGGAAATGGCCAGCCTGGGGTCGAAGGTCCTGCAGATCCGCTCGGTCGAATTTGCCGGCAAGTACAAGGTGCCGCTGCGCGTGCTCTCCAGCCTCACCGACCCGCTGCTGCCTCTGGAAGAGGAGGCGCGCTCGGGCACACTGATCACCTTCGAGGAAGACAAGTCCATGGAACAAGCCGTCATTTCCGGCATCGCCTTCACGCGTGACGAGGCCAAGATCACCGTCATGGGCGTGCCGGACCGGCCCGGCATCGCCTACCAGATCCTCGGGCCCATCGGCGACGCCAACATCGACGTCGACATGATCATCCAGAACGCCTCGGTCGGCGGGCTGACCGACTTTTCGTTCACGGTCAATCGTGGCGAATACGCCAAGGCGCAGGAAGTGCTCGCCACGCGCGTCAAGGACGCCATCAAGGCTGCCGAAATCCGCGGCGACGACAAGGTCTGCAAGGTGTCGATGGTGGGCGTCGGCATGCGCACCCATGCCGGGATCGCCAGCCTGATGTTTCGCACGCTCTCGGAGGAAGGCATCAACATCCAGATGATCTCCACTTCCGAAATCAAGATCTCGGTGGTCATCGACGACAAGTACATGGAACTGGCCGTGCGGGCGCTGCACAAGGCGTTCGGGCTCGAACAGGCAGCCTGACCTGCGCGACACGCGGCAGCGTGTGGGCGCGATTTGGCGATCGGCAACCGACCAGTTGCCCGAAGACGCCTATAATGCGCGGCTGCCTCTCGGAGACGTGGATGAGTGGCTGAAATCGGCGCCCTGCTAAGGCGTTATGCGGGCTCAAACCCGTATCGAGGGTTCGAATCCCTCCGTCTCCGCCAAAAGATAGTTTCAAGAAGTCCTAGGAAGTTCAAAAAGCCCGTGTTTCTCTTCTGAGAACGCGGGTTTTTTGTTTTCTAACGTCCGGCAAGGTTCTTTGACATCCGGGGGCATTTGGGGGCATCCTAGGGGGCATCGGGGCCGACAGGGTGGGGGCATCGGCCTTTCTGGGGGCTTCCTGTGCTATCGAAGGGAGTTCGAATCATGCTGACCGATGCGAGTTGCAAGAATGCCAAGTGCGAAGAGGGCCGGCCCTTCGTTCGCCTGGCCGATGCGGGCGGGCTCTACCTTGAGGTTTCCGGCAAGACCGGGTCCAAGCTTTGGCGGTACAAGTACCGGCACGGCGGCAAGGAAAAACGCCTGGCCCTTGGACAGTACCCGGCCGTTAGCCTGGCGCGTGCACGCTCCTCGCGCGACAAAGCGCGGGCACTGCTCGCAGAGGGCACCGACCCGAGCGGCGCGAAGCGCGAGGCCAAGCGAGCCACGCTCGCGGCTACCGAGACATCATTCGAGAGTGTGGCGCGTGCCTGGTGGAAGGGATGGGCTGCCAACAAGGCGGAACGGCATGCGGGCTACGTGATCGCCCGGCTTGAGGCGGACGCATTCCCGCGCATCGGGGCGAGGTCCGTCGATGCGATCCTTGCGCCCGAGTTCGTGAAGATGGCGAAGGCGATCGAGGCGCGGGGCGCGGCCGACATCGCCCGGCGCGTGCTTCAGACTTGCGGGCAGGTGATGCGCTACGCGGTGGCGCACGGGCTCGCGGAGCGCAACCCGGTGGCCGACGTGAAGCCCGGCGACGTGCTGCGGGCGCGGCGGCAGGTGAATTTCGCCCGCATCGAGGTTGCCGAGCTGCCCGAGCTGCTGCGCAAGATCGAGGTGTATCCCGGCGCTCCGTACACGCGGCTTGCACTGAAGTTGATGGCGCTCAGCTTCGTGCGCACGGGCGAGCTGGTCGCGGCGCGGTGGCGGGAAATCGACCTGGCGCGGGCGGAGTGGCGCATACCTGCGGAGCGCACCAAGAGCCGGCGCGAACACCTGGTGCCCCTGTCCTCGCAAGCGGTGGAAGTGCTGCGCACCTTGCGGCACGTGCGCGGCGACCCTGACCGGTGCGCGGGCGACGCGCTGCTCTTCCCAGGCGAGCGCGACCACGCCAAGCCCATGAGCAACGGAACCTTGCTGATGGCCCTGGCCCGCATGGGCTACCGGGGCCGCATGACCGGTCACGGCTTCCGGGGCGTGGCTTCGACCGCGCTTAACGAGATGGGCTATCGCCCGGACGTGATCGAAGCGCAACTCGCGCACGTCGAAGAGAACCGCGTCCGGGCGGCATACAACCATGCCCGCTACGCGCAAGAGCGGCGCGAGTTGATGCAGTCATGGGCGGACTACTGCGACGCGGTGCGGCAGTCCGGGCAGGTGATCCCGCTTCGCGGCCGGCCGGCGCGGGCTGCGGCGTGAGCTTGGCGGATGAATTCCGCTGAGGACACTGAGGACAGGCCCGCGAATCGGGCGCAAAGCTTTGTGCCACTACGGGTTGCGGCCCTTGGAGCGACTGAGGACAGACTGAGGGCAGACTGAGGTTAGATTGAGAACACCTTCCCTTAGCAGTCCCGGCCCGTCCCGCCTTCGCAGCGGTGCAGACGCGTGCACATTGGCCCCGAGCCCGGCCCGCGTCCCGAATGCGGCCCCGCTTCTCCTGGTACCGCAGCGGCGAAAAATCCGCGCGAAGGATGCCTCGCCCGCGCCCGATCCCGCGAGCGCGGGCAGCGGGCAGGCGATGCCGGCCCATGAGCGGGCGGTGATCGACGCGGCGCTCGCCATCCTGCGGGCGCGGCTGCGTCGGCCCTGCGCATGCGCGGGAAGCCTGAGCGAGGCCTGCGCCCTGGCGGCGCTGCATCATGCTTCGCGGAGCGCGGCTTGATGTGATCCGAATTCGCCCGCCTAGCCCGACGGGGCGAACACCGGGAACCCTTCCCCGGCCGGCGCGGCGAACCTATCGAGGGGGCGCACGAAGGGGCGTGTGATGGCACCTAGGCAAACGGGAGAGTTCTTTCCCGATGGATTTTTCCCGACGCTGACGGATGATGAGCGTGAGCTTGCTCGCCTCGAAACGAGCTGGGGCGACTTCTCATACTCGCTGAGGACGGGCCATCGAATCAATCGAGAGAATGCCCGCCGCTTCAAAATCCTTGGCGGCGGCCTTTCGTACGTTCACCAGCAATTCGAGGTCTTCCGCGAGCGTATAGAGCGGGGCGAATCCGGTGCTCTCGTAGCTGCGCTTGACTACGCCTGCGAGCAAGGTGTGCCGTTGCCGTATTGGCTGGCTCGCGAAATCCGAAACCGTCTCGGACAGGTTTTCGAAACTGAAACATCTATGCATGTAGCCTTCGACCTGTCGTCGATACTGCCGGAGCGCGGGAAGAAGGCGCGTAACGCGCGGCAAAAGCTTAAGGCACGTTTGCGACTTTGGGTCGCTGTCCATGAGGTCAAGCGCAACAAGAAGAAGAGCCTTCATGTGGCCTTGCAGGAAGTACTGCGAGAACAACCGTTCCCATTTGGTATGACCGAGGCGCGTCGCCTTTTCAACGAACAGGAGCGGGTGCAGCGTTTGCACCTTGGCAAGACAGACCGGCACAGGTAGTCAACGTTTTCAAAAAATGCGCAGGCTTTCCGAAATATCTGTACATCGGACTGCCCTCTGGCTAGGGTGGCTTCATCGCAAACGATGAAGGGCTAAGACGAATGCAAGCGAACCCGCCGAGTACTGGCCCGCAGACGGCCGATGCGGTCCTCGAAGCCGCAGCAACTAGAGCTCAGCGTCTGCTGCGGTCGCCAGAAGTCGAAGCCGCAGCAACCAGAACTGAGCGCCTGCTACGGCTTCCAGAAGTCGAAGCCCGGACCGGGCTTCGCAAGACCGCAATCTATTCCGGCATGAAGGCCGGCACTTTCCCGACATGCATCAAGTTGGGACAGCGGGCCGCAGCCTGGCCCGAGAGCGATATCTCCGCCTGGATCGCGGCGAAGATTCGCGGCCATCGCGGGGCGCAATCGTGAAAGGCGGCGGCAATATGGCCGGTGCAACCCCGGACGTACACGAGCGCATTCGCATCGAGGCCGAGGAATTGCGTTCCCTTGATGGAGGCGACTTTTCCGATGTTGACCGACGGCCCGCGTTGAGGGCGCTATTCGCGGCAGCGATGGAACGCATCGAAGCCGGCTTGCCGGCCGTTATCGACTACCAAGGGCAACGGTATTGGCTACGCGTGCGCGTCCTGGCTGACATCGCGATTCACGCGTCGCCTGGCGACGCGCTGCCGATGGCCGGGGCATTGTCTGCGGGCTCTTGGCGCGGGCACCGGCCCGGACACTGAGAGGCTTTCCATGTTGCGCGATTCAAGATCGCCCGACCAGGGCGAGGGCGGAGCTTCGCCCGATTTTGTGGGACTGCCACGCGATCCCCGCGAAGGGCAATGCGCCCGCGCGGCCGACTACATGGCGGCGCATCCGGGCTGCACTTTGCGCGAGCTGGCCGAAGGCGCGGACCTTGGCAGCGCGTCCAAGGTGGTTTCCGAGATGCGGCGGCGCTACGGTTACGCGGTGCGCTGCGAGCGCAAGCGGCGAGCCTGCCGAGATGGCGAGCATAGCCGGCGCGAGGCGTGCTACTGGCTCGAAGGCCGGCCGGTGCGCCCGCAGATGGAGCTATGGGCGTGAACCCGCCTTCCCTCGAAACGATCCGGGCCGCGCTCGATGCGATCCCGGCCGACCTGGTGCGCGACGAATGGGCGCGGGTGGGGATGGCCCTCAAGTCCGAGCTGGGCGAGGCCGGCCGCGAGTGGTTCGACGCTTGGAGCCAGCTCGGCGAAACGTACGACGCGAAGGCCACGCGCGACACCTGGAAGAGCATCAAGGCCGGGGGCCGCGTGCGCATCGGGACCCTGTTCGCATTGGCGAAGGCGCACGGCTGGCGGCCCGAGAAGGGCGAGCGCAAGCCGGCACCGAGCGTGGCAGAGTTGCAAGCGCAGCGCGAGGCCCGTGCGGCCCGCGAGAAGCGAGAGGCCGAAGAGCGCGACAAGGCAAACCGGGCAGCCGCGACCGAAGCGGCGCGGCTATGGAACGCGGCGAGCGAAGCCGGCGCATCGCCTTACCTCACGCGCAAGCGCGTGCAGGGGCATGGCGTGCGCTACGCGGCCGGGGGCTGGCTCCTGGTGCCGATGCGCGACGCGGCCGGCGAGCTGTGGAACGTGCAGCGCATCGCGCCCGAGCGACCGGCCGATGGCCCGGAAAAATTGTTCTTGAGGGGAGGGCGCAAGACCGGGTTGCTGCATTTGATCGGCGGCGATTGGAAGGACGCGCCCGCGATCCTAGTATGCGAGGGCTACGCGACCGGCGCGAGCCTGCACGAAGCGACCGGCCGGCCGGTGGCGGTGGCGTTCGATGCCGGCAACCTGGCACACGTGGCGCGAGAGCTGCGGCGGTTGCGGCCCGCTGCCTGGCTCGTTATCTGCGGCGACGATGACCGCGACACCGAAGCCAAGACCGGCGGCAATCCCGGCCGCGACAAGGCGCAGGCGGCGGCGAAGGCGGCGCGAGGCCGCGCCCTGGTGATCCTGCCCGACGAGCTGCCCGAGGGTGGAAGCGACTTCAACGATTGGGCGCAGGCGGCCGGGCTCGATGCGGTGCGCGTGTACGTCGAAGCGGCTCTCGCGGCTGCGATGCAGACCCGTCAGCAAGGCGAGGACGGCGCGGCAAGGGGCGAGCAAGGGCAGCCCGCTGAAACCGCGCCAGCGGGCCGGGATTCAAGCGCGAGCGGCAGCGGCGCGGCCGGGCCGGATCGCTTCACGGTCAACGATGCCGGCGTGTGGTTCGCGGACTTCGATCCCGAGGGCCGGCCGAAGGCCCCGGCTTGGATTTGCTCGCGGCTCGAAGTGCCCGCCTTGACGCGCGACGCGGACGGGCAAGGCTGGGGCTACCTTCTCGAATTCGAGGACCCGGCCGGGCAGGCGCGGCAGTGGGCCATGCCTGCCCGCATGCTCGCGGGCGACGGCAATGAGTTTCGGGGCGTGCTGATGTCCTTGGGGCTGCGCATCGCGGCGCACACGCGGGCGCGGGCGCTCCTGGCGATGTACGTGCAAACGCGGCAACCCGCCGAGCATGCGCGGTGTACGGATCGCATCGGCTGGCACGGGGCCGCTTTCGTGCTGCCGCGTGAAACCTTGGGGGCGACCGGTGAGCGCATCGTGTATCAGACCGATGGCGCGGTAGAGAACACCTTCCGCCAGCGCGGCGACCTGGCGCGGTGGCGCGAGCGCGTGGCGAGTCACTGCATCGGAAATTCGCGGCTCGTGTTCGCAGTGTCCTGCGCCTTCGCGGGGCCGATGCTGCGGCCGGCCGGGCTCGATAGCGGCGGGTTTCACCTGCGCGGCGATTCTTCGAGCGGCAAGACCACGGCTTTGCGGCTGGCGGCATCGGTGTACGGCGGCCCGAGCTACATGCAGCGTTGGCGGGCGACCGATAACGCACTCGAAGCGATTGCGGCGCAGCATTGCGACGGGCTCTTGATCCTCGATGAGCTGGCCCAGGTGGACCCGAGGACAGCCGGCGAATGCGCCTACATGTTGGCGAACGAAACGAGCAAGGCCCGCAGCACGCGCAGCGGGCAGGCCCGGCCGCGCCTGTCCTGGCGCTTGCTTTTCCTGAGCGCGGGCGAAGTGGGGCTCGCGGCACACATGGCCGAAGGTGGCAAGCGGGCGCGGGCCGGGCAGGAAACGCGCATGGCCGAAGTGCCCGCCGATGCCGGCGCAGGCATGGGCATCTTCGAGCGGCTGCACGGGTACGAACACGGCGCTGCGTTCGCGCAAGCCCTGGCGAAAGTGAGCGAGGCACAGTACGGCACGGCAGGCCGCGCCTTTCTCGAATGGGCAGCGGCGCATGCCGATACGCTGCGCGAGCGCATGAAGGACGGCATTGAGCGCCTGGCGCGGCTGTGGGTGCATGAGCTGGCAAGCGGCCAAGTGCAGCGTGTGGCCCGGCGTTTCGCTGCCGTGGCGGTGGCGGGTGAGCTGGCGACCGAGGCCGGGATAACCGGCTGGCCCGACGGCGAGGCGACGCAGGCGGCGAAGGCGTGCTTTCATGCCTGGCTTGCCTCGCGCGGCGGCATCGGCAACGCCGAGGACCTGGCGATGGTGCGGCAGGTTCGCGCCTTCATCGAGGCGCACGGCGAAGCCCGCTTCACGCATTGGGACCGGGGCACCGATGACCACGCGCCCAAGACAATGCATCGCGTCGGCATTCGCAAGCCCGTGAAGGGCGCGAGCGATCCGACCGAGATAGCGGGCTGGGAGTTCTATTTCTTCATCGAGAGCTTTCGCGGCGAGGTGTGCGAGAGCTTCGACTATCGGGCCGTGCTGCGCATCCTGCGGGATCGCGGGCACCTGGTGCCCGACAAGGGCCGGCCCTTCGACTGCAAGCCCCGCTTGCCCGGCATGGGGCCGACCGCGTGCTATCGCGTGCTGTCCTCGATCCTCGATGCAGATGGCGACGAATGAAGGCGCAAGCGGCAAGGCTGCCGTTGCATCGAGCTTCGCGGTGCGTTCAGCATGGCGGCCCGGGCGCGTTGCGCACGGTGGAGCCGGCCGGGCGCGGCGGCGGGGCTGCGGCGAGATTCTCTTCGCGCCAGAAACGCGAGGACCTGCGACGCGGTGGCGCTCGATGGGTGATATGGGGCAAGTTCCAGCGTGCGGCGCACGGCGCGGTGTCAACCTGGCGAGAGCGGGCCAGGTGGGTTCGCGGGTCCTTCCTGGCCTTTCCCCTTGCGGGTCATTCGCGGCGCGATATTCCGCTAGGGTGCGGGGAAGTGAAGATACGCAACGCACCGGGGCGACACTATGACCGGACGCATTGACACTGACGAGGCGCGGGCACATGCGGGATCGCAAGCGGGCCTGCCCTTCGAGGACGAGGCGCGAGACAGCGGGCCGCGCTTACGGCCTGCGGAGTTGGCTCGCCTGCTCGGGATCAGTCGGCAAAGCGTGCACGCGTGGATTGTGGCCGGGAAGATTCGCTTGGGCGCAGATGGCCGAATCGACCCGCGCCGAGCGGTGGCGGACGTGTTGCGAACGAGCGACCCGGCGAAGCTGCGGGCGCGAGTACTCGCGCCCTTCGCGGAAGAGGTTTCGAGGTTGCGCGAACGCGTGGCCGACCTGGTGCACCGACTGCGCCGCTGTGAAGAGGACCGCGAGTTTCACGAGGGCGCGGCCGATGAACTGGCGGTGCAGGTAAATCGGCTTGAGCGGCTGGCGCGGACCCTGCCTGGAATCAGCGATGAGGCCCGCGCGGCGCTGGTGGCCGAGCTGGCCCTCGAATCTCGGCCGGCAGCGGCCGATTCACCCGCGCACGGGTCGCCGGGCTTGGCCTGTGCGCCCGCCGAAGTGGGTGGGGTTATCGAGGTGGGTGATGCCTCGAAACACACTTTGTGGGGAAGGTCAAGCTAGGCAGGCCGCGTCCGCTCTGATACGCAAGAGTTGAACCGAAACGGAGCTGCGTGCAATGCCAAGTTCATGCGCCACATCCTCATGCGTCCCGCCTTGGTAGAGGGCTTCCATGATTTCCTGCTGTCTAGGGGTGGCCGTAGCGAAAAGTTTTTGCACCGCCCGCTTGGCGTACACCTGCTCATCCAGCGGCGAATGCGATTCGTCGGCGATCGCCAGACCTGCTTGTATAGGCTCCTCGACCGCGGCATTCTGCGCAATCGGCGCGTCCAGAGGCGCGGTTTTCTTCGCCTGCTTCTTCGTTCGGCACAGTCGACGAAAAACGATCTTGCTGAGGATCGCGGGCAATTCCGCGGTCGGCTTGTCCCGGTAGCGCTCCAGAAGCACGACGAGCCCATCTTGTATGGCATCCGAGACATCGTCGTCGCTGACCGTGGGAAAGAGCTTTGGTGACTTGAACTTCCTCACCATGCGAGGCGTGGCCCACTCGGCCGCGACCTCCGCAATTCCAGCGTCGTTGTGATGCAGCACGTTCACTCTCCTTCGGGGTTGGTATCAGCAGATCGGGATAAATAATTCGCCGGTTTACGACGAAGCTATAGCGACTCATCACGATATTCACCAAGCGCACAGGTGCGTGCACTAAAGCCACTTGGCTGCTAAAAGAACCAACCCACCAGGAGTGGGAATCTTCGAAAAATTGTCATCAAGAGCGATCGACTGCCAGGAAATCCACTCTAGAGCTGTGGTATGCCCCAAAGGCTGTTTGGCGCTCCTCCACCAACTCCTCAACGAACTTCACCACCTCCTCTTCTGGAGTTACACATACATCTATAAGGCACCAAGGCAGCGATTGCGTTTACGCCGCCAGCAGAAATTTTTGGGCAACCGAATTTGCCGGAAATCGCCTAGCACGGGTAGCGGCCAAGAGTTTCTCCCCCCCCCGTTTCTTGAGTTCCGCATACCTCTACAAGGTATCAAAGCAGCGATTGCGTTTGCGCCGCCAACAGAAATTTTCGGGCAACCGAATTTGCCGGAAATCGCCTAATAGCCGAGGCAGCCGGAATATGAAGCCATCTCGGGGTGGCACTGAAACAAGGCCGGACTACCCGGCACACAGAATCCGCGCCTGGGAAGGCCCGGACCAAGCGGAGAACCGACCTGAACTCGGTCTCCATAAGCTCGGAAGGGAGGTGTTACGTGAAAATCGAGCTTGTACTGGCAGTTGCGTATCTGGTCATTGCCGCTTGCTACGTCATCAAGGCGTACTACGCAGCGTAACAATGCCGATCCGCTTAAGCCCGCCCTAGTGGCGGGCTTTTTTTGCCTAACTTTCAGTCTAGGCGCCGGCGCCAAAAGATTGAACCAACCCGAACGCCAGCGCACCATAATAACTCATGACGCCCGCAAGTACAAGTTCCATGCGGTCAGCTTGGTTGCCGCCGGCGCGACGATGCTGCCGACAAGCGGGAGAATAGTCGATGCACGCATCGTGCAAGCGCGTACCGTTTGGTGCCCATGAAGTGCGGCCGCATATTCAAGCCGCTCATCCGGCAAGAATGGTCTCAATGTACTCAGTCGAAGTCCGCTGTCCTCAGCTTCGGAGTGAGTACACCTGAAGTCTCACGCATCAAGGGTTTCCGGGCGATTGGTGGGCTTGCCCTCAGTGTCCTCAGTCGAAAAACCCTGAGGCGGCATTGCTTAGGCCGCGAGTGGTTGCGAAATGCCCGGGCCTGGCTGGGTGTAAGCGCCCGACGTGGCTTATGTAGTTGCTCACCTGTTGTGCGACAGAAAAATGGTTCAAGCGAAGCCACGGGGGGCGGGTGATTCTCTCGGACCGAAAGCCGATGGACCGTAGTCCAAGGCAAATTTTCCTGCGCGGGAGTTTCAGGGGGTGGGGGTCACGATCGATTGGCGAACGTACTCGGTGCGCACCTTTGGCTGCGGAGGTCGACCTAAGTCAGGCCCACCCTGGGGATCGAGCCCCAATTTGACGAAAGATGAATGAGGTTGGAAGGATCTGAACGGCATAATCAGGCATGCCCACTCGAATCGCGGTTCCCCTGCTGCTCGCAGCACTCACCGCACCCGCCTGGGCCGACATCACCGGAAAGGTCGTCGCAGTCGCGGATGGCGACACGATCACCGTCCTGCAAGGCAGGGAGCAGGTCAAGGTCCGCCTGTCCGGCATCGACGCACCGGAACGGAAGCAGCCGTTCGGCGAGCGTGCCCGGGCGAACATGTCTCGCCTTGTGTTTGGCAAGGAGGTCCTAGTCGCGGGTCGCAAGCGGGACCGCTTCGGGAGTGTCGTCGGCCGCGTCTTGGTGGCCTCAGACGACTGCAAACAAGCAGACTGCCCCAAGACCCTTGACGCTAGTCTCGCGCAGCTGAAACTCGGCCTAGCGTGGCACTACAAACGTTTCGAGCACGAACAGCCGGAATACGAGCGCGGCCAGTATGTGTTCGCCGAGGGCGAGGCGAGGGCCAAACGGGCCGGACTGTGGCAGGATGCAGATGCGGTGCCACCGTGGGTGTGGAGGAGTTCAAAGTAGCAATTGAAAGGCGCGATTCAGACACAAGCTACGCGCCGATGAGGAACTGTGCGAGAAAGAGTATGGTTGCATTCGAAAGGGCTGCGAAGCCGCGTGTCTCCGAAGTTGTCATATCCAAGGTGATATTTAGATGAACGCGAAATCGGATGGCCCCGATTACTTGGGCTCCGCATCGACTGAAGCCGGGCATGACGCGCCAGTTCTCGATCGTACCGGAGATCACTATGACCGCTGGCCAATTGCAACTGCAATTTCGCGAGTGATCCAGGAATCGCCCCGAACCTGGTCGACGAGGATCGGGTTATTTGGGAGCTGGGGAGACGGGAAGACGACAGTCTTAAACTTCTTGCAGGAACAGCAACGGTCCGCTGGAAACATCGTAATCAGGTTTAGTCCGTGGGGCGTTTCGACTGAAAAGGAGGTTTGGAAAGAGTTTGGAAATGCACTTACTGAAGGTCTACGCGAATGCGGTATCGGGACGGGTGCGTGGAGATCGACAGTCGTGTTTCTAAGGCGCAATTGGTCGTGGCTCTCGTCAGGTTCTGAGGGTGTAGCAAAAGCCGCACAGGCAAGCGGCTATGCGCCTGGCGCAGAAGCCGGTGCCAAGTTGGCGAATAGCTGGATCGCCGGACAACTTCAGCTGAACCGAAAGAAGATTGAATCGATCGTCAATCAATTGGGTAGCCGCCGAGTGGTCGTATTTATCGACGACTTGGATCGGGCTGATCCCAGTCTTGTTCCCAAACTGTTGCTTGCGCTCCGAGAGTTGCTGGACGTCGCACAATTCGCATTTGTGCTGGCGTTCGACAGGAAGATTGTCGCAAAGTCACTTGAGACCTATAACCCTGCTTGGGGGCACGCGGGGGCTGACTTCCTCGACAAGGTCATTGATTTTTCGTTTGATCTACCATCCCCGACCCAAGAACAAATCCAGAAGCTTGCGATGGTGCAGTTCCGTTCGCTTTGCGCGTTTGTGCCCCCTCCAGCGTTCGAAGAAGTGCTGCCATTGCTCCCAAGTAATCCAAGGAAAATCAAACTGTTCGCACGAATGATTGCGAGCACGAAAGATGAGGCGATCCGTCATAACGAAGATGAGTTGGATTGGGTGCTTGTTGTTCTGTTTTCGTTGCTGAAACTGGAAAGTGAGGACTTTGCTAGCGAAATTCGAGATCTAGCGGTTGGTTACCAAGAATTCGATTGGTTAACATGGGCGACTGGGCGCAATAGCGAAGAGGCGCGGGCCAAGCAGTCGGAAGCGATCAATGCGCTGATCGACAAGTTTCCACGGATTGCAGGGGAAAGAGTGCGTGTTGTCGATCTGGTCAAGGCCTTCTTGAAGCGCTGTTCGGTGCTGGCAGAGGGGAAGCTCAAGTACCAGACGAAGTTTGCTCTTTCTCCTGACTGCATTACGTGGGGAGAATTTAACCGCTTCTTCGAAGATTGGCGGGTTGACAAAGCGGTTTCAAAGGTCAAGTCTTTTGTACAGACTCGTGCGTCTCGAATGCGGTGTGATTCGGACCGCGTTGAGGATGAACTGCTGGACACACTTGTCCAGTTTTGTGCCGAAGTTTTGGAAGAAGCGTCACATGTTTCAGGTGCCAGCCGCCACTCAGAGTTGCTGATTCGAGCCAATGACAATCTTGACCTAATCTGTCAATGCCTTGTTGGAGAGAACAGGGCGTGCGAGTTGCCTCAGCTTCGTTTGCTGAAAGTGTGGAAGCTGCTATTGGAAGTGTTTGGGCCTTGGCAGCACTTTACGGCGAACAAAGGAGAGCCTGAACTAAGAGGTCGAGAGTGCCAGGTACTGATCAACCTAGCCGCTGAAATTAATGATGGTCTCGCGCTTTTTGATATCGTCAGGCCGTGGGATCGAGAGGAGAGGGTACTAGGGGCTCGTTTCGGCAAAGAGGGTGTATTTTTGCTCGATCGAATCCGTGAAGAAATTGAACCTCGGGCGATTCCGGAGGCTCTTCAAATCGTGGAGCACCCAGGGCGGCTGAAGAAACTTCGATTGCAGGATGAAGCGCTGGCAGCTAAATTTCTGCTTACTTCGCCAAGAAGCCCTTGCTTTCAGCAACCAATACTCGGCCAATTGCTAGAGCTTGTTCGAAGGCGAAAGGGGTCGACAGACGCACGGGACGACGCACTCGTGTGGCTCGACTTCTTCTTGAAAGCATTTGCGCATGGCGACAGATTCTGTCCGATTGACGCGAGAAAGGCGTTCCTGAGCGAGCGATCCGACTTGATCACGATTCTGTGGGACTTGGCCACTGAGGTCCCAACCCAATACCGGTTTCTTTCTGAGCTGATGGAGCGTCGCGACCAGTTGGTTAAGGGCGGAGTGTCAAATGCGGCCCTTCCGCTACCCGAATGGCTTTTGGTCGCTACAAAAGATGCGCAGCAAGCAGAGCAGGGGGCATTTTAGGGGGCATTCACTGACGATTCACGAGAAATGGTGTTTTTAATCAACGAGATAATCTGATGATTGGAATCCCTCCGTCTCCGCCAGAACATCAGAAAAAACGGGCCGTCTCGGCCCGTTTTTCTTTTCTGCCCGCGTTTCTGCAATAGGCGACAGGTCAGGCGGCTACACCTACCTTGGCTGCATCCCGCGCCAGCGCTTCTCGCGTCGCATTGTTGCGATACCAGATCGTGATGGCAGAACTCGTGAGGACGATGAAAAGGCTATAGAGCACCGGAACCAACAAGACCTGCTGCTGCATCTGGTCCTTGAAAGTAAGCGTCACGATCAGTATCGCCAGCGGCCCGTTCTGAATGCCGGTCTCCAGGCTGATGGTGCGAGCGCGGTTGCTGTCCTGCTTGAGCAGGCGCGCGAGCCAGTAGCCCAGGAACATGCCGAATAGACCGACGCCGATCGCGGCAAAGAAGACGTACCAAGGAGTGGACAGGAGCAACTGGTAGTTGCGCGGCACCCAAGAGACGATCAGGAACAGGATCACGAACACTCCCAGCATGGAGCCGATCAGTTCGATCGTGGCACCCGTGTTCGGGTTGGTCTTGCGCAGGATCATGCCGATGATGGTCGGCACGAGGAGCACGACCAGCACCTGTGCCACGTTGGAGGCCGGAATCGCAAACTCACCCGTGACGCCGGCCAGCTTGCTGTAGAAGGCGATCAAGGCCGGCACGGCAGCCACCGCGACCAAGGTGGAAACGCTGGTCATCATGATCGACAGGGCCAGCGCCCCCTTGCTGAAGTAGGTGAATATGTTCGAGGTGGTGCCGCCCGGCATGCAGGCAATCAGGATCAGGCCCACCGCCAGCGGCGGCGGCAAGCCCAACAGAACGGCGAGCAGGTAGCCAAGAAAAGGCATGATGCCGTACTGGCAAAGAATGCCCACCAATACCCCCTTGGGCTTCTTGAAGGCGATCAGGAAGTCGCGAAATGTTAGCGACGCGCCCATGCCCAGCATGATCACCATCATCATCACGCCCAGAAGCTTGGTTTCGAGTTCGGTCAACACGACAGGTCTCCTTACTTCTTGTTGAACTCGGCCTTGACTTCGGCCTTGAGGTCTTTGCGCAGGATCTTTCCGACCGGAGACTTGGGCAGCTCATCGCGGAAGACGATGGATTTCGGGATCTTGTAGTCGGTCAGGAGGGTGCGACAGTGGGCCAGAACTTCGTCCTTGCTGAGCGAGCCCGCGAAATCAGGGTTCTTCACCACGTAGGCGCGCACGGCCTCGCCGGACTTGGCATCGGGCACGCCGACCACCGCCGCCTCGAGAATGGCGTCCATCTTGGCCAGTGCGTCTTCGATTTCGTTGGGGTAGACGTTGAAGCCGGAGACCAGCACCAGATCCTTCTTGCGATCCACGATCTTGAAGTAGCCTTGCTCGTCCATCACCGCGACGTCGCCCGTGTACAGCCATCCGTCTTTGAGGATCGCCGCAGTCTCCTCGGGCCGTTGCCAGTAGCCCTTCATGGTTTGCGGGCCGCGCACAATCAGCTCGCCCGGTTCGCCCAGCGCCACGGGCGCACCCGCATCATCGACCAGCCGCACCTCGGTCCCGGGTGCCGGAATGCCGATGCTGTCCACCTTCGCCACGCCGCTCAAGGGGTTGAAACTCACGCACGGCGAGCATTCGGTCAGGCCGAAACCCTCGGCAATGCGTGTGCCGGTGATCGTCTGCCAGCGCGCGGCTACCGCGTGATGCAGCGCGGTGCCACCGGCAATGGCAGCCTTGAGGTGCTTGGGCGGAAACGCGGTGAACCACTCCTCGTTCATCAAGCCGTTGAAGAGCGTGTTCACACCGGTGATCCACGTGATCGGATAGTTTTCGATCGCGCGCTGCAGGTTTTGCACGGGGCGCGGGCTGGGGATCAGGATGTTGCGCCCGCCGATATCCAAGAAGCAGAGCAGGTTCGCGGTGAAGGCGAAGATGTGATACAGGGGCAGCGCGGTGAGCACCACCTCGTTCTCCCCCATGTGCGACCTGCCCATCGCCAGCACCTGGTCCACGTTGACCAGCAGGTTGGCGTGGGTGAGCATGGCCCCCTTGCTCACGCCGGTGGTGCCGCCGGTGTATTGCAGTGCCACGATGTTGGTGGAAGCGATGCCGTCCCAATAAGCCTTGACCTTTTCGCGGGCTCCGGCCGCTCGTCCGGCGGCGAGCGCGGCGCTCAGGCGTTCGATCGTCTGGGGCAGCTGTGGAATCGCCGGCAAGACCTGGCTCCATACCTTTTGCACGCCTCGCACGATCATGTTGGGGATGGCGGGGAACATCTCGGACACCCCCGCCAGCACCACACGCTCGACCTTGACCTTGGGAATCACGTCGGCGAGCTTGTCGGCAAACATGTCCACGATTACCAGCACGCGTGCGCCGGAGTCGTTGAACTGGTGAATCATCTCGCTCGGGGTGTACAGAGGGTTGGTATTGACCAGGACGCAACCGGCCTTGAAGATTCCAAACGCCACCACCGGGTAGGCCAGGCCATTGGGCAGCTGCACCGCAACCCGATCGCCGGCTTTCAGGCCACAGACCTCGCGCAGGTACAGCGCAAAGGCGTCGGAGAGGTCACCCAGCTGGCTGTAGCTCAGACTGCCGTTCATGCCGTTGGGCACCACGGCGGTGAACGCAGTCTGCTTGGCATAGCGCTCGCAGGCGCTGTGCACCCTGTGCGCGACGTTCTTGTATTGGGGAGGAGGCAGCAGCGGCGCAATGGCGGTGCCGTAGGCGGCCAGCCACGGCTTGCTGTCGTAGAGGGAGGCGTCGGCCATGTGGGGGTACTCCATTCGGGCGCTAAGCGCCAATGTCTCGAATTTGGTGGTGTTGTTGTTCTGACAGGATCGGTTCCGCTCGCACCTTCTCTTGTACATGCGAGTGCCGTGGGAAACCGACAGGAAGGCGCCGCATTTTCCAGCGACCCGAGGGTAGCCGGCAATCAGGGTTTCTTCGGGGACGCTCGCGCATTGCGTTATGCGGCGATCTCTAAAATGAAGGTGCCAAGGGAAACCGACGGCACTCTGAAACGTTCTCGAGCCCTCAAACCGATTGATGAATTCGAGACATTGTCGGCGGCATGGAAGCGTTGCTCCGCATGCGCGCGGAGAGCACGCACAGGAGCCGAAACCGTTGCCTACATATGGATTGCGTCTGATGCTCACGTATCGCTCATGCGACGATCATCTCGAGCAAGCAGCGTGGAGAGTGAAAGCAGGACGAGCTGCAATTCGAGCCCCGGAGGTTTTTACTCTCACCGGCCGGAACCTTTGAAGCGTCAAATGACAACGGCGTCCGCTAACGCGGACGCCGTCGGGACTACAGCCAAGCAAATGTCTGCGGCGAAGCCCGCTCGCAGAGAGGTGCTTAGTTTGGCAGCACTACGGTGTCGATGACGTGAATCACGCCGTTGTCGGCAACGATATCGACCGCTGTGACGGTGGCATTGTTGACTTTCACGCCCCCGGTTGTGCTGACGTTAAGAGCCGAACCCTGGACCGTCTTTACCGCGCCGGCCTTGACGTCCTTGGACATCACCTTGCCGGGGACGACGTGATAGGTCAACACCGAGGTCAACTTGGCCTTGTCAGCCAACAGTGCATCGAGTTGCGCTTTCGGGATCTTCGCGAAGGCGGCATCCGTGGGTGCGAACACCGTGAACGGTCCCTTGCCCTTGAGGGTGTCAATCAGGCCGGCGGCCTGCAGGGCGGTCGCTAGCGTCTTGAAATTGCCAGCGGAGACGGCGGTGTCGACGATGTCCTTGGCATTCGCGGTGGACATCAGGCAGATCGAGATAGCAGCGGCAGATAAGAGTTTTTTCATGTTCGGTTCCTAAGAAGAGAGGGGAGGGTAAATGAACTCGAAATGTACCTTTAAAATGAGTTCATTAGCACCACATTACTAGATCAATTTGAGTTTGTACAGGGATATTTCTGCTTTTGTCCTCGTATTTTGTGTATAATGCGTTCAATTCGAGGTCAATAGGGGAATTCCATGGCATCTGCCCGAAAACCGGTTTCCGACGCTCCCCTCTATCGCAGCGGCGCGGCGGCAAGACTCACAGGCATCCCTGTGCAAACGCTGCGGGTCTGGGAGCGGCGCTACAAGATCGTCGGGCCGCAACAGAGCGCGACGGGCCAACGCCAGTACTCTCCGGCGGATGTGGTGCGTCTCGCGGTCATCAAGCAGCTTGTCGACCTCGGGCACGCGATTGGCTCGATTGCCGCGCTTGACTTGGAAAAGCTTCAATCCATGCTTGAGACGGCATCGCGCGTGCCTTCAGCACTGCCTCGTCCTGCTGGACCAATTGCTGGAGGCGTGATGCCTCGGACGCGTGTTGCAATCGTTGGCGAGGCGCTCTCGATTCGAGTCGAGCACTATCGACTGCCCTGGCTCGATCTTGCAGTGGCAACGCCTGACCTCGAGCTGGCGTTCCACGCGCTTAGGGATGTCGCGGCCGACGTCATGCTGATCGAGGTGCCGACCTTGCAGCGGGGATCAGCGCGGGACATCCGTGCATTGGCCAGGCAGATCGGGGCGCAGCGCATCATCGTAGAGTACGGCTATGGTCCGCAACGCGTTGAGCAAGAGTTGCGCGCAGCAGGGTTCAGCCTTGTGCGTGCGCCCCTGGATATCGGCCAACTGGAGGCGCTTTGCCTCTTGCCAGCCTCAGGCGTGGCTAGCGGGATCCCAGCTGTCGTTTCGCCGGCCTCGCCGCCCGCGCCGCGACTTTTCGACAACAAGACGCTCGCGGCGATTTCCGTGGCTGCAGTGCCACTGGACTGCGAGTGCCCGCACCACCTGTCCGACCTGTTGCTGCGATTGGGCAACTTCGAGACCTACAGCGCCGAATGCGAAAGCCGCGGTCCGGCCGACGCGGCTCTGCACCGCTACCTGAAGGAGACCACCGGCACCGCGCGCGCCTTGCTCGAGACGGCCATGCAGCGCGTTATCGAGGCGGAAGGCATTTCCCTTCCGGCCTGATCGCGGATGTTGCCAGGAAGGGGCCAGTTCTTGACTATTACATACTCGACGGAGACGCCGGCGTCCCTTGCCACGCCGTTTCCGCCAGGCGGCATCGCCGTGGTTTTTGGGGCCAGCGGAGGGATCGGCAGCGCCCTCGTGAGTCGGCTCGGTGCGCAGTCGGGATTCTCGATGGTGGCGGGCTATTCCCGCTCGAGCGCAGTTGCGCTTGATCTCGGCGACGAGTCAAGCATCGAAGCGGTCGCGGCGGATGTGCGCCGCTCGGGGCTGGAACCGCGGTTGCTGATCGACGCGACCGGCATCCTCGAAGGCGAAGGCTGCATCGCCGAGAAATCGTGGCGCCAGCTCGATCCCGCCGCGATGGCGCGCGCGTTCGCGGTGAACGCGATCGGGCCTGCGCTCCTCATGAAGCATTTCCTGCCGATGTTGCCGCGCTTGGGCAAGTCTGTTTTCGCCACCTTGTCCGCTCGTGTCGGCAGCATCGGCGACAACCGGCTCGGTGGCTGGTACAGCTACCGCGCGTCCAAGTCCGCGCTGAACCAGATCGTGCGCACCGCCTCGATTGAATTGCGCCGCAGCAGGCCCGACGCCATCTGTGTCGCATTACATCCGGGAACGGTTGCCACGCCCCTATCAGCGCGTTTTGCGAAGTCCGGGCTTGAGGTCCAGTCCCCGGATACCGCGGCGACGCGCATTCTGGCGGTGTTGGACTCGCTTCAGGCGGAGTCCTCGGGGGAATTCTTCGACCAGCAGGGCCGGTCGATTCAGTGGTAGCAAACGCGGCAGCGGTTTCGCAGATTGCGTCGGAATCGGCCTAGCCGTTCGAAAGCCAGGCCAGCACGGTTGCGTGCTTCCACAGGCTTGCTGACCGGCGGCGCTAAAAAACGACCTTGCGAGGTTTGGCGCCACGAGCTCTGAAAAGAACGGGGCGCTTGCGCGGCGATGGCAAGGCATACTGGATCAGGGCTTCTTCGGCGACGCTCGCGCATCGCTGTATGCGGCGATCGTGCGCAAGCCGGCGGCACCGAAAACCGTGCGTACCTCCCTGGCGAATGTCTTGAACGGCTCGTCAGCCCTAAGGAGTGCGCCCATGCGCGCGAATCAGCTCGGCAGGGATTTCCAAGGGCGTGATCCAACCCGCCAGGAGAGTGACCAGTCCGAGAGCGAGCCCTGTGCTCGCCAACACGAGCATGCGGGCCATCCCCGGATTGCGACGTCCAAGGGGAACGGACAGGTGCATACCGAACGCCAGCACCGCCAAGCCGTAGTACGGCGCAAAGAAAAACTTCCATGCGCCGGCATGCAGGCCCGCGGCAGCAAAGGCCAGATCGGTATCGATTCCGCCCAGGCGCGCCTGCAGCACCGCGAACACGTGGATCGCCAGGAAGGCTGCCAGGTACGCCCCGCTCAGGGGTTGCAGCGCGCTTGACCAGGCGATAGACCGGCGCAGCCAGATCAGGCGCAGGCCGGTGGCGATCTGGATGGCGCAGGCGGCCAGCAAGACAGGCTCAGGCCAACCCCGGTACAGCCAGCGCAAGGCCAGCTGCACGCTGCGGTGCACATCTTGCCCGGCGAAGCCTGCCACATGGTTGCCCAGATGCAGAAGGACGAAGCCCCCGAGGACCATTGCTGAACTTCGATGGATACGCCGCAACAGGCGAGTCCTGGCCGCTGGTTTCCCGGGGCCTGTCATCGGCGCCGTGCCTGCGGAGGGCGCCAAGTCTTGAGGTGAGGGTGGGGTCATGCGCCGAACTTTACCATACCGTAAAGTATGTTAAGATCCTTTCAGCTGCGACCTGACGACCCAACTCAACGACATGCGTCGACGTGCCACCACTTCACCCCGGTCGGATGCCGCGCGCAAGCGCCTGCGGCCGGCCGACTGGGTTGCGGCCGGGTTTCGTACGCTGGCGCAGAGCGGTGCTCATGCCGTGGGCGTGGACGCTCTTGCGCGGGAGTTGGGCGCGACCAAGGGTTCGTTCTATTGGCACTTCGATGATCTCGCGGCGCTTAAATCGGCCATGCTGCAAGCCTGGGAGCAACTGGCCACCACTGACATCACTGCGGCGGTCCGCAGCGCGCCGCTGGCACCGCAGGATCGGCTCTTTCTGCTCATGGAGAAGGTGTCGGTCACGCCTGGCGATGAGTTCGGCGGCCTTGCGATTGAACCGGCCATTCGCGAATGGGGCCGCGCCGAGCCGCTGGCGCGCGCCGCCGTGGAGCGGGTGGATCGACAGCGGCTGGCCGACCTGCGCGACTTCCTGCGCGCCGCTGGCCTTGCGCCCCTGGCCATCAGCCAGGCGGCGGTGGTGATTTATGCCGCCGTGATCGGGCTGGAGAGCCTGCGCCTCTCGGCCGGTGTGGGTATGCGCGAGCCGCTGCTGGCATTGGTGGAACAGATCCTGACGACCGCGCCGCGCGCAGATACCGGCGCGGATTGAAATAACGTACCAAAAGGTATGTTTTGATTCGAATGAAAGGCTGGCGATGCCGGTGCTACAAACACCTCTCCCGTCCTACACCTTGCTGGCAAGCCAGGCTGGACACTCGCTGGACTGCTTCATCCTGGAGGTGCCCGTGTCGGTCGACCTCGCAAAGTACGTGGCCGCGTTCTACAGCACCTGGCTCTTCCGGCTGGAGCGGCTGGTGTTGCGGATGGCGGGATACCCATCCTCGGACGCCGAGGCATGTGCCCTCGGCCAAGGCATGTCGCAGTCCTTTGCCGCCTGGACCATGCAGGCACGCACGAACGATCAACTGCTGATGCGTGACGTGACGGGAGCGACCTGTTCCTGGCTGATGGTGCAGCCGCTGGCGGGTGGGACGCGGTTGTACTTCGGCTCCGGCGTGCGTCTTCGCGCCAAGCGGGACGGTGGCGACGCATGCCTGCCTTGGACGTACAGGGCGCTGATGGGTTTGCACCTTCTTTACTCACGCGCGCTGCTCGCTGCAGTTGGAGGCAGGCTGGCGCGCGAACGAACCTCCGCCGCCTGACGCACGTTCAACGAGAGTTGAAATGAACATGGGAATATTGACGCTGTCCAACGGCGCTGCTAACTTCCGGCACCGCCGTGGCTGACCCTCACGGGTGACCGAGACGGGTATCGTTGCCGATCCGTACTTCGCGCCCACCCTGGCGCGTGGCCTGGTGTTGTCGTGCGCGTTCACGCTGGCAGAAGAATCACGAAGCAAATTTGGAGTAAGGAGCTTGAATTGCAGGGCCAGAACAAGTCGGGGCTCGATGCCCTTTTCAACCCCGCCTCCGTGGCGGTGGTCGGCGCCACCAACGATGTCGGCCGCATCGGCGGCGTGCCGCTCGAACTGATGATCCGGCGCGGCTATCGCGGCCGCATCCTGCCGATCAATCCCAAGTACGCCGAGATCCAGGGTCTGAAGGCCTATCCCAGCTTGGCCGCAGTGGGGGCGCCGGTCGACCTGGTGGTCGTCGCGGTCAACGCCGCCCTCGTGCCGCAGACCCTGGAGGACGCGATCGCCGCCGGCGCCAAGGGCATGGTGCTGTTCTCTTCCGGCTTTGCCGAGGCCGACGACGCCGGCCGTGCCGCGCAGGAGGCCGTGGCGGCGCGCGCCCGCGCGGCCGGCGTGCGCCTGCTCGGGCCCAACTGCCTGGGCATGATGGCCTTCGCAAGCAACGTCTATGCGACCTTTTCGCCTGCGGCGCGCGCGGGCGAGACCAAGCTGGGCGACATCGCCATCGTCAGCCAGTCGGGCGCCTTCGGCGCTTTCGCCTATTCGCTGGCGCGCATCAAGGGCCTGGGCATGTCCTACTGGCTCACCACGGGCAACGAGGCCGACATCGAGTTCGCCGACTGTGTCGAGTGGCTGGCCAACGACAGCGCCACGCGCGTGATTCTGGGTTACATGGAAGGCTGCCGCGACGGCGAGAAACTGAAGCGCGCACTGGCCGCCGCGCGCGCGGCTGGCAAGCGCGTGGTCATCACCAAGGTCGGCCGCACGGCGCTGGGCAGCGCGGCCGCCGCCTCGCACACCGCCGCGTTGACCGGCGAGGACGCGGTCTACGATGCCATGTTCCGCCAGTACGGCGTCTGGCGCGCGCGCACCGTCGACGAACTTTTTACCGTCGGCTACGCGGCCGCGATGTGCCCGGCACCCGCCTCGCGGCGCATCGGGCTGCTCACCACCTCCGGCGGGGTGGGCGTACTGATGGCTGACGAGGCGGTCGAGTGCGGGCTCGATGTCGCGGAAATGCCGGCTGCCGCGCAGGCCGCCCTGCGCGCCAAGGTGTCCTTTGCCGGGCCGCGCAATCCGGTCGACATCACCGGCCAGCACCAGAACCATCCCGAACTCTTGGGCGAGACCCTGGAGAACATGCTGGGCCGCGGCCCTGAGCAGGGGCGCTACGACAGCCTCCTGTTCTTTCCGGCCGCGGCGCTGCTCGGTTCGCCGCGCGCGCAGGTCGTGGTCGACGCATTGATCGAGGCGCATCGGCGCCATCCCGACATCCCGCTGGGCGTGAATGGCCTGACGCGCCCGGAGCAGCGTGCGCAGTTCGAGGCGGCAGGCATCCCGGTGCTTGAGGAACCCAGCGGTGCGGTGCGCGCCTTCGGGGCACTGGCCTTCATGGCCGAGAGCGCGCGCCTGGCCGCGCAGCGCGCACCGATCGCATTGCCGGCGGTGGCGCCGCTGCCTGCGCATGCCCTGACCGAGCACGAGGCCCTGGGCCTCATGCGCGCGGCCGGGCTGCCGGTGATGCCGTGCGCGCATGCGGCGAGCGCGGAGGCGGCCGTCGCCGCCGCCGAAAAGCTGGGCTACCCGGTCGTGGCCAAGCTGTCCTCGCGCACCATCACCCACAAAAGCGATGTCGGCGGGGTCAAGCTCAACCTGGCCGACGCAGCCGCGGTGCGCGCCGCGTTCGACGCCATCATGGCCTCGGCGCGCGAGGCCGAAGCGCAGGCGCACATCGACGGCGTCCTCGTCGCGCCCATGATTCGCGGCGGTGTCGAATGCATTCTCGGCGTGCAGCGCGACCCGGTATTCGGTCCGGTGGTGATGTTCGGCCTGGGTGGCGTGTTGGTCGAGGCGCTCAAGGATGTGAGCTTTCGCTTGGCCCCGATCGACCTGACCGAAGCGCGCGCGATGATCGACGAGATCCGCGCGCGGCGCGTGCTCGACGGCATGCGCGGCGCGCCGCCGGCCGATGTCGATGCGCTCTCTGCCGCCATCGCGGCGCTGTCGCGCTTCGCGGCCGCCCATGCCGACCGTCTGCAAAGCCTCGACCTCAATCCCTTCGTGGTCATGCCGCGTGACGGCGCGGGCGTCGGCGGGGTCAAGGCGCTGGCGCTCGACGCTGTGCTCATCGCGCGCACCTGACCCTCGTCCCTCCAAGGCATTCATGACCAGCACACGCCGCCGCATCGCTTTTCGCACTCCGCTGTGCGACCGCCTTGGCATCGACATCCCGATCTTTTCCTTCGCGCACAGCCTGGAGGTGACCGCCGCGGTCAGCCGCGCCGGCGGCTACGGCGTCTATGGCGCGACCCACGAGGAACCGCACGAAATCCTGGAGAGCGCGCGCGCATTGAAGGACATGTGCCAGGGCCGCCCGTTCGGCCTGGACATCCTCCTGCCTACGGTCACCGTCGACCGCGACGACAAGGCCGCCGCCGATGCCGAGATCCCGGTTGCTCACCGGCAGTTCATCGATCACCTGCGCGACAAGTACCAGGTGCCACCAGCGACCCGCCAGCACCTCTTCATGAAGCATGTGCGCTCGCAGGAACTGTTCGCCGCGCAGGCCGACGCGGTGATCCGCTCGGGCGCCAACATGTTCGCGATGGCGGTGGGAACGCCCGCCGACGTGGTGGCGCGCGCCAAGGCCGCGGGCCAGGTGACGCTATCCCTGATCGGCTCGCCGCGCCACGCCGCGCGCGTCAAGGCCACCGGGGTCGACCTGCTGGTCGCGCAGGGCTACGATGCCGGCGCCCATACCGGCACCGTGGGCACGCTCTCGCTGGTCCCGCAGGTGGTCGACATCGTCGGCGACCTGCCGGTGATCGCAGCCGGAGGCATCGCCACCGGGCGCCAGATCGCCGCCGCGCTGGCCATGGGGGCGCAAGGCGTGTGGACCGGCACCATCTGGCTCGCCACGCAGGAGCACGAGGTCGACAAGATCATCACCGACCATCTGATTGCCGCCGGCAGCGAGGACACCGTGATCTCGCGCTCGTGGAGTGGCAAGACCCTGCGCATGCTGCGCACCGCCTGGAGCGACGAGTGGTCGGCGCCCGGCGCGCCGCAGCCGCTCAAGATGCCCTACCAGCAGGTGCTGGTCGGCGAGATCATGGAGGCAGTCAAGGAGCATCGCATTGCGCCGCTCCTGTGGTCGGCCGCCGGCCAGAGCGTCGCCTACGTGCGCGGCATTTCCAGCGTCGAGGACACCATGCGGCGCCTGGTGGAGGAAACCGAGGAGTCCCTCGCGCGCCTCGCGGCGCTCAAACAATGAGGAGGCAGCACATGAACACGCGTCGTCGCATGCTTGGCGCAGCCGCGGTCGCACCGCTCATCCATGCTCCGCGCGGCTTCGCGCAGGGCGCGTTTCCGACGCGTTCGATTCGCATGATCGTTCCCTTCACTCCGGGCGGTGCGCTCGACACGGTCGCGCGCGCAGTCGCGCCGATCGCCGGCGAGCGCCTCGGCCAGCAGATCGTGATCGAGAATCGGCCCGGGGCCTTCACCGTCATCGGCAGCGAGATGGTCGCCAAGGCGTCGCCGGACGGCCACACGCTGCTTTTCGCACCGGCGCCGATCGCCTTCAACACCGCACTGGGCCTGAAGCTGCCCTACGACCCGCTGACCGATTTCGAGTATGTGAGCCTGGTCGCGAGTATTCCCGGCATCCTGATCGTTCATCCGTCGGTGCCCGCCAGAACCCTCAAGGAACTGGTCGAGTACGCACGGAAGGAAAGTGCCGAGAAGGGTAGTTTCCAGTACGCGACAGCCGGCGTCGGCACCATGGGACACCTGCTGGGCGAGTACTTTTTCACCGAGCAGGGCATCAAGCCCGCGCACATCGGCTACAAGGGTTCGGCGCCGGCGCTGCAAGACCTGGTCGGCGGGCAGACCCGGGTTCTGATCGACGCCTACATTCCCAGCGGGCCGCAGATCCTCTCCGGCCGGGTGCGCGGCATCGCGCTCGCCTCCTCGCGCCGCACCCCGGTGCTGCCCGATATCCCCACCTTCGCCGAGTCGGGCTTTGCGGGCTTCCAGGCCTCCGGCTTTTACGGTGTTGCCGCGCCGCGCGGGACGCCGAAAGCCATTGTCGACAAGGTGAGCGCCGCTTTCGTCGCCTCGGCTACCGACCGCAAGGTGCTGGCCGGTCTGATTTCGTCAGGCTACGAGGTCCACGCCAGCGGCCCGGCGGAGTATCGTGCCTTCGTCAAGCGCCAGATCGACCTGTGGACGCCGGTAGTGAAGAAGTCGAACATCAAGGTGCAGCAGTAGGGCCGCGGCCTACTTGGCAAGCCGCGCCGCTGCTTCCCGCTTGCCGATGTTGCGCACCGCGGCGATGGACGGCAACTGGCTGGCGCGCGGGCGCGCCTTGCCGGACTCCCAGTGGTAGATCGACTGGCCGGACACGCCGACCAATTTGCCCATCTGCTCGGCCGACAGTCCGAGTTTCTTGCGCAAGGTCGCGAACCCGGCGGCGCGAAAGCGCAGCTTTTCCTCGGGTGCCTTCTCCGTCGGGCGGGCCTCGGCGGGAGCGCCCTTGGCCAGTCGCTTGAGCGCGGATTCCAGGCTCGCGAGCCGGCGCTTGAGGGTCGCGATTTCGGAACGATACTGGGCCGATGATTTCTTGAGTTGTTTGGTCTCGTTGCGGATTTCCCGTCGCGAAAGGCGGGAAATTTCTGACTTTAGTTGTACCGCGAGGTTGGGCATGGATCTCGGCCAGGATGAAAACATGGATATTACCCGCTGATTCAAAACCGGGCCTTCCACCGGGCCCAGTCTGGCTGGCAGATGCTGCGCCCGCCCCTGTCATGCGCGCCGCAGCGGTATCGTGCCAAAGGAAGCCAGGGCTGCCGCGAAAAGCTGCAGGACGATCGAGAGCAGGAGGACTGCGCTGTAGCCGGCGCTGTCCCAGCCGCCTGAGGGCGTGCGCGGCCAGAGGTCGAGGATGGCGCCGATCGCGGTCTGCAGCAGGAATGCGCTGCCCAGGGTCAGGGAGTTGATCGCGGTCGAGACGCGGCTGGTCTGCTCGAGTGGAAACATCTGCGTGATCACGATATAGCCGGCCGGGCCGCCCGAGGCGCAAAAGCCGAACAGCAGCCACAGGCCGGTGACGACCGCCGGGGTACTCGGTCCGCAGGCAAGCCCTGCCTGGGCCGCCAGGAGCCCAAGGGTGCACAGACCAGGGACCAGGCGTGCCGACATGCCGCGTGTCTGCGCGCGGCTTGCAGCCCAGCCGACGACGTAGCCGCCGGCCATGAGTGCCAGGGTATAGATGAAGAGCGTCTGCGCGAGTCGCGGGCCATCGTAGCCGGCCACGTCGCGCAGCCACGGCCCGGCCCACAGGCCCAGGTAGGTGAAGTTGAGCACCGAGAGCATCGAGGCGGCGGGAGCAAAGCGCCAGAAGCGGCCCGAGCTCAGGATCTGCCACACCACGGCGGCTTCGCCGGCCGCACGGTACCGCGCAGCGGGTGCGGGCTTGTCGCCAACCGAGAACCACACCCATGCCGCGTTGGCAAGCGCACAGGCGCAGAGCAGCCAGAAGATGCCGCGCCAGCCGAGCAGAGGCATCGCGGCTTGTGCCGGCGCGGTGGTGAGCACGCTGCCCAGGGCGCCGACCACCATCGCAATGCCGGTCATGTTGGCGACCTGTGACGGGCCACACCACAGGCTGTGCGCCTTGATGATGGCCATCAGCGCGGCCGAGATGCCGATGCCCACGATGATGCGCGCGATCGCCAGGCCGGCGAGCGAATGCGACTGCGCAAATAGCGCGAACCCGGCCGCGGTCAGTAGCGCCAGCACGGTCTGGATGCGTCGCGGCCCCCATCGGTCCAGCGCGATACCCACCGGCAGCTGGGCGCCGGCGTAGGCGGCGAACATGCAGGCTGCCAGGAGGCCCAGCGCGCTGGCCGACAGTGACAGCTCCGTCGCCAGCCCGGGGCCGATGATCGCCATGACGGTGCGCGAGGCCTGATTGATCGCACCGAACGCGGCCAGGGGCAGGGTGATGACCAGAAAGAGGCGAAGGGAAGGGCTCAAGAAGCTGCGGGTTCGGCGGCGCGTCGCGCAGGAACCGCCATTGTCGCCGCATGTGCCGGTCGGCGCCTTGCGTCCGCGCAGTTGCGCTCAAGCGTGGCATCATCGCGCCATGTGCGGACGCTACGTTTCCCCCGAGCAGGCCGACATCGAGCGCGAATGGAACCTGGTGCGCGCGCCCAGTCCGTTTGCGCGCATCAACTACAACGTCGCGCCGACCCACCAGGTGCCGGCGCTGCGCGCCGCGGCGCAGGGCGGGGTCGAGCTGGTGCCGCTGCGCTGGGGCCTGGTGCCGTTCTGGGCCAAGGGCGTGCCGCCCAAGTACGGCACCATCAACGCGACCGTCGAGCGCATGGCGGATGCGCCGACCTACCGCGGACCCTGGCGCCGCGGCCAGCGGGTGATCGTGCCGGCGCTCGGCTTCTATGAGTGGCAGCACGGCCCCGGCGGCACTAAACAGCCGTACTACATCCGCATCGGCGACCAGGCGGTCTTCGGCATGGCGGGCCTGTGGGACCGTTCCGTGACCGACGACGGACATGCGGTCGAGTCGCTGACCCTCATTACCATGCCAGCCAACGCGGTCTTGGCGCGCATCCACAACGCGCGCGCGCGCATGCCGGCCATCCTGGCGCGCGAGGATCATGCCGCGTGGCTGGCCGGGGACGCTGCCGATGCACTCGGCTGCATCAGGCCTTACGCGGATGAACTCATGATCACGCACAAGGTTTCTGCGCGGGTCAACACGCCGAAAAACAACGACGCCGCGTTGATCGAACCCCTGCGCGAGTCGGTTCAGGAGCCCGGCGCGGGAAGATGACTCGCGCGGCATGCGACGCAGGACTCGATTGCACCCCGCGTGGCGCCGGCGTATGCTTCCGGCCATCCCCACGTCATGGAGAAACCGATGGCCACCGCCCGCAAAGCCCCCGCGAAGTCCGCCCGCAAGTCGCCGCGCAAGGCGGCTCCCAAGTCTGCACCCAAGGCAGCCCCGAAATCCGCCCCCAAGACTGAGTCCGCGGGCGGAGCCGGCGCCCGGGACGCGCAGGCGGCAGCGTCGACCTTCGCCGACGTCGCCAGCATGCTCAAGGGGTTCAAGGTGCCGGGTGTCGACATCGCTGCCCTGATCGAGTCACAGAAGAAGGACGTGCAGGCGCTGGTCTCCGCCAACAAGGCGGCCTACCAGGGCATGCAGTCGCTGGCCAAGCGCCAGACCGAAATGCTGCAGGAGGCGGCGGCCGCCTGGCGTGCCGCTGCTGCGGAACTGACCACCAAAGGGCTCGCCGGATCGATGGAGGAGCGCACCGAGCTGGCGCGCAAGGCCTTCTCGACGGCGGTGGGCAACATGCGCGAATTGGCCGAGATGGCGACGCGCTCGCAGACCGAAGTGTTCGACCTGATACGCAGGCGTGCGGAGGAGAACCTGGCTGCGTTGAAAAGCATGATGGGCCAGAAGTAGGCGCGAGCCCCCCGCACCCTGGGGCGCACTCTGCCTTCAGGTGCCGGCGCGGGCGATCGCGTGTGCCAGGAGCGGCGCGGGAGGTGCGTCGGCCGTGCCGCGCCATGCGACATGGTGATCGGGCCGGATCAACACGCGCTCGGCTGCGTAGAGGGCGTGTGCGGCCGCATCTCTGACCGGCAGCACGGTGAGGCCGAGTCCCAGCGCGCGCGCGGCATCGGTCCATGGACTTGCATCGCCGCTGTCGAAACAGAGCAGCGTGAAGTCGCGACCGAAACTGTCGAAAAGGGGCCTGTCCCCGACGAGGACATGCGGGGCGCGCGCGCCCGGCCGCGCGGTCGGCACGTAGTGGTTGGGCAGGTCGGGGGGCAGGGGGGATGCCTCGGCGGCGACGATGGGGCTGCCGGCGTAGTTGAGCCCCAGTTGCAGGCCCGGGATGTTGAATTCGTTGCGCACATGTTCGGCGAGCGCCTGGCCGAGCTTTGCGCGCGCCGCCGCGCCTGCCGCGTCGTCGGCCTCGATCCCGTCAGGGATCGTGATGCCGCCGATCGAATCAGCCATGCGCTTCGAGAAGGCGGTATTGCGCGCGGCGATGGGCCGGCGCTCGGCTTCGTAGCTGTCCAGGAGCGCGTCACCTGCAGTGCCACGCACCAGGAGCGCGAGCTTCCAGCCCAGGTTGACCGCGTCGTCGATGCTGGTGTTGTAGCCCATGCCGCCGGTGGGAGTGAAGAGATGCGCGGCGTCGCCGGCAATGGCGAGCCTGCCGGCGCGAAAGCGGTCCGCCACCAGCGCGTGGCCGGCGGTCCAGGGCGATGCGCCGATGATCTCGAATTCAAAGGGCCGGCCCACGACCGCCTCGACGAAGGCGCGCTGTCCGGCATGGTCGAGCTCCTCGTTCTCGCGCAACTGGATCAGGAACGCGAAGGTGTCGACGCCATTGACGGCGAGCATGAGGCCGCGACGATGGCGATTGACCGCCCAGTACTGCCAGGCCCGCGTGCCGCCCAACGCCGAATACATCGCTGAAGAGCGCACGTAGAGGGTCAGCATGGGGCCGCCGAAAAAGTCGCGCTTGACCGCGCTGGTCCCGCCATACCCTGCGCCGATGGCGCGGCGCACGATGCTGCGCGGCCCGTCGCAGCCGACCACATAGCGCGCGCGCACCGTCGTCTGCGTGCCGGGCGTCGCCAGCGTCACCAGCGCGTGGTCGCCTGCATCGAGGGCTTCCAGCGCCTCGTCCCCGTAGCGGCGCGCGACGCTCGGGTAGCGCGCGACCTCCTCGCGCAGCACAGGCTCGATCAGCATCTGCTGGGCGCGGTGCGGCAACTCCGGCGTGGGCCAGTTGTCGGCGCCGTAGTCGCCGAAAGCGGCCTGGCGCTCCGCGTCGCGCCGCGACGGGATGCGAAAGTGCGTCAGGTCAGCGCCGGAGAGCGTGGTACGGTAGACGATGTCCTGCGGGTAGTCGGGCGGCATGCCGACTGCGCGCACGCGTTGGGCAAAACCGCGTCGGCGGTAGTGCTCCATGGTGCGCGCCGAGGTAGCGTTGGCCTTGGGGAACGCCGGCGCCTCGAGGTGGCGATCGATCAGGACGCAAGGGATGTCGCGGCAGCCCAGTTCGATCGCCAGCATGAGTCCTGCGGGGCCGGCGCCGACGATGGCGATTTCGGTATCGAGCATGCGGTTATTATCGCCGCCACCGGCGCCCGCGCGCGACCACAGACTCCTTTTGATCCCATGAGTGACCGCCCTGAAGACAAAAACCAAGACCAGGCCACGCCGCAGGGCGGCATGTCCAAGGGGCTCACTAGTTATGGCGATGCCGGCTTTTCGCTTTTCCTGCGCAAGGCCTTCATCAAGGGAGCGGGCTTCACTGATCGCGCGCTGGATCGCCCGGTGATCGGTATCGCCGCCACCGGCAGCGCCTACAACCCCTGCCACGGCAACGCGCCGCAGCTGATCGAGGCGCTGCGGCGCGGCATCCTGATGGCCGGCGGACTGCCGATGGAGTTCCCGACCATTTCGCTGCACGAGAGTTTTGCCGCGCCGACGTCGATGTACCTGCGCAACCTGATGTCGATCGACACCGAGGAGATGATCCGCGCCCAGCCGATGGACGCGGTGGTGCTGATCGGCGGCTGCGACAAGACCGTGCCGGCGCAGTTGATGGGCGCGGCCTCCGCCGGGCTGCCGGCGGTGCAGCTGATCACCGGGTCCATGCTGACCGGATCGCACCGCTCGGAGCGTGTCGGCGCCTGCACCGACTGCCGGCGCTACTGGGCGAAGTTCCGCGCCGAGGAAATCGACGCGGCCGAGGTGGCGGACGTCAACAACCAGCTCGTCGCGTCCGTCGGCACCTGCTCGGTCATGGGCACCGCCTCGACCATGGCCTGCATCGCCGAGGCGCTGGGCCTAACCGTGGCGGGCGGTGCGTCGCCGCCCGCGGTGACTGCCGACCGCATGCGTGTGGCCGAGGAGAGCGGAGCGGCCGCGGTCGGCGCCGCGCGCGCGCGCCTGACCATTGACCGCATCCTCACCGCGCGGGCGTTCGAGAACGCGATGCGCGTGCTGCTCGCGATCGGCGGCTCGACCAATGCCATCGTGCACCTGGCCGCGATCGCCGGGCGCATGGGCTTCTCGCTCGACCTGAAGGCTCTGGACCGCATGGGCCGCGACACGCCAGTGCTGCTGGACCTGAAACCGTCGGGCCAGCACTACATGGAGGATTTTCACCACGCCGGCGGCATGGCCACGCTGCTGCGTGAACTGAAGCCTCTCCTGCACCTGGATGCCCTCACGATCAGCGGCTGGACGCTGGGTGAGCAGATCGAGCGCGCCGGCCCCGGCTTCCGCCAGGACGTGGTGCGCTCGCGCGCGAACCCGATCTACCGCGAGGGCGGCATCGCCGTGCTGCAGGGCAATCTCGCTCCCGGCGGCGCGATCATCAAGCAGTCGGCCGCCAATCCCGAACTGATGGAGCACGAAGGCCGCGCGGTCGTCTTCGAGAACGCCGCCGACCTCGCCGCGCGCATCGACGCTGCGGACCTGGATGTCACGGCCCAGGATATCCTGGTACTCAAGAACATCGGCCCCAAGGGCGCGCCGGGCATGCCCGAGGCCGGTTACCTGCCGATCCCCTTGAAGCTGGCGCGCGCCGGCGTCAAGGACATGGTGCGCATTTCGGACGGCCGCATGAGCGGCACCGCGTTCGGCACCATCGTCCTGCATGTGGTGCCGGAGGCGGCTGTCGGCGGGCCGCTGGCCCACGTGCGCAGCGGCGATCGCATCCGCCTGTCCGTGACGCGGCGCGAACTGACGCTTCTGGTGAGTGACGCCGAACTGGCCGCGCGTGCACGCTCCGCGCCGGTGGTGTCGCCAACCGCCGAGCGAGGGTATCGCAAGCTGTTTCTGGACAACGTGTTGCAGGCGGACGAAGGGGCGGACTTCGCCTTCCTGCAACCTACGGCGTCGCGGCGGCCGGTGCCTGATTCATAGCCGACCGAGCTTCATCGCTGACGCGGCGATGGGTTTGGCCCAGACTGGACAGGTCTTGAGGTCTTCCGGATTGAGGATCCTCTTGTCCTCCATGTGCAGCACCAGTCGAAGGTGCGGCGCCTGTCCTTCCGCAGGCGCTGCCGACACGGTGTTGTCGTACAGGCGCAAGGACTCGAGCACGGGCAGCAAGGCGATGAGATTCAGCCGGCTATGTTCAAACCGGCGGCGAATGTCGGCTTCGTCAATGGCGTGTCCGCCCAAGGCGACCCGCGCTGCGACGCGCGCGATGTGGTGCTCCGGCGTTGCCAGGCCGACGAAACGCACACGCACCGCAAAGCCCTGGTTGGCTGCCTCCGCCAGCAAGCGCGGAATCGTTGCTGCTCCCAAAGTCGTCTCGAAGGCGTAGTCCTTGCGGGACGCAATGGCCTTTTCCAGCAAGCGGCGGCCATGCTGCCAGGCAGCGGCATTCGCTTCGGTTTGCGTCATGCCGGGGCGGCGCAGCATCAGCGACCGCGCGACCTCGTCGGGGTTGTAGTACTCGCCGCCCGATTCGCGAATCGAGCTGCCCAGAACACTGCTCTTGCCCGCGCCGTTGACGCCCGCGAGGACGTAAATCGTCGGCGGCGGGTCGGCTTGCCTGGGCGGCACCGCCTGCTATGCGGCGACGCGCTTGGCCCTGACTGAGCGCTTTGCGCCTGCCGCGCGACCGTTCACTCCACTGCGGGCGGCTCGCACTGCCGCGGCACCCATCTGTTCGGGGGTGGCGTCGTATGCCGTTGCGTTGGCCCGCCGCACGGCTGGCTCCTGCATCCGTTCGAGCATGGCATCGAACTCGGCGCCGAGGTCATCCAAAGCCGGCGAGCGCAGCTTGGCAAGCGCCGCGAACTCGTCGTAGGAAATCAGCACCGCCTTCGGCGCGTCGTGGCGCGATATTGCCACCGCCCCACCACGCGCGACCTGTTCGAACAAGGTCCCGAACTCGGTCTTCAATCGCGTGGCCGAGACGACCGGGACATCGACAAGATCACCGAGGCGATTGCGGAAGTTGGTCAAGGACATGCGTAACCTGCGAAATAAACGATTCGCACAATATATACGAATCGTTCGAAACAGGCAATATGGCGCAAGTCATGCAGGTTGAGAGACCCCTTAGCGCGCCCGCACAAAATGCGCGAACGTGAACTCGTCGGTGCGCCCGTCGTAGGCCAGTCCGCGCTTCATGGCCCAGGTGGCGATCTGATGGTGCACCGGGATCACGCCGTAATTGCGCAGCGCCAGGGTGGCGGCCTCGACGGCGTTGGCTTCGCGCGCCTTCTCGTCAGTCATCTGGAAGCCACGGTCGAGCAACTCGTCAACCTTGGGCAGCGAATGCCGGCCCCAGTTCCACGACCCGTAGCCCTTGGCCGGATCCGGGGTCGCCAGGAGCGAACGCAGCGCCAGGTCGCCGGAAAAGCTGCCCCAGCCGAGCATGGCGAAGGCGAACTCGCCCGCGCGCGCCTTGGTGAAGTAGGTGGCGGCAGGGTGGGTCTCAAGCTTGGTCGCAATCCCGATGCGCGACAGCATCTGGGCGACCGTCTGCGCGACCTGGTCGTCATTGACGTAGCGATTGTTGGGCGCCGCCAGCACCATGGCAAAGCCGTCCGGGAAGCCGGCTTCGGCCAGCAGCTTGCGCGCCGCATCGGGCTCGAAGGCGTCCGGGCGCAGGGCACTGGCGTGGCCGAAGACCGGCGGGGCGACGACGTTGGCGGCGGGGATTGCCAGGTTCTCCATGACCCGCTCCGCGATCGCGGTCCGGTTGATGGCGCGCGAGATCGCCTGGCGCACGCGGATGTCCTTGAACGGGTTGCGACCCAGGGGCTTGCCGTCCTTGGCGGTGAGGCCGGGCGGGTTGTCGCGCGCCTGGTCCATGTGAAAGAAGATGGTGCGCCACGAGACCTTCTGGCCGAGCGTGAAATTCTGGTTCGTGCGCAGCTTGGCCGCGTCCGCCGTCGGGATGTTCTCGATCATGTCGACGTCGCCTGCCAGAAGCGCGGCGATGCGCGGGCCGTCGTTGGGCAGGAGGCGCAGCGAAACATTGGCGAATGCCGGCGTGCCGGCCCAGTAACCCTGGTTGCGCGTGAGTTCGATGCGGTCGCCGCGGCGGAAGGCGAGCAGGCGAAACGGTCCGGTGCCCGGGTGGACCGGTTTGCCCTCGGCACCGCCGCGCCCGCTGTTGAAGTCTTCGGTCGTGGCAGCCAGCGAGCGGCGGCTGATGATGAAGATCGAATTCAGGTCGTAGGGCAGCATCGCGTAGGGCGTCGCCGTCGTGAAGCGCACCGTATGGCGGTCGACCGCGCGCATCGCCGTGATCGCCTTGGTGAAGACGCCGAACTGCCCGCCGGTTTTCTCGGTGGCGCGCGCGCGTTCGATCGACGCGATCACGTCCTCGGCCGCGAATTCCTGGCCGTCGTGAAAGCGCACGCCGTGGCGCAGCTTGAACTCCCATACCGTCGGCTCGACCGCACGCCAGCTTTCGGCCAGGCCGGGCACCAGGCGCGCGTCCGAACCCACGTGGGTCAGCGCGTCATAGACGTGCCACAGCGCATTGTTGTTCGAGCCGATGTTGAGGTGGTGCGGGTCCATCGAGGTGACGTCGGCACCGAGCCCGATGCGCAGGTCCTGCGCGAGCGCAGCAGTCCCCGCCAGAAGAGCGGCAACCACGAGCAGGAGGCGGGCGGAAAGTCGTTGCAGCATGATGGCGTGAATCCTCGGCGGTGGAACTTCGATTTTGGCATACGCAATCTCGCCACGCGCTGCCGCACGCGCGGGCCCTGTGATCTAATGCACGCCATGCCGTCCGCTTTCAAGACCGTCGCCATCGTCGGCAAGTACCAGACGCAGGGCATGGCTGAACCCTTGGCCGGCATCGCGGCATTTCTCAAGGCCGGCGGCTTCACACCCCTGATCGAAGCCGAGACTGCGGCCAACATCGGGCTCGGCGGCTACGCCACCGCTTCCATAGAGTCACTTGGCGAGGCTGCCGACCTGGCCGTGGTGGTGGGCGGCGACGGCACCATGCTGTCGGTGGCGCGCCTCTTGGCGCCCTACGAGGTGCCGCTGGTGGGCGTCAACCAGGGGCGCCTGGGATTCATGACCGACATTGCGCTCAAGGACACCCACAAGGCCCTGGGTGCGATCCTGGCTGGCGAATACGACGCCGAGGATCGCCACATCCTGCGCGGCACCGTGACCCGCAACGGCGTGACGCAACTCGACACGCTGGCGTTGAACGACGTGGTGGTGAGTCGTGGCGCCATTGGCGGCATGATCGAACTGACCGTCAACGTCGACGGTCGTTTCGTCTACAACCAGCGCGCCGACGGGCTCATCATTGCTACCCCGACTGGATCAACCGCGTATTCACTGTCCGCCAATGGCCCGATCCTGCACCCCCACCAGCCGGCCATCGTGCTGGTGCCGGTGGCGCCGCACGCGCTGACCAATCGCCCGATCGTCCTGTCAGACCGGTGCGAGGTCGAGATGACGTTGACGCGCGGGCGTGACGCAGGCGCGCACTTCGACGGCCAGGCGCATTGTTCGCTGCAGGATCGCGACAAGATCTTCGTGCGGCGCTCGCAGCACGCGATCCGCTTCCTGCACCCGCGCGGCTACGATTACTTTCGCATGCTGCGCGAAAAGCTGCACTGGAGTGCGCTGCCGCCGGCCGACGCGGCGCCGCCTGGCTGAGTGCAATGCTGCGGCACCTGTCGATACGCGACTTTGTCATCGTCGAGAGGCTCGAACTCGACCTCGCGGCCGGCTTCACGGTCCTGACCGGCGAGACCGGCGCCGGCAAGTCGATCCTGGTCGACGCGCTTGCGCTGGTGCTGGGCGGACGCGGGGATGCCGACGTGGTGCGCCCGGGTGCGAAGCAAGCCGAGATCGGCGTCGAGTTCCAGGCGCCACCGGCAACGCTTTTGGAATGGCTTGCCCGGCACGGCCTGGAAGGCGACGACGGTTCCTGCCTCTTGCGCCGCGTGATCGAGGCGGGTGGCCGTTCGCGCGGTTTCATCAACGGTCGCGCGGCGACGCTCACCCAGTTGCGCGAGGCGGGCGAGTTCCTGCTCGACATCCACGGCCAGCATGCCCACCAGTCGCTGGTCCGAGCCGATGCGCAGCGCAGCGTCCTCGATGCGCACGGCGGGCTCGAATCCGTGGTCGCGCGGGTGCGCGCGGCGTGGAGTCACCTGCGGCAGTGTCGTGACGCGCTTGCCGAGGCGCGCGAGCATGCCGACCGCCTGGGCGCGGAGCGCGAGCGCATCGACTTCGCCCTGGAGGAACTCGATCGACTGGCGCCGGCGACCGGCGAGTGGGAGACGGTCGAGCGCGAGCATACACGCCTGTCGCATGCGGCCACGCTGCTGGCGGGCGCGCAGGCGGCGCTGGGCGAACTGCAGGACGACGACGGCGCCTTGCTCGGCCGGCTGGCGGGCGTCGTGGCCCGGCTGCAAGGGCTCCGCGACATCGATGCGGGCCTGGGAGAGGCGGTCACGGCACTCGAACCTGCCAGCATCCACATCCAGGAAGCGGCACGCGAACTGTCGCAGTACCTGCGCCGCGCCGACCTCGACCCAGCGCGCCTGGCAGCCGTATCGAGTCGCCTCGAGGTCCTGCACGGCGCCGCGCGCCGCGCCAAGGTGGCCCCCGGGATGCTGCCCGCCGAACACGCACGCCTGCGCGCGCGCCGCGAGGAATTGCGCCTGGCTGCCGACCTGGAGGCGCTGGCGCGGCGCGAGGCCGAAGCCCTGGCCGCCTGGACGACGGCAGCGGCGACCTTGAGCGCCGGACGCGCCAAGGCCGCCAAGTCCTTCGGCCGCGCTGTCACCGCGGCCATGCAGACCCTGGCCATGTCCGGCGGCCGGCTCGAGGTCGCACTTGAACCCGCGGAAGGGCCGGGCCCGCATGGCGCCGAGCGCGTCGAGTTCCTGATCGCCGCGCACGCAGGCACGCCGCCGCGGCCCCTGGGCAAGGTGGCTTCCGGTGGCGAACTCTCGCGCATCGGCCTGGCCATCCAGGTCATCGCCAGCCGCGCGGCCCTGGTCCCCACCCTGGTCTTCGACGAGGTCGATAGCGGTATCGGCGGTGCGGTCGCGGCTACCGTCGGGCGCCTGCTGGGCGAACTCGGTCAAGAGCACCAGGTGCTGTGCGTGACCCACCTGGCGCAGGTGGCGGCCCGCGCCGGCACGCAATGGCAGGTCACCAAGGCGTCAGCCGGCGGCGCGCCGGTATCTTCGCTCAAGGTGCTGTCCACGGCAGAGCGTGTCGACGAGATCGCGCGCATGCTGGGCGGCACGCCGATCACGCCGACGACGCGCAAGGCCGCGCGCGAGCTGCTGGCCGCCTGATCGTGGCGGGTGGCACGCAACGAGGACCCAGCCCAAAGTTGCTAAAATCCGCGTCTCGCCGCTTTAGCTCAGTTGGTAGAGCAACGCACTCGTAACGCGTAGGTCGTCTGTTCGATTCAGACAAGCGGCACCAAGAATGCTCGAAAGCAAAAGCCCGCCGATTGGCGGGCTTTTGCATTGATGGGCAGGCGCCGCTCAAAACTTGCCGGTCACCCAGTACATCCCGATCCATGGTTGCCACGCGACCAGGAACAGCGCGAAGAGCATGATGCAGATGAACGGGATCGCCGCGCGGCACAGGGTGGCGAAATTCTGCTTGAAGGCGGTCATCGCGACGATCAGGTTGAGACCCACCGGCGGGGTCAGGAACCCGATCTCCAGGTTCAGGATCATGATGAGGCCGAAGATGACCTTGTCGTATCCATAGGCTGCGGCCATCGGTGTGAGCAGCGGGGCCAGCACCAGGATGGCCTCGCCGGTGGTCATGAGGCAGCCTACCCCCAGGAGCAGGATGTTGACCAGGAGCATGAACATGGCCGGGCTGGAAATGTAACCCTGCACCCACTCGACCAGCTGGCCCGGCACGCGGTGTTCGATCAGGATGATGTTGAGCGAGAGCGCGATGGCCAGCAGCGGAAACAGCGAGCCGCCCAGCTTGGAGGCGTCCAGCACGACCTCGTAGAACACCCGGAACTTGAGCTCGCGGTGCACGAAGATCTCGATGAGCATCGCGTACCCGAGGGCCACGGCGGCGGCCTCGGTGGCGGTGAAGTAGCCGCTGTAGATGCCGCCCAGGAGGATGACCGGCATGAGCGCCGCCCAGAATCCCTCGCGCAACGCCGTGCCCAGTTCGCCCAAGTCCAGGCGCTCGGTCGGCTTGTGGCGGTTGAACCAGACCGCGTAGATGGAGAACAGCACTGTCAGCAGGAGCCCCGGGCCGACGCCCGCCTTGAACAGGTCGACCACCGACGTCTCGGTGACCAGCCCGTAGATGATCATCGGGATCGAGGGCGGGATGATGATGCCCAGGGTGCCACCGGACATGATCGCGCCCAAGGCGAAGCGGTTGTCGTAGTTGGCTGCGCGCATGGCCGGATACATGACCGAGCCGATCGCCAGCATGGTGACGATCGACGATCCCGAGATCGCCGCGAACACGGCGCACGAGAGGATGCATGCCACGCCCAGTCCGCCCGGGATCGGCCGGGTCAGGGCCGCCATGATGCGGATCAGGCGCCTGGCGGTCGTGCCCTTGGTCATGATCGCGCCGCACAGGATGAACATGGGGATCGACAGGATCACTTCCTTGTCGAGCGCAACCCACATGTCCTCGATGATGTAATCGAGTTGCCCGCGCCCCCACACCAGGTGCACATAGGCCGCCACTGCCAGGAGGATGATCAGTAGCGACTGGCGCAGCACCAGGAGGAGCAGCACCACGCCGACCAGGAGGAGGGCCATCATTCCTGGAACTCCGGCGGCAACGGTCGCAATGCCGGCCAGATCGCATAGAGCAGGTAACGCCCGGCGGCCGACGCGAAGCCGATCGGCAGCGCCAGCTGGATCGGCCAGACCTTGACGCCGAGCATGGGCACGACCAGTCCGGCGGTTTTGGTCGACATCACGAAAGTCCAGGCCACCCAGGCGACGTAGGACAGCGCGACGAAGGCGATGACGTCGGCCAGCCGGTTCATGCCGGCGTCCCACGACTTCGGAACCCAGCCGAAGGCCACGCGCGGCGTCAGGTGGCTGGCGGTCGCGGTGGCGATACCGATGCCCAGGAAGCTGCCGATGACCAGCGCGAATACCGAAAGCTTCTGCGAACCCTGTACCCCAAGCGCCCCGACGGTCATGCCCGACGCGCGCAACAGGGGTGCCAGGATCTCACGCCCGACGACATCGACCAGGAGGAGAATGGCGATGAAGGCGAAGCACGCGACCGCCCCCCAACACTCGGTCTTGTGCCAGATCTCCGTGAGCGCACGCGCGAACGCCGGCGCAGGCGTCCCCGGCGCGGCGGCGGGTGGGCCCGCCGAATGATCGGTCATCGGATCAGGAGCGGCCTTCGCAGCCCTTGCGCGCCGTTTCGATCTGGCGGAAGAAGGACTCCGACTCGCCGCCGATTTCCTTGATCATCTGCGGCCAGGACGGCGCCAGCGCGCGGCGCCACTCGTCGCGTTGCGCGGGAGTGACGTTCGCCACTTGCCCACCTGCTTTTTCGTGCAGGCTGCGGATCATGGTTTCAAAGGCGCGCGCCTCCTTGCGCGCCATGGCAGCGGTTTCGCGTCCGGCGGCGCGGCGCAGCGCGTCCTGGTGATCCTTGGACAGCTTGTCGAAGACGCCCTTGTTCATGATCGTGAACGAAGGCGATGACCACAACTCGACCCTGGAGAGGACCGGCGCGACCTTGTTCAGGCCCGAAGGGACATAGAAGGTCGACGGCGTGCCGACCGCATCGAGCGCGCCCGTCTGGAACGAAGGCGCCCACTCGGTGACGCCCAGCGGCGAGGAGTTGGCGCCCAGCGCATTCCACATGACCGTGTACATCTTGCTGCCGTATGAGCCGGCCTTGATGCCCTTCACATCGGCGGGTACCACGAATGGCTTCTTGCCCACCAGGTCGATGGTGCCGACGTCGCTGTTGCCGAATAAGACGACGCCGCGCTTGGCGAACAGGTCCGCGATCGGCTGTTGCAGGGCATCGACAGTGCAGTCCGACTCGGCGACTGAGCGAAAGTAGAACGGCATGATGAGCGCCGCCATCTCGGGGGCAACGATGGCCGCGGCCCCGGTGGCGAAGCCGCCCATGTCGATGCGCCCGCGTGCGACCTGCTGCACAGCGTCCTGTTCATTTCCCAGCTGCGAGGAAATGAAGGCCTCGATCTTCAAGGTGCCCTTGCTTTCCTCTTCGACCGCCTGCGCGAAGCGCCCGATCTGCGCGACCCACGGCGTCTTGGGCGGGGCCGAGGAGGCATAGCGCAGAGAAACCGGCTTGGCCTGCGGCAAGGCGGGCGTGGCCACCGCCGCCAGAATGGCGGCCGTCAGGGTGGTGATGACTGTGGACGGGATGCGGCGCGACATGGTTGTCTCCTCCTGAAATTGAACGGCCTTTTTGTGGACCGGCGAGTTTTAGCAGACTTGCGCAGACACAACCGGAAGTTTCGATGTTGCGACGCAACAGATGAAGTTGCGCGAAGGGGGGCAACGCAACGCAGTTCGCCCCGCGCGCTTGAGAGCGTGGGTGCGCCGGCTAGAATGCACCCCGATCTCATGCCCAACAAACGCCTGTGGCCAAGAGGCCTGGCCGCCCGGGTCGGGCGCCGCTTCGCGGCACTCGACCCGGTCCCGCGCGCAATGATCTGGTCGGCGCTGGCCGGTTTCCAGTTCTGCGTGCTCAACGCGCTCCTGCGCGTGCTCACCGAGACCCTCGACCCGTTCGTGGCCCAATGCCTGCGCTACGCCGCCGGCTTTCTGGTCATGTGGCCCTTGATCCTGCGCGCCGGTCCGGCCGCATACATGCCGCGTCGCATCGGCGGGCAGTTCGCGCGCGGACTGGTCCACGCCTTCGGCCTGTGCCTGTGGTTCATTGCGCTGCCGCGCATTCCGTTAGCCGACACCACCGCGATCGGTTTCACCGGCCCCATTTTCATGATGATCGGTGCCTGGCTGGTTTTCGGTGAAGCGATGCGGCGCGACCGCTGGCTGGCGACCGCAGCCGGATTTGCCGGTGTCCTGATCGTGGTCGGGCCGCAACTGTCCGGCAGCGGCGGGGTGTGGCACCTGGTGATGCTGGCCTCCTGCCCGGTGTTCGCTGCCTCGTTTTTGATCACCAAGGCGCTGACTCGCTATGAGTCCGCCGGGGTGATCGTGGTCTGGCAGGCCATCACGGTCACGCTTTTCAGCCTGCCGCTGGCCTGGCTCAACTGGAGCATGCCGCAGCCGTGGCAGTGGCTGCTGTTCGTCTTGTGCGGCCTCTTGGGCAGCGGCGGGCATTTCTGCCTCACCCGGTCACTCGCCGTGGCGCCGGTCTCGTCTACCCAGTCGGTCAAGTTCCTCGATCTGGTCTGGTCAACCTTCATGGGCTGGGTCCTGTTCGCCGAGCCGGCTTCGGCCACCACCTTGGCCGGCGGCGCGGTGATCAGCGTCGCGACTGTATGGATCGCACGACGCGAGGCGCGTGCGGTGACTCGCGCTAAGATCGGCCAGTAGTGAAAAAAATCTCGGGCGTCTGACCCGACCCAATCGACAAAGGAGACAACATGCATCGACTCTTGGCGCTGCGTGCGCTGTGCGTGATCCTGGCCATCGCGCCCGCCAGTGCGTTCGCGCAAACTTTCCCCAGCAAGCCCGTGCGCGTGGTCATCACGGTGCAGCCCGGCAACGTCGGCGATACGCGCATGCGCCAGATCGCCGAAAAGCTGGGCCCGCTCCTGGGCCAGTCGGTGATCGTCGACAACCGCCCCGGCGCCTCGGGCAACATCGCAACCGAGTTCGTCATGCGCGCGCCTGCCGACGGCTATACGCTGCTGCTGGGCCACACTTTCAACATGACCTGGAATCCGGCGCTGCTCAAGATGGCCTTCGAGCCGGTCAAGGTCCTGACCGGCGTGACCATGATCTCCAAGGGGCCGCCGCTCCTGGTGGCGCACCCGAGCATGCCTTTCAACTCGGTAGGCGAGATGATCGCGTTCGCCAAGGCCAACCCGGGCAAGCTCAACATGGGTGGGACCACCGCCGGCACGGCGCACGTGGCGCTGGAACTCCTCAAGCAGCGCACCGGGGTCGACATCACCTTCGTGCCGTACAAGGCAGCCGGCGGGCAGCTCATCACCGATGCTGTCTCCAACGTCATCAATGTCTACTTCGACTACACGGTCACCCTGCAACAACTCATCAATACCGGTCGTCTGAAGCCCTTGGGCGTGGCCAGCACCAAGCGCATGGCAGTGTGGCCCAACGTGCCGACCTTCCGCGAAGCGGGCTTTCCCGGCGAGTTCGACATCGCCTCCTGGCAAGGCCTGTACGCGCCGGCCGGCACGCCGCGCGACGTGCTGGTGCGCATCGCCACCGAGACGGCCAAGGTGTTGAACATGCCCGACATCAAGAACTCGTTCGAATCCACCGGCGGGGAGATCGGCGGCGATACGCCGGACCAGTTCCAGGCCTTTTCCTTGGCCGAGCACGCCAAGTGGGGCAAGGTCATCCGCGACGCCGGCATCAAGCTGGAGTAGGTCGTGCCCGGCGTCGCCCGCCGACCAATCGCGCTCATCACCGGCGCCTCCGCCGGCATCGGCGCGGCCTTGGCCGAGCGCTTCGCGCAAGGCGGCCATGACCTGGTGCTCGTCGCGCGCAGCACCGACAAGCTGCACGCCCTCGCGGCGCGACTGGCCAAGGCTTACGGGGTGCGCTCGCGCGTCGAGCCTGCCGACCTGGCGGAGCCCGGCGCAGCCTCACGCCTGGCGGCCAGGCTCAAGCGTGCCAGGTGCGCCATCGACGTGCTGGTCAACAACGCCGGCGTGCTGGAGCAGGGTGCATTCACCGCGATCACCCCGGCGCGCCACCAGCAGCTCATCGACCTGAACGTTTCCGGGCTGACCGCGATGCTCGCCGCGTTCGTGCCGCCCATGGTCGCTCGCGGGCAGGGGCGCGTGCTCAACGTCGCTTCGATCGCGGCCTTCCAGCCGGTCCCCGCGCTGGCCACCTATGCCGCGACCAAGGCCTACGTGCTGTCCCTGTCCGAGTCCCTGGCCGAGGAATTGCGCCCAAGCGGCGTCAGCGTGACGGCGCTGTGCCCGGGCATCACCGCGACCGACATGTTGGCCAAGGCCGCCGGCGCCAACGACAAGTTGCGGCGCGTGCCGGCGTTTGTCGTCGGACGCGTCGAGGATGTCGCCGAAGATGGCTATGCAGCCTGCATGAAAGGCACCGCCATTTGCGTGCCTGGCCTCCTCAACCGCGCGGGGACGCTGGCCTCGCGCGCCACGCCCAAGTGGCTGCTGCGCCGCGTGAGCGGCGCGCTGGCGCGCAAGGCCATGTAGGGTCAGGACGCCCGCGGAGTTCTACCGGATCGACGGTGTTCCTGTGCCGGCGTCGGCGCCGCGCTGACCCCGCTTTCCTCTCTGACCTTTGTGGGCCTGGCGCGCGGTGCGCATTTCTTCCCGCGTGACGCGACCGTCCTTGTTGCTGTCGATGACGTCGAAGCGCTTGGCGATGCCCTTGAGCCCGGCCGCGTCGGCTTCGGCGCGGCTGAGCGCACCGTCGCCGTTGGTGTCAGCCGCTTTGAAGCGTGCCTGGCGCTCGGCCTTGCGGGCCTGACGATCGGCACGGCCGGCGTCGCGGTTCTGGGGTGACGCGGTGGCGCTGCCCGGGACGGAGCCCGGCGCCTGGGCCATGGCGAGTGACGGCGCCAGGGCGATCAGGCCGACGAGGAGGGTGGATTTGAGAGCGTGCATGGCAGGTTCCTTTCCGAGGTCAAGGGCCCGGGGCGGGCCGATACCTGCCAGAACGCCCGCGCCCTTGCGTGGGTGGACGCGCCTTACACGTCGTTACACCTGCGCGGTCAGTCGAGCGAGACGCCGAGCTCGCGTGCCATGTTGTTCCAGATCGGACCGATTTCGCGGTTCAGGCGCTCGAACTCATCCGCCGTCCAGGGCTTCTCGCGCAGGCCGAAATTGGTGTTGATCTGGCGAATGCGTTCGCTGCCGGCGCCTTCCTGCACCAGTTGCGAGATGCGCTGGATGATCTCGCGCGGGGTCTTGGCTGGCGCGAACATGCCGATCCAGCCCTGCAGCTTGAAGATCTCGTCCTTGAAGCCCTGTTCCTCGAAGGTCGGCACGTCCGGCAGGCGCGGGGAACGGGTCGAAGTCGGCACGGCAATGACGCGGATCTTGCCTGCCTGCAGGTGCGGCAACAGCGCCGAGATGCTGCCGACCGCGGCGGTGATCTGTCCGGACGCCAGATCCACCCACATCGGGGCCTCGCCCTTGTAGGGGACCGGCTCCACCTTGGCGCCATGATTCTTGTTCAACTGCTGCGCGATCATGTGGGGGAACGAACCGGCCGAATAGTTCCCGAGAGTGACACGCTCGCGACGTGCCAGGTCGACAAATTCGCGCGCGGTGCGGATCGGCGAGGCGCTGTTGACTGCCAGCGGCAGATGGCCGGCATCGAACCCGGATACATAGGCGAAATCGCGGTCCGGGTCGTAGGCCATCTTCTTGTACAGGATCCGGTTCTGGTTGATGGTCGTCGAGATCGTGAACATGAAGGTATAGCCGTCCGGCGCGGCGCGCGCCACCTCGGCAGCGGCAATCATGCCGCTGGCCCCCGCCTTGTTCTCGACCGTGAACGGCTGGCCCAGGCGTTGCGACAGCTGGTCGCAATGAGCGCGTGCCAGCGCATCGGTCAGTCCGCCGGCGGGAAAGCCGACCACCACGCGCACCGGCTTGGCCGGCCAGGCCTGGGCGTGCGAGCGCAACGGCCATGCCAACGAACCTAGCGCGCCAAGGGAAGTCGCGCCCAGCAGGCGGCGACGGGTATTGGACTGGTTCATGGACTTGTCTCCTCCCGGGCTGTTATAGGTACTGTCCGTAGCGCACAAGGCGCTGCGACCATCCGGCAGCATAATGCGCGCTCGCGCCGGCCACCTATTGGCGTCAACCCTTAGTCTCAGGAGCCAGGAACATGAGCGAAACCGCCGAACTCGAGCGAGCGCCGCTGCGCCCGATCACCCAGCAGGAGATCGACCAGCGCGTCTACGATTTGTATGACGAATACTGTCATGGCGGCATCGACCGGCGCACCTTCCTGGCGCGGTCGGCGGCCATCGTCGGCATCGCCGGTCTGGCGATGGCGCAGGCGCTCCTGCCTCGCTACGCGCAGGCGCAGACCATATCTTTCACCGATAGCCGCATCAAGGCCACCTACGTCAACTATCCCTCGCCGGGTGGAAACTCCGGCAACATGCGCGGCTATCTCGTGCAACCTGCAGGCAGTGGCCCGTTCCCGGCCGTGCTGGTGATCCACGAGAACCGTGGCCTGAACCCCTACATCGAGGATGTGGCGCGGCGTCTCGCAGTCGATGGCTTCCTGGCCTTCGCACCGGACGGCCTGTTCCCGGTTGGCGGCTACCCCGGCAACGACGACGACGGCCGCACCCTGCAGGCCGGACTGGACCAGGCCAAGCTGCGCACCGATTTGTTGAACGGCGCGCGCTTCGTAAAGGCGCACAAGCTTTCCTCGGGCAAGCTGGGCGCCACCGGCTTTTGTTTCGGCGGCGGCGTGGTCAACTTCCTCGCAGCCAGCCTGGGTGCGGACATGCAGGCCGGCGTTCCGTATTACGGGGTCGCGGCCGACACCGCCAGCGCGGCGCGCATCAAGGCGCCGCTGGTCTGCCACCTGGCCGAGAACGACGAACGCATCAACTCGACCTATCCGGCCTTCGAGGCGGCCTTGAAGGCCGCCGGCGTCGCGCACCAGGTGCATATCTATCCGGGCACGCAGCACGGCTTTCACAACAACTCGACGCCGCGCTTCCAGGAAGCCGCGGCCAAGCTTTCCTGGGAGCGCACCATCGCGCACTTCAAGAAGCACCTTGCCTGAGCATGCCGGTCCTGCACTACCACCCGGGCGACGCGAGCATGATTGCGCACATCGTGCTCGAGGAGTGCGGGGCGCCGTTCGCGCTCGAATTCGTCGACCGGGCGCAGGCCGCGCACAAGTCGCCCGAGTACCTGAAGCTCAACCCCAACGGCTTGATCCCGGTCTTGATCGATGGCGACCTGGTGCTCTACGAGACCGCCGCCATCTGCCTGCACCTCGCGGATGCGAATCCGTCGGCAGCCCTGATCGCAGCGCCGGGCACGCCGCTGCGGGCGCAGGTCACCAAGTGGCTGGTGTGGATGTCGAGTACCCTGCAATCGACGTTGCTGCTGTATTTCTATCCGGAGCGCTGGGTGAACCCGGGAAATTCAGGTGCCGCTGACGAGGTTCGTGCCCGTGCCGAAGCGCGCGTCGGCGAACTACTCGAGCAACTCGATGCGCAGGTTGCCGCCGCGGGCGGGCCGTGGCTCCTGGGCGAACGCTATTCGATTGCAGATGCCTATGCCCTGGTGCTGTGCCGCTGGACGCGCGGCTTCGGTCGGCCGGCGCGCACCTATGCCCACCTTGGGCCGTACCTGCAACGAATGCTCGCACGACCGGCAGTAAAACGTGTGCTGGCCACCGAGAAGATAGGAGCGCCGCTTGTCTGAATCCACCCATGACACGGGAGCGCGCGCGTTCGCCGGTGTGCGCATCCTCGACTTCACCCACTACCTGGCAGGACCGGTAGGGACGTTTCAATTGGGCATGCAAGGCGCGGAGGTCATCAAGGTCGAGCCGCACGGCGGCGAGGGCATGCGTGTCACCGGCTCGGCGGCCGACTGGAATGCGCGCGGCATGGGCCCGGGATGGATGGCGGCCAACGCGGGCAAACGCTGCATGACACTCGACATCTCCAGGCCCGCCGGCGTGGAAGTGGCAAGACGCCTGGCTGCGCAAGCCGATGTGCTGTGTGAGAACTTCCGGCCCGGGGTCATGGAGCGCCGGGGACTGGGGTGGAAGCAATTGAAGGAGGTGAATGCGCGGCTCATCTACTGCTCGGTGTCCGGCTTTGGTGCCACCGGGCCGGATGCTGCCGAGCCCGCGTTCGACGGCAAGGTCCAGGCGATGTCCGGGCTCATGTCCCTGACCGGGGAGCCGGCGCAGGGGCCGATGCGCGCCGGCCTGGCGGTGGCCGACATGTCGACCGGCATGATGACCGCCTTTGCGATCGCAACCGCGCTCTACCAGCGCACCCACACCGGACGCGGGCAGTTCGTCGACGTGTCCATGCTCGACACCATGCTGAACCTGCTGTCCTGCCAGGCGGCCGAGACCACCGTGGCCGGCGTGAAGCACACCCAGATCGGCAATCGATCCATCAGCCGCAAGCCGACCGCCGATCGCTTTCGGGCCGGCGATGGCTATGTCGTTCTGGCGGTGATGACCGAACCATCCTTTGCCGCGCTGATGCGTGCCTTGGGGCGTGAAGACGTTCTCGGCGACGCGCGCTTCGCCGACTGGCCGCTGCGCACCGCCAACCAGGACGCCTTGCGCGACATCATCGAGACCGCGATGCGGGGCGGCACCGCCCACGAATGGGAGCGTCGCCTCACTGCCGCCGATGTTCCCTGTGGCAAGGTGCATACCTTGGACGAGATCCTCGCCCACCGGCAGGTCGTGCAGCGCGGCCTGGTGCGCGAGGCCGACACACCGCATGGCCCGGTGCCGCTGATCGGACCGGCGTTCCGGCTGGAACACGGCGACGGGCAACTGGGCACGGTGCCCGCACTCGGCGAGCACACCGACGCGATCCTCGCTGAGGCGGGCTACAGCGCCGCGGAGATTGCGGCGCTGCGTGCAGACCGCATCGTTTGACGAAAGGACGAGTTCGCATGGAGAAAGTACTGGTCAGCAACCACGACGACGGCACGACGGTGATCGCGATCAACCGTCCCGAGCGGCGCAACGCCATCTGCGCGCGTACCGCCGTCGAATTGCAGCAGGCATTCGCGGAATTCGACGCCTCGCCGCAAAAGGTCGCGATCTATACCGGGGTCGGCGACGAGGCATTCTCGGGTGGTGCGGATGTGACCAACCTGCCGGAACTGTGGCGCTGCATACCGACGGTGGGGATCACCACCGAAAAGCCGGTCATCGCCGCGGTAGGTGGCTGGTGCGTCGGCGGCGCCCTGGTGGCGACCATGATGTGCGACCTCATGGTGGCGGCCGACAACGCGAAGTTCTCCTATCCCGAGGCCAAGCTGGGGTTCACCGGCGGACTCATCTCCGGGCTGGCGACGCGCATTCCGCACAAGTTGGCCATGGAGCTGATCCTCCTGTGCCGCACCTGGGACGCCCAGCGCGCCTACTCGGCCGGGCTCGTCAACCAGATCGTCCCGGTCGGACAGCAGGTCGAGGCGGCGCGCGCCATGGGCCGGGAGCTGGCCGAGATGTCGCCGATGGTCTTGAAGACCCTCAAGCGCTTCATCACCGAAGGGGTGCTGGTGCAGGGCCCGTCGGAGAAAATGGCGCGCGCCGGGCGTGATCTGGGCCTGGTGCGCGACAGCGAGGACGCCAAGGAGGCGCTGTCGGCGTTCAAGGAAAAGCGCCGGCCACGCTTTACCGGCAAGTGAGTAGATCCGGGGGGTTCATGCGTACTGTTCGCGATTGCTTTCGTGTCCTGGCGCTGGTGACGGCGATCATGGCGGCGCCGGCGTTTGCGCAGGCCTGGCCGGCGCAGCCGCCGCGGCTCATCGTGCCTTACCCGGCGGGCGGCAACGCCGATGCGATCGGGCGCCTGATCGCCAATCGCGTCGGGCCGCTGCTCGGCCAGACGATCGTGGTCGAGAACCGCGCCGGCGCCGGCGGCACCATCGGCGCGCAGGCGGTCGCGCGCGCTCCTGGCGACGGCTATACCCTGCTGCTCGCGCCGGTCGCGATCCTCGCGATCACGCCGCATCTGCGCAAGGTTCCATATGACCCCGAGACCGAGCTGGTCCCGGTGGCGATGCTGTCGTCGAGCTACGGCCTGATGGCGGCGCGGCGCGACCTGCCGGCCAATACGCTGCAGGAATTCGTCGCGCTGGCGCGCAAGGACCCGGGCAAGTACACCTTCGGTTCGGCCGGGGCGGCCACGGCTACCCACATCACCGGCGAGATCGTCCACCTGAAGGCGGGGATTCGCCTGCTGCACGTGCCCTTCAAGGGTTCCGCGGACGCGCTCAATGATCTGCTGGGCGGGCGCATCGACCTGATCTACGACCCGGTGGCGCTGGCGCAGGTGAAGGCGGGCAACCTCAAGGCGCTCGCGGTCACCAGCGGCGTGCGTCATCCCGAACTGCCGGCGGTGCCGACCTTGCGCCAGGCGGGCATCGACGTGCCGGGCGGCAGCTGGTTCGGCGTATTCGCCTCGCGCGGCACGCCCGCAGCGGTGGTCAGTCGCCTGGCAGCCGAGATCGAGAAGGTCGTGATCGCCGCGGATGCGCGCGAGCAGATGCTCAAGTTCAGCCAGTATCCCGACTTCAAGGCCCCGCAGGCGTTCGCCCGGCAGGTGGCTGACGACCGGGCGTTCTACCGCGAACTGATCGACAAGGCGGGTATCAAGGTCGACTAGGCGCGCCCGGCCCGGCCGGACCGATAGGACCGATCGAGTAGACCTTGCCAGACCGAACCAGAGCAACCCGTATGTGGAAACCCCCTCAACGCATCAAGTTCCATGCCGCGACCGGCCGCATCCCGACCCGCGCCGAAGCGGCCGCCTCGCTCCTTTTCTCACCTCTCAAGGCAGGACCGCTCGCACTGGAAGAGCGTACCTGGGTGCCGGCCATGGTGCCGTGGCGCTCCGATGAGGACGGCGTTGTCACCGAGGACGTCCTTGAATGGTACGAGCGCTTCGCGCGCGGGCGGCCGGGCGCCATCGTCGTCGAAGCGACCGGCATTCGCGACATCGCCAGCGGGCCGCTCCTGCGCATCAGCCATGACCGCTACATCGACGGGCTGCGCGAATTGGCGCAGACCATCCACCGTGCCAGCGACGGGCACACCCGTGCGCTGATCCAGATCATCGACTTCCTGTCGATCCGTAGGCGCCCGGAGCCGGCGAAGTTCTTTCAGCGTTTTCTCCAGATCCAGCCGCGGCATCGTGAGTTCCTGGGCGCACCGGAGGCCAGCGATGAAGAGGTGCGCGAGCGCCTTGCCGCGCTGCCTGAAGACCAGTGGTCCCTGGCCCTGGATGCGCGCGAGCTCGAAGCCCTGCACTACGGCGCGCGCGAACGCGTGACCGACACCCACTTGCCGCACATCCGCGAACTGCCGCTGGTCCTGCCCGGCCTCTTCGCCGCAGCGGCGGCGCGCGCGCAGGCGGCCGGCTTCGACGGCGTCGAACTGCACTACGCGCACGCCTACACCATGGCCTCGTTTCTTTCGGCCACCAACACGCGCAACGACGGCTACGGCGGTGCGCGCGATGCGCGCGTGCGCCTGCCGCTGGAGGTCTTTGGCGCCGTGCGCGCCAGGGTGGGCCCCGGGTATGCCGTGGGCTGTCGCTTTCTGGCCGAGGAATGCATCGAGGGCGGCAACCAGGTCGCTGACGCGGTCTCTTTCGGCGTCGCCTTTGCGCGCGCGGGGATGGATTTTCTTTCCACCTCGCGCGGCGGCAAGTTCGACGACGCCAAGCAACCCGGGGTCGGCGCCGCGGCCTATCCGTACACCGGGCGCAGCGGCTACGAGTGCATGCCGCAATATCTCTCCGACGAGGCCGGACCGTTCGGCCGCAACATCGCGCCGACCGCGGCGATCCGTGCCGCGATCCGCGCTGCGGGCTTTGCCACCCCGGTGGTCTGCACCGGCGGCGTACACAATTTCGAGATGGCCGAGGCCATGCTCGCGCGCGGCGACTGCGACATGGTCGGCACCGCGCGCCAGAGCCTGGCCGATCCTGACTGGTCGCGCAAGACTGCGCTGGGCCTCGGTGACCAGGTGCGCCTGTGCGAATACACCAACTATTGCGAAGGCCTGGACCAGAAGCACAAGCAGGTGACCTGCCAGTTGTGGGACCGTGAGGCATTGGACGAGCCCGGCATCCGCTTGTCCGCAGACGGCAAGCGCCGCCTGGTGGCACCGCCCTGGTCGCCGCCGGAAGCATGATCCCCGCTCCGGACGCGCCGCTGTCGCCGAGCGGTCACACCGACCCGTTCGCGCGCGAGCACCTGCCGCCGCGCGATCAGTGGCCGGAGTTCCTGTTCGAGCTGCCGCAGCTCGACTATGCCGAACGCTTCAATTGCGCTGACGCCTTCATCGATGCGCACGTCGCGGCCGGGCAGGGCGACGCAGTGGCCCTGATCGGCTCCAGCGAGACGCTCAGCTATGCAGCGCTCAAGTCGCGCGCCGAACGCATCGCGCGCCTGCTGCGCGAGGAACTGCGCCTGCCGACCGGCGCGCGCGTGCTCCTGCGCGGCGCCAACAGCCCGGCATTGGCGGCCGCGTGGCTGGGTGTGGTCAAGGCCGGCATGATCGCGGTGACGACCATGCCGCTTTTGCGCGCGCGCGAACTCTCGGCGATCGTCGTCAAGGCCAGGGTCGCCGCGGCCCTGTGCGATCACGCCCTGGCCGAGGAGATGCAAAAGACGCAACAGACGTCGGAGGGCTTGCTGCAGCAAGTGCTGTTCTTCAATGCCCCGGACGGCGAACCGGACGGCCTCGAGACGCGCATCGCGGGCCTGCCCGACGGGTTTGCATCGGCCGACACGGCGGCCGACGATGTTGCGCTGATCGCCTTCACCTCGGGCACCACGGGGGTGCCCAAGGGCACCATGCACTTTCACCGTGACGTGCTGGCGATCTGCGACGTGCTCTCGCGCCAGGTGATCGCGCCGCGCGCCGACGATGTCTTCATCGGCACGCCGCCGCTCGCCTTCACCTTCGGCCTGGGTGGCTTGTTCCTGTTTCCGTTGCGCGTCGGCGCGGCCGCGGTGCTGGTCGAATCCTGGACCCCCGAGAGCCTCCTGGCCGGGATTGCGCGGCATCGCGCCACCATCCTCTTCACCGCGCCGACTTTCTACCGGCGCATGGCGCCGCTCGCCACCGAATACGACCTGGGCAGCCTGCGCATCACGGTCTCGTCGGGTGAAATGCTGCCGGCCGACACGCGCCGCATCTGGCGCGAGGCCAGCGGCATCGAGATGACCGAGTGCCTGGGCTCGACCGAACTCCTGCACGCCTTCATTGCCTGCACGCCGGCCGATGTGCGCCCAGGTGCGACCGGGCGCGTTGTGCCGGGTTATCGCGCTTGCGTGCTCGACCACGAGGGGCGCGAGGCGCCGGTAGGCGAGATCGGCCGCCTCGCGATCAAGGGACCGACCGGCTGCCGCTACCTGGACGACGCGCGCCAGCGCGACTACGTGCAGGACGGCTGGAACCTGACCGGTGACGCCTACCGCCGGGACGCCGATGGCTATTTCTGGTACCAGTCGCGCACCGACGACATGATCATTTCCGCGGGCTACAACATCGCCGGGCCCGAGGTCGAGGATGTACTGCTGACCCACGCGGCGGTGGCCGAGTGCGGCGTGGTCGGCGTGCCGGATGAGGCGCGCGGGCAGATCGTCAAGGCCTTCGTCGTCGTGCGCGCAGGGCATGTCGCCGACGCCGCGCTGGCGGCCGAGCTGCAGCAGCTGGTCAAGGATACGCTGGCACCCTACAAGTACCCGCGCGCCGTCGAGTTCGTGGAGGCCCTGCCGCGCACCGAGAACGGCAAGATCCAGCGTTTCAAGCTGCGCGCATCGGCGCCCGCTGGCCGAGCATATTGAAGGGCCTGCCGGAGCCGCCAGCGCTACGCGGAAACCACCTGAACGCGCGCCTGAAAACTGGATTGACCCGCCGAAACTCCGCAAGCGTCAACGGCGGCATCGGGTAAGACTGCACGTGAATCGGTCAGCGTGTTGAGTCCCGCCCAGCCGTCGCGCATCCACAGCGTGCCGGCGGGGATGCGCGTGGTGACATGGGCGCGGGCGCGCATCTCGCCGCGTGGGTTGAAGATGCGCAGCCACTCGCCCTCGAGGATGCCGCGCTCGGCGGCGTCCTGGGTCGAAATCCACAACCGCGGCTCGGGCTCGCGCCGGGCCAGGGTCGGCAGCTCGCGACCGTGGTTGTAGAAGCCGTGGAAATGCGCCAGGGTACGACCCTGGGTCAGGGTCAGCGGGAAGGCGGGATCGGCGGCCTCGGGTGCCGCCCAGTCCGGCAGCGCCGGCAGCCCCAGGCGCGCGGCCCGCTCCGACAGGAACTCGATCTTGCGCGACGGCGTGTCGAATTCGAGCCTCGGGTTGGCGACGTGCGAGATCCTGAGTTCGCCGATGCCGCCCTGGGCGCGCAACGACGCCACGCTCGCGTGACCCGTGGCCGGGTGATCCAGCACCGCGTCGAACATGGCTTCTTCCGAGGCCCACGGAAAGAACCCGTCGAGGCCCAGGCGCGCGGCCAGTTCGCGCATGAGCCAGGTCGAGTTGCGCGCCTCGCCGGCGGGCTCGAGCGCCGGAGGCATCAGGTACAGATGCGTAAACGCCGACTTGCAGCCCAGCTCTTCCAGCCAGGCGGTGGCGGGCAGGACCACGTCGGCGTGCTCGCGCGCGGTGTCGGTGAGGAACAGGTCGTAGCTGACGACAAGCCGCGTGCGCGCCAGGCCGCTGGCGACGCGGCGGGTGTCGGCGAACGAGGACAGCATGTTGGTGCCGAGCAGCAGCAGGTTCGACAGACGCCCATCGTTGAGCGCGTCGAGGAAGAGTGACATCTGGTTGGGCAGCGCGGTCCCGGGCAGACGCTTTTCGGGGGCGATGATGCTGCCCAGCGCGCGGCCGTGCGCGCCGGCGCCGTGGCGCGGGCCGAAACCTGCACCGGGAATGCCGACGTTGCCGGTCAGGCCAGGCAGGCAGGCGATCGCGCGGCTCGCCTGCCAGCCGTTGCCGCCCTTGTGCATGGAACTGCCGCCCAGGACGATCGTCGCCGGACGGGTGCGCGCGTAGTCGCGCGCGAGCGCGACGATGGCCTCGACCGGCAGGCCGGTGATGTCGGCCGCCCAGGCGGGCGTGAAGCGGCTGACGTGCGCGGCGAGCGCGTCGAAACCCACGGCATGGCGCGCGATGAAGGCAGCGTCGTGCAATCCTTCGGCACAAATGACGTGCATGAGCGCCAGGGCCAGGGCCGCATCGCTGCCCGGGCGCAGGATCAGCGCGCTGTCGGCCTTGGCGGTGGCCTCGGTGTGGCGCACGTCGATCGCGACGACGCGCGCGCCGCGCTCGCGTGCCATGCCGACAAAGCGCGCGGTGTTGGGCTGGCTGGCGAAATTGGCGCCCCACAGGACGATCAGGCGCGAATTCGCACCCATGTCCTCCTTGGTGTGGACTTCCAGCATGCCGGTCAGTGCCAGTCCGAACGCGCCCAGGCCCCAGCAGATCATCGGCGGGGAGAAGAACTGGCTGCCGTGGAAATTGGCGAAGCGTGCAAAGAGCTGTGCGGACACGCGCGTGCCGTAGTTGGTCGCGAAGGTGCCATGGCCGGGCCACAGCGCGGTGGCAGCAGGCGGGACGGCGGCGATGTCGGCCGCGATGCGGTCCAGCGCGACGTCCCACGACACCTGCTCGAAGGGCTGGTCGCGGCGCGCGCGCATGAGTGGGTGCTTGAGGCGGTTGGAGCTGTCGAAGATCTCGCGCGACGCCTGTCCGCGGATGCACAGGAAGCCCTCGCTGTCGGGATTGGCCGGGTCGCCGCGCACGGAAAGCACGCGCCCATCCTTGACCTCGGCCAGCATGCCGCACAAGGTCGGGTGGCAGTTCATCGGGCACATGGTGCGCACGGTGGTGGAGGAGGGCGTTGACATGGGCTGAGAGGTCGTGGCAATGACGGCGTCGGAACCGGTTGCGCCAAGCGGAAGGACGCCCGGCAAGGGTCAGGTATGGGCTAGCATTCGTGCCCATGAACACCGCATCCTACCGCGCGGACTGCCGCGCCTGCCCGCGCCTGGCGGCTTTTCTGGACAACGTCAAGCGCGAACATCCGACCTACTTCTGCAAGCCGGTGGCGCCGTTCGGCGCGGTTGATGCGCGCCTGGTGATCGTCGGCCTGGCGCCGGGCATGCACGGCGCCAACCGTACCGGACGGCCCTTCACCGGCGACTATGCCGGGCACCTGCTCTATGCGACGCTGGCGAAGTACGGCTTCTCGCGCGGGCGCTTCTCACCGGACCGCGACGACGACCTGACCTTGGTAGACACGCGCATCAGCAACGCGGTCAAGTGCCTGCCGCCGGACAACAAGCCTGACACCAGCGAGATCCGTGAGTGCAACCGCTACCTGGCCGCCGACTTGGCGCAACCCGGCGCGCGGGTGATCGTCGCGCTGGGCTTGATCGCACATGGTGCGCTCCTCACTGCCCTGGGTCAACGCAAGTCCTTCGCCAGGTTCGCGCACGGCGCGGAGCACGCGCTGCCGGGCGGCGCGACGCTGATCGACAGCTACCACTGCAGCCGCTACAACACGAATACCGGACGCCTCACGGCACCGATGTTCGAGGAGATATTCGCGCGAGCTCGCGTAATCGTTGATAGGTGATCAGCCCGCCGCACCAAATCCACGATCGGGACGACGGAGGTACGTGTGCTGAGGAATGCCGCCCGGTTTTTGACTGGGTTGCATTCCCTGATCACCTAGGCCGGGCGCAGCCCTACTTGCCGGTCGCGCGTACAAAGTCAGGGTCGGAAAACAGGCTTCGCATCAGTTTCTGAATCGTCGCAATGTACTGATCTAGAGCGCGTGGAATCGCGATCGCGCCCAAAAACGCGGACTCCCACTGATGCTCCGCGGAAACTAGCTTGTCGTATGTGACTTTTGTTCCCTCTGCGAGCTTGAAGCGCACTTGCAATGCCGCATCGTTGGTGTTCAATCCTGCGGCGCTCAAGTGGTTTTTGATGAGCGTGCCTGTCAATGCCTTGGGGGAGGCAGCGTCAAACTTGCCGGCGGCTCGCAGCTCCTTCATGGCGGCATCAGCAAAGTAGTCTGCATAAGATCCGTTAACCGGTGATGGAAAGTTGCTGGCCCTTGCACCGACTTCGTTTAGTTCGCTCTCCTTACCTTTGTCGAACTCGAACTTGCCGACCGAAATTGCACTTCCGAGCTTCGCGGTGACTTCGACGTTGGAAACCGAAGCGGCGTATGGCGGTGCGGGCGTAGTGCACGCAGCAAGCCAAGCGCATAGCACGCCGACACCGAGAATTTTGACGGTTCGAATCATGTGGTCCGCTCCTTTAAAGGGCTTTTGATTTTGAGATGTCACGCATGATTGACCAGACCAGCTGTTGGATCATCTTGGTGATTGCTTCTTCGACCGAAGGTTCCGGCGTCATGCCGGGTGGGGGAGAGGTATTCCCGATGGTGGTGTGCAAGGCGTGCTTGTATTGAAATTCCATAGGCGGAGCACCGGGAACGCTGAGTATCGCCTTGCACTCGTACCCGTCGGTGACGGTCGTACCCACCAGCCCAAATGTAAGTCCAACCCCGAAACCTTTGGATGCGGCGTCGTCGGTCAAAGGGAAGTTGTTGATGGTGATTGTCAGGCGGCGCTGATTCGCCTGTGGTTCTTCCGAAATGCTGGAGAACAATCCCGAATCACGGATCACGGTCATCACACGATCGCGCGTGCTCGCTGTCGCACGGGCATTTGGGGACGCTTTGGTCTGAAACTCGAACAACACCTGTACTGGCGCTGGCGCTGCAGGTGAAACAACATCTGCCTTGCTGGCCGGCGGAAGGGTGCGATCGACGTACATGGTGGGGGCGATACATCCCGACAACATGCTTGCGATCCAGAGCAGCAGGCCGAAGCGAAATACTGTTTTCATGCAAAGCCCCCTTTAACGGATTCGGTAAGTTTGATTCCGGATGCCCGGCACACACGCTCAAATCAGTCTACCCCAACTGGACGCCTGCTAGGTGGCCGGAATACATCCTCCGGCACGCAATCGCCCCGATTCAAGTTAGCAGGCATCCGAGGTTGGTGCCCGAGAAGGCTTTGCCGGAAAGCGATCGGGAATGTGCGACGAATCGGCACCTTTTCCTGATCGAATCATCGCCCTCGAGCAGCCGTTGTGTGCCTGTACTGCGCATGTGCGGATGCATGCGCGCCTTGCATGAGATGCGCGCGCCGATTGCACCTGCCCTCCCAAGGGTAGGCACAGCACTCGCACAACGTGGCGCTGGTGTGTGTTGCCTTTTCCGGTTAAAGCGGCATGCATCTTTCTGCGTCGCCTAGCGTGGCAGTGGCGACTCTTCGGCGATTCGCCGGCGCAGCAGCCGCAGCGCGGCCAACTGCCCGGCATCGGCGTTGACGTCCACGCGCGGCGCGTTGCGGTCCAGGTCGATCCACTTCTGCTGGTTCTCGAAGACTTCCCAGTCCTGGCGGAACGCGGTGTCAATCTGCTGGAACAGCATCTCGGTGACCTCGGGCTTGTCGAGCAGGAAGTTGTGCGCCTGCGCCCAGAAGTAGTGACAGGTGCTCGCGGTTTCCGGAGTGATCGCGTTCATGTTGCGCATTTCGATGCCGCCCGGCAATTGACCCTCGGCGGCGAAGGCCGCTGTCTTGCGCTCCGGTGCGCCGCGACCGGTGTCGGTGGCGCCCACATCCAGGCGCACGAAGCAGGGCGGGTCGAAGCGGATGAACTGCCAGCGGTCGACATTGCCCGTGAATCCGCCGGCCTTGACGTAGGTCGGCGGCGGCGGGGTGTCGATCATCCAGCGCACCACGGTGACTTCTTCCTCGCTGCGCAGGGCACGCACCCGCGCGGCCTCGGCGGTGGCGCTGTTGCCGATGGTCGACTGGTGGACGAAGGAGAGATGCGTCAGGTCGAGCAGGTTCTCGATCACGAGTTCGTAACTGCCCTTGACGTGGTAGACCGCGCCCTTGGCGCGCCACAGCGGGTCATCGAGCCAGTGGAAGTCCGTGATCCTGGCCGGGTCGGCCAGCGCCGGGTCACCCATCCACACCCACACCCAGTGGTTGCGCTCGACTACGGGATAGCTCTTGACCCGCGCGCCAGGCGGGATCTCGGCCTGGCCGGGGATGCGCACGCAGCGGCCGCTGCCGTCGTAGGTGAAGCCGTGGTAGTGGCACTGGATGTCGTCGCCGACGATGCGCCCCTGGTGCAACGGGTAATGGCGATGGCAGCAGCGATCCTCGAGGGCCACGATGGAGCCGTCGCCGCGCCGGTACATGACCACCGGCTCGCCCAGCAGGATGCGGCCGAACGGCTTCGCGGCGCTGACCTCGTGATCCCAAGCTGCGACATACCAGGCATTGCGCATGAACATGATGGGAGTCCTCGTCGCGGTGCTTGATCGCGGGTGTTCCGGATTGTAGGGCGCGGCTAGAATTTCGCGCATGACAAGCGCACCAGCCGCGCCCGACAACAGCGAGCCGGCGCCGGCCTTCGACAGCAGCGCCTTCCTGCGCACCTGCCCTGGCCTGCCCGGGGTGTACAGGCACATCGACGCCCAGGGCAGCGTGCTCTATGTCGGCAAGGCGCGCGACCTGAAAAAGCGTGTCACCTCGTACTTCCAGAAGAACCACTCCAGCCCGCGTATTGCGCACATGGTCGAGAAGATCGCGCGCGTCGAGGTGACAGTCACGCGCTCGGAAGGCGAGGCGCTGCTCCTGGAGAACAACCTCATCAAGGAGCTGGCGCCGCGCTACAACATCCTGTTTCGCGACGACAAGAGCTACCCCTATCTGATGGTGACCGGGCACGCGTATCCGCAGATCCGCTTTTATCGCGGCAGCCTGGACAAGAAGCACCAGTACTTCGGGCCGTTTCCCAACGCCTGGGCGGTGCGCGAGTCGATACAGATCCTGCAAAAGGTGTTTCGCCTGCGCACCTGCGACGATACTGTCTTTGCCAACCGTTCGCGGCCCTGCCTGCTGCATCAGATCCTGCGCTGCAGCGCGCCCTGTGTGGGGCTGGTCAGCGCAGACGACTACGCACGCGACGTGCGCGACGCGGCGCGCTTTCTGTCCGGCCGCCCGCAGGAGGTGCTCGATGAACTGCAGGCGGAGATGCTCAAGAAGGCCGAGGCGCTGGCCTTCGAGGAGGCCGCGGCGATCCGCGACCGCATCGGCGCGCTGTCGCGGGTGCTGCAGGCGCAGGGCGCCGAAGCGGCCGGCGAGTCCGATGTCGATGTCATCGCCTGTGCGGTGCGCCAGGGGCACGCCTGCGTCAGCCTGGCGATGGTGCGCGGCGGGCGCCACCTGGGCGACAAGCAGTTCTTCCCGCAGCACGTCGAGGATGCGAGCGCTGCCGACGTGCTCTCGGCCTTCATGGTGCAGCACTACCCGGGGCGCTTCATCCCGCCGGCGATCGTGATCAACCAGGACTTTCCCGAGGTCGATGAACTGGCCGAGGCGCTCTCCGGCGACGCGGGGCGGCGCGTCGCGGTGATCCGTTTTCCGCAGGAGCAGCGCCGCCTGTGGCTGACCATGGCCGAGAAGAACGCCGGCATCGCGCTGGATCGCCTGCTGTCCGAGCGTGGCACCGCGCAGGCGCGTACCCGCCGCCTGGCCGAGGTGCTCGCGCTCGAGGAGCCCGCCGCCGGGTTCGAGACGCTGCGCATCGAGTGCTTCGACATCAGCCACACCATGGGCGAGGCGACCCAGGCTTCCTGCGTGGTCTACCACCATCACAAGATGCAGTCCGGCGACTACCGGCGTTTCAACATCACGGGCATCACACCCGGCGACGACTACGCGGCCATGCGGCAGGTATTGACGCGGCGCTACGAGAAGGTCGCCGCGGGTGACGGCGTCAAGCCGGACCTGGTGCTGATCGACGGCGGGCGTGGCCAGGTCGAGATCGCGCGCCAGGTGCTGGCCGAGGTCGGGATGACCGAACCATTGATCGTTGGCGTCGCCAAGGGCGAGGAGCGCAAGCCCGGCCTGGAGACCCTGGTCTTCACCGACGGCCGACCCGAGGCGCACTTGACCCCGGACAACCCGGCGCTGCACCTGATCCAGACCGTGCGTGACGAGGCGCACCGCTTCGCCATCACCGGTCAGCGCGCCAAGCGCGACAAGGCGCGTGTCACTTCCACCCTGGAAGAGATCGAAGGCGTCGGACCGAAGCGGCGCCAGCGCCTGCTGGCGCGCTTCGGCGGCCTACAGGGCGTGCGCCGCGCGAGCGTCGAGGATCTGGCGACCGTGGATGGCGTGAGCCACGAACTGGCCGAGCGGATTTACGCGCAGCTGCGCTGAGGCGTGCGCCCGCGAAGGCCGGCTACTTCGCCGCCTGCACCATGATTTCGACATTGAGCCCCGGCGCGGCGAGCTTGGCCTCGACCGTGGCCCGCGCCGGCGTGTTGCCCGGCGACACCCACGCGTCCCACACTTCGTTCATCTGGCTCCAGGTGGCGATATCGGTCAACCAGATGTTGGCCGACAGGAGCTTGGACTTGTCGGTGCCGGCTTCGGCCAGGAACTTGTCGATCTTGGCCAGGATCTGACGGGTCTGGCCCTTGACGTCCAGCGTGCGGTCGTCGGCGGTCAGCCCTGCGAGGTAGACGGTGTTGCCGTGGACCACGGCCGAACTCATGCGCGGGCCGGCATTGATGCGTTGAATCGACATGGGGGTGTCTCCGTTTGATCGTATGGGGGCGGCAATGTAGCACGCCAGTGCGACGACGGAGCCGGGTGCTGCGAGGCTCGTAGAATCAGGGCTTACACTCCATCCGGACAAGAGATTGACGTGACCGATAACCAGGACCTGCTGATCGAGCGCCGCGGCGCGGCGCTGTGGCTAACCATCAATCGCGAAGAGCGGCGCAATGCGATGAGCCCGGCGGCGCTGGCCGGCATCAACGCCGGCTTCTCGCAGGCCGAGGCCGACCCGACCATCCGTGCCATCGTCATCACCGGCGTCGGCAGCAAGGCCTTTTGCGCCGGCGCCGACCTGGCCAAGGGTTCGGGATCGTTCCAGTATGACCCCTCGCAGCCGCACCTGGACTTCGCCGACCTCCTGCGCCGCGCCTGGGCCTTGACCATCCCGCTGATCGCGCGCGTCAACGGTCACTGCATGGCCGGCGGCATGGGCCTTTTCTCGATGTGCGACATGGGCGTGGCTGCTGATCACGCCACCTTCGGCCTGCCTGAGGTCAAGGTCGGTGTGTTCCCGGCGCAGGTGCTCGCGGTCATGCAGCACCTGATCGGGCCAAGGCACTTGGCCGAGATGTGCCTGACCGGCGAGCCGATCACAGCCGGGCGGGCAGCCGACATCGGGCTGGTCAACTACGTCGTTCCGGCCGCCGAACTCGATGCGAAGACCGACTGGCTGGTGGCGCGCCTGGTCGACAAGTCGCCGACCGCGATCCGCCGCGGCAAGGCGATGATGAAGGCTGCCGCCGACATGACCTTCGAGCAGGCCATCTCCTTCCTCGAGTCCCAGATCATGATCTCCGCGCTGACCGAGGACGCGCGCGAAGGACGTGCCGCCTTCGCTGAAAAGCGCAAGCCCAACTGGACGGGCAAGTAAGGAAGAGTGCCATGACCATCGCTTCTCCCGTACGTCGCCGCCTGCTTGCCGCCGGCGCTCTCGCGCCCCTGGCCGGCCTGTCCCGCGCGCAGGAAAACTGGCCGACGCGACCGATCCGCATCATCGTCGGATTCGCGCCCGGCAGCGGCAACGACATCATCGCGCGCCTGCTGGCGCCCAAGTTCGCCGATGCGCTTGGCCAGCCGGTCACCGTCGAGAATCGCGCCGGGGCCGGCGGGGTGATCGGCACCGAGGCGGTGGTCAAGGCGGCGGCGGACGGCACGGTTTTCGGCCTGGGTACCAGTTCGCAGCTGGTCATGAACCCCGCGCTGTACCGCAATTTGCCGTACGACGTCGAGCGCGACCTCGTGACCATCGGCCTGATCTCCTCGACTCCGCTGCTCCTGGTGTCGAAAAAGGGCGCGTGGAGCGACATGGCCGCGCTGCTCGCCGCGGCGCGCGCCAACCCCGGGCGCGTCACCTACGGTTCGGCCGGCAACGGATCGATCAGCCACATCGTGGGCGAGGCCTTCAAGCAGGCCGCTGGAGTGGATCTGCTGCACGTGCCCTACAAGGGCAACGGACCGGCCATGGCCGACCTGCTGGCCGGCAACATCGACCTGGTCTTCGACGGCTTTCCGACCGCCGGGCCGCACCATCGCACGGGCGCGATGCGCATCCTGGCCGTGCACGGCAAGCGCCACCCGGACTATCCCGACGTGCCGACCTTCGCCGAGGCAGGCGTGCCGAACTACGAGTCCTACACCTGGAACTGCCTGGTCGCGCCGCGCGCGACGCCGCGCGCCATCGTGCAGCGCATGAATGTCGAACTCAATCGCGCGCTCAACGCGCCGGACGTGCGCGCGCGCATCGCGTCCTTCGGCGCCGAGCATCTGGGGGGCGCCAGCATCGAGGCGGCCGAGGCCTTCAGCGCGCAGCAGCGCGCGCGCTGGATCCCGGCGGTGCGCGCGATGAACATCAAGATCGAGTGAATAGCGACGGCCCGGACCTGGGCAGGCTCTTTGCCGCCGACGGGCCGCTCGCGTCGGCGATCCCGTCGTATCGGCATCGCGCCCAGCAGGTCGAGATGGCCGAGGAGATCCTGGCGGCGATCCGCGCCGAGGGCGTGGCCGTGCTCGAGGCAGGGACGGGCACCGGCAAGACCGTCGCCTATCTGGTGCCGGCGCTTCTGGCCGGCGGCAAGGTGATCATTTCGACCGGCACCAAGACGCTGCAGGACCAGCTCTTCCATCGCGACATTCCCGCGGTGCGCGCCGCGCTCAAGGCGCCGGTGAGCGTGGCGCTCCTCAAGGGGCGGGCCAACTATGTGTGCCACCACCACCTGGAACGCACCCTCGCCGCGGGCAGGCTGCCCTCGCGCGAGGACGCGCGCCTCCTGCACCTGATCGCGCGCGGCCATGCGGCGACGGCCTCGGGAGATCGTGCCGAATTCGCGCAGGTCCCGGAAAGCGCCGCGGTTTGGTCGCACGTCACCTCGACGCGCGAAAACTGTCTGGGCCAGAACTGCGCGCACTACAAGGACTGCTACGTGATGGCGGCGCGCCGCGACGCCTTCGAGGCCGATCTGGTGGTCGTCAACCACCATCTGTTTTTCGCCGACGTCATGCTCAAGGATGAAGGCATGGCCGAGCTCCTGCCACGCTGCAACACCGTGATCATGGACGAGGCGCACCAGCTGCCGGAGACGGCGCGACTCTTCTTCGGGCGCACCACCACCAGCGGGCAGCTGATGGACCTGGCGCGCGACGTGCTCGCCGAGGCGATGGGCGCGGCGCGCGAAGCCGCCGACTGGCCGTCCCTGACCCGCGCGCTGGAAACCGCGGTGCGCGACGCACGCCTGGCGTTGGGCGAAGGGCAGCAGCGTTCCGCCTTCCTGCGCCTGCGCTCGCGTGAAGCCCTGGCCGATGCGCTGGCGGGCGTCGAGCATAGGCTCGGCGTGCTCGCAGCCGCGCTGGCGGCGCAGGCCGAGCGCGCCGAAGGCATTGCCGCGGTCTGGCAGCGGACCCTGGCGGTGGCCGAAGAGCTGCGTGGCTGGATGGAGGCATCCGACGATCCGCCGCAGGCCGATCCGATCGCGACCGGTGAGAAAAAACCGGCCCACGCGGCAGGCGCGGAGAATTCCTCTCCCGCGGCGACCCCCGCAGGGGCGGCAGTGCGCTGGGTCGAGAGCTTCGGCCCCGGCTTCCAGTTGCATGTGACGCCGCTATCGGTGGCGCCGCTCTTCCGCGCCCAGATCGAGGCCGATCGGCGCGCCTGGGTCTTCACTTCCGCGACGCTCGCGGTAAAGGACGACTTTTCGCTTTACCTGGGCGAACTCGGGCTGGATGCACTGGCGGGTGCGCGGGCGCGCGTCTGGCCCAGCCCCTTCAACTACGAGCAGCAGGCGCTCCTGTACGTGCCGGCCGACATGCCCGAGGCGCTGGCGCCGGAATTCACCGAGCGCGTCGTCGAGGTGGCCTTGCCCTTGATCGAGGCTGGCGGCGGCGGTGCGTTCCTTCTCTTCACTACCCTGCGCGCCATGCGCCGTGCGCATGAACTGCTCGCCGAGCGCATGCCGCGTCTTGGCCTCGACCTGCCGCTGCTCCTGCAGGGCGAAGGCTCGCGCAGCGAACTGCTGGAACGGTTTCGCAAGCTCGGCAATGCGGTGCTGGTCGCCAGCCAGTCGTTCTGGGAAGGCGTCGATGTACGTGGCGAGGCGCTCAAGCTGGTCGTCATCGACAAGCTGCCGTTCGCGCCGCCCGACGACCCGGTGCTGGCGGCACGCATCGACGCCATGCGCGCTTCCGGGCGCAATCCCTTCATGGAGTATCAGGTCCCGCATGCCGCGATCGCGCTCAAGCAGGGAGCAGGGCGGCTGATCCGCGACGAGACCGACCGCGGAGTTCTGGTCATTTGCGATACGCGCATCACCGACAAGCCCTACGGCCGGCGCCTGTGGCAGGCGTTGCCACCGATGCGCCGCACGCGCGACGCCGGCACCGCGCGCGAATTCCTGGCGCAGCCGGCGCTTGCTCTAGAATCCTGAGCGCTTTTTTCCATCATCTCTGCTCTTGGTAACCGCATGAATATCCTGATCACCGGCGGCGCCGGATTCCTCGGGCAGCGCGTCGCGCGCGCCCTGCTGGCGCAAGGCGACTGCGTCGATGCCGACGGCCAGCGTCGCCCGATCAAGCGCATCACGCTGCTCGACGTGGCCCCGCCGGCCAAGGCGATCGAGGATTCGCGCATCCATTTTCTGCGCGGCGAGGTGACCAACCACGGCGCGGTCGCCGAGGCTCTGGGGCTGGACACTGACGGCGTGTTCCACCTGGCGGCCGTGGTCAGCGGGCAGGCGGAAGCCGACTTCGAACTGGGCATGCGCGTCAATCTCGACGGCACGCGCCTTTTGCTGGAATCCTGCCGCAAGGCGGGCAACCGGCCACGGGTGGTCTTTGCCAGCTCGATCGCCGTCTTCGGCACGCCCCTGCCGGAGGTCCTTGACGACACGACCACGCCGACGCCGCAAGCCTCCTACGGTGCACAAAAGCTGATCGGCGAAGTGCTGGTTGCCGACTACAACCGGCGCAAGTTCATCGACGGCCGCGCGGTGCGCCTGCCGACGGTTTCGGTGCGCCCCGGCAAGCCCAACGCGGCGGCGTCCTCGTTTGCCAGCGCGGTGATCCGCGAGCCGCTCAACGGTGTCAGCTATGCCTGTCCGGTACCGCCGGAGACGCTCATGTGGATGTGTTCGCCCGCGCGTGTCGTGGCCAACCTCGTGCGCGCCTACGAATTGCCCAGCGAAGCCTTCGGCGACCTGCGTTCGCTGAGCCTGCCGGGAATTACCGTCAGCGTGGCGCAGATGGTCGATGCGCTGCGCCGGCACGGTGGCGATGCAGCCGCGGCGCGCGTGCGCTACTTCAAGGACGAACGCATCCAGGCGATCGTCAAGACCTGGGCAGCGCGGCTTTCCACGGCGCGCGCGCTGTCGATGGGATTCGAGCACGATGCGTCGATGGACGAGATCGTCCAGCAATACATTCGCGACGAGGGGATCACGGTCCCGGCCTGAACTGCCGCGCTGTCAGGCGCGCGCGGGGCGGTCCGCGCCGGCCGGCCTGCCGGTTACCAGAGCTTCCACCAGGGTTCGGTGTTCTTCGGACCGTTGTTGCGCACGATTTCGCTGTTCGGGAAGTTGAGGTCGAGCACGCGTTTGGCCGAATCGCGCAGGTCGTTCATGCCCATCGCTTCATAGGCCTTGAACATGACGAACAGCGCCTCCTCGTTGGCCGGCGTATTCGGGTAGTTCTGGATCAGGAACTGCGCCCGGTTGGCAGCGGCGACGAAGGCCCCGCGCCGCATGTAGTAGCGAGCGACATGGATCTCGTACTGGGCCAGCGCGTTGACCAGGTAGCGCAGCCTTAGGCGCGCGTCTTCCGAATACTTGCTGTCGGGAAAGCGGGTGACCAGGTTCTTGAAGGTGTCGAAGGATTCGCGTGCGCCGCGGTTGTCGCGCTCGGTCTGGTCCTGGCGCGTGAACTTGCCCATGAAGCCCAGGTCTTCATTGAAGTAGATCAGCCCGCGCAGGTACAGCACGTAGTCCAGGTGCTCGTGATTCGGATAGAGCTTGATGAAGCGGTCGCACGCCGCCACTGCCGAGGCCAGGTCGTTGTTCTTCCAGTACGAATAGGCGATGTCCAGCTGGGCCTGCTGCGCGAAGCGGCCGAACGGGTATTTGGACTCGAGCGCCTCGAGGAGCTTGATGGCACGCTCCCAGCTGCCGGAGCGCATTTCCTCGCGTGCGTCGGTATAGATCTTCTGCGCAGACCAGCCGGCCGTCTCGTCCCTGACCTCCGGGGACGAACAGGCCGCGACCAGGAGCGCAGCCACCACCGTCGCGATGCGCACCCGCAGGCGCAGGGCACGCTGCCTTGGGCTAGGATTCGAACTCATGGAAACACCCTCTGTGCCGGAGGATGCGAATTATAGCGGCGCGACCCCGGCTTCGACCTCGCTTCCGGTCCCCATGACCGCGGCGGGAGCGCGCCTGGATGCATGGCTTGCCGAGCGGCTGCCGGCGATTTCACGCAATCGCCTGAAGGCATGGATCGAGGGCGGACACGTCCAGGTCGACGCGGTCGCGGGAATGCCGGCGCGCCGCTTGCGAGGTGGCGAGACGGTCACGCTGCAACCGCAACCTGCCGCGGATGCGCGCGCCTACGCGCCCGAGGCGATCGCGCTTGCGATCGTGCACGAGGACGAGGCCCTGATCGTCGTCGACAAGCCCGCGGGGCTGGTAGTGCACCCGGCGGCCGGCAACTGGGACGGCACGCTCCTGAACGCGCTCCTGCATCACGCACCGCTGCTGGAAGGGGTGCCGCGCGCCGGCATCGTGCACCGGCTCGATCGCGACACCAGCGGCCTCATGGTGGTGGCCAAGACGCTGGCTGCCCATACGGCGTTGACGCGCCAGTTGGCCGCGCGCAGCGTGCGCCGCGAGTACGAGGCGCTGGTGGCCGGCAGGGTGGCCAAGGCAGGCATCGTCGCGGCGGCGCTGGGGCGCGATCCGCGGCAACGCACGCGCATCGCGGTGCGGCCGGAAAACGACAGCGGAGCACGCCCGGCGGTGACCCACTTTCGTGCCCTGCGCCACTACCTGCGCGACAGCGTCGAGGCCACGCTCGTCGAATGCCGCCTGGAGACCGGCCGCACCCACCAGATTCGCGTCCACATGCAGCACCTGGGGCATCCGGTGGTGGGCGACCAGACCTATGGACGGGCGCCATGGAAGGCCTGGCTGCCGCGCCAGGCGCTGCATGCGCGCCGCCTCGCGCTGACCCATCCGGAGAGCGGGCGCCTGGTCGAGTGGAGTTCGCCGATGCCGGCCGACATCAAGGGCCTCATCGCCTCGCTGGAGCGTCTGTGAAGGTGCCGCATCCGGACTGGATCGTCCCGGACTGGCCCGCGCCGCCCGGGGTGCGTGGCTTCGTGACGACACGCTCGGGCGGGGTCAGCACCGGGCCGTACGCGAGCATGAACCTGGGCTCGCGCTCCGGCGACCTCGCGGACCACATCGCGCGCAACCGCGCGCTGCTGCGCGAATACCTGCCGGCCGACGCGGCCTGGCTGCGCCAGGTGCACGGCGCACAGGTCGTCGTGGCGCGACCCGAGGGTGGCGAGGCCGAAGCGGACGCGTCGGTGGCACACGGCCCCGGCGCGGTCTGCGCCGTGCTGGTGGCCGACTGCATGCCGGTGTTCCTGGCTGATCGCGACGGCGGCGTGGTCGGGCTGGCCCACGCGGGATGGCGCGGACTTTCGGGCGGCGTCATCGAGGCGACGGTGCGCGCCATGGGGACGGACCCCGCGCGCCTCATGGCCTGGCTGGGACCGGCGATCGGCCCCAGCCAGTTTGAAGTGGGCAATGATGTGCGTGACGCGTTCGTGGCGCGCGACGTGGCGGCCGGCGCGGCGTTCCGGCCCTATCCGCAGCGCCCGGGAAAATGGCTGGCCGACCTGGGACAGCTTGCTCGGCAGCGCCTGGCCGCCATCGGCGTGCCCGCGGTCGGCGGCGGCGGCATGTGCACGGTCGAGGACGCGCGCTTTTTTTCGCATCGACGCGACCGCGGCGTGAGCGGGCGCATGGCCGCGCTGCTGTGGATCGACGCGTGACGAATGCACTGCACGGCGCAGTCGCAGCACTGGCTGCCGACTTAGGCGGGATCAGCCACGATGCCGACCCGCAACGACTGGCGGTGGCGAGTCGCGACTATTACTGGTTCTCGCCCATCCTGGCTGCCGAACTCGACGGCTTGACCGCCGAACTCATCGTGACGCCGCGCGACCAGGACGAGGCACTCAAGACACTTGCCCTGTGCGCACGCCACCGCGTGCCGATCACGGCGCGCGGCTGCGGCACCGGCACGTTCGGCCAGGCGGTGCCTCTGGCCGGCGGGGTGATCCTCGACACCACCGCGCTGGATCGGCTCGTGTGGGTCGGCGGCGCGGGGCGCGGGGCGGCAGTGCGCGCCGAGGCCGGCATGCCCCTGGATCGTCTCGACGAAGAATTGCGCCAGAGCGGTCGCGAACTGCGCATGCATCCGTCCACCAAGCGCGGCGCGACGCTCGGCGGCTTCATCGCCGGCGGGCACGCCGGGGTCGGTTCGGTGCAGTGGGGCATCCTGCGCGACCGCGGCAACATCCTCGGCCTCAAGCTCGCCACCGTCGAAGAGACCCCGCGCATACTGGAGATCCGCGGCAACGACCTGCCGACCGTGCACCACGCCTATGGGGTCAACGGCCTGATCCTCGAGGTCGAAATGCCGCTGGCGGCGGCCTTGCCGTGGCGTGACGTGATCGTGACCTTCGCCGATTTCATGGACGCAGCGCGCTTCGGCTGGGCCCTGGCAAGTGCCGACGGCATCGCCAAGAAACTGGTCGCGCCGATCGCGGCGCCCCTGGCGCGGCACTTCCACGAACTGACCAGCGCCATCGGCGGCGCGCACGCGGTGCTGGCGATGGTGGCCGAGGAGGGCGGCGAGGCGCTGCGTGCGCTGGCGGACGAACATGGCGGGCGCCTGGTGTTCGACCATGCCGAAGGCGGCTTCCGCGACCGGCCGCTGTACGAATACACCTGGGGCCACACCACGCTGGCGGTCAAGAACGATGTTCCGGAGGCCACCTACCTGATCTGCATCTTCCGCGGCGCCGACCCCCTGGAGCAGGTGCGTGCGGTACACCAGCAGTTCGGCGCGGAAGCGCCGCTCCACCTGGAATACAAGCGCATCAACGGCGAACTGGCCGTCGAGGGCGTGCCGGTGATCCGCTATACCGGGCCGGAGCAGATCGAACGACTGACCCAGGGCTTCGAGTCCCTTGGCGTCAAGGTAGCCAATCCGCACACGTATTTCCTGCAGAACGGCGGCATGCACAAGATCGACGCCGCGCAGATCGCCTTCAAGCGCGCTGCCGACCCTTACGGCCTCATGAACCCCGGCAAGATCGCAGGCGTGGACGAGGTCGCCGGCGCGCCGGGCGGTGCGGGCCATCTGCGCGCCAGCGGCTGGGCCTATTGAATGCAATTTCCGTCGTACAACGCCAATCCGCATGAGCGAAGTCATCGAACGCCTGGCCGCCGAACTGGCCGACATCACCCTGGTGCGTGACCCGGCGCAGGTCACGCGCCTGTCGCGCGACTTCTACTGGTTCTCGCCGATCCTGAAAAACCTGCTCGACGACAAGCGCGCCGACCTGGCCGCCGTGCCGGCGACGCAGGACGAGGCGGTGCGCGTGGTGGCCGCCTGCGCGCGTGCCGGCGTACCCGTCACGCCACGCGGCCTGGGCTCCGGCAACTATGGGCAGGCCGTACCTCTGGCGGGCGGCCTGGTGCTCGACACTTCGCGCCTGGACCGTGTGCTGTGGGTGCGCCCGGGTGCGGCGCGCGCCGAGGCCGGCACACGCATGTCGCTCCTGGACGACGCGGCGCGCGCCAGCGGCTGGGAACAGCGCATGCTGCCCTCGACCTTTCGCGGGTCATCGGTCGGCGGCTTTTATTGCGGCGGCGGCGTGGGCATCGGGTCGAACAACTACGGCATGTTGAAGGACCCCGGCAACATCCTGGGCGTCAAGGCCCTGTCGATGCATGCAGAGCCGCGCATCGTCGAACTGCGCGGACGCGACGCGGTGGACATGCATCACGCTTACGGGGTCAACGGCATCGTGCTCGAAGTCGAGCTGGCACTGGCGCCGGCGCTGCCCTGGATCGAATGCATGGCGAGCTTCGCCGACTTTGACGCCGCGGTCGCCTTCGCCCAGGCGCTGGGCGAGGCGGATGGCATCGCCAAGAAAGGCATCTCGGCGCACCAGTGGCCGCTGCCGCGCAGCTACCGCCCGCTCAAGGACGTGGTCGTGGCCGGCGAGAGCGTGGTCATGACGCTGGTCGCCGCCCACAACGAAGGGGCTTTCACCGACCTGGTGGCGGCCATGGGCGGGCGCATCACCTGGCGCAACGACCCGGCGGCCGCCGGCGCCAAGCGCCTGACGCTGCGCGAATTCATGTGGAACCACGCCACCCTGCACGCGATCCGCGAGGCCGAGGCGCAGGGCGTGGCGCCGGGCATGGCCGGCGGCATCACCTATCTGCAGCTCGGCTATCCGGCGGGGCGCAACCTGGAACTGGTGCGCCGCATCCACGAAATTTTTGGCGACGAGATCGTGCAGCACGTCGAATTCATTCGCGTCAAGGGCGCGATGACATGCAGTGGCCTGCCGATCGTACGCTGGTCAGACGAGGCACGCCTGCGCGAAGTCATGCGCCGGCTCGAGGAGGAGGGCGTCTACATCGCCGACCCGCACACCTGGGTAGTCGAGGATGGCGGCAAGAAGTCAATCAACCCGCGCCACGTCGAACTCAAGCTCGCCATGGACCCGGCCGGGCTCATCAATCCAGGCAAGCTGCGCGCCTGGGATGAGCGCGGTGTTGCGCAGAAGAAGAGCGTGTTCTGGGATTCCTGACAAAGAATTGTGCGGGACCAGACGTCAAGCCCGGGCGACTGATTCGCCATTGCCGTTAAGCGGTGTCCCTGCGGCCGGCAGGGCTCAACGCGCTTGCGCTTATGCGTGCACGACCACCTGATTGCGCCCTGCGCGCTTGGCGGCGTAGCAGGCCTGGTCTGCGGCCTTCAGAACTGCCGCGCTGTCCGCGAAGCGCCCGTCGACGTGGACCAGCCCGATGCTCGCCCCGACGCTGTGCTCGTGACCCTCCCAGACCAGGCGATAGGTCTCGATGGCAACCCGCATCTTCTCGGCGATCGTGCGGGCGTTTTCCAGCGGGCAGCGCTTGAGCAGGACAGCGAATTCGTCGCCGCCCAGGCGAGCGACGGTGTCGCTCTCGCGGACCGTGAGGGTCAGGCGCGCGGCCAGCTCGCGCAGCAGTGCGTCGCCTGCCGCATGTCCGGCCGTGTCGTTGACCTGCTTGAAGCGGTCGAGATCGATGAACAGGGCGCTGTAGGGCTGCTCGCCGGCCCGTGCGGTCGCCTGGCCGATCAGGGTGTCGAAACCGGCGCGGTTGGTGAGTCCGGTGAGGGCGTCGTGGCTGGCCTCCCACGCCAGGCGTTTGCGCTGCTCGTAGGCGCGCGTGACGTCTTCGATGATCCATATGGTGCCGGCGTTGATGTCGCCGGGAAGCACGGCCTTGCCGCGCATGTGCGCCCAGAACTTTTCCCCGTTGCGCCGCATCAAGGTCAGCTCGCCTTCAAAAGCGCCGTTGTTCTCGAAGGCGGGCCGTGCCCTTTCAACCAGTGCGTCGCGGTCCGCGTCGGACGGGTACATGACGCGGGTCAGTTGGCCTTCGAGCGTGCCCCGTTCCCAGCCGAGGGTCTCATACAGGTTGCGGCTCACCATTTCCAGCTGGCTGTTGCGCGAGAAGGCGATACCGACCGAAGCGTTCTCGAGAACGGCTTCAAGGCGCGCCACGATCTGCCGCGTCTGCGCTTCGCGCTCGTTGCGTTTGCGTGCTCCGTCCTGGAGCAGGCGCGCCAGTGCGCTGATTTCGCCGGCGACCCGCGTCCAGTCCTCGCCGGCCAGTTCGTCACGCGAGAACCAGTTCTGCGCGCGCAGGCGAAGCCTGGCGAGCGGCGCCGTCATTCGGGCTGCCGCGAGCCAGCCGACCACTCCAGCCGTGAGCACCATCGAGAGGAGAGGGGCCCACACAGCGACATGGCCGGGACTGACGGATCGAGCGCTGCCGCCGGTGTTACCGAATCCGGCCGTCGCGACCAGAATGGCGAACCATGCGGAGCCGAGGGCGACGAATGCGCAGAGGGCTGCGACCCTGAATTTGAACGATCGGGTCCAGGCAGGCATTGCAGGCATCATGCGGTTCTTTCCAGCATTTTCTGAGGGGCACAATCACCTGGATCGCTGATCGTGGCAAGCAGCACGGTCAGCAACTTGACCGAAGCCCGAGCTTAGCTGTCCGCCCCCCCCTGCTATGGTGGATTAACGAGGCAAACCTCGACCATTTCCACCGAACGCGCCGGCAAGTGGGGCGCTACTTCAGGGTCAAGGCCAGCCGGACGCCTCACCTGGTCCGACTGGGTTGCCCGGACGGCAAAAGGCCCGCCGTCTCGGAGCGAGGGGCGGGCCTTGCAGGTGCTTCCGGTGCAACCGGGACGTTGTCTGGTGGGCGGTACTGGGATCGAACCAGTGACTTCCACCGTGTGAAGGTGGCACTCTACCGCTGAGTTAACCGCCCGGGAGAGAGCGCGAATTATATCAAGCCGACAGCGCGCCTTAGAATGCCGCTCGGCTTTACACGACAACGACGGAGACGACAATGGGCATGCATGTGCTCGACCGGGCGATCGGCGAGGCTTGGCCGTCGCTCGCGACAGCGACCGACCTGGCGGCCTTCGAGGCGGTCCCGTGGACCGAGCGCATTGCCGCCCGCTCCACGTTCGATGCGCTCAGGCTGGGCGCGGCGCGTGACCCGCAGTCTGCGGCGCTCAAGTTCCTGCCGCGTCCCGACCCTGCGATGGAACCCGTGGTCGTCAGTCACGCTGCTTTCCTGGCGCGCGTGACGCAGACGGCCAATTTCCTGCATCGCCTGGGCGTCGGCCCGACCGATGTCGTGAGCTTTCTGTTACCCCTGGTGCCGCAGAGCTTCTTCACGCTCTTCGGCGCCGAGGCTGCCGGCATCGCCAATCCGGTCAACCCCCTGCTCGAGGCCTGGCAGATCGCCGAGATCCTGCGCGCCGCCGATACGCGCGTGCTGGTGGCTCTGGGCCCCATGCCCGGGTCCGACATCTGGGACAAGGTCGAACGCATCCGCGGCGAACTGCCGAACCTGAAAGCCATCGTCGTGGTCGGCGGCGCCGGTGATCCTGCGCGCGGCATACACGCCTTCGACGCGCTGGCGGACGCCGAGCCGGCGGATCGCCTGGTCAGCGGGCGCCAGATCGCGCCCGACGACGTGGCGGCGCTCTTTCACACCGGCGGCACGACAGGCACGCCCAAGCTCGTGCGCCACACCCATGCCAACCAGGTCTACCAGGCCTGGGCAGTCGGGCTGATGCTGCGCTCGCGACCCGGCAACCACATCCTCTTCGGCCTGCCGCTGTTCCATGTCGGCGGCGCCCTGACACAGGGGCTGGCGACGTTCGCCACCGGCGCCTGCGCGGTCGTGCTCGGTCCGCGAGGCTGGCGCGACCCCGACGCGACGCGCAACGTCTGGCGCCTGGTCGAGCGTTTCCGTCCCGTGACGCTGGGCGGGGTGCCGACGGTGCTCGCGGCTGCGCTCAACGTGCCCGTGGACGGCGCCGACGTGTCGTCGCTCGAACGCGTCTCCGGCGGCGGCTCGGCGATTCCGGTCGCGGTGTGCGAGGCCTATGCCCAGCGCTTTCGCGTCCCGGTGCTCGAGGTGTACGGCATGACCGAGACCGCCAGCGTGCACACCATCAGCTATGCCGACCGCCCGGTACGCCTGGGCGCGGTGGGGCAGGCCGTGCCCTACAGCCGCGTGCGCGTGGTCCGGGTCGATGGCGACGGTCGTGCGATCGGCGACTGCGCGGTCGACGAGATCGGCGTGGTTGCGATGCAGGGCCCCGGCGTGTTCTCGGGCTACGTGAACGAGGTGCATAACCGCGGCGCCTTCATCGAACCGGGCTGGGTCAATTCCGGCGACCTCGGGCGGCTCGACCGGGACGGCTATCTCTGGATCACCGGACGTGCCAAGGACTTGATCATCCGCGGCGCGCACAACATCGATCCGCAGCCGGTCGAGGAAATCCTCTATCGCCACCCGGCCGTGGCGCTCGCGGCGATGGTCGGCCAGCCGGATGGCTATGCCGGCGAGCTGCCGCTGGCCTTCGTGCAGTTGAAGCCCGGTGCCACGGCCACTGCGCCGGACCTGATCGATTTCGTGCGCGAGCACACCCCGGAGCGCGCGGCCGTGCCGGTCGATGTCGTCTTCATCGACCCCATGCCGCTGACCGCGGTCGGCAAGGTCTACAAGCCCAGCCTGCGGCACGAGGCGGCGCGGCGCGTGGTCGTGCGGCTGCTCGATGGGCTCGCACAGGGCAAGGTGGCCATCACGGTCGCGGTCGACCTCGATCCCACGCACGGCAGCCTGATCAAGGTCCGCATCGCCGGCGCCGGAGCCGCCGGCGAGGAACTCAAGGCCGCGGTCGGCGCTCGCCTGGCGCCGCTGGTGATGCGGCACGCGGTGACGCTGGACTGAGGTGTCGCACCCGGCCCACTCCAGGTGACCGGCACGCTGCCGCGGCGCCGGATCAGAAGGGCACCGGCGGGCCCACCCACAGGTCGTCACGCGGGACGGCGCGGGCCAAGGCTTCGCTCGCTTCGCACCAGCCGCCGCAGGCGTTGCGGCCGCGGCGCAGGCGCAACAGGTTGAGCCAGCCCTTCAGGCGCGCGTAGCGCGCGAAGAAGGCGAGCACCTGTTCGCGCTCATCAGGGGCGACCGGCGCGGCGCTGCAGATGAGCTTGTCGTCGGTCATGCCGCGGTCGATCAGGATGACCGCGCCCCGTGCGGGGATGCGCAAGCGCGCGCCACGCGGCAGCGCCGGGCCGAGCACGACCGCGTCGAGCAAGTCACCTTCCTGACCGATGTAGGCGGGGACCGAACCGTAGTTGAAAAGGCAGGGATAAGGCGAGAGGAAGTCGATGTGCCCGGTCGATCCGCGCTTGACGCGGCTGCCGCGCGGGATCTCGATGACCACGTCCAGCAGGGGCGGTCCGGGCGCGCTTACCGGGGCGGTGGGCGGCGGCATGGCATGGCTTCAATAGAATGGCGGATTGTTTCACGCGATCGCCGCACCTGCCGCAAGCCCATGCCGAACGTCCGCACCCGTTTCGCCCCGAGCCCGACCGGATTCCTGCACCTGGGCAACGCCCGTGCGGCGCTTTTCTCGTGGGCCTACGCGCGCCACCACGGCGGCAAATTCGTGCTGCGCATCGAGGACACCGACCTGGAACGCTCGACCGAAGAGGCGGTGCAGGTGATCCTCGACTCGATGGCCTGGCTGGGCCTGGACTACGACGAGGGCCCGATCCGCCAGACGGCGCGCCTGGCGCGTTACCGCGAGGTCATCGACGCCATGCTGGCTGACGGGCGCGCCTACCGCTGCTACGCCAGCCGCGAGGAGATCGATGCCTTGCGCGAAGCCCAGCGCGCCGCCGGGCAGAAGCCGCGCTACGACGGTCGCTGGCGCCCCGAGCGCGCCGCCGGCAAGACTCCGCCCGCGGGTGTCACGCCGGTGATCCGCTTTCGCAACCCCGATGACGGCCAGGTAGCCTGGGACGACCTGGTCAAAGGGCCGATCGCGATTTCCAACACCGAACTGGACGACCTGGTCATTGCGCGCGCCGACCTGGTGCCGACCTACAACTTCGCGGTCGTCATCGACGACGTCGACATGGCGATCACGCATGTGGTGCGCGGCGACGACCACGTCAACAACACGCCGCGCCAGATCAACATCTACCGCGCGTTGGGCGCGCCGGTGCCGCAGTTTGCGCACTTGCCGACCATCCTCGGGCCGGACGGGGAGAAGCTCTCCAAGAGACACGGCGCGGTCAGCGTCATGCAGTATCCGGCCGATGGCTACCTGCCCGAGGCGCTCTTCAACTACCTGGCGCGCCTGGGCTGGAGCCACGGCGATGCGGAGAAATTCCCGCGCGAGAAGTTCATCGAGTGGTTCGATCTGGCCCAGGTGAGCCGCTCCGCCGCCCAGTTCGACGCCGCCAAGCTCACCTGGCTCAATCACGAGTACATGAAGGAGGCCGACGACGCGCGCCTGGCCGAACTGGCACGGCCATTGATCGTCGCCGGCGGCGGAATGGTGGCAGAGGGGCCGGACCTGACGCGCGTGGTCGCGCTCCTGAAGGACCGCGCGCCGACGGTGGCTGCGCTGGCCGAAGCCGCCATGCTCTTTTACCGCGAACTGCATGCCCCACCGGAGCTGGCCGCGCAGCACCTGACGTCGGCCTCGAAACCGGTGCTGGCAGCGTTCCACACCGCGTTGTCCGCGCTGCCAACCTGGAATCGTGCAGAGATCGCCGCGGCGATCAAGGCGACCTTGTCGACGGCCGGCATCAAGATGCCTGCCCTGGCCGTGCCGGTGCGGGTCGCCGTCACCGGGGTGGCGCAGACACCGTCGCTGGACGCGGTGCTCGAGCTTTTCGGGCGCGACAAGGTGCTGGCGCGCCTGGCGCGCCACCTGGATTGATCAGCCAAGCTGACGCCCATCGGACGTGTGGTCGTGTCGACGGGCGAGCAGTTGAGCGCGCGGTCGCCGCCTGTCGCCAGGCGCGCCTCCCGTTTGCAGGAAATCGCCGCTTCAGGCTATAATAAGCGGCTGCGTTGGGGGTATAGCTCAGCTGGGAGAGCGCTTGCATGGCATGCAAGAGGTCAGCGGTTCGATCCCGCTTACCTCCACCAACCTTCCGTACCGTCAGTACCTCTGCAACAAACAGTTTGGTCCGGGTCCCCATCGTCTAGAGGCCTAGGACATCACCCTTTCACGGTGAGTACCGGGGTTCGAATCCCCGTGGGGACGCCAAGCAAACCCCACCTGCGGATAGCAGGTAGTGGTTGCGGCAGGTGGAATCTTCAAGTTCCACCCATTCGACCAGGTCGCGCAAGAAGTCCTTCAGCGCACCGGTCTCTGAATCAACGTTTACGCCCTGCGCCATTTGGCTCAGTATTGCGCGAACGTCCGATTCCCGAATGTTGCGCATTGATTCAGCAGCGCGCGTTTCGGCTTCGGCCCGCTCCAGTTGTTCCACCAGCGCTGCCCGTTCCTTCTCCAATTGCTCGATCTTTTCCAGCCATGGGCGCGGTTGCTGTGCCTCCATGGCCAATTCCGTCGCCCGGCCGATTTTGCGGGTCAGGTCCGACACTTTTTCACGCATCGGTGCCACGTCGGTGTCCGGAATCGGCAACGTTGCCTTGCGCGCCTCGGCCAGCAGCGCCTTGACGAACGCATCCGAGTGAAGATCATCGAGAACCTGCTTAACAATGTCTCGGTCGAGGGCTGCACGATTGACGCGCTTGCCTTTGCCCAGGCGGTAGAACTCGCCCTCGGCGTGCCAGGTACGGCCACCGGCGGTACGGAGCAGGCCACCAAGTAGCGATTCGCTGCTGGGCCGGCGTCCCTTGGTATGTGGGCTTGCCTCAAGGTGAGCGAGGATGGCTTCAGCCTCATCGGTGGAGATCAGCCCCGGATGGGTGTCGTACTGGATCAGCCATTCCGACCGGGGGCGCCGCTTTTGGCCGCCCTTGTAGCCGCCTCCTGGCAGTTGCTCTGAATGCACGTTCCAGACCGTGTGGCCGGCATAGGTGAGGGCGTTCCATTCGATACCGACCAAGGTTGACGCGGTCAGCGAAACGCCTGTCAGTTCGATTGCTCTGGCGCGGCCGGTACCGGCCGCGCGATGGCGCAGGAATTCGCCGACGATCTTGGCGTTTTCGTCGGGAACGAGCTTGCTCTTGGTGACCGCCGCGCCTTCACGGATTGCGCCGGTTTCGTGCGCCTGCAATTGGAAGCCGAATGGAGCCCGTCCTCCGGCGCGCCAGCCTTGGCGAACATTCTCCGCCATGCCCGCCAGGCCCTTCTCGCGGCTCATCAGGCTGTGGAGTTGGTCGAACGCACGCATCATCTGCTTGGTGACCACATCCATGATGGTGTTGGTCTCGGGCAGCTTGCTGTACAGGACGTGGATACCGCGCTTTTCGCATTCGAAATTGAACGCGGCTGCCAGATACTGGTTTTGCCGGGCAATCCGGGACGTGTCCATCACCAACAGCGTGGACCAGTTGCGTTCGCGGTCTTTCAAGCGCCGCAACATCGCCTGAAACCCAGGCCGCTCGCCGTCATCGGCGCGCTCCACTGGATCGGCGAATTCTTCAATCACCACCATTTCGCGTGCGGCGGCGAGCGCCTGCAGTTCGCGACGCTGGGCGTCGATGGAGGCGTCTGCGCGGTCTTTACTCGACCGGAGGTATAGGGCGGCTCTGATCATGGTTGGAAAGTGTAGCGCCTTCCTGATCGCTTTTCGAGGCCATTTCCGCGGCGATTTGCGTCTGTTTCGCGTCCCACATGCGGGCGATGATCGGTGCCAGTTGTCGCACCGCTCGTTGTGGATCCGGGCGCCCGATCGATGGCATCACCTGAACAGTAACCGTTCGTGTGGAAGGCTCGCGCCGACTGCCGGCCCGCTTCATTTCTCAGCACCCGCGAAGCTGCTGCGAGGCAAACGGCTCGCGATTTGGAACTCCGACACCGTCCTGAAGCTACGCATTCGATTTCCCAGATCAAGTTGCCTCAATCCTTACCAAATACGGAAAAGCCCAGAAAAGTGTCGGCAAGATGCGATTCATCCATCGTTAGTCATTGATTCTGATTAGTTTTTTCAATTCATAAGTTCTGAGAAGCGTTCGTTCAACCCCCCGTCGCATAACGCACGGGGGGCCGGATGGCACTCAAGAACGGAAAAGAACTCCAGCAATGGGAGATCGCAGTAGCAAAGAAACTGATTGGTGAATTCCGCAGGCGCTCGCGAAGTCCGGAACGCGAAGAATTCGATGACCTTCTCCAGGAATGCCTGATGCACTGGATCGAGGTGCGGCGCAAGCTCCGCGCCGATCCTGAAGGTCCGCCAATCGCCTACATGGCAACGGTCGTCCGCAACAAACTGACCGACCTGTTCCGCGAGCGCGACGCCGCCAAACGCGCTGGCGACTACGACGCGGTCTCACTCGATGCGCCCATGGGCGATGGCGACGACGCGCCGACATTCGCCGATCTGCTCGACGCGGCGCGAAGCCGCGACGCTGCCGCGGACCATGGCCTCGATCCAGGCGACGCGCGCATCGATGTCGCCAAGGCGCTGCACCATCTGACGCCGCGACAGCGGCGACTTTGCGAGCTGTTGGGCGAAGAGGGATTGTCGATCAAGGAGGCCGCCGAAAAGCTCCGAATCCCGCGCGGCACGCTCTACGAGGAAATCAACCGCATCCGAAAAATCTTTGCAGATCAGGGCCTTGGAGACTACTTTCACAAATGAGTCGACACATTTGATCGCGAATCCGTATCGCTGAATCAGGCCTCAATTCCCTACGGATTCGATGATCAAATTCACGGTGACCAGCACCAAAGGCGGTGTCGGCAAGACCACCCTCACGGCCAACCTGGGGGCGCTTTTGGCCGACATGGGGCTGCGCGTCCTCTTGATCGATGCGGACGTGCAGCCCTCGCTGTCGAAGTACTTCCCGCTGGCGACGGCCAAACCGCTCGCCGGTCTGACCGAGGTGATCGTGCGCGGCGAGGTCACCAACCAGTGCATCACCCCGACCCTGTATCGCAATCTCGATATCGTCGTCTCCGACGATCCCGAGGGCAATCTGCCGCACTGGTTGCTCAACCGGATCGACCGCGGCTTCCGTTTGCGGTTCGCGCTGCAATCGGCTGCCGTCGTCGGCGCCTATGACTGCGTGCTGATCGATACCCAGGGCGCCATCGGGCCGCTGCAGGACGCCGCCGTGCTGGCGGCGGACATCCTGGTCTCGCCGATCACTCCCGAGATCCTCTCGGCCCGGGAGTTCAAGGACGGCACCATGGAACTGCTCGACCGCCTGGAGCCCGGCAGCGCCTTGGGCGCAACGCTCGGGCCGATGAAGGCGGTCATCTACCGGCAGGACCGTACTGCTGACGCGCGCACCATCGCCAGCGGCATTCGCGACGACTTCATCAAGCTCAAGGGCCGCGTTTCCGTGCTGGAAACCGTGGTGCCCCATGCCAAGGCCTACAAGGAGGCCGCAACGCTGCGCATCCCGGTGCATCGGCATGAACGCAAACGTGAAGGTGTCACTCCAAGCGCCAGTACCGTCATGCATCAACTGGCCTGGGAACTGATCCCCAGCCTGTTGGGCGTGTATGCCGAACCGTTCCAGGCACAGGAGAAGACTGCATGACACAGGGATCGAACGCCGCCCGGACGCCGATCGCACTGCCCGTCGGACGCCAACTGTCGATCGACGAGCGACGCCGCCTGGTAGCCGAGTCGCTGCGCGTGGGCAACCCGGATAGCCGCTCCGGTGACCTCCCGGCCCAGGCCGACCCGCGCCAGGAATGCCAGATCGAACTGCCGGTCAACGCCATCCGCGCCTACGAACACAACCCGCGCCGCAGCGGCAATGAGCGCTTCGAGGACATCAAGGCGTCGGTTCGCGCGAACGGTATCCGCAATCCGCTCACCGTCACCCGCCGGCCCGGAGATACGCATTTCATCGTTGAAGCCGGTGGCAACACCCGATTGCTGGCGATCCAGCAACTGTGGGCCGAGACCGGTGATGTGCGGTTCCAGAAGCTCTTGGTGTTTTTCCGTCCGTGGCAATCCGAGAGCCATGTCCTGACCTCCCACCTGATCGAAAACGAACTGCGCGGCGAAATGTCGTTCTGGGACAAAGCTTGCGGCGTTGTTTCCCTGAAGGCGGGACTCGAAGCGGAGAAGGGCGTCCCGCTCTCTATCCGCCAACTTGAGGAGGCGATCAAGGCGCTCGGGCTTTCGATCAACACCGCCACGCTCGCTCACTATCTGTTCGCCACCGAACGCATGGGCACCCTCGGTGAGGCCGTGACCAGCCTGTCCGGCCTGGACGTCAAAACCTTGCAACCGCGGCTAAACGCGATGAAGCGCCACGCGCTGGTGCGCGCGTCCATCGCCGAAGACGACCTCTATACCGGTACCTTCGAGCCGGTATTCCGGCGCTTCGCCGACAAGTTCCGCAGGACTTCGTCTTTCAGCGCGGTGGCCCTGTCGCGTGCTTGCGAGGAAGCACTGGCGTTGCGGCTAGGCGAGCATGTCGACAAGGTCCGCGCGGCGCTCGAAACATCGTCGCGCGGCGCGCAGACACCGCCGGCGACCAATGCCTCGAATGTCGGTGCTGGGCAGGCGAATCAGGCGGCCCAGGCCGGCCCGCCGCTACCCGACGAGTCGCGCGTTAGCACGCCTAACACCCCGCAAACTGCGGCCGCGGAACTGGCGGCGCTACCGCCCGGACCGTCCCCTTTGCACGCTGCGTCGGGCGCGTCCGCCAAGCTCATCGCGGCTGTCCGTGCGTTCGCCGCCATGTCCGGCGTTGGGGACTTGCTCCAAATCGCGCCGGGCGCGCCAATCGGCTACGTGATGCGCGATCCACCGCCACAGAGCGAAGAGTTGCATTTCCCGCCTGAAAGGCAACGTGCATCGCGGCTGCTGGTGGCACTTGCCGCGCATGCGGATGCCGAAGAAAACGCTTCCCTCGGCGCTGATACCGATGCCTTGGCAGGTGAAACAGCGCTGGTCCATTGGCTCATCAATGCGGGTGACGCAAGTGCTGGCGCCTTCCTGGAGATTCTGAATTTCGTCCGTGAAACACAGGCCGCGGCGCGAATCGCTGCCGAATCGGAACCGGATTCAAGGGCGGGAGGCGACTGATGCTGCCACTGCTCGACGCCCAGGTCCGCTTCGTCCTGCTCAATCACGTCGCCGTGAGGCTTGCCGAGGCGGAGCGTGAGGAGGTCAACGCCGCCGGCATCGATGCCGATCAGCTCGCGCGACTGCGGCAGCTTTCGGCGGTCGACCTCAACCGCCTAGCGGGCATGCGTCACCTGACCATCGCGGTGGCCGTCGACGGTGCCGGCCTCAAGGCCGGCTTGCGGGCGGTGGCGCTGGTCAACGAGGCCAAGGCGCTGGAGACCTACTTCATTCGCCACGGTGCCACGTGGCAAATGATGAACAACCTGTTCAAGCTGCGCCGCAAGGTCACGCTCAGGCGGCGGCGCGACTACGGGGCATGGCGGCCATCGGGCCGCATTGCTCTTCCCGACCATGGCACCCGAGAGCAGATTTACCGGGTCTGGTACGGGCTCGATGAACCGGATCCGCGGGCGCGGTACTACCGGCTGCATCAGGCCTTTCCACAGCATTCCCTCGCCGTGCTGGAAGCGATCGTGCGCGAATTCGAGGCCGACCGATGAGCACGCGTGCCACGGCGCCGGCCGTGGTCTCCCCCGACCTGCTGCTCGACGTATTCGATCTGCCGATCAGCTTCCATCGTTGCCTGGTGCCGGTGACCGGTGGTGTCACGCCCGCCCTGATGCTGTCGCAGGCCATCTGGACGGCGCAGGCGGTCGATCCCACGGCCTTTGGCTGGTTCTGCAAATCGCAGGACCAGTGGACCGAAGAAACCGGGCTCACGCGCTGGGAGCAGGAAACCGCGCGGCGTGCGTTGCGCAAGGTCGGGTTCCTGGAAGAGCGGCGGGTGGGCATGCCGGCGAAGCTGTGGTTCCGGGTGCGCGTCGATGTCGTCTGGCGCGCGCTGCAGGCCCAGGCAACTGTGCCCCGCTGACGATGGCTAGAGCGGGCGTGGCGGAGAGCAGATTCGGAGCGGCGGCGGAGAGCGATGCATGGCAGGCGGAAGGACGAAACCAGGAACTCGCGATCATCTGGCCCTTGCTGGGCCGGCACATCGCGTTCCATCGCCGTCTGGTGGACCTTACGGCGAATGTGAAGGCGGCATTGATGCTGTCCCAGGCGATCTACTGGACCCGCCACGGCCGGGATATCGCCATGAATGACGGCTGGTTCTTCAAGACCGGGGAACAGTGGACGATGGAGACCGGACTTTCCGCCAAGGAGCAGGCAACCGCCCGGGAGCTGCTGCGCGACCTGGCGCTGCTGGGTGAACGGCGTATCGGACTGCCGGCGCGGCTGCATTTCCGGCTTTGCGTCGATCAGCTGGGCGAATTGCTGTTCGGTCAGGCTGGTGACGCAAGTCGCCGTCTGGACTGGGCCGACGGCGCCGCCGTGGCCGAACTGCTCGGGCCATCGCTTTCCTTTCACCGGGTGTTGGCAGGCGTCGCAGGCGGTGTCCATGCCGGCCTGTTGCTGTCGCGGGCGCTGTATCTGACGCGCTTGCAGATGCGCCGGCAACTGGACGCGTGGATCGCTAATTCGGCGAGCCGCTGGACCCATGAGATCGGGCTATCCCGTCGCGAACAGGAGGCAGCACGACGCGAATTGATGCGCGCAGGCCTGTGGGAAGAATCATTGACCGGCATTCCGGCACGACTGGTCGCGCGGATCAGGCTGGAATGTCTGCTGGACCTGCTGGCGCACGGCGAGCGCGGAACCTCTGGCGGCCTGATCGTGCCATCGGGGCCTGAATGCGGGATTCCCGCAGCCAACCTTCCACCGAACGGCGATTCAAGATTGTGGGAATCCCACATTCCTGATTTGCCGAAAGCGCCAAACTTGATTCGCCGAAACCGCCATCACAGTTTTGCCGAAAGCGCCAAACTACATATACAAAGAAGTACAGGTGTTTCAGTACAACCACCACCGGCTGTTGATGTGCGTTCTGGCGCCATCGAGGTGCCGGCTAGTGATGGACTGATCTATCCGGATGCGCTGATCCCCGAAGAGCGCGATGCCGCGCAACGGATGCTTGCGCAATGCCCTGTCCATGCGCAGGCCTTGCTCGATGAACTGAGCGCGCGCATGCAGGCGAGGTCGATTCGTACCGGCCCCATCGCCTATCTGCGCGGCCTCGTCAAACGCGCCGAAGCCGGCGATTTCATCCCGGAACTCGGGCCGCGCATCGCCGCCGACCGGCGCAGGCGTGAAGCCGAGGTGCTCCGGCGCCAGGAGGCCGAAGCGGAGGAGCGGCGCCGCGCGGCAGAACGCGCCACACCGGACTACCAGGCGAAATTCGCCGAGCGGCGGGAGAAGGTCCGGCAAATGCTGGACGTACTTGGCCCCAAGTCGCCGAAGGGCCGGCCGCCATGACCCGCCCGAGCCGACGCATGCGCGCTAGCACTGCTAACGACCCAGTCGCTCGCCCACAACAACCTCGACAGCAAACCCGATGGAACCCCCAATGACTACCGATGACCCAACGCCAAATTCCGCTTCGAGCCTTTCCGGTGAAGCAGAACATCAACCCTCGCTGAGGGCACCGGGCGCCGATGCCCGCTTCACCGATGTCGATGACATCTTCCAGCCACTTCAGGCCGCCGATGGTCGGTCGACGCCGGCGGCGCCGGCAACGAGTGTGAAGCTGGGAGAACTGGCTGACGCTACGCCGGACACCATGACCCTGCATACCCGGGATGCGTACCGGATGTTCACCGGCCGCTCTGCCGACGCGAGTGGACAGGCGTCGCCCATCCCCGGCGGCAGGCGCTTCGCGGCCGTCATGAAGTCGATCTGGCATCTGTCCGCCAACGACAACCCGTACGCCGACTGGGTCCTGATCCGCATGTACGAAGAACTCGCCGCGGTGCGCGGGCAGCTGGATCAGGCCACGAAGGCGCGCGCGGCCTCGTTCGAGGCCCTCGGGCGCAAAGGCCTGTCGTTCTCGGTGATGGCCTCGCGCAACCCAAAATCCGTCGATCTCGGGTTTCGCAGCCCGTATGGGTATGCCACCGCGGAAGCGATTGTCGAGTTCGACTACTACGTGCGCATGATCAAGACCCTGGTCCACAAGGACCGCATCAGCGACACCGAAGGGCGGGCCGCGATCCGTGCAGCAGGTCGGCAGATGCGCGCGCTGTTCCTGGAGCCGATTCGCTGGGAACGGCGTCTCCTGAGCGACGAGTTGCGGCAGATGAGCCGCAACGACTTCCTGCCGTCGGCGGACGAGAGCGCGCGCCGACGGGTGCAGGCGGCCGTGGCCCTGTTTGGCGAGGTTCCGCGTCCGGTATTCACCGGTGCGAATGCACCGCGGCATACGCGGCGCCGCGTCAAATTGACTGACGCGGAACTGCGACTTCTGGAGCAGGCGTCGCTCTCCGCCGACGTGGAATCGCCAGAACCGCCCGCGGAGTTGCTATGAGGGCCGTGGCAACTCGGTCGGACCGGATTGGTCGGGTGCGTGGACCAATTGGCATGGTGCAAGCGTTTCCCGTGAAACGTTGCCGAGCGCGGTATGGCGTGGCGTAAAGGTGGGCTGGAACCAAGAGTGCAGTGGTCGTCCGCGCCTGCGCGCGTTACTGGGTAGTTCAATCAACCGAAAGGAGATGTGTATGTCGAACGAGTTTCGCGGGACCGGCAATGTCGGCGACCAACCGGTCTTGAGGACAGCCATGGTGGCTGGCAATCCGCGTCAGGTCACCGAGTTGCGGGTGTTTTTCGACGAGTACCGCCAGGACGGTACTGGTGGATTGGAACAGACGGGTGGCTTCTGGCTGGATGTCAATGTCTGGGGCGATCGGTTGGCACCGGAGGTCGCGAACTTGGTGACTAAGGGCGCGCGCGTGCAGGTCATCGGCCGCCTTGTCGAAAGCAAGTGGACTGTCACGGGGACTGGTGAGGAGCGCCGCGCGCTGTACCTCAATGCGGACAGCTTGTTCCTGAGCCTGGCCCGCGTCGCCGAGGTCAAGCTCAAGCCACGCAGGGAGTCGACCGATGGAAGGGGCTGACACCTGCGCGGAGCTTGCTTCGCTCGTAGCTGAACATGAACCGATTACCATGTCCAAGTGTTGAAGAGCTACGCATGTTGCGCGCCATCGTGTGGATCGCGGTGGCGGAGGCGGCTTGCCTCGGGGAATATCGCGCTTCATTTCGCGGATTCCGCGTACATGCGTGGCGCTTCGGCCAACTGTCGGCTGGCCCTGTCATGTCCGTGACTGTGGAAACACGGTGCGAAGGATCCTTGTTCGAGCGCGGGATCGTCGACGTTTCGTCAGGGTGGTTCACTGGGTATTGACCAATGGCACCAACCGACGTGGCGCATCGATTTTTGGTCGCGCCTGCGAAATGCTTCGATCTGAAATGTTCGTGGGTTTGTGGGCCGCGACCAAGGTCCCCGCTGCGGTTGCCTCAAGGGCACGGTCGACGCATCCATGGTGACAGGCGAGCCCATGCCCGCCGTGGCGGCGGTAGGCTCAAAAGTCACAGACGGAAGCCTGAACCGGACCAGTGGCTTCGTGATGCGCACCGAAAGGGTCGGTGCCGATACGCCCCTGTCGAAAATCGTCCACATGGTTGCCACCGCCCAGCGAAGCCGGGCGCCGATTCAGCGGATGGCGGACCGGCACCATGATGAACGGTGGAATGATGGGAGTTGGCCACAGGGGAGGCGTCAACTGGATGCCGCTTTCAATATTGCCTGTCCTCGCAATGGGCGTCGTGCTTCTTTCCGTCACTTCCGGAAGTAAGTGGCTTGCTCCACGGAAGGCCGTTGTTGCATCGGTTCGTCTGCAAAAGTCGAGCAAGCAATATGCAGACCGTCGGATGTCTCGTCGTTTCCGTGCTCAGCATTCGGTGTGCTGCATCGGTCGTTTCAACTATGCGAAGTCGACGGGGCGAGGACGGGGCCAAGGTGGCGTCCATTCTTTCGAGGCTAGAATAGTCGGAACGGCTGCCAAGCAAGAATGATGAAGTTGCGCCACCACTCGCTAACGACCTGGATTGCACTCCTGGGAATCCTTTTTTCCCAACTGGTGCTGTCGGCGTATGCCTGCCCTCGATTGCTGCCGGCGAATGACGCCCCGCAAATGGAAGCGCATGGCGACATGGCGGGTATGCCGTGCGCCGATATGGATATCGATCAGCCGGTGCTGTGCGAGCAGTACTGCCAACAAGGGCACCAGAGCGTCGGTTCGACGCTTTCATTCGACTTCCAGCCTGTCTTGGGTCTTCTTTTTGTTAGCCCGGCGATCAACCAGATCGCTATCTTGCCAGCGTTCGACGTGCAGTCCTCGCTGCTCGTTCGCGCCACTTCCCCGCCTCCGCTATCGCGCAGCTGCCGGCTGCACATTTGACACTCCCAGGTACCTCGTGGCGGCGCACCGACATGCGTTGCCTTGATGTCCATCGTCTGTACTTGGGAGGTTGTCATGGCTTCATTCAGATTCGCTTTCAAGCGACGCGCCGTCGCAATGGTGGTCGTGGTTTTGTCTTGGTCAGCCAGTCAAGTGGGGGCGCAGTCGCCCGGCCGATTGGCGCTGCACGAGGCATTGGGCCTCGCACAGTCGAATGCGCCGGCGCTCAATGCCGCCACCATCGGCGCCCGCGCGGCACGCGAACAGGCCGTCGCCGCGGGCCAGTTGCCCGACCCCATCCTACGTTTCGGCGTTGAAAACCTGCCCGCCAACGGACCGGACGCCTGGAAAGTCGGTAACGACTTCATGACCATGCGCCGCATCGGGGTGATGCAGGAATACGTCACCACCGACAAGCGCGACTTGCTGCGTAGGCGCGTGGAACTTGAGGCCGTGCGCCAGGAGGCGACTCGCAGTCGCCTCACGGCCAATCTGCGCCAGGAAGTCGCTGTTGCCTGGTTCGAGCGCTACTACGCCGGCAAGTCGCGTGAACTGCTCAAAACTCTTGAAGCGGAGGTGGAACTTCAGTTGCGTACCCTGGATTCGCAGATACGTGCCGGCAAGGCGGGTGTGGGCGATGCATCACTGGCCACCGCCGCCTTGCTGCAACTGCGCGACAGGTTGATGGTGGCGGACAAGCAGGAGCGGGTGGCCCAAATCGCACTGGGGAGATGGCTCGGCAAGGACGCGGCGCGCGAGCCGGAGGCGGCCCCCGACGTCGATTCGCTGGCGCTCGACCTTGCAAATCCAGGTTTGCTGGACGCCGCGCCGGCGCTCAGGGAGCATGAATCTGAAAGCGAATTCAGCCGGGCCGACCTGGCTGTCGCCCAGTCGAACAAGCGTGCCAACTGGAGCTGGGAAGTGGCCTACAGTCAGCGTGGCCCTGCGTATTCCAACATGGTCTCGTTTGGGGTCAGCATTCCGCTGACGTTCAATGCGTCGAACAAGCAGGACCGGGAGGTCGCCGCCCGGCAGGCGCAGCTCGAACAGGCGCATGTCCTACATGAAGACATGCGCCGCGAAACCGAAGCAGCACTTGCCGCGGCACATGCGGAATGGAAAAGCCTCGTTGATCGGCGCAAGCGGCTTGCCGCTGCGCTGCTGCCCGTGGCAGGGCAGCGGGTCGAGCTGGCCTTGGGCGCGTATCGCGCGGGGTCTGGAAGCCTGCCTGCCGTTCTCGAAGCGCGGCGCGCCGAAGTCGAGGCCCGCATGCAGCTACTTGACCTGGAACGTGAGACTGCCCGGTTATGGGCTCAGCTCAATTTTGCGTACGTCGAACCGGCGATGGCGCGCGCCAAGGGAACACAACCATGAAAACCGTCACCCTGGTGTCCGTGGTTCTCGTGGGCGGCGCTCTCATCGCCGCGGGCGCCTATCAACTGGGCATGCGCCACCCTGCGGCGTTGCCGGCGGCTGCGCCTGTCGATCCACAGGTCGACCCCAAGACAGGCCGGAAGATCCTCTACTGGCACGATCCGATGGTGCCCACCTCCAGATTCGACAAGCCCGGCAAGTCGCCGTACATGGACATGCAGCTCGTGCCTGTCTATGCGGATGAATCCACCGGCGCCGGCGTTAGCGTGAGCGCCGGCGTGGCCCAGAACCTCGGCATTCGAACCGTGCTGGTACGCAAGGCCGCGTTGTCCAATGGCCTGGACCTGACAGGAGTGGTCGCGCCCAATGAGCGGGCAACCGAAGTGGTGCAGTCGCGTGTCACCGGCTTCGTCGAAAAGCTCCACGTCCGCGCAGTGCTTGACCCGGTCAGAAACGGCCAGCCATTGGCAACCCTCCATGCGCCGGACTGGGCTGCGGCGCTCGAGGAGTATCTCGGCGTGCGGCGCGCACAAGTCGGGCAACCCCTGGTCGACGCCGCACGGGCACGGTTGCGGCTGCTTTCCATCCCGGATGGCGTGGTGGCCGCCGCCGAGCTGTCCGGCCAGGCGCAGTCACGCTTCACCCTGACGGCGCCGGTATCCGGGGTGGTGGCTGAACTCGGTGTCAGGGACGGTGCCATGGTCTCGCCCGGCATGACCTTGTTCCGCATCGTCGACCTGAGCTCGATATGGGTGCTCGCCAGCTTGCCGGAAGCCCAGGCAGCGCAGGTGCGCCCCGGCGCCAGTGCCGAGGTACGTGCCGCCGGCGCGACGAGTGTCATCGCGGGCAAGGTGTCGGCAATTCTTCCCGACGTCGATGCCGCCACCCGCGCGCTTAAGGTGCGGGTGGAACTGCCGAATCCCGGCCTGCTGCTCAAGCCCGGCATGTTTGTGCGTGTTGCCGTCAAGGAGGCCGCCAGCGAACAGGTGCTGGTGGTACCGCAGGAGGCGGTGATCACGACCGGAAAGCGCAGTGTCGTCATCGTCGCCTCAGAAGGCGGGAAATACAGTCCTGCCGAGGTCCAGTTGGGGCGCGAGTCCGGCGCCGACGTGGAGGTCAGGTCCGGCCTCGCGGAAGGGCAGAGGGTCGTCGCATCGGGCCAGTTCCTGCTCGACTCCGAAGCCAGCCTCAAATCCGGGCTGGCCCGGCTGGATAGCGCCGCCCCTAAGGCTGCCGCGCCGGTCAGCTATTCCGCCGAGGGTAAGGTCGAGGCAATGGACAAGGACGGATTGACCATTTCGCATGGTCCGATCCCGGCGCTCAAATGGGGGGCCATGACCATGGGCTTCAAGCCTCCGCCGGGTGGGGCGCCCAAGGACCTGAAGGTGGGCGCGCGGATTCATTTCGAATTCGTGCAACAGGGGGATGATTTCGTGCTGCAGCATGTCATGACCCTGCCTGCCGGAGGCAAGCCGTGATTGCCGCTCTCATCCGCTGGTCGGTCGTTAATCGCGTCCTCGTGCTGATGGTCACGCTGCTCCTGGTTGGTGGCGGCCTGTGGTCGCTGGCACGCACGCCGCTGGATGCCTTGCCGGACCTGTCGGACGTGCAGGTCATCATCCGCACGTCCTATCCGGGGCAGGCGCCGCAACTGGTCGAGAACCAGATCACCTACCCGCTCACCACCACCATGATGTCGGTGCCGGGCGCGAAGACGGTGCGCGGCTATTCGTTCTTTGGCGATTCGTTCGTTTATGTCCTTTTCGAGGATGGCACCGACCTGTACTGGGCGCGCTCGCGGGTGCTGGAGTATCTCAACCAGGTGCAGGCCAAACTGCCGCCCGGGGCCAGTGCCGCGATCGGCCCGGATGCCACCGGGGTGGGCTGGATTTACGAATACGCGCTGGTGGACCGCACCGGTCGCCATGATGTGGGGCAGTTGCGTGCGTTGCAGGACTGGTTTCTGAAGTTCGAATTGAAGTCCGTGCCCAATGTCGCCGAAGTGGCGAGCCTCGGTGGCATGGTCCGCCAGTACCAGGTCCTGATTGACCCGAACCGCCTGCGTGCCCATGGCATCACGCACGCCAGGGTGCTCGATGCGATTCGCGGCGCCAATCAGGAAGCAGGCGGCGCCGTTATCGAACTCGCCGAGACCGAATACATGGTGCGCTCGCGCGGCTACCTGGCGAGCCTGGAGGATTTTCGCAACATCCCGCTTTCGGCCTCGAACGAGGGCGTGGTGGTGCGCCTGGGCGATGTGGCACGGATTCAGGTCGGGCCGGAAATGCGTCGTGGCATCGCCGAACTCGATGGCGAGGGCGAGGTAGCTGCCGGCATCATCGTCATGCGAACCGGCAAGAACGCGCTGGAGACCATCCGCGCTGTCCAGGCCAAGCTCGAGCAGATCAAGGCCAGCCTGCCGGCCGGCGTCGAAATCGTGCCAACCTACGACCGATCGCAGCTCATCGAGCGCGCTGTCGACAACCTCAAGGACAAGCTGATCGAAGAGTTCATCGTGGTGGCCGTGGTCTGCGTGCTTTTCCTGATGCATCTGCGCTCCTCGCTCGTGGCGGTGGTGTCCCTGCCGGTGGGCATCCTCGCGGCCTTCATCGTCATGCGCTACCAGGGCATCAACGCCAACATCATGTCGCTGGGCGGCATCGCGATTGCCATCGGCGCAATGGTCGACGCGGCGGTGGTGATGATCGAAAACATGCACAAGCATCTGGAAGCATGGGACCATGCGCATCCGGGCCGAAAACTGTCGCCAGATGAGCGCTGGTCGGTAGTGACCGAAGCGGCCGTGGAGGTGGGGCCGGCGCTGTTTTTCTCGCTCCTAATCATCACGCTGTCGTTTGTCCCGGTGTTCACTCTAGAAGCCCAGGAAGGGCGCCTGTTCTCGCCGCTGGCGTTCACCAAGACCTACGCCATGGCGGCTTCCGCCGGCCTTGCCGTCACCCTGGTGCCGGTCCTGATGGGCTATCTCATACGCGGCCGGATTCCGCCCGAGCAGTCCAACCCACTCAACCGGGCGCTGATTGCGCTGTACCGGCCGGTGTTGGCCCTGGTGCTGCGGTTTCCCAAGGCCACCATCGCTGCTTCGGTGTTGGCCTTGGCGAGTACCTGGATCCCGCTGTCGCAATTGGGTGGCGAATTCCTGCCACCGATGGACGAAGGCGACCTGCTGTACATGCCATCGGCCTTGCCTGGGCTCTCCGCTGCGAAAGCGGCAGAACTGCTGCAGCAGACCGACCGCATGATCCGTACCGTGCCGGAAGTGGCAAGGGTGTTCGGCAAGGCCGGTCGTGCCGAAACCGCCACCGACCCGGCCCCGGTTGAAATGTTCGAGACCACCATCCAGTTCAAGCCGCGTGAGCAGTGGCGTGCGGGCATGACGCCGGAAAAACTGGTCGAGGAACTGGATCGCGCCGTCAAGGTGCCGGGCCTGTCCAACATCTGGGTGCCGCCGATCCGCAACCGCATCGACATGCTGGCCACCGGGATCAAGAGCCCGGTAGGGGTCAAGGTGAGCGGCCCCGACCTGGCCGAGATCGATCGCCTCGCCAGCGCGGTCGAGGCGACGGTGAAAAACGTGCCCGGCGTGACCTCCGCCCTCGCCGAGCGTCTGGTGGGGGGGCGCTATATCGATGTCTCGATCGACCGGGTAGCCGCATCACGCTACGGGCTCAATGTGGCCGACGTGCAGTTGCTGGTGTCGTCCGCGATCGGCGGCGACAACGTCGGCGAGGTGGTGGAAGGGCGGCAGCGCTTTCCCATCAACGTGCGCTACCCGCGCGAGGCTCGCGACTCCCTCGAAAAACTGCGTGAGTTGCCCTTTGTGACCGAAAAGGGCGCACATCTGCGCCTGGCGGACGTCGCCGCCATCCGCATCGAGGACGGGCCGCCGATGTTGCGCAGCGAGAACGCACGACTGTCAGGCTGGGTGTACGTGGACCTGCACGGCCGCGACCTGCGCTCGGCGGTCGCCGAGATGCAGGGCCGGGTGGCGCAGGATGTCAAGTTACCGGCGGGCTACGCGATCGCGTGGTCAGGGCAGTTCGAATACCTGGAGCGGGCGTCGCAACGGCTCATGATGGTCGTGCCGTTTACGCTGGCCATCATCTTCCTGCTGCTCTACCTGATCTTCCGGCGCATTGAAGAAGCCCTGCTCATCCTGCTGGCGGTGCCGTTCGCGCTGACGGGCGGCTTCTGGCTCATCTGGTCGCTTGGCCATGCCGTTTCGGTGGCCACGGCGGTCGGCTTTATCGCGCTGGCGGGCGTCGCGGCCGAGTTCGGGGTGGTCATGCTGGTGTACCTGAAGGGTGCGTGGGAACGCCGCCTGGCCGGCGGTTCAACGCCTTCTGAAGAACTGTTGCTCGACGCCATTACCGAGGGCGCGGTATTGCGGGTCCGACCCAAGGCCATGACGGTAGCCGTCATCCTCGCCGGGCTGTTGCCGATCCTCTGGAGCGGCGGCACGGGGTCGGAAGTGATGCAGCGGATCGCAGCGCCCATGGTGGGCGGCATGATCACAGCCCCGCTGCTTTCCATGCTGGTGATTCCGGCCGTTTGGCTGATGATCATGCGCGGTCGAATGGCGCAATCTGCGACTTCCGTGCAACCCTTGCCAACAGCTGCGCACTAAAATGCTCTCCCAACCCTGCTTCTATATTGACCGGAGATTGACGATGAGACTGATTCGATTGTTGGCTGCGCTCCTCCTGCTCAGCGCAGCATCTACCTTCTCTGCGCAGGCACAAACGCCGTCATCGCAAGCGGCGGCCAAGTCGGGTGCCGCACTGACCAGTGCTGAAGTGGTCGACATCTATCCCAAGGATGGGAAGGTGCTGTTGAAGCACGGTCCAATCCCAAACATCGGCATGGGCGCCATGACCATGGAATTCGGCCTCAAGGACAAGAAGGCACTCACGACATTCAGGAAAGGTGACAAGGTAAGAATCGCGGCAGATCAAGTCAAAGGGGAATACGTGGTGACACACATCGAAACGGCAAAGTAAATTTCTCCATGACTTGGTGCAAATATCGCAGGCCGCCGTTGGATTGATCCTGGCTGGCTACACCTGTATGCGCACTGCATAGCGTACTTGCTGACTGCCATCTCGTCCCATTCGATGCCTGCACCACGTCGTAACGGAATCCAGAGTTTGCGGTCCTTCAATACAACGGGCGCGCCGAAATGGAATCCGACGTATTGCGACGTCCTGCGATTCCTTGGAACCAATAGCGACACAGATGGTCTGTTGATCTGAATAGTCTTGGCTCGGTCGCGCGCCGAATGGCAAACCTGCAGTCGAGCATGTCGGAGTAACACGCTGGCTGTGTCAGCCCGCCCGATGCACGTCACGCATCGCCCAACGCTCGTGAGAGCGCCAAAACCGGCCTCATCTCCTGAAAGCCGGTGACCGCAAGGTCTGGAGATTCTGTCAGTCGTATCAACCCAGTCGGGGATTCCATCCCCGGTCGGGCATGGTCTCCCCATTTTCCATGTGTATAGGAGACCATCATGTCCGAGCAATCCCAGTCCGCAAACCAGCAGTCGTACTTCAATCTGCATGTCGAAGGCGTCGGCTATGTCAATCGCGTGCGTACTGTCAAGCCGAAGAAGGGCCAGGAATTTCTGGCCTGCAGCATTTCGGCCTTCCGCGGCAGCAGCGACGATGTCAGCTACACCAAGTTCGACTGCACGGTCAGCGGCGCCGACGCCAAGACGGTGATCCGGAAACTCGAATCCGATGTCAAGGATGAAAAGGCCGTGATCATCGGCTTCCGCATCGCCGACATCTACCCCGAGACCTTCACCTTCGAGAAGGGTGACAACGCCGGACAGATGGGCGTCACCATCAAGGGCCGTCTGTTGCGGGTCAAGTTTGCCAAGGTCAACGGCAAAACCGTCGAGGTACCGCAATCGGATCGCTCGAATCAGCCCGAGCGCGCCACTGCCTGAGCGTTCGCAATCATTAGCAGTGCCACCACCCCATGGGGAGACGTCTCTCCCCGAGGGAGACGTCTCCTCGTGACTTGTCGAGGAGAGCGTCATGAAAGAGTCCGTATTGAACGTGGTCACCAACCTGAAGCTGATGGTGCTGATCGTCGTCGTATCTCAGGTCATCGCGATCGCCAAAGTGTTCGCCTGACCGTCTTCGAAAGCCTCGCCTTCGGGCGGGGTTTTCACCTGTGGGCCAACCCAGAGGTGAAAACCCCGCAACCCACCGAGAGAGAGGCCCGCATGAAACAAGCGCTGTTGAACGTCGTCACCAATCCGAGCGTCATGGTGCTGTGCATCGTGATTTCCCAGGTCATCGCCTTCGTCCGGGCCGTTGCATGAGTTCTGGTCCGGCGGACGGCGATTTGCGGCGGCATCGAGGAATGCCGCCAGGCAGCCCCTTTCGCGAGGGGCTCTACCCAAGCCGGTTTCGCGCCGGCCTGGGTAGAGACGCCCGTCGTTGCCTGGCATGAACCGGGCGGCGTCGTTCGATGTTCCACCGCTGCCGTTTGGCAGCGCCCATGAAACCGGCCACATCTCCTGGAAGCCGGCGACCGCAAGGTCTGGAGATCGCAGTCTGTCAACCCTCGGGGAATGTTCCTCCCCGAAGGGGCGGTATTCCCCTTTTCGTACGCAAAAGGAGAGCACCGTGAGTCAAGGCATGGAAGCGCTGTCGAATACCGATTTGCTGGGTTTGTTGGTCGGCTGCAAAACCGCCGAATGGATGATCAAGGCCGCCGAAGGCAGTTTGTTCAGGTTGCTCAACGGACCGATGCCGGCATGTGACGCGCCGGCCAGGTCCAAGGCGAAGCTGCAGGTCGCCAAGGAGTTGGTTCGGCGTTCGCTGGCCGAGTCCATGCGCTACCGGGACGCGTTGTCGTCACCGGCCCTGGTGAGGGACTACCTGCGCATGACGCTGGCGGGACGGGAGTATGAAGTTTTCATGGTCCTGTTCCTGGATGCCCAGAATCGGGTCATCTCGCCCGAGGAAATGTTCCGCGGCACGCTGACCCAAACCAGTGTGTACCCGCGGGAAGTCGTCAAGAGGAGCCTGGCCACCAACGCGGCCGGCGTGATCCTCGCGCACAACCATCCGTCCGGTGTGGCTGAACCTAGCCAGGCCGATGCGATGTTGACACGGGCCTTGAAGGAAGCGCTGGCCCTGGTCGATGTCCGGGTGCTGGATCACTTCGTCGTGGCCGGCACCGGTGTGACGTCGTTCGCAGAACGCGGCATGTTGTAGCTGTTTGCAGTGCTGACAGTTGGGAAGCGATTCCCTTCTGTCCGCGTAAGTCGTAGGCGCGACGCAAGTTGCGCTTTATCCCGGCCCGGAATCCTCCGAGCCGATTCGTTGATCCCAGCGGGGATGTGCATCCCCGGCCTGGGGTTCGCCGTCCCTGTCTTCCATTTGGAGGTTTGAAATGAAAAACGGACGTACTCTGGTTAGTCTGGCCCAGGAACTCGAGCGGCAGATCGGCTCGAAGCAGGACCTGGTGGTGCCTTCGTCACTTATGCAGTGCAGCACCGACGCAGGCGGACATTTGAAGATGGCGATCGAAGGCAGGGGAGATGGCGGCGCATTCGGGGTGACCAACCTTGCGCGCCGGCAACTCGCCGAAAAGCTGAAGATCCCGTTCACGTACTTCGAACGCATGCGGACCGAGCAACCGGATTTGCTGGATCGCAATGTCAACACCTGGCTGCAGACCGACGGCGAGCGCCGCATGATCCGGACGCTGGACGGGCAGGTGCGTGCGGTGCTGTCCGACCGCTACCGCCGCCTGGACAACTTCGATCTCGCGGAAAACGTCCTGCCGATCCTGCAGCGGCTTCCCGAGGCACGCTTCGAATCGGTGGAATTGACCGAAACGAAGATGTACCTCAAGGTCGTGACACCGCAGGTCAAGTTCGAGGTTGCGCCGGGTGATGTGGTCCAGGCCGGCATCGTGATCACCAACTCGGAAGTCGGTTGCGGCACGCTGGCGGTTCAGCCCTTGGTTTACAGGCTGATCTGCCGAAACGGCCTGATCGCGTCTGACCATGCGCTACGCAAGACCCATGTCGGCCGAATCCTGCAATCCGGGGAGGAGTCCATCAATGTCTACCGGGATGACACTCTCGCAGCGGATGACAAGGCGTTTTTCCTGAAGGTGCGGGATGTCGTCGAGGCGGCCGTTTCCGAGGCGACGTTCCGGCAGGTGGCGCAGAAGATGCAGAAAACCCTGGACATCAAACTCAGGGGCGATCCCGTCAAGGCGGTCGAGGTGCTCGCTAATCGCTACACGCTCAATGAGAACGAGCGTGCCGGCGTGCTGCGTCATCTCATCGTTGAAGGCGATCTCTCAGCCTATGGTCTGGTCAACGCCGTCACGCACTTTTCGCAAGACGTCGAGGACTATGACCGGGCGACGGAGTTCGAGGCATTGGGCGGGAAGTTGATTGATCTGGCGCCTACGGAA
>JAEUOR010000046.1 GCA_016790635.1 Burkholderiales bacterium
TGCCCGATGCGCTGGACTTCGCCGTCGGTGCCTGCCTGGGCATCCCCTGCATGACCGCGCACCAGGGCGTCTTCCGCGACGGACCTGTGGCGGGCCAGACCATTCTCGTCACCGGCGGCGCCGGCGCGGTCGGGCACTACGCGATCCAGCTGGCCAAGTGGGGCGGGGCGCGCGTGATAGCCACGGTCAGTTCGCCGGCCAAGGCTGCCGAGGCGGCGCGTGCCGGTGCGGATGTCGTGATCGACTACCGCACGGAGGACGTCGTCGCGCGGGTCAAGGACGTCACCGACGGCAAGGGAGTCGAGCGCGTGGTCGAGGTCGACTTCGGCGGCAACCTGGACACCAATCTGGAAGTGCTCAAGGTCAATGGCGTGCTGGCGATGTACTCTTCGCTCAAGACCCGCGAGCCGGTGGTGCCGGTGATCCGTTTCATGCTCAAGGCCGTGACGGTGCACTTTCTGCAACTGGGGCTCTCGCCACTGGCGCTGCGTGCGCAGGCGCAGGAGGACATCGGCCGCTGGATCGCGCAGACACCCGGCGGCGGCGTCCATCGTGTCGCCTCGCGCCATCCCCTGGCCGAGACGGTCGCCGCGCACGAGGCCGTCGAACGCGGCGACAAGAACGGTACGGTCGTCGTCGAGATCGCCTGAATGACCGCCGCGCCCGCGTTCCAGTCCCCTCCCTGGATGGTCAAGGAGATCGTGGAAGAGGCCGAGCCGGCCGACGAGCGCGTCTGGGTGCCGCAGGGCGAGCAGATCTGGTTCCGCCCGCTCCTGCTCGACACCGTCACCGGCGTCGTCGCCAATCTGCTGCGCGTGCGCCGCGGCGGCAATCTGGGCCGCCACATCCACAATGCCCCGGTCTACGGCTATGTCATCAAGGGCGCGTGGCGCTACCTCGAGCACGACTGGGTGGCGCGCGCCGGCATGTTCGTCTACGAACCGCCCGGCGAGGTGCACACCCTGGTTGTCGATCACGCCAGCGAGGCCGAGGAAATGATCACCTACTTCGTGGTCCACGGCGGGCTGACCAAGATCGGCGAGGACGGCGCGACACTGGGCTACGAGAACGCCTTCACCAAGATCGCCCTCTGCGACGCGCACTATCGAAGCGTCGGGTTGGGGCCGGACTACATCAAGCGGGTGGTGCGATGAGCACTTCCGCGCGCACGGCGATCGTGACCGGCGGCTGCACCGGCATCGGGCTCGGCATCGTGCGCGCCCTGCTGGCGGGCGGCTACGCGGTCACCGCGACCGCGCTGACCGAATCCGAGCGCGCCGCAGGCGTCGCTGCCGTCGGCGCACCCCAGGCAGGCGCGTTCGACGCGGTGCTGCTGGACGTGCGCGACAGCGCCGCAGTGAACGCGCTGGGCGGGCGCTTCGCGCGCCTGGACGCGCTGGTCAACAACGCCGGCATCGGCCTGGGCTCGCCGGCCGAGCAGGAAGAAACAGGCTTTGCGACCGTGGTGGACGTGAACCTGCACGGCGTCATGCGCATGTGCTTCGCGTGCCGGCCGGCGCTCGTCGCCGCGCGCGGCGCGGTGGTCAACATCGCCTCGATCCTGTCGATCTTCGGCAGCGGCAACGCGCCCGGCTACAGCGCATCCAAAGGCGCGGTCGCGCAACTCACCAAGTCGCTGGCCATCGCCTGGGCCGCCGACGGCGTGCGCGTCAACGCGATCGCGCCGGGCTGGATCGAGACCGCGCTCACCGACCCGGTGCGTGCCATGCCGGGCCGGAGCGACATGATCCTGGCGCGCACACCCATGCGGCGCTGGGGCACGCCTGCCGACATCGCCGGGGTGGCGCGCTTTCTGTTGTCGGCGGAAGCGGGTTTCATGACCGGCGCGCTGGTGCCGGTCGACGGTGGCTATTCGGCGTTCTGAAACAGCAACCCAGGGGAGAGACTCATGAAGATCGCAGCACTTGCATTGGCCGCAGTGTTCACCTCGCTCGCCGGACCGGTCGTCCTTGCGCAGGGCACCTACCCGGATCGACCGATCCGCATGGTCGTGCCGTTTCCGCCGGGCGGCGCGCTCGATGTGCTGGGCCGCCAGGTGGCGGACCGCATGGCCAAGAACATGAACGCCCAGTTCGTCATCGAGAACCGTCCCGGCGCCACCGGGCACGTCGGCGGCGAGGCGGTCGCCAAGGCGGCCGCCGACGGCTACACCATGCTCTTCGGCGCTTCCTCGACCCACGCGGTCAGCCCCAACATCCTGAAGGACCTCAAGTACAACCCCATCGAGGACTTCACGCCGATCTCGCTGGCCGCCACGGTGCACAATGTGCTGGTCGTGCACCCTTCCGTGCCGGCCAACAACGTACGCGAATTCATCGACTACGCGCGCGCCAATCCGGGCAAACTGTCCTTCGGCTCCTCGGGCATCGGTTCCAACCTGCACCTGGCCGGCGAGTTGCTGAAACTCCTGGGCAAGTTCGACATGGTGCATGTGCCCTATTCCTCGCCGCAGGTGATCCCCGACCTCCTCTCCGGACGCATCCAGGTGATGGTCGACAACCTGCCGCCGGTGATCCAGCACATCCGTGCCGGCAAGCTCAAAGCCATCGGCGTGGCCAGCCCCGACCCCATTCCCGACCTGCCGGGACTGCCAATGGTCTCCGAGACCGTGCCCGGCTTCGCGGTCATCGCCTGGGGCGTCATGCTGGCGCCCAAGGGCACGCCACGCCCCATCATCGCGCGCCTGAACGAGGAGATGAAAAAGGCCATCGAGTCCGCCGAGGTGCGCGAGGCCTTCGCGCGCCTGGGTTTCATCCCGGCCTGGCGCACGCCGGAGGCGACGCTGGACTTCATGCGCAATGAATCGGCCAAGTGGAAGCGCGTGGTCAACGAGGCCAACATCAAGGTCGAGTGATGCTGAAATTCGATGCCAACCTGCGCTGGATGTTCAACGAGTGGCCCATGCGCGAGCGCTACGCCGCGGCGGCGGCCTGCGGCTTTCGCGGCGTCGAGGTCGCTTTCCCCTACGAGTATCCGCTGCCGGAGGCGCGCGCGCTTCTCGAGGACAACAACCTGTCGCTGGTGCAGGTGCTGACGCCCTCGGACTGGTCCAAGGGCGAGATCGGCATCGGCTGCCTGCCGGGGCGCGAGGCGGAGTTCCGCGCCAGCGTCGAAAAGGCGCTCGAGTACGCGGTGCCGCTCAAATGCCCGCTGATCCACGCCACCGCCGGTATCGTCCCGGCCGGCCTTGCGCACGCGCAAGCGCTGGCCACCTTCCATGCCAACCTGGCCTGGGCCGCGGACCAGGCGGCGCCGCACGGCATCGACATCATCATCGAACCGGTATCGCATCAGCGCTTCGCCGGCTTCCTGATGTCGCGCATCGACCAAGGGCTTGCCATCATCCAGACCGTGGCCCGGCCCAACGTCAAGCTCTGCTTCGACCTCTATCATGTCTACATGGAGGAAGGCGCGGTGAGCGAGAAACTCGAAGTCGCCTGGCCGCACATCGGCCACGTGCAGGTGGGCGACCCGCCGCTGCGCCACGAGCCCGGCAGCGGCGAGATCAACAACGCGTACTTTCTCGAGCTGCTGGAGAGCAAGGGCTGGGATCGCTGGATCGGCTGCGAATACAAGCCGTCCGGCCACACCCTCGATTCGCTGCGCTGGGCGGAACGCTTCGGCATCCGCGGCCGCGCCTGAGCCACCCGGATTGAGCGCCGGCACTACGGCCAGCGGGGCCCGGGTTTCGATCGTCTGGCTGGTTTTCGCCGGTGTCTGCTCGCCTCTGGGTTTCAACGTGACGCCGGCCCTGCTGCCGCCGATCCAGGCGGAGTTCGCCTTGGGCACCGATCGCATGCAGTGGATGGTGTCGCTCTACTCGTTGACACTGGGCTTGGGACAGCTTTTGGGCGGACCGCTCGCCGACGCCCTGGGTCGGCGCGGCGTGCTCCTGGCGGGGCTCGCGATCTTCATTGCCGGCAGCGCCGCCGCCGCTCTGGCGCCCACCTACGAGGCCTTGCTCGCCGCACGCCTGGCACAAGGCCTGGGTGCTTGCGCCACGCTGGTGATTCCGCGCGCGACGGTGAGGGACACCCAGTCTGGCAGCGATGCCGCTCGCGCCATGGCGATGGTGATGCTTTCACTCGCGTTCACGCCGCCGCTCGCGCCGCTGTTCGGCGCACTCATCGAGACCTGGTTCGGCTGGCGCGCCGCGTTCGTGGCCTGCGCGCTCGTGGGGATGGCGACCTTTGCAGGCGCACTGCGCCTGCACGCCGAGACGTTGCCGCGCGAGCGCCGCATCCCGCTCCGGGTGCTGCCGCTCGCCTACGGCTACGTCATGTTGTTCCGATCATGGCGTTTTTGCGCCTACGCGTGCTCGTTCTCGCTGCTGAACTGCAGCTTCATCGGCCTCATGGTCGTCGGTCCGTCTTACTTTGCCCGCGCACACGGGCTTTCATCCAACGGCATCGCGCTTGCCATGCTGGCAGCCTATCTCGGCTTTACGTTCGGCAATTTTGCCGCCGCCCGCCGGGTGCGCCGGTCCGGCGTGGACCGCCTCATCGCAGCCGGCGTGTTCACCTGCACCCTGGGCAGCGTGGGGCTCTTTGCCGCGCTTGCCGCCGGGTCGCTGTCCTTCATGCTCCTCGCCTTGTTCCTGCAGGCCTTGGGCACCGGATTCGCGTTCTCGCCCGGCATCGCAGGCGCCACCGCCACCTTGCCCGAGCGTGCCGGGACAGCTGCGGCGATGACCGGCGCGATTCAGCTCGGCGGCGGCGCCATGTTTGCGTTTGCGACCGGCGCACTCGACGACGGAACCCTGCTGCCCCATGCATGGGCTTGCCTTGCGGCATGCACGGTGGCCGGCCTTCTGGCCTGGCCCTTGTGGCGCGGCCGCCAGCGGCGCCCCGTCGCCTGACCCCCCTGCTCCGTGCGCGCCTGGCGCCGACCGGTCCGGGCGCGCACCGGCAACTTCTAGAATGGCAGGATGACTGATCATTCCCCCCCAGCCCCGGCGAGCGCGCCGCCCCCTGGATTCAAGCCGCTCGACACCGGGCCGGCCGACATGTTCGTCGCCGCCAACGGCCCCCTGTATCGCGCCCGCGAAGGAGATCACCTGCTGGTCGGCATGCGCGTCGAGCGGCGCCACTGCAATCCGACCAGCATCTGTCACGGCGGCATGCTCATGACCTTTGTCGACATGGCCATGGTGATGGCGATCCACTATCAGGCCAAGATCATCCATTTCATGCCCACCGTGAACCTGACGGCCGATTTCCTGGCTGGCGCGCCCTTGGGGTCGTGGATCCAGGCGCGCACCGACATCCTGCGCGTGACGCGCAAGCTTGTCTTTGCGCAGTGCCTGGTCAGTGCCGACGGCAGCGCCGCGGTGCGCGCATCGGGCGTCTTCAAGATCGGACCGGCGCTCAAGCGCGGCCCCGAATAGCCAGGCCGCACCCGCTCGGCGTTCAGCCCCGCTTCGGCCCTGCAGTGCCGAGTGCCGCAAGCGCCGGGGCGATGGAATCGAGACGGCGCGTTTCCTTGAAGCCTTCCAGGCGAGCGAACACCTCGGCCGCCGCCTCATGAAACCCGGGCGGCAAGCCGACCGCGGACAGGCTGGCGGCGATCTCCTCCATCTCCGCAACCCAGCGCCACGCCTTGTAGGCCTGCGTGGTGATCGCCTCCGAACGCCTGGCCAGGCCCGGTTGCGACAACTCCCATTCGTCGATCAGCGCCGCGTCAACGCCCTCCTGACGGGCCAGCGCGCGGATCGCCGTCAGGAGCGCGATCGACCCCTTGTTCCAGCCGGCATAGCACGCCTTGAGAGCGGAGGCGGCGCCGGCCTCGCCGTCGAGGGCGATGACGCCCAGGATCTCGTCATTCCAGGCCGCGGCCAATGCGGCGGCGTCAGCGCCGCTAAGGTACAGGCGGGTGGTGCCGGCCTTCTCCGGCGGCGGACCGATGATGCCGCCGTCGACGAAGCGCGCACCCGCGTTGGCCGTGACGATACGCCCGACTTCGCGCGCGGTGGCGGGGGCGATCGCGTTGGCATCCACGTAGATACCGCTGAACCCGACGGCCGCGACCGCACGCGCAAGTTCGAACGCGCCGTGCGGCGGACACACCGACAGGGCAATGTCGGCCTCGCGGAGCGCGGCAGCGAGCGTGCCGCAGTCGACGATGCCGTGCGCGCGGGCCGCGGTGGCTGCGCTGCGGCCCTGGCTTGCCCACACGCAGCGCTGCCCGCGCGCGGCGAGGCGTGCGGCGACAGCGCTGCCCATTTCACCGGGATGAAGGATGGCGACGGTGGTGGTCGGCAAGTGGCTTTCCTTTGCTGCGGTGGCTGAGAAAAATGCCATCATGCGGGCTTTCGCGCGCCGCGGCAAGCGCGCTCCAAAAATTTTTCACCCGCAAGTCTGCCGGCCGCCCCGCCGGCGGCACTCACCCACCCAAGGAAAAACATGCTCAAGCTCTACTACGCACGCGGCACTTGTGCGCTCGCCTCGCACATCGCCCTCGAGGAGGCACAGGCCGATTACGAGGTCGAACGCCTCGACTTCGCCAAGAACGAGCAGCGCAGCACCGCCTACCTGGCCATCAACGCCAAGGGCCGGGTGCCTTCGCTCATCACCGAGCGCGGCACCTTGACCGAGACGCCGGCGCTGCTCGTGTATATCGCGCAACTGCATCCGGCCGCGCGCCTGGCCCCGCTGGACGACCCGTTCGCTCTGGCGCGCATGCAGGAATTCAACAGCTACCTGTGTTCGACCGTGCACGTCGCGCACGGACACCGCCAGCGCGGCGCGCGCTGGAGTGACGACGAGGCAGCGCACAAGAGCATGGCCGCCAAGGTGCCGCAGAACATGCGCGATTGCTTCGCCCTGATCGAACGTGAATACCTGGTCGGGCCGTGGGTCATGGGCGAGGCCTACAGCGTGGCCGACGCCTATCTGTTCACGGTCGCGCGCTGGCTCGCCGGGGACAGCGTGGACCTGCGCGAGTTTCCGCGCGCGCAAGCCCACTTCGATCGTGTCGCCGCGCGACCGGCGGTGCAAAAAGTGATGACGCTGCACGCTTGAGCGAAGTGGCGGGCCGCGCGCGCGGCCTGGTTTCCCGCAGACCGAACCGCGCGCGCTTTAAGCGAAATCGAACGAAAACGCCTGTACGCCCGCGCGCTGCCAGACCGCGCCGCGCGCATTGACCGTCAGATACCAAGTTTCCGCGGCCGGCAGCGGGTCGCGGTTGGCAAGTGCGCGCGCATCGAGCACGGCGGCGCACGCCCCGCTTTCGGGGTCGCGCACCGATTCATAGACCAGCACCTGGACCCCCGCCGCGCGTGCGCGCCGCGCCAGGGCCTGGGTGGGCGCATAGTCGGCTGATCGGGTCCAGTCGCGCCGGCGCCGCGCCAGTTGGCCGCGCGTCAGGTCCCAGGCCCGGCCCGCGGCTGCGGCGGGAAACACCGACATCGGGTGCGCGTCCAGTCGCGCCAGTCCGGCGCTGTCGGCAACAAAGCGCCACTTCCAGTAGCCTGCCTCGGCGCAGGCCACGCGCCTGACCAGACCCGCGTAGAAGACCCCCGGATCGCCGACGGCGCGAAAGCGGCTGCCTCCCGGCGGCGCCGGGTAGCGAAAAGGCGTGGCGAGCAGCCAGTGCAGGTGCCGGGCATCCTCCGGAACCGGTGGCTTGGCGCTCTCGAGAATGTCTTCCAGGACAGCCTGCGCGGTCAGGTCGTCGCCGACCAGTCGCATGGTCGCGATCAGGTGCTGGGATTCGACCGCTCGCCAGACCTGCGCGCGCCAGCGCGCGTCGGCCGACGGCTCAGATGCGGCCACGCGCCGCGTCCAGGTAGTCGACCACGTGCACCAGGCCCTGCACGTCGCCGATCATGTCGACCGGGCGCCGGTTGGCGAACGCGCGATTCTCGCTGTTGAGCCAGAGGCGCGCATCCGCGGTGCGTCCGGCGACCATCGAGTCGAGCGAGCGGTACAGGCGCACGAACAGGGCAGCCAGCGCCCATTCCTTGCGCGCCTCCTCGAGCCGATAGGTGCCGCCCTTCATGCGCGACACGGTCGGCGCGGACAGTCCGATCACCTGTGCCAGGCCGGACTGACTGAGACCCAGGATTTCGGCGGCGGCCAGGGTCGCGCCGGTCAGCACCTGCGCCCGGTCGGGACCGGCCGCGGCGTGCGGCTTGCGCTTGGCGGACATGTGGCACTCGGAGTTTTCTGTTGAAACTTTATGGTACGGTTGTTTCTATAGATAGTCAAGGGCCGGTCCCCGGCCGACGCATTGCGCCGCGCATGCGGCCACGCTAACCTATCCCCTTTGCCGCGCGCCCGCCCGCGGCTGAGAGCCCTTCCCATGAATGCCCCCGATCCCGCCTTTTCCCGCCCGCCCGACTTCGCGTGGCACACCGCCTCGGACGCGCGCGTGCCCTACCGTGCCTATACCGACGAAGCGCTGTACCAGCGTGAACTCGAGCGTTTCTTCTACAACGGTCACTGGTGCTATGTGGGCCTGGCGGCCGAGGTGCCCAGGCATGGGGATTTCAAGCGCACCTTCGTCGGCGAGCGCCAGGTCATCATGGTGCGCGACGCCGACGGCGCCATCAACGTGGTCGAGAACCACTGCGCGCACCGCGGCGTGGCTTTTTGTGTGGAGAACTTCGGCAACCGCAAGGACTTCATCTGCCCTTACCACCAATGGAACTACGATCTCAAGGGCAACCTGATCGGCCTGCCCTTCCGGCGCGGCGTGCGCCAGGACGGGCGCGTCAACGGCGGCATGCCCGCCGGCTTTCGCAACGAGGAGCATGGCCTCACCCGCCTCAAGGTGGCGGTCAAGAACGGCGTCGTGTTCGCGTCCTTCGACCATACCGTCGAGGACTTCGATACCTACCTGGGTGAACTCAAGCCGTGGTTCGAGCGCGCCTTCGACGGGCGCGAGCTGACCATCCTGGGCTATTCGCGCCAGCGCATCCCCGGCAACTGGAAGCTCATGCAGGAGAACATCAAGGACCCTTACCACCCGGGGCTCCTGCACACCTGGTTCGTCACCTTCGGGCTGTGGCGCGCCGACCAGCGCTCGTACATGCGCACCGACCGGCACCTGCGCCACGCGGCGATGATCGGCTTCAAGAACGACGGCGGCAAGGGGGAAGTGACGCAAGGCGTTTCGAGTTTCCACGAGGACATGAAGCTGGCCGACGACCGCATCCTCGACGTGGTGCCGGAGGCCTGGTGGAAGGGCGGCGACCTGGGCATCGACGCCGTGCCGACCGCCTGCATGCAGACCATCTTTCCGTCGCTCATCATCCAGCACAACGTCAACTCGATCTCGACCCGGCAGATCGTGCCGCGCGGCGTCGGCAGCTTCGACTTCGTCTGGACCCACTTCGGCTTCGCCGACGACACCGCGGAGATGACGCGCCGCCGCCTGCGCCAGGCCAACCTGTTCGGTCCGGCCGGCCTGGTCTCGGCCGATGACGGCGAGGTGGTGGAACTGTCCCAGGTGGGCTTCACCCAGCACCAGGGGCACCAGACCATCGCCGAACTGGGCGGCACCGGCACCGGCAATACCGATCACATGGTCACCGAAACCCTGATCCGCGGCATGTACGCCTACTACCGCAAGGTCATGGAGGTCTGAAGGATTGAAAACCGGCATTGAACTCAAGGTCGCGCTCGACGACCTGTACGCGCGCTACATCGCGGCGCTGGATGCGGCCGACTATGTGTCATGGCTGGATCTGTTCGTCGAGGACTGCATCTACCGCGTGGTGCCGCGCGAGAACCACGATCGCGGCCTGCCGCTTGCGACCATGGCGGCGGAGTCGCGCGGCATGCTGCGCGACCGCGTCTTCGGCATCACCACCACGCTCTATCACCAGCCCTATTACCAGCGCCACATCATCTCGGGACTTTTCATCCGCGAGGCCGGCGCGGATGCCGTGCGTACGCAGGCCAACTACGCGGTCTTTCGCACCAAGCAGAACGAGTTGTCGGAAGTCTTCAACGTCGGCCGCTACCTGGACTGCATCGTCGAGGAAGGCGGCGCACTCAGGTTCCGCGAGAAGATCTGTGTCTTCGACAGTGAACTGATTCCCAATTCGCTGATTTACCCGATTTGAGCCGCGGCGCGGGCGCTCGCATGGGGACCGGCCAGGCAAAGTGCCGGCATGGGCGGGCGCAACGGCCAGGCAGTACACTTCTGCGGTTTCCTACCCCGTGTTGGCGATGAGCCCGAACGACGTTTTCCACAAGACCCAGGCCGGCATCGACGCGATGCTCGATCCGCGCGCGCCCTTGTCGGCCTCGTTTCGCCGCCTGCTTTCGGCCGTCGACGGCACGTTGACGGTCAAGCAGCTCTCTGCCCAGTTGCCGCACCTGTCATTGGACGACATCAAGCCCTGGTTTGCCGAACTGGCCCGCCTGGGCTACATCCGGCCTGCTGCCGGCGGCACGACGACGAAGACGAACACCGCAAGAATCGCCCCGGCCCACGAACCGGTCGAAGCCTCGACGTATGCCTACGAGGGATACGTCGAGATGACCAGCGATCCGCAGTTCAAGGCCACCGTCGCCGCGGTCGGGCAGTGGATGAAGAAAAACTCTTCCACCGCGGCGGCGTTGCCGGACGACAGGCTGGCCCAGACCACGCACATGGCGATGATCGAGGCCAAGAGCACCGTCGATACCATCAATCGCGCCGGCTTCTTCATGCAACCGCCCGAGATCGCCGCCGCCACGATCGCCGCGGAGGCACGCAGCGTGGCCGGCCGCAAGCGACGCATCCTGATCGTCGAGGACGACGATCTGCAAGTCGCGATGCTCAAGACCATCGTCGGCAAGGACGGCCACGACATCATCGTCGCGCAGAAGCGCGAAGAAATCATCAACGCCCTGAATGCCAAGCCGGCGCCCGACCTGCTGCTCCTGGATGTGGAACTGCCGGACGCGGACGGTTTCACGGTCCTGGAGAAGGTCAAGCAGCACCCGACCCTGAAGGCCATCCGCGTGCTCATGGTGACCGGCCGCACCGAGCGCGCCGACATTGCCAAGGGCGTGCTGCTGGGCGCCGACGGCTACATCACCAAACCCTACCGGCCCTCGACCCTGCGCGCGGCGGTCATGCAGGCGCTGGGCGAAGGGTGACGCTTCCGCCCGGCGCTGCCGGCAAGTGCCGCGCCCGGCAGCGGGTGTCAGTCCAGGCGCGCAATGACCTCGACCTCGAGCAGCAGGTCGGCATGCACCAGCGAAGTCACCCCGACCATGGTCGAAGCCGGCATGTCCAGGTTGCCCAGGTAGCGTGCACGCACCGCGCGGATGCGCGGCGCCATTTCGGGCGTGAGATTGACCACATAGGTGACGAGCTTGAAGACATTCGCCCAGGTGCAGCCGGCGGCCTTGAGCGCGGCGTCCAGGTTGGCGTAGACCTGCTCGGCCTGCGCCGACAGGTCGCCGCGGCCCACCACCTGACCCGCGGCGTCGAAGGCCACCTGGCCGGAAATGTGCACCTGCCTGCCGGCCGGCACGATGGCCACGTGCGAATAGCCGGTCGGCTTGGTGAGGGTGGGCGGGTTGACGTAGGTCTGCGGCATGGCAGGACTCCGATGCGGTTGCGGGGCGCCGATATTAGCGCCTGCGGGGCGGCCGGCTGATGAGCTACCGCTTCGACGCGTCACTGCGTGAGCGCCTCGCCGCGCACCTGGCCGCGCATCCCCGGCGGCGCCACACCGATCCGGCCTTGCGCCGCGCCGCGGTGGTGTTGATCGCTGCGGATGCCGGCGATGGCAGCGCGGCGCTGCTTCTGACGCTCCGGCCGATGCGCATGCGCCGTCACGCCAACCAGTTCGCCTTTCCGGGCGGGCGCCTGGATCAGGGCGAGACAGCCACCCAGGCCGCGCTGCGCGAGACCCGCGAGGAAATCAACCTCGATCTCGCGCCCGACATGCTGCTGGGGCGCCTGGACGACTTTCCGACTCGCTCGGGCTTTGTCATCACCCCGCTGGTGGCGTGGGCGCCGGGAGAACTGGCACTACGCGCCAACCCCGAGGAAGTCGCGCGCATTCACCGCATCAGGTTCCACGACCTCGAACTGCCGGGCTCGCCGCAGTTCGTCGCAATCCCCGAAAGCGACCGGCCGGTGATCCGCTACCCGTTGCTCGACACACTGATCCATGCGCCGACGGCGGCGCTGATGTACCAGTTCATGGAAGTCGCCGTGCACGGCCGCGACACGCGGGTCGCGCACCTGGAGCAGCCCGTATGGGCGTGGCGCTGACCGCGCCGCGGCACAAGCCTGGCGCATTCGCCAGGCTTGCAGTCATGCCGGATCAGGCCCGCTCGTCGCGACGCCGCCGCACGACCACGAAGCCCATCAGCGCCAGGCCCGCCAGCATCATCGCGTAGGCGCCGGGCTCGGGCACCGCGGCCACGGTCAGCGTGACGTTGTTCGCGCCGTACAGCACGTCGATATCCCAGCCGGCTGGGCCTGCCACGCTGGCGAAATTGCCGCTGCGCGTGCCGCCCGTGGTCAGCACCACGTAGCTGGTGCCGATGGCCGGGGTATAGCCGAAAGCCAGCGTCAGCGCGCCGTTGAGCGACGCATTGCCGGTGATCGACAGCCAGTCGTGCTGCACGCCTTGCAGCGGCCCGTTGATCTCGAGCGCAAGCGTGCCGTTCTCGCCCTGGGTGTAGTTGCCCTGGATGATGAGCGTGCCCGGGCTGGCGCCCGGTGCCACCGTGCCGCCCGAGTTGTTGAGCGCGCCGATGATGCGCCCACTGCCGCCGACCAGGCCAGCCTGCAAGTCCAGCACCGGCACGGTCAGGGTGCCGTGCACCAGAGTCTTGGCCGTCAGATCGTCCTGGACGATGTTGGAACCGGTCACGGTCATGTTGCTGCCGGTCTCGACGCGCAGGGTGCCGCGATTGATCAGGGCCTCGCTGCCGGTCGGGTTGATCGTCAGGCCGGTCGCCTGGTTGGCGACGATGGTGCCCTCGTTGGTGATGCGCAACTGATTGACGCCGATCTGCCCGCTCCCGGCGATGGTCTGGCCGGCACCGATGGTCAGTCGCTCGGCCCCGGTGGCGCCATAGATGCGGTTGTTGCCGTTATTGCCCATGAGGATCGAACCATTGCCGGCCAACGTGGTATCAGCCGTCATGCGCAAGTCGGTGAAAAAGCCCGCCGAAGCCATGCTGAGCGTGCCCTGGTTGGTGATGGTTCCAGCCAGCGACACGCCGTTGCCGTTACGCAGGGTGAGCGCGCCTTCGATGGTGGTGTCCACCAGCGTTGCAGCGACCGACCCGGCAAGCCCGGGATTGATACCGGTGCCACGCAAGGTACCGCCCTCGAAGCGGCCGGACGCGAAATCCAGGAGCGACCCGCCACGCACCTCGAGCACACCGCCGGTGTTGATGAACGAGCCGGCTGCAGAGGCGAAATTCAGGCGCAAACCGGCACTGCCGTCGGCGGCGATGGTGCCCTGGTTGGTGACCTTGAGGAGGTTGTTCACACCCAGTTGACCGGCACCGGCGATGGTCTGGCCGGCGCCGATGGTGAGGCGCAGCCCGTCTGCGGCCGCATAGATGCGGTTGTTGCCGTTGTTGGTGACCAACAGGATCGATCCGTTGCCCACGATGCTCGCGTCCTCGTTGACGCGCAGATCGGTGAAAAAGCCCGCCGAGGCCAGGTTCAAGGTCCCGGTGTTGACCAGGTCGCCACCGATGCCGATGCCATTGCCGTTGGTCAGTGTCAGGGTACCTTCGATGGTGGTCCCGAACAAGGTCGCTGCGACCGATCCGGCCAGGCGCGCGTCGGCTGTGGTGCCGCGCAACGTGCCGCCTTCGAAGCGACCCGAGTCGAAGGTCATGATCGAGCCGTTGCGTACCTCGAGTTCGCCACCGGTGTTGATGAACGATCCCGCGGTCGTGGCGAAATTCAGGCGCAAACCGGCACTGCCGTCGGCGGCAATGGTGCCCTGGTTGGTGACCTTGAGGAGATTGTTCACGCCCAATTGACCGGCACCGGCGATGGTCTGGCCAGCACCGACGGTCAGGCGCAATCCATCGGCGGCCGCGAAGATGCGGTTGTTGCCGTTGTTGGACAGCGCGATGGTGCCGCTCCCCACGATGCTGACGTCCTCGTTGACCCGCAGGTCCGTGAAAAAGCCGGCCGAAGCGAGGGTCAGGGTGCCGCTGTTGGACATTGCCCCGCCGATGCCCAGACCGTTGCCGTTGGTGAGGGTCAGCGTGCCCTCGATGTTCGTGCCGACCAGGGTCGCCACGGGCGAGCCGGCGAGGCGCGCGTCGGCCGCGGTGCCACGCAGCGTGCCGCCCTCGAAGCGCCCGGCGTCGAAGATGAGGATCGAACCACTGCGCACCTCGAGCACGCCGCCCGCATTGTCGAATGCACCGACTGCGTCGGCGAAATTGAGGCGCAGCCCCGCGCCGCCGTCCGCGGCGATGGTGCCCTGGTTGGTGACGGCGAGCAGGCCATTGACACCCAATTGGCCGGCGCCGGCGATGGTCTGACCGGCACCGACGGTCAGGCGCACGCCGGCCGCGTTGCCGTAAATGCGGTTATTGCCGTTGTTGGAGAGGGCGATGGTGCCGTTGCCTCCGATGCTGGCGTCAGCGTTGACGCGCAGGTCGGTGAAAAAGCCTGCGGAGGCCAGGGTCAGGGTGCCGGTATTGAGCGAGGTGCCGGCGATGCCGATACCCTCGCCGTTGGCGAGCGTCAGTGCGCCTTCGAGATTGACGCCGTCCAGGGTGGCACCGACCGAGCCGCGCAAGACGCTGGTGGTATTGCCGCGCAGGGTGCCGCCCTCGATGCTGCCGGCGGAAAAACGCGCGAAGGAGCCGTCGGCCACTTCGATCGTGCCGCCGGTGTTGTCGAACGCGCCGGCCGCGTTGACGATATTGAAGGTGAGTCCGGCGCCGCCCTGGGCGGCGATCATCCCCTGATTGGTGATGCGCAATTGCCCGAGGCCGATCTGTCCGGCGCCGAAGATCGTCTGCCCGGCGTCGATCGTGAGGCGTACCGCGGCATTGGCGCCAAAGATGCGGTTGTTGCCGTTGTTGCTAAGCGCAATGAAACCATTGCCCGACAACGTGGTGTCGGCATCGAAACGCAGGTCGGTGAAAAAGCCGGCCGAATTGAGACCCAGTGTGCCGGCATTGGTGAAGCTCCCGCCGGAAAGGCTCAAAAATGAGCCGTTGCTGACCTGCAGTTGATCGCCACCGTCGATGGCCAGGTTGCCGATGGAGGCCGACCCGGTCAGGGTAACGATCGCGTTGTTGCCGAAATTGTCGCCGTCGATGAAGACATTGCCGCCGGCTGCCGGCACCCCGCCGATCCAGTTACCGCCGGTAAACCAGGAGCCGATGCCGGTATTCCAGGTGAAATCGGCCGCTCGCACGCCGACGGAAGCCCCCAGCAACGCGGCGGCAACCAGGCAGGAACGGACGGACAGGGGCAGGGACAAGGACATGGCGAAACCTCGAGGGCGGAGCACGGCAGAAACCCAAGCAAGAAACATGACCGACCCAGCGTTCGGCCAAAAAACAAAAAGTTATTTCAAATCAATTGGTTGCTTTGACCCTCTTCGAATCGACTTACGGCACTGTAAATATTTTCGACAGAAACTCCGTGCCAAGCCGGTCAATCTGCCCGCTTCACCCACACCGCGGTATCGTGAAACGCCGCCCCGCCGTTGGGCCAGCCGGGGTCGGCGCTGGTGAGCGCATTGATGCCCAGGCCGTTTTCGAAGTGCTTGTTGGGCCAGATGCCTTCGACCACGACCACGTCGCGCTGCTGTCCGGGAGCGGGGCGCACGTGCACGATGACACAGCCGCGCGCGTTGCCCAGGCGCACCCGGTCCCCATCGCCTACGCCCAGCGCCGCGCACTCGTCCGGGTGGATCAGGACCGTGGGCCGCACCTCGCGCTTTAGCGAGCTGGGGGTCTCGGTGAAGGTCGAATTGAGGAAGGTGCGCGCCGGCGCGGCCACCAGGCGGTAGGGGGTCGCCGGCGTCGCGTTGTCGATCACGTCGAAATGATCGGGCAGGACCGGCATTTCCTGCCAGCGTCCGCCGAACCGCTGCCAGTCACCCCGAAAATGAAACTTTCCGTCGGCGGTGTCGAAACCATCGTGAAAGTGCATTTTCTCGAACGGCAACGCCATGTCCTGCCCGCCGCGCGCGACGTTGGTCGCCACGTCCCACATGCCGGAGGCGCGCAGGGTTTCGTCCATGATTTCGCGGGCGGAGAGGGTGAAGCCGCGATGTTCCGCACCCAGCCTGCGCGCCAGTTCGCAGATGACATGGTGGTTCTCGCGCGCTGCGCCCGGCGCCTCGATGAGTTTCAACGAAGCCTGGAACACGCTGTGTCCGGCGGCGGTATAGAAATCGTCGTGCTCGAGGAATGTCGTGGCCGGCAACACCACATCGGCGAAGGCCGCGGTCTCGGTCATGAACTGCTCGTGCACGCACAGGAACAGGTCTTCGCGCGCGAGGCCGCGGTGCACCAGGTTCAAATCCGGGCAGACCATGGCCGGGTTGGTGTTCTGCACCAGCATGGCCGTGACCGGCGGTCCGCCCTTCAAGGCCCCGGCGTCGCCGGTCAGGATCGGTCCGAGGCGCGACTGGTCGAGTTCGCGGATCGAGGTGTCCAGCGCGTCCAGACCCTCGATCAGGGTTTTGTCGACCGGATACAGGGCCGCGTTGCCGTACAGCGCGCCGCCGCCCCGGTGGCGCCAGGCGCCGGTGACCGTCGGCAGGCAGGTGACCGCGTGCATGTTGGCCGCACCGTTGCGCGAGCGCGAAAAGCCGTGATGGGCGCGGATGTAGCTCTTCTTGGTGCCACCATAGAGACGCGCGAAATCGATGATCACCTGTGCCGGCAAGCCGGTGATCGCGGACGCCCACTGCGGCGTGCGTGTCGCCAGGTGCGCCTCCAGCGCCGCCGGGGCATCGCTGTAGCGCTGCAGGTATTCGCGGTCGGCCAGGCCTTCGGCGAAGAGCACGTGCATGACCGCGCAGGCCAGAGCGCCATCGGTACCGGGCTTGAGCGCCAGATGCAGGTCGGCCTTCTCGGCCGTGCCGGTGCGGTACGGGTCGACGACCACCAGCGTCGCGCCGCGCTTCCTGGCTGCCATGGCGTGCGTCATGACGTTGACCTGGGTGTTGACCGGGTTGCCGCCCCAGATCACGATCAGGTCGGAGTGTTCGGCCGCTTCCAGCATCGACACGCCGCGCTTGCTGCCCACCCCGGCAATCCAGCCCGAATCAGAGAGTGCGACGCAGATCGTCGAATGCCAGCGCGAGTACTTCATCACGTGGCGCAGGCGCTGGATGCCGTCGCGCTGCACCAGGCCCATGGTGCCGGCATAGAAGTAGGGCCACACCGCCTCGCTGCCGTGGCGCGCCGCCGCGTCAGTGAATGCCGCGGCGACCCGGTCGAGGGCCTCGTTCCAGGCAATCGGCTTGAAGCGGCCGCTTCCCTTGGGGCCGTCGCGCAGCAGCGGCTGCGTCAGGCGGCCGGGGTGGTGGACCCGCTCGGCGTAGCGCGCCACCTTTTCGCAGATGACTCCGGCGGTGTAGGCGTTGCGCGTCGAGCCGCGCACGCGGCCGATGGTGCGTGCATCCTTGACCTCGACGTCCAGCGCGCAGACGCTGGTGCAGTCGTGCGGGCAGACCGAGGGCGCGAGCGTAGTCATGGGAGAAGCGGACGGGAAAAACCGCAAGCTACCATAGCCGCGCGGCTCAGGAGCGGCGCCGCTCCAGCAACAGCATCAATGCGCCGGCACCCAGCATCAGCGCGACCCCCAGCCAGCCGAGCGCGTTGGGCACCTCGCCCCAGATGAAATATCCCAGCGCCACCGCGACCAAGAGGCTGGAGTAGCGAAACGGTCCGACCACCGACACTTCGGCGCTGCGAAAACTCACGGTGATCAGGTAAAACCCGGCCGCAACGAAAAACGCAGCCGCGACGATATATCCGGCGTCGCGCGCGCCCACCGCGCTGGTGCCGGTCAGAAGCATCATCAGAAGGGCCAGAAGCGTACCCACCACGGCGGTGGCCAGCGCCACGACCGTCGAAGGAATCGCGGCTGGAATGCCACGCGTCAGCACGTCGCGCGTGGCGAAAAGCAGGGTGGACGCCAGGCAAACCAGCGACCAGACGTCGAAGGCCCCGGGATGCGGCTGCACGATGAAGAGCACCCCGACAAACCCCAATAGCGCGGCGGCCCAACGCCCGAGGGTGACGCGTTCGCCCAAGAAGAGGGCTGCAAATCCGGCCAGGAACAGGGGCGAGGAAAGGATGATCGCTGCCGCATTGGCGATCGGGATGTGCGTGAGCGACCACAGGTAAAGGAGCATCGCCGTCGCCTCGGTCAGCGCGCGCAGTCCGACACGACCGCGGAACATGCCGAGCATGACGTCGATCGAGGCGACGCTGCGGGCAGCCGCGAACGTGATCAGCGACACCAGGAGACTGCGCAGGAAGATGAGCTGCCAGACCGGCACGTTGGCAGCGGCCAACTTGAAGAACGCGTCGTTGATGGTGAAAAAAGTCATCGCCGCGACCATGCAAATGATGCCGCGGCGCGTGGCGCGCGCCTGGGACGAGTCGCCTGTGGTCACGCGAAGCAGCCCCGGCGGCACCACACAAGCCGGGGCGTTGCGCGGATGCGCGAAGAATCGAAGGAAAGGTGCAATGGAGGAACCGCAGGAATCGCCCGACCGTTTTACCACGGAAGCGCGCGGCACTGGCATGATGCGGGTCTCGCAACAACAATTGATCCACGGAGACAAAATGAGCGATTCATCCTCCCATGGCTTGACCATGCCGCGAACCGCGTTGCTTGCCGCGCTGGGCATGGCGGCCCTGCTTGCGGCAGTGCCTGCCGCCTGGGCACAGCCCTATCCGAACCGGCCGATCCGCATCGTCGTGCCCTTCCCGGCCGGCGGCACCACCGACATCGCAGCGCGTCTGGTGGCACAAAAGATGAGCGATTCGATGGGCCAGCCGGTCACGGTGGAAAACCGCGGCGGGGCCGGCGGCTCGCTGGGCGCCGACGTTGTGGCCAAGGCACCAGCGGATGGCTACACGATCCTGATGCACAACATCACCTTTCCTTTGGCCTCGATCTCGCTGGGCCTGGCCGGGCGCGCGCCCTACAACATCGATACCGATTTCGCCGCGGTGTCCAACGTCGTCAATGTACCGCTGGTGATCACCGCCCACCCTTCGGTGCCGGTCAGGGACCTGCGCGAGCTGGTAAGCCTCCTGGCGCGCGACAAGAGCCTCAACTACAACTACGGCTCGACCGGCCCCGGTTCGTTCATGCACGTGGTTGGCGAAGCCTTGAAGCGCGCGGGCCGCTTCGATATGACCCACATCCCCTTCAAGGGTGCCGCGCCGCTGAAGCTTGAACTCCTGGCCGGGCGCGTGCAGGTCGGCGGCGACCAGATTTCGTCTTCGCTGGCGGAGATCCGCGCGGGCAAGCTCAAGGCACTCGCGACCAACTCGACCGCGCGCGTTCCGGCCTTGCCGGATGTGCCCACGGTGCGCGAATCGGGCTTTCCGATGATCGAAGCAAACGGCTGGAACGGCCTCTTCGCGCCGGCAAAAACACCACGCGAAATCATCGATCGCCTGCACCGCGAGGTGGTGGCCGCAGTACGCCAGCCGGATATCGCGAAGCGCTTCACCGACATCGCCGCCGAACCCTCGGGTTCGACCCCGGCTGAACTGGAGGCGACGCTCAAGGGTCAGTTGGCGCAGTTTCGGCCGATCCTCGGCGAGATCAAACCGAACATGGATTGATGTCCGCGGGCGGAAACCGCGGTGTACGCAGCCCGGCGCGCGAACATCACTATTGAAATTCGTTACGGCCCCCGGAGATGAAAGCAGGGCCTCTACTGGCGCGCTACCCGTGCGCCGGATTACCACGATCGCTCCCGGCCAGGCGCACTTGACACGCAAATGCGCCTTGCTGGCATGATGGAGCCCTCATTACAACGACGGGGCGCAGAGCATGGCTATCGCTGGCATGAATCACTTCACGATACTCACCGACGACGTCGAGGCGACACGCGCGTTCTACTGCGACTTCCTCGATTTCACCGTCGGCCCTCGACCACCCTTCACGTTCCCCGGTCTGTGGCTGTATGCGGGCGGCGCGCCGGTCCTGCACGTCATCGGCGGGCGCTCGCGCGCGGAGTTGAGGCGCGGCGTCCTCGACCATATGGCCTTCACCGCGCACGGACTGGCGGCTACCGTCGCCCTCCTCAAGGGCCGCGGCATGCCCTATGAATTGCGCCGGGTGGCCGGCAGCAAGGACGGGGTCTGGCAGCTCTTTTTCGACGACCCGAATGGCGCGAAGGTCGAACTGGATTTCGACGCGTCCGAAGCGGCGCCAGCCTGAAGCGCCGCCTCTCAGCGCCACGCCTGGAGTCAACGCGAGTCCGGATCGTCCAGACTCTCGAGGTCCGCCAAATCCTTCGCCCTTCCCGCAGCGCGCTTGTTCGTCTTGAAGTCGGCAAGGCCGATAAACGGAACGGCAACACCGTCGAGGACGAAAACCTCGCGGCGAGCAATGCAATCGTCGAACTCGACGCCGTCTATCGACGCGAGCAGATCAATGCGCCGCGGCGGATATCCCAATTGAATGACTGACCCAGGCCGAGTCAAGTCCTCTAAGGAAATTCCAAGCCCGGCAAAGCCGAAGCGGTCCAGCGCTGCGATGACCCGCTTGGCGTTATCAATCGACGGGCGCAACCAGATATCGAGGTCGCCGGTATAGCGCGGATACCCGTACGCCGCCAACGCGTATCCGCCAACGACAAGGAACTCAGCCTTCTCGGAGGCGAGTAACTCGACAAACTCTTTGAAGTCTTTGTTCAGCATCGGGATGCATCGCCAGACGCAGCGCCTCGACCGCAGCGATGCGCTCGGCAACCGGCCGCGACAACCAATAGCGCAGCGCTTCGCGATCTCGGTCGTGAATACTGGTGCGCCTGACGACTCTGGCGATGGACATCACTAAATTATCCCCCACCTGCCTGCCCGGCGATAGAACCGGAAGCTGCCTCCAACCATTTTCCGCTACTGCGCCTTTGCCCCCGACTCACGCGCCACTGTCCCCCATTTGCGCGACTCGGCCGCGATCTGCGCGCCGAGTTCCTCCGCCCCGGCAGGGGTCGGGAACGCGCCCTGCGCATTGAGCGCCTCCAGCACCGCGGGCTTGGCGAGCATTGCGCGCAGCGCAGCATCCACGCGCGCGATCACGGCGGCAGGAGTGCCCGCGGGTGCAAGCACGAAGGTGCGTGGCGAGGCGTCGAATCCGGGCAAGGTGTCGGCCAGGGCTGGCCAGTCCGGCGCGCCGGCCAGCTTGACCGGGCTCGTAAGCGCGATGGCGCGCAGTTTGCCGGCCTTGGCCTGGGCGAGTGCCGGCGGGGCGGAGACGATCGCGATTGGCACCTGGCCGCTGATCAGGTCGGGCAGGATCGCCGAGGCGCCCTTGTAGGGCACGTGGACGTAGTCGAGTCCGGCCTGCTTGCGCAGGAGTTCCATCGCCAGGTGGTGCATGGTACCGATGCCGGGCGAAGCGTAGGACAGCTTGCCCGGATTGGCGCGCGCATGCGCGATCAACTCGGCGGTGTTCTTCGCCGGCACGCTCGGATTGACCACGATGACCAGCGGCAGGGTCGCCACGCCGCCGACGGCCGCAAAGCTCTTGACCGGATCGAACGGCAGGTTCGCGTAGAGCGCAGGGGCGATCAGGAGGCCGGTCTCGCCTAAGAGCAGTGTGTAGCCGTCGGGCTGTGCCTTTGCGACCGCGTCTGCCGCAAGGGTACCGCCGGCGCCGGCACGGTTCTCGACCACCACCTGCTGGCCCAGCGCCTCGCCGACATGAGTGGCAGTCATGCGCGCCAGCGCATCGGCGCCGCCGCCGGCGGCGAAACCGACCAGGAGTCGCAGCGGCCGGCTGGGATAGGGTTGCGCCTGCGCGCTCGGGACAGCGAGCGTGGCGAATGCCGCGCAGAGCATCAGACAGGCAAGACGGGGCATGGCAGTAGTCCTCGAACTAGGTTTTGGCAGTGGTGAGTTCGAAAGCGCCGTTGGGCGCAGCGCCGCGCCGAAAGGATACCGTGCAACCATCGACCGGGGCGCGCAACCCGGCGACATCGAGCCCGATCAGCGCCGCCGGCGCATCGCGTGCCGCCGTGACGACTTCGTCCTGCGTGAGGAGTCCCCAGGCAAGCGCCTGGTTGGCGCAGCCCAGGAGGCTCATCGACGAACCTGCCAGGTGGCCGTGCGCGGGATCACGGATCGCGCCGTCCGGACTCACCTCGACGGTCGCGCCAAACACGCGATGCTGTCCGGGCGCCAGCCCTGCCGCAGGCGAGAGGTCGCTCGTCAAAAGCAGACCCCGCGCCCCCTTGACCCGCCGCACGAGACGAGCGAAATCCGCCGTGACATGATGGCCGTCGGTGATCAACATGGCAGCCAAGCCTTGTGCGAGCAATCCTGCAACGAGCGGGTTGGCGTGACGTGGCAGCGCCAGCGGCACGCCATTGCCGAAATGGGTCAACGCCGCGGCACCAGCCGCGTGCACGCATTCGAGTGCCGCCGCGTCGGGCCAGGAGTGCCCGATCGCGACAGCGATGCCCTGCGCGCGCGCGACACGGGTCAGTTCGGCAGCGCCGTCGATCTCGGCCGCCAGGGTGATGAGGCGCAGCCGTCCGCGCGCGAGGCTTTGCCACTCTTCCAGAAGGCCGGGCTCGGCGGCGCGCACGTGTTCCGGCCGGTGCACGCCGAGGACTCGCGGATCGCGCGACAGGAACGGCCCTTCCAGGTGGATGCCGGCGACGCGCCCGACGAATTCAGGCTCCTCGGCCAGTGCGGCCAAGAGCGGCAGGTTTTGCCGGTAGGTCGCAAGCGGGCTCGAAACCAGGGTCGGCAGAAACGCCGCGGTGCCACCCGCCAGCACGTACCGTGCCGCGCGCCGCGCCGCTTCCAGCGTCAGGTCCGGCGCGGAGAAGTCGTTGCCCAGCGCGCCATTGACCTGCAGATCAACGAAGCCGACCAACTCCCCGATCGCGGAAGCGCCGGCTGCACCGGCCGCGTCGGTTCCCATGCGAACTACGCCTTGCCCTTGCCGTGCGAGGTCGGCAGGCGGGCAAGCTCGCGCACTCGCTCAGCATTGGGCGCAAAGCCGAGTCCCGGCGCATCCGGCAGGTCGAGCCAGCCGTCCTTTGGCACGGGCAGGCCGTCGAAAATCTGCTGCAGCACCAGCACAGCGACATAGTGGTACTCGACCAATCCGCCGTTGGCAAGCCCTGCGTGCAGGTGCATGTTGTGGAAGGGCCAGGCGCCGCCGTTGTCGATGGGGACGTTGAAGGCCTGCGCCATGCCGGCGATCTTGACGCACTGCGAATAACCGCCGGAGATGGTCACGTTGGGTTGCAGCACGTCGGCGGCGCGTTGCACCAGCAGGTCGCGAAAGCGATACGCCAGGCCCTCGTTCTGCCCGCAGGCAAGCGGGATCTTCGTGCGGCGCCTGAGTTCGACCATCGAAGGCACATCGTTTTGCGTGATCGGCTCCTCGAAGAAGGTGATGTCGTACTCCTCGACCGTTTGCGCCAGCCGCGCGGCATGGAACAGGTCCAGCCCGCAGTTGGCATCCAGATAAAGCTGCACGTCCGGACCGACCGCCTCGCGCACGGCGGCGACGCGGCGCACGTCCTCGCGAATCACTTCCTCCAGCGGCCGCGGCTCGTCACGCCGCGCCAGCGCGTGGTTGCCGACGGTCATCTTGAGGCGGTGGAACCCGCGCGCGACGAAGTGCCGGGCAGCCGCAGCCAGCTGCTCACGGTCGAAAAAGCCGAAGCCGAAGGTCGCATACACCGGCACCCTCGCGCGCGCGCCGCCCAGGAGGCGCCACAGCGGCACCTCGAGGGCACGCGCCTTCAGGTCCCACAGGGCGGTATCCAGCGCCGCGATCGCATGACTCGCGTAACCGGTCTGGCCGCGCGGAGAGAGCAGCCAGTAGAGCTTGTCCCACAAGGCCTCGGTGGCGAGCGCGTCGGCGCCGATCAGCGCGGGCGCCGCCACCTCGCGGATCACGGCGGCCACCACTTCCTCCTCGGTGATCGCCGTCATGCCGTGGCCGATGAGCCCGCTGTCGGATTCCACCTCGGTCAAGACCAGGGACAGCGTGGTCTCGCGCTGCGCTCCAGCCAAGTCGATCCTGACCGGCACGTTGAGCGGTGTGGCTGTGATGCGGGCGATTTTCACTGGTCGGGTCCTTGTTGTGTCGGCGATCAGACCGGCGCGGCCGCGCGCGCCGGCCGCTAGACTAGCAGCGTTGACCCGCGCCATGCCCTGCCGTTACGTCCATGCCATTCGCCGAGATTGCAGACACCTGCCTTGAATATGAGCGTCACGCCGGCGCCGGCAATCGCTCGCCGATCGTGCTGCTGCACGAGGGCCTGGGGTCGGTATCCATGTGGCGCGACTTCCCGGCAAGGCTGGCCGCCGCCTCCGCGCACACCGTCGTCGCCTATTCGCGCGCGGGCTATGGCAAGTCCGACCCGCTGCCGGACAGTCTTGACCCGCGCGGCGCGCGACGCGGTCTGCGCAAACCGGACTTCATGCATCGCGAGGCCTGGGAGGTGCTGCCCGCACTGCTCGCATCGCTCAACATCGAGCGCCCGGTGCTGTTCGGGCATTCCGACGGCGCCTCGATCGCCCTCCTCTACGCCGCGCGCCACGCCGCCACGGGCGTGATCGCGATGGCGCCGCACGTCGTCGTCGAGCCGATCTCGATCACCTCCATCGAAGCGGCGCGCACCGCCTGGGAGACCACCGACCTGCCCGCCCGGCTGGCGCGTCACCACGATGATGCCGAGGGCGCGTTTCGCGGCTGGAGCGATGCCTGGCTCGACGCGGCGTTTCGTGACTGGAACATCGAGTCGGAAATGGCCGCGATCACCGCGCCCATCCTCGCCATCCAGGGCGAGGACGACCAGTACGGCACCCTCTACCAGATCGAGGAAATCGCGCGCCGCAACCCGCGCACGCGCCTGTTCAAGATCCCCGGCTGCGGGCACGCTCCGCATCGCGAAGCGACCGACGTCGTGCTTTCGGCCGTGCAATCGTTTCTCGCGACGCTGCCGGAGGTCAAGCGCACCGGCGCCTAGTCGTACAGCACCAGGCAGCGCGTCTCGATGCTCCAGCGATCCGGCGCGTCCGCCGGCGTCGCCGCATCGACGAAGGCGGTGTGGAAACTGAAGGTGCAGGGTGCGTGCGCCTCGCTCGCGTCGCTCTTGGCGCCCGCGGAGCGAGCCAGGGGACCGGCGGAATCCCATTGCTTGATCAACAGCGCCTCGTCGCGCGTCATTTGCGGGTAGTAGAACCACTGGTGTCGCGGCGAGTGCTTCGCGAAGTAGTTCTCCCCGATCCGATCCTGGTAGTGGATTTCGAAGACGACCAGGTCTTCCGCAAGGACCGTCTGCGCGTCGCATAGCGCCAGCGGCAAGGCCTGCACCGGCTCAAGCGCGATACTGCGCCAGACATTGATGATCGCGAAGCGCCCGCCCGGCGCCAGCACCCGCGCCGCGTCATCCGGGCTGATCAGCGACTGTCCTTCATCCAGCAGGACGCCGCGCAGCGTATCGTTGAGCTTGGGCGCCAGCGCGAGGTCGCGCACCCGTCGCGGCGCGCTGGTCAGGGTGTAGTCGCCATGCGCCATCAGGGCAGGCCCCTGCACCTGTTGCCCGCCGCTGATGCGTTGCCCGCCGCGCTTGCCGGACGCCGAACGGACATTGTGATCAAAGGCGAACACCCGCGCGCCAGTGTGCTCGCGCACGATTTCGGCGCATCGCGGGTAGTGGTGCCTGACGACGGCCGCATGGTCCAGGAAATCGATGCCGTCGATGTCGCCGGGCCGGTGCAGCAATTCAAACCCGTTGTGCTCGAGCGTCTTCCCCGCCTGCGGCGGGACAGCGCGCGCATCGTGAATCCCGAGGGCCAGTTTGTTGCGGACGTAGCCCACCCAGCCGGTATCGCTGCCATCGGCATCGCGCCTCGTCAGGACCCGGCCGTTGCGATACAGCGACGACTCGGTCGATGCGTGCAGATAATTCACCGCGCCGGTCGTGCCGGCGGAACCCGGCGTGCCGTGCGCCGGCGTCGATGGCTGTGGCGCGACTGCGATTTCACTCATCGGATACCCCGTATTGGCAAGTCAGACCTGGCGCGTCTCGAACATCAACATCTGCACACCGGCCTGGGCGAAATTGCCGACGTCCGCAGCGGCAGCCTGGCCTTCCTTGGACGCAAAGGCTGCTCCGATCGCAGCCATGTCGTCGAAGGTCAGAGTGGCGATCAGATGGTAGGGCGCCGGGCCCGCAGGGGTGGCCACCGGCCCCGCGTTGACCTCGTAGGCGCGCAGTCCCGGGATCGTCTTGGCGAGCGGCACATGCTTGTTGAAATAATAGGCATCGAACGCCGCCGGATCGGCAGGCTGGTTGTAAATCACGACGAGCTTGGCCACTTGGGTTCTCCTTGTCTCATGTCATTGGTCGGCGCGCTAAGCCCCGCGTGCCCGGCAGCAACACCGCCGGGGAACATGGAACCTTCTTTGTAGCACGGCACGCGCCGGCGGTGGTGCCCCTTGCCGATTTCTTGACCGGGCCGCACGGGCATGGTGGAATCGATTGACATTACCGCTACGACCACTTGACGGAGAGTCCCGCATGATCGGCATCAACGGCATGGCCCATGTCATCCTGACAGTCAGCCAGTTTGACCGGGCGCGCGCCTTCTACTCGGCGCTGCTGCCGGAGTTCGGCATGACGCGCGTGCACGATGGGCCGGACTTCTGCTATCACGTCGGCGCGCGCACCGCGATCGGCGTGCGTCGCTGCGACCCGGAATTCATAGGCGAGCGGTTCCAGCAATACCGGGTCGGGCTGCATCACATCTGCCTGCGCGCCCGCACCACCGAAGACGTCGACAAGACTGCCGCGCTGGTCGCAAAGCTTGGCGCAACCATCGTGCGCGGACCGGTGCACGGCGACTGGGCCCCGGGCTACTACTACGTGCTGTTCGAGGACCCGGACGGCATCCGCCTCGAAGTCAACCACGTGCCGGGTGCAGGCCTCCTGAAAGACGGAGAGAGATTCGGCGCCGGCGAGGATTACGTGCGTGTCGACGGGCAAGACGTGAAGGGTTCCGGCTGACGCCGCTTGCATGCACCCTGCGCTGGCAGCGTCGGCACGCCGCCCCTTTGCTCCGCGGATTCGCGTGGCCGTGGTGCACAATCCGACCTGCCTTCCAGCCGACGCGGTCCGCATAGGCCTGCCCGGCCGGACCTTCGCCCGAACACAAGTCCACTCCCACCCACGCACCCATGCAACCCCCCGCCCGCTACCTGCCGCCCGTTCTCAAGAACCTGAAGTTCCCCGTGATCGGCTCGCCGCTGTTCATCATCAGCAACCCCAAGCTCGTCATCGCCCAATGCAAGGCTGGCGTGGTCGGGTCGATGCCGGCCCTCAACGCCCGCCCCGCGTCGCAACTCGACGAATGGCTGGCCGAGATCACCGAGGCGCTGGCCGCGCACGACCGCGCCCATCCGGATTCGCCTGCCGCGCCCTTCGCCATCAACCAGATCGTGCACAAGAGCAACGACCGGCTCGACCACGACATGCAGGTTTGCGCGAAGTACAAGGTGCCCATCATCATCACCAGCCTGGGCGCGCGCGAGGATGTGAACCGCGCCGTGCAGTCCTGGGGCGGCGTGGTGCTGCATGACGTGATCAACAATGTCTTTGCCCGCAAGGCCATCGAGAAGGGCGCCGACGGCCTGATCCCGGTGGCGGCAGGCGCCGGCGGCCACGCCAGCGTCAAGAGCCCGTTTGCGATGGTGGCCGAGATTCGCGAGTGGTTCGGCGGCCCGGTGGCGCTGTCCGGTGCCATCTCGTCCGGCGGCGCGATCCTGGCAGCCCTGGCCATGGGCGCCGACCTGGCCTACATCGGCTCGGCTTTCATCGCCACCGAGGAGGCGCGCGCGGTGGAGGGCTACAAGAAAATGATCACCGAGAGCAACTCGGACGACATCGTCTACAGCAACTTCTACACCGGCGTCCACGGCAACTACCTGAAGGGCAGCATTCGCAATGCCGGCATGGACCCGGACAACCTGCCGCAAAGCGACCCGAGCAAGATGAACTTCGCGACCGGCGCTGGGGCTACCGCCAAGGCCTGGAAGGACATCTGGGGCTGCGGCCAGGGCATCGGCGCGATCCGTGCGGTGGTACCGGCGGCGGAACTGGTGGAGCGCTTCAAGCGCGAGTACGCCGAGGCCAAGGCCAGGGTCTGCGTGGCGTGAGGTCGCGGGGCGGCTTCGCCCCTGTCAATCCTGTTCAAATCGACCCCGCCTGGCTTGGTTGACGCACGCGCCGAGCGACAGATAGTATTGATGGTTTCGCAGCGTTTTTGCCCCGAATTCGCGGGGTTTACAGGAGATGTCATGAGATTTGCCAAGAACACGTGGTGGCTGGCCGCCGCCGTCGGGCTCGTCGCTGCGCAGACCGCAGTAGCCCAGGACAAGATCGCCGCGGTGCATGCCTTCCCGGCCAGCTGGGTCTACTCCAAGAGTTTTCTCGAGTTCGTCAAGAAGGCCAACACGGCCGGCAAGGGCGCCTTCGAAATCACGGTGCGCGGCGGACCCGAGGCGGTTGGCATGTTCGAGCAGCCCGCCGCGGTGCGCGACGGCGTGGTCGACATGGTCTATACGCCCTGCGCCTTTTACGCTGCCGCCGTGCCGGAGTGCGACGCGGTCAGCGCTTCTTCGATCGACGGCCCGACCGCGCGCAAGAGCGGCGCCACCGCGGCCCTGAACGAGGCGCACGTGCGGCGCATGAGCACCGTTTACCTGGGCTGGATGGATTCGGGCATCCGCTTTCACCTCTGGTTCAAGAACCAGCCCAAGCTGGACGCGCGCGGCAACCTGGACATCACCGGTGTCAAGCTGCGCGGCAACCCCATCTACAACGCCTTCTTCACCAACTACCTGAAGGCGCAGGTCATCAACCTGCCTTCCACCGAGGTGTACACCGCGCTCGAGCGCGGCACCGCGGATGCCACCGGCTGGACCGAGATCGGCCTGATGGATGCCAACTGGGACCGCTTCCTCAAGTTCCGCCTCGACCCGCCCTTCTTCTCGACCGACCTGGGCGTGATCATGAACGTGCGCAAGTGGAACTCGCTGTCGGACAAGTCCAAGGAGATCCTGACGCGTGTGGCCATCGAGCACGAGGTCTCCTCGCTCAAGGCGCAGGCAGAGTTGCGCAAGAAGGAATTCGCCGAGCTCGAAAAGCGCGGCATGAAGGGCGTCTCGCTGGGCAAGGAAGCCGCAGCCACGTTTGCGGATGAAGCACGCAAGGCCAGCTGGGCGCGCATGCGGGACCGCATGGAAAAAGCCGGCGGCCGGCAGGAAGTCGATCGCTTCATCAAGCTCTACGCGCCCTGATTCGCGGCTGAGTTGCACCGACTGCGGCAGCGCGCGGCTCACCGACCATGAGGCTGGTGGGCCGCGCCTATGATGCGTTGCTGTACGGCATGGCGGCCTTGGCCGGCCTGCTGATGGCAGCCATGATGTTCACCATCACGGTGGACGTGATCCTGCGCAACCTGGGTTACCAGAGTTCCGCACACCTCTTCACCTTCACCGAATACGCGCTGCTCATCGTGCCCTGCCTGGGTGCTCCCTGGCTGGTGCGCGAAAAGGGCCACGTCTACGTCGAGATCCTGCTCATGGCGATGGCGCCGGCGCTCAGGCGCCGCTGGGCCATCGGCATCGGCATCGCGTGCGTGATTGTCTGCGCCATCCTCGCCTGGTACGGCGTGCAGGTGACCTGGCGCAATTTCAGCCTCAACGACATCGACGTGCGCTCGATGGACATGCCGCGCTGGATGATCGTGATCTTCATCCCGCTGGCCTTCACGATGATGGCCATCGAGTTCGCGCGCTTCCTCTGGCGCGGCGAGGATTTCCTGGGCGCGCTGGGCGGACAGGCCGAGGACCGCAGTTGAACCCGCCCCGCTCCCGGAGCTGACGCACCATGGATTGGACCTGGGCGGCCATCCTGCTCTTCGGCCTCGGTGTCGGGCTGATGCTGCTGGGGCTGCCGGTGGCGATCGCGTTCTTCGCCACCAACATCGTCGCGGCCGTTTTTTTCATGGGCGGCGGCAGCGGCATCGCGCAGGTCATCAACAACGGCTTCGGCGCGATGACCTCGTTCGCGCTGGTGCCGATCCCGATGTTCCTCCTGATGGGCGAGCTGTTCTATCACACCGGTCTCGCCACCAAGTGCTTCAACGCCGCCGACAAGCTCCTGGGCAACATCCGCGGGCGCCTGTCCTACGTCACGCTCATCGGCGGCACCGCGTTCGCCGGCCCGGCCGGCTCCAGCATGGGCGCCTGCGCGCTCCTGGGCTCGCTCATGGTCCCGGAGATGATCAAGCGCGGCTACAACAAGTACCTGTCGATCGGGCCCATCATGGGCGTGGGCGGCCTGGCAGTCATCATCCCGCCCTCCGCGCTGACGGTGCTCCTGGCCACGCTGGGCCGCACCGACGTCGGCGACCTGCTCATCGCCGGCATCATCCCGGGCTTCGTGCTGGCGCTCATGTACGGCATCCTCATCTGGGGCTGGACCGTGATCGACCCCTCGGCAGCGCCTCCCTACGACCCCGAGCCGGTGCCGCGCGCCGAGAAGCTGCGGCTGTTCTTCTTCGACGTGATCCCGATGGTCGCGATCATCGTCTTCTCGGTGGTAGTCATGCTGGTCGGCTGGTGCACCCCGACCGAGGCAGCCGCGCTGGGCGCGGTGTCGGTGATCGTGCTGGCCGCCTGCTACGGGCGCATGACGCTCAAGGCCTTCATCGCCTCGCTCGAAGGCGCGCTCAAGATCACGGTGATGTCGTTCCTGATCATCTTCGGCTCGGCCACCTTCGCGCAGGTGCTGGCGTTCACGGGCGCATCTTCCGGCCTCATGAACTGGGCGCTGTCCTTCGACCTGACGCCGATGGGCATGCTCTTCATCATGATCGGCGTGATCCTCTTCCTCGGCTGCTTCATGGACCAGCTCTCCATGATGCTGCTCACCGCGCCGATCTTCTTCCCGCTGGCCAAGACCCTGGGCTTCGACCTGACCTGGTTCGGGCTCATCATGCTCCTGACCCTGGAGATCGGCTACACCACGCCGCCCTTCGGCCTGCTGCTGTTCGTCATGAAGGGCGTGGCGCCACCCGGCACGTCGATGCGCGACATCTACCTGTCCGCCATCCCCTTCATCGCCTGCGTCCTGATACTGATCGGGCTGGTCATCATCTTCCCGCCGCTGGCCACCTGGCTTCCCAGTCTCAGCCACACGTAACGCACATTCACCGGAGATCCCCGATGACCCACAAGATCTGGTTCCAGGGCGCCACCGACCGCGTCGCCCACTCCGCCTACATCTCGCGCCTGGAGCCGCACCTGAACTCCATGCTCGACCCCGGCTTTTCGTGCACCTTCAACACGACCACGCCGCCAGCCACCACCACCCACGCGATCACCGAGTTCCGCATGGCGCGCAACTTCATCAGGAACGCCGTGAAGGCCGAGCGCGAGGGCTACTCCGCGATCGCGATCACGCACTTCCAGGACGCGGGCTTGGCCGAGGTCAAGTCGGTGGTCGACATCCCGGTGGTGGGTCTGGGCGAAACCTCGCTCTTCCACGCCTGCACGCTGGGCCGCAAGTTCGGCCTCATCACCATCAACCCGGTCTTCATCCCCTGGCACGAGGACCAGATCATCCGCTATGCACTCGAGCGGCGCTGCGTCGGTGTGCGCGCGGTCAACGCCCGGGTCAGCGATTTCATGGACGGCTTTGCCGGCGAGGCCGGCATGGCCAAGCTGCGCCCGCTGTGGGAAGCGGAGTGCCGCGCCCTGCTCGATGCCGGTGCGGACGTGATCGTCCCGGCCGGCGGCCTGCCGATGCTGATGTTCGGCACCGAAACAGGGGCCAATTTCGAAGGCGCGCCGATTGTCAACGGCCTGGCGGTCGTGGCCAAGGCGGCCGAGATGGCGATCAAGCTCCACGCACGCGGCCACGGCAAGGTGAGCCGCCGCTCCAATTACGCCAAGCCGCCGGCGCTGGCCTTGACCGAGTTCCTCGAACAGGGCTAGCGCGTTGGCTGCGACGGTCTTCGAGGCCTTCGCCGCGACCGCGCGCGCGCGCGCCGACGCGCCCTTCCTGCACGTCGAGGAGGTCACCGCTGCCGCCTACGGCATCGCGGTCGAGACGCTGTCCTATGCGGCGCTGCTGGCCCGCGTCGAGCAGGTCGCGGCGCGCTACCGCGCGGCCGGCGTCGGCCATGGCCATCGCGCCGGGCTCCTGACTGAGAACCGGCCCGCGTTCTTCGTGCACTGGTTCGCGCTCAATTCCCTGGGCGCCAGCGTGGTGCCGATCCATCGCGACATGCGCGCGGCGGAACTCGAGTACCTAGTCGGGCATAGCGAAATCGTCCTCGCGGTGTCCCTGCCCGACCGTGCCGCACTGCTGCGCGATGCCGCGCGCGCCGCGGGCAGGAAGGTCGCGATCATCGGACTGGAGGATGAAGTCGACCTCCCGCCGCTGTCGACCACCGCACCGCATGCCGGCCGGCTGCCGGGCTCCGACAGCGAATGCGCCCTGCTCTATACCTCGGGCACCACCGGCCGCCCCAAGGGCTGCGTCCTTGCCAACGACTACTACCTGCGCGCCGGGCGCTGGTACGCGGCGGCCGGGGGCGCCTGTGCGCTCGCCCCGGCAGGCGAGCGCATGGCCACGCCGCTGCCGTTGACGCACATGAATGCGATGGCCTACTCGGTCATGGCCATGATCGTAACCGGCGGCTGCCTGATCCAGCTGGACCGTTTTCATCCCGAGACATGGTGGCAGAGCGTGCGCGCATCGGGTGCGACGGTCGTGCACTATCTCGGCGTCATGCCGGCCATGCTTCTGAACGCACCCGTCGCCCCTGCCGACCGGCAGCACGCGGTGCGCTTCGGCTTCGGTGCAGGCGTCGACCGGCGCCATCACGCGAACTTCGAAGAGCGCTTCGGCTTTCCGCTCATCGAGGGCTGGGCGATGACCGAAACCGGTGCCGGCGCCGTGGTGGTTGCCAACGAAGAGCCGCGCCTGGTGGGGCAGGCCTCGCTCGGTCGTGCAGGCAGCGCCATGCAGTGGCGCCTGGTCGATGAGGACGGGCAGGACGTGCCGACCGGCAGCAATGGCGAGCTCCTGGTGCGTGCCGCGGGGCCCGATCCGCGCGCCGGCTTTTTCCGCGAGTACCTGAAGGACGCCGAGGCGACGGCCGCGGCATGGCAGGGCGGCTGGTTCCATACCGGCGATCTGGTGCGTGCGGATGACCAAGGCAACCTCTTTTTCATTGACCGCAAGAAGAACGTGATCCGCCGCAGCGGCGAGAACATCTCGGCCGTGGAAGTCGAGAGCGTGCTGGCGACCTTTGCGGGCGTGAAGGCCGTCGCCGTCGCGGCGACCCCGGACGCGTTGCGCGGCGACGAAGTCGCGGCGCTGGTCGTGACGCAGGAGGCGCTCGATGATGCGGCGCGCGCGGACTTCGCCGCCGCGCTGACGCGCCATGCCCTCCTGCGCCTGTCCTACTTCAAGGCGCCAGGGTGGGTGGCTTTCGTCGATGCCCTGCCGCTCACGCCATCGCAAAAGATCGCGCGCGGCGATCTGCGATCGATCGCACGCGGGCTGGCCGACCTGCCGGGCACGATCGACACGCGTGCGCTCAAGAAGCGCCCGGCCGACTGACGCCCATGACGCGCCGAGGTTACGAGGGGGTCGCGGTGGCCGTGCCGGTTACGGTACCTTACGTGCGTTATTCGACGCGCGGTGCACACTGGTTCATCGGCCGGGCCCTGGCGGCCCTGGTCAAGGAGGCCGGCATCACCAAGGGCGCGATCGACGGTCTCATCGTCTCCTCGTTCTCGCTCACGCCCGACACGGCGATTGGCGTCACCCAGCACCTGGGGCTGACGCCGCGCTGGCTGGACCACGTGCCCTTGGGCGGCGCGTCCGGCGTGGTGGCGCTCAGGCGTGCGGCGCGCGCGGTTCAGGCGGGCGACGCCGAGATCGTCGCCTGCGTCGCCGGCGACACCAACCAGGTCGATTCATTCCGCCAGATGCTGGGCAGCTTTTCGCATTTCGCGCGCGACGCGACCTACCCCTACGGCTCGGGCGGACCGAACGCGATGTTCGCCTTCATCACCGCGCACTACATGCAGTCTGCCGGCGCGACGCGCGCGGACTTCGCGAAAATCTGCGTCGCGCAGCGTGACAACGCGCTGGCGACACCCTGGGCGATGTTCAAGAAGCCATTGACGCCCGAGGAGTGCCTGACCGCGCGCGTCATCGCCGATCCGATCCACCTCTTCGACTGCGTCATGCCCTGCGCCGGCGCCGAGGGCGTGCTGGTCATGTCCGCCGACCGGGCGCACGCTCTGGGTCTGCCCTACGCGCGCGTGCTGGGCGCGATCGAACGCCACAACGCCTACGCGGAGGACCCCATCATGACGCGCGGCGGCTGGGGCATGGATCGCGACGATCTCTACGCGCAGGCAGGCGTGGGCCCGCAGGACCTGGACTTCGTGCAGCTGTACGACGACTATCCGGTCATCGTCATGCTGCAGTACGAGGGCCTGGGCCTGTGCGCCGCAGGCGGCGCGCCTGCGCTGGTGCGCGAGCGGACGCTGACTCGCGACGGCACCCTGCCCACCAACACCAGCGGCGGCCAGCTCTCGGTCGGACAGGCGGGCTGCGCCGGCGGCTACCTGGGGCTCACCGAGGCCGTGCGCCAGCTGACCGGCGCCGCCGCGGGGCGCGCCGTGCCGGATGCGCGCCTGGGCCTGGTGAGCGGCTTTGGCATGGTCACCTATGATCGCTGCCTGGCCACCGGCGCGGCGATCCTGGCGCGCGCCGACTGAGAAGAACGACACTCTCATGTCCATGCCCATGCCCCGCCCGCAGCGCAAGAACCCGGTGCTGCGCACGCGCGCGCCGACCCTGCCGCCCTGGGCGCGCAGCCGCGTCGCCCTGGGCATGACCACATGGGCGGCGCGTGGACGCTTCGCGCTGCAGACCTGCGCCGACTGCGGCGCCGTGCAGTACCCGGCGCGCGAAGCCTGCCATGCCTGCCTGTCGCCGCGCCTGGCATGGCGCGCGCAGGACGGAAGCGGCGCGTTGCTGGCCGAAACCACCCTCTCGCACAGCAACGACCTGTACTTTCGCGAACGCCTGCCATGGCGCCTGGGCCTGGTGCGGCTGGACGCGGGACCGACCCTGATGGTGCACCTGCACGGCGACGTTGGCGTCGCGCCGGCGCGCGTCAAGGTCGGCGCGCGCCTGGACCGCGCCGGCCAGGCGGTATTGATCGGCCTTCCCCTTGAGGAGACTCCCCACATGGCGGACGACAAGATGCTCTACGACATGGGTTGTGATCCGAAATTCCGCAAGGTCCTCGTCACCGACGCCAAGTCGGCCACCGGCCAGGCGCTGGTGCGCGCCTTGGCCGAGGCCGGCGCCGACATCGTCTGGGCCGGGCACGCCGAGCCGTGGAAAAAGATCCCCGGGTTCGCCGCGGTGGCAGCGCTGCCGCAGGTGACCCCGGTGGCACTGGACGTGACCGACGGCAGGTCGGTCGCCGAGCTGGCGGGCGAACTGGCCGGCAAGGTCGACATCGTCATCAACAACGCGGAGGTGCACCGCACCCACGGCATCGCGGCGCGGCGCGGCACCGATGCGGCGCGCGCCGAGATGGACGTCAATTACTTCGGCCTCCTGCGACTGGCGCAGGAGTTCGGCCCGGCCTTGCGCGCGCGCGGCGCCGATGGCAAAGCCGGTGCGGTGGCGTGGGTCAACCTCCTGTCGATCTACGCGCTGGCGAACTTTCCGCCGCACGGCACCTTCTCGGCCTCCAAGGCGGCTGCGCATTCGCTCTCGCAATGCCTGCGCGCCGAGATGCGTCCGGCCGGCATTCGCGTCATCGGCGTCTATCCCGGGCCGGTCGATGACGAATGGAACCAACTGTTGCCGCCGCCCAAGCTGGCGCCGGCCGCGCTGGCGCGCGCGGTAGTCAAGGCGCTCAAGGACGGCATCGAGGACGTCTACCCGGGGGAGGTGGCGCAGGAGTGGCTGGAGCGCTGGCAGGACGACCCCAAGATCCTCGAGCGCGAACTGGCCGCGGGAGCCTGACATGAGCGATGCCGTCATGCCCGCCACCGATCCTGTCACCAGCCCCGCAGCTGCCCTCGCGCCGGGCGAACTCCTGGCCGCGCTCGGCGCCGCGCTCGCGCGACGCTCGATCCGTGTCATCGATCTGACCCAGACCCTGGCGCCCGAGTTTCCGCAGATCGCGCTGCCGCCCGAACTGGGCCAGTGCTGGCCGTTTCGCATCGAGGAAGTGTCGCGCTACGACGAGCGCGGCCCCGGCTGGTACTGGAACAACTTTTCCTGCGGCGAACACACCGGCACGCACTTCGACGCGCCCATCCACTGGATCTCGGGCCGCGACCTGCCGGACAACGCGGTCGACACGATTCCCGTCGGGCACTTCGTGGCACCCGCGGTCGTGATCGACTGCAGCCGCGAGGCCGCGGCCGACGCCGACTACCTTTTGACGGTGGAGAAGGTCAAGTCATGGGAAGCCACGCACGGCCGCATCCCCAAGGGCGCCTGGGTGCTCATGCGCACCGACTGGTCCAAGCGCACCGACCCCGAGGCCTACCAAAACTATGACGAGACCGGCCAGCACACGCCGGGGCCGGCGGCCGAGACCGCGCAATTCCTGGTCGAAGAGCGCGACGTGCTGGGCTTCGGCACCGAGACGATCGGCACCGACGCCGGCCAGGGCTATCACCTGCGCCCGCCCTATCCGTGCCACTACACGTTCCACGGCGCCGGACGCTACGGCCTGCAGTGCCTGACCAACCTCGACCTCCTGCCGCCGACCGGTTCCCTCCTGATCTGCCCGCCGCTCAAGATCCGGCAGGGAAGCGGCAGCCCGCTGCGGGTGCTCGCGCTGGTTGCAGGCCCGTAGCGCCGAGATTTCAGGCCTCGAATACCAGCGCTCCGTCGGTCAACGACGCCCGCGGCAGTTCCTTGTTCTCACGCTGGTAGTCCTGGTGATGCAGCCAGGGCTCAGCCGTGCCCTGACGCGGCAACAGGTGCATGCCACGCGCGAGGTAACCCGGGTTGAAGTCTTCTTCCAGCACCCAGGGCTTGAGTTCCATGCCGGCATCCGCATCCCGCAGTCGCGGCACGACCATGGTCGCGCCGGTCGCCTCCATCTGCTTGAAAAGCCGCGCGACGAGGTCGCCCAGGAGGTCCACGCGCAGGGTCCAGCTGGCGCGGAAGTAGCCGAACACCCACAGGAGATTGGGCACGCCGGTGAACATGGCGCCACGCCAGGTGACGGTCTTGTGGAATTCCAGCGGCGCGCCGTCAATGGAAAACGGGATGTCGCCGAGTACGCTCAAGTCGAAGCCGGTCGCGGTGACGATGATGTCGGCCTCAAGCGTCGCGCCTGACTTCAGCAGCAACCCGCCGGCGACAAAGCGCTCAATCTCGTCGGTGACCACCGAGGCCTGGCCCGCGGCGATGGACTTGAAGAGGTCGGCATCCGGCACGAAGGCCAGGCGCTGCTGCCAGGGGCGGTAGCGCGGGTTGAAGTGCAGGTCGACATCGACCTTGTCACCGACCAATCCGCGCAGATTCTCGATCAACTCGCGTCGCACCGCCTCGGGTTCGGCCCTGGCGCGGCGTGCGAACAGGTCCTGCTCGTAGAGCACCTTGCGACGCACAATTTCGTGCGTCCATTCCTCGGGAATCTCCAGCGCACGCAGCATGTCGGCCAGGTCGTTGACGTTGCGCCCGGTGCGAAAGTAGGTCGGCGAGCGCTGCAGCATGGTCACGTGCGCGCAGTGCGGGGCCAGCGCCGGAATCAGCGTCGCCGCGGTCGCGCCCGAGCCGATGACCACGACCTTCTTGCCTTTCGTATCGAGGTCGGCGGGCCAGGTCTGCGGGTGGACGATGCGGCCGCCGAAGTCGGCCATCCCCGGCCACCGCGGTGTATAGCCGCTCTCGTGCCGGTAGTAGCCCTGGCACATCCACAGGAAGTTCGCGGTCAGCGTGATTTCATCACCGCCGTCGACGCGCCGGACGCGCAGGGTCCAGCGCCGCTCGGGCGTCGACCAACTGGCCGAGACGATGCGGTGTCCATAGCGGATGTGCGCGGCGAGGTCGTTCTCCTCGATCACCTCGCCCATGTACTTGAGGATCTCCGCGGCGGTGGCGATCGGCGCGCCGGTCCAGGGCTTGAAGCGGTAGCCGAAGGTGTAGAGGTCGCTGTCGGAGCGGATGCCCGGAAAGCGGTGCGTGATCCAGGTGCCGCCGAAGCTAGGCTGCGACTCGAGGACGACGTAGCGCTTGTCCGCGCACTGGTGCTGCAAGTGCCACGCCGCGCCGACGCCGGAGATGCCGGCGCCGACCACGATGACGTCAAAGTGTTCGGGTAAAGCGGTCGTTGTCGTGCGCATGGAAATTCCGTGGGGCAGATCGATGTCAATTCGTCAGGCACTGACCAGCAGCGGTTGGCCGAGCGTGCGTTCCTCGCAGTCATCCGATCCGCCGCACTGCCATTGCTGCATCAGGAAATCGCCGGCGGCATCGAGTGCCACGAGCGGCGCGTGCCAGACCCCTGCATTCCAGACCAGGCCCTGCGTCGACCGGCCCACAAAAGCAGCGAGTCCTTCCAGATCAGGCTCGCCGTCGACGCGCGTCGGGCAGGCGCAAGCCAGAAAGCGCGCTGCGATGTTCGGAAAAAACAATTGCGGTGAGAGCGAATGGCGTTCCATCACGGTGATCGCAAAGGGCAATGCGCTGGGCGCGATGCGATAGACCGCAGCATGCAATCGCGTGGCACGCGCGTCGTGTCCGGCCAGATCGCACGCCACGTCGTGGCGCGCCGCGCGGCCCTGGTTGGCCGACACTGCGGCAGCGCCGGCTTCGATGACCGTGCCGAAGCGCGCAAATGCCGCCGACTCCAGCGCCACGGCCGCGACTGTACGCACGGAGATCCTAGCGCGCTGCGCGGGACTTCGCGCGCAAGCCCTCGATGGTCGTCTGCGTGGTGATCGCGTTCGGGTCGATCACGACCTCGATCACCGCGGGCTTGCCGCTGGCGACCGAGCGCTCGAGCGCACCCTGGAACTGATCGGTCTCGGTCACGGTCTCGCCGTGCGCGCCGTAGGCGCGCGCCAGGGCGGCGAAGTCCGGGTTGGTGAACGCGGTGCCGTGCACGCGCTCCGGGTAGTCGCGCTCCTGGTGCATGCGGATGGTCCCGTACATGCCGTTGTTGACGATCACAAAAATGACGCCAAGCTTGTGGTGCACCGCGGTGGCCAGTTCCTGGCCGTTCATCATGTAGCAGCCGTCGCCGTTGAACGAGACCACGGTGCGTGCGCGGTCGGCGACCTTGGCCGCGACCCCGGCCGGCACGCCGTAGCCCATCGAGCCCGCGGTCGGCGCGAGCTGGGTGCGCAAGCCCGTGTAGCGATGGAAGCGATGCAGCCAGCCCGAGAAATTGCCGGCGCCGTTGGTGAAGACCGTGTCCTCCGGCAGCACGGCCTCCATGACGCGGATCACCTCGCGCAGGTCGACCTTGCCGGGCATGCCCTTGTAGGCGCTGCCCTGCCAGTTTTCGTAGTCGGCGCGTGCGGTGCGGGTGGCGCCCGCGTAGCGCACGGATGCCGGCCTGCCGAGCGCCCTGGCCGCGGCCGCGAATTCGTTCATGCCGGAGGCGATCAGGAGTTCGCCCTGATAGACGCGCCCGAGCTCGTCGGGATCGTTGTGCACGTGCACCAGGGTCTGCGTGGTCACCGGGGGCGTGAGCAGGGTGTAGCCCGAGGTCGTCATCTCGCCCAGGCGCGCGCCGATGGCGAGCACCAGGTCGGCGCCCTTGACGCGCGCGGCCAGCGCCGGGTTGATGCCGATGCCGATGTCGCCCACGTAGTTGGGCAGGCGATTGTCGTACAGGTCCTGGAAGCGGAAGGAGCAACCGACCGGCAGGTCCCAGGCCTCGACAAAGGCGCGCAGGTCGGCGATGCCCTGCGCGTTCCAGCCCGCGCCGCCGAGGATGACCAGCGGACGCTCGGCCCCGGCCAGGAGATCCATGAGGCGTCCCATGTCGGCGGCATTGGGCGACGCCTGCACGACCTTGTAGGGGCGCACGTCGGCGACCGTTGCCATCGCGGTCAGCATGTCCTCCGGCAGGGCCAGCACCACCGGACCGGGCCGGCCCGATACCGCGGTATGAAAGGCATGGCTCACGTATTCGGGAATGCGGTCGGCGCGATCGATCTGCGCCACCCACTTGGCCATCTGCCCGAACATGCGCCGGTAGTCCATCTCCTGAAAGGCCTCGCGCTCGACCTGGTCGGAAGCCACCTGGCCAACGAAAAGGATCATCGGATCGGAGTCCTGGAAGGCGGTGTGCACTGCGATCGACGCATTGGTCGCACCGGGTCCGCGGGTGACGAAGCAGATGCCGGGCTTGCCGGTCATCTTGCCGTAGGCGCCCGCCATGAATGCCGCGCCGCCGTCCTGGCGCGCGACGATCAGTTCGATCGCCTCGCGCGCGCCGTACAGCGCGTCGAGCACCGCGAGATAGGACTCGCCGGGCACGCAAAAGGCGTGGCGCACGCCGTGGATCTTCAACTGGTCGACGAGGATCTCGCCGCCGGTGCGGGGTTGGGGTGCGGTGGTCATGGGTCGATGAACTCGTCTGCAAAGATCTGGTACGACTGCGTCTTGGGCCGCTCCGCGTCTTCCGGGCGGACATAGCGGATCGAACTCTTGCCGTGGCAGCTGCGCGGCAGGATCATGACGCGTGCGAAGGCGGATGGCATGTCGCGCGCAGCCGCCGCGTACACGGGATCAGGGCCGGCTTCGAACCACGCCTCGCCCGGGCCGTAGGCGTGCGAAGTGCCCTTGGTGTCGATGCGGATCGACCCGGCTAGCAGGCAGCGGATGCCGGGCCCCTGGTGCACGTGGGTGAGCGCCTCGCCGCCAGGCGGAAAGTTGACGCGGTCGCAGCGCATCAGGACCTCGTGAGCGGGCATGTCAAGCGGCGCGTCCAGGGTGCGGCTGCTCGCTGCGCACGGCGCGGGCTGCTCGGCCGCCGCGCTGCCGGCCAGTTCGAAGCGCAGCACGCGCGCACCGGCCTTGCCGGCGCTGACCGAGGCGCCGACCGCGCCACACCAGGCGCCGTTCGCGTCCAGCGAGGCGGCGGCACCGCCGCCGCGCACGACGATCGAGCCTTCGACGACATAGAGCGCACGCGTTCGCGGCGCCAGGGTGCCGGCCTCGGCGGCGCCGTATCGGTCGGTGAACAGCTGCAGGCGATGGGTCGACATGGTGCGACGTGCCGGAGATGGCGGACCGGCAGTTTATCCGTGCGCGGCCTAGAATCGCCGCCGACCTCAAGCCACCCCATCCGGCAGCCATGCAAACCCTTCCCCTGGACGGCATTACCGTCATCGCACTGGAACACGTGATCGCCGCGCCGTTCGCCACCCGCCAGTTGGCCGACATGGGCGCGCGCGTGATCAAGATCGAGCGCCCCGGCAGCGGCGACTTCGTGCGCGCCTACGACAGCCGCGTGAGTGGGCTGTGCTCCCACTTCGTCTGGGTCAACCGCTCCAAGGAGTCCCTGGCGCTGGATTTGAAGGACCCGGCCGCAGGCGAGGTGCTCGAACGCCTGCTGGAGAAGGCCGACGTGCTGATCCAGAACCTGGCGCCCGGCGCCACCGCGCGCATGGGCCTGGACTATGCAAGCCTCAAGGACCGCTACCCGCGCCTGATCGTCTGCGACATCTCAGGCTATGGCAATGACGGCCCGCAGCGCGACAAGAAGGCCTACGACCTCCTGATCCAGAGCGAGGCCGGTTTCCTTTCGACCACCGGCACGCCGGAAGAACCGGCCAAGGCCGGCATCTCGATCGCCGACATCGCCGCCGGCATGTATGCCTACACGTCCATCCTCAACGCACTGATCCTGCGCGGCAAGACCGGGCGCGGCTCCGCCATCGACATCTCGATGCTTGAGGCGCTCGCCGAGTGGATGAGCTTTCCGATGTACTACGCCTACCAGGGCGCGAGCCCGGCGCCGCGCGCGGGTGCCAGCCACGCCACGATCTATCCCTACGGTCCGTTTCGCACCGGCGACGGCAACAGTGTGGTGCTGGGCCTGCAGAACGAACGCGAATGGGCGACCTTCTGCACCGCGGTGCTGCGCGACCCCGGCATGGCCGACGATGCCCGCTTCGACGGCGTCGCCAGGCGCTCGGCCAATCGCGAGGCGCTGCGCGCGCTCATCGAGGCCGCCTTCGCGCCGCTCACCTTGGCCGAGGTCGAAGCCAGGCTCGATGCCGCCGGCATCGGCTACGGCCGCATGAACGACATGGCCGGGCTGTGGGCGCACCCGCAGCTGGCCGCGCGCCAGCGCTGGCGCGAGGTCGGTTCACCCGTGGGACCGATCACGGCGCTCTTGCCGCCCGGCAAGTCGTCGGCGTTCGAGGCGCGCATGGACCCGGTGCCGGCGCTGGGCGAGCACACCGAGGCGATCCTGCGCGAGTTCGGTTGCGATGCGGCGAGCATCGCGCGCTTGACTTGAGGTAGACTGGTTTTAACGACCCGGTTACAAGCAGGTCGGGCAGGTTTGGTTCCAAATTCCACTCGAGGAGATGCGCATGTTGCACAAGACCCTGACCTTGGGCGTCGCATTGCTGCTCGCCGCAGCGAGCGTGTCCGCGCAGCAACGAGAAATCAAGATCGGCGTCATCTACGACCTGACCGGTCCGTTCGCCGGCGGCGGCTCGGAAGCCAACTACCTGGGCACCAAGGCCGTCATCGACATGTTCAACGAGAAGGGCGGGGTCGAGGGTTACCGCATCAACCCGGTCTATGTCGACGCGCAGTCCAAGGTGGATGTGGCCATCAACGAGGCAGAACGCCTGATCAACCAGGAGAAGGTCGACATGATCATGGGCGTGTATTCCAGCGCCCAGTGCGTGCCGATGTCGGGACGCATCGACGCGGCCAAGAAATTCATGTGGGCCAATGTCTGCATCTCCTCGGCCGTGTTCAAGAACAAGAACCTGCAGTACGTGTTCCGCCCGCAGCCGCACTCCGACCAGTTTGGCGAGGCCTCCTGCGACTATTTGAAGGAACACGCGCAGCGCAAGTTCGGCACCACCCCTGACAAGCTCAAGGTCGCGATCATCTATGAAGACGGGCCGTACGGTGCCGGGGTGGCGGCGGGCAACGAGTCGCAGTGCAAGAAGAACGGCATCAACATCGTGCTGAAGGAGGGTTACGCGGCCACTGCGCCCGACCTGTCTTCTCTGGTGACCAAGCTGCGCCGCGCACAGCCCGACGTGCTGCTGCACACCGGTTACAACCCGGACATCACGCTCTTCCTGCGCCAGTCCAAGGAGCAGAACTTCCAGTTCAAGGCTCTCATCGGCCACGGCGCCGGGCACAGCCAGATCGACCGGCTGCGCGCCACCTTCGGCGACGACGTCAACTACTTTCACTCGATCGACCCGGTGGCCGCGCAACTGCTCGACCCCAAGAGCCTGAAACCCGGCATGGGCGACCTGACAAAGGAAATGGTCAAGCGCTATCAGGCCGTCAAGGGCCCAGTTGAATTGCCGCCGCACACCTCCATGGGTTTCACCAACACCTGGATCTTCTTGGCCGACGTGCTGCCGCGCGCGATCAAGAAGCATGGCGGCATCACCTCCGAAGCGCTGCGCCGCGCCGCGATGGAGACCGACATTCCGGCCGGCGGCACGCCCTCGGGCTATGGCGTCAAGTTCTTCCCGCCCGGGCACCCGATGGCGGGGCAGAACGAGCGTTCCACCCCGGTGATCATGCAGTTCGTCAACGGCCGCACCTACATCGCCTGGCCGTCCGCGATCCGCACCACCGACCCCGTGCTGCCCCTGCCCAAGGGCCACGCGTTCGCGCGCTAGCAGACAGACGCTGCGATCGAACCAGCCCCGCCTGACGGCGGGGCTTGCACGAGCATGCTCAAGGTCCAGGGACTGACCAAGAAGTTCGGCGGCTTCACCGCGGTCTCCGCGGTGTCGTTCGACCTCGAGCAGGGCGAGATCCTGGGCCTGATCGGGCCCAACGGCTCGGGCAAGAGCACGACCTTCAACCTGATCGCGGGCCTGTACGCGCCTACGGCCGGCAACATCGAATTCCTCGGGCGCGAAATCGGTGGCCTCACGTCCGCGGCGATCTGCCATGCCGGCATCGCGCGCACCTTCCAGATTCCGCGCCCTTTCAAAAAGCTCTCGATCCTGGAGAACGTGACCCTGGCGGCCTACTACGGGCGCGACGGCGGCATGACCGAGGGCGAGGCGCGGCGCATCGCGGCCGATGCGCTGGACCTGATCGGCCTGCCGCATGCTGCGGGCGAGCGCATCGACGGCCTTGGTGCCGCGGCGCTCAAGAAGCTCGAGATGGCGCGCGCCCTGGCCACGCAGCCCAAGCTGCTCCTGGCCGACGAATCCCTGGGCGGGCTGGACGAGGCCGAGATGGAACAGGCGGCCGACATGCTGCGCATGATCCGCAAGGAGCGCAACATCACCATCATCTGGGTCGAGCACATCATGGGGGTCCTGATGCGCGTGGTCGACCGCGTGCTGGTGCTGGACCATGGCGAGATCATCTCGCGCGGCAGCCCGGCTGAGGTGGCGCGCGATCCCAAGGTCATCGAGGTCTATCTCGGGCGCGATGCCGCTGAGGTACAGGCGCACACGGAAGCCCGGGCGTGACCGCGATGCTGGAATTGCGCGATGTCTCGGCGGGCTACGGCTCGTTCCAGGCGCTGTTCAATGTTTCGCTGGAAGTGAAGGCCGGCGAGGCCGTCGCGGTCATCGGACCCAACGGCGCCGGCAAGACCACGCTCCTGCGCGCGATCTCCAAGCTGATCGAGCTCAAGTCCGGGGAGGTGCGCATGGAGGGGCGCTCGCTGGCCGAGGTGCCGGCGCACCGCGTCATCGAACTGGGTCTCTCGCAGGTGCCGGAGCACCGGCGACTGTTTCCGCGCCTGACGGTCGAAGAGAACCTGCGCATGGGCGCCTATCTCGAATCGGCACGCGCCAAGTTTGCCCAGCGCCTGCAGATGGTCTACGAACTCTTTCCGCGCATGCACGAGCGCCGCGACCAGCTGGCCGGTACGCTGTCCGGCGGCGAGCAGCAGATGTGCGCCATCGGCCGTGCGCTCATGAGCGGACCCAAGCTGCTGCTGCTCGACGAGCCATCGGCCGGACTGGCGCCCGTGATCGTGCAATCCATCTTCGACCTGGTGAAGAAGATCCGCGCCGAGGGCTACACCGTCATGATCGTCGAGCAGAACGTGCGCCAGGTCCTGAAGGTGGTCGATCGCGCTTACCTGCTGGAAGTCGGGCGCATCAAGCTTTCCGGCAGCGCCGCCGAGCTCCTGGCCAGCGAAGAGATCCAGAAGGCCTACGTGGGTCTGTAGGCACCCGACCGCTTCCGACAAGCACAGCCCCGGACCTCGCCGCCTCGGACCCCGCCCCCGCAAGCCGCCCCTTCGGACATCGGACATGCCCATCTTCGACATCTTTCTCCTCGAGGCCGTGCTCAACGGGATCCTCTTCGGCGGCGTGCTGGCGCTCCTGGCGCTGGGACTCAACCTGATATTCGGCGTCATCGACGTGGTCTGGATCTGCTACGCCGAACTCATGATGCTCGGCATGTACTGCGTCTTTTTCCTGCACAAGGTGCACGGACTGCCGCTCTTCGTCGCCTTCGGCGCGGCCGTCGCGCTGGTCTCCGTATTGGGTGTGCTGCTGCACGTGCTGGTGATCCGCCCGGTCATCAACTCCGAGCCGATCAACCAGCTGCTTGTCACCGGCGGGGTGCTGACCTTCCTGCAGGCGGCGGCGACGCTGGCCTTCGGCATCGAGTTCCGCAACCTGGGCGTATCGATGCCCAGCCTCCTGATCGGCGACATCTCGCTGCCCTGGTCGCGCATTTCGGCCGCGCTGACCGCGCTGGTGGCGATGGTCGCGATGTGGGCCTTCCTGCGCCACACCTACCTGGGCACGGCGATCCGCGCCATCAGCCAGGATCGCGCCATCATGCCGCTCATGGGCGTGAACCCGGCGCGCGTCTACCTGACCACCTCGGCCATCGGCGGCGGCCTGGCAGGCCTGGGCGCCTGCCTGCTGGTGCTGCAGTACGACGTGCACCCGGCCATCGGGCTTTCCTTCGGGCCTCTGACCTTCATGGTCTGCGTCCTGGGCGGGCTGGGCAACATGCTGGGCGGCTTCATCGCCGCATTCATCTTCGCGCAGTTGATCGCCATCGGCGGCTTCTATTTCCACATCGAGTGGGGCTACGTGATGGCCTTCGCGTTCTTCATCGCCATGATGTTCGCGCGCCCGCAGGGCCTCCTGGGCGCGAGGTAGGCCATGTCATCGCGCTGGCTCATCCCGCTCGCCATCCTCGCGGCCCTGCCGTGGGTGGCGCCGTCGGCCTACATCGTGCACCTGATGATCCAGGTGCTGCTCTGGTCCTTCATCTACACCGGCTGGTCCCTGATGGGTCGTTTCGGCCTGGTGTCTTTCGGCCATGGCGCCTTCATGGGCATCGGCGCCTATGTCACGGTGCTGCTGTGGAACCTGGGCGGGATCACGCCCTGGATCGGCATCCCCCTGGGCATCGTCTGCGCGGTAGGACTGGCCGTGCTGATCGGCTACCCCTGCTTTCGCTTCGGCATCACCGGCCACTATTTCGCGCTGGTGACCCTGGCGTTGACCGAGGTGGTGCGCTCGATCATCGTCGCGCTGCGGGATCAGACCGGCGGGTCGCTCGGCATCACGCCGACTTCGGTGCTCAAGGACGGTACCACCTGGTCGATCAGTGCCATCCAGTTCGCCGACAAGACGGTGTTCTTCTACATTGCAGCGGCGACATGGCTCTTCGGCATCTGGGTATGGCATCGCATCGACCGCAGCATGATGCGCTACGCGATGGAGGCGATCGGCACGGACGAACAGGCCTCCGCCTCGGTAGGCGTCAACGTGACGCGCACCAAGCTCACCATCACCATGATCTCGGCCGCGCTCACCGCGCTGGGTGGTGCGCTCTTCGGCCAGTATCAGCAGTACATCAACCCGGACACGGTGGCCGGCATCGGCGTATCGCTGCAAATCGTCTTCGCGGTCATCGCCGGCGGCATGTTCGTGCGCTTCGGCCCGACCGTGGGCGCGGTCTTCACCCTGCTCCTGACCGAGTCGCTTCGCGTAGGCATCGGCAACAAGATCAACGCATTGGATTCGACCATCTACGGGCTGATGCTGGTGCTGTTCATCATCTACATGCCGACCGGCATCCTGGGCAAACTCAGCGAGAAGCTGCGCGGCACTGCCCGGTAGCCGCCTTCAGGTGCCGCAAAAGGTCTGGTAGCCGGCTGTCACCGCCAACGGCGCCGGCTCTCCATAGGTAGCGAGGTCAGGCGTCTCCTCGAACGGGCGACGCACGGCCGCGAGCAGATTCTCGAACGGGCCGAGGTCGTCGTTGTCGGAAGCGGCGCTGAGCGCCTCCTCGACGCGGTGATTGCGCGGGATCACGAACGGATTGACCTTGCGCATGCGCTCAGCGCGCGCAGGCGAGGCCTCGCCGACGGCCATGCCGGACGCGGCGTCGTCGGCCGCGCAACGCGCCCGCCACCGGATGAGCCAAGCCGCTAGCGCATCGCCATCGGCAACCAGCATGCGCAGCGGTGCGTCGCTGCCACCTGCCGCATCGGCCAGGCGTCGCCAGGCCAGCGTGAAGTCGACGCGCTCGCGTTCCAGGAGCGCCAGCCAGTCCTCCACCAGCGCGCTGTCGGTCGCATCGTCGGCGGGGGTAGCGTTCGTCAGCCCCAGCTTGGCGCGCTGCCCGGTGAGCAGCGCAGCGGCAAACTGGCCCGGGAAGGCGTCGATCACCGCGGTCGCCTCGGCCACCGCGCGGTCGACGGAAGCCTTGTCGTCGCCGTCGGCCACCAGCGGCAGGAGCGCCTCGGCCAGCTTGGCCAGGTTCCAGCGCGCAACGTGCGGCTGGTTGGCGTAGGCGTAGCGGCCGCCGTGGTCGATGCTGCTGAAGACGGCGCCCGGGTTCATCGCCTCCATGAAGGCGCAGGGCCCGTAGTCGATGGTCTCGCCCGAGATGGTCATGTTGTCGGTGTTCATCACACCGTGGATGAAGCCGACATTCATCCACTGCGCGATCAACGCGGCCTGGCGCGCGGCCACGGCACGGAAAAAGCCGAACACCCGGTCGGGCGCGCCGGCAAGCGCGGGGTCATGGCGCGCAATGGCGTATTCGAGAAGCTGGCGCAGCTTGTCGATCTCGCCGCGGGCGACGAAGTACTGGAAGGTGCCCACGCGCAGGTGGCTGGCTGCCACGCGCGTCAGCACCGCGCCGGGCAAGGGCAGTTCGCGCATCACGTGTTCGCCGGTGGCGGCGACCGCAAGCGCGCGCGTGGTCGGGATGCCCAGCGCATGCATGGCCTCGCCGATGATCACCTCGCGCAGCATCGGCCCGACTGCGGCCTTGCCGTCGCCGCCGCGCGAAAACGGCGTGCGCCCCGAGCCTTTGAAGGCGATGTCGCGGCGCCGGCCCGAACGGTCGATCACCTCGCCCAAAAGCAGCGCGCGACCGTCGCCCAATCGCGGCGAGAAGCCGCCGAACTGATGGCCGGCATAGGCCTGTGCCAGCGGCTCGGCACCGTCTGGCAGGCGATTGCCGGCGAAGAGCTGCGCCAGTTCCGACGGCGCCGGCAATTCCGCGGGCAGGCCCAACTCGGCCGCCAGTTCGCTGTTGAAGTACATGAGCCGTGGCGCCGGCGCCGGCGCGGGCTTCCACGCAGCGTAAAAGCCGGCGAGCTCGCGCGCGTAGGTGTTGTCGAAGTCGAAGGTCAGCATGGGAGTCCCAGTCCAGGATCGCGAGTATGCCGCAGACCCGCGGCGTTGCCATCAAAGTTCGACGACAAACCCGGGATCGAAGTGGGGGTTCTCCCAGCGAATCGCCTCGATCGTGTCGACCTTTTTCAGGTTGAACGCGTAGCCGCGCGGATTGGCCACCACGCGCGTCCCGGCCACCGCATAGTCGAAACTGTTGTGCACATGCCCGTGCACCCACAGCGCCGCCGGGCCCATCAGGTGCGTGAGGTCGCTGATGAATCCCGGGTTCATCGCGTCGCTGGCGTACTGGGCATGGATCGAACCGACATGCGGCCCATGGTGGGTCACGACCACCGTCTTGCCGGCAAACGGCTCAGCGAGCTTGGCCTCAAGCCAGGCACGCGCGGCGCGGTGCCGTTGCAACGCATGTTCCGGCAAAAACATGCCGTCGCCGACGCGAATGGCCTTGTGGTCCATGAGGATTCGCCCGCAGGCGAGCATGGACTCAACCGGGTTGCCGGTGAGCGCATAGTCGGTCCACAAGCATGTGCCGAGAAAGCGCACCCCGCCGATGATCGCTTCGCCCTGCTCCAGGAACGTGACGCTGCCTTGCGAGCACGCACGCAGCTGGGCATCCATTTCGGCCGCATCCGCGCCGTACAGCTCGTGGTTGCCGTGGATCAGGAACACCGGGCAGGGCCAGTCGCGAAACGCGACCGCGGCCTGCGCATTGCGGTGGATGTCGCCGGCCAGGACGAGCACGTCCGCGTCGGTTGGCACGACGGCGCGAAAGTCGGGAAAGCGTTGCTCGAAGAACTCGAGGTGCAGGTCGGAGGCGACTTGGACTTTCATGCCCGAATCATCGCGGGCGCGCAGACCTTGGTCGACGCGCCAGGTTTCACTTGAGCACTACCTCGCGCACAAACGCGTCGATGGCCGCGGCGAGTTCCTTCTCGCGCTGCGCATAGTGATGGTCCGCGCCGGCGATCTTCACCTGCCGTGACCCGTTTCCGGCATCCAGCGCGCCGCGCCGCCGACTCTCGGCCTTGAGGACCGGCTCGATGTCCTTCTCGCCCAGGAGGTCGAGGATCGGGAAGCGGTAGCGGCGCATGCCCCACGAGTAGCCGCCGGTAAGCCCCATGACGACCCAGGCCTGGTAAGGCGTGCTGGCATGGGCGCGATCCAGGTATTCGTTGGCCATCCATGCACCCATGCTGTGCGACACTAGGACCAGCTTGCCCGGCCCCTTCGCACGCAGCCACACGGCGGCCTGGCCCAGACGGTCGGCCGCCTCCGGGAACACCTTGGGGTAATAGTCATCCACGGTCGCCTCCTTGGATGCGACCGGCATCTGGATCGAGAGCGTGGAGTAACCCAGGTCGGTCAGGCGCGTACGCAGGTCGCCGATGACGCCGAAGTCCGGGTGCACACCCACGCCGTGGGCCAGGACGAGCAGCGCGCGCGGTGCCTTGGCCTCGGTGTAGATGCCGAGGAATTCGCGGCCCGTGCCGGTCTTGAGCATGACCGCGTCACCCACCACCAGAGCGGGCACCACCTCGGCGGCCCAGCGCTTTTCGCGTTCGTAGTCCTGCGCCTCGGCAGCAGCGGCCACTGTCAGGAGCATGGCGCCCAGCAGGGCACGGGCGAGGGTTGTGGTGGGCATCGCTGGCTCCGTCGAAGAGGTCACGTTGCAGCAGTCTATCCAATCGGCTGGAAACTTCGGGCTACCGCAGGACGTGCAGGCACCGGTTGGCCCCGGTCCACCGTCATGACACTGGAATAATCGGTCGGTTGATTCAGTGGCGGGTTAATATTCTCGGCCGGGCAAGCTCACATCATCGGCATGAGCGGCTACCTGACCTTCGGCGGCAGCTACACGAACAACGGGACGTACTACGACTCGTTTGGGGACACGTACGTCGGTACCGTGTCGGGTACGAGCAGCGGGCTGCAGGTCGATCGATTCGGCAACACGACCGGGTCGGTGTACACCACGTACAGCGGGTCACTGGTTGCGAGCGGGCCGCGGTTTCCGACGCCTGTCACGTACCCCATCAGCGGCAGCGAGACGGAATACCTGGGCGGGAGCATCGAGTACGAGATTGGCCGCACTTACCGTTCGTTGGGCGGGTCGGTCAACGTCAGCTATTCCTTCACGCAGTCGGGCAGCCTGGTCACCCTGGTTGTGTCAGGGTCGGCAATCGTCTCGGACTATCCGGTCGCCGCCGGAGTCACCATCAGCGGCAGCGAAACCGCCTACGGGACGTACTACGCGACGACCACGAACCGGGCGCCGACCGCGGCATCGAACAACGTCGGCCTGGGCGTAGGGTCGACGGTGTCCGCGCAATCGATCGTGACGGTCGCCGACCCTGACGGCGATGGGCTGATCAGGTACAAGTTCTGGGACAGTGCGGGGGGCGGGTACTTCAGCCTCAACGGTGTGCGCCAGGCGGAGGCTACCTATGTCACGGTCAGCGACCTGTCGGCGTTGAGTTACACGGCCGGCAGCGTGGCTGGGGGCGATCGCATCTGGTTTTCGGTCTACGATGGACTTGCCTGGAGTCAGGAGATCAACTGGGTTCAGCGCGCCAACCGGCTGACCAACGTCCTGCCGACGGTGAGCGCGCCCAACCGCAACATCGCCAGCGGGCAGTGGATCAAGGCCAGTGACCTTGGCATCGTGGTGACCGACGGCGACGGCGATAGCCCGACCCAATACCAGATCACCGACGGCAACGCCAACGCCGGCAGCACGCAACTCTGGTACAGAGGTTCCCACCTGGCGCAGGGTGGGACCCTCACCGTCAGCGCCGGGGAACTGGGCAATGTCTGGGTCCAGGGCGGGGCCAACAACGGCACCGACACCTTCAGCGTGCGGGCTCACGACGGCTTCGGCTGGAGTGACGCCGCCAGCTTCAACCTCATCACACGGGCGCCCAACCGGGCGCCGAGCATCGCCGGCGCCGGCCTCGGCGTGGCCATCAACACCGGCGTCGCCGCCACCAGCCTCATCACGGTGAACGACCCCGACGGCGACAGCCCGACCCTGTACCGCTTCTGGGATGCGGCCGGCGGCGGCAGCTTCAGCCTGAATGGCCAGGTGCAGGCCGCCGGGCAGGCCATCGATGTGTCGGATGCCAACATTGCCAACCTCAGCTACCTGGGCGGCAACCGGGCGGGCAGCGAAGTCCTGTGGGCGCAGGTCTACGACGGCCAGGCCTGGAGTGCCTGGGCGAGCTGGAACCAGCAGACCACGCGGGCCAGCAATGTCCTGCCGACGGTGAGTGCACCGAACCGCAACATCGCCAGCGGACAGTGGATCAAGGCCAGCGATTTGGGGCTGGTGGTGACCGACGGCGACGGCGATAGCCCGACCCAATACCAGATCACCGACGGCAACGCCAATACCGGCAGCACGCAACTCTGGCACGGGGGTTCCCACCTGGCGCAGGGCGGGACCCTCACCGTCAACGCCGGGGACCTGGGCAATGTCTGGGTGCAGGGCGGGGCCAACAACGGCACCGACACCTTCCACGTGCGGGCCCACGACGGCTTCGGCTGGAGTGACGCCGCCAGCTTCAACCTCGTCACACGGGCGCCCAACCGAGCGCCTGTGGTAACGACACAAAATCAATCTATCAGTATTGGGGACGAGACCGATCCACGCGACTTCTTTTCTGTCAGCGATGCGGACGACGATGCGCCGACCATTTACCGATTTTGGGACGCGGTTGCAGGTGGAGGATATTTCGCAATAAACGGAGTGCAACAAGCCGCAATGCGGAACATCGACGTACAGGCAGGCAATATCTCGACACTCCGTTTTCATGCTGGCGACGACATCGGCGAGCCAGAAGTGATCTGGGTTCAGGTGTACGACGGTACGGCCTGGAGCGAATGGAGAACTTTCACAATTACGACTACGATTCCCGTGCCAGGGCAATTCGTGTTCGGAGACGAGTTTCACAATGTCTATACGAACGCCGAGAATGCGATTTACTTCAGTAGTAGAGGCCCGGACAAGCTGGTCGTAGATGAACCGAATTCGTATCAATGGCTTGTTGGTGGAGACGGCCGCGATACCTATGTGGTCACAGAGCGGGCACGTGGCTCGCTGACAGTCGTTCTTGACAATGTCGACCGGGAAAACCCAAGCGCACTGAACCACGGCCTTGTTATCTTCGAACTTTCCAGCATGCCGTTTGGTCGCATGGCAGCAGCCTGGATTGATGATCGACACCTGCTGATCGCAGATCTCGCGTTGGATAGGTACATTGTTTATGTGAACTACAAGCGCGGTGAAACTCAGATCGAAATGAGAAGAGACGAGGGCGAAAATGGCCATCCTTTCTACGGTCTGTATTCAATCGACAGTCGAATTGTCCCGCGAGACCCTGATGGCGAGCTTGTCGAGAATTTCTGGGAAGTCACACCGGACTATTGGTTTGACAGTTACTTCGTTCTGGATTTCACATCCGAGGACTTCGGTTTCGAGCCCGGACTCTTTGATTCAGGATTGGAGAAACTCCAACTCGCCTCGTCGTTCAACGAATCGTTCGGGGATTTCACGCGGTCCATAGGCGAGAGGATTGCCTGGCGCACGGATTCGCCGTTTCAGCTCCTCGAACGCGTGACCACACCTGGCACCTATGCGCCTGGCGGCTACCATCGGTGGGCGGAGTTCGGGCGTGAAGGAAACGATTCTCTCGGGAGCTGGTGGGGCTCTTCCTCCGGCCACTACGCCGCCTGGGGCCACGGTAACTACACTACGACCAGCGCCACAAACGTCGCGCTTCTGGGTGGCGCTGGCATGGACACTTACTCGGTAGGTGCACCCGCAGTTATTATTGAACGAGGAGCAGGGGGCGATGACACCCTGCAACTTTGGCGCACTCCATCAGGTAGTCAGCGACCTCGCTTCGACAGCGCTGATACAGCGATCATCGATGGCAGGCACTTGTGGATTCGTGACCCCATCGCGCCCGTTCTACTGGTTGACTGGGAACATTCGGCAAATCGAATCGAGTTTTTCACGGAGTATTATTTGAATCAGTTCAACTCCGTTTCCAGCAGAACCTATACCTGGTCGGAGGTAGCAACGCGCATCGCGGCGGCGAATGTCCCACACTACGGGTGGAGCGACTTGGCGGTTTCCGCAGCGGATTGGAATGCTCAAATCGCAAGGCTGTCCAGCCGTGAGGACGCGCTCGCCGCGAATCGCGCGCCGACCGTTGTCGGTCTTACGAGCACCCTTCAGGCTGGCGCGTCGGTTTCAGTAGCGGACCTCATAAGCGCGACTGACCTCGATGGCGACGGCATAGAAAAGTTCTGGGTCAGCTTCGGCGGCCAATACGGGCGCGGCACGATGGTCCTGCGCGGACAGCCCGCCGGGTGGTCTGTGTTTGTGGACAATGCAAGCCTAAGCGAACTCGAAGTAATTCCCTGGAACCACCCAAACAACATTCACAGCTTGGAAGTAAGGGCTTTCGATGGTCTCGACTGGGGGCCGTTAACGCGTGTTGAGTATGTAACCGTTGGCGGTTTGAACAACGCACCCGAGTTCGCAGCCGGCTCGGGACAACCCCTCATATTTTCCAACCCCTCGGTTGATAGCCTGCCTGTTGCGAGTGCCTGGAACCTCGGTACGTGGATAGACCGTGACGACGATGCGATCATCGCTATCGAGATTCGTGACCTTGATCTGTCTCCCGAGAGTGCCCGGATCAGCATGGGTCGGTCTGGGGAATCGTTAGCTTCTGTCGTGGTTGGTGCAGGCGGGGCCAACCTGGCCGACCTCTGGGTGCATCGCAACCAAGGCATTCCAACGGCGGACGTCTTTTCGGTACGCGCTTACGATGGCATCGATTGGAGCCCGTGGGCAGATGCGATAGTCGCACACCTGCCTGAAGATCCAGGCGCCGGCGGGCATCTATTCGTTGGTGGCAGTCCGGTCATCCTGGTTGATCAAATGACCCCCGGGTCCTCGCGAATGTTTTCCAACTGGGTAGGAAGACTTGACAGCCACGATTTCTACGCGCTCGAATCGTGGAATGTCGCCAGCACCGCGACGGCTCGCCTTACCATCAGCGAGGTATCTGGCCCCTTAAGCGTGACTGCTCGTTACTACGATTCGGGCTATCGGGACTGGGCAAGTGGCCAGGTTGAATCGGGAGGCAGCTTTAGTCTCGATCTTTCATTGCCTTCACCTGGAAATTTTGCGCCTTGGCTCGATGTGGCATGGGCAGGTCCCGACAACGCGTCACTGACCGCTGGGACCAACTACCGCATGGAACTGGCCTTGCTGCCTTGAGGAAAAGAACCGAAGCAGCAGCGCCGACACCTGGCGGAAGTCCAACTCGATGGCCAGTTTGTGTATAGCCAGACTTGTTGATGGCGATGCGATCAGCTCGTATGAGTTCTGGGACAGCGCGGGCGCGGGGTATTTTGCGATCAACGGCGTCGCGCAGGCAGCCGGGCAGGCGATCCCGGTGACTGGCACCGGCTTGGGCAACCTCCGGTACGTCGGCGCGCCCAGCCCGCAAAGCGAGACCCTGTGGGTGCGCGCCAACGACGGCCAGGCCTGGAGCCCCTGGGCTGGCTGGAGCCAAGCGACCATCGCTTAGCCGGCCCGCGCCAGGTGGTGCTGTGATGCGGAAGGCTGCCCGCTTTCAATACCGCCGGATGCTTTCGTCAAACGCCTTGATCAGCGGGTAGAGGAAGTAGGAAATCACCGAGCGCCGGCCGATCTTGATCTCGGCGGTCAAGGTCATGCCCGGTGTCAGCCGGGTGTCCGGCGGCACGCGGATCAGGGTGTTGCTGAAGCCCGCCACGCGCCCCGGGAAAAAGGCACGGTTGCCGGCGCGGGCGTTGCTGGCCGCCGCCGCGCCGCCGGTGCCGCCTTCGGCCAGGAAGGAATCGGCGCCGACGACGATTAGCGTGCCGTCGATGCTGCCGTGCTTCTGGAACGGAAAGGCGTCGATCTTGACGCGCACGACATCGCCCTTGCGCACGAAGCCGATGTCGTCGGCGGCGATCTGGATTTCCGCTTCCAGCGGACTGTCGGCGGGCACCAGGGTCAAGAGCGGCTCGGCCTCCTTGGCGACCGAGCCTGCCGAGCGGCGGTGGATCTCCAGCACGGTCGCGTCCAGCGGCGAGGCCAGTTCGACCAGCGTATTGCGGCGCTCCGCCTTTGTCAGCTGCTCCTGCAGGGCATCGCGCTCGCGCTGCGCCTTGACCAGGTCCTCGAGGATCTTCTGGCGCCACTGCTTGACGAAGGCTTCCTGGTTGTGCCGAGCCTGGGCGAGCTGCTCGCGCAGCTGCTGCGACTTGTTGACCGAGTCTTCATAGGCCGTCTCGACCTCGAGGCGCTTCTCGCGGCTTTCCAGCACCGCCATCGGCGAGACGAACTGCTTTTCCTTGAGGTCGTCCTTCATCTTCTCGATCTGGCGCACGCTGTCCAGGCGTGCCTTGAGCGCCTCGCGGGACTTGATGGTGCCGCGCAGGTCGGCATCGAGCCGCGCGATATCGGCCTGGAAGGACTTGATGCGCGAGCCGTACTCGGCGGCGCGCTTGTCGTACATGTCGGCCTGCAGCGCGGCGTCGGCATTGCCCGCAGCCGCGACGTAGCGCCGCTCGCGCGACTCGGCCTCGAGGCGCGCGATCTCGGCGCCCAGGCTGTCGCGGCGCTGGCGGATCTGCGCGGCGTCGGCAGAGGAGAACGTCGGGTCGAGGGTGGCGACGATCTCGCCCTTCTTGACGTTCTGCCCGACCCGCACGCGCAGTTCGCGGACCACCGCCGTCTCCAGCGGCTGGATCACGATGGTCTGCGCGGAGGTGACGATGCGTCCCTGGGCGATGACGATCTGATCGACCTGCGCCAGGCTCGCCCAGACGATGAGGGCCACGATGAACGCGAGCAAGGCGAAAAGCACGGCGCGCGCAATAAACGGCGGCGGCCGCTCCTCGATCGCGGCCGCGGCCGAGCGAAAGCCGGCGAAAATCGCCTCGTCGCCGACGGCGCGACGGATCAGGCGACGAAGCTGGTCTGCTGCCGCCATAGTTCCTGGTAGAGCCCCGGGCGTTGCACGAGCTCGGCGTGGCTGCCGTAGCCGACGATGCGGCCGCGATCCATGACGAGGATGGCGTCGGCGCCGGTCAGCGAGGTGAGACGGTGGGTGATCATGACCACGGTGCGGCCCTGGCGCATCGCGGCCAGGTTGCGGCGCACGACGTTCTCGGATTCCGGATCGAGCGCGCTGGTGGCTTCATCGAAGATGAGGATGCGCGGATCGCGCAAGAGAGCGCGCGCAATCGCCAGGCGCTGCTTTTGTCCGCCGGAAAGATTGGTCGCTCCTTCCTCGAGCACGGTGTCCATCCCCTGCGGCAGGCGTTCGACGAATTCGGCGGCGCCGGAGGCATGCGCCGCAGCCAAGATCTGCTCGCGCGTCGCGTCCGGCCGCGATACCGCGATATTGTCGCGCACCGTCCCCTTGAAAAGGAACGTCTCCTGCAATACGACGCCGATCGAGGAGCGCAGGTGTTGCTGATCGATCTCGCGCGCATCCTGGCCGTCCAGCCGGATCACGCCCTCCTGCACCGGATAGAGGCCCTGGATCAGACGCGCCAGCGTGGTCTTGCCACTGCCGCTCCGGCCGACGACGCCGATCATCGTTCCGGGCGGGAGGTTGAACGAGACGTTGTCGATGACGCGCTGCCCGGGAACGTAGGAGAACACGACGTTTTCGAACATGATGCCCCCGGCCAGCGGAACGCGCAGCCCGCGTGCGCCGGCAGGCGTTTCCGGCGGCCGGTTCATGACCTCGCCCAGCATGCGCACCGAGAGCGCGGTCTCCTGGTATTCGTGGATCAGCGACACCAGTTGCACCAGCGGGCCCGAGACCCGGCCGGACAGCATCTGGAAAGCGACCAGCGCGCCGACCGACAGCGCGCCGGCGAAGACGTCGATCGCGCCGACGACGATGATGGCCACCAGCATCAGCTTGTCGAGCAGGGAAGTGGCGCCGTGCGCGAGCGCCGAGATGCGGCCGACGCGGAAGTGCAGGTCGACCGCCTGCGCGGTCTTCTCCTCCCAGTCGCGCCGCTGGCGCGGCTCCAGCGCCAGCGCCTTGATGGTCCCCATGCCGTGGATCGACTCCACCAGCAGACCCTGGCGCGCCGCCTCGGCCTGGTACAGGCGCAACAGCCGGTTGCGGAAGGGAACGATGACCAGGCCGATCGCGCAGGCGATCGCGAGGCAGAAGGCGAGCAGGATGCCGGTCAGCTTGGGGCTGTAGAAGAACAGCACCGGGATGAAGACCACCAACACCGAGGCGTCAAGCAGCGTGACGAACAGGCGCCCGGTAAGGAATTCGCGCACCCTGCGCGCCTGTTGGACGTGCTGCACCAGTACCCCGGCGGCCACACGTTCGAAGAAGACGACCGGGAGCGCCATCAGGTGCGAGAACACCCGCGCCGACAGGCGCATGTCGATCTTGCTGGTCGCGTAGAGCAGAAGGTACTGGCGCAGAAAGCCGAAGACCGCCTCGAACAGCAGGCACAACACGACGCCGGCAGCCAGGACGTAGAGCGTCGAATAGCTCTGGTGAGCGAGCACCTTGTCGATGACGATCTGGAAAAAGATCGGTAGCCCGAGCGCGACCACATGCAGGGCCAGTGCCGCCAGCGCGACATCGCGCAGCACGCTGCGCTCACGCAGCAGCGCAGGTACGAACCAGCGCAGACCAAAAGGCTGGCTTTCGTCGCTGAGCGCGAATGCGCGGCCGATCAACACCGCCTCGCCTGCCCAGGCCGAGCCCAGCCGTTCGCGATCGAGCGGCAGGTGCTTGCCACCGTCGGCCAGCGGATCGGCGACGACGAGTTCAGGGTCGGCGCCAGGCGCGGAGGCACTGCCCGGCGGAGCCGCACCCGACCCTGCCACACCAACAGGAGCCACAGATCCTGCGGACGCTGCGATCGACCGAAAACCAAGGGCGACGACGCAGTTGCCATTGGCCAGGCGCAACAGCAGCGGAAACGCGCCGGCTGGCTGCCGGCGCAATGCATCCCAGTCAAGCCTGACCGCGCGCGCCTTGAGGCCACGTTCGTGAGCGATGCGAACCAGGGTGTCGGTCGACGGCTCACCTTCGGCCAACGCAAAGTCATGACGCAGGCGATCAGGCGCCAGGTCGATGCCATGATGGCGCGCGACCGCGCTCAGGCATTCGAGGGCAGTGCTGCGGCTCGCCGACGTTGCGCTCATGGCCTATTGTCTAACGACCAGGCTCCGGCCGGAGAATCTTCGGCCGCCGCGCGGGCCTACGCCGCCGCGTCGGCTACTTGAAGTTGGGCGACTGCGCCGCTGCAGCGGGCGACGTCGGCCGGACCTCACCTGGCGCCGCGTTGCGCGTCACCAGGCCCTGCTTTTCGAGTTGTTGCATCACCTGGGCCATCAGGCCGAAGGACTGCACGAAACCGTCGATGGGCATGACCACCCGCTGCCGCAGCACGGGCTTGGGCTTGCCTTCCGCGTCCTTCTCGGTCGCCGACAGGCTCACCAGGTCGAGCCGCGCCAGCGGCCCGGTGAGGGTAATTTCGCCGATACGGTCGGAGAAGATTTCGTCATGCATGTCGCTGTCCTTTGCGGGAACGGTTCGCTACTGGAAGGTGACGTCCATGCGGTAACGCGTATTGCCCAGCGGCGACATGTACACGGGGTCGAGCGGGGCACTGAGCGTGAGCTGGTAGTCGCCGGGGGTCAGATTGTAGGTGGCCGAGCCCCCCGCCGCGAGAGTGGCAGCGCTCGGGTGGCCAGGTATGACCGGAAAACCCGGGAACCCGCCGGCGAGCGAGACCGAGGCCGCACCGCTGTAGGAAGAACTCGACACTGCTTGAAAATTGCCACCACCCAGGTCGCGTGAAAGACCGATGCGCACCGCATCGTCAAGGTTCGAAAAATCCAGGTGCAGGGATCCGGACGTTCCCACGGAGAACCGATACGCATCGGAGTCGCCCCTGCCCACCCAGTCGACGTAGGTGGCCGGCGCGGCACCGACAACGATCGGTCGAACCGAAACCGCAAAGTCGGGCGGCAGATAGTCCGCGGTCCCCGGGCCCGTAACGACGCTGAATGAAGTCCAGTCGCTCCAGGTTGAGTTGACAAGTACGCGTACTCGCCAAGCCTCGGTATCGTTGGTGTAGTTACGGCCACGCAAATAAATGGCCTGATCCAGGTTCGCAGTAAACAAATCCAGCGGCGCCTCGGTAGAGCCGTATGCGGTGAGGATGGTCGAGCCCGCCTGCAGGTAGGCGCCGTGCGGCCAACCCGCATTCGAACCGAGGGCCTGGAACTGGAATCCCGCGATCGACGCTTCCGACCCCGGATTGATGCGCACGAACGAGTCCAGCCGGAACGCCTCGAGCCCATTCTGGGTGCGCGGGATCACAACCGTCGACGCCACGGTGGCGACGCTGCCGACCGCGTTGAAAGGTCCGGTCGGTCCGAAGGCATGCACGCTCGAAGGAGGTACGGGGTTGTTGATGGTTGCCTGCACCGCCGTCAACGCACTCGACCCATAACCATCGCCGGCGCTTATCGACACGGTCATCGCTGTCGAGTAGCCATCCCCGGACACCTCGAAGAGCGGCAACTCGGCGGCATTGAAGACAATGGAGGATTCGGAGCGAACGGCACCCCGATACCAGAGCAAGCCGCCGTTGGGTGCTTCGACCCTGTAGCTTGTCATCGCATCGCCGTTGGCATCGCTGACGCTGAACAATGTCGCCAGCGGTACGCGCGATGCGCCTTCGATGGTCCGGTTCGCGGATGTCACCACCGGCACGCTGTTCCGAACCGCGCCGACCGTCAGTCTTTCCGGGGTACTCCATCCATAGCCATCGTACGCGCTCACGTTGAACGCGATGGCATCGACATCTCCATTCGACGAGAATCCGTAGGAAAACAGGGCGTCCGCGCTCACGAAGACGCCGCCTTGTGGAACACTGAAAACCCTGGCGCCGTCGTACCAGAGCAGCGTGCCGGGCCCGGCGGGCTCGACACGATATTGGGTGATCGCGCGCCCTTCCGGATCGCTGGCCACTATCAGGGCCCCAAGCCCCCCAGGACTCCGATAGCCGACCTGTAGGCCAGTGGTTGTGACGGTGGGGAGCGCGTTGACCGGCGCCGCTGCAGTCAACGTGGTCGGATTGCTCCAGCCATATCCGTCGGATGCGCTCACAGCGAGTGAAATGCTGGTCGCGAAACCGCCCGACGAGATGCGGTACGAGTCCAGGTCCGCGGCGGAGATCTCGATTCCTTCACTGGGCACATGGACCGGGATGCCGGCACGCCACAGGCGGGCGTCGCCGCTCAGGCCGCCAACACGATAAGCCGTCGTCACGTGACCTTCAGGATCGCTGACCGTGAACAGCGACGACAGGGGCGAGCGCGTCGCGTAGCCGACCGCCGCGCCTGTGCCCGCGACTGTCGGAACCATGTTGATGGGCGAGGCAGCCGTCAATGTCACCGCAGCGCTCCACCCGAATCCGTCGAAGGCGCTTATGGACAGCGAAATACTTCCGGTCGATCCGTCGGAGTAGACCCGGTACGAGTTCAGCTCCACGGCCGTGATTACGAACTCACCACTGTTTGCAACGGGGAATCCGTAATCATCGCGCCACAACCTGGCACCGCCAGTCAGATTGGTGACGCGGTAGGTGGTCATCGCCTGACCTTCCGGGTCGCTGACCGAGAACAGCGAAGACAAGGGAGTGCGTGTCGCATAGCCTACGCCGATGCCGGTACCGGTGATCGTCGGCACGGCGTTGACGGCCGCCATCACGGTAAATGGCGTTGCACCGCTCCAGCCGTAGCCGTCGAACGCGTCCATCGCAAACGAGACGCTGGCAGCGTTGCCGTCTGAGGCCAGGCTATAGAAGGGCAACTGCTCGGCAGTTATCCATGTGCCTTCATTCAAATTCGGGCTGGGGCCTTCGTTGTACCGCAGTCGACCACCCGCGCTCAGGTCGGTAAGGCGATAGGTGACGATCGGCTGACCATCCGGATCGCGGACCGAAAAGAGGGAAGACAGGGGCGTGCCCCTCAGGAAGCCGATAGACGCGCTCGTACCAATGACGATGGGAACGACGTTGATCGGGGCAGCCGCAGTCAGCGTGATTTCGCTGCTCCAGTCGTAACCGTCGAAGGCTCGAATCGACAAGGTAACGCTGCTGGCCAGACCATCCGACGACACCTGGTAGGACGCCAGGCCGGAGGCGCTGATTTCGAGCCCGCCGCCGGGTACAGCCACGGACGCGCCGTTGCTCCACAAGCGTCCCCCGGCGCTCAGATTGCCGACGACGTAGGTGCTCATCGTCTGGCCATCGTCATCGCTGACGCTGAACAGGGAACTCAGTGGCGTGCGTGTTGCGAACCCGATTGCCGCACCCGTGCCTGCGATGGTCGGCACCCTGTTGCTGGTCGCGGCAGCTTCTGCGGCCTGTGCCTGGGTGATGAAGTTGTTCCACTGCGTCGTGACCCCGTCGATCCGCTCCCAGGTCACGCTTGGCAAAGTCAAACCGTCGATCAAGGCGGCGAACTGGTCAAAGCTGTAGTCGGTGATCGAAGTAGGCGTCTGGCCCACATAATTCGTGCTGACAGTCCAGGTCTCGATCCGGTTTTCCGCGGCGCGCCAGTCCAGGATCAGTGTTGTCCCGTAACGGGCGATGCCGGAAGCGGAGAAGTTGCGGACCATCAAATGACGGCCATCGACGATCGTCGCCTGGCCGCGCAGGTCGTCGACGAACAGGCGCATGCGGTCGCCCGACGATGCGCCATGCTCCAACACGACGCGGTGCCCCTGGCCATCGCCGACGTATTCGTCGTCACCAACCCCGCCCAGCGCTACGACTTTGTAGTTGTTCCCCAAGCTGCTGCCGAAGGTATCGTTGCCTTGACGGCCGACATGGACCGTCTGGTCGCGCCATGTCCCGCCCGACAAACTGTCGTCGCCGCGGCCGAGTACCTTGGTGGCGTATGCCAAAGGAGCGGTCGCTCCCGATCGATACAGGTCGCGGAGCGCGCTGTCGCGCATGGCCGCATCGATATTGGCGCTGCTCGCCGATACGTCACTGAAGAACTGACGCACTTCCGAGGACTTGTAGCCGAGATCTTCCCAGGAAAGGTACTCGATATAGTCGGCGTATTGACTGAGCAGGCCCTGCACGCCGGCACGGTCCCACGTCTGGCTGCCGTTGGAGAAACTGTCGATACCGCCGCGTGCCGAGTCCAGCCAGTAAGGCAGGACGACGAGGCGATTGGTCGCAAGGTCCCCCAGGATCAGCGTCGTGCCGTCGATGACGCCGATGGCCGAATAGATACTCGGGATTGCGAATCCGGGAAAATACAAAGTGTCGCCGCCGCCAGAGTCCGCGTCGTAAATGAAATTGACCCCGGGGCCCGATCGAGCCGTCACGGTGTAGGTATCGGCGCCCGCACCGCCAACAAGGACCGCTCCGGACGCGGGGAAGTCGATATATAACTGGTCGTTGCCGGCAGCGCCGAAATAGGTCGTGAAACTGTCCCCGACCAGGACGTCTCCGGCCGATGTCCCAAAAACGTCTTGGTCGGCCAGCGGCAAGAAAGATGTCGTATCGATGGTGGCCCAGTTGCTCCATGCGGAGCCGTCGAAGACCTGCACCTGGAAACTGTCGGGGACTCCCGGACTCCCGTTGCCGACGAAACTGACACTGCCGATCTCGGCGGCGGGCACATCGATATTGACGCGCGTCTGCTGCCAGTTGCCATCGCGCGTGAAGCCGCCAGCACCGGTTGTCGGATCCCAGAAACGATAGATGGTCGGTCGGTCGCCGTCCGCGTCAGTCACCGTAAAGAGCGTGGTCGGATCGAGGCTGCTGTACAGGCGCAGAAGGATGTTGTTCGAAGCGACCACCGGTGCCCGGTTCGGTGCCCGGGTGACGAGGTTGAAGCCAGCAGTATTGCTCCAGCCGTAGCCGTCGTGGGCCCGCACGCTGAAGGTGTCGGTGCCGTTGTTGGCCCCGCCCTGCACCCAGACGTTGCCCAGTTCCCCGGCATTGACGGTGAGGGTCCCGCCCTGCACCAGGTAGGAGCCCCCGTACCAGAGTTGCGTGCTGCCGGTATTGGCGTTGCCGTCGGTGAGCTGGTATTGCGTCGGGCTATCGCCGTCGCCGTCGGTCACCACGATGCCAAAGTCACTGGCCTTGATCCACTGTCCGCTGGCAATGTTGCGGTTCGGTACGCTCACCGTCGGCAGGACGTTGCTCGAACGCACACTCTGCTGCGCCCAGTTGATCTCCGCGCTCCAGGCCTGCCCATCGTAGACCGAGAACCACACCGGGTTACCGCCGGCGGTGGCGCCGCCGGTGTAGCTGAGTTGGGCGAGACTGCCGTTGATGCTGACCTGCACCCCTTCGGCCTGGCGCACCCCGTTGACACTGAAGTAGCCACCTCCCGCCGTATCCCAGAATCGGTAAGCAGTCACGGGGTCGCCGTCAGCGTCGCTGACGTTGATCAGGGTGCTCGCCGCCACGGTGGCACCCACGCCCACGCCGGTTCCGGTGCTGGTCACGACCGGCGCCCGGTTGGGTGCGCGAACGACAAGGTTGAAGCCGGCGGTATCGCTCCAGCCGTAGCCGTCGTGGGCCCGCACGCTGAAGGTGTCGGTGCCATTGTTGGCCCCGCCCTTCACCCAGACGTTGCCCAGTTCCCCGGCATTGACGGTGAGAGTCCCGCCCTGCACCAGGTAGGAGCCCCTGTGCCAGAGTTGCGTGCTGCCCGCGTTGGCGTTGCCGTCGGTGATCTGGTACTGCGTCGGGCTATCGCCGTCGCCGTCGGTCACCACAATCCCAAGGTCGCTGGCCTTGATCCACTGCCCGCTGGCGATGTTGCGGTTCGGCACGCTCACCGTCGGCAGGACGTTGCTCGAACGCACGGTTTGCTGGTTCCAGCTTGTCCCGGCGCTCCAGGCCTGCCCATCGTAGACCTGCGCCCAAAGGAGCTCGCCGCCTGGACGATTGGCGCCGGTGTAGAGCAGCAGAGACAGGTTGTTGGCTGAAACTTCGATCGTCTGTCCAGGCGCCTGCAACTGGCCGTTCAGAGTGAAGTAGCCGCCACCTACCGGGTCGGAAAAGCGGTAGGCCGTGATGATGTCGCCATCCTGATCCGAATAACGGATCAAGGAGTCGGACCTGACTGTCTCATTGGTCGAGACGCTGACACCCGCACCGACAACGACAGGAGCACGATTGGGCAGGCGCGAGATCAGGCTGAATCTGCTCCATTCGGACCAGCCGATTCCGTCGTTGGCCCGCACGCTGATCGTTTCCGTCCCGTTCTCGGTGGCGCCGCGGATCCACACCTTGTCAAGGTCGCCCGCACTCACGGTCAAGGAGCCCGCCTGGGGCAGATCGGCGCCGCCAAACCAGAGGCGCGCGCTGGTCGCTGCGGCACCGTCATCCCTGAACTCGTACTGCGCGGCCGCATCGCCATCGAAGTCGTAGTACACGATGTTTACGGCACTTCCGCGCAGCCACTGACCGGCGCTCAGGAGATAGCCGGCCTCCGCGTAAACGGTCGGCAGTGCGTTGCTCAGCCGAGTGGTCCTTTGACTCCAACTCGTCCACGCACTCCACACCGTGCCGTCGTAGACCTGCGCGGAAAGCGTTTCGACGCCTTCCCGATCGCCGCCGAAGTAGTGCAGGTCGGCAAACTCGGCCGCTGTCACCTCGAAGGCTTGCCCCTGGGCGTAGTTGTTGAAATTGTCAGGGCTGCCTATGGGCAGGCTGAAATATCCGCCCCCCACCGTGTCGAGAAAGCGGTAGCGGACCGGGCTGTCGCCGTCAGCGTCGGTAACGTTGATGAGGCTGCTGACCACGATCCGGCCGCTGCGAAACACACTCTGGCCGGTCGCGGTCAAGACAGAAGCTCGGTTGGGCGCGCGCGTGACGACCTCGAAATCGGCCCACTCCGACCAGGCCAAACCATCGCTGATGCGCACGCGAAATACGTCTGTCCCGTTGTTGCTGCCACCCTGCATCCAGAGGCTGCCGAGATCGGCCGCGTCAACCGTAACCGTTGCACCCTGCTGGAGATAAGCGCCGCGCCACAGGATCGCGCTCCCCGTGGTGGTGGTGCCGTCGGAAAACTGGTACTGGGTCGTGGCGTCGCCATCGGCGTCGCTCCTCACCATCTCCAAATCGCTCGCCTTGAACCATTGGCCGCTGGTCAGGTTGCGACGGGGTAGGCTAACCGTCGGCGCCCTGTTCTCGGGGAGTTGGAAGATCTGGTTCCAGCTCACCCATGCGCTCCAGCCTGCACCGTCGAATACCTGGGCCTGAAGTACTTCCTGGGCCAGCGGGAAGCCGCGGGCCGAGAAGTGATTGTTCGTATAGACCAGGTTGCCGATGTCTGCCGCGTCCACCTCGACGACCGTGCGCGGTGCAATCTCGCTTCCCCCAAGCGAGAAGAATCCCATTCCGGCGCCCGAGTCCCAGAAACGATAGCGCCGCACGCCGTCGCCGTCGGCGTCGGTCACGGTCAACAAATTCTTGGCTGGTATATAGGTGCCTTGAACCTGGGTGATGCCGGAATACGCTGCAACCGGCGCGACGTTGCCGCCGGAGCGCACGGTGAACTCATCGGGCTCGCTCCACTCGACGCCATCGAAGACACGCACCTGGAACCGATCGCGCGTGTCGCCGCCGCCGGAAAAGAAACTGACCGACGAGACCTGGTCGGGGCGCACGACTATGGTGCGACTCGCGCTCCCGCCCCCAGACTCGATCATGGTCGCCCCGCCGTCGGCCAAGTCGACGAATTCGTAGAGCTTGATCGGGTCACCATCAGCGTCGCTGGCCGTGAGCCCGAGTAGCGCGGCGCCGAACGCGTTTGCGGCCGGGTTGATCACGTTCCAGGCGGCCGTGACGACAGGACGTCGGTTGATCAACGCGCGCGCGTCCACATCGGCCTGCTGCCAGCTGCCGCCGCCGGAGAAGGTCCATTCGCCGACCGGCGGCGCGGCGCCATTGCCTTCCAGGAAAATCGCATCGACACCGCCGACCTGAAGGAGCAGGTTGTTGCCGCCGCGGATGATGCGCAGGTCGTTTTGCCCGATGCCGGGGCCGAAGTCGATGTCGATCGGGCCACCCGCGTCGGTGACCGAGTCCAGGCCATCGCCAGTGCGGTAGATCAACCGATCGCGTCCGGACCCGAGACTTACGATGTCGTTTCCGCCGCCGGGCGTGATGGTCTGGCCGGCATCGTCGCCGAACAAGAACTCGCTATAGCGGGTGCCGATCAAGTTTTCGATCGTGACGTTGTAGGCGATGCCGATCGTTCCGCCTTCGCCGAACTGAGTCACTGCGCCCGCTCGCGCGTCCAGGCCGAAACGCGGGGAGTCCGAGGACGACCCGCCCTGATTCGAAATCCAACCCGAGAAATCCAGGGTGTCGTTGCCCCCGGCATCCCAGATGGTACGGATGCGGCCGTCGTTGACGATGTGGTAGACATCGTCACCCGCGCCGGTGCTCATGTTGGCGCCGTACAGATACTGGATCGCGAGGATGTCCAACGGCATCGGCGTTTCGGGATTGCCCGCCGACAGGGCGCCGTCGCCCTCGTAACTCATGATCGTGTAGCGGACGTTGTCGTACTCGGAAAGCCCCAGGGCAAGGAAGGTGGGCCGATTGTTGCCGCCCGGGTCGTGCGGGTGCTTCAAGCCAAGTGAATGCCCGACCTCGTGGATCAGGTAAGAAAACGCAAGCCCGCCCGGTTCCCAATAGGGTTGCGAAAACGGGACGTAGGCATCCTCAAGGAAGATGTCGCCTTCGGGATTCGGGTAGGCGGAGACCGAGCCATGATCGACGATGATCCGAATGGACTCCGCGCTTGCAGGGTCGGGGAACACACCGACCGCCGAGGCGCCTCCGAGCCGGGTACTGAGGTCCTCCCCATCGAGAATGATGGCCAGGTCGGCGGTGCTGCTCGCATAGTGGCTGGAACCGCCGTTGTCGACAAACTGAAAAGTGACGTTGGCGACATCAGACCAGCGGGCGAGCGCCGCAGCGACATCGGCTCTGCGTTCGGAGGTCCAACTGCCGGCTTGAAATCCGCTCAGGTTCAGGGAATACGTGAGCGTGCGGGAGTCACCCGCGAATGTCCATATGCTCCCTTGGAGGAGTCCATTGATGCGGTTGTCGATCGCAGCGTTGCCGCTCGACGACGATGCCACATTCGTGGATGGCGTGGCCAACACTTCCTCCCGATTTACGGGGAAAGCATTCCGGCGCGCCCTGGCAAAAGCCGGCCTCCCCTGTCACCTCGAATGCCTGGCTTCTTGCCAATCAGGCATGACCGTCGAGTATAGCCCGCGTGCAACCGCCTGCCGGGGCTTCCTGAGCCCAGGAAACAGGATTTTACGGTTGGTCAGTCGAGGCTTGCCGGTGCGGGCCACCCGAGGTCTACCTGACCACCGGGAGGGCGGCATACGCAGGCACCATTCCACGCTGCGCATGTCGCGGTGCCAGGCGGGCGAACTGGAACGTCGAGCAGAGAACGGGCCGACACGACCATAGCACCTGGCCCGCTCCCGGAGTCGATGGTTCGATCCCGCCGGAAAGTACAGTCAATCCGCCTAGAATCACGCCCGGAAGCAAGCCGGACGGTCGCCGGCGGCGCGGGCAACCGCGGCGCGGGAGGAAAGTCGGGGCACCACAGAGCAGGGTAGCGGCTAACGGCCGCCCGCGGCGACGCGAGGACCAGGGCCACAGAGACGAGCAAGCGCGGCAACGCGTGGACGTGAAACGCGGCAACCTCTACCCGGTGCAACACCAAATAGGCAGGCGCTGACGCTGCTCGTCGAGCTTGCGGGTAGGTGGCTTGAGCCGCCGGGCGACCGGCGGCCTAGAGGAATGGCCGTCATAGGGTCGACCGCGAGGAAGACCCCGTAACAGAACCCCGCTTACAGGCTTGTCTTCCACAACATTCACGCGCGGCCACCCTCGACCCGGCCGCCGCGCGGCGCTCAAACCGGAATCAGCGTGATATCCGCCAGGCCAGCTTTGCCGGCGCGTTTGGCGAGCGCCTTGTCGAATGTCGCGAAGGTCTCCCCCGGTGCGCGCTGCTTGGCGTGCAAGGCATCGGCGAAGTCGATTCCCGCCGCGTAGGCATCCAGCGCGCGGGTGATCAGCGTCGGCTCGGCAGCCTCGATGTTCTCCAGCTCGAAGAGCGAGCGGAACGACGCCGCGATCGTAGCGGCTTCCAGTCCATAACCGGCGCGTAGCACCCATTCGCATTCCAGCAGGACGGTGGCGGCGACACGGCAGGGCCCGGAGGCGACCAGGCGCTCAGCCGCTTGCGCCTGCTTCGCATCGTCACCCAAGATCAGCCGGACGACGACGTTGGTGTCCAGCGAAGTCATCGGCCGGGCTTGCGTCGCGCCGCCTCGCGCGCGACGGCGGCATCCATCTCCGCGATGCTCAAGGCTTTGCCACGATAAGCCACCCGCGCGCGGATCGCCGCGAGTCCCGCGGCCAGCGGCGTCTTGGCGCCGGCCGGGAGCGGCGCCAGAAGCACACCCTCCGGGGTATCGCGCACCTCGAGCCGGGTGCCGGATGCCCAGCGGCGCGCATCGCGCACCGCTTTCGGGATGATCACCTGCCCCTTGCTCGACAGAATGGTGGAGGTCATGGCTGCCTCGTAATGTAAGATTCTCATCTTACCATCTCCGTCCACGCGCGGCCAGGCGCGCTGCCGGCCGGTTTCCCGGGCGTTCTGGCGGCCGCGGTACGCGACGTTTGCGATAATCGTCGCCCCATGCTCTTTCCCTCCTTCGCCACCGGCAGCGCCACAGTCAACGGCGTCGAGATCGCCTACGTCACGGGCGGTCGCGCCGACGGGCCGCCGCTGCTGCTTTTGCACGGCCACCCGCAGACCCGCGCCATCTGGCATCGCGTGGCCCCTGCCCTGGCCAAGGAATTCCACATCGTCGCCGCCGACCTGCGCGGCTACGGCGACAGCGCGAAGCCGGCGGGAAAACCGGACCACTACAACTACTCCAAGCGCGAGATGGCGCGCGACATGGTCGATCTCATGCGCGCCCTGGGCCATGAGCGCTTCCTGATCTGCGCCCACGACCGCGGCGCGCGCGTCGCGCACCGCTTGTGCCTGGACCACCCCGCGGCGGTGCAAAAGGCCGTGCTGCTGGACATCGCGCCGACGCTCGCCATGTACGAGGGCACCAACATGGCCTTCGCACAAGCGTACTCGCACTGGTTCTTCCTGATCCAGCCGCATCCGCTGCCGGAACGCATGATCGAGGCCGACCCGGAATTCTTCGTGCGCGGCGTGATGGGCCGCGGCCCCAAGGGGCTCGACATCTTCGCCCCCGAGGCGCTGGCCGAGTACATACGCTGCGCCAGACTGCCCGGTACCGTGCACGCGATCTGCGAGGACTATCGCGCCGCGGCCACCATCGACCTGGAGCACGACCGCGCCGACCGCGTGGCGGGGCGCAAGCTGCACGTGCCGCTGCGCGTCTACTGGGGCGCCGAGGGCGTGATCGAGCGCTGCTTCAACGCGCTGGCGCTGTGGCGCGACTACGCCACCGAGGTCGAAGGCGAGGCCCTGCCCTGCGGCCACTACATCCCCGAAGAGGCGCCAGAGGCCTTGGTGGCGCGCCTGTTCGCATTCTTTCGCTAGATCGGACGGCCCGGCACATGGGCCCTACCTACGTTCTTCTCTCGCTCCTCTCATCCCCGCACTTCGCATTCGCAAGGAACAAGAACCCATGAGCAAGCACCGCATCGCAGTCATCCCCGGCGACGGCATCGGCCGCGAAGTCATGCCGCCTGCACTGCACGTACTGGATGCCGTCGAACGCAAGTTCGGCATCACGCTGCAATACGATCACTTCGACTGGTCCTGCGACAACTACGCCAAACACAACTACTGGATGCCCAAGGACTGGAAAGACAAGATCGGCGGGCACGACTGCATCTTCTTCGGCGCCACCGGCATGCCCTCGATCGTGCCCGATCATGTCTCGCTGTGGGATTCGCTGATCCACTTTCGCCGCGAGTTCGACCAGTACGTGAACCTGCGCCCGGTGCGCCTGATGCCGGGCATCCCTTGCCCGCTGGCGGGCCGCAAGCCCGGGGACATCGACTACTACGTGGTGCGCGAGAACACCGAGGGCGAGTATTCATCCGTGGGCGGGCGCCTCTTCGCCGGCACCGAGCGCGAGATGGCGCAGCAGACCTCCACCTTCACGCGCCACGGCACGCGGCGCATCATGAAGTTCGCCTACGAGCTGGCGATGCGCCGCGAACGCAAGCTCCTCACCTCGGCCACCAAGTCCAACGGCATCTCGATCACCATGCCCTACTGGGACGAGCAGTTCGCCGCCTTGTCGCGCGACTATCCGCAGGTCAAGACCAATCAGTACCACATCGACGGGCTGACGATCCAGATGATCCTGAATCCGCAGCGCTTCGACGTCATCGTCGGCTCCAACCTTTTTGGCGACATCCTTTCCGACCTGGGGCCGGCGACCGCGGGCACCATCGGCATCGCGCCGTCGGCAAACCTCAACCCGGAGCGCAAGTTCCCCTCGCTTTTCGAGCCGGTGCACGGCTCGGCGCCGGACATCTACGGCCGCAACATCGCCAACCCGATCGGGCAGATCTGGTCAGGGGCGATGATGCTGGAACACCTCGGACATAAAGAGGCAAGCGCCGCGATCGAGCGCGCCATCGAGAAGGCCCTCGCGCCCGATTCGGGCGCGCCGCGCACGCCGGACATCGGCGGCAAGGCCGGCACCATGGACCTGGGACGCGCCATCGCCGAGGTGGTGTAACGCGGCGCCGGTGGCCATGGCGTTTGCGCTGGATCAAGCCTTGGGGTTATCCCGGCTGACAACGCGCGGGGCCGGGCCCTAGAATTCGGGCGCTTCGAGGATCAACTCGACTCATCCCTACAAGGAGCAAGACGTGACCAAGAGCATGCGAATCCTGGCCGCAGGCGTGCTGGCCGCCATGGCGGCAGGCGCACAAGCGCAGGCCTTCCCGACCAAACCGGTCACGCTGGTCGTGCCGTTCGCGGCCGGCGGCCCGTCTGACACCGTGGCCCGCCAGCTGGCGCAGGCCATGGCCAAGCCCCTCGGCGGCACCGTGGTGGTCGAGAACCTCCCCGGAGCCGGCGGCAACGTAGGTGTGGCCAAGGTCGCCAAGTCGGCGCCCGACGGCTACAACATCGTGCTGCACCATATCGGCATGTCGACCTCGCCGGCCCTGTACCGCAAGATGAGCTACAACCCGCTCACCGACCTCGAATACATCGGCCAGATTGTCGATGTGCCGATGACGCTGGTGGGCAACAACAATTTCCCGCCCAACACCTATCCAGAACTCATCAACTACCTGCGCGCCAACCGCGACAAGGTCAATCTCGCCAACGCCGGCCTGGGCGCCGCCTCGCACCTGTGCGGCCTGCTCTTCATGAGCACCATCCAGATTGACCTGCAGACCATCCCCTACAAGGGCACGGCGCCGGCCATGACCGACCTGCAGGGAGGTCAGGTGCAACTCCTGTGCGACCAGACCACCCAGACCACCCAGTTGATCGAGACCAAGCGCGTCAAGGCTTACGGCACCACCACGCGCGTGCGCGCTTCCTCGCTGCCCAACCTGGCCACGCTCGATGAGCAAGGCTTGAAGGGCTTTGATCTGGCCATCTGGCACGGGCTGTACGCACCAAAAGGCACGCCCAAGCCGGTGGTCGACAAGCTGGTTTCCTCGCTGCAGGCGGCGCTCAAGGATCCGGCATTCGTGTCGGCCATGGACAAGCTGGGGGCGATCATCGTGCCGCCGGCCAAGGCGACGCCGGAAGGCCTGCGCAGCCACCTGGCGGCGGAAATCGCCAAATGGGACCCGATCATCAAGAAAGCCGGGCAATACGCCGACTGATCGACCGGATGTTCCGCCATGGCGGCCCGCGGGCCGCCATTTTTTTTCCCTTGGACCAAGAGCCTGAACCAGCCTGTGCCACCTATACTTTGCGCTTGCCGGATGATCTGCGTACCGCAATGATCGAGCCCGCCAATCGCCACCTTGCCTCTCCGGAACATGCGCGCGCCGTCATGTTGCCCCGGTCCGCCGACGCACCCAGGCCGCAGGCATGACACGCGCGATCCGCATCCACCGCTACGGCGGCCCCGAGGAACTGGTCTTCGAGGAAGTACCCGACAGTCCGCCGCGCGTGGGTGAGGTGCGCATCCGCCACCGCGCCATCGGGGTCAATTTCACTGATACCCACGCGCGGCGCGGCGACTACGCCGAGTCGCGCGCGCTGGAACGCCCCGCCGTGATCGGCATGGAAGGCATGGGCGTGGTCGAGGCCCTGGGCGCTGGCGTGACGCGCTTTGCCGTCGGCGACCGTGTCGCCTACGCGGCGCGCCCCCTGGGCTCCTACTGCGAGGCGCGCAACTTTCCCGCCGACGCATGCGTCAAGGTGCCGGAGGGCATCGCCGATGAAGTCGTCGCTGCCTCGCTGCTCAAGGGCATGACGGTCGAGTACCTGATCCGCCGCGTGCACACGGTGCAACCCGGCGAGGTCGTGGTCTTTCACGCCGCCGCAGGCGGGGTCGGATCGATTGCGGGTCAGTGGCTGAAGGCACTGGGCGCGCAGGCAGTCGGCATCGTCGGCGCCGCCGACAAGGTCGAACTGGCGCGCGCCAACGGCTACGCGCAGGTGTTCGTGCACGGCCGCGATGACTGGCCGGCGCGGGTGCGCGAGCTGACCGGTGGAGCGGGAGTGAATGCCGTCTACGATTCGGTCGGCCGTGACACCTGGGAGGCATCGCTTGCCTGCCTGGCCCCGCGCGGCAGCATGATCTGCTTCGGCAGTTCGTCCGGCGCGGTGCCGCCGGTGTCCCTGAACCAGTTGCGCGAGAAAAGCCTGGTGCTTACCTGGACCAAGCTCGGCGACTTCACCGCCAACGTCGCCGAACTCGACGCCTGCGCGGCGGCATTCTTCGCCGTGCTGGCGAGCGGCGCGGTGCGGCCGCGCGTGCAGAAGAAATTCGCCCTGGCCCAGGCAGCCGACGCGCATCGCTTCATCGAGAGCCGCGCCACGCAAGGCTCGCTGGTGCTCATCCCGTGACGACGGCGCACTAAGGCGAGCGCCCGATCATGCCGGTCCTGTCGGCCAGCGAGGCCCGCTTCGAGTACACGGTCGATGTCGTCGTCATCGGCGCGGGTGCCTGCGGGCTGACCGCCGCCCTGGCCGCCAAGGAGGCCGGCGCCGAAGTGCTGGTGCTGGAGCGCGACACCAAGCCCACCGGCAGCACCTCGCTATCGACCGGCCTCATCCCCGCTGCCGGCACCAAGTTGCAAAAGAGCCTGGGCATCGACGACTCGCCCGAGCTCCTGGCGGGTGACATCCTGGCCAAGGCCAAGCAACAGACCGATGCGGCGATCGTGCGCATGGTGGCGGAGGCTTCCGGCCCCACCGTCGACTGGCTGGCGGAGGTGCACGGCGTCGCCTTCAAGTTGGTCGAGGGCTTTCTCTACCCCGGGCATTCGGTGCTGCGCATGCACGGCACCCCCAACCGCACCGGGACCGAACTGCAGGGCGCGCTATTGGCCGCGGCCGATCGCAGGCAGATCGACCTGGTGACCGGGGCGCGCGCCACGGACCTCTATGCCACTGCCGACGGCCGCGTCACCGCGGTGCGCTACGCGCGTCCCGACGGAACGCTGGAGACGGTGGGCTTGAAGGCGCTGGCGCTGGCCTGCTGCGGTTTCGGCGGCAACAAGGAAATGGTGCGCGAACTGATCCCGGAGATCGCCGATGCCGAATACTGGGGCCACGCCGGCAACCAGGGCGACGCGATCGCCTGGGGACGCGAACTGGGCGCGGCCATGGCCGACCTGGGCAGTTACCAGGGCCATGGCGCAGTGGCGACGCCTTACGGCAACCCGATGAACTGGGGCCTGCTCATGCCAGGCGGGTTCCAGGTCAACGCGCTGGGGCAGCGCTTTTCCAACGAGGTGCGCGGCTATTCGGAACAGGCCGTCGATACCATCGCCCAGCCCGGGCGCTTCGCGTGGAACATCTACGACGAGGTGCGCGAAAAGCCGATCCTGGGCTTCACCGACTACGACCAGGTGGCTGCGCTGGGCGGCATCCGCAAGGCGCCCACCATCCGTGCGCTGGCGCAGATGATCGGCGTGCCTGCCGATGCCCTGGAAGCGACCGTGGCGGAGGTGGGCGAACTTTGCGCCGGGCGCGGCGAAGACCGCTTCGGCCGCGACTTTCGCGGCAAGGAGCCGCTGCGCGCGCCGTTTTGCGCGGTCAAGGTCACCGGCGCCCTGTTCCACACCCAGGGGGGGCTGGTGATCGACACGGCCACCCGCGTGCTGCGCCCGGACGGCAGTGCCTTCCCCAACCTCTTCGCCGGTGGTGGCGCGGCGCGCGGCATGTCCGGGCCGTCGCGCTGGGGGTACTTTTCCGGCGGCGGATTGCTGTCCGCGGTCACGCAGGGACGCAGCGCGGGAACACGCGCGGCGCAAATTGCGCGCGGCAGTAATTGAGGGCGCTCGTCTCGCTTAACGCAGCGCCGGCCCTTGTGACAACCTGAGCCTTCGGCAAACCGACAACCACGACAACCATTCGGGACTCCACCCCATGCCAGTCGCGCAAACCCTCTTCGACAAGATCTGGGATCGCCACGTCATCACGCGACGCGGTGAACAATGCCTGCTCTACATCGATCGGCACATCGTCCACGACGGTTCCTTCCACGCCTTCGCCAACCTGCGTGCGCGCGGCATCAAGGTGCGCCGGCCGCGACAGACCTTCGGCACGCCGGACCACTACGTGCCGACCTGGAGCCGCAAGAACGAGGATGCCGCGACACCGGAAATCGGCCGCATGCTGCCGACCTACATCGACAACATGCGCGACAACGGTGTGGTGTCCTTCCCCTTGGACGACATCCGCCAGGGCATCGTGCATGTGGTCGGACCGGAGCAGGGCATCACCCTGCCGGGCATCATCCTGGTGTGCGGCGACAGCCACACCGCATCGCACGGCGCGCTGGGCGCCTTTGCGTTCGGCATCGGCCAGTCCGAGAACGAACACGTGCTGGCCACCCAGACGGTATGGCAGACCCGGCCCAGGACCATGCGCATTTCCATCGACGGAGTGCGCGCACCGGGCATATCGGCCAAGGACGTGATCCTCGCCATCATCGCCAGGATCGGCACCGCCGGCGCGGTCGGCCACGCCATCGAGTACGCCGGCCAGGTATTCCGCGCCATGAGCATCGAGGAACGCCTGACGGTATGCAACATGTCGATCGAATGCGGCTCGCGCACGGGCATGATTGCGCCCGACGACGCCACCTACGCCTATCTGGCCGGCCGGCCTTATGCGCCGCAGGGCGCAGAGTGGGATCGCGCCGTCGAACGCTGGCGCAAGCTGCCGAGCGACGCCGAAGCGCGCTTCGATCGCGAAGTGCGCCTCGACGCAGGCGAGATCGCGCCCATGGTCACCTGGGGCACCAGCCCCGAGCAGGCGCTGCCCATCGACGCGCGCGTCCCTGATCCGGCCGCGGCTGCCGACACGCAGCAGCGCGCCGCGATCGAGAAGGCGCTGGCCTACATCGGCCTCGCGCCGGGCACGCCTTTGACCGACATCGCGGTCGATCGCGTCTTCATCGGCTCGTGCACCAACAGCCGCATCGAGGACCTGCGCGCCGCCGCCCAAGTGGCGCGCGGGCGCAAGGCGCGCGTGCCGACACTGGTCGTGCCGGGCTCAGGCCTGGTCAAGCGCCAGGCCGAGGCGGAGGGACTCGATCGCATCTTCACCGAAGCCGGGTTCGAATGGCGCCACGCCGGCTGCTCGATGTGCGTAGGCATGAACGGCGACCTGGGCGCGGCCGGCCAGCGCGTGGCCTCCACCTCCAACCGCAACTTCGAGGGGCGGCAGGGCAAAGGTGTGCGCACCCACCTGATGAGCCCGGCGATGGCAGCAGCAGCAGCGGTGACCGGCAGGTTCACCGACATCCGCCGCTTCGGCGCGAATTGAGCGAAAGGCGCTGCCATGACCACCCGCTTCACCAGACTCACCGCCGTCGCGCTGGCCTATGAGCCGATCAACGTCGATACCGACCAGATCATCCCGGCGCGCTTTCTCAAATTTCCGCGCTCCGAAGGCTACGGGCGCTTTCTGTTCCACGACCTGCGCTTCGCCGACGACGGCAGTGAACTGCCCGACTTCGTCCTCAACCGCGAACCCTTCCGGCACGCGCAGATCCTGGTCGGCAACGACAACTTCGCCTGCGGCTCCTCGCGCGAGGGCGCGGTATACGCGTTCGCCGACCATGGCATCCGCGCCCTTATCGCGCCGTCGTTCTCAGACATCTTTTTCAACAACTGCCTGAAAAACGGCGTGGTCCCGGCGCGGCTGCCCGCCCCGGTGTGCGCGCGCCTGCGCAAGATGATCGCGGAGAAACCGGGCACGCAACTGACCGTGGACCTGGAGGCATCGCAGGTCGTCGAACCCGACGGCGCGACGCACGCATTCACGATCGACGCGTTCTTTCGCGAAATGATGCTCGCGGGGGTCGATGAGATCGGATTCACGCGCGGACTGATCGCGGAGATTGAAGGCTTCGAGAAGAGTTACAGCCGCGAGGCGCCCTGGGTCGCAGGCTGACGCGGGCGACGCGCACAGCGCGCGAGCGCCCGCAGCCAGAAAGAACTACTGGTCCGCCAGCGCGTTCTTGGCTTCGATCGTCGCGGCACGCTTGAAGTCGTTGCGGTCGGTTCCCAATTCGTAGTCGACATGCTCCAGCGTGCCAGTGAAGGCAAAGGGGCTGCTGTAAGCGTCAGTGACCGTCGAGCCGTGGTCGGCGCCGATGTCCATGCCGTACATGGTCTGGCGCCACGGCGCCAGGCGCAGTGGTGCAGCGCCGACCTCGCGCCCGTCGACCAGGAGCGTCGCCGTGCCTTCGTTGTCGGCTGTCTTCACATACCGCAGCGCCACTTCGCAGCGGCCGACCGGCAGCGTGTCGGCGCTCTGGATCAGCGTAGGCTTGCCGATGCGGTTGTAGACGAAGGCCAGGCGATTGTCCTTGACATACAGGCTGTAGCCGCCGGTCGCGGCACCGCAGGCAACCAGCACGCCCTCAGCGCCCGCGGTCGCGCGCGTGAACGTGGCGCGGATGGTGAAGGAGCGGTTGCGGATGTCGGGCACGGCGAATCGATCGATGTGCGGCGTGCCCGGGCGGAAGCGCTGCGCCAGTAGCGGACCGCGCGCATCCGGCCGGCGCATGATGAAAAGTTCGGTGCTGCGGTCATCCAGCGGCAGCACGTTGTAGCGGCCGGCCTCCAGCCACCATGCCTCAACCATCTCCCTGAGCTTGTCCGGCCGCGCCTCGGCCAGGTCGCGGCACTCGGCAAAATCCGCAGTCGTGTCATAGAGCATCCAGCGATCGTCCTCGAAAGGTTCGCCCTGCTTGTGGCGCGTGACTGCCTTCCAGCCGTCCTTCCAGATGGCGCGGTGGCCGAGCATCTCGTAGTACTGGGTAGTGTGCCGCGTGGCCACCGCGCTTTCGGTAAAGCTGTAGGCGAAGCTGACGCCCTCGACAGGCAGCTGCGGCACGCCGCGGTAGGTCTCGGGCGCGGCGATGCCGATGCACTCGAGGATGGTCGGATGGATATCGATCACGTGGTGGTACTGGTCGCGCAACTCGCCGCGCGCGGCGATACGCGCGGGCCAGGACACGATCATCGGGTCGCGGATGCCGCCCTCGTGGGTGTTCTGCTTGTAGAAGCGCAATGGGGTATTGCCCACCTGCGCCCAGCCGCGCGGATAGTTGTTGTACAGGCGCGGGCCGCCGATTTCGTCGATCCTGCCGATCATGTCGGCGACGCTCTCGGCCTCGCGGTTGAAATACGCCAGCTCGTTCAGCATGCCGTGCGCGCCGCCCTCCTGGCTGGCGCCGTTGTCGGAAATGAAGATCACCAGCGTGTTGTCGAGCGCCTCGACCTGGCGCAGGAAATCCATCAGCCGCCCGACCTGCTTGTCGGTGTGGTCGAGGAACCCCGCGAAGGCCTCCTGCATGCGCGCATACAGGCGGCGCGCGTCGTCCGGCAATTCGTCCCAGGCCTTGACATCCGGATTGTGCGGCGAGAGCTCGGCGTGCGCCGGGACGATGCCCAGTTCGCGCTGGCGGGCGAACCAGGCAGCGCGGGTCTCGTCCCAGCCGCGGTCGTAGCGGCCGCGGTACTTGTCGATGAACTCAGGCGGCGCCTGGTGCGGCGAGTGGGTCGCGCCGAAGGCCAGGTACATGTAGAACGGCCGGCGATTGCCGCCCGTGGTGTGCGTGGTGACGTAGGCCATCGCCTGCTCGACCAGGTCCTCGGAGAGGTGATAGCCGGGCCGGCTGGGCGGCGCGACCGGCCGGTTGCCGATGGTCAGTTCAGGCGAGTATTGGTCGGTGGCGCCACCCATGTAGCCGTAGTAATGGTCGAAGCCGCGCTGCAGGGGCCACTGGTCGAAGGGACCGGACGGCCCGCAATCCTCCATGTTGGCCAGATGCCACTTGCCCAAGGCACAGGTGCCATAGCCGTGCGCGCGCAGCACCTCGGCAGTGGTCGCCGCGCGCGCGGTGATCTGGCCGCGGCAATTGGAAAAGCCGGTGTCGACATTGGACAGGAAACGCATGCCGACCGAATGGTGGTTGCGCCCGGTGAGCAGGCACGCGCGCGTCGGCGAGCACAACGCGGTGGTGTGAAAGTTGGTGTAGCGGATGCCGCGCGCGGCGATCGCGTCGATATTCGGGGTGTCGATGTCGGAGCCGAAACAGCCGAGGTGCGCAAAACCGGTGTCGTCGAGCGCGATGACCAGCACGTTGGGGCTGCCGGCCGGCGGCGCCGGGCGGGCCGTCCAATGCGGCGTGCTCTGCGCCGCGGTGCTGCCCACGCGGCCACCAAATGTCTCGCGCACGGCGCGCTCGTCGCTCATTTTCCTTTTCCCCCTGGTTGCGGCCCGAACGATTTCGCGGCGGGCGTTGCGGATCATTATCGGCCAAGGCGCTGTGATACGCTCGAAACTCACGATCGCAGTGACGATCGGTCGAGGAGACAGGAAATGCCTTTGGACCCCGCGCGCCGCCGCGCTTTGACGGCGATGGTCGGCCTGGGAATGGCCGCTTCATCGCGGCTCGGCGCGCAACCCAAGCCCGCCCGCTGGCCGGTCGGCACGGTGCGCTTCATGGCCCCGGTGCCGCCCGGCGGCGGCGTCGATGCCTTTTGCCGCCGACTCGCCGACCGCCTGGCCTATCACCTCGGGGTCAACGTGATCGTGGACAACAAGGCGGGGGCCGGCGGCATGATCGGCGCCCAGGCGCTGGCGACCTCCGCGGCCGACGGCTCGAACATCGGCTACCTGCATATCGGTCACCTCACGCTGCAGGCCATGGGCGCCAAGATCGACGTGCCGCGCGACTTCGTCGCGCTCGTGCCGCGCTTCTCGGCGTCCGGTTTCGTCATCGCCGTGCACGCCGACACGCCCTACAAGACCCTGGCCGACCTCATCCGCGCCATCCAGGCGCAACCGGGCAAGCTCAACTGGGGTTCCGGCGGCATCGGCACTCCCGGGCAGATGACCTTTGAAACCCTGCGCCTGCGCGTGCCGGGGCTGGATGCCCAGTACGTCCCCTACAAGGGCGCAATCGATGCCGCCAATGCGGTGGCGGCCAAGAGCCTGGACTTCGTCTCCGGATTGATCTCCGCGGTCCAGCCGCAGATACTCGGCGGGCGCCTGCGTGCGCTGGCAGTGTCCGGCGAGACGCGCGCTGCGCAGCTTCCCAACGTGCCGACGATCGCGGAATCCGGCTACCCCGGCTTCAGCCTGGTGAGTTGGGGTGGCATTTATGCGCCGCCCAAGCTGTCCGCCGAGCTTGCGGGTACGCTGCGCGCCGCCCTGGTGCGGATCGGCGCGGAGCCGGAGTTCAAGTCATACCTTGAAGCGACAGGCTCCGAACTGCTGCCGGCCGAAACCCCGGAGGCTTTCGCCGCCTATTACAAGGTGGCGCTGGCGCAGCAGACCGAACTGGTCAAGAAGCTCGACCTGAAGCTGCCCTAGAACCGTCAAGGCGCGACCATCGAATCCGCGCCAGAACCCAGTCCAACAGGAGGAAAAATGGAACAAAAGTACAACGCCCCCGTCAGCACCGTCTTTGGAGTACTCACCGACGCCAAGTGGATGGAAGCGCGCTGCCTGGCCATGGGTGAGCTTTCCGCCAAGGTCAAGGTCAAGAAGACCGCCAAAGGCGCGACGATTTCGATGACGCGCCGCGCCAAGCGCGAACTGCCGGCCTTGGTCGCCAAGGTGCTGCCGGCGGAATCCGACCTGCAGTTCGAGGAAACCTGGACGGCGGACGGCGATGGCTACACCGGCAAGCTCAGCATGGACGTGGTCGGCCAGCCGCTCAAGATGACCGCCGAGTTCTCCCTGGAACCCGCAGGCAAGGGCTGCGTCTACCGCATCACGCACGTGACCAAGTGCAGCGTGCCCATCATCGGCGGGACGGTGGCCAAGTTTGCCCAGGGGCAGATCGAGGAAGGCTGCGCCAAGGAATTCGCCTACACCGCCAAGAACTTGAAGACCAAGGCGTAGACGCCATGAGCCAGGTGCGCCTGAACCCGCTCGACTCCTCCTGGATCCTGACCGAGTCGCGCGCGGCGCCCAACCACGTCGGCGGGCTGATCCAGTTTCGCCTGCCGCCCAAGGCGCCCAAGGATTTCTTGCGCCGCCTGATGCACGATTTTCGCAATCATCGCGAGTTCGCGCCGCCCTGGAACCGCAAGCTCAAGTACGCGTTCAACAAGAACCCGGCGCCGGTGTGGATCGAGGCCGACGACATCGACCTCGAATACCACGTGCGCCACGCGGCACTGCCCTGGCCGGGCGGCGAGCGCGAACTGGGTGAACTGGTCGGGCGCCTGCATTCCACGCCGATCGACTTGGGCCGCCCGCCGTGGGAGTGCACCATCATCGAAGGCTTGGATGGCGACCGCTTCGCGCTATTCGTCAAGATGCACCACTCGCTCATCGACGGGGTGTCGGGCATGAAGCTCCTGCAGCGCGCCATGTCGACCGACCGCGCCAAGAGCCTGAAGATGGCACCCTTCTGGTCCTCCGCCGCGCTCGTGCCGCCTGCCGCAGGCACCGGGCGTGGGCGCAACGCCGTGCCCAGCATCGCGGATGCCGCGACCGCGGCGGTCGAGGTCCTGCGCGAACAGGCCAAGAGCGTACCCAAGCTGGCGCTGGCCTTCGGCAAGATCCTTGGACGCATCGGCCAAGGCGGCGAAGGCATGGTCGTACCCTTCGACTCGCCGATGTCGGTGTTGAACGGCCGGGTGCGCGAAAAGCGCCGCTTCGCCACCCAGCAGTTCTCCATGGAACGCCTGCGCGCCCTGGCCAAGGCCGCTGACGGCACCTTGAACGACATCGTGCTGGCGCTGTGCGCCGGTGCGCTGCGTCGATTCTTGATGGAGCGCAACGCGCTGCCGGACAAGTCGCTCACCACCGGCATCCCGGTGTCGGTGCGCCCCAAGGATGACGAGGGAGCCGGCAACGCCATCAGCTTCATCGTCGCCAAGCTGGGCACCGACATCGCCGACCCGGCCGAGCGCCTGGGCGTCATCATGGCGTCGGTGCGCCACGCCAAGGAGCACGTGCAGAGCCTGCCGCGCGAGGCCATGACCCAGTACACCATGCTGCTCATGGCGCCGACCATCGTCACCATGCTCACCGGCACCGGCGGGCGCGTGCGGCCCATGTTCAACATCACCATCTCCAACGTGCCGGGGCCGGACAAGCCCTTGTACTTCCGCGGCGCCGAGCTGCTGGCCACCTACCCGGCCTCGATCGTCACGCACGGCCAGGCGCTCAACATCACCTGCCAAAGCTATGCCGGCATGATGAACTTCGGCTTCACCGGTTGCCACACTTCGGTGCCGAGTTTGCAGAAGCTGGCGGTCTATGCGGAGGAGGCGGTGCAGGAGTTGGAGAAGGTGTTGCTCAAGCCGGCGAAGAAGGCGGCGCGAGCGCGCAAGGTGCCGGCCAAGTCTTCCGCACGACGCGCCGCTGCGAGGGCCTGATCTAGTTCGCCGTGATCCCTATCGCGCGGATCAGCTTCCCGTAGCGCGCCACGTCGGCGCGAATCAAGGCGCCGAATTCGGCCGGCCCTTCACCCGACAACTCGAATCCCAGGCTCGAGAGTTTGGCGCGCACAGCAGGATTGGCGATGGCCTTGGCAAATTCGGCGTGCAGGCGGCGCACCACGTCGGGCGGCGTGGCGGCGGGTGCGACCACGCCATTCCACGCCGCATAGCTGTAGCCGGGCACGCCGGCTTCGGCGGCGCTGGGCACCTCCGGCATGGCCGAGGAGCGCCGCGCCGTGCTGACTGCCAGCGCGCGCAACTTGCCTTCCTTGACCAGCGCGACCACGTTGGACATGCCCGAGAACATCAAGGGGATGTGTCCGGCCAGCACGTCGGCCAGAGCCGGGCCCATGGCCTTGTGCGGCACGTGGGTCATGCGCGTGCCGCTGGCTTCCATGAGGAACTCCATGGCCAGATGCTGCGCCGCGCCGGCACCGGTGGAAGAAAAATTGATGCTGTTGGGTCTGGCCTTGGCCAGAGACAAGAGTTCGGCGAGGTTCTTCGCCGGGAACGCCGGGTGCGCCACCAGCACCAGCGGCACGGTGGAAAAGAGGGTGACCGGAGCGAAATCCTTGAGCGGGTCGTAAGGCAGCTTGGCATGCATGGCCGGGTTGGCCGCCATGATGCCGTCGTTGGGCATGAAGAGCGTGTAGCCGTCGGGCGCGGAACGCGCCGCGGCTTCAGCGGCGATGATGCCGTTGGCGCCGGTACGGTTGTCGATGACCAGCGACTGGCCGACCTGTTCGGCCACCTGCGCACCGACCGCGCGCGCGATGGTGTCGACCGCGCTGCCGGCGCCGAAGGGGACGATGATGCGTATCGGCTTGTCGGGGAAGGTCTGGGCGCCGGCGCCCGATGCAACGACCAGCGACAGGATCATCAAGGTACGCGCAATGAGGCGGGTTGACATGGCAGCGACACCGGAGCGGGAGGGAGCCGCGCATTGTAGAGTGGCATGCACGCGCGAACACTTTTGAGCCCATGACCCCACCCGCACAGTCGGATTACCTGGACGAACTCGCGCACTTCGCGACCCACACTCGCCTCGAGGACGTGGCGGATTCGGCCCTCGCCTACTTGCGCGCCATCATCGCCGACACGCTGGCCGCCTGCGCGGCCGGCAACCGCGAACCCGAAATGCGCGCCCTCCTCAAGAAGCAGTTGCCGCAGGTCGCGGCGGGACGCGCCAGTGTCTTCGGCTCGGCCAAGCGCATGAACCCGCAGGACGCCGCCGCGCTCAATGCTGCGGCCGGCTGCTGGCTGGAACTGGACGAAGGCAACCTGGCGTCCAACGGCCACCCGGGCATCCAGGTATTGCCGTCCGCAATGGCGGTGGCGCAGCAACTCGGCGCCTCGGGGGAGCAGTTCTTGTTGGCATCAGCCCTGGGTTACGAAATCTGCGCCCGCATCGGCAGCGCCTGTGACATGCGCATGAGCATCCACCCGCACGGCACCTACGGCGTGGTCGGCGCGGCAGTGGCGACAGCCAGACTCGCCGGTCTCGACCCGCGGCGCATGCGCGAACTGATCAACCTGGCCGCGTCCTCGCCGATTGCCGGCAACCGCCAGAGCATGAAGGACGGCGCGACGCTGCGCAACTGGTACGCGTCGCACAGCGCGCTGATGGGACAGATGGCAGTACGCCTGATCGATGCGGGCTTCACCGGTCCGATCGACGGGATCAAACCCACCTGTGACGATGTGCTCTTTGACAACTTCCGGCCACAGGAAGTCGTGCGCGATCTGGGTCGGCGCTGGTTGCTCGCCGACGGCTACATCAAGCTCTATTCCTGCGGACGGCCGATCCACGCCGCCATCGATGCGCTGCGCATGGCGCTGGCCAAGACACCCGTGCCGGTGCGCCCGGAAGACGTGGAGCGCATCGAAGTGCGCGCGTTCAAGTTCGTCGTGTTCCTGAATCGAACCGACATCCGCAATGCCTTCGCGACACGCTTCTCCACACCCTTCGCGCTGGCAGCGATCACGGCCAAGGGCAGCCACGGCCTGGAGTGTTTCACCGCCGCCACCGCGGCCGATCCGGTCATCAATGCGCTGGCACGGAAGGTCGAGATGACCGAGGTACCGGAATACAGCGCCGAGTTTCCACGCAAGCAGTTGTGCGACGTCGCGGTGCTGCTCAAGGATGGCACGCGCCTTGACGGGCACTGCAAGATCATCCGTGGCGAGCCCGCCAACCCAGCCGATCCGGCCGAGGTCGCGGACAAGTACTTCGCCATCGCGCGGCCAATCTGGGGCGAACGACTCGCAGGAGAGGTTTACACGGACGTGATGCGGGTCGAAAAACTCGCAAGCCTGCGCGACCTGGCCGGCGGGGCGGACTTGTAGAACTCCGCCCCGCCGCGTATCAGGGTGCCGAATCGATGACGCGATGGATCGCGTCGGGACGCCGCTCCAGTCCGGGCAGCAATTCCAGCCCCAGCCCCGGCGTGTCCGGCAGCGAGATCATGCCGTTCTCGATGGTGGGCAGCGCGGTCACGAGTTCGCGATACCAGCCGGTGTAGAAGGCGCGCACGGTCTCCTGCAAGAGCGCGTTGGGCAGGTGCAGCGAAAGATGCGTGGAAGCCGTGAGCAGCACGGGCCCGGTGCAGTCGTGCGGCGCCACCGGCACCTGCCAGGCAGCCGCCAACGCGGCGATCTTGCGCGCTTCGGTGAGCCCGCCACACCACGACAGGTCGGGCATGACCACACCGGCGACCCCGGTCTCGAGGTAGTCGCGAAAGCCCCATTTGTAGGCCAGCGTCTCCGAGGCGCACACGCGGGTCTTGCAGGCGGCGCCGTAGGTGCGGAAGTTGGCCAATGACTCGGCGCGGATCGGGTCCTCGTTCCAGTAGGTGCCGACCTCCTCCAGGGCGCGCGCGATCGAGAGCGCCGCCGGCAGGTCCCACAGGCCGTGCATCTCGGCCATGATGTCCATGCGATCGCCCACGGCGGCGCGGATCTTGCGAAACGGCGTCATGGCCTCTTCGAGCTCGGCGGCGGAAATGTGCATCCCCTGGTTGCGTTGCGCCGCCATGTCGAAGGGCCAGACCTTCATGGCCGTGATGCCCTGTTCGAGCAGCGACTGGGCGAGTTCGCCGGCATCGTTCAAGAACCAGTCGAGGTCTTCGTAGGGGCCCGCCGCCTGGCCCAGGCCCCAGTTGGTCAGCGACTGCTCGGCGGCCGAGCGCACGTACTTGTAGCCGGCGCAGGTGTTGTAGATGCGGATCGCGTCGCGCGACTTGCCGCCCAGCACCTGCCAGACCGGCATGCCGGCAGCCTTGCCGAAGAGGTCCCACAGCGCGATATCGACCGCGGAATTGCCGCGCGTCTCCGCGCCTGAGCCGCGAAAGCCGACATAGGGCATGAGGTCGCGGTTGCGTGCCTCGATGGCCAACGGGTCACGGCCGATCAGGCGCGGCGCGGCCTGGTCGTGCAGGTAAGCCTCGGTCGCCGCAGCACCATAGAAAGATTCACCCAGCCCGACCAGGCCCTGGTCGGTGAAGAGGCGCAGCCACAGGACGTTGGGAAATTCGCCCAGGCGCAGGGTTTCGAGCTTGGTGATCTTCATGTCGTTCTCAGGCCTCCTGCCCCGCGCGCCAGGCATCGACGATCTCGGACCCGGTGGCCGACCACACGCCGCGCCGCGACAGCATGTGATCCAGCGCCTTCTCGAGCGCGCCGATACGAAAGGGCTGGCCGATGATCCACGGGTGCAGCGAGATCGCCATCACGCGCCCGCCCTGACTCGCCGATTCGCGGTACAGCACGTCGAAGTGATCCACCAGCGCGTCGGTGAAGTCGTCCTCGCCGTGGTGGTTGTTGATGAGGATCTGGTAGTCGTCGATGTCGCAGGGGTGCGGCATCGCCGTCAGGTTTCCGGCGGCGCTGTTGAAGGCGTAGGGCATGTCATCGTTGACCCAGTCGCACAAATAGTCGCAGCCGGCGCGCGCGACGATGTCGGGCGTGGCGAAGGACTCGGACTTGGCAGGCGAGAGCCAGCCGCGCACCTTCTGCCCTGACGCGCGGCGCAGGATGTCGAGCGTGGTCGTGACCAGGCGTGTCTCGTCCTCGGCCGCCAGCCCGGCGTGGTGCAGGTGGTCCATGTCCAGGCCGTTGGCAACGACTTCCCAGCCGCTTTTCACGCAGGCCGCCAGGAGCGCGGGGTAGCGTACCGCGACCGCCGCGTTGACCGCGACCGAGGCCTTGAGGCCGCGCGCCTGAAGCGAACGCAGGAGGCGAAAGATGCCGACACGGTTGCCGTAGTCGCGCAGCGTGTAGTGACGCAGATCGGGGTAGGAGGTGACCATCGCCCCGGGCGGCTTGAAGGGCTTGCCGGCCATGTCGAGCGGAAACCACTCGAGTGCCGGCACGATCCACAGCGCAACGCGCGCCCCTCCCGGCCAGGCCACTTTCGGCCGGGTGTGCAGCATCGACCAGGCATAGCGGTCGTGGTCCATGCCATAGCGGCGCCTGGGGTATTGCAGGTAGTCGGCGGGCAGGCTCATAGCGGCGCCTCCGCGACCGCGTGCGATGCCTTGGCGAACGCGTCATAGTTGTGCTCAAGGAAGTGCGCGGCGATCTCGCGCCCGGTCGCCAGCCACACGCGGTCATGACCGCAGATGTAGTCCAGCGCCTCTTCAAACGCCTTGATGCGGTACGGCCAGCCGACCAGATACGGGTGCAGCGGGATGCACATGACCGTGCCCGACTCGGCGCCCTCGGCATAGAGGCGGTCGAACTGGCGCTTCAGGATGTCGGCATAGCGCCGCGGGCTCACCAGGTTGACGTTGTAGACGATGACGTCGTTCATCTCCAGCGAGTACGGGATCGACACCAGGCGCCCGGACTTGACCTTGACCGGCCCCGGCTGGTCGTCATGGAACAGGTCGCACACGTAGGTGAGGCCCATCTCGGCCACCAGGTCGAGGGTGTTGTCGGTGTAGGTCAGCGCCGGCGCCAGCCAGCCATCCAGCTTCTGCCCGGTGTGCTTCCTGATCGTGTCGATGGAGTCCTGGATGACCTCACGTTCCTGCGCTTCGTTCATGTTGAAGAGGTAGCGCGTGTTGTAGGTGCCGTGGCTGTAGAACTCCCAGCCGCGTTCGGCGCAGGCGGCGATGATCTCCGGGTGGTGCTCGCACATGGCCACGTTGAGCGACACGCTGCCGCGCACGCCGCAGCGGTCCATGGCTTCCAGCATGCGCTGGAAACCGGCGCGGTTGCCGTAGTCGCGGTAGGACACGTTGAGCACGTCGGGCTGCGGGCGCGCCCAGGCGGCGCGCGAGGGGTTCTTCGGCGGGTCGAGCTCGTAGAACTCGATGTTGGGCGCCACCCAGAAGGCCACGCGCGCGCCATTCGGCCAGGTGATCTTCGGGCGCGTGCCGTCGTAGGGCAGGTAGTCGTAGAGCCCGGGGTCGCGCGCCATGCTAACCCCCGCTGGCGGATGTGGCGGCCGCGTTGGCCGGCATGGCGGCAAGGTGGGCGATGACCTCCTCGACCCCGATCACGTCGCAGTACTTGAGCGCCATGTCGTAGAGGTTGGCGAAGTGCGGGCTCTCATGTTTGTCGGCGCAGCACTCGATGGGCACGATCGTGCGGAAGCTCCGTTGCAGGGAATCGACCGCGGTGGCGCGCACGCAGCCCGAGGTCGAGCCACCGGTGATGATCACGGTATCGATCTTGTGGAAATTGAAGATCGACCCCAGGTTGGTCTCGAAGAAGGCCGAGGCCATGCGCTTGTTGACGATCACGTCGCGCTTGCGGTCGATCACCAGGCGGTCGTCGAATTCGCTGCGGCGCGAGCCGACCTTGATGTTCTGCAGCGAGTCCGGCGTGTTGGTGCGCGTGCCCCAGACGCCGCAGTCCTCGCCGGAGTCCATGTAGGCCACGTAGGTCCACACCACCGGGAAGCCCTTGTCGCGCATGAGAGCGGACAGGCGATTGACGTACTCGCACTGGCGCGGGTCCGTCTCATACGCCGTGGCGAATTCGCCGACGCTGGTATAGGCCTTCTGCAGGTCCACATTGATGAGCGCCGGACGCGCGCCGAATCCGAAGCGCTTGCGCGTCGGGTTCTTGCGCACATCCTCGAAGAGTTCGCGGGCGGTCTTGCTGGAGGTTTCCATGGCTGTCCGTGGGATGAGAAAGTTCAGGGCGAAGCCCAAGTGTCGCGCGCCCGGCGGCGCCAATCAAGGGGTGGTCGGCCGCAGCGGCGAGAAGTTGAAAGTGATGTGCGTCTCGTAGCGTGCCGTCTTGCCGTCGCGCGACGCGGTGGCAAATCGGAAGTCGGGCATGGCCGCCACGATATAGCGATCGAAGAGCAAGGGCGGGTCGGAGGCGATGACGCGAAAGCGCTCGGGCGCGCCGTCGGCGCCCACCAGCACCGCGACGGTGACGCTGCCGCCTGCCCGGAAGCGTGCCGCGTCAGTGGGAAACTCGATCGGCGGCTGGTACACGACCGGCGCGCCGGCCACGAAGGGCACGCCGATGAAGGCCGGCAGCGGCTTGGCAGCCTGCGCCGCAGCCTGGCCGGCGAAGAGCACCCAGCCCAACAGCAACCATGCGATGCGCCGCTTGCAGCAGTCAGTCAACCCGCGCTCCGCTCGACTTGACCACTTGCGCCCACTTGTCGATCTCGCGTCGCACGTGGGCCGCGAATTCCGCCGCTGTCGAGCCGACCGGTTCCGCGCCCAGTCCTGCGAGACGAGCAGCCACCTCCGGCAGCTTGAGGATGCGCTGCGTTTCCGCCGACAGGCGCTCGACGATCGCGCGGGGCGTACCCTTGGGCGCGAACAGGCCCGACCAGGCGTCGGCGTAAAAGCCCGGGTAGGACTCGGCGATCGTCTGCAACTCGGGCGCCGCCGGCGAGCGCTTGAGGCTGGTCAGCGCCAGCGCGCGCAGTCGCCCCGCGCGCACATGCGGCAGCGCGGAGGGCAAACCATCCATCATCACCTGCACCTGCCCGGCGATCAGGTCGGCCACAGCCGGTGCGCTGCCGCGATACGGAATGTGCACCATGAACAGCCCGGCCTCGCGCTTGAGCATCTCCATGCCCAGGTGCGCGGCCGTGCCGCTACCCAGCGAGGCGTAGTCGAGGCGACCGGGCTGGGCGCGCGCCAGGGCGACGAACTCCTTCAAGCTGCCAGCCTTGACCGAAGGGTGCACCACGACCACGTTGGGCACCACCGCGACCTGCGAGATCGCCTCGAAATCGCGCACCGGGTCATAGGGCATCTTCGCGTACAGCGAGATGTTGATCGCGTGCGAGCCGGTCACACCCATGACCAGGGTGTAGCCGTCCGGGGCGGACCTGGCGACCACTTCCGAACCGACATTGCCGCCGGCGCCGCCGCGGTTCTCGACGACGACCGGTTGCTTCCAGTTGGCCGCCATGCGCTCGGCGATGGCGCGCGCGGCGATGTCGGTGGCGCCGCCGGCCGGGAAGGGCACGACGATGCGAATCTGTCGCGTCGGGTAGGCATCGGTCTGCGCCAGGGTCGCCACCGGCGCGAGCGCCAGCAGCGCGAGGGCACGACACAATCGCAGTACGCGCATGACGCCACCCTTCAAAACAGGAGGTCCCACAAGTCGCGCATTTTGACATCGACTTCGCTGGCGAGCACCGCGTTGGCGAAGACGAAGGATTTTTCTTCGGGCACGCGCGCAGATGCGTAGCGCATGAACTTGGCCGCGACCTCTTCGTTGGTGAGGGGCAGTTTGGCGTCGCCGGGGATCGCGCGCACGTCGTGCTCGAAGTCCTTGTAGCCGGCCGTCAGCGCGAGCGACGCGCCGCGCGAATTCGTGGTGTCGAAGGCGGGATCGACCTCGATCCTCACCAGCGCTTCCAGGCGCCGCAGTTCGCCGTCCTCGAACTTGCCCGGCCGGTACACGCTGGCGTCCAGCACACCGAAACGCAGCATCGCCGCGATGCCGAAGGAGAGCGAGAACTGCGCCTGGATCGGGGTGGCCGGCGCGCGGTTGCCGCAATAGACGGTGGCTTCGCGGTAGATCGACAGCGCGATGCGCGAAATCGAACCGGTCTCGGCGCGCAGTTCGTCGCGCACCGCGCGCGCCATCTCGGCACCGTAATGCACGTGGCGCACTGCCGCGTGCGGCTTCAGGTAGGCGGTGGTGATCCAGTCGGCCTGCGCGTCCGGAAGCGCGTCCGCGTCGGCATCGGCAAAGCCTTCCGCGTAGCAGGCCAGTGCGTCGGCCGGCGCGTCGATGCCGGCTGCTGCGGCGCAGGCTGCCGCCAGCCCGGCCTGGGCGGCGTGCCCCAGATAGGTGTTGCGCGCTGTCTTGCCTGTGGCCACCGGCAGGTACAGGCTGGTGGCCAGCTGGCAGGCAGCGATGTCGATGGCGCGCACGATGCCCTCTTCATCCAGTCCGAGCAGGCGCGCGGCGCCCGCCGCCACGCCCAGCGCGGGCCAGTTGCCGTCCACATGCATGCCCGGGCGGATGCGCAGCCAGGCGCCGGCGCGCGCGCCGACTTCGTACGCCAGCGCCAGCGCGTCGACCGTGGCATCCAGGCCGCGCGCGCTGCTGACTGCCAGTGGCAGGAGAGCGGCAACGGCCGGCACCCCGGGGCGCCCGTGCGCCAGTGCATGGCCTTCACAGGCTTCATCCCAGGTCGCGCCCATCGCCAGCACCTGTGCGGCGGCGTTGAGCGACAGACGCCGCCCGCCCGGCAAGGTGAAGGGGCCGGACTCGAGCATCGACAACCGCTCCTCCAGCGCCGCGACCTGCGGCGCCTCGCGCCCCGCCAGCGCGCAGCCCAAGGTGTCCAGGAGGATGCGCCGCGCCGCTTCGGCGGCGGCGGGCCGCGCAGGCCGGGTGGCGCGCGCTCGCGCAGCGTCCTTGAGTCGCGCGCCGGGCTTTTGGTCTCGGTGCCGGTCCACGCTGTCGGCGGCAGGCCGGCTCAAGAGGGTTTCAGCCCCACGCTCCTGATCACCGGTTCCCAACGCACGATCTCGCTGGCGATGAAGCGCGTGTATTCGGCGCCGACCATGTAGCGCGGTGTCAGCCCGAGTTCGGCCAGCTTGGCCTGCACGTCCGGCAGCCGTATGGCGTTGGCCAGTTCATTCTGCAGGCGCTCCAGAATCTCGCGCGGCACCTTGGACTGGGTGGAAATGCCGAACCATGCCTCGCCGCCGGTGCCCGGCACCACCTCGTCCATGGTCGGTACGTCCGGATAGGCCTTGAGGCGCTCGGCACTGGCCACCGCCAGCGCCCGCGCGCGCCCGCCGCGGATGTAGGGTCCGGCAGCCACCGGGCCGTCTAGCACGGCGTCGAGCTGCCCCGCCACCATGTCGGCCGTCGCCGGGCCGGTGCCCTTGTAGGGGATGTGGACCATGTCGATCCGCGCGCGCTGTTTCAGGAGTTCGCCCGAGAGAAATCCCGCCGAGCCGACGCCGGCCGAGGAGTAGTTGAGCACGCCAGGTTTGGCGCGCGCCATGGCGATGAAATCCTGGAATGTCCTGGCTGGGTGGTCGGTACGCACGATCAGGAGGTTGGGCAGCATGCCCAACAGCACCAGGTGCGCGAAATCGTCCATGGGATGGTAGGCCACCTTGTTGATCTGCGGCCCGAGCGAGATCGAAGCGTTGTTGGACATGAAAAGGGTGTAGCCGTCAGGCGCGGCCTTGGCAGCAGCGTCAGCGCCGACCGTGCCACCGGCGCCGGGGCGGTTCTCGACGACAAAATTGGCGCGTGTCGCCTCTTGCAGGCGCTGCGCGAGAAAGCGCGCCAGGATGTCGGTCGATCCGCCCGGGGCGAAGGGGACGATGATGCGGATCGGTCGCGCCGGCCAGGCCTGCGCCAAGCTGCGCAGCGGCGCGGCGGCCAGCGCCGCTGCGCCTAACAGGCCGGCACCAACCAGGGAACGGCGACGTTGTTTCATGGTGTACGTTGAATCGGGTTGATAGTGGCAGAAATGGGTCGCGCGTTTCACGCAGCCGCCGCGAAGCCGGGCACGGCGCCAAGCAGGGTTTTGGAGGCGGGCAAGGCTAGCACGCGCGCCATCCACCACGCACCGCACAAGTTGGACGACAGCAGCGGCGCTCGCATGGTGGGCGCGATTTCGACGATCGCCGGCAAGGTGATGAGCCCGGTCCCGGACAGCACCACGGCGTCGTGGCCATCGTCCACTTGGGCCAGCGCGGCACGCACTTCATCGGTGGTCATCTGGTAGGCGCGGAACTCCTCGCCCATGCTGACCACCTGCGCGACTTCCATGCCGCCACCCTGCCAGTAGGCCACCGAGCGCGCGGTCAGCCACGCCGGGTAGGGCGAGACGAGACAAATCGACCGGGCCCCCAGCGCCTTGAGCGCGGCCAGGATCGCCGCGCTCGCCGTGATCACCGGATAGCCGGCGGCGCGCTGCAATTGTTCGCACAGCGCGCTGTCTCCGGCCGGCAGGCGCTCGTAGGTCGCGCCGGTCATGCCGATGAAGCCGGCGTCGATCGGCAGGCTGCCGAATGCGGCCAGCGCAGCGCCGTAGTGCTCTGCGTAGTGCGCGGTGCGCGCCGCCAGGTCGCCCGGCAGGAGCGGCAGGCGCGCGCTGTGGATCGCCGCGCCAGGCGGCGCCAATGCTTGGATTTCCGGCTCGACGGTCGGATTGGCCGGCGGCACCACCAGGGCGACGCGGCGTACGATGGGCGTCATGTGTTCGGCTCCACCGTCTGCCGCGCGCTGCCGACCCGGGCGACACCGCGACGCGGCGGACACGACTGGACTACCATTCGGCGCTGCGGACGAGGTTGCTTCATGAGTCATAGTGTACTGATCGCAGGCGCCGGCCCGGTAGGGCTCACGGCGGCCCTGCTCCTGGCCGAAGCCGGCCTTGGCGTGCGCGTGTTCGAAGCCGAGGAGACGATCGGCCAGGACCTGCGCGCCTCGACCTTTCATCCGCCGACGCTGGACATGCTCGAGCCGCTGGGCGTAACCGCCGAACTTCTGGCGCAGGGACTCATCTGCCCGCACTGGCAGATCCGCCTGCACCCCGGTGGCGAACGCGCCGTCTTCGACCTGTCGGTGCTGGAGGGCGAGACGCGCCACCCCTACCGCCTGCAGTGCGAGCAATGGAAGCTGTCGCAAGCACTCCTGGCGCGCGCGCGCGCCCATCCGCGCATCGAACTGCGCTTCGGCACCCGCCTGACCGCGCTGTCGCAGGACGATACTTGCGTGCGTGCGACCGTCGAATCCGGCACGCATAGTGAAGCGGTGAGAGCCGAGTGGCTCATCGGCGCCGATGGCGCCCGGAGCACGGTGCGCAGCGCGCTCGGCCTCGAATTCGACGGCCAGACCTATCCCGAGACCACGCTCCTGGTCACCACGCGCTTCGCCTTCGAGGACCACCTCGAGGGCCTGTCCAACGTCAGCTACTGCTGGAAGGACGGCGGCAACTTCAGCCTGCTCAAGGTGCCGGGACGCTGGCGCATCTCGATCTATCCACGCGCGGACGAGTCGGTCGAGGCGCAGCTCTCGGAGGCGAACATCGAGGCCTCGCTGCAGGAAATCGTGCCGCGCCCCACGCCCTACGAAATCATCGAGAAGCGCCCCTATCGGGTGCACCAGCGCATCGTCAAGCGCTATCGCATCGGGCGTGTGTTCTTGGCCGGCGATGCCGCGCACGTCAACAGCCCGGCCGGCGGCATGGGAATGAATGGCGGTGTGCACGACGCCTTCAGCCTGGCCGACAAGCTGGGACGGGTCGCGAGCGGACGCGCCGACGCGAGCCTCCTCGATGCCTACGACAGCGAACGCCGTCCGGTGGCGCGCGAGCAGATCCTCGCCCAGGCCGACCGCAATCGCGCGCGCATGCAGGAAAAAGACCCCGCGAAGCGCCGCGCCATGCTCTCCGATCTCCAGGCGCTGGCCGCCGACCGTGCGCGCCTCAAGGCCTATTTGCTCAAGACCTCGATGATCGAGGGCCTGCGCGTCGCCGCCTGACATTGACGCGACGCGGTGCGGAACATGCCCGGCAGCGCGGGCCGCGGGAATATACTCATCAGGCGTCTCGTTCGCCGCTTGCCGTGCGGACGCCAGCGGTGCCGCGCGCGGGACTGAAACCAACCGGGAGGAATTCAATGAGGAAGCTACTGATCGTCACCGCTGCCGCCGCACTTGCCCTCGCGGTCACCGGCACCCCCACCGCGCAGCAACCGCAGCGCGCGCCGCAGGAAACCACCAAGGTCACGGGCACCGAGGGCGTCTACATCTTTCGCAACGGCAACCACCAGGCGATGTTCGTGGTCACCTCGGAGGGCGTGATCGCCACCGACCCGATCGGCTACGGCCGGCCGAGCGGCGGGCAGGACTATCTGAACGCGATCCGCAAGGTGACCGACAAGCCGATCCGCTACGTGATCTACAGCCATCACCACTTCGACCATATCGCCGGCGGCGCCGCGCTCAAGGCCGCCGGCGCGACCTTCGTCGCGCATCGCAACGCCTGGCGGCGCCTGAACCAGTTGAACGATCCGCACACCGTCCTGCCCGACGAATCGGTCGGTGATGGCGGCCGGGTGATCACCCTGGGCGACACGCGCATCGAGCTGACCTACCACGGCCTCAATCACTCCGACTCGACACTGGTCATGCGCCTGCCGCGCGAGAAGCTGATCTTCGTCGTCGACACCCTGCCGGTGGGCACCTTTCCCGGCCGCGGCATGATCGACTTCCACCCCCTGGAGACCGAGGACTTCATGAAGCAGGTGCTGGCCATGGAGTGGGAGCGCCTGATCCCGGGCCACCCCGGGCCCAACGATCGCCTGGGCACCAAGAAGGATGTCGCAGACCAGTTGAAACTCCTGCAGACTGCTTCTTCCGAAATGAAGAAACTGGCGCAGGAAGGCAAGTGCTGGGACACGGCCGAGCGCGACTTCAAGTTGCCAGACTACGAGAAATGGCCGGGCTACGCCAACGGCCTGCAGTTCGTGGCGCGACGCTATTGCGGCCTGTGGGGGCGTGGTACCTGAGGGTCCCGCGCATCGCTCACCCAGACGCCGCCGCCAGGCGGCGTTCTTGTTTCAGGCGCCGGCGTCCCATGCCAACGCGGCACGGAGCGGCGCTCGCCGGGTACGCTCATTCCGGCTGCAAGCCGATGTCGCGCACCAGGCGCGCCCAGCGCGCTCGTTCGGCGGCGAGAAAGTCGTTCAACGCTTCCGGCGTGCCCGGTTCCAGCAGCAGTCCGAAGTCGCGCAGTCGTTGCCCGACCTCGGCCTCGCCCAGGGCCTGATTCAAGTCGCGATTGGCCCGCGCAACCACCTCGCGCGGGGTGCCGGCCGGCGCCAGCAGCGCGAACCAGCCTGAATAGTCGAACCCGGGAAAGGTCTCCGCCAGGGCTGGCACATCGTCCAGCCCGGCGACGCGGCGCGCCACCGAGACTGCGATCGGGCGCAGGTCGCCGCGCTTGATGAAAGGCGCGACCGCAGCCGATGACAGGAACACAACCTGCGTGCGCCCGCCGATGGTGTCCTGAATGGCCGGCGTGGCGCCGTTGTACGGCACCTGCAGCAGTTTCATGCCGGTGGCCTGGTTGAGCGCGGCGCTCATCATGCCGCTGAAGGTGCGCGGACCTTCGTGGGCCGCCGACAGCGCGCCGGGTTTGGAGCGATCCAGCGCCACGAGGTCGGCGATCGACTTGACCGGCACCCCGCTCGCCACCGCCACCACCATCGGCGACTTGGCGATCATGCCGACCGCATCGAAATCCTTGGCAGGGTCGTAGGGCAGGCTCTTGAAGGTGACCGGGTTGGTGACGATCGCGGCGGTGGTGGCGAAAAAGAATGTCGTGCCGTCCGGCGCCGAGCGTGCGGCGGCCTGCGCGCCGATGACGTTTTGCCCGCCAGCGCGATTCTCGACCACCACGCCCTGACCCCAGGCACGCGCCAGGCGCTCGGCGATCAGGCGCGCGACGATGTCGGGCGAGGTGCCGGGCGCCTGCGAGACGATGACACGCACCGGCCGCGTGGGCCATGTTTGCGCCACAGCCTGGCCGACGACGAGAAACATCCATGCCGCGCACGCGGCTCGTAGTGTGACGGTCATGCCTTGCCCCCTGTCGCGGCGGCCCGTGACAGCGGGCCCAGGAACGCAAGTCTAGCGGGGATGCGGCCCGGCGTCGGCGGCGCGCTTGACGCGAAAGGTGCTTTCGCGCACGCCCATGCGTTCGACCGGCTCGACCTCGGTGTCCTGCTTGCAGTCCGCGCACAGGGCATACCAGATGTTGCCGACCCGGCGTGGCCGGCTCAGCGGGAAGAGCGTTTGACAGCGGGAGCAATTCAACACAGCCATGATCTCTGCCCGGCCGGGGATGTTGGCAAGAGCTTCATTATCCGGTCCGTGACGTCCGGCGAATTGTCAAACTCGGCAAATTTCACATGGTTTATGGCCCGCTCGCTATCGCGCAACCATGGCATCGTCGTATGCTCAAGTCTTCAAGGCACGGCCTGCATCGTTCCGAGCGTGAGCGCAATGCGGACCGGCCCGCTCAATTTAGGTCGCCCATGCTCGCAAGCCCGCCCCGAATGCAAGGAATCGTCGAGACAGGCCACAGTGCCAAGCCGGCTCCTGCCCCGGCGGCGGCGCCCGCCGCCTTTGCCGCTGCCTTCAAGGAGGCGACCGATCGCGACCTGTTGCTGCTGCGGGCCGCGATCGACCGACGCCTGCTCGACCCGGCGCGGGTCGAGCGCATTCGCCAGAGCCTGAAAAGCGGTACCCAGGTCAGCTACCTGTCCACCGCGCGCAATCGCGTCCTGACTGGCAAGGTGCTGGACATATCGGATGAACGGGTCATGATCCAGGCCACCGACGGTCAATTGCGCTGGCTGCATTTCGCGGCGGTCGTGCTCGACGATGCGCCGCGCCCGGACGTTGCGGCAAAAACGAGCGCCGGCGCGCGCTTCGCACCCGGCGACCATGTCAGTTTCGAGGACAAGAGACTGGTGCACCGCTTCGGCACCGTGGTGCGGGTCAATCCCAAGACCGTGACTGTTCTGTGCGATGGACGCCAGCAGCGCATCGCGCACGCCGAGCTCGCGCGCGTGGTCGACATCTGATCCCCGCCAGACCGTGGGCAGCCGCGGTGGGTGTGCAAGGCAGTCCCCGGCGTCTCGCGACGACGCGACGAGACTATCCCGCGTGATGCGAGTCGCGCCGCCGATCCGTTCCCGGCTCGTGTAAGAATGCCCGACATGCGCGAAACCCTCAGAATACTTACCGCATGACCGCCACCGCCCTGCCCACCGGCCGGGTCCCGGTGCTCTCGGTCGTGCCGATGCCCTCGGACTCCAATCAGCACGGCGATATTTTCGGCGGCTGGATCATGGCCCAGGTCGACATCGCCGGCGGGGTCATCGCGGCGCGGCGTGCGCGCGGTCGGGTGGCCACCGTCGCGGTCAATTCCTTCACCTTCAAGCAGCCGGTGCTGATCGGCGACGTGGTGCTGTTTTACGCACGGGTGGCGCGCGTCGGACGCACCTCGATCGAGGTCGATGTCGAGGTCTATGCGCAGCGCAACCCCGCGGTGCTTGACACGGTCAAGGTCACCGAAGCCACGCTGACCTACGTGGCAACGGACCCGGAGCGCAAGCCGCGCCCTGTGCCGACCGAATAGCGCGACATCCCGCGCGGCAGCACAATGAGCAAGGTCGCGCGGCAATCCGAAACCGAGTAGCCGCTCCGGGCCGCCGCGCGTAGCCTTGCCTTCTTACTCGCGGTTTTCATCTTCTCCCCAGATCGGTCCAGTCCCATGCGCGCGTTCGCAGGCTTAGGCGCTGCCGCCCCCATCCTCATCGGCGCCTCGGTCATGCTGACGCTGGCGATGGGGCTTCGGCAAAGCCTGGGATTGTTCGTGCAGCCGGCGGTGCAGGAACTGCCGGTCTCGGTGGCCGACTTCACGCTCGCGATTGCGGTGCAGAACATCGCCTGGGGCGTGTTGCAGCCGGCAGCCGGCGCGTTGGTGGTGCGCTACGGCTTCCGCCCGGTGATGACGGGCGGCGCGATCCTCTACGTGGCCGGACTCATGCTCCTGGCGATGGCATCGGGCTACACCGCCGTGATGCTGGGCGCGGGCATCCTGATCGGGGCGGCGCTCGCAGCCGTGGGCTCCGGGACGGCACTGGCCGTTGCCTCGCGCCCGGTGTCGCTGGCGGTACGCAGCACGGCGCTGGGCATCGTCTCGGCAGCCGGTTCGCTGGGTGCGATGCTGGCCGCGCCAATCGGTCAGGCACTCACCGAATGGCAGTCATGGCGTGCCGGCGTATGGGGTTTCGTCGTGCTGGCGCTCATCATGCTGCCGGCCGCGTGGATTGCGGGCCGGGTCGACCGCGTGCCGATTTCAGGCTCCAATGCGCACAAGACCGATGGCGCATCGGCACGCTCGGTGTTCACCGGAGCGTTTCGCCACGGCCGCTTCATGATCATGTCCGCCGCCTATTTCGTGTGCGGGCTGCAATTGGTTTTCCTGACCACGCACCTGCCGTCTTACCTGATCCTTTGCGGCGCCGACCCGATGCTCTCGGCCAAGGCGTTGGCGACCATCGGTGCATTCAACGTGCTGGGGAGCCTTTTTTTCGGCTGGGCCGGTGGGCGCTGGTCCAAGACATCGCTCTTGGGTTGCATCTACATCGTGCGCTCGCTGACCCTGGCCTGGTACTTTGCTGCGTCTCCGACACCGGATTCGACCATCCTCTTTGCTGCCGTGATGGGCTTCCTGTGGCTGGGCGTCGCGCCGCTGGTATCCGGCGCGACCGCCGAAATGTTCGGCCTCAAGTGGCAGGCGATGGTTGGCGGCATCGCTTTCATGAGCCATCAGGTCGGCAGCGCCGTCGGCGCCTTTGGCGGCGGCCTGCTGTTCGATGCGTTCGGCTCCTACACCATGGCGGTGCACATCGGCGTGGGCATGGGCGTCACCGCAGGGGTGGTGCAGCTCGTTTCCTCGATCCAGGCCGGGCCGGGACAGCCGCGACCAGCCCACTGATCAGGCAGCACCTGCGCCGGACGCACCGTTGCCGGACGACGCGGCGTCCGTAGTCGTTGAAGACTGTCGGCCCGAAGGCACCAGGCGCGCCAGCATGCCGAAGACGATCACCGACAGGCGCGCCTGCTTATCCTCGATGCGCAAGCGTTCCTTGAGTGAACTTGCGTCGATCTCGCCGCAGCGGATGGCCTGGTTGACCGCCAGCAGGCGGTTGCGCTCGGGGTGGACTCGAAAACATGCCTCGATATGCTTCGGCGCGCCCTCGCCGAAGCACACCTTGAGCGCGTGCACGGCGCGGGCCGTGAAGTCGGGATCGACATAGCGGCGGTGCAGTTCGGCGATGTCGGTCACCCCGAGGTGCTCGCCGCGCACCGCCACCACCGCCGCAATGCCCTCGGCCTTTTGCGCGCGCGACGGCGCCGGCTGGGGCTTCATGAGGTTGATCGCGTCGACCAGGCACTCGAAGGCACAGAAGTAGCCGGTGTAGCGCCGCAGGATGTCGAAGCGATAGGTCTCGGCCGCGACCGGGCGCGGCTCGTCGATCCAGTACATGGCCGCGCGCACGCGGCGCTCGATCTCGCGCGGCAGCGCATCCAGCGCTTGCAGCACCGGCGTTATGCGCTCAGAGGCGAACGGCGGTGCCGCGCCTCCGGGCGCGCCGTGCGTCAGGTGCGACCACCAACCTGCCGAGGTCGTGCCCAGCACGCCGGCTGCGTAGATGCCCAGCAGGACGGCCAGGCGGTCAGCGGCGTCGATGACGGCCGCGACGCTGCGCTCGGGCACGCTCACCTTCGCCTGCAGCACACAGCCTGCCGACTTCAAGATGCTGTCCTTGACAGGTTCGGCGTCGATGACGATGCCCAGGGTGTCAAAACGCAGGGCCGCGGAAGGCGGTGAAAAATCGCCGTGGATCAAGACCCACAGCGCGTCGCCCCACTCGGCAGGCCAGCGCGCCAGGCGCGTCTCGAGCGCGGCGATGCCGATGGCGCGCGGCGCGGGCATGCCCTTGGCGTGCAGGGCAGCGGCCCGTGCGCGGGTGCGCGCATGGAGCGCGGCTGCCGAGTCCGGTGCCTCGGCAGCGACCGCCCGGGCGCCTGAAGCGGGCGTGGTCACTCGGCCCCGGCGATGCCAGTTACGGGTGGCGCAGCGGTAGCGGCGGTGGTCGGGCGCAGCGGCAGTTGCACGGCGAGGCTCCGGATTTTCGACGCAAACACGATGTTACAGTGCACGCATGACGGCGTCGGACGATCTGGTGGTGCTGCGGCCTCAAGGCCTGTACTGTCCTGCGGGCGACTTTTTCATCGATCCCTGGCGCCCGGTCGAGCGTGCGGTGATCACTCATGCGCACGCCGACCATGCGCGCGCCGGCCACGCCTCCTACCTGGCAGCCACCCCAGGCGCGGGCGTCTTGCGCGCGCGGCTGCCTGGCATCGCGCTCGAGTCGCTCGATTACGGCGCGGCCCTGACCATGGGTGGGGTGCGCGTCTCGCTGCACCCGGCCGGCCATGTGCTGGGCTCGGCGCAAGTGCGCATCGAACAGCATGGCCGCGTCTGGGTGGTGTCCGGCGACTACAAGGTCGCGCCGGGTTTCGCCGCCGAAGATGCGACCTGCGCCCCCTTCGAGCCAGTCCGTTGCGAAACCTTCATCAGCGAATCGACCTTCGGCCTGCCGGTCTATCGCTGGGACAGCCAGGCCGCGATCATGGCCGAGATCAACCGCTGGTGGGCGGACAACGCCGCCGCTGGGCGCGCCAGCATCCTGTACGCCTATTCGCTGGGCAAGGCGCAGCGCCTTCTGGCCGCGATCGATGCGTCGATCGGCCCCATCGTCTGCCATGGCGCGGTCGAGAACGTCAATGCCGCCTATCGCGAAGCCGGAGTGCGCCTGCCCGAGACGCTCGCCGCCCTGTCGCTCAAGCGCGCCGACCGCGGTCGCGCACTCGTCATCGTACCGCCCTCGGTGCGCGGCAGCGCCTGGGAAAAGCGCTTCGGCAGCGCGGCCGACGCGTTCGCCTCGGGGTGGATGCTGCTGCGCGGCGCGCGCCGCCGCCAGGGTGTGGATCGCGGTTTTGCCCTGTCCGATCACGCCGACTGGCCCGGGTTGCTGGCCGCGATCGACGCCAGCGGCGCCGAACGCGTCATCGTCACGCATGGGCAGGTCGATGTCCTGGTGCGCCACCTCGCCGGGCTTGGCCTCACGGCCGGCGCGTTCGCCACCGAATTCGGCGGCGACGATGGCGCCGAGTCCCCGCTCGCGCAGGCCGCATAATCGCCGCATGGACCGCACGTTCCAGCAACGTTTCATCACCGAGGTCGTGCCGCGCCTGTCGCGGCGCTGGCGCGAGGGCATCTGGGTCGGCTGCGTGTTTCGCGCCGTGGCCGAGTCCGGCACGTTGCACGCGCACTACATCGCCGCAGCCTGGCAGCCGCCGACCGGCGACGGCCTGCCCGTGATCGCGCGCCTGCCGGATGCGACCTTCCTCGCGCCGCATGAGGCCGAGCGCGCGCTGGTGGGCCTGATCGACACGCTGCCCCCCGGCACGCGCCTGACCCTGGCCGGCCCGCAACACATCGACCCGGCGCTGGTGACCCAGGTGGTGCTCTCTGCGGACCGCAATCTGACGTCCGCGTTGAAGGAAGCCCTGGCCGCCTTTGTCGGTGCCGAGCAGGCGCGCAACGTGCACGCGATCCGCGAGACCTACACCGACCGCGACGAGGCCTTCGAGGCTTTCAAGAAAAAGCTGTTCGGCGACGCGCTCTAGAGCCGCCCCGCCACCCGCGCGATGCAAGCCTTCGCTCGCCTCTTCGCCGAACTCGACGCGCAGACCGCGACCGCGCCCAAGGTCGCCGCGCTCACGCGTTACTTCGCCGCGAGCCCGCCGCGCGACGCCGCCTGGGCCGTGTATTTCTTGGCCGGCGGCAAGCCACGGCGTGCGGTGCCGACCAAACTCCTGCGCGAGGCCGCTGCGCGCGCGGCCGGCATCGAGGAGTGGCTGTTCGACACCTGCTACGAGTCGGTCGGCGACCTGGCCGAGACCATCGCCTTGATACTGCCCCACGCGGACGGCCAGGACACGCTGGGCTTGGCCGACTGGGTCGAGACGCGCATCCTGCCCCTGAAGGACCTGGGGGCGGAGGACATGGAAGCGCGCCTCAACGACTACTGGCGCGCACTGGACCGTCCCGGTCGCTTTCTGCTGGGCAAGCTGATAGGCGGCGGCTTTCGCGTCGGTGTGTCGCGGCTCCTGGTGACGCGCGCACTGGCACAGGTGGCGGGACTGCACGCCAAGCTCATCGCGCAGCGCATGATCGGCTACACCGATGCGAAGGCACGCCCCGGTACAGAGGAATTTCTCGCCCTGATCGCGCCGCCGTCGGCCGGCGGGCTGGCCGCGGGCCCGGGTGCGCCCTATCCCTTCTTCCTGGCGCACACCCACACCGACAGCAATGCCTTGGGCGACGCGCGCGACTGGCAGGTCGAATGGAAGTTCGACGGCATCCGTGCGCAGGTGGTGCGCCGCGAGGGCCGTGTGTGGATCTGGTCGCGCGGTGAAGAGTTGGTCACCGAGCGCTTTCCCGAGATCGCGCGCGCGGCAGAGGCCGCGGGCGAGGGCAGCGTCTTCGACGGCGAAATCGTGGTGTGGCAGAACGACCGGCCCGCGCCCTTCGCGGTGCTGCAACAGCGCCTGAACCGCAAGACGGTCTCCACCCGCCTGCAACAAAGCGCACCTGCGACCTTCATTGCCTACGACCTCCTGGAGCTGGAAGGGCGCGACCTGCGCTGGATGCCGCAGCACGCGCGCCGCAGCACTCTGGAGGCGACAACCCGGGCGCTTGCCGGCGAACCGGCCTGGCGCATCTCGCCTTTGCTCGACGCGACGGATTGGGACACGGTCGCGCGCCAGCGCGCCGCGGCTCGCGCGCAAGGGGTCGAGGGCGTGATGCTCAAGCAGAAAAGCGCGCGCTACGGCAGCGGACGCACGCGCGAAGAAGGCCTGTGGCTCAAGTGGAAGGTCGATCCCTACGCGGTGGATTGCGTGCTGGTCTACGCGCAGTCCGGCCATGGACGCCGCGCGGGGCTCTATTCCGACTACACCTTCGCGCTGTGGGACGAGCGCGACGGCGAGCGCCGACTGGTGCCCTTTGCCAAGGCCTACTCGGGCCTGACGGACACGGAAATGCGCGAGGTTGATGCAATCGTCAAGAAGACCATCGTCGAAAAATTCGGACCGGTGCGCGCAGTCACGCCGACGCTGGTCTTCGAGCTGGGCTTCGAGGGCATCGCCAGGAGCCCGCGCCACAAAAGCGGCGTGGCGGTGCGCTTTCCGCGCATGCTGCGCTGGCGCCGCGACAAGCGGGTCGAGGAAGCCGACACCCTGGCCACGCTGATGGCCTTGCTCGACGCGCCGGCATGAGGCGCGCGTCGCGTCAGCGCGGACTGCCGCCCGAGCTGGCCGCCACCGACCATCTGGGCAAACAGCTGGAGCGCAAGCGCCGCGCCGAAGCAGAGGCCACACGCATCACGCGCGCCACCCAGACTGCGCTGGACTTCGCCGCGCCGGTGGCTGAAGAGGTACGACCGGCCGCGAATTTCGAAGAATGGTTTGCGCACCAGGGTTGGCAGCCCTTTGCGTTTCAGCGCGAAGTATGGCGCGCCATGCAGGACGGCAGGAGCGGCCTTTTGCACGCAAGCACCGGCACCGGCAAGACCTATGCGGTGTGGGGCGGCGCGATCGCGCGCCTCGGCGAGCTCTCCCGCACGAGCACCCTGGGCCCGCGCAGCAGCGCCCTAGGCCCGCGCAGCAGCGCCCTAGGCCCGCGCAGCAGCGCGGGGGCAACCCGGGTGTTGTGGATCACGCCGATGCGGGCGCTGGCCGCCGACACCGTGCGTGCCTTGCAGCGCCCGCTGGCCGCGCTGGACGTCGACTGGACCTTGGCCGCACGCACCGGCGACACCGAGAGCGCGGAAAAGACACGCCAGACCGACAAGCCGCCGACCATCCTGGTCACCACGCCCGAGAGCCTCACCCTGTTGCTGGCGCGCGCGGAGGCCATGACCGCTCTCGGCAAGATCGAGGTGGTGATCGTCGACGAGTGGCATGAACTCCTGGGCAACAAGCGCGGCGTGCAGACCCAGCTGGCGTTATCGCGCATCCGCCGCGCGGCGCCACGCGCGATCGTGTGGGGCTTGTCGGCCACCCTCGGCGACCTCGACGCCGCGCGCGACGGATTGTTGGGCGAGGATGCCCGCAGCGCTCTCATCGTGCGCGGCGCCGAGCCCAAGCAACTCGTCTTAGACACCCTGATCCCGGCCAGCATGGAACGCTTTCCATGGGGCGGGCACATCGGCTTGAAGCTCCTGCCCGAGGTGATCGCAGAGGTCGAGAAGTCGGCGACCACACTCATCTTCACCAACGTGCGCTCGCAGGCCGAGATCTGGTACCAGGCGCTCCTGACCGCGCGGCCCGACTGGGCCGGCGTGCTGGCCCTGCACCACGGCTCGCTGGACCGCGCGCAGCGCGACTGGGTCGAGGCCGGGCTCAAGGCGGGCACGCTCAAGGCCGTGGTGTGCACCTCCTCGCTCGACCTGGGCGTGGACTTCCTGCCGGTCGAGCGCGTCCTGCAGATCGGCTCGCCCAAGGGCATCGCGCGCCTCATGCAGCGTGCCGGACGCTCCGGCCACGCGCCGGGGCGCGTCTCGCGCGCGACCATCGTGCCGACCAATGCGCTGGAACTGGTCGAGGCCGCCGCCGCGCGGCGCGCCGCAGGCGCCCAGGAAGGCGCGCGCCGCATCGAGGCGCGCCGCGCTCCGGACAAGCCCATCGACGTCCTGGTGCAGCACCTGGTCACCATCGCCTTGGGCGGCGGCTTCACGCCCAATGCGCTGTTCGACGAGGTGCGCGCCGCCCACTCCTACCGCGACCTGACGCGCGCGGAATTCGACTGGGCGCTGGCCTTTGTCGAACGCGGCGGCGAATCACTCACCGCCTACCCGGACTACCACCGCGTCAAGCCCGACGCGGAAGGCGTCTGGCGGGTTCCTTCCGCGGCGTTCGCGCGACGGCATCGCATGAGCATCGGGACGATTGTCAGCGACGCGGCCATGCAGGTCGCGTGGATGTCCGGCGGACGCCTGGGCACCATCGAGGAAAGCTTCATCGCGCGCCTGTCGCCGGGCGACGCCTTCACGTTTTCCGGCCGCGTGCTGGAACTGGTGCGCGTGCACGAACTCACGGCGTACGTGAAGAAGGCGACGCGCAAGAAAGGCGTGATCCCCCAGTGGGGCGGCGCCAAGATGTCCTTTTCCAGCGAACTGGCCGACATGACGCTCGACACGCTGGCGCGTTCGCACACCGACCTGCGCGAGGAGCCCGAGCTCGTCGCCGTCGCGCCCCTGTTGGCCATCCAGCGCCGCTGGTCGCGCGTGCCGGACGCGAAAACTCTCATCATCGAGGTCATCGAATCACGCGAGGGGCATCACTTCTTTTGCTATGCCTTCGCCGGCCGCGGCGCGCACATCGGCTTGGGCTCGCTCATTGGCTACCGCGCCGCGCGCCACGATCCCGGCCATTTCTCGATCTCGATGAACGACTATGGCTTCGAGTTGCTTTCGTCATCACCAACCAACTGGCAGGCCCTGTATCGCGCCGGGCTCTTCTCGACCGACAACCTGCTCGAAGACGTGCTCGCCAGCCTCAAGGCCTCGGAACTCGCGCAATCGCGCTTTCGCGAAATCGCGCGCGTCGCGGGGCTGGTATTCCAGGGCTACCCCGGCGCGCCCAAGTCCACGCGCCAGCTGCAGGCCTCCAGCGGGCTCTTCTACAACGTCTTCCGCCAGCACGATCCCGGCAACCTACTCCTGACGCAGGCCGAGCGCGAGGCGCTGGAGCAGGAACTCGAGATCGGGCGCCTGCGCCGCACGCTGGAGCGCATCGCCACGCTCACCGTCGCCTTCGTGCGCCCGCCGCGCTTCACGCCCTTTTCGTTCCCGCTCATGGTCGAGCGCTTTCGCGAGGAGGTCGGCACCGAGAGACTCGATCAACGCGTGCAGCGGCTGCTGCGGGAGCTTGAGGAGGCTGCCGGCGCCTCGGAGGCGGGGTAGGCGAGCCGGCTATCGTCACGGAAGCCAGAACAAGCGCCGGCTCGCGGAAGCCGCTAGTCTTGGCGCATGAGAATAGAAGTCGCAGGCGATGAACTGGTGCTGTGCCGGGAGCGCGCCATTCACTGGCCAGCGCGCGCGACCCTGCTGGTCGCCGACGCGCACTTCGGCAAGGCCGCTACCTTCCGCGCCCGCGGCGTGCCGGTGCCGGAGGCAACCACGGCCGCCAACCTGGCGGCCCTGGACCGCCTGATCGAGCGCCACGCGCTCAAGCGTATCGTCTTCCTCGGCGACTTCCTGCACGCGCGCGAAGCCCGGAACCGCGCCACCCAAGGCGCGCTGGCCGCCTGGCGGGAGCGGCACGCGGCGCTGAAACTGATCCTGGTGGCGGGCAACCACGACCACCATGCCGGCGATCCATCGGCGGGATTGCGTATCGAGCGCGTCGAGGAACCCTTGGTCGATGGCCCCTTCGCCCTGTGCCACCATCCGCAAGCCAGTTCTGCCGGCTACGTCTTGGCCGGCCATCTGCACCCGGCCTATCGCCTGTCAGGCAAACGCGATGCGCTGCGCCTGCCCTGCTTCTGGCTCGGTCCGAATACGGGTGTACTGCCAGCGTTTGGCGACTTCACCGGCGGCCACGCGATCACGCCAGCGCCCGGGGATCGACTCTTCGTCACCACCCCCGGCGCCGTGCATGAGGTTCCCATCGCACGAGTCCCGGCGTTCTAAGCCCTGCCCCCAGGACTTCTCGCCGGACCGTACCGCCTCCGGCCGCGCTTCATGCCCAGTCAGTGGATCTCGTGAGGTGTCTCGCAGTAGTCGCCTTCCGAGGGTCGTCGTCCGGCAGCGCCGCCTGCAGCATCAGCCGCTCCAAACGCCCCGGGAACGCCGCGAGCAGGTCAGGTGCCTGCATGGCACAGAGCGCGCCGGGCCTCGAATTCCAAACGCTCGTCGGACCAGTCGGGATGGCTCTCACGACTCGCCCACAAACGACAAGGGCGGCCTCGCGGCCGCCCTTGTCTGTTGGGTGATGATTGGTGTTCAGCGCACCGCTTTGCGGCGAATAGCACCAGCGCCCAGGAGGCCAAGCGCCAAGAGGGCCAGCGTCCCCGGCTCCGGCGTGCGGTTCGGAGGTTGAACGGTTCCGTTGCGCACTTGCCAGTTGTACTGGCCGAGAATGTTCGAATCGAGACTGCTTGCGATGAGCGCGTTCGCACCGGTGTCCAGCAAGGCACCGTTGACGGCGGAACCCGGCAGTTCGAACGCCGCTGCAACGCCGTTTGACCACCCGGCGCGCGCCGAGGAGCCACCCAGACCACCGGAACCGCCGCTGGCGCTGCCGGTCTCCCAGTTGATGTCGTCATAGTTGAACTGGAAGTCGAAATTGCCGGCACCGGTGTCGGAGCGATCGGTGATGATCAACTGGAAGCTGTTGAGCTTGTCCGCCGCAGACGGAAAATACCCGACATTGATCCAGTTGACGCCGAACACGTTGCGGCCACCGATCATGCCGGTTCCGTAGCGCACCACGTCACTGGCGCCATTGCGCGTGTCGACATCGGCAAAGAAGGGTGCCAGCATCGGTGTACCGGTCGTCAGGAGATTGAAGGGCGTGAACGTACCAAGTGGGCCGGTGAACGTGACGTTGCCGTTGTTGTTCACGAAAGTGTTGGAGAAGCTGTTCCCGAAAAAGTTGATCGTGAAGCCAAGCCCGATCGACCCGGTCGATCCGTCATCGTTGCGCGCGAGAACGTTGGTGAAAAGGCCAGCGTCGTGAATCGCTGCTGCCTGGGCGGGCGCCGTACCTGCAAACGCAGCGGTTGCGAGCAATGCACCGACCAGATTGCGAAATG
>JAEUOR010000067.1 GCA_016790635.1 Burkholderiales bacterium
CCGCCATGAACTGCTCGCCGTGATTGATGACGCCGTGCACCAGCACGCGCATGCGCAGTTCATCATCGGCCTTGCCGTATTCCTTGACGCGCAGCACGGTGTAGAAGTTGCGCCCGGTGAAGATCGCGTCCTTCTGGATCGTGATCGCATGGGTCGTGGTGACGCCGATTCCCCCCACGACCAGGAGTGCCGCGCCGGCCCGCGCGCTGCGCGCCGCCTGTGGCCCCAAGCGCGTCAGGAGCAGCAGCGCGGCCAGCGTCAGGCCGAGTTCCAGCTCGTAATAGGCGTTGAGCGTGAGCGGCGCGACGATGCCGGTCAGGAAGGCGCCGCAGGCGCCACCCAGCGCCACCATCAGGTAGAAGCGCGTCAGATGGCGCGGCGCGGGCTTCAGGTACGTGAGCTCCCCGTGGCAGAACATGCACACCACAAAGAGGCCCGAGAAAAACAGCGCGATCTGGAATTTCAGCTCGAAGCGCAGCGCCGGGGTGACCAGGGTCGCGCCCATCGCCGCCAGCCACACGCCCGTGGCCAGCATGAAACCGCCGCGCCGGTACCAGCCGCGGCCGTCGAAGGTGAGGATGAACGTCAGGAGGTACAGCGCCAGCGGCACCACCCACAAGAGCGGGATCGACGAGATGTTCTGCGTCACGTGTGTGCTGATGCCCAGAAGAAGGATGGAGCCGGTGGCCGACAGCGCGCACCACATGGCCTGGGTCGCGGCGGCCGGTGCCGGTTCGGCGGCCGCTTCGGCTGCGGCCGCGGCCAGGTCCGGTCGCGGCGCGGCGGCAGGGGCTGCGCGCGCGGCGCGAAAGGCGCAGGCGATCACGAGCAGCGCAAAGAGCGCATACAGGATCGACCAGATCCGCGCCTGCAGTTGCACGCCGATCGCGGGCTCGATGATGAAGGGGTAGCTGAGCAGGGCCAGCATCGAGGCCAGGTTGGAGAGCGCGAAGAGCCGGTACGGGCTGGCCCCGGGGAAACTCGCGGCAAACCATGTCTGCAGCAGCGGGCTGGTGGTCGAGAGCATCACGTAAGGGAGCCCGATGACCCCGGCCAACAGGGCCAGGATGCCCAGGATGGGGTTGGCGTCGCCCGCTGGCTTCCAGAATTCGCCCGCCACCACCGGCAGGAAAGCGCACGAGGCCAGGAGCAGCAGGGTATGCAGCCAGGCCTGGCGCCGCGCATCGAGCTTCCGCGCGACCAGGTCGGGGTAGGCATAGCCCAATAGCAGGGCTGACTGGAAGAACACCAGGCAGGTCGTCCACACCCCCGCCGCGCCGCCGAACCAGGGCAGGATCTGCTTGGCGATCAGCGGCTGTACCAGGAACAGCAGGAAGGACGAGAGGAAGATGGTGACGGCGAAGAGCGGCACGCGGCAGGGGTTCAAGCGAAAGCGCGCGATTATAGGCAGCGCGCCGTTGATGGGACGCAAGGGGCGTGCCTAGTCGCTACACTTGCGGCTTCTGGCCCTTTGCGTGAGGCACCGTGATCTTCAACCGCTACTGGAAAATCTGCATCCTGCTGCCTGTTCTGGCGGGCTGTTCGTTGCAGGTCAACATGGACGACCGCAGCGGCACCGGCGCGCCGCTGGCGGTGCAGCGCAAGGTGCTCGACCCGCGCAATGGCGGTTTCATGGTGCCGGTGACGGAACTCGAGGCGGGCGACATCCTCCTCTCATCGGCGCCCAGCCTGGTGTCCGCCGGCGTGCGCCTCATGACCTTGTCGCCGGTCAGTCATGCCTCGATCTATGCCGGCGACGGTCATGTCATCGAGGCGCTCGGCAAGGGCGTGCAAAAGCGCAGCATGGCCGACGTGATGCTCGAGGAATCGGTCATCGTCGCATTTCGCCACCCCGACCTGACACCCGAGCAGGCGTTGCGCGCGGTCGAGTTCGCGCGCGACCGCATCGGCGTGCCCTACAACCATGTCGGCATCGTGCTGCAGGCGCCGTTTTCCATGCAGCGTCGCATCTGCGAGCTGCCCCTGATGCCCACCGGTCTGCGCGATCTGTGCGTGCGCGGCATCGGCGCGATCCAGCTCGGCGCGGCGAGCAAGGATCGCTTCTTCTGCTCGCAGTTCGTGCTCGAGGCCTATCGCCGTGCTGGCCTGCCCCTGACCGATGCCGACCCGCGGCTCATGAGCCCGGTCGACATCCTGCACATGCGCGAGGGCGACGTGCCCACCGTGCGCGTGCACCGGCCGCTGGCGTACATCGGGCACCTCAAGTTCCAGGCGAGCGCGCCGGAACTGACGGTGGGCGAGTGATCCTGCCTAGGCGTTGACGTTGACCACCAGCCGGCCGCGCACCTTGCCGGCCAGGATGTCGGTGGCGGCCGGGATCGCGGCCGCCAGGCCGATCTCCCGCGTCATCGCATCGAGCTTTTTCGCATCGATGTTGCAGCCGAGCTTGCTCCAAGCCTTGCTGCGCAGCGCCTTGGGCGCCATCACAGAGTCGATGCCGGCCAGCGTGACCCCGCGCAGGATGAAGGGCGCCACGGAGCCTGGCAGGTCCATGCCCTGCGCCAGGCCGCAGGCCGCCACCACGCCGCCATAGCGCGTCTGCGCGCAGGCGTTGGCCAGGGTGTGCGAGCCGACCGAATCGACCACTGCGGCGAAGCGTTCCTTTTGCAGCGGGCGGCCGGCCTCCGACAGGGTCGCGCGGTCGATGACCTCGGCCGCGCCGAGCGCCTTCAGGTAGTCCGCCTCGGCCAGTCTGCCGGTCGAGGCCACCACCTTGTAGCCCCATTCGGCGAGGATGGCGATGGCGACGCTGCCCACCCCGCCGGAGGCGCCGGTGACCAGCACCTCGCCCATGTCCTTCTTGATGCCCAGTTCCTCCAGGCGCATCACGCACAGCATCGCGGTGTAGCCGGCCGTGCCCAGCGCCATGGCCTGGCGGGTGCTGAACTGCGACGGCAGCTTGATGAGCCAGTCACCCTTCAGGCGCGCCTTCTGCGCGAGCCCACCCCAGTGCGTCTCGCCGACGCCCCAGCCGTTCAGGATGATCTGATCGCCTGCCTTGAAATCGGCGTGCGACGAGGCCTCGACGGTGCCGGCGCAGTCGATGCCCGGCACGAGAGGCCACTTGCGCACCACGGATCCCTTGGCAATCGCCAGGCCGTCCTTGTAGTTGATGGTCGAGTAGTCGACGCGGACGGTGACGTCGCCCTCGGGCAGTTGCGCCTCGTCGATGTCGGTCACGGCGGCCTGGAATCCGGATTCCGGCTTGGTGAGAAGAATGCCTTTCATGTGCTTGGCTCCGTTGCGAAGGTGTCGTTGTCGGCGTGCTGCTCGCGGGCTAGCGTGTGCCCAGGTAGTCGGACTTGCCGATCTCCACGCCCTGGTGGCGCAGGAGCGCGTAGGCGGTGGTCACGTGGAAATAGAAGTTGCCCATCGCGAAGCCCTGCAGGAACTGCACGCCGTTGAAGTTGAGGATGCGGTCCTGCTTGGGACCCAGCTTGAGCACGATCTCCTTGCTTTCCGTGCCGTCGATCTGCTCGGGCTTGAAAGACTTGACGTACTCGATCACGGTGGCGATGCGGGCTTTTAGTTCGGCCAGGGTGGTTTCAGTGTCGGGATGCTTGGGGATCTCGACCCCTGCCAGGCGCGCCATGCAGCCCTTGGCGGCGTCGCAGGCGATCTGCACCTGCTTGGAGAACGGCAGCATGTCCGGTGCCAGGCGCGAGGGCAGATAGACCGCGCTGTCGAATTTTTTTGCGTCGGCGTGCGCCTGCGCGCGGTCGAGGATGGCCGACAGATTGCCCAGCATGCGGATGAACACCGGTGCGCTGGATTGGTACATGGAGATCGCCAAGGTAAGTTCCCTTAGGGTTGAACGCGGGGCGGCAATGTTCGCACAAACCGCGGGCGCGACGACCGGCGCCGGATCGGCTTATAGTTTCGCCCCCACATTCGCGAGT
>JAEUOR010000070.1 GCA_016790635.1 Burkholderiales bacterium
TGATACTGAACCTGGGAATTGTGGGGTTCATGGTCTTTTGTTTGTTTCGTTCGCGTCTGAGGAATCGGGCAAATGCGGTCTAACCGTGCAGTGCACAGGACGCGCGCAAGAGCCGCGCGCGCCGGTGACTGCAAACGTTAGGCACCACGATGCCGGCGTTCGAGTTGGTGGCAATGTCAAGAACCGACGGCTCATTTGCGGCAGCGTGGTTCGATGACGAGGCGTGCGTTTGGGACGACGCACGCCTCAGCCAGCCGACGCCCGTTCTGGGGGAGTGGGAAGCGCCGCGCTTGCGGCTGCGCCGCCCAGAGTTCGGGGCAACCGCGGTTCTCTTCAATCCAAACGCATACGCGGTGTCGCAAGGCGCACGCGATGAGTTGTCTCACTACGCAGAGTTAGAGTTCTTGCCAGTGCGCATCGAGGGACGCGGTGTTTACTATCTCCTTCACGTCACCGCGGCCGTCGAACTACCAGAGGGAAGTTCGGCTCGGGTTGCGGAGCCGCCGAGTGGGAACATCGTTCAAATCCACAGCTTCCCTGCTGCGTATGAACCATCAACCGCCTTCTTTCGCGTGCTGCAACCGCAAGGTTCGGCGGCGCGGCGTGTCGGCGCAACTGTCAGGCAGGTATACGTCAGCAGCATTGGGGCAAAGGCCGTCGCATCCGTGGCAGGCAACTACTTGGTGGCACGTGAGCTGCGTGGTGCCTAACCCCTCCATCGAGCGGACGGTTTCCGGCATGCTTCGCATGCCTCCAACCGCCGCTCATGTCGAACGTTAGGCGTCACAAACCAATCGGCGCACAACGGCCGCGAAACCTCTTCTCTCGCTCCACATTCATGCCGAACCAGCCATCGACACCACCTAAGGACATCACCGATGAACTGTTCGGGAAGGCGGCCTTTGACGTCGAGCACGCAATCGGGATGTACGCGACTAGCTACTGCACGATTCCAGCAGAGAGGATCTATGACAAGGAGCGACTTTCCCCGCTCAAGCCAGTTCTGGAAAAGTGCCACATCTATCTGATCGGATATACACCGCGGGTTGACCTCATCAAGGCAGAGCAGAAGCAGCAGGTTCTGCAGCTAAATTTCGAGATTCTTGGAAAGCCGTATGCCATCTCGTACGACCTGCCGGACGGCATGACATTGGAACGCGACGGCGAAGACTACCTTCTACAGAACAACCAAGGCGAAAAGTTCTGGCCGGACGTTCTTCAAATGCAGTCCCGTCTCTCAACAGAGTCAAAGGCGATTGGATTTGAGGTCAAGTACATAGGACAAGCCTACGGAGATGCGGGCTCAAGAAATGCGCTGGACCGACTCCTAAAGCACGAAACGTTGCAGAAGATCGCCTTGAAGGGTGCACCTGAAGGTCATCGAATAACGCTTCTGCTTCTGGAGATTCAGCCGAGCACCCAAGTGATTACAGTGATGAATCCATACGCACAGGACACAGATGCTGGGCCGGCACGCATCAAGCAAGGCCTTGATAAGCTATACAACACCTCGGAGGCTGAGCGAGTCTCCTTGTACGAGGCGGCGCTTATCCGGTACTTCTATCCTGACTTCAACAAAGAGTTCAAGGACAGTTTTCCGTCCACAAACCTGAAGATCCTTCAGGACTGCTACGAGAAAGACTTTGCCGCTGTGATTGCCGAGATATGTATCGACGAGTTGCCATTTCGCCTCTGGTCGTCAGCCGTCCCACCCAAGCTTTATCACATCGCAAAGCATGACCTGCATCGCAAAGACGATCGACGAATCTTCTTCAGCTTGGAAGCATGATGACAACGGGAGCGAACAGGTGAGGACCCAAGCAGTCACCAGCCGAACCGAACGGTGACGCCTAACCCCTCGCTCAAGCTGACCCGCTACGGCAGGCTTTGTAAGCCCGCCTCCGCGGGCAGCTTAGCTCGAACGTTGAGACTGCGCCAGACCCCCCGGTAACGCGAGTCAAATGGCCGATCGAAGAATCCATGTCGCAACGCTCAGCGCCGGAAGGTGAGGGCGGAAAGGCCGCGAGAAACGCTCGCCCCGCCTTCGATGCCATCAGCGGGCAGGCAAAATCAAACGCGCAGGACCAGGCGGTGAAACGTCATCCGATTGAGTTGCCCATCCCGGATGTGTCTGGATTCCGGGTTGTTGCACAGTCTCGTTAGTCGTCCAAGGAGTACGTCCCATGTCCATTGAACTGTGGCTTGCTTTCGTCGCCGCGTCTGCAGTCCTACTCATCATTCCCGGCCCGACCATCCTTACCGTCATCAGTTACTCCATGGCGCATGGCCGGCGCGCGAACGTCCCGCTGGTCGCGGCCGTGGCGCTGGGTGATTCAACCGCCTTGGTGGTGTCAGTGGTCGGTTTGGGCGCGCTCCTTGCAACTTCCGCTTTCTGGTTCACTGTCGTCAAGTGGGCAGGTGGTCTCTACCTGCTCTACCTTGGCGCAAAACTCCTGCGCGCAGGCATCTCGCCTGCTGAGTTGTCGGCACCAGCCGCACCAGGTTCACGCTGGAAGTTGTTCACAAGCACCTATCTGGTCACAGCGCTCAATCCCAAAGGCATCGTGTTTTTTGTGGCTTTTCTGCCGCAGTTCATAAACGCGAGCACAGGTGTCACCGAGCAGCTTTGGGTTCTTGCCGTCACGTTTGTCGCGATGGCCACGCTCAACGCTGCGCTATACGCAGCATTCGCTGGATCGGCACGCAGGCTGCTGGCATCGCCTCGCGCACAGCGGCGCTTCAACATCACAGGGGGATCGTTGCTTTCGGCGGCAGGCGTGTGGGCACTCTTGGCTACGCGTCCCACATGAAAGCGGCTAACTCAGCCATCCAGCCAACACCTATTCCACAAGCAACGATCTCGGCTGCCGAGAACGGCTGGGTCTCCTTGGGTGCGGAACGTGCCAAGGCGTTTGCCCGCGCACTCCATTGCCATCCCGCGGTTCTCGACTTCCCCGGCCGGGAAATGCCCTTGATCGCGCCGGGGCGTGCTACGATGTACACATCACCTTACATCTGGATGTTGCCCATGTCCACGACCATGACTATCCGGATCGAGGACGAGGTCAAGGAGCGGCTCGATCGCCTGGCCGAGTCGACCAACCGCAGCAGGTCCTACCTCGCGGCCGAAGCGATCCGCGCATTCGTCGAGACCAACGAGTGGCAAGTCGCGGAGATCCGGCAGGCGATCACGGAAGCCGACGCCGGCGACTTCGCCAGCGACAAGGACGTTGCCGCGCTGGCCCGGAAATGGAAGGTGAATGCGCCTTAGGTGGTTGCGCACGGCTTTGCGCAACCTGGATGACGAAGCGAACTACATCGCAGCCGACAGCCCGCCCGCGGCGCAGCTTGTCGTTCAGCGCGTCCTCGACGCGGTTGCGATGCTTCCGGCGCAGCCTGGGTTAGGGCGGCCGGGCCGAATCCCTGGAACGCGTGAGCTTGTCGTGCTGAAGACCCGCTATATCTTGCCCTACCGCGTACGTGGCCAGACCATCGAGGTCCTGCGGGTGTTCCATACCTCTCGACGGCTTCCCGAGCGTTGGTGATGAAGAAGAGGCGGGCATGTTGAAGCGCAGTGAAGCCGGCGTTCTCGATGTCGCCTACACGGAGTCCGGGCCGGGCGACGGCATGCCGGTCATCCTGTTGCACGGCTTCCCTTACGACATCCACGCCTACGACGAGGTGGCGCCGCTGCTGGCTGCGGCGGGCTGTCGGGTGATCGTGCCCTACCTGCGCGGTTATGGGCCAACACGATTCCTGCACGCGGACACACCGCGTTCGGGCCAGCAGGCAGTGCTGGCGCACGATCTGCGTTCGCTCATGGATGCGCTCGCAATCCCGCGTGCCATTCTGGCCGGTTACGACTGGGGCGGCCGCGCCGCGTGCATCGCCGCGGCGCTGTGGCCGGAGCGCGTGCATGGACTCGTCACCGGCAACGGCTACAACATCCAGGACATCGCCGGCTCCGCCAGGCCGCAGGCGCCAGAGAACGAGCACCGCTATTGGTACCAGTACTACTTTCACGGCGAACGCGGCCGGGCCGGGCTGGCACAGAACCGCCGCGAGTTGTGCAGGCTCTTGTGGCAGTTGTGGTCGCCGAACTGGCGTTTCGACGAAGCGACGTACCTGAAGACGGCAGCGTCCTTCGACAACCCGGACTTCGTCGAGGTCGTCATCCACTCCTACCGGCATCGGTTCGCGCTGGTTCCCGGCGATCCGGCGGTCGAGGACACCGAGCGCCAGCTGGCGGCGCTACCGTCTATCCGGGTGCCGAGCGTCTCGATGGACGGTAGTGGCGACGGTGTCATGGCGCCCGGCGGATCCGCGCACCACGGGCGCTTTTTCACCGGCAAGTACGAGCATCGGGTCGTGCCCCTGGTAGGCCACAACCTCCCCCAGGAGGCGCCGCGGGAGTTCGCCGCGGCGATCCTGTCGCTGGTGTGAAGAGGTCCCCGCCGACAATGCGCTTGACCTTTCCATTGCGTCGATCGCGACTGTGAGCACTCCGCGCCACCGGATCGTGATCATCGGCGGCGGCTTCGCCGGCTTGTGGGCAACGCGCGCCCTGGCCGGCGATGATGTGGACATCACGCTCGTCGATCGCGCCAACCACCACCTCTTCCAACCGCTCCTGTACCAGGTGGCCACGGCGGGGCTTTCGGCACCTGCGATCGCCGCGCCGCTGCGGCACATCCTGCGGCGGCAGCGCAACGTGCGCGTGCTGCTGGCGGAGGTGACCGGCATGGAACTGTCCTCCCGGCAGGTCAAGTTGCACACCGGTGACACGCTGGCGTTCGACCAGCTGCTCGTGGCCGGCGGCGCCACCCACGCCTACTTCGGCCACGACGAATGGGCGCCGCATGCGCCGGGCTTGAAGACGCTGGACGACGCGCTGGCGATCCGGCGACGGGTACTGATGGCCTTCGAGCGTGCGGAAGCAGCGCGCACCGAAGCCGAAGCCGCCGCCGAACTGCACTTCGCCGTGGTCGGAGGCGGGCCGACCGGCGTGGAGTTGGCCGGCACCTTGGCCGAGATCGCGCGGCATACGCTCAAGCACGAGTTTCGCAGCATCGATCCGCGGCGCGCGCGTGTGCGCCTGATCGAGGGGGGCGCCTCCCTGCTGTCGAGCTTTCCACCCCAATTGCAGGCGAAAACGCGCGCGCAGCTGGAGCGGCTTGGCGTGGAAGTCCTGACCGGAACGCCGGTATCGGCCATCAATGCAGAGGGATATCGCGCGGGCGCGGATTTCGTGCCCTGCAAGACGGTGTTGTGGGCTGCCGGCGTCGCAGCATCGCCGTTGGGACGTCTTGTCGCCGCGGGCCGCGAGGCCCAATTGCTTGACCGCGCCGGGCGCGTGAAGGTGGCGCCCGACCTGAGCCTGCCCGGTCACCCGGACGTGTTCGTGGCCGGCGACCTGGCAAGCCTGACACAGGCCAATGGGCGGCCAGTTCCCGGCGTGGCGCCGGCTGCCAAGCAGATGGGCGCGTGGGTCGCGCGCAACATGCGCGCGCGGCGCGCGGGCCGTCCCACCGCGCCTTTCGCCTACCGGGACTACGGCAACCTGGCCACCATCGGGCGCATGGCCGCCGTGGTCGACCTGCGCGGCCTGCGGCTCTCCGGCCTGCCTGCCTGGTGGTTCTGGCTGGCTGCGCACGTGTTCTTTTTGATCGGCTTTCGCAACCGGCTCATGGTCCTCATTGAGTGGGCCTGGGCGTACTGGACCTATGAGCGTGGCGCACGCATCGTCCTGGGTGCCGACAGGCCTGCCGATCGCTAGGAGCCTGCGCGGCAGAGAATCGTAGGCGCAAACCCGCGCGCTTCTTCGAGCACCACGTGCAGAACGCGCTGACCAACCTGCCCCCCCTGCGAATTTCCCCCATCCAGGAGCGTCTCGAAACCTATCCGGCAACTCGCGTAGCCGACTTCGATACAACCCGACCTACCGGACGACGCCCACCTCGCGCATATAGCGCAGCACTCCCGGATGAATCAAGTCTGCACGCGGTGCGGCGGCGGCGGTATTGGCGAGCGTGGTCTCGCTCGCCTGCGGCAGGCGCTTGGCGATCGCCGCCTCGCCTGTGTGCACCGCGCGCGCCAGGCGATACGCGACGTCGTCGGGCAGCGAGGTACGCGCGAGCACGAAGCTCCATGAGCCGACCGACTGCAAGGCCTCGGGTTGATTCGGATAGGTGCCGGCCGCCAGGGTAAGCGGCTTCAGGAAGCTGTGCCTGGCGGTGATGCGTGCGATCTCCGCGGCGGAAGGGGCGATGAAGCGCGCGTTGCCGTCCTTCATCAGGTTGGTGAACCCGGGCCAGCCCGCGCCGCCGCCCCACAGCGCGGCTGCACGGCCGTCGCGCACCATGTCGGGCCCGTCTCCGGCACGCTCGAGCAGGATCGCGCGGAAGTCCTTGTTCTGATCCAGCCCGACGCCGTCGAGTACATAGCGCGCCAGGATCACCAGGCCCGATCCGGCGGCGCCGAAGGCGACCGGCAGTCCCTTCAGGTCAGCGATGCTGCGATGCGGGCTGTCCTTCCTGACGATGAAAAACCCCGGTGAGGAATACATGGCCGCGATGATGCGCATGTTGGCGGGCGGACGGCCGATGCCCGCAAACGCTTCGTAAGCCGCCTCGCCCTGCACCAGCCCGATGTCAACGCCGTCTTTCTCCAGGAGCGGGATGTTCTCGGCACTGCGCTTGGTATTGCGCGCGGTGACCAGAAGCGTGGGATCGGCCTCGTTCACGGTCGCGGTGAAGGCGGCGCCATATACCGGGAAACCGCCGCCCGGCGTGGCGGTGGCGAGCGAGACCGGGGTCTTGTCCTGTGCGTGCGCGCCGGGCGGCAGGACGCACAGGGCCAGGAAGGAAGGTAGCAGGACGCGCAGACTGGTCTTCATGGTGGGCTCTCCAGGCACGCCCGCTTCCGGGCAACAGTGAGGGCGGGGCTCAGTATCCGACGGCCGCGCCGTCGCTGCGCGGGTCGGACCCGCCCAGGCGCATGCCGCTCTCAGGATCGATGGTGATGCCGTGCGCGTGCCCGGCCAGTTCGTTGAAGGGCCCCCAGCGGTCTAGCTTGTGGCCGCGTCGTTCGAGTTCATCGATGGTCGCCGCCGGGAAGCGCGACTCGATGTGCAGGGTGTCACGGTCCTCGCCCAGGGCGAAGCGTCCCGACAGCCAGCGCGGCGCTTCGACGGCTTCCTGGATGTCGAGCCCGTAGTCGATCATCGAGACGTAGGTCTGCGCGTGGATCTGCGGCTGGCCGTCGGCGCCCATGCAGCCGACCACCGCCCACAGTTTCTGTTCGCGAAACGCCAGCGAGGCGATCAGCGTATGCAGCGGCGTCTTGCCCGGCGCCACGCAGTTGGGATGCGCCGGGTCGAGCGAGAAATAGGCGCTGCGGTTCTGCAGCACCACGCCGGTGTTGCCGGCGACGACGCAGGAGCCGAACACGCCGTAGAGGCTGTTGATGAGCGCCGCCGCATTGCCGTCGCGGTCGACCGCGGCGATGAAGACGGTGTCGCCCTTGAGGCTGCCGTAGGAGGGAATCCGGTCCCAGGGCAGGGCGCGCGCCGGGTCCATCAGGCTGCGCCGGGCGTCGGCGTATTGCCGGGAGATCAGCATTTCCATCGGCACCGCGGCAAAGCGCGGATCGGCCAGATGATGATCGCGGTCGTGATACGCGATCTGCTTGGCCTGCACCATGAGGTGCGCGTGGTCGGCGCCCAGGCGCTCCCTCTTGTGCAATTCGAACGGCTCGAGCAAATTGAGCATCTCGAGCACGGTGAAGCCCTGCGTGGGCGCCGGCGTCTCGTAGATCGTCACGTCGCGATAGTTCCCCTGGAGCGCCTCGCCCCAGCGCGCGCTTTGCGCCTTGAGGTCGGCGGCGGTGAAGAAACCGCCCTCTTCTTGCGAGAAACGCGCGAGTTCGCGTGCGACATCCCCTTCGTAAAAGCCGCGATGGCCGCCTTCGGCCAATGCGGTCAGGGTGCGCGCCAGATTCGGGTTGGTGAGACTGCTGCCTGCGCGTGGCGTCCGTCCCTCGGGCATGAAAATCGCCATGCTCTCGGCGTGAGGCTTGAGGTCGGCCGCCGCCGTGTCAATCCAACCGGCCAGGCGCGCCGTGACCGGAAAACCCTCGCGCGCATAGCCGATGGCGGCTTCCAGATCGCGCTTGAATGGCAGGCGCCCGTGCGCGCGGTGCGCCTCGCACCAGCTGGAAACCGCTCCCGGGGTCGTGAGCGTCGCCGGCAGGATGCCGCGAAACGGGATCTCGCCCATGCCGCGGTCGCGAAACCACTGCGCGTCGGCCGCCGCCGCACCGCGCCCGCCGCCATCCAGATAGCTCACCGCACGCGTCCTGGCGTCGTAGATCAGCCAGAACGCATCCCCGCCGACGCCGGTCATGTGCGGGTAGATCACCGCCAGGGCGGCGCTCGCCGCGATCGCGGCATCCACTGCTGAGCCGCCGGCGCGCAGCGCATCGACGCCCGCTTGCGATGCCAGGGAATGCGGGCACGCGACCATGCCGTTGGCGGCCATGGTGGCGGGACGACCAGTCGTGATATCCATGAGTTACCTTCTGACTCTTCGATTCCAGAGTCGTGGCCAGCCTGTCGGGACCATGGCGCTCCGTACTCCCGCGCGTACCGCGACCTTGGGAATATCCCGGTTAGTCAATTTTGGTGATGCCGTGCAAGTGATTCCTGCATAGTATGAAGGAGTCGCGCTCGCTGCGGCACTCTGTCGCGAATACAACTTGAATTCGCCACTGCCCCTGAAAGAAGCCAAATGAAAATCGCCATCGCATCATGTATGAACGCGAAAATCTATACGAACCAACCGGTCTGGCGAAACATCGAACAGATGAACCCGGATGCCCTAGTGCTTCTGGGTGACTCGATCTACCTGGATATCCCCTGGGTAACCGTGGTTCCCGGTGGTTCAATTCATCCCAGCGAAGCCGATGCGGCGGATTTTCTCAATCACGGTTTCGAGCTTTTCCGACAGCTGCTAGGGCGTCCAGAGTTCGCGTCACTGATCAGCAGGCTGGGTCCTGGAAAAGCATTTGCAATTTGGGACGATCACGATTTTCTTTGGAACGGCGCCGCCGGCGGCGCGATGCCGTCGAAGATATACGGCGATCACTTTCGTGTCACCCGCACCCTGTTCAAGGCATTCCGAACTGCACTTGGGAAAGGCAATCCCGCCGCGTTTCCCAACTCGACGAGCGACCCTGTCTTTTCGAGCCCGAATGAACCGGCACCTGGATATCAGGTCATCGACTTGAGTAGTGCAGAAAAGGTGTGCCTGCACCTTACAGACGGGCGCAGCTTTCGTGACAAGCACAACCTCTTGGGGTCCGCGCAGCGTGCTCAGATCACCCTTGAGATGAACAAGCGCCCCGGATGGATCAATATCCTCGCGAGCGGGATCGTATTCAACGGCAGCAAAGGCGAATGCTGGAGCGGTTTCAGGGACGACCACGAATGGCTGCTGCGAACGGCGCAGGAACATCGCATCCTCGTGGCCAGCGGCGATGTTCACGAAAAGCCGCCTGCCCTCGCCACATAGAGTGCCGGGGGGCCATGACATTCTGGAAATCACTTCGTCCGGCGCCGGTGTGGGAAAGTTCGTTGCGGTGGGGCCGCAAAAGCACAACTTCGGGTTGATCAAGATCGACAGCGGCAACTTGGTGCTGTCGACTTTCAAAGAGAACCCTGTCGTGCCCGACGGCTCCGCGACTATCGCGCTATCTACCTGGTAAACCGGCAACCAGCGAATTACTTGGCGCCAACGGGCCATGCCTGAGCGGCATGGAGTACGACAATGACGCAGGCAACCAGCTAAGGGTCGATGATGGGAAAGGTGAATATGGTGAAGAAGGCTTCCACTCACAACAGCGCCAGCGACGAAATGACGCTTTGGCGCGGCGGTCAGCCCATCAAAATCGAGAAGCAGGAAGACCGCTTTACCCTTTTCAAGCCCAGCGCAAAACAGATCGAACGTCTTGCAGGCATCGCCGGAGTGCAGTCGATCAATCGCGTGAACCGCCATGTCTGCAAGGTGCAGACGACGAGCAACGATCGCGACAATGTGATGGCCACGATGCGCGCCGAAGGCTTCAAGGCGGTGGCACATCACGCTTACAAACCGGTGGGTTCCGAAGGCACGATGTACTACCTTACCGACAAAATTGTCGTGAACTTCAAACCGAAAACCAGCGTGCGGCAGATCGAAGCCCTATTGGCCAAGTACAAGCTTGCGCTGCTCAAGGAGTACGCCCTGCCAGACACGGTGCTCGTTCAGGTCACCACCGCGAGCGGGGCGAACCCGTTGAAGATCGCCAACCGCATCGCTGCGGAGAAGGTTGTCAACTACGCCGAGCCGAACCTCGTGAACCGTCACTCTGCGGCATACACTCCGCCCGATGGATTGTTCAAGCGCCAGTGGCATCTGCAATCCAGACGCGCCGCGCAGCTCGCCAAAGATGCGTCCGTCGATGCGCCTCTCGCCTGGGACACCACGCGTGGCAAGCGCAGTATCGTCGTCGCAGTGGTCGATGACGGGTTTGACATAAACCACCCCGACCTTAAGGGTGACAACAAGATCGTTCAGCCGCGCGACTTTGTTGATGGTGGCGCCAAACCTTTCCCTGACGGCGACGACTATCACGGTACCCCGTGTGCGGGCGTGGCCATCGCCGAGGAAAACGGTAGCGGCGTCGTTGGTATCGCGCCGGGCTGTGCATTTATGCCGGTACGCATTTCCATGTCAGAAGACGACGACCGGACGGCCGAAATCCTGCTCGAGGTGGCGGCGCATGCCGATGTAATCTCTTGCAGTTGGGGCCCGGCCCCGGTATTCGCACCGCTGTCCCGCTTGGTCTTCGATACGATCACCAGAATCACCCGCACGGGTGGCCCGCGCGGCAAAGGATCCGTGATGTGCTTCGCGGCACACAACTTCAACGCGCCGTTGCGCGACTTGAGCCCACCCAACAACGTGCGCTGGAAAGACAATGGCCAACTGCGCGTGACCAACGGCCCCATCGAGAACGGCTACGCCTGCCACCCTGACGTAGTGGCCGTTTCGGCGTCGACGAGTCTCAATCGAAAGGCTCAATACAGCAATTGGGGCGACGAGTTGAGTGTGTGCGCACCCAGCGACAACTGGCATCCACTCGATGACCAGGCCTATACCCCGGGTCGCGGCGTCTGGACCACCGACAACGAAGGTGTCGGTGCCGGCTTCACGGACAACAGTCGCTACACCGGCAGCTTCGGCGGTACTTCTTCAGCGACACCGCTGGTAGCAGGCGTGGCTGCCTTGGTTCTTTCTGCCAACCCGAAACTCACCGCTTTGCAGGTGAAGGCGATCCTGCAGCAGACCGCGGACAAAATTGTCGACAAGAACAAGGACGAGATGACGGGAAATTCCTTCGGGACATACAACAACAAGGGCTACAGTCGTTGGTTCGGGTACGGAAAGGTGAATGCGGCTAGGGCGGTGGCTGAGGCAGTAAGGCGGTTGTAGTCGCGCTCGCCAGTTGACAAGAACGGGTCCCTGTGTGGACCGACTTGGCGTTTGTCGTTTGCACCATCTGTGCAGGCGGTGGGAATCGAACCGCCGCAGGCACCACCACCCTTACCTAGCTCTCTTAGGCGAACCACGTGTCGACCCACGCACTGAGCTTGCGCGCCGCGGTCCGACTCTTGACTTCACAGGCAGGCCCCATGGAAGCCGGCATATCCTCAATCGCGCCTACGTCGACGGAAATGCTACCCACCATCGCCGGACTTCCGTTCCGTCGCTTGCCGCGGTGAATTGAATCGCACCCGACACGCGGCCGCCCCCTGAGGCGGCAACGCCGCGCGCTTGAGGAATAAATCGACGAGGGCCTATTCTGCCTTGAGGCCGGTTTCGGCGACAAAACGTGCCCACAGGTCGACCTCGCCCGCCAGCCAGGAGTCGAGGTTCGCCGGCGCCATGGCAGGCAATCCGGAACCACCCACCGCCTCCATGCGCGCCACGACCTCCGGGTCGGCAGCGATGCGCGCGAGCTCGCGCGCCAGGCGCTCCACCGCCGGCCGCGGCGTCTGCTTGGGCACCAGCCACGCGTACCAGGAGGTGACGAGCGATTCGCCAAAGCCCGCCTCGGCCATCGTGGGCACGTCGGGAAACTGCTTGCTGCGCACCGGCGCCGCAATCGCTATTGCGCGCAACTTGCCGGCGCGCACCTGCGGCGCCACCACGCCGAAGGGGGCGTAGGCAAACTGCACCAGCCCGGAGATCAAGTCCGGCACCGCCGGCGGGTAGCCCTTGTAGCCGACGCTGGTCAGCTGGATTCCGGTGTTCTTCTGCAACCGCATGACCCCGAGCGTCTGCGAGGTGCCGTTGCCACCGTTGACAAAATTGATCTTGCCGGGACGCGCGCGGGCATGGTCGATGAATTCCTTGAGCGTCTTCGGTTCCAGCGACGTCGTCACCACCACCAGGTTGGGGACCTGGCCCAAGAGCGCAACACCGGCGAAATCCCGCGTCGGGTGCCAGGGCAGGCCGCCGAAGGCCGGCAGGGCTGCGTGCGACAGGGTGGCCATGAGGAGCGTGTGGCCGTCGGCCTCCGCGCGCGCTGCCGCCTCTGTGCCGATGCTGCCCTGCGCGCCGGCACGCGTGTCGACGATCACCGGCTGGCCGAGCGCTGCGGCGAGCTTGTCGGTGGCGGTGCGCGCCATCAGGTCGACGATGCCGCCGGCAGGAAACGGCACGATGACGCGCACGGGCTTGGTCGGCACCCACTGGGCAAGCGCCGGCGCGGCGGCAAAGATCAGCAGGCAGGCGGCATGGCGCAGGAAGGTCTGCATGACGGTCATTCTCCTCGGTGATGCGATCGTTTCATGAATTTCTACTCGACGAGCTCTTTTCCAGCACCTGCGGATCTACGCGTCCGACCGCGGGTTCTCCCGCGAGTCGTCAAGGTTCAAGCCGTCGCCGGCACCACCACCCCTACCTCGCGCGCATAGGCGAACCACGCCTCGACCAACTCCTTGAGCTTGCCCGGTTCGGCTTCGGCCAGGTCGGTGGTCTCGCCGGGGTCGCGGGCGATGTTGTAGAGCAGCCAGCGCTTGGCCGGCACTTCCGGGATGACGTTGTTGATGACCGCCGGCAGGTAAATGGCCTTCCAGTCGCCGATCTTGACGCCGCGGCCATAGGCCAGCTCCCAGGCGATGCGTTCGTCCGGCGCATGCGCTTCGGCGGCATCGCCGGCCAGCACTTGGGCGACCGAAATGCCGCGCATCGACAGCCTGCCCGGCGGCGGCGCCGCGTCAACGCCGGCCATCCGCAGCAGCGTGGGAGCGACATCCATGACGTGGATGAAGGCCTCGCTCTCGCGACGCGACGCGATGCCGCGGCCGCTGGCGAATGCGCAGGTGCGCACCCCGCCTTCGCTGGTGTAACGCTTGAAAAGAAAGAACGGCGCCGACTGCGCCTGCGCCCAGCGCGGGCCGATCGAGGTGTAGCTGGTCATGCGCCCGATGTTGTCGAGGCGATTGTCTGCCTTGGCAGTGATCCAGTCGCGCCATGGCGGAGTCTTCTCGCGCAGCGTCCCCGAGGGTCCGTTGTCGGAAAAGAACACGATGGTGGTGTTGTCGAAGCGCCCCGTGCGCTTCAGCGCGTCGATCACGCGGCCCACGGCGCGGTCCAGCGCATGCACCATGGCGGCGTACACCTCCATCTTGCGCGCCTGCAGCGCACGCTCCTCGGCAGGGAGTTCACTCCATGCCTCTCCGCCGCGAATCTGCGCGGGACGCATGGCACCGGCCGCCAGGCCCAGGGCGCGCATGCGCGCCAGGCGCTTTTCGCGCAGCGCCTCGGGGCCGTCGTCATACTTGCCGCGGTACAGCGCCACGATGTCCTCGGGCGCCTGCAGCGGGCTGTGCGGCGCGGTGAAGGCCAGGTAGGAAAAGAGCGGCCGCGTATCGCCCGGCGCTTCCTCGATGAACTCGATGAGCCGGTCGGCGAAGTAGTCGGTGGAGTACGCGCCCAAGGGAAATTCGACTGGCGCATCGTCGCTGCGGTACACCGACACGCCGTGGGTGCTGGCGGTCGCGGGAGTCTGGTCGCCGCCGTAATGGTTGTGCTCGCCCTGCATGAGCGCCCACGAACGCTCGAACCCGCGTGCGCGCGGCATGGAGCGATACGGCGCCTCCACGCCCAGATGCCACTTGCCGGCCGTGATGGTGCGATAGCCGGCATCGCGCAGGCGCTCGGCGAGGGTCGCGGCGCGGTCGGTGAGATAGCCCTCGTAGCCCGGCTGGCCCGTCTGCTCCGGCGTGAGGATCTCGCGCATGGTGCCCATGCCGACCTCGTGATGGTCGCAGCCGGTCATGAGCATGGCGCGCGTGGTGGCGCACAGGGGCGAGGTGTGGAAGTTGGTCAGGCGCACGCCCCGATCGACGAGCGCATCGAGGTGCGGCGTGTCGATCTCCCCGCCAAAGGCGGACAGGTCGGACCAGCCCATGTCGTCGACCACGATCACGAGAAAGTCGGGGCGCGGATTGTTCGTGTTTGTCGTCATCGTCATTCGTCGGCGCCGCATCGGTGCGGTGCGTGGTGTCCGGTTGGCGGTGCGCGGCCCGCAATGCCCCATTTTGTCTGCTCGCGGCTCCCGCGTCCAGACGCGCTGCTTCCGGCACCTTCGCTATGATGCACGTGGCGCGGCGCGGCCATCGCAGTGCGCCTGATTCGACAGGGAGAAACACGACATGGACTTGGGAATTCGCGGGCGCAAGGCGCTGGTCTTCGGCGGCAGCCGCGGCATGGGGCGCGCCACCGCCGAAGTGCTGGCACGCGAGGGCGTGCAGGTGACCATCGCGGCGCGCAATGCGGCCGTGCTGAAGCAGGCGGCCGAAGAACTCTCGGCCGCAGCCGGCATCGCGGTCGCGCATGTGGTGGCAGACCTCACGCGCCCGGCCGGGCGCGAGGCGGCGCTCGCCGCCTGCCCCGACCCGGACATCCTGATCAACAATGCCGACGGGCCGGCGCCGGGTGATTTTCGCGACTGGACGCGGGAGACCTGGATCGAGACCCTGGATGCGACCATGCTGGGACCGATCATGATGATCCGTGCGGTGATCGACGGCATGATCGCGCGGCGCTTCGGGCGCATCGTCAACATCAGCTCGCGCTCGGTCAAGAGCCCGCAGGCCGAGCTGGGCCTGTCGAACGGCGCGCGCTCGGGGCTGGTGGGTTTCGTCGCCGGGCTGTCGCGCCAGACCGTGCGGCACAACGTGACCATCAACAACCTCCTGCCGGGCATCTTCGCCAGCGACGCGCAGGTCAACCACGTCAAGGGCTTGGTCGAGATGACCGGACGACCGTACGAAGAGCTGTGGCAGGAGCGTGCGCGCAGCAACCCGGCGCTGCGCTACGGCGAGGTGCAGGAATTCGGCGCGTACTGCGCCTTCATCTGCTCGGCGCACGCCGGCTACATCACCGGGCAGAACCTCCTGATCGACGGCGGCGCCTACCCCGGCACGTTCTAGCCGCCGGCGCCGCCAAGCGAACTCACGCGAAGCGCCGCGCCGAAAACGCCTCCAGCGGCACTGCCGGGGCACGGCCGGCCACCAGATCGGCGATGACGCGCCCGGTGGTCGAACCGCCGCACATGCCGACGTGCCCGTGGCCGAACGCGTACAGGGCGTTGGCATATTTCGACGACGGGCCGATCACCGGCAGGGAATCCGGCATGCTCGGCCGAAACCCCAGCCAGCGCGTGATGCGCGCGTCGTCGTCGGCGCAAGCTGCCAGCCCGGGAAAAAGCGCGCGCCCCTGCTTGAGCAGGAGCGCGGCGCGGTTCCAGTCCGGCGGCGCGTCCAGCCCGGCCAGTTCGACCGTGCCGACCAGGCGCAGGCCCATGTCCATGGGGATCGCACCGAAGTTGCCGTCCACATACATCATCGGCGTGCGCGGACGCTTCTCGGGGCCGCGCACAACCACGTGATAGCCGCGCTCGGTGTCCAGGGGAAGCCGGTCGCCGAGCTTCGCCGCCAGGGGCTTGGACCACGCACCGGCGGCCAGCAGGACATGCGAAGCCTGCACCAGCCCTTGCTCGGTGGCCACCGCGGTGACCTGTGCACCGTTGTCCTCGAAACCGATGACACGCTCCTGCAGGACGCGCGCGCCGCGGCTCACCGCGTGGTCGATGAGTGCCTTGACCAGACCGTGCGGGTCTGAGGTGTGGCCGTTCTCGCGGATCAGGCGGGCGCGCTGCACCTGCGCCCCCAGGTCGGGCTCCATTTCCTTGAGGGCGCCCCCCACGATGTCCTCGATGCCGACGCCGTTGCGCCGGCGGATCTCGGTGGCCAGCGCGTCGCGCTGCCAGGCCGCGTCGCTTGCGTACACGTAGAGCATGCCCTGCGCGTGCACCAGATGCCCGGCGTTGGCGTCGCGCACGATGGGGGCGTAGTTGGCCAGCGAGTCACCCAGGAGCGCGCGCAGCGCCTTGGCCTGCGCCTCCACCTTGTGCGGCGCGGAGGCCGCCACGAAGCGCTTGAGCCAGGGATACAGTCGCGGCAGGTAGGACCAGCGAATGGTGAGCGGCCCGGCCGAATCCATGAGCCAGCCGGGTACCCGCTTGACCACGCCGGGCATGGCCACCGGGATGATCGAAGAAGCCGAGAACATGCCGCCGTTGCCGAACGACGCGCCCATGCCCGGTTCGCCATGGTCGATCAGCGTCACCTGGCGTCCATCGCGCTGCAGGTAGGCCGCTGCGCAGGCGCCGATGATGCCGGCGCCGACGATGACGACCGGCGGCGCGCTCATGCCTTCCCCCGTGCCGCGAACGCGGCGCGCGCCGCGCGCGCCTCGGCGCTGGTGGCCGCGGCGATGATCTGGTCGTGCGCCATGTAGCCGGTGGCGTGGTTCAAGGCCGTCGCAGCCGCGTTGGCCGACTCCTTGCTCATGCGCACGGCCACCGCCGGCATGGCGAGCGTCTGCGCTGCCACTTCCAGAGCGCGCGCAAGCGCTTGACCCCTGGGCGCCGTGTAGTCCACCAGGCCGATATGCAAGGCCTCGGCGGCGGTGAAACGCTCGCACAGGATGGTCAGGCGCTTGGCCCTGGCCGGGCCGACCAGGTTGGTCAGGCGCGGAATGGTGCCCCAGGTGAGCGGGATGCCCAAAGCGATCTCGGGCAAGGACACGAACGCATCGTCGGCCATGACGCGCCAGTCGCACGCGATCGAGAGCGCCAGCCCGCCGCCGACCGCATAGCCCTCGATGGCGACGATGCTGATCTGCGGCAACTCTTCCCAGGCCTTGCACATGCGGTAGCCGGTGGCGGCGTTCTCGCGGCGCTCGACCGCGCTCAGGTTGTCGCCCTCCCAGGCGCCGCTGTCCTTCAGGTCGGCGCCGGCGGAAAAACAGGTCGCATCGCCGGTCAGGACCACGACGTCGATATCGGTGCGCTCGGCGAGTTGCCGCGCCTCGCGCGTCAGGTCGCGCATGAGTTGCCGCGATAGCGCGTTGCGCGACTGCGGGCGATCCAGCCGAACGATCGCCAGGCGCTCGCGGAACTCCACGCGGTGCAGGGCTGCGGTCATCGCTCCGCCCTAGGCGTGCAGCGCGCGCCGCAACTCGGCAGCGCAGAGGGCAACGGCGGTGCCGGCTTCATCGAGCACGCGACCCATGGTAATGAAGCCATGGATCTGCCGCTCGAAGCAGACGTACATCGCCTTGCTGCCCGCCGCGCTCAGCTTGGCCGCGTACTCCATGCCCTCGTCACGCAGCGGGTCGAACCCGGCGGTCAACACCAGCGCCGGCGGCAGGCGCGCGTGGTCGGCGGCCAGGAGCGGCGAGGCGCGCGGGTCGATGTCATGCTGCACGTCATCGATGTAATGGTCGTGGAAGTAATCCATCGTGTCGCGGGTCAAGAGGTAGCCCTGGCCGTTGGTGGTGTGCGAGGCCTGGCCGCGGCGCATGTCGGTGGCCGGATAGATGAGCAACTGGTAGGCCACCGGCAGGTCGCCCGCATCGCGTGCGGCCAGCGCCACCACCGCCGCCAGATTGCCGCCGGCGCTGTCGCCGCCGACCGCCAGGCGCGCAGCATCGAGCTTCATGCTCGCGGCGTTGCGGCTCACCCAGTAGGTGGCGGCCAGGCTGTCGTCCACCGCAGCAGGGAAGCGATGCTCCGGTCCCATGCGATAGTCGACGGAGACCAGCGCGATGCCGGCGGTGTTGGCGAGTTGCCGACACAGCACATCGTGGGTGTCCAGGTCGCCGATGGTCCAGCCGCCGCCGTGGAAGTACACCAGCACCGGCAGCACCGCGTCGGGCGCTGCCGCCTGCGGGCGATACAGCCGCAGCGGCACCTCGCCATCCGGCCCGGGGCATTTCAGGTCGCGCACCTGGGTCGGCGGCGCATCGGGCTGGGTGTAGGCGCGACGGTCGCGGTACATGCGACGCGCCTCCACCGGAGGCAGGGTATGCGTGGGTGGCAGGCCGGAAGCCGCCACCAGATCGAGGAGCATGCGGGCTTGCGGATGCAACATGGGATGCCTCTTGGACTTGGTCAGGAGGCCGCGAATTTACCCCACCGGCCGCCAGCCGGACTACACTGACTGACATGCGACGGCCGGAGAACCCATGAGCCGCAAGACCATCGAAACCTTCTACTCGGCCTTCGCCGACCTGGATGGCAGCGCCATGCAGGTCTGCTACGCCGTGGACGCCAGCTTTCGTGACGAGGCATTCACGCTCGACGGCCGGCGCGAGATCGGCGGCATGTGGCGCATGTTGACCGACACCACGCGCACGCGCGCGCGCGACGCCTGGAAACTCACCGCTTCGCAAATCACCGATTCGAGCGCGCACTGGGAGGCGCACTATCGATTCACCGCCACGGGACGCCTGGTGCACAACATCATCGAGGCGCGTTTTTCATTCGACGACGCCGGACTCATCAAGACCCACGTCGACAGCTTCGACTTCTGGCGCTGGTCGCGGCAGGCACTCGGTGCACCGGGTTTGCTGTTGGGCTGGACGCCCTTTCTGCGCGCCAAGGTGCGCCAGCAGGCCGCAGCCAACCTGAAAAAATTCCTCGCCGCCAATCCGTGATGCTCCCCGAACCCTATAGCGCTGCGCAATTGCCCAAAGGCGTGCGCTCGCGTTTCGTCGCAGGCATCGAAGGCCTGCGCATGCATGTGCTCGAGGCCGGTGAACCGGGGCGCCCGGCCGTGCTGCTGCTGCACGGCTTTCCCGAACTGGCCTACAGCTGGCGCAAGGTGCTGCCTGCACTGGCGCAGGCTGGCTATCACGTCATCGCCCCCGACCAGCGCGGCTACGGGCGCACCACCGGCTGGAGCGCCGACTACGACGGCGACCTGCGGCCATTCAATTTTCTGTCGCTGGTGCGCGATGCCCTGGCGCTGCTCGACGCGCTGGACGTGCGTTCGGTGCGGGCCGTGATCGGTCACGATTTCGGCTCGCCGGTGGCGGCCTGGTGCGCGCTGACCCGGCCGGACGTATTCCGCTCGGCGGTGCTCATGAGCTCGCCTTTTGCCGGGCCGCCCGGCTTTGGCCCGGGGGACGACAAAGTACGCCGCACCCTGGATGGACTGGCCGCGCTGGCGCGCCCGCGCAAGCACTACCAGTGGTATTACTCGACCCGCGCGGCCGATGCCGATATGCGCCTCGCGCCGCAGGGGCTGTCCGCCTTTCTGCGCGCCTACTACCACGTCAAGAGCGCCGACTGGGCTGCCAACCAGCCTGAACATCTCGGCGCCTGGAGCGCCGACGCATTGGCGCGCCTGCCGACCTACTACATCATGGACGCGGGCGAGACCATGGCGCAGACGGTCGCGCCGCACATGCCGAGCGCTGCCGAGGTCGCCGCGTGCACCTGGCTCACCGAGGCGGAGTTGGCCGTCTACGCCGCCGAGTACGCGCGCACCGGCTTCCAGGGCGGCCTGCAGTGGTATCGCTGCGGCACTTCCGGTGCCTTCACCGCCGACCTGCGCCTCTTCGCCGGGGCGCGCATCCAGGTACCGGCGATGTTCATCGCCGGAAAAAGCGACTGGGGCACCTACCAGAAGCCCGGCGATTTCGAGGCCATGCAATCGACCGCCTGCGCGCACTTCGAGGGCGCGCACCTGATCGAAGGCGCCGGGCACTGGGTGCAACAGGAACAGGCACAGGCGGTCAACGCCCTTCTGATCGAGTTCCTCGCGCGCCGCAGCGACGGCTGAAACGTTTCGCCTCGCCCGCGACGCGGTCCTCCAGGACCCATAGAATCGAGGCCGGAGGATCCCCATGCGCAAACTCTCGCTCGGTCTCATCGCTTCCGCGCTGCTGCTGCCCGCCGCTCTTTGCGCGCAACCTGTCGCGTACCCCAATCGCCCCATCACCATGATCGTCTCGGTGTCGGCCGGCGGCTCGATCGACACCATCGCACGCGCTTTGGCCGAGGAGATGGCGCGCGGCCTGGGCCGGCCCGTCACGGTGGACAACCGGCCGGGCGCCAACGGCAACCTGGCCGCCACCGCGGCGGCGCGCGCACCGGCCGACGGCCACACCCTCCTGGTCACCGGCGGCAGCACGCTCAACCTGAACCCACACCTGTACCGCAAGCTGCCGTTCGATCCGCAGAAGGATCTCGCGCCGATCACGCTGACCGCGCGCACCAACCTGATCCTGGTGGTGCATCCCAAGCTCAACGTCGATTCGGTCGAGAGCCTGGTCGCATTGGCCCGCGCGCAGCCGGGCAAGCTCAACTACGGCAGCGCCGGCAACGGCAGCCTGATGCACATCGCCACCGAATTGTTCAACTCCGCTGCCGGCGTCGATACCCGTCACATCCCCTACAAGGGCCTGGCCCCCGCGGTCACCGACATCCTGGCCGGCAACATCGACTTCATGTTCGACTCGGCCACCACGGTCGGCCACATCAAGGCCGGCAAGCTCAAGGCACTGGCGGTGGTCGGACCCAATCCGCTGCCCGCCCTGCCGCAGTTGAAGGTCCTCGCCAGCCACGGCATCCGTGGCGTCGAGGTCGCCTCCGGCTGGCATGGCCTGTTCGTGCCGGCCGGCACGCCGGCGGAGATCGTCGCGCGCCTCAACGCCGAGGCGGTCAAGGCCCTCAACCTGCCGGCCGTCCGCGAGCGTGTCGTCGCACTCGGTGCGGAGCCTGCCTCGAGCACGCCAAGCGAACTCGCTGCGCTCCTGGCGCGCGACCTCGAGCGCCTGGGGCCGATCGTCAAGAAGACCGGCGCGACGCTGGATTGAGGCGTTCTCAAGCGACGCGCCGCGGCGCGGCAACGCCACGCCGCTAGGTCACCCCGCCGGTGCGCGCGTTGCTGTAGCTGCGCCAGGCGCCGCTCGCCATGATGCGCTCGAAGACGATGGCGGCGTCCAGCACCTGCTCAAAGGAGAGCGTGAGCGGCGTGAAGCCGAAGCGCAGGATGTCAGGGGCGCGAAAGTCGCCCACCACGCCCTGGGCGATGAGCGCGCGCATGATCGCAAAACCGTTGGCGTGGCGAAACGACACCTGGCTGCCGCGCGCCTCGGCGTCGCGCGGGCTGGCCAGCACGAGGCCGTTCTCGGCCGCGAACCATTCAACCCACTCGATGAAACGCTCGCACAGCGCGACCGACTTGCGGCGTACCGCATGCAGATCGGTCTTCTCCCAGATGTCGAGCGAAGCCGCCAGCGGCACCGAAGCGATCACCGGCTGCGTGCCGCACAAGAAGCGCTGCATGCCCTCGGCCGGCCGGTAGTCGATGCCGAACTCGAAGGGATCGGCGTGGCTCATCCAGCCGGTGAGGGGCTGGAGCGCGTGCTGGAGGTGGCGCGCGGCGCAGTAGACGAAAGCCGGCGCGCCCGGCCCCGCGTTGAGGTACTTGTAGGTGCAGCCGACCGCGAAATCGACCTTGCACGCGTCGAGCTCGACCGGAAACGCGCCGGCCGAATGCGCAAGATCCCAGATCATCAGCGCCCCCTGCGCCTGCACGCGCCGGGTCACCGCGGCCATGTCGTGGCGCGCGCCGGTGCGAAAGTCCACCTGGGTCAGGAGCACGCACGCGGTGTTGGCATCGACGAGTTCGTCGAGCGTGCCGTCGCGCCCGGCCAGCACGAGTTCTGTTCCCAAGAACAGTTCGCGCACCCCGTGCACCATGTACAGGTCGGTCGGGAAGTTCGACGCCTCGGACACGATGCGCTTGCGCCCGGGCGCCAGGCGCAGCGCCGCCACCAGCACCTTGAAAAGATTGAGCGAGGTGGTGTCGACGACGATGGTCTGCCCGCTCGCCGCGCCGATGAGGCGGCCGATGCGATCCCCGAGCAGGCTCACCTTGCGGTACCAGTCGGTGTCTACCCAACTGCGGATCAGGCCCTGGCCCCACTCGTCCTCGAGCGTGCGGCGCATGAGCGGCAGCGCGCCCTTGGGCAGCATGCCCAGCGAATTGCCGTCCAGGTAGATGGTGTTCCGCGGCTGCACGAACTCGTGCGCCAGAGGGGCGAGCGGGTCGTTGCGATCGAGCGCGCGCACGTGCTCGCGGGCGGCGGCCAGGCGGTCTGCGGCTGAAGCGGTCATGTTCATAGGTTGAGATGCCGAAGTTTCGATTCGAGGAGTCAAGGCCTAGGCGGTCAGCCGACCCGGGAGGCGGAGGTCTCGCGGCGCGCGTCACGCAGGAAGCCGGTGAAGGACGTGCCGCCGGTCCCCTTCGGATCCGGGTCGCCGCCCGCAGGCTTGCTGATGTAGTCGTGCGCGAGCGCCATGTGCAGCGAACGAAAGCGGCCGATGCCTTCGATGGCCGCGTTGTAGGCATCACGCAACTCCGCGACGCCCGCCGCGTCCGCCTCGGCACGCACACGGCTTTCGCGTTCGCAATCCTCGACGAAGCGCCGGTGGCCGGGCGGCATGTAGGCACGCAGGAGCTTGAGATAGCTGCCGGTCTGTTCGCCCGGATGAGCGATGCCCAGTGCGGCGTCGAGCGACTGGATCAGCGCGCTCTGGCCGGCGCTGCCGCCGATGGCCATGCGCGGGGCCTCCGAAACGCCTTCGTAGACGACGCCGGGCGCCGGCCAGCCGGCCACGTAGGGCCGCACGCGATGAAAAAAAATGTGCGGATCGACCCACTCGCGCTGGCGCTCCAGGGCCGCGTTGACCGCAGGCATTCCCGCGGCGATCGACGCCAGGTGCCGCGTGAGCGCGGCGTGGTCGGCGCGCGCTGCCGCCAGCACCGCGCCGTGCGCGTGCACCACCAGCGGCGCGCCCTGCAACTCGACATCGAGACCCGCGACAAAGAACCAGGTCTCGTCCACCCCTCCCAGGAACTGCACGATCATCGCGACATTGTCGGCGCTGGGCGCGCGCTCCGCCTCGATGCGACGCCAGTTGTGCAGCTGCATCGAGGCATAGTGGACGATGGGCGGTCGCCCGAGCGCATCGGCCAGCCGGCACAGGGGCACCGCGACCGGTGCCGGAAGGCGCAGGTCGGGCTCCGGGCCGCCCCACACGAAGGCGTTCGCGTACACGCACAGGAGGGTCAGCGCGAGTTCGCGCTCGCGCGCGCTTGCCAGCCGGGTCGTATCGAGCAGGGGCAGTGTGCGCAAGCGCTCGCGCAAGCGCCGGTTGCGCATGAGCGATCCCACCAGCGGCGCGAGTTCGTTCCAGGCGTCGAAGTACGACGGCAGCTGCGTCAGCGGATCGGCAGGCGGGACGAAGCCTGTGCGCGAGTCGATGTCGTAGCTCTCCAGCGCGGCAAGCGGCATGCGGTACGGGGGGTTCGGACGAGGCACAAGCGCCAATAGTAGTGCCAACCCCGCGACCCCGCGCCGGAACTCCATAGAATCGCCGTTCATCGCCAACCCGACGGACACAAAAATGAAGATTCGCGAAATCGCCTCCAACCTGCAGTTTCCCGAAGGCCCGGTGGCGCTGGCCGACGGCTCGGTGCTGATCGTCGAGATCGCGCGCGGCAGCTTGAGCCGCGTCACGCCCGACGGCCGCGTGCAGGTGGTGGCGGATCTGGGCGGCGGTCCCAACGGCGCCGCCATCGGCCCCGACGGCGCGGTCTACATCTGCAACAACGGCGGCTTCAAGTGGACGCGCGATCCCGGCGGGGTGCACCGGCCGGTGGCCCAGGCCGACGACTATTCCGGCGGTCGCATCGAACGCGTAAATCTGGCCACCGGCCGTGCCGAACGCGTCTACGACCGCGCCGACGAAGTGCCGCTCAAGGGACCCAACGACCTGGTCTTCGACGCCCACGGCGGCTTCTACTTCACCGACCTGGGCAAGGTGCGCGAGCGCGAAATGGACCGCGGCGGCGTGTATTACGCCCGCGCCGACGGTAGCGCCATCGAGGTCGTCGCGCGACCGGCCTTGACCGCCAACGGCACAGCGCTGTCGCCCGATGGCAAGACGCTGTACTACGCGGAGACCGAAGGCGCGCGCCTGTGGGCCTTCGACATCACCGCACCGGGCAGGGTAGCCAAGGCGCCCTGGCCGTCTCCGCAAGGCGCGCGCCTGGTCGTGGCGGCTCCGGGTGGGCATTACCAGCGTTTCGATTCGATGGCGGTCGACGCGATGGGCAATGCACTGGTCGCCACGCTGCTGCACGGCGGCCTGACCGTCGTCTCGCCGGACGGCAGCCTGGTCAGCCACGTGCCGCTGCCCGATGTCTACACGACCAACTGCTGCTTCGGCGGACGCGACATGCGCACGCTCTACGTGACCCTGTCGGGCAGCGGAAAGCTGGTGGCCATCGACGACTGGCCGGCGCCCGGATTGAGACTCAACTACAACGCCTGACCTATACTCCCCGACCCAGCCTCGACCCTTCACTCCCGCCCACGCCATGCCTGTCCTCAGCTACCTGACCACCACACACTTCGATTTCGGCGCCATCAAGATGCTGGGGCCGGAAATGAAGCGCCTGGGGATCCATCGTCCCCTTTTCGTGACCGACCGCGGCGTGCGCGCCGCCGGACTGCTCGAACGCGTGCAGTCGGCGGTGCCGGACGGCGCCGCGCTGCCGGTGTTCGACGGTACCCCGGGCAATCCGACCGAGACGGCTACCCTCGCGGCATTGGCGCAGTACCGGGCCGAGGGTTGCGACGGCGTCGTCTGCCTGGGCGGCGGCTCGTCGATGGACTTGGGCAAGGGCGTCGCGCTCCTGGCCGGCTCCGGCGAGCCGCTCGCGCAGTACGACCCGCTCAAGGGCGGCGGCAAGCTGATCAAGTGCGTCGCTCCGGTGATCTGCATTCCCACCACGGCCGGCACGGGCTCAGAGGTCTCGGTCGGCATCGTCATCATCATGGGCGACGGGCGCAAGCTCACCGTGGCCAACCCGCTCCTCATCCCCAAGTCGGCCATCTGCGATCCGGAGCTCACGCTCGGACTGCCGCCGCTGATGACCGCCGCCACCGGCATGGATGCCATCACGCATTGCATCGAGGCCGTGCTCACCCCGCAGGTCAACCCGCCGGCCGAGGGCGTCGGCTTCGACGGCCTGTATCGCGGCTGGCGCGCCATCGAGGCCGCGGTCGCCAACGGCGCCACCGACCGCGACGCGCGCTGGCAGATGATGATGGCCTCGACCGAGGGCGCAATGGCCTTCGTCAAGGGCCTGGGGGCGGTGCATTCCATGAGCCATGCCATCGGCCGGCGCGACGACCTGAAGGCGCATCACGGCACGCTCAACGCCGTGATCCTGCCGACAGTGCTGCGCTTCAACGCGCCGGTGTGCGGCGAGAAGTACGCACGCCTGCGCACCGCGATGGGACTGGACGCCGGCGCCGATCTGGCGCGTGCGATCGAGACACGCAATGCCGCCATCGGCCTGCCGGCCGGCCTGCGCGCCATGGGTGTGACCGCGGAGATGATTCCCGACCTGGTGCCCTATGCGCTTGCGGACCTGGCGCACTTCGGCGCGCCGCGCAAGCCCAGTGCCGAGGAATACGCAGAGCTCTACCAGGCTGCGCTTTAGGCGCGGCGCTACGACCCATCCGCCCTGCCGCTGCCAACCGGCAGAAGGTGTTCGACGCCAGCCCACTCGCGAGGATACGAAATGCATAGAGGCCGCACCACCCGGGACCGGATCAGGAACATCGGCCTGCGTTGGCCAGGAACCGCAGCGCGCGCCCTGTGCCTGCTCCTGGCAAGCCTGGTCGCCCCGGCCGCCTGGGCGCAGTCCTATCCCGCAAAGCCGATCCGCTTCATCGTGCCGTTTCCGCCCGGCGGACCGACCGACATCTGCGGGCGCACGGCAGCCAAGGGCATCTCCGATGCACTGGGCCAACCGGTGGTGGTGGAAAACCGCCCGGGCGCCGGCGGCATGATCGGCACCGAGACCATCGCCAAGGCGCCCGCCGACGGCTACACCATCGGCGTCGCGACCATCTCGGCACTCTCGGTGGGACCGCATGTGTTCGCCAAGATGCCTTTCGATCCGGTGCGCGACATCGCCCCGATCACCAACCTGTGCCTGACCATCGGCGCATTGGTCGCCCACCCCAGCCTGCCGGCCAACAACGTCGCCGAACTGGTGGCGCACGCCAAGGCCAACCCCGGCAAGCTCGCCTACGCGTCGACCGGCGTCGGCACCATCGTGCACCTGGGCATGGAGCACTTCGCGCAGCGCGCCGGCATTCAACTCAACCACGTCCCGTACAAGGGCGCCGCACCGGCCTTGGCCGACCTGCTGGCCGGCACGGTATTGTTGTCGGCCGACTCTTCGCTGGTGGCGGCAGCGTCGAACGTGAAAAGCGGCAAGCTGAAGCTGATCGCGGTGACCAGCGCCAAGCGCTCGCCGCTCTTTCCGGACACACCGACGGTCGCCGAATCCGGCTATCCGGGCTTTGACGTGTCGGCGTGGTTCGGGCTGGTCGGCCCGGGCGGCCTGCCGCGCGAGATCGTCGCGCGCTTGAACGGCGCGGCCGTCAAGGCCCTGCGCGAAAAGGACGCCACCGAGCGCCTGACCGCGCTCGGTGCCGAGGTCGTCGCCGACACGCCCGAGCAGTTCGCCAGGACCATCAGCGACGGTATCGCCCGCTGGGGCCCCGTGGTCAAGGCCACCGGGTTGAAGCCGGAGTAAGGCTCCCTCCCCGGTAGACCACCGCATCACCGCCGTTGCGCTCGCTGTCGCGCGAGGCATCACTGGAAGTTCAACGTCATGATCACAAGCTTCCCCTTCGGCTCCGCATCCGCACAAGCCGCGGCGCTGCGCCGCGGCCAGGTCGGCAGCGTCGAACTGCTCAAGGCCTATCTCGCGCGTGTCGATCGCCACAACCCGGCGTTGAACGCCTTTGTGGTCGACGATCGCAAGGCGGCCTTCCGGCAGGCCCGCGCCGCCGACCAGGCACGCGCCCGCGGCGAAATCCTGGGGCCCCTGCACGGCCTGCCGATGACGGTCAAGGAATCCTTCGACCTGACCGGTCACCCCACCACCTGGGGCAACCTGCCGCGCAAGAGTCATGTGGCCACTGCCGATGCGCTGGCGGTCAAGCGCCTCAAGGCGGCCGGCGCGGTGGTGTTCGGCAAGACCAACGTGCCGTTGAACCTGGCGGATTTCCAGAGCTACAACGCGGTCTACGGCAGGACCAACAACCCCTGGGACGTGCAACGTGTACCCGGCGGCTCCTCCGGCGGCAGCGCGGCCATGGTGGCGGCGGGCCTCTCGGCACTGGAGTTCGGCAGCGACATCGGCGGCAGCATCCGCAACCCGGCCGCCTACTGCGGCGTCTACGGTCACAAGCCGACCTGGTGCATCGTGCCCAAGCGCGGCCACGCGCTGACGTCGCTGCCGGTCGCCGAGGCCGACCTGTCGGTGATCGGGCCGCTCGCGCGCAGCGCAGGCGACCTGGCGCTGGCACTCAAGCTGACTGCCGGACCGGATGTGTTGACCGCGCGCGGCCTGCAGTACCGGCTGCCTGCCGCGCCAAGACAAGTCAAGGGCCTGCGCATCGCGGTGTGGCTGGACGAACCCGCGATCGCGCCAGTGGACGATGCGGTCAAGCAACGCATCGAGGCGGCGGCACGCGCGCTGGCAAAGGCCGGCGCCAGGGTCGACCTCAAGGCGCGGCCCGCGGTCGATCCATTGCAGGCCCATTGCACCTACCTGATGCTGCTGCAGGCGAACATGGCGGCGCGGCGCCCCGACATGGCCGACCTCTTGGCCGCGCGCGGCCGCCTGCGCGACGATGACCAGAGCGAACATGCCATGACGCTGCGCGCCTCGACGGCCAGCTTCAAGGAAGTGTTCGACGCCAATCATCGGCGCGAACAGCTGCGCTGGGCATGGCACGACTTCTTCGGCAAGTACGACGCCATGCTGATGCCGATCACCGCCACGCCGGCCTTTGCGCACGACCCGACTGAACCGATGGCGGCGCGGCGCATGCGCATCAATGGCGCCGATCATCCGTATTTCTCCCAGCTGTTCTGGGCCGGGCTGGCCACGGCGCCCTATTTGCCGTCCACGGTCGCGCCGGTGGGCCTGAGTCCAGCCGGCTTGCCTGTGGGCCTGCAGATCGTCGGGCCGGAATTCGCTGACCTCGCCACGATCTGGCTGGCCGGGGAGCTGGGCAAGTTGATCGGCGGATACCAGCCACCGCCGGGGTACTGAGGCCTCAGGCCAGGGGCTCGATGGTCATGCCCGCGGCCGCCAGCCGCCGCGCGAGCACATCGCCCAGGGCGCTGGCCGGGGTGAGAACCCCGCCGTAACCCGCCCCGCCGGGCAGCGTGTCGGCATCCCGTGCGAGTGCAAGTGCGGATTCGCAGACGAAGATCGTCGTTGCCCGGTTGCCGGGGTCACCGCGCCCCGCGATGCGCCCGCGCACCACGGCGCCTTTCTCGCCCACTCCGACCAGTTCGCAGCGAAACGAGCCGCGGTCCATGGTGCGTTCCGACGGACCCTGCCCGGGCGGCGGACCGAGTGCCTCGGCCACCCAGCGCGCCGGCTTGAAGCGCAGCGCGCCCTGGCCCACGGCCATGCCCACACTCATGCCGGCGGCGATGAGCCCGGCGGCCACGCCGCCGCCGAAACGCAGGTACTCCTGGTAGTGATAGTCCGGCGCGTAGATGCGTTCCTTGCCACGACCGGACAGCAAGGCCGCGCTGCGCCGCGCCACGCGGGTGTTGATCGGCCCCATGAAGAACGGCCCGACCCAGGCCTTGAAGTCGGCATCGCGATGCGGTGCGACCGGGTCGGCGTGCCGGCGCGGGTCGATGCCCTTGGGCGGCGCCGGGTTGAGGAGAAAAGGGTCGGCCAGGCGTTTGCGCTCGCCGGAATCGAGGATGTTGATGAGCGAGGCCAGCGTGCCGCCGTTGAGCCCGCCGCGCAGCGAGAAGCAGGCCTTGACGCTGACGCAAGCCTCGCCATGCTCGCGCGCCAGGGTGCTGGCGGCGAGCCAAGCGCCGAGGTCGGACGGCACCGAGTCGAAACCGCAGCAGGGCACGATGCGCGCGCCGTTGCGCGCGGCTTCGGCGTGGTGGCGATCGATCATGTCGCGCACCCAGGGTGTCTCGCCGGTGATGTCGCAATAGTGCGTGCCGTGCCGCGCGCAGGCCGCCACCAGCGCGCTGCCGTAGCGGGCGAAGGGACCGGCCGAGGACAGCACCACGCGCGCATCGGCGGCCAACGCGTCCAGTGCCTCGGCGTCCGCCGCATCGGCGACGACAAGTCCGGCGCCTTTGGCGCCGCTCGCCTCGCGCAGCGCTGCAAGCTTGTCGTGCGAGCGGCCCGCCAACGCCCAGCGCAGGCCTTTGGCATGCCTGGCGAAGTAGGCCACCGTCTGCCGGCCGACAAATCCGGTCGCGCCGTAGAGCACCACATCGAAGGAGCGGTCCCTGGGGTTGCGTCTTGCGGCCATGGGCGGATCGCTTTCTTCAGCTGACCTCATGCCGATTGTGCATGACGCCCGGGCGCGGCGTCGCGCACATGCCGCCACAAACGATCGACGAAGCCCGCACCCGCGCGACGTTCGCGATACATGCGGATCTCCATGACCACCGTCCAGTTCTCGTCGCCGGCCGCGCACAAAAGGCCCTGCGCGACCTCGCGGGTCACCGCGCTCTCGGGCAGGAAGGCGACGCCGTGCCCTTCCAGCGCCATCACCTTCAGTCCCTCGGCCATGTCCGTCTCGTAGACCTTCTTGAGTTGCGCGCGGCGCGGCGCGGCTTCCAGCACCAGGTCGGCCATGCGCGCCAGATAGGCGTTGGGAGAGTAGGCCAGATAGGGCAGCGGCGTTCCTGCCCGGCCGGGCAGGGCGAAGCGCGCGACCCCGCGCTGCGCGGGCGCCGCGTAAGGCCGCAGGCGCTCGCTGCCCAGGACCAGCATCTCGTAGCGCGCCGGGTCGAGTTGCACCGGCTGGCGCGCATGGTGATAGCAGATCAGGAGGTCGCAATGGCCTTCGACCAGCGCCATGACCGCGTCGTGCACGTTGGTCGCTGTCAGACGACTGGAGACCGCGCCGAAGCCGGCTTCGACCCCAGCCAGCCACCTCGGAAAAAACGTCAGCGCCAGGGTATGCGGCAACGCGAAGCGCACCGTGTCCTGCGGCAGCGGCGATTCGCCGCGCACCTCGGCGCGGGCATTGTGGACCGCGGCCAGGAGAGCGATCGCATGGGTGAGAAAGCGCTCGCCGGCAGGCGTCAGCCGGGTCGGGAAGACGGTGCGATCGACCAGGTCGCCGCCCAGCCAGGACTCGAGCGCGCGAATGCGCCGCGAGAACGCCGGCTGGGTGACATGCCGCAACTCCGCCGACTTGGAGAAGCTGCGGGTCTCGGCCAGACTGACAAAGTCTTCAAGCCATTTGCTCTCCATGCTTGGCGGCCGCCGGGCTCCCGTGACTGGCTTTGGACCATTCTACTGAGGCGACCGCCAGCGCCGCGGTCGCATCGATGCAGCGTGCGCGCAGCGGCGAAGCCACCGCATCAAGGGCCACGGGGACTTCCGTGCAGGCCAGCAATACCGCGTCGGCGCCCGCCTCGACGAGCAGCATGATCTCGGCCTCCAGGGCGTGGCCCGCTGCCGCCACTTCGCCGCGCTTGACCGCGCCGATCGCGGCCATGATGCGCGCCTGCATCGCCGCGTCCGGCAGCAGGGTCTCGCGACCCGCAGCAGCGAGGCGCCGCTGGTAGAAGCCCGCCGACACCGTCGCCGTCGTGGCGACGAGCCCGATCTTGCGCACCTGACCGGGCCGACGCGCAAGCGCGGCGTCGGCAGCCTCCGCGATGTGCAGCAGTGGTAGTGAGGTCGCCGCCCGCAGTTCTTCGATCCACGCGTGTGCAGTATTGCAGGCGATCGCGACCCCCTGGGCACCGGCGGCTTCGAGCGCGCGCAGCGCGGCGCACATGGCGGGGACCGGCGACGGCCCGCGACCATCCATCGCGGTGTTGCGATCCGGAATCTGCGGCCGGGAAACCACGACCATGGGGATGTGATCCTGGTCGCGTGCCGCCGGCGTGGCGGCGATGACCTTGGCCATGAAATCGACGGTGGCCAGCGGTCCCATGCCACCCAGGATGCCTAGAGTTTTCATGACGGTCATACTAAAGACCGCCTGCGAACGGGGTCATGCCGATCAGGCATGGCCGCACCGCGCGGAGGCGTCAGGCGACGCGCAAGGCGGGAGCGCTTGCCGGAGCGGCCGCCGCGGCTGGCGCTGGCTCGGCTTCTTCCTGCTGCTGCAGGGCCCACATCTGCGCGTAATGGCCGCCACGCTCAAGCAGTTCGAGGTGGCCGCCGCGCTCGACGATGCGCCCGCCGTCCATGACGATGATCTGGTGCGCGTCTGCGATCGTCGAGAGGCGATGCGCAATCACCAGCGTGGTGCGGTTCTCGGCAATCTTCTTCAATTCGGCCTGGATCGCCTTCTCGGTCTGCGAGTCGAGCGCCGAGGTCGCCTCGTCGAAGATCATGATGGCCGGGTTCTTGAGCAGCGCGCGCGCGATGGCTACGCGCTGTTTCTCGCCGCCGGAGAGTTTCAACCCGCGTTCGCCGACCATGGTCTGGTAGCCGGCCGGCAGGGACAGGACGAAATCGTGGATCGCCGCCATGCGCGCGGCGTCGTGCACCTGGTCCTCGGCGGCCGTGGTGTCGCCGTAGGCGACGTTGTAGTAGATCGTGTCGTTGAAGAGCACCGTGTCCTGCGGGACGATGCCGATGGCGCGGCGCAGCGATCCCTGGGTCACCTCGCGCAGGTCCTGCCCGTCGATGCGTATCGAACCGCCGCCGGGATTCACGTCGTAGAAGCGGTACAGCAGCCGCGCCAGGGTCGACTTGCCCGACCCGCTGTGCCCGACCACCGCGACGGTCTTGCCGGCGGGCACCTCGAAGTCGACATCGAACAATATCTGCCGGTTCGGCTCGTAGGAGAAATCGACGTGCTCGAAGCGGATCGCGGCGCCTTGCGGCTTCAGTTCCGGCGCCCCGGGCCGGTCGGCAACTTCACGATGTTCATCCAGCAACGTGAACATGCGTTCCATGTCGGCCAAGGACTGCTTGATCTCGCGGTACAGCACGCCCAGGAAATTGAGCGGGATGTAGAGCTGGATCATGAAGGCGTTGACCAGCACCAGGTCGCCCAGGGTCATGCTGCCGTTGGCCACGCCGACGGTGGCGCGCCACATGATCGCGGTGACGGCCACCGCGATGATCGCGCTCTGGCCGGTATTGAGCAGGGACAGGGAGGTCTGGCTCTTGACCGCAGCCGCCTCCCAGCGCGCCATGCTCTGGTCGTAACGCCGCGCCTCGTACTCCTCGTTGTTGAAGTACTTGACTGTCTCGTAGTTGAGCAGAGAATCGATCGCGCGCACGTTGGCCTTGGAGTCCAGGTCGTTCATGGTGCGACGGAAGTTGGTGCGCCACTCGGTGACCGCGATCGACCAGAGGATGTAGCACGCCAGCGCCGCCACGGTGATGATGACGAACCACGCGTCGTACTTCCACGCCAGGATGCCCAGCACCAGGGAGATCTCCAGCAGGGTCGGCAGGATCGAGTAAAGCGTGTAGGAAACCAGCGACGAGACTCCGCGCGACCCGCGTTCGATGTCGCGCGTCATGCCGCCGGTCTGGCGATTGAGGTGAAAGCGCAAAGACAGCGAGTGCAGGTGCCGGAACACCTGCAGCGAGATGCGCCGCACCGCCGATTGCGTGACTTTGGCGAAGACGAACTCGCGCAGTTCGGTGAAGATGGTGGTCGAAAGGCGCGCCGCGCCGTAGGCAACCAACAGTCCTACGATGACGCCGAAGGCCAGCTTTTCAGGCGAGGACAGCACCACGCCCAGGCCGTCGACGATCTCCTTCATGATGAGGGGCACGCCGACGTTGGCGAGCTTGGCCGCCAGGAGGAAGGTCAGCGCCAGCGCGACCCGCCCCTTGTATTCGAGCAGGTAGGGGATCAGCGTCGCGACCGTCGCCCAGCCGCTTTTTTCAGGACGTGTGACCGGCGAAGGTTCGCCGCTGCTCGCGAAATGACGCATTGATGCCTGCTGGGTGCTGACCACCGACCAGTCTACATGCGGCCGGCGGCGGTAAATGCAAGCCCGGTCGTGTACGATGCCGTTGAAACCGCCGCGCAGACGGCGTAGCATGGCTGATAACAGGCAAGACCATAAAGAAGGGGGGCCCGATGCTGACGGTGGAAAAGCTGATCCAGACGCTCCCCTACGAACAGCAGGCGACCATGCATCGCCTGCGCGAGATGGTGCTGGCGGCCGACCCTAAGATCGTCGAGACGGTCAAATGGGGCAACCCGGTCTATTCGCGCGGACGCAACCTGGTCTCGCTGGTGCCGCACTCCACGTACGCCAACGTGCAGCTATGGAATGGCGCCTGCCTGGCCGAGAAATACAAGGCCATCGAGGGCGACGGTCAGACCATGCGCCACGTCAAGGTCAAGTACAAGGGCCGCAACGACTTCAAGACCATCGCTGCGATCATTCGCGACGCGCTCGCCCCGCCGAAGTAGTCGCCCGGTCAGGCTCGCCTGACCGGATTGCCCTGCCTATCCGCCAAGCCTTTCGCGAGCTGCCCCGGCTGCCGGGATTGCCGCTATAGCTGGCGCGCCGCGAACGTGTCGCATTGACGCAGGTCGCCCGAGGTGATGCCGGTCTTGAACCAGCGCACCCGCTGCGCCGCGCTGCCGTGGGTGAACGAATCGGGACGCACCGCACGCCCTGCGTCGCGCTGCAGGGTATCGTCACCGATCGCGGTCGCGGCGTTCAGGGCCTCCTCGATGTCGCCGGACTCGATGATCTGCCGCGCGCGATTGGCGTGATGCGCCCACACGCCGGCAAAACAGTCGGCCTGCAACTCCATGCGCACCGACAACGCATTGGCGTCGCGCTCGGAGACCTTGCGCCGCATGGCATCGACCTTGGCGGCGATGCCCAGCAGGTTCTGCACGTGATGACCGACCTCGTGCGCGATCACGTAGGCCTGGGCGAAATCGCCGGGGGCGCGAAAGCGGGTCTTCATCTCCTCGTAAAACGACAGGTCGATATAGACCTTCTGGTCGGGCGGGCAGTAGAACGGGCCCATTGCCGCTTCGCCGGCGCCGCAGGCGGTCGGCGTGGTGCCGCGAAACAGCACCAGCTTGGGTTCGACGTACTGCTTGCCGGCGCGCGCGAAAAGGTCCTTCCACACGTCCTCGGTGTCGGCCAGGACAATCGAGACAAAGCGCGCCAACGCGTCGTCCTTGGGCGGCGCTTGCGCCGGTGCCTGCGATTGCCGCACGGGCGCAGCAACGTCGCCCCCCGACAGCAACGAGAGCACCGTCATCGGGTTGATGCCCAATAGCCAGGAGGCCACCAGCGCGATGACAATGGTACCCAGGCCCAGCTTGCCACCCAGGAGCGGCATGCCGCCACGTCCCCCGCCGGAATACGACTGGTCCCGCCGGTCTTCGACGTTGCTGCTTTCCCTGCCGCCTTCGGTGCGCATATTCCCTCCGTGTCCGACCGGAGGGCATTGTACGGCGCGTACAAATGAAGACGGCCGCAATTCCTGCGGCCGTCGTGTTCGGCTGCCCCGCCCTATCGATGTAACGGTGGCCCGCCTGGGGTGAACCTGCTGCCTTCTCCCGACCTAACCCGCGGGCATCCCCGACGCGGTTTGATCGCTTTTTCGGATCCGGCAGTCCTGCAAAACGAGACGCAGTATGCGCCAACGCCGTGACAGGTTCGTGAACGAATAGTGGGTGATTTACGGCCCTATTTCAAGCCCACCCACAAAAGTTCACCTTTGCGCGTGCCGGCGATCACGCTTGCCGTCGTGATTGAAATCGTGCTGGCGGTCGTGCTTCTCGCGATGGATGTGACGCGATTCACGGTTTTGCGCGTGCTCGATGCGCGCCGCCTCTTTCCTGGAGATGCTGCCGTCCGCATTGGCCTTTTGCTCCATGCGATCGATGCGCGCCTGGCCGCGCTCCAGGCGCGCGGCTTCCTTTTGCGTGAGGGCGCCGGACTTGACGCCTTGATCGATGCGCTTGTCCTGGTTGGCCTGGCGCTGGTCGATGCGCTGTTGCGCGTTGGGTGCAGGTGTCGATCCGGGCGTCGGTGCGGGCGTGGTCTGCGCCAGTACGGGCAGTGCCAGGGCGGTCAATACCGCGGCAAAGAGGGGCTTGATTGTCATGACGGGTTCTCCGGTGATTGACGGGCGGCGCGAGGAGTGCGCCGCCCATGACGGGAACAACGCCGGGCGCGCAGCGCCGGACGACCGGCGCGGAGTAAGCACATGTAACAGGTGTTGCAGAGAAGACGCCGCCTTAAGTCGCGGCGTGGAGCCCCTTACGCCGGGCTCAGCAGATCGAGCCGGTCGGTACAGACCGCATCGACCCCCATGTCGAAGAGGCGCTGCGCTACTTCCGGGTCATTGACTGTCCAGCACATGAGGCCCAGGCCCTGCGCCTTGATCGCCGCCGCTTCGGCCTTGCTCAAGCGCGCCGCGTTGCAGTGCACCGCCACGGCATCGACCGCGCCGACCTGCTCGCGCCAGTTGGCCGGAAGAGCGTCGAAGAGGCATGCAATGTCCAGGCGGCACGCCACGCGCGCCGCGCGCAGCGCTTCAGGCGAAAACGACGACAAGAGAACGCGCGCAGGGCTGAACGCGATGGCGCTGGCAGAGGCCACCAGGGTCCCGGTACGCTCGGCCACCGCGACACCGCCCGGCGCCCACGGCTTGATCTCGACATTCGCCCACAACCCGAGTTCGACGCAAAGCGCGGCCGCGGCACCGAATCCCGGCACCGGCTCGCCGGCGAAGCGCTCGTCGCGCCAGCTGCCGGCGTCCAGCCGCGCCAGGTCGGCCGCGCGCGCAGTGCCAACCTGGCCGCGACCGCTGGTGGTGCGCTCCAGTGTGTCATCGTGCATGAGGATCGGGACCGCGTCGCCGGTCAGCATGACGTCGAACTCGACCGCGCCAAAACCGCGCGCGTGGGCCAGGCGCAGCCCGGCCAGCGTGTTTTCGGGTGCCAGCACGCCGCCGCCGCGGTGCGCGATCACGCGCTGCGGATACGAGTAAGGCGATCTCATTTTTCAGTCTCCACCAGTCCGCGCACGAACCAGCGCTGCATGACAATCACCACCAGTGCCGGCGGCAACATCGCCAGGAGCGCCGTCGTCATGACCAGGTTCCACTCGGTCGCGGCATCGCCGCCGGAGATCAGGCGCCGGATGCCGATGACCGCGGTGTAGAAGTCCTCGCGCGTGGTCACCATCAGCGGCCACAAATACTGGTTCCAGCCGTAGATGAAAAGGATCACCAACAGCGCGGCCAGCTGGGTGCGCGAAAGCGGCAGGACGATGCTCCAGAAGAACCGCAGCGGTCCGGCACCGTCGATGCGCGCCGCCTCGGCAAGCTCGTTGGGCAGGGACATGAAGAACTGGCGAAAAAGGAAGGTCGCGGTCGCCGAGGCCATGAGCGGCACTGTCAATCCCGCGTAGCTGTCGAGCATGCCCAGCGATGCCACGACCTGAAAGGTCGGCAGGATGCGCACCTCCACCGGCAGCATGAGGGTGAGGAACACCAGCCAGAAGCAGAACTGCCGGCCGGGAAAGCGGAAATAGACGATCGCGAACGCGGACAGCACCGAGATCGCGATCTTGCCGACGGCGATCAGAAGCGCCGAGATCGCGCTGTTGACCATGAGGCGCGACAGGGGCGTCGAGCCCCCGGTGAAGACCTGCGTCCAGTTGGCGATGAGCTGGTCGCCGGGCAGAAGCGACATCGGTGCGTCCAGCACCTGTTCCGGGGTCAGGGTCGAGGCCACGAAAGCCATCCACACCGGAAAGGCGATCAGCGCCGCGCCGGCCACGAGGATGGCGTGGGTGAGCGCATCGGCCACTGGCGTGCGCTCGACCATCAGTAGGTCACCCTTTTCTCGACATAGCGGAATTGCGCCACGGTGAGGGCGATGACGATCGTCATCAGGATCACTGACTGCGCCGCGGCGCTGCCGGAATCCTGGCCCTTGAAGCCATCGTGGAATACCTTGAAGACCAGGATCTCGGTGGCCTTGGCAGGCCCCCCCTGCGTCGCCGCGTCGATGACGCCGAAGGTGTCGAAGAAGGCATAGATGACATTCACGACCAGGAGGAAGAACGCGGTCGGAGAGAGGAGCGGAAAGACGATCTTCCAGAAGCGTGTCCACGGGCCCGCGCCGTCGATGGCGGCGGCCTCGAGGAGCGACTTGGGGATCGCCTGCAGGCCGGCCAAGAAGAAGACGAAGTTGTAGCTGACCTGCTTCCAGGCGGCCGCCAGGATCACCAGCAGCATGGCGTCGCCGCCGTCGAGCAGGGGATTCCATGACACGCCCGCCGCCTTGAGCGCGTAGGCCGCGGTGCCGACCGACGGATCGAAAAGAAACAGCCACAGCACGCCCGCCACCGCCGGCGCCACCGCGTAAGGCCAGATGATGAGCGTCTTGTAGGTGGCGGCCTGGACGACGACGCGGTTGGCCAGCACCGCCAGCAGCAGCGCGCCAGACAGGGAGAGCGCGGCGACGCCGGCCGAGAAGATCGCAGTGGTGACGAAGGACTGCGCGTAATGCCGGTCCGACAGCAGCGCACGAAAATTCTCCAGCCCGACGAATTCGACCTGGGTGCCGAAGGCGTCCTCGATGAAAAGCGACTGGAAGAGCGCCTGGCCGGCCGGCCAGACAAAGAAGACGACCGTCACCAGAAGCTGCGGCGCCAGAAGCGCATAGGGCAGCCAGCGCGAGCGAAACAAGGCCCGTTCCTGCATCGTGCCGACTCTACGCCGGTTTCAGCGCGCCGCGACGCATGCCGGTTGCGCCAGCGCCACCGCGTCGGCGATGCGCGCGCGCGTGTCGGCGCGCGCAAGAAGCAGTTCTTCGTCGCGATTGACGATGACCCCGGCCTCGAAGAGCAGCGCCGGCATGACGGCGTGGCGCAAGACGGCCAGGTTGTCGAAGAAATGCACGCCATGGCGTTCGTCGGCGTACTCGCGCCCGGCGCCCAGGTGCGGGTCGGCGTGATGGCGCGACGGCACGAACCCGGCGCCGATCATCCGCTCGCCGATCGCCGACGCGCACTCGAGCGCGCGCCGCCAGGCCGGGTTCTGGCGCGAGATGAAGAGCGAGAACCCGCGAAAACGGTCGTCCAGGAACTTGCGTGCCACACCCTCGTGCACCCAGTCTTCAAGGAAGCGCGCGCGCGCCGAATCGTGATGCACCGAGATCAGGAGCCGCGCCCCGGCAGCCTGCGCCTTGCGCGGGCGCGAGATCAGGTCCTCGGTACGCCCCTCGGCGGCGATCAAGAGGGTGGCGTGCCCGTCGGCCCGCAGGCGTGCATCGATCTCGATCGCCAGCGCGCGGTTGAACTCGAACTCGGCGACCCCGCGCGCAGAGATCGCCCCTTGCGAGGCGATGCTGTGGCCGACATCGAGCGCGATCGGCGCCGCAGCGGAAGGCAACCCCGCACCGGCGGCCTGTGCGATTCCTGCCGCAACCGCAAGGCATGCGACAGCCACAGTCAGGACCGCGCGGCTTGCCGGCCCCACCCGCGCGCGCCGCTCAACGCGCGCGGCGTGCAAGCTCCGCCTTCTCAGGACTTGGCGCCCTTGTTGGCCGCCTCGAAGCGCCGCAGCTGCTCATTACCGCGCTTGACTGCCTCGTCCAGGGCCTCCTTGGGCACTTTCTTGCCCGCCCACACGGCCTCGAGTTCCTCGTCGATGATGGCGCGGATCTGCACGAAGTTGCCCAGGCGTACGCCCTTGGAATGGCTTTGCGTCTTGCCCGACATCTGCCGGATGGAGATGTCGAAACCCGGGTTCTTGTCGTAGAAGCCGCTCTTCTTGGTCACGTCATACGCGGCCTTGGTGATGGGCACGTAGCCGGTCACCTGGTGCCACTCGGCCTGCACTTCGGGGCGCGCCAGATAGTCGAAAAAGCGCGCGACCCCCTTGTAGTCATGGTCCTTCTTGCCGGCCATGACCCACAGCGCCGCGCCGCCGATGATGGTGTTGTAGGGCGCGCCCTTGTACTCCTCGTAATAGGGTAGTTGCGCGACGCCGAAGTCGAACTTGGCGTTTTTCTTGATGTTGGCGTAGGCCGCCGAGGACGAGGTCAGCATGGCACACTCGCCGTTGAAGAACTTGGCCTCGGCCTCGTTGCGCCGGCCGCCGTAGGTGAAGAGCTCCCCCTTGGCCCAGGCCGACAGCAGCGCGATGTGGCGGATCATCAGGTCGGTATTGAACTCGAGCTTGGCGTCGGTGCCCTCGAAGCCGTTGGCGCGCGAGGCGAAAGGCACGTTGTGCCATGCGCTCATGTTCTCGAGCATGACCCAGGACTGCCAGCCGGTGGTGAAGCCGCAGGCCGAACCGGCGGCCTTGACCTTCTCGGCCACCTCCTGCACGTCGCGCCAGGTCTTGGGCGGCGCGCTGATGCCGGCCTTCTTGAACACATCCTTGTTGTAGAAGAACACCGGCGTCGAACTGTTGAACGGCATCGACAGCATGCGTCCGGACTTGTCGGTGTAGTAGCCGGTCACCGCCGGCACGTAGGTCGTGGGATCCCACTTCCTGCCGCCGATGGACATGACCTCGTGGACCGGCTTGATGGCGCCCTTGGCCGCCATCATGGTCGCGGTGCCGACCTCGAAGACCTGCAGGATGTGCGGCGGGTTCTTGGCCTGGAAGGCGGCGCGGCCGGCGGCCAGCGTCTCGTCGTAGCTGCCCTTGAACACCGGCACGACCTTGTAGTCCTTCTGCTCGGCGTTGAACTTGGCGGCGAATTCGACGACGCGCTCGCCCAGGGCGCCGGACATCGCATGCCACCACTGGATCTCGGTCTGCGCGGCTGCCGCTGCGCTGACGAAGCAAAAGCCGAGCGCCGCTGCGCCTTGGGTCAGATAGTGCATTGATGTCTCCCTGTTGAGATCGGGCACGGCGCCCGGCGTTCGCAAGCCGGGAATCGTGACGCGCGCATGTTGCGCTTGTGGAAAATCATTATAGCCACGCTAATATGGCGCCCCCGTCATTTTTGCCTCCCTAGCCATGCCCGGTCCGCTATCCCACATCAAGGTTCTCGACATGTCGCGCGTGCTGGCCGGCCCGTGGTGCGGCCAGCTGTTTGCGGACCTGGGTGCGGAGGTCATCAAGATCGAGCGCCCCGGTGCGGGCGACGACACGCGCATGTGGGGGCCGCCGTTCCTCAAGGGTAGCGACGGCCGCGAAACCTCCGAGGCGGCCTATTACCTGTCGGCCAACCGCGGCAAGCGTTCGGTCAGCCTCGACATCAGCAAGCCGGAGGGCCAGGAGGTCATCCGCCGGCTGGCCGCCAGGAGCGATGTGCTGCTGGAGAACTACAAGTGCGGGCAACTGGCCAAGTACGGGCTGGACTACGCGAGCCTGGCGGCGCTCAACCCGCGCCTCATCTACTGCTCGATCACCGGCTTCGGCCAGACCGGGCCCTACGCGCACCGCGCCGGCTACGACTACATCATCCAGGGCATGGGCGGACTCATGAGCATCACCGGCGAGCGCGACGACCTGCCCGGCGGCGGCCCGCAGAAGGTCGGCGTCGCCGTCGCCGACCTCATGACCGGCATGTACTCCGCGGTCGGCGTGCTGGCCGCGCTGGCGCACCGCAACGAGACCGGGCGCGGCCAGCACATCGACATGGCGCTGCTCGACGTGCTGGTGGGGTCGCTGGCCAACATGAATCTCAACTACCTGACCTCGGGCGAGGCGCCCAAGCGCGCCGGCAACGCGCACCAGAACCTGGTGCCCTACCAGGTCTTCGAGTGCGCCGACGGGCATGTGATCATCGCCGCCGGCAACGAGGCCCAGTACCAGCGCCTGTGCGAGGCCGGCGGGCGCCCCGAACTGTCCAGCGATCCGCGCTTCGACTCCGTCCCCAAGCGCATCCAGAACCGCGCCATCCTGATCCCGCTCCTGGCGGAAATGGTCAAGGAGCGCACGCGCGCCGAATGGATCGACCTGCTGGAGGAGGTCGGCGTGCCCTGCGGGCCGATCAATTCGCTGGCCGACACCTTTGCCGATCCGCAGGTGGTGGCGCGCGGCCTGCGTTTCGACCTGCCGCACCCAAGCGCGGGCAGCGTGCCCATGGTCGGCAACCCGATCCGCTACTCCGACACCCCGCTCGAATACGAGCTGCCGCCGCCGCTCCTGGGCCAGCATACCGACGAAGTGCTGAGATGGTTAAACTACGACGACCAAGAGATCGCGCGCCTGCGCGCGAACCGCATCCTGTAGAGGCAGTGCCATGAGCCGCGACTACGCGCAATACGAGATCCACGTGCACGGCGAGGTGCCGATCAAGCCCGGCACGACCATGAAGCAGATCGAGGCGGCCGTCAAGCCGCTGTGGCGTTACGCCGGCGCAACCTCGCTCGCCGAAGCGCCGAGCCTGTTCGACGAGGAACCCGGCTTCGAGTACGACGCGCAGAAGCATGTTCTCGCCGTGTGCTGGACCGTCGAGGGCAATGCCGACTTCCAGAACGCGCTCGACGAGGCCTGTGCGGCGCTGTGCGACCTGTCGAGCGAGGGCGCGGGCATCGAGGTCAGCTACTACGACAACGATGACGACGAGGGGCGCGACGAGTTCGGCCTGATCTTCGTCGGCCCGACGCCCGAGGCGATCCACGAGACCCAGCGCCAGTTCATGCTCGAGGACGTGACCCGCCTCATGGAGCGCCACTTCGACCGCGGCGAGATGGTCGAGGTCGTCGACGCGGTCAACCGCCTGTTCGCCAAGCGCCTGTTGTCCATCGCGCAGGGCCAGAAGCTGACCCGCTTCGAACTGCCCTCCGGCGGGGGCAGCGGCCACGGCGGCGGCAAGCGCCACCTGCACTGAGGTCCACCGCGCACGTCACGCCAGCCGGCGCCTGGCGCCGCGCGTGCGCACTCGTTCATTCCTGTCACCAACCTATTGAAGAAATGAACCCGACCATGACATCCCAAGCGGCGCCCAAGCGCCTTGCATGGCGCCTGTGTCTGGCAGGCCTGGCACTGTGCGCCGGCGTGGCCGCCGCGCAGACCTTTCCGGCCAAGCCGGTGCGCTTTGTCGTGCCCTACCCGCCGGGCGGCTCGCTCGATCAGGTGGCGCGTGCGCTGGCCGACAAGATGAAGGACACGCTCGGCCAGCCCGTATTGGTCGAGAATCGTCCGGGCGCAGGCGGCAACGTCGGCGCCGACTTTGTCGCCAAGAGCGCGCCGGACGGCTACACCATCGTCATGGGGGCGGTCGCCACCCATGCGACCAACCCGGCGCTGTACCCCAAGATGCCGTATGACGCGGCGCGCGATTTCCAGCCGATCACGCTGGTCGCCTCCACGCCCAACGTCCTGATCGTGCCGCCGCAGTCCGCCTTCCAGAGCCCGAAGGACCTGATCGACCACGCCAGGAAGAATCCCGGCAGGCTCAATTTCGGCTCGGGCTCCAACGGCAGCACCGGGCACTTGGCCGGTGAACTGATGAAGCAGATGACCGGCACCTTCATCGTCCACATCCCCTATGCCGGCGGCAACCCCGCGCTTCTGGCGCTGATGGCCGGGCAGACCGACCTGATGTTCGACAACTACGCCAACGCGGCGGCACAGATCAAGGCGGGGAAGGTGCGCGCCCTGGCGGTGACCACGGCCAGGCGCGTCTCCTTCGCCCCGGAGCTGCCGACCATGGCCGAGTCCGACCCGCGCTTGAAGGGCTTCGACCTCGACACCTGGTTCGGCATCCTGGCCCCGGCCGGCATTCCGAAGGAGGCGCTGGACCGCCTGCATGGCGATGCGGTCAAGGCGCTGGCCAGCACCGAGATCCGCGAGCGCCTGTCACGCATGGGCGCCGAGCCCGGCGGCAACACGCCGGCGCAGTTTGCCGAATTCATCGCGCGTGAAGCTGCCAAGTACGCGCGCATCGTCAAGCTCTCGGGGGCGCGCATCGACTGAGACATCCGGCGCTCACACCGCCCTTGTCGCGACGCAACATCGGTAACTTGACCTATATCCTGTTTTCGAGTGCGAAAGCCAGTATGATTCGCCGTCCAATCGCCGGCCACAGGCGAGTTTCACCCAAAGCAAAGTACTAGCGCGCATCGACATTCATTCGTATTTCGAGGGGACGACACAGTCATGAAGATCAAGAATTACCAGGACTTCTACGCCGGGATCATGTTCATGATCTTCGGCGGGCTGGCTACCTGGCTATCCAAGTCCTACAGCATGGGCACGGGCGCACGCATGGGCCCGGGCTACTTTCCCTACCACCTGGGCCTGCTCCTGGCCATCCTGGGCCTGATCGTGCTCGTCAAGTCGCTGGGCAAGACGCAGGGGGAACACAAGCCCGGCCTCATGACGCCCATGTACATCTTCCTGGCGATGATGGGGTTTTCGCTGGCGGCAGGCTGGCTGGGCGCGAGCCCGAACGCGTCGCTGGCCATCGGCACCATCGCCGGCTGCGTGTTCGCCTTTTTCGTCGGCATGCGCAGTCTGGGCCTGATCCTCGGTGCCGTCACGGTCTTCGGACTCATGTTGAAGGGCCTCGGGCTGGTGGTCTGCGTAACCATGCTCGTGATCATCGCGGCGCTGGCCAGCCATGAGCGCCGCACGATCGAGGTGGTGGGCAGCATCGTTGTCCTGTCCGGCCTTGCAGTCGGCATCTTCGTCTACGGCCTGAAGCTGCAGATGCCCACATGGCCCGACATGGAGGAACTCCAGCGTTCCTTCACTCCGGCTGCCAAGAAGAAATAGGCGGAGCGAAACCATGGATGCATTCAACGTACTCATGACCAATCTGGGCATCGGTTTTTCCGTTGCCTTCACCTTCCAGAACCTGATCTACTGCTTTATCGGCTGCCTCCTTGGCACCCTGATCGGGGTGCTGCCCGGCATCGGCCCGATCGCGACGATCGCCATGCTGCTTCCGGCCACCTACGCGTTGCCGCCGATCGCCGCCCTCATCATGCTGGCCGGCATCTACTATGGCGCGCAGTACGGCGGGTCCACCACCGCGATCCTGGTCAACCTGCCGGGCGAATCAAGTTCGGTGGTGACCATGCTCGACGGCTACCAGATGGCGCGGCGGGGACGCGCGGGCAAGGCGCTGTCGGTGGCGGCGTTGGGCTCTTTCATCGCAGGCTGCTTCGGCACCCTGATCCTGGCCGCATTTGCCGCCCCGCTTGCCGAACTGGCGTTCAAGTTCGGCCCGGCCGAGTATTTCTCGCTCATGGTGCTGGGACTGATCGGGGCGGTGGTGCTGGCCTCGGGCAGCCTCCTCAAGGCGATCGCGATGATCCTCCTGGGCCTGCTGCTGGGCCTGGTCGGCACCGACGTCAACACCGGCGTGTCGCGCTTTGCCTTCGGCATCCCGGAACTGTCCGACGGCATCGGCTTCATCTCGGTGGCGATGGGCGTCTTCGGCTTCGCCGAAATCATCGTCAATGTCGACATGAAGGGACATCGGGAGACTTTCACGAGCAAGATCGAAAGCCTCCTGATCTCATGGAAGGATTTCAAGGAGGCCCTGCCAGCGATCGCGCGCGGCACCGGCATCGGCTCGCTGCTCGGAATCTTGCCGGGTGGCGGTGCGCTGTTGTCAGCGTTCGCTTCCTACACCATCGAGAAAAAAATCACCAAGAATCCCGATCCGCCATTCGGGCAGGGCAACATCCGCGGCGTCGCCGGTCCCGAGTCGGCCAACAACGCCGGCGCGCAGACCTCCTTCATCCCGCTGCTCACGCTGGGCATTCCGCCCAATGCGGTGATGGCGCTGATGGTCGGCGCGATGACCATCCACAACATCCAGCCGGGTCCGCAGGTCATGACCTCCAACCCGCAGCTCTTCTGGGGCATGATCGCCTCGATGTGGCTGGGCAACCTGATGCTGGTGATCCTGAATCTGCCCTTGATCAGCATGTGGGTGCAGTTGCTGAAGGTGCCCTACCGCATCCTCTATCCGGCCATCCTGATGTTCTGCTGCATCGGCGTGTTCTCGGTCAACAACAACTCCTTCGACGTGCTGATCACGGTGCTGTTCGGCGTGCTGGGCATGGTGTTCGTGCGCCTCGGGTGCGAGGCGGCCCCGCTGCTCCTGGGCTTCATCCTGGGCCCGATGATGGAGGAGAACCTGCGCCGCGCCATGCTGCTCTCGCGCGGCGACCCGAGCGTGTTCGTGACCCGCCCGCTGTCGGCGACCATGCTGGGCATCGCGGTGCTGATGATCATCGTCATCTCCCTGCCCAATATCGCCAAGCAGCGTGAGGCGACCTTCAAGGAAGAAGCCGGCTGATCGCCTCTTCCCCTGCCCGCGGGGCGCGCATCCTCGGGAGCGCGCCCCGTTTTCTTTTCAACCGGACCCCGCGCCCCGCGATGAAACCCTTAAGCATCTTGGCTTGCAGTGTGTGCGCCGTACTAGCGACGAGTGCCCCGCTGCCGGCCGCATCGCAGCCCTACCCCGCCAAGCCCGTGCGCATGATCATCCCGTTCCCACCCGGGGGGGCCACCGACATCCTCGGTCGCGTGCTGGCGCAAAAACTCTCCGAGCAACTGGGCCAGTCGGTGGTGATCGACAACCGCCCCGGCGCAGGAGGCGGCATCGGTACCGAACTGACCGCCAAGGCGCCGCCCGACGGCTACACGATCCAGATGGCCACCGTCTCGACCCATTCGATCGGGCCGGCCCTGAATCCGAAGACGCCCTATGACGTGAAGCGGGACTTCGTGCCGATCGCCCATGTGGCCGACGCCACCAACATCCTGATCACTTCCCCGACCCTGCCGGTATCGACCCTCAAGGAACTGATCGCGCACGCGCGCGCCAACCCCGGCCGGCTCAACTTCAGTTCCTCCGGCAACGGCACCATCGTGCACATGACCGGCGAGATGTTCAAGATGGCGACCGGCACCTTCATCGTCCACATTCCGTATCGCGGCACCGCGCTGGCCATCCCCGACCTGATCGCGGGCCAGGTCGCCTTCATGTTCGAAAACATCGCTTCGGGGCTGCCGCACATCAAGAGCGGCAAGGTCCGCGCGCTCGGCATCTCGCAGTTGAAGCGCTCGCCTCTGGTGCCCGACATCCCGACCATGGACGAGGCCGGTCTCAAGGGCTTCGAGTCCAATACCTACTTCGGCGTCTTCGCCCCCGCCGGCACCCCGCCGGCGGTCGCGCAGCGGCTCAATGCCGAGATCAACAAGGCGGTCGAATCGACCGACGTACGCGGGAGATTCGCCGCACTCGGCGCCGAGCCCGTCGGCGGCACGTCCGAGCAGTTCGCACGCGTGATCGAGCGTGAGACCGTCAAATACGCCGCCGTGATCAAGCGCGCCGGGATCAAGCCCGAATGAACTCGCACTTCGACTGGTCGTTCCCCTACGCGACCAAGCGCATCCCCGTCTTCGCGAAGAACGTCGTCGCGACCTCGCAACCGCTGGCGGTGGCCGCCGGAATGGATGCATTGCGCCGCGGCGGCAACGCGGTGGACGCGGCGCTGGCCACGGCGATCACGCTCACCATCGTCGAGCCGATTTCCAACGGCCTCGGGTCGGACGCCTTCTGCATCCTGTGGGATGGCAAGAGCCTGCATGGCCTGAATGCCTCGGGCCGCTCGCCGCAAGGCTGGACCCCCGGGTACTTCGCGGGCCTGGGCCCGAAGCCCGAACGCGGCGCCAACTCGGTGACCGTGCCGGGCGCGGTGTCGGCGTGGCGGGCGCTGTCGGACAAGTTCGGCAAATTGCCTTTTGCCGATCTCTTCGAGTTCGCGATCCGCTATGCCTCGGACGGTTATCTCGTGAGCCCGATCGTGCACCAGAAATGGCGCGCCATGGAGCCCATCCTCAAGGGCCAGCCAGGCTTTGCGGAACACTTCCTGCCGCGCGGACGCACGCCGCACATCGGCGAGCTCTTTGTCCTTTCGGGCGCGGCCGAAACACTGGAAAAGATCGCGAAGAGCAAGGGCGAAGCGTTCTATCGCGGTGACATCGCCGCCGCCATCGCGCGCCACTCGGCCGCCAACGGCGGGGTCATGACCGAGCGCGACCTGGCCGAGCACACCTGCGAATGGCAGACACCGCTCTCGCTCGACTACCGCGGCCACACCCTGCACGAATTGCCGCCCAACGGCCAGGGCATCGCCGCGCTGATGGCGCTGGGCATGCTGGAGAACTTCGACCTGAGAGCGCTCGGGCCCGACAGTCCGGCCGGGCTGCACCTGCAGATCGAGGCGATGAAGCTGGCCTTCGCCGACATCAACGCCTATGTGGCCGACCTGGACAGCATGCAAAAGGTGCGCCCCGAGCACCTGCTGGACCGCAGCTACCTCGCGGCGCGCGCGAAGCTGATCGATCCCGCGCGAGCGACCGATTTCAAGGCCGGCACGCCGGATCGCGGCGGCACCATCTACCTGACCACGGCGGACGCCGACGGGATGATGGTGAGCTTCATCCAGTCCAACTACATGGGCTTCGGCTCAGGCATGGTGGCGCCCGGCGGCATCAGCCTGCAGAATCGCGGCGCCGGTTTCGTGACCACGCCCGGTCACCCCAATGAAGTCGGGCCAAGGAAGCGCCCCTTCCACACCATCATCCCGGCCTTTCTCACCCGCGCCGGCCAGCCGGTCATGAGCTTCGGCGTGATGGGCGGAAACATGCAACCGCAGGGACATATCCAGACCCTGATCCGCATGCTCGACCACGGCCAGAACCCGCAGGCCGCCTGCGACGCGCCGCGCTGGCGCGTGGCCGGAGGAATGAACGTGAATTCCGAGGTCACCATGGCGCCGGCGGCGCTGGCCGACCTGCAGGGCCGCGGCCATGCCATCGAGACCCTGAACGACCCCTACATGGACTTCGGCTCGGGGCAGTTCATCTGGCGCCTGGAAGAGGCCGGGCGCTTCACCGGCTACGTGGCCGCGTCGGACTCGCGCAAGGACGGGCAGGCGAGCGGGTTCTGAGGATCGCAGCCAAGGCGCACGGTCGGCTCGGGCGCCCCCTGCGGGGCAGCCTGCTCGCCGGACGGGGGCGACGCCGGCAAACGAACCGGCACTGCCGCCGGCGCGACCTTGTTGCCATTGGCCACCGCCTTGATGCGGTCGCGCTCGGCCAGCACCTTGGCGGCATAACCGAAATCATCGCCGGTCGCGCCGGAATAGGCCTTGAGTCCCGCCTCCACGCCGCCGAAGCGTTGCAGGTAGTCCTTGAGGATCATGGTGCCAACGCGAATGTTCGCAGCCGGATCCAGCGCGGCCGCCATGCCGCCCACGTCTTCGAGCTTGTCGGCGTGAAAGCGCGGAATGATCTGCATCAGGCCGACCGCCCCCATCGGCGAGGCCGCCAGCGGGTTCATGCGCGATTCGATGCCCATGACCGCCAGCACCAGCGCCGGATCGACGCCCAGGTCGCGTGCGCTGACATAGGCAGAAGCGACAATGCTGCGCGTGCTGTCCAGCGCCACGCGGTACTTGCGCGCCAGGTAGTCGGCGACGCGCGAATGTTCGCTACCGGCGACATCCCGCTTCCCGTCGCCGTCAGCCAGTGCCGCCGTCCCCGCGCTGATGCTCTCGGGGCGCATGGCGCCGAAGAGCGCCGCGCCGTGTCCGAGGGCGGCGGCGCGGGCATCCTGTGCTCCGGCGCGCGCACCCTGGACGGGAGCGACGCCGAGGGTATCGGCCGACAACCACGTGAATACTGCCAAAAGGCCCGTCAACATCAGGCCCGCCTTGGTCACTTCCCACAACGCCCAGCCCATGTTGCGGGCGGATTCTTGCGTCATTCCTGGTCCTCCTTTCTCTGCACACGCCGACCCCGACCGGTGGATCGGAGCTTGACTTGTGCTTCGCAGGCGAGGGTCTGGATAAGGGCGGCGCCAATGCGCCACAACCTCAGGTTCCGCCAGACCGGATGCACCCCCGGGACCCGACGCTTCGGACCGGCGGCGTTCGGAGGTTTGCATCGCGGTCCAGCCAGACCGGATCTACAAACCTCCAGACACGACAAAGGGGTCAGCCAGTAAAACGCCAACCCCTTTTCTGAAGCCTCGAATTGTAGTGCCTCGGGCCGTCCCGGTCAATCACGCATTTCATCTTTAGAATCAATGCTCTACATTCATTCCAATAGCATATTTCTGCAAAATCAGTGACTTGGCGCTATACTCGGGGAACCAACGCGATCAAACGGATAAATTCTTGAAATATCAGGACCTTAGAGAATTCATCGCCGGCCTGGAAGGAAAGGGCGAGCTGCGCCGCATCAGTGCCCCGGTTTCCCCCGCACTGGAGATGACCGTCGCATGCGACCGCGTGCTGCGCGCCGGCGGACCGGCGCTCCTGTTCGAGAACCCCATCGGGCACGATATCCCCGTATTGGGCAACCTGTTCGGCTCGGTCAAGCGGGTGGCGATGGGGATGGGAATCACCGCCGAAGACGACCGGGAAGCGCTTTTGCGCCTGCGCGAAGTCGGCAACCTGCTGTCCTTGCTGAAAGAGCCGGAGCCGCCCAAGGGTCTGCGCGACGCCTGGGAAAAATGGCCGATCCTGAAACAGGTCCTCAACATGGCGCCCAAAGTCGGCGGTGCCGCCCCCTGCCAGGAGGTGGTCCTGGCGGGTGACGAGGTCGACCTGTCGCGCCTGCCGATCCAGACCTGCTGGCCCGGTGACGCGGGCCCCCTCATCACCTGGGGTCTGACCGTCACGCGCGGCCCGCACAAGGCGCGCCAGAACCTGGGCATCTACAGGCAGCAGGTGATCGGCAAGAACCAGGTCATCATGCGCTGGCTGGCGCATCGCGGCGGAGCGCTGGATTTTCGAGAGCATGCGCTTACTTCTCCGGGAAAGCCTTTCCCGGTCGCGGTCGTGTTGGGCTGCGATCCGGCCACGATCCTGGCAGCGGTGACGCCCGTGCCGGACACACTAGGCGAGTACCAGTTCGCCGGCCTTTTGCGCGGCTCCCGCACGCTCCTTGCGACCTGCCAGAGTTCCGACCTGCAGATTCCCGCAAGCGCCGAAATCGTGCTCGAAGGCGCAATTCGCCCCGATGCACGGAGCAGCGGCAGCGCCGCCCCGGGGCTGGGGTATGAATGCGCCGCCGAAGGGCCGTTTGGCGACCACACCGGCTACTACAACGAGGTCGAGACCTTCCCGGTACTGACCATCGAGCGCATCACCATGCGTGCAAAACCCCTCTATCACTCGACCTACACCGGCAAGCCGCCGGACGAACCGGCCATGCTGGGGGTCGCGTTGAACGAGGTCTTCGTGCCGCTCTTGAAGCGCCAGTTCCCGGAGATCGTCGATTTCTACCTGCCTCCGGAAGGCTGCTCGTATCGACTGGCGGTGGTGAGCATGAAAAAGGCCTATCCGGGCCACGCCAAGCGGGTCATGTTCGGCATCTGGAGCTTCCTGCGCCAGTTCATGTACACCAAGTTCATCATCGTCACCGACGACGACATCGACGTGCGCGACTGGCAGGAAGTCATCTGGGCGCTGACCACGCGCATGGACCCGGTGCGCGATACGACCCTCGTTGAAAACACGCCCATCGACTACCTGGACTTCGCGTCGCCGGTCGCGGGCCTGGGCGGCAAGATGGGCTTGGACGCCACCCAGAAGCTGCCTGGGGAGACCAGCCGGGAATGGGGCCGGCCGATCGTCATGCCGGCGGAAGTCAAGGCACGCGTCGATGCCCTGATGGAGGGCCTGGGGCTGTGAGGCGTTGATGGGTGCCCCGGGTGCGGGACACCCTGAACGCAGAGGCAATCAGCGCGGGCGTTGCGCCGCGTAGTCGCGCAACAGGCGCCATGTCCGCCACGCGGCAAAGCCGAAGAAGGCATAGCGCAGACCCACGAGGACCCGCGAACCGGTCGCGCCGCGCGCAGCCAGGAGGGTTGCCGCGGCGCCCAGCCAGCCGGGATTGCGCCAGGCGCGGAAGATGCGCGCACCGATCGTCGCGAAGTGGGCCGGCTGCTTCAGGCGCCGCAATTCGCGCACGTGCATGGCCACCTCGGCACGCTCGATGCGCGCCAGGAGACGCAGTTCTTCCTTGCGGCGCGCGAGCGCTTCAGTCCTGTCGGGCACGCGCAAGCGCCTCCAGGTCGGACTTGAGTTCGGTCATGGTTGCCTCGAAGAGCGGGCGCCGCGCGGCCAGCCGCGTCCTGAGGTTCACGATACAGGCAACGCCCGCGAGCGCGTAGAGCGCGATCAGGCAGACGATCGCTGCGATGCGATGCGTGTCCCAGAACCAGGCCAGCACCAGCACATTGAAAATGAGGAGCGCCATCGCGACGCACAAGCCCCCCGCAAGCGCCAAAAGGGCCAGCGTGGCCAAGCGTGCGCGCTCCTCGGCGACTTCGATGCCGAAAAGCTCCAGCCGCGTGCGCAGAAGCGCCAGCAACGACGGACCGATGCTGCGCAGGGAGTCAAACAGCCCGCCGGGCGTCCTGCGCGCGCCCTCGGCGGCACCGGGTTGTTCGCTCATCGGGCTTGATGCCGGACCCGCAGTACGCCCCGCGCCGTCGGCACGCTGCGCTGCGGGTGCAAGGCAGCTATCAGCGGCGGTTGATCAGGAGGCCGAGCAGGATGCCGATGCCCACACCGATGCCGACTGCCGTCCACGGACGCTCATGGACGAAATCATCGGTCGCGCGCGCGGCAGCCTTGGCCTGGTCGGTCACCGCGACCTGCATGTCGCCCATCTTTTCGCGCGCGCTGCGCAGGTTGACGCGCAGCTTCTCGCCCAGCTCGGCGGCTTTCTCGCCGGTTGCGCTGGCCATCGACTTGACGATTTCGTCGGCGTCGGCCATCAGGCTTTTCACGTCGGACATCAGTCGTTCGCGGGTGGCTTCGCTGATCATGCGGTTCTCCAGGAAAGGGTTGTCAATCGGGAGCTCGGAACATACCGCTTGCCGCGGGTTGCGGTCAACGCGGGAAAATCCCGGGGCGGGCGCGACTTCAGAAGGAGTACTTGAGGCTCAACGCCCAATTGTCGCCGCGCGGGTTGTTGAGTCCCAGCCCGCCGCCGTAGCTCTCGTACTCGAGCCGCAAGCCGAAACTGCGCGACACGTTGTAGCCAAGGCCCAAGCCCAGGAACGTGTCGGAACGGGGCGCCTGGCCGAAAGGCAGCGCCGTGAAGGCCCCGGGAAGCGACGAGGTCGCCGCCAGGTCGCCGCGGGCCGAGCCAACGCCGACCTTGCCCAGCACCGACCAGCTGCGCGAAAGAGGCATCTGACCGGTACCTGAGAGGGCCCATGAACGCAAGCGCAAATCCCCGCCGGCCGACAAGCCCAGCCCCGTGACCGGACTGCGTGGGGCATCGCCGAGCGAAGCTTCCAGGCCCAGCGCGGGAGTGAACTGGTAGCCGGCAAGAAGTCGCCAGGCCTGTTGACGGTTTTCCTTGTTCTGGACAGGCAGGCCCGGGCCAGGAGAGGCGGACAGGCCGGACCCGAAGCCGGCGGGCGAGGTTGCAGGCGGGGCAAGCTGCGCCATGGCGGGCAAAGCGCACGCCGCCAGCAGACAGCCCAACACCCGATTTCTCATGCGCGCAACTCCAGCAGCAAAACCTCGCTTGGCAGTCATCGGCCGCAAAGCCCGAAAGCTTGAGGCCACCATCTTGCACGGGGTCGGGTTGATGCACCCCGGCTGCCAAACCGGACTGGAACTATAGCGCAGCCCGGTCGTAGCGAGCAATCGCTGCAGCGCAACATCCAGCCCTTGCGTCGCGTGCGAGCAACGCGCCCAGGTCAGCCCTCGGCATAGACCCACTGCAACAATGCATCGTGCAACGCCTGGGCGGCGCCGGGAGCGGCATGGTTGACCACGCACACCACGGCATAGCGGCGCCCCGAGGCCGCGAGCACGTAACCGGCGATGCTGCGCACATCGTTCAAGGACCCGGTCTTGATGTGCGCCTGGCCGGCGACATCACGGGTCTTCAAGCGTCGCCGCATGGTGCCGTCGTAGGCCACCAGCGGCATCGACGACATGAATTCCGGCATCACCGGGCTGCGGTACGCTGCCACGAGCATGCGCGAAAGCGTGCCCGAGGCGACCCGCTCGACGCGCGAGAGACCTGAGCCGTTCTCCATGACCAGCTCCTCGCCGCCCAGCTTCTTGTCGACGAGCCAGGCCCGATAGGCGCGCGCGGCACGCTCCGCGCTGCCCGGCAGCTTGAGGACCTCCAGCGGCAGGCTCAGGAACAACTGTCGCGCCATGACGTTGTTGGAAAACTTGTTGATGTCGCGCACGACCTCGGCCAGGCTCACCGATTCGGCCTCATGCACCAGCCGCGCGGCCGCCGGCAGCGCGCCGTCGCGTACGTCGCCCACCAGCGTGCCGCCAACCTCGCTCCAGAGTTGCCGCAGCACTGCACCGGCGTATTGCACGTGAGAGAGCTCGTGCGGATGAAGCCACCAGGTGCGCACTCCGCAAGTGCTCGAGTAGATGCCCGACAGCGAGATGCCGGTTGCGTCGATGCGCGGCTTGACCGGATAGGCGCGGAAGTCCACGCAGGGTCCACTGCCGGTGCGCACGGCGTTTCGGAGCGGCAAGCCCGCCAGGCGTGGTTCGACCGCCACTGCGACTTCGCTGTCCTGCGGAACGAAGGTCAACGCCAGCGACTTGAAGTTGATCAACAGCGCGTCGGACCCCGCGTTGTAGGCCCGCAGCGGATCGCCGTCGAACTTCGCGGGATCATGCCCCGCGGCATCGAACGCGCTGCGGTCGAGCACGATATTGCCGCGGATCTCGCGCACGCCACGCGCGCGCACCGCCTTCAAGGCCAGCCACAGTGCTTCCTGGGTGAAGCGGGGATCACCCGAACCGCGGATGACAAGGTCGCCCTCGAGGACATCGCCGCGACGCGTTCCCGTCTCGAAAAACCCGGTGCGCCAATGATACGACGGGCCCAGCAGTTCGAGCGCGCCGTAAGTGGTAACAAGCTTCATGACCGACGCGGGATTGAGCGCGCGGTCGGCATTGAGTGACGCCATCACGCGGCCGGTCGCAACTTCCTGAACCATGAGCCCGACCGCAGTGGCGGGCAGGCGCGAGGCCTTGAGCGCCTGCCCAAGCGCGGCCGGAAACCCGACCGGGAGCGGCGCATCGGCCGACGGCGCCTGTGCCGGCGCAGTCGATCCGCTCGCCGTCGCTCCCCCTGCGGAGCTGTCCGCCGGCGCACTCGGCGCCTGGGCTGGCGACGCCGACGTCAAAAGCAGCGCGAGGACCGCAAGCAACGGCGCGCCCAGGGTCTGCGCCAGGCCGCGGCTTCGCATCAGCGCTTCTGCACGTCGAAGCCCACCCGCTCCCAGTCGCTGCCGGACTGGATGACGCGGGACAGGCGCACCTTGAAGACATCCTTGCCGGGGCGAATCGCAAAGATGCGCGAAGGATCGAAGGTCCCGGAGCGCATCAGGATCGAGTCGGCCAGGCCGCGTGCGTCGTCACCAAAGACAAAAAACCCCAGTCGCGTGTCCATCTCCTCGGGAGAGGGCTCCACCGCGTGCTCGTCAAGCAGAACCACCGGCCGCCACGTTTGGGCGAGCCGACGCACCCCGACCGCGAACGCACCTTCGACGGACGCGATTCGCGCCACCGTGCCCAGGATCCATGCATTGCGCTCCGGGGCGGCGAACACCGCCAGGCTGCCCATGCGCGGCGGCGGCTTGGCCGGGTCGAGGCGAAACCCGGCGCCAGTCTCGGAAAGGTCGATCAAGGTCCAGCGCTCCGCAAGGTCGGGCTCGAAGACGACATTGGCACAAGCCGCGAACCCGCTGGCGGCATCGACTTCGCACGCCTCCAGGCGCACACGCCCGTTGTCGCGCCCCGAGTGACGCGCACCGACATACTCCCAGTAACGCTCCAACTGGGTGAGCGCCTCGTGGAACTCGAACAAGGGGTTGTCTTCGTAGAGCCCGAGGGTCGCCACACTGATGCGCTGGAAATACTCCGAGCGGGCCGCGACGATGCTGCGCGCCAGATCGGCATGCGCGAAATAGCGCCAGCGCCCACCCGGATGCGCCACCGCGCCGGGGACCAGACCGGACTCGCTGTCGAGGTCGACACCGAAATAGTGGCGCGACGCGTCGAAATCCCGATCCACCGCGAGCTCTCTGGAAGCTTCGGCCAGCCACTCGAAGGACTTGTCGAGCTGCCGCGGTGTCGCCGTGGTGTGCACCAGGGTCGCGCAAAGCAGCATGCGCGTGTAGTGGGGGCGCGCCAGCGCGGCGCCGTCGGGGCCCGCCGCCTCCACCCGCTCCCATGCGCGGTGGGCCACAGACCAGATCGTTGCCTCGAGCGGCTCGCCGGCGATCAGCGATAGCAGGGCGAGCCGCGCGGCACAGCGCAGGACCAGCGCATCGAATGTCGGCGCGGCGTTCTGCGAGGCCTGCGACAGCGCCAGCAGCATCTGCCGGCACAGCGGGCGCAGGTCCGGGCCGGCGCCGGCGCCGGTGCGCGAGCGGCGCAACGCCGCGCGCCGCGCCTGCACGCGCGACTCGAGTTCATCGTCGAGGTCCAGGAGCGGGCGCATCTCCGTGTCGCCGCTGGCCAGCCGTCGCTCCAGAGCGGCGTCCGCGCGCGCGACGAATTCGGCTGGCGCAAGCTGCGCCCACGGCGGCGTGTCGTCGAAGTTCATGGGGCAGCGCGCGGGGTCAACGCGGGCACTTCGCGCAACGATGCGGCGACTTTCTGTCCCAGCACGTACTTGGTCATGTCCAGGGTCGAGCCCAGCCAGTTCGAAGGCGTGTCGAGGTCGAGACCCGGGACCGGGTCTCCGGCATAAGCCGCGTCGGCCGGATCGAGCAGTCGGCCGTAGGCCGCGATGAGCTGCCAGTGAGTCGCCCCCTCCGGATAACGCCGACGGAACGATTGCGCGGTCACCTGGTACTCGGAAACCCGTCTTTCCATGCGCAATACCTCCAGCAAGGCGAGATGGATGCGCATCGGATCGGCGGCACGCCCCAGCGCGTATTCGAGCAGACCGATCGCCTTGGTGGCATCGAAGTCCTCCTGATAATAGGTTCGCGCCAGCACGACGATGGAGCGCGCATCGTCGAGCTTGACGCGTCCGGTGGCAATCTCCGGAAACATGCGTTTCTCGAACTCCTGCTTGTAGGCCGCGGCGCGATCCGCCCCTTCTTCGACGGACAGGCCCTGTCGCGAAGCGCCGAAGACCTCGCCAGGCGCGGCCGCGGGAAATGCCGGGCCGCTTGTCGCTGCGGTCCCGGAGAGCGATATGGCCGCTCCGGGCGCCAGCGTAGGCATGCGCTGGGTGGGATAGCGCGGCGCGCCGCTTTGCTCTGCCACCGGCCCGGATGCATCAGTCTTGGGTGGCAGGAAGAAATCCACTTCCTCGCCCGGCGGATTGTCGGCAAGCCGCAACGCCGCGGGCGGCTCCAGCGCGAGAGGCGCCGATCCGCGCGGCGCCCCGGCCGGTGCGCCGGATGTCGATGGTGACGTGCGCGGCGGCAGCACCACGGTGCGCGCATGATCGACCTCCGCGCGCGGTTCGCTCCGTGCATCGAGCGCAGGCACCGCGGAGGGCGGCTTGTGATCCGGCGCCTGCATTGTCGCCAGGGCCTGCGGGGAACGCGGCTCCGACGGCAAGGGTTGCGCCACCGGGGACCGGGCCATCGCAGGCGGCGCCACGGGTGAAGGCGCGGGCGGCTGGACTGCCAAGTCATCGGAAGTCGATTCATGACCCGTGTCAGGCGACCAATTGCGCGCACGCGCTTCGCGTGCCTCGGCGCCCCGCCGGTAGCGACGCATGAACCACGCCAGCAGCGCGGCGCTGGCCAGGATGGCCACGACCATGACCAGTCCGTCAAACCATGCAGACAGGCGCCGGTTTTCCCGGGCCAGTCGTTCGGCCCGCTCTTCGGCTGCACGTCGCGAAGCCGCCAGGCTTTCGATCTCGCCGCGCAGCTGGATCGTGCCGGCTTCGAGCGCCGCGATGCGCTCGCGCAAGCGCAGGGCTTCGGCCAGCGGGTCCTCGGCGAGCGCGATGCGCGCCTGCAGGCGCAGGAGTTCAAGCTGCTCCGGGGTGCGCTGGACGGATTCTCCCGCGCCCAGCGAATCGCTGCGCTTCAACCCCGCAAACGGGGGTTCCTCCGGCAACACGTCTCCCGGCTTGGAGAGGCTCAGGCGAAACGCTCCGCCAGGCGGCTTGGCGGCAGGCGCGCGCGGGCGTGTTTCCCCGCGCGCGCTTTTTTCCTGCATCGAAGCGCCGCGCGCTGCCGGGGAGGTGTCCGGCGCCGCGGTCGCGGCCTGGGCCTCAGTCCGTTTTGCACGGCGTGACCTGTTTTCCTGCGTCCGCTCGCTGACGGCAGCGACCGGGACGGCCGCTTCGACCGCCGCGGGTGGAGAAACCGGTCGGGGCTCTTCTGCAACCGGACTGCCCGGCGCATCGAGCAACAGCACCCATTCGCGCGTCAGGCTCACCTTCGGCCCGCATGCGACCCTCAGGTAGGCACGCACCGCCGGTTCGTTGATCGCCGTGCGCGTGCGCAGCACGATGCGCCCGCCCGAACCCGCGAGTTCGATGCTGACGCTGGCGCCGCTCAAGTGCGGCACATCGGCGTTGACCGAGGGCGCATCGGCCGCCAGTCTGACGCACCCCGGGCTCAGTTCCTCTCCGGGACCGAGCACAAAGGGGATCACGGCATGGAACGGCCGCCCCACCGCGGAGGAGACGCGCATTTCGCCGAGGGAAAGCGCCTGGACGGAAGAACTGCCGATGAGGCAGGCTGCAAGTAGGAGTTTGTTACGCAATTCCGCCCGGTCGGGCACGCTCCGTGTGCCCCCTGGTTGGCCGGCACACCGCGGATGCGGGCGCGCCCTGATGAATCGTTGCGGCCCGAACTTTACCTGTAGTCCCGGGCGCGGGACAAGTCAATCGACCAGCCGCAACTCCAGGACCGGACGCAGGCGCTTGGTCTGTCGCATTTCGACCACGGCTTCGCCAGGCTCGCGCGCCACCACGCGACCGACATCCTCAGCCGTGGCGGCCAAGGCGTCGGCGCGTTTGGCGCTGTCGTGGTCCTCGATGGTCGGCAGATGGCCAGGGGGAACCACGAAGCACACTTTGCACACGCGGGGCGCGCGCGGGCGCTTGAGCGCCTTCAGGAGATGGATGCCCTCAAAATCCTCGCCGCGCATGCCCAGCACCACCCAGGCCGGCTTGCGCGCGCGGATAAGGTCCTCAACCTCCTCGAGGCGCGCCGACTCGAGGATCTCCACCGCCATGCCATCCAGCGCGCCGCGCCAGGCGGCGCGCGCGTCCTGATCGGCATCGACGAGCAGGACCACCGGCCGACCTCGACCCGGTTGTGCCGGCTTGACCTCGACCGGCGGCTCTACGACCACCTTGGCGGGCGGTTCAAAAACCACCTGGAGGGACGGTTCCACGACCGCCTTGGCCGACGACTCTGCGGCCACCTTGGCAGTGGGCTCAACAACCACTTTCAGGGGCGGCTCAGCGGCCGCCTTGGCGGACGGCTCGGCAGCCGCTTTGGTGGACGGCTCCGCGGCCGCCTTGGCGGACGGCTCAAATGCCGCTTTGGCGGAAGACTCCGCAGCCACCGCGGCGGGCGGCTCCAACGCCTCGTCGACGGGCGCGTCGTCGACCGTCGCAAGGAGGCCCATTTCGCACATTGCCGACAGCCACAACTCGAGGTCGTCAGGTGCTACATGCGGCAGCGCGGCAGCGATCTGGCGGAAGCTGGCCGGGCCCGGGGTGGCGGTCGCGAGAACGGCCAGGAAGGCGGGGGACGCGCCGCTTTTTGCCGCCAGTCGCCGTGCGCCTTCAGACGTACCCGCGTACTGCCATGCGTCGCGAAACACATTGAGCAACGGCATGCGCCGGGTGGCAGCGCGCGCGCCTGTCGTGGCCTGGGTGCTCATGGGGCAGGAATGATGAAGGCGGGCGCCGGTCGGCGGGGATCAGTTTATGTTGCGGTGCAGCGACGTGGCCGGAATAAAGCCGCGAAGGCGGCACCAATGCTTGGCAGGCTAACGGCAGGTGTGCAGGAAAACTTAGGTTGGATGTCGAAAGCCTCTTGCAATCGCTCGCGGCACCCCTATAATTGGCACTCGTCGGCGATGAGTGCTAACAAATTCCTCTGCCGCGTTCCCGGCATTCATGCCAGCAAGTCATTCGCGCTTGCCACCAGCAAAACCTTGATTTCAAAGGAGATCTTATGAAAATTCGCCCCCTGCATGACCGCGTGATCGTCAAGCGTGTCGAAGACGAGCGCAAGACCGCCTCCGGGATCGTCATTCCCGATACCGCTGCCGAAAAGCCTGACCAGGGCGAAGTCCTGGCTGTTGGCCCAGGCAAGCGCGGCGATGACGGCAAGGTAACCGCGCCCGACGTCAAGGTCGGCGACCGCGTCCTGTTCGGCAAGTACGCCGGTTCGACCGTCAAGATGGACGGCGAAGAAATCCTCGTCATGCGCGAGGAAGACATCATGGGCGTCATCACCAAGTAACCGGCAAAGCACAGCAAGGAGAAAATTCACATGGCAGCCAAACAAGTACTCTTCGGCGAGAACGCTCGCCACAAGATGTTGAACGGCCTGAACATCCTGGCCGACGCGGTCAAGATCACCCTGGGACCCAAGGGCCGCAACGTGGTCCTCGAGCGTTCCTTCGGCTCCCCCACCGTCACCAAGGACGGCGTCTCGGTGGCCAAGGAAATCGAGCTCAAGGACAAGTTCGAGAACATGGGCGCGCAGATGGTCAAGGAAGTCGCTTCCAAGACATCCGACGTCGCCGGTGACGGCACCACCACCGCGACCGTTCTGGCACAAGCCATCGTGCGCGAAGGCCTGAAGTCGGTCGCCGCGGGCATGAACCCGATGGACCTGAAGCGCGGCATCGACAAGGCCGTCGAAGCCATCACTGAAGAGCTCAAGAAGCTCTCCAAGCCCTGCAAGAACTCGCAGGAAATCGCCCAGGTCGGCACCATCTCCGCCAACTCGGACGACTCGGTCGGCAAGATCATCGCCGACGCGATGGACAAGGTCGGCAAGGAAGGCGTCATCACCGTCGAAGACGGCAAGTCGCTCAACAACGAGCTCGATGTGGTCGAAGGCATGCAGTTCGACCGCGGCTACCTGTCGCCCTACTTCATCAATAACGCCGACAAGCAGCAGGCCATCCTCGACAACCCGTATATCCTCCTGCACGACAAGAAGATCTCCAACATCCGCGAACTCCTGCCGGTGCTGGAACAAGTCGCCAAGGCGGGCCGCCCGCTGCTCATCATCGCCGAGGAAGTCGAAGGCGAAGCGCTGGCAACCCTGGTGGTCAACAACATCCGCGGCATCCTCAAGACCTGCGCGGTCAAGGCGCCCGGCTTCGGTGATCGCCGCAAGGCCATGCTCGAAGACATCGCGATCCTGACCGGCGGCACCGTGATCGCCGACGAGGTCGGACTCTCGCTCGAGAAGGCCACGCTCAAGGACCTGGGCCAGGCCAAGCGCATCGAGATCGGCAAGGAAGAGACCACCCTCATCGACGGCAACGGCGACGCCAAGAACATCGAAGGCCGCGTCAAGCAGATCCGCGTGCAGATCGACGAAGCCACCAGCGACTACGACCGCGAAAAACTGCAGGAGCGTGTCGCCAAGCTGGCAGGCGGTGTGGCGCTCATCAAGGTCGGCGCCGCCACCGAAGTCGAGATGAAGGAGAAGAAGGCCCGCGTCGAAGACGCGCTGCACGCCACCCGTGCGGCCGTTGAAGAAGGCGTGGTCGTCGGCGGCGGCGTGGCGCTCCTGCGCGCCAAGCAGGCCATCGGCAGCCTCAAGGGCGGCAACCACGACCAGGACGCCGGCATCAAGATCGTGCTGCGCGCGGTCGAGGAGCCGATCCGCATGATCGTCGCCAACGCCGGTGGCGAGCCCTCGGTGGTCGTCAACAAGGTGCTGGAAGGCAAGGGCAACTTCGGCTTCAACGCCAAGGACGACACCTACGGCGACCTGGTGCAGATGGGCGTGCTCGACCCGACCAAGGTGACCCGCACCGCGCTGCAAAACGCGGCTTCTGTCGCAGGCCTCATGCTGACCACCGACGCGATGGTCGGCGAGCAGCCGGAAGACAAGCCGGCGGCCGGCGGCGGCATGCCCGGCGGCGGCATGGGCGGCATGGGTGGCATGGGCGGCATGGACATGTAGGAAATTCGCCCAAAAGTACAAACCTACTTTTGGGCGGTTCTGGCATGTGGAAAAGGGCCGGCGAAGCCGGTCCCTTTTCCAGCCGAAACTGCTACGAGAAAAGCCCGCGGGAAACCGCGGGCTTTTTTTTATGTGTAGTCGCAATCCGGGGCAGAATCGGTCTCCCGCCATCAGGCCGCACCCGCTGCCCCTTGACCGATGACTCTGCCCGTTACCTTTGATGATGTCGTCGCCGCAGCCGGGCGCTTGAACGGGGTCGCACATCGCACGCCGGTGCTGACTTCCACGACCGCCGACGCGCTGGCCGGGGCACAGCTCTTCTTCAAGGCCGAGAACCTGCAGCGCATGGGCGCTTTCAAGTTCCGCGGCGCCTACAACGCCATCGCCAGTCTCGATGCCGAGTCCAAGCGGCGTGGGGTGCTGGCGTTCTCCTCCGGCAATCACGCGCAGGCCATCGCGCTGGCAGGGCGCCTCTTGGGGGTCGCTGCCACCATCGTCATGCCGAGCGACGCGCCGGCGATCAAGCTCGCCGCGACGCGCGGCTACGGCGCGGAGGTCGTCACCTACGACCGCATGACCGAGGACCGCGAAGCATTGGCCAGGCGCCTGGCGGAGGAACGCGGCCTCGCGCTGATCCCGCCGTTCGATCACGCCGCCGTGATCGCCGGGCAGGGTACCGCTGCCAAGGAACTCTTCGAGGATGTCGGGCTGCTCGACTACCTGTTCGTCTGCGTCGGCGGTGGCGGGCTCATCTCCGGCTGTGCGCTCGCGGCGCACGCGCTGGCGCCGCAATGCCAGGTGATCGGGGTCGAGCCCGAGGCGGGCAACGACGTGCAGCAGTCGTTTGGGCGCGGCGAGATCGTCAAGATTCCGGTGCCGCAGACCATTGCCGATGGCGCGCAGACCCAGGCGCCGGGCAAGCTCACCTTCCCGATCATCCGCGCCCTCGTTACCGACGTGCAAACCGTGAGCGATGCCGCGCTTGTGGAGGCGATGCGTTTCTTCGCGATGCGCTTGAAGATCGTGGTCGAGCCCACCGGCTGCCTGGCGGCCGCGGCCGTGTTCGCCCGCCCGCCGCATATCGCCGGCAAGCGCGTCGGCGTGCTCCTCTCCGGCGGCAACGTCGATCCGGCCATGCTGGCACGCGCGCTGGCCTGACAGAGCACCCTTGCGTTCTTTCAGCCTGGTCTAAACTCGCGCCCTTTGCGACGCTTGGCACCCCTGGTGCGAGGCGTCTTCGCCTCCGAACGCCCCGATGATCCTCTACGCCGCGACGATCCTGGTATCGAGTTTCCTTCTGTTCCTGGTGCAGCCGATCATCGCCAAGCAGATCCTGCCCTGGTTCGGCGGTTCTGCCGCGGTATGGAGCACCTGCCTGGTGTTTTTCCAGTTGGCGCTCCTGGCCGGTTACGCGTATTCGGACGCCTCGCGCTACCTGAAGCCGCGCGTGCAGTCGCTGCTGCACGTGGTCCTCCTCCTGGTCAGCCTGGCGGTGCTGCCGATCCTGGCCGGCGACGGCTGGAAGCCGGCCGGTGACGAGGACCCGGTGTGGCGCATCCTGGGCCTCCTGGGCGCCACCATCGGACTTCCGTACCTGATGCTCTCGACCACCGGGCCCCTGGTGCAGTCTTGGTTCGCACGCGAACATGCCGATGCGCGCACCGCGCAGCGTGTGTACCGCTTTTTCGCGCTGTCCAATTTCGGTTCCCTGGTAGGCCTCCTGGCTTACCCGTTCGTGATCGAACCCTGGGTGTCGACCCGCGTGCAGGCGACCGCGTGGAGCACCATGTACGCGGTGTTCGTGCTCCTGTGCGCAGGCAGCGCCTGGCGCGCCTGGCGCACCGGCGAGCAGGCAACCGGCACCCTGCCGGCGACAGCGGCGCCAGCGGGCGATGGCGCCCCCGAAGCGGCTGCAGCGACACTCGACGCTCCTCCCCGACTCGCCGACTACGTGCTGTGGCTGTCCCTGTCGGGCCTGGCCTCGCTCTTCCTGCTGGCGGCCTCGACCCACATCACGCAGAACGTCGCCTCCATCCCCTTCCTGTGGGTACTGCCGCTGACCCTTTATCTGCTGACCTTCGTGCTGTGCTTCGAGGGGCGCGGCGGGCGCGGCTGGTACGTGCGCCACGTGTGGCTCGGGCCGACGCTGATCATGGTGGGCCTGATGGCCTGGGGCCTGACGGCCGAGCAGGGAGTGCTGCACATCGAGCACGCCGTGCCTCTCTACAGCGCGGGACTGTTCTTCGCGTGCATGTTCTGCCACGGCGAACTGGCCGCCTCCAAGCCGGCACCACGCCACCTGACACGCTTTTACCTGATGCTGTCGATCGGCGGCGCGGTTGGCGGCATGTTCGTGGGACTCGTCGCGCCGCGCATCTTCAAGATCTACTGGGAACTGCCCATGGGTCTCGTCCTTTGCGGGGTGATCGCCTTCATCCTCACGCGCGGCCTGCTGAAGCGGCCGCTGACCGCACTGGCGCCTTTGGCCTCGCTGGCTGCCATCGGCGTGTGCGGCTGGTACGCCTGGCAGTATGGCGAGACCATGCGTCGCGACACCATTTACGCCGATCGCAATTTCTACGGCACCCTGCGAGTCAAGCAATCGCGACCCGACGACGACCCCGATGTGCAGCGTCGCCTGATCCACGGCGTGATCATGCACGGCGAGCAATACGTCAACCCGAAGTACCGCAACATCGTCACCAGCTACTACGGCGATTCGGCGGGCATTGGCCTGGCGATCCAGGGCATCAACCCGGTCAACCAGCGCGTCGGCGTGATCGGCCTGGGCGTGGGCACGCTGGCCGGTTACGGCGCCGCGGGCGATACGTTCAGGCTCTACGAGATCAACCCGCAGGTCATCGACATCGCGCGCCGCTACTTTTTCTACCTTGCCGAAAGCCGCGCCACGATCGACACGCCGCTCGGCGATGCGCGCCTGGTGCTGGAGCGCGAAAAGCCGCAGAATTTCGACGTGCTCGCCATCGACGCATTCTCCAGCGATGCCATCCCCGTTCACCTGATCACCCGCGAGGCCATGCAGGTCTATCTGCGCCATATCAAGCCCGACGGCGCGGTCGCCTTCCACGTCACCAACCGCTACCTGAGCCTGGCGCCGGTGGTCAAGCTGCTGGCTGACGAGGTTGGCATGCAGGCCATCCTCATCACCGACGACCCCGACGATCCCAACCTGTCGCGCACCGATTGGGTGATCGTGACGCGCAACCAGGCCTTCATCGCCAGTGAAGCGGTGGCCAAGCGGCGCGCCGAGATCGAGGCCATTCCCGGCCTCACCCCGTGGACCGACGACTTCAACAACCTGTTTCGCATCCTCAAGTAGGGGCGCGCCCCCCGCGCACGCTACGTCGTGCGCTACGTTGTGCGCTACGTCGTGCGCCTCCTCGTGCGCCTCGTCGCACGCCCGAGCATGCGCCTCTCCCGCGCCGCGCAGGTGCCGCAAATCACGGTGCTACACTGCCGTGCCAGAGCGCGCCAGACGCTCGTGCCTTCCACCCGCGACGGAAGAGGAGACATCGATGCGCATCCTGCTTGCCGAGGACGACCCCGTCATCGCCGACGGCCTGACCCGCGCGCTGCGCCGCTCCGGCTACGCGGTCGATCACGTGCAGTCGGGCAGCGAGGCCGATAGTGCCGCCAGCGCCCAGCAATATGACTTGCTCATCCTCGACCTGGGCCTGCCCAGGATGAGCGGGCACGAGGTCCTGAAGCGCTTGCGCGCCCGCACCGCAGGGGTCAACGCCAAGTCGCCGGTGCTGATCCTCACCGCCATGGACCGCATCGAGGATCGCGTGCGCGGCCTGGACCTGGGTGCCGACGATTACCTGACCAAGCCGTTCGAGTTGGCCGAACTGGAAGCGCGTGTGCGCGCACTGATCCGACGCGGCTTCGCCGGAGCGCCCACGCTGATCCAGAACGGGCCCCTGGCCTACGACTCGACCGGCCGCACCGCCTACCTGGCCGAGGTGCCGCTGGAACTGTCGGCGCGCGAACTGGGCCTGCTCGAGATCCTCCTGCAGCGTTGCGGCCGCCTGGTCAGCAAGGACCAGTTGGTGCAGCACCTGTGCGAGTGGGGCGAGGAGGTCAGCAACAACGCCATCGAGGTGTACGTGCACCGCCTGCGCAAGAAGCTCGAGCCGCAGGTTTCCATCGCCACCGTGCGCGGGCTGGGCTATTGCCTCGAGAAGGCCGCCCCACAGAGCGGCATGCACTGAGCCCGGCATTCGGCATGGCCCCTGAGGACCCGCGGCACCTGAGCACTGCGGCGGCGGTACAGAATTTCGCCGAGCGCGTCGCCGCGCCCGGCTGGCTGCCGCGCTTTTTGCGCGAGACCACTCCGGGCAGGCGCACCCTGTTCGGCGAGATTCTCGATTGGCTGCTGGTACCGCTGATGCTGCTGCTGCCGGTCAGCGTGGTGCTGACCTACGTCTCCGCCAGCGCCCTGTCGGACCCGCCCTACGATCGCGCGCTCGGCGAGTCGGTGCAGGTACTGGCCGAGCAGCTCAAGGTACGCAGCGGCAAGCTGGTTGCCGACCTGCCGGTCTCGGCACGCGAGATCCTGCGTGCCGATGAACTCGACACCGTGTATTTCCAGGTGCTGGGGACGCGCGGCGAGTTCATCGCCGGGGATCGCGACCTGCCGTTGCCCGACGAGGACGAGATCGTGCCGTCCAACGAAGTGCGCTTTCGCTACGCCAATTACAACGGCGTCGATGTGCGCGTCGCGTGGATGGTCGCGGTACCGCCGGACCTGCAGCGCGACACCACCCGCGCGCAGCTGTCCTACCCGCTGGTGCAGGTCGCCGAAACGCTCAACAAGCGCGCCCAGCTTGCCAACGAGATCGTCAAGGGCGTGATCCTGCCGCAGTTCCTGGTGCTGCCGCTGGCGGTCACGCTGGTGTGGTTCGGCCTGGTGCGCGGCATGATCCCCTTGTCGCGCCTGTCGTCGCGCATCCGCCGGCGCCAACCGGGCGACCTGTCGCCAATCGACCCGGGCGAGGCGCCCGAGGAGGTCGCGCCGCTGATCGACTCCATCAACGACCTGATGCAGCGCCTGGACGCCAGCCTGACCGGCCAGCAGCGCTTCATTGCCAACGCGGCGCATCAACTGCGCACGCCGCTGGCGGGACTCAAGACCCAGGCCGAACTGGCCGAGCGCCTGGTCCATGCCGGCGCCGACCGCGGCGAACTGGCACGCAGCCTGACCCAGATCACACGCTCGACCGAGCGCGCGGCGCGCATGGTCAACCAACTGCTGGCGCTGACCCGCGCGGAGCGTGACCGCGACGGCGATGACTCGCCCGCCACGCCGCGGGTGGCGCTGGACCTCCTGGTGCGCGAACGCGTCGCCGACTTCACCCACGCGGCGCTGGCCAAGCGCATCGACCTGGGGTGCGACGAGGCGCGTGCCAGCCCGCTCCATGTCGCCGGCGACCTGCTGTTGCTGGGCGAACTGGTCGGCAACCTGATCGACAACGCCGTGCGCTACACACCGGACGGCGGCATCATCAACGTGCACCTGCGCCCGGCGCCGCCGGATGGCGTGCTGCTGGAAGTCGAAGACAGCGGCCCCGGCATCCCGCCCCATGAACGCGAACTCGTGTTCGAACGCTTCTACCGCGTTTTGGGCAGCGACCCCGACTCGCGCAATCTCGACGGTTCCGGGTTGGGACTGGCGATCGTGCGCGAAATCGCCACCCGCCACGGCGCGCGCGTGAGCATTCGCGACAATCCGGCGGGAGGCACCGTCTTCGCCGTGCTGTTCCCGGCCGCACCGGCGCCCGCCGGGCCGGGCCACGGCTGAGCACCGCCGGCCTGGTCGCACAGTCGGCACGCAGATCGGCCGGATTGGCGCGCTGGCACCTCCCCCCAGGGAGCGCCCGCCCGTTCCGCTATAATTTCGGGCTTCGCGTCGCGCCCGTGCTTTTCATCGAAGGCGCAGCGAGACGGCCTGGTAGCTCAGTCGGTAGAGCAGAGGACTGAAAATCCTTGTGTCGGTGGTTCGATTCCGCCCCAGGCCACCATATTCCTAGAGCGCAACCATACGGCGCCAAGCTGCGACACTCGGTCCAGTATCCGGTCTTGCCGATTCCAACGCAAAATGCGGCCTTTGGCCACACATTGGCCGATGGGTGCGTTGATTCATGAGAAGCAAGCTGTTTGTTCCCGGGTCCCGCCCGGAACTCTTTGCCAAGGCATTGGCCAGCGCGGCCGATGCCCTGTCGTTTGACCTTGAAGACTCCGTCACGCCTGAGCGCAAGGCCGAAGCGCGAGACACGCTGGCGGCATGGCTGCGCTCCGGTGCGCTCGATGGCTGCACCAAGACCATCATTGTGCGTATCAACGCGATGGCGTCGCCGCACTTCGCGGCGGACCTGGCCGCCGTGTCACTGCCGGGTATTGACCTGATCAACCTCCCCAAGCCGGCAAGCGTGGACGCCGTGCGCGCCGCCGCCGCAGCGCTGGAACAGGCAGAGCGTGCCAATCACGTGACCAGGCCGATCAGCCTTTTGCTCAACATCGAATCGGCATTCGCCCTTCGCAACGCCTATCCCCTGGCCAGCGCCCACCCGCGCGTAGCCGGCCTGCAATTGGGGTTGGGCGACCTGTTCGAGCCCCTGGGGATCGAGCGTCGCGAGCCCGCCGCGGTTGAACATGCCATGTTCATGATGCGAATGGCAGCAGGCGAAGCCGGGGTATTCGCCTATGACGCCGCTTTTGCCAACATCCGGGATACAGAAGGCTTCCGTACTGAAGCTGCATTGGCGAAGCGGCTCGGCTTCCTCGGCAAGAGCTGCATTCACCCCTCGCAGATCGCACTCGCCAACGAGGCGTTTCGTCCCAGCGATGAGGAGATCGCGCATTCGCTGCGCGTGCTGGACGCGGCCAAACAGGCGGACGGCAAAGGGGCGTATATGGTTGATGGCAGGATGATTGATCCGCCCTTCTTCACCCGCGCCCAGCAAATCGTTGCCGTCGCACGGCGAATGGAGTTGATCAAATGAAACGTCTTGTCGCGCATGTGTTGACTCTGTTTGCCGTCTTGGCCGGCATCGCGTTTACAGGCAGCATGGCGACTGCGCAGTCCACCTACCCCGCGCGGCCCATCACGCTGGTCGTGCCCTACCCGCCGGGCGGCTCAAACGACGTGTTCGCGCGCCGCCTTGCCAGGGGCCTGGGCGAAGCGCTCGGCCAGCCGGTGGTGATCGACAACAAGCCGGGGGCAGCGGGAAACATCGGCACGGCCTTCGTCGCCAAGGCCGCGCCGGACGGCTATACGCTTGTCGCCATATCGTCGAGCATGACCTCGAATGCGGCAGTCCAGGCCAACCTGCAATTCGACCCGGTGAAGAGTTTTGCGCCCGTCGCGCAAATCGCCAAAGGTCCATTCATCGTGGCGGTCAATCAGGAGTTTCCGGCCCGAACGCCGGCCGAATTCCTCGCTGTCGTGAAGCAGAACCCCGGCAAGTTCAACTACGCCTCGTCCGGCACGGGTAGCAGCAATCAGTTCGCGACCGAGGCTTTCAAGGTACTCACCAGCACGTTCATCGTGCATGTGCCTTACCGCGGCATGGGGCCCGCGGTGACCGATCTGGTCGGCAACCAGGTTCAGATGCTGTTCGCCAGCGGCCCTTCCCTGTTGCCGCAGATCCGCAGCGGCAAGCTGCGTGCCATTGGCATTACCAGCTTGAACACCAGCCCGATTGCGCCGGATTTGAAACCCATGTCGAGCGTTGCACCCGGTTATCAGTTCGAGCTGTGGTGGGGCGTGTTGGCACCGACGGGCACGCCCCCGGATGTAGTGGCCAAACTCAATGCGGCGATCAACAAATTCTGCGCCACACCGGAGATGAAGGCGTTTTTTCTGCATGAAGGTGCGGAGCATGTGCCGCTGACAGCGGCCGAATTTACCGGCGTCATTGCAAGCGACGTGCCACGCTGGCGCGCGCTTGCCAGAAAGCAGTCGATCACTGCGGACTGAACCCATGACTTCGCCTGCCCAGCCCGACTCCGCCGTTGCGCAAGAATCCGCAAACCGGCCGTCTGCAGCACGAGAACCGCGCGGGCCGCTCGCCGATGTGCGCGTGCTCGATCTTTCTGCCTACATTGCCGGCCCTTACGGATGCACCCTCCTCGCCGATCAGGGTGCCGAGGTCATCAAGATCGAACCTCCCGCCGGTGACAACCTGCGCAAGTACCCTTCGACACTGGAGCACGAAAGCCGCGCCTTTCTGGGTGTCAATCGCAGCAAGCTTGGCCTGATGCTCGACCTGAAGCAGCCGGGCGATCTGGCAGTGCTGCTGGACCTTGTTCGTACATCCGATGTGCTGGTGCACAACTTTCGCCCCAGCGTGGCCCCGCGCCTGGGCATCGGGTTCGAGCAGTTGCAGGCGCTCAATCCGCGTCTGATCTATTGCGCCGTCTCGGGCTATGGCGAGACCGGGCCACTGGCCGAAAAGGCGGGCTACGACCAGGTGCTGCAAACCATGACCGGCATGGCTGTCGAGCAGGGCAAGCCTGGCGGCCCGCCGGAAATACTCTACGGCTCGGTGGTCGACTACTACGCGGCGGCTCTGGTTGCCGCCGGCGTCTCTTCTGCTCTCTATGAACGGGAGAAGAGCGGTGTCGGGCAATTCGTCGGCATCTCGCTGATGCGCGCCGCACTCACGATGCAATCTGCACGGCTCATCTGGGCCGAAGGGGAGCCCAAGGACATCAGCCGCGACATGCGCTCCGGCGGCATTACCGGCATTCACCCGACGCGCGAAGGCCATCTCTATATTTCAGCCAACACGCCGCATTTTTGGAGTGCACTGTGCGAGAAGACCGGCCTGACTGCATTGAGTGCAAACGAACGCTACGACTCGATGAAAAAACGCGCGCAACACGCGAGCGAAATCATTCCGCAACTGCATGCAGCGTTGCAGGCGAAGAGCGCGCTCGAATGGGAAACTCTGTTCGGCGAAGACGTACCTTGCTCCGCCGCCCGCAACGTCGCCGACATGTTCGACCACCCGCAGGTGGCGGTGCAGGACATGATCGCGGACTTCACGCACCCTATCGCGGGCCACTATCGCGGCTTCACACGGCCAATTCAGTTTGGCCGCACGCCCGGGCCCGCGCCGTTTGCTGCGCCTACGCTGGGGCAGCATACCGAAACGGTGTTGCGGCAGAATCGAAAGCCGATGCTCCCGGGCTGAGCGGCGCCGACGGCATTCTCGATTGCGAGTCGGGCTTTCCGCTCGCGCAGCCCATGAAGTCGCAGGGCCAATTCGTCGCAACCGAATTCCCGCGGGCCACCGTCGCGACGACCGTCCTTGTCGGCGATCAGGCCACGAGCGAGAAGGCCCACAAGGCCATCCACGCGTGGATGGCGGCCAACGGCAAAGAACCAGCCGGCGCGCCGTGGGAGAGCTACCTCGCCGACGACCGGATGGAGATCTACCTCCCGATCCGCTAGTTCAAGGCGGCCCGCCTTGACCGGGCCGAACCTCCGGCGGGCGCACTGTATGAGGATGCCTTGCTGATGTAGCAAGCCACCGCTTAAGGCCAGGGCGTCGCCATGCGTCTGAACGCCCTGTTCGACGTCGCTGATGCGCGGCCGGTCAAACCCATTGGCCCTGAAGTGTGAGACCGCGCCTGGTGCGCCGTGCTTGCTTCGGAAGCGGCGGCCAAGCCGGCCGTGACGCTGTCTACCGGATGGGTGCGCGACCAGGCACACAACCCCCAAGTCACGCGCACCGCATGCCATAGCCCCTCGCCGCGCGAGGGGTGGACTCAGGTAGCATTGTCCCTGTCAGGATGGCACCTCAATTTCGTCTCCGGGCTCGATTCTGGTGCCTGCTTCTTTCACCCGTGTTCCTGGCGTTGCATTTTTCTCATCTGTTGTTCGCTTTCTCAAGGAGCCTCCACATGCTTTCGATTTCGCCTTCGCGCACCAAGCGCGTCTTGATGAGTTGCCCCTCCGGAGGCAACAGCAGCGGTGTATACCGGCAACACGGTCGAGCCCGGTTCATCGCCCGTCGAGAGGTTTGACATGAACACTTTTCGCCCCACTCGACGTACCGTTTTGCACGCCGGCGCAGCCGGCGCACTGGCTGCCGCACTGCCCGGCTGTTCGTCCACCGCGGTCAGTGTTGCCACCCCGGACCTGATGCCCAAGGGCCGGCAGCGGCGCGTGGTGATTCTCGGCGGCGGCTGGGGGGGACTCACCGCTGCGCACCATTTGCGCAAGGCCGCACCCGATCTCGAAGTCGTCTTGCTGGAACGCAACCCGGTCTTCTGGTCCTGCCCGCTTTCGAACAAATGGCTTGTCGATGTGGTCGATACCCAGTTTCTGGTGCACTCATATACCAGCGCAGCGCGCCGCTTCGGCTACACCTATGTGCAAACCGAGGTCATAGACATCGACCGGGCCAAGCGCCGCGTCATCACTGCCCACGGCGGGGTCGACTACGACTGGCTGATCGTTTCTGCCGGCATTCGCGTGACCTATGCGCCCTGGTTCGGCAACGATCGTGCCGCCATCACACATACGGTGAACAACTATTCGAGCGCCTATGTGCCGAGTACTGAACACCAGGCGCTCAAGCAGAAAATCAAGTCGTTTCAGGGGGGAACGATCGTCATGACCTTGCCGCCACCCCCGCACCGCTGCCCACCCTCTCCCTACGAGCGCGCCTGTCTGATGGCGGCTCATTTCCAGCGCAGCAAGGTCAAGGCCAAGATCGTGATTCTCGATCCCAAGCCCCGGCCTGCGCCGATCACGGCCGGCTACCGCGCTGCATTCGAGGAACTCTATTCGGACGTAATTCAGTACGTGCCCAATGCCGGCATCAAGGAAGTCGACCCGTTCAACAAGGTCGCCAAGACTGCGGCCGGGGACTTTCGTTTTGACGACGCCATTTTCATGGGCCATCATCAAGCCGCCGATCTGGTATGGAAGCTGGGCGGAATCGGCAAGACGGCGGACGGCAAGCCGACCAATTGGGCCGATGTGCATCCGGAGTTGTACCAGCTGCGTGACGACCCGCAGATCTATGTGATCGGCGACAGTATGGGAGCCGTGTCACCGCAGTTCGGTCACTATCCGAAGGCCGGTCATGTCGCCAATCGCCAGGGCCGCAGTGTTGCGCAGTACATCGCACAGCAAGCCAAGGGCCAAGCCCCGACCCCGATCATCATCGACAACCTGTGCTACATGCTGGTCAGTCTCGATCCCCTCGAAGCGATCGCCGTGCAGTTCGACTACAAGAAAGCACCGGAGGGCCATCTGCATCAAACCCAGTTCGACGACAACGACCGCAGGCGCAAGCTTTGGGATGAAGATTTGAACTGGTACCGGCTTGCGGTTCAGGACATGGTGGGCGCATAAGCTGGCTGCTGGGTTGCAGCTCGCAGCGTAAACGGAATGCTGGCAGCTTATGTACGAAGCCGCGCACCCGGCGCGACGGGATCAGACAATCTGCCGCTCGGGAGATGCACCCTAAACAGCGGCCAGCGGGTGCCTGATTGGCGCGCGATGTGATCGGCAAGCCTGAAGTCGCACAGCGCAGGCTGGCCCTCGCCGCGCTGCTCTTCGCGCCGTGGCCGCTCCCGGCGGGCGCGCAATCGACTGCGCCGCCCACCGTCGCGGCCGCGTCGGACCTCAAGTTCGCCATCGAGGAGCTTGCCGCGCAGTTCGAGAAAGCGACCGGCGCGCGCCTGCGCCTGGTGTTCGGTTCGTCTGGCAACTTTTACTCGCAGATCCTGCAAGGGGCGCCGTTCCACCTGTTCATGTCGGCCGACGAGGACTTCGTCTTCAAGTTGGCCGATGCCGGCAAGACGCTCGACCGCGGTCGGCTTTATGCCATCGGCCGCATCGGCATCATGGTGCCGAAGGGCTCGTCGCTCAAGGCGGACGGCGAACTCAAGGACCTGGCCGCGGCGCTCAAGGATGGACGACTCAAGAAATTTGCAATCGCATCTCCCGATCACGCGCCCTACGGAATGCGCGCCAAGGAAGCGCTGCAGCGCGCCGGGCTGTGGCAGGCCATCCTGCCCAGGCTCGTGATCGGCGAGAACATTTCGCAGGCCGCCCAGTTCGCCACCTCGGGCTCGACCGAGGGAGGCATCATTGCCTATTCACTGGCCCTGGCCCCGCAGGTCGCCGCGCTCGGCGACTTCGCGCTGATCCCCGAGTCGTGGCACAAGCGGCTCGCGCAGCGCATGGTGCTCACGCGCGACGCGCCGCAGGCGGCGCGAGATTTCTATGCCTACCTTTCCACCTCGCAGTCGCAGGCCGTCATGGTGAAGTACGGCTTCGCGCTGCCGCGCTAGCCAGCCCGCGCGATGGACTGGCAGTCTCTCGTCCTCTCGCTGGAACTGGCCGCAGCGACCCTGGTGGTGCTGCTGCCCGCTGGCCTCATCGCGGGGCGCTGGCTGGCGCGCACGCGATTCAAGGCCAAGGCTTTGGTCGAGGCGGCCGTGGTGCTGCCGCTGGTGCTGCCGCCCACCGTGCTCGGCTACTACCTGCTGGTCTCGCTGGGCGCCGGCTCGCCCCTCGGACGCTGGCTGCTGGAAACCTTCGACCTGCGGCTGACCTTCAACTTCCCGGGACTGCTGCTGGCTTCCGTGGTGTTCAACATCCCTTTCATGGTGCAGCCGATACAGCGCGCCTTCGAATCCATTCCCGGCAACCTGGCCGAGGCCGCCGCGGTCAGCGGCCTCTCCGCCTGGCAGACCTTCTGGCGGGTCGAGTTGCCACTGGCCTGGCCGGGCATCCTCTCGGCCGCCGTATTGACTTTCGTGCACACGCTGGGCGAGTTCGGCGTCGTCCTGATGATGGGCGGCAGCATCCCGGGCGAGACCCGGACCATCGCCATCAGCATCTACGACCGGGTGCAGGCCTTCGACCTGGCGAGCGCCGACCGCATGGCGCTCCTGCTGCTCCTCTTGTCCCTGCTCGCGGTCGCGGCCTCGTTCTTCGCCACGGCGCGCACGCTGAGAACCAAATGAAGCCAGCAGCGATGCGCACGGGCGGCGCACTGGCGGTGCGCATCGAGCAGTCGAGCCCCATGCCGCTTCACGGCGCCTTCGAGTGCGGGCCGGGCGAGATGATGGCGCTGGTCGGCCCCTCGGGCGCCGGCAAGACCTCGATGCTGCGTTGCCTGGCCGGGCTGATGCGGCCGGCCGGCGGCGTGGTGAAGGTCGGCAGCGAGGTCTGGCTCGACACCGATGCCGGGATCTGCCTGCCTCCGCAGCGCCGGCATGTGGGGCTGGTCTTCCAGAACTACGCGCTCATGCCGCACTTGAGCGCGCTGGACAACGTGGCCCTCTCGCTGCTGCACCTGCAGCGCGCCACACGGCGACAACGGGCGGCGCAGTGGCTCGAGCACGTGCGCCTGTCGCCGGAGCAGCAGGATCGCCTGCCGGCCGCTTTGTCCGGGGGACAGCAGCAGCGCGTGGCCGTCGCCCGCGCGCTCGCGCGCGAGCCCGCGCTGTTGCTGCTCGACGAGCCGTTCTCGGCCGTCGATCAGATGAACCGCCAGGGCCTGTACGACCTGCTCGCCGACCTGCGGCAGGAATTGCAGATCCCGATCGTGCTGGTCACCCACGACCTGGCCGAGGCCCGCCAACTCGCCGACAGCCTGGTCGTAATGGATGCCGGCACGGTGCTGCAGAGCGGTTCGCCGGCCCACATCCACCGTTCGCCGCGCAATGCGCGGGTGGCCGACCTGGTCGGAGTGCAAAACCGCTTCAGCGGTCGCTGGCTGGGGCCGCTGTCGGATTCCGATGCCGCGCAGCGCAGCGGTTGGCTCGAGTGGATATCGCCCGCGGGAGGCGCGAACGCCATGCGCCTGCGCGTCCGGGACAAGGGGCGCCTCAAGGCCGGCCAGACCGTGACCTGGGTCATCCAGGGCGACGCGCTGCACCTCGGGCACGAGATGCAGGCCGCGCCTGGCGCGGCGGGAATGGACGCAGTCGAATTGCAGACCACGGTGGTCTCGCTGCGCAACCTGGGGGAGACCACCTCCGCGGAGCTTGCGGTCGTCGGTCTCGACGGCGTCAGGCTGCGGGTCGTGCGATCCGGGCCCCAGCGCCAGCAGTTGCGCGTCGGCCAGCAGCTGCCCGTGCTGCTGGAATGCGAGCGGGTGCATGTGATGCCCGTTCGGACCGAATGACGCGCGGGGGGCCGACCTTCGCCAGGACGGCGCCTAAGTGACCAGCGCGCGCCGCAGACCTTCGAACCCGGCCGCGAATACCTGCCGCGCGCGGGCCTGCATGACCTCGGGCTGATCGGTCTCGAACCAGGCCTGCCAGTGCAGCCGGCAGGCAGGCTGCGCACGATCTGTGAGCGCCTCGACGAGCATCTCGGCCCGGTAGTCGCGCAGGACCACGGGCGCGCCCGGCGGACCGGCGACGATGCGGTATTGCAGGCGCATGTCCTCGTCCGACAGGCCGGTCAGCCGGTGCGTCCAGGTGCCACCGTCGTCGAATTCGAGCACCCGCAGGCAGCCGATACGATCCGGCGGGCCGTCCTCGATGCGCGACTTGCGCACGCTCGGGTTCCAGCTCGCCATGGCGTCAAAAGCGCGCACCAGCCGCCACAAGGCATCGGCTGCAACCTCGAACTCGGCCTCGCTCTGCACTGTAATCATGGGCGGCGGATCGCGTGGGAATCGCTGCTATGATAGCCAGTCGCTCTTAGGCGTACCGTCGTCGCGCGAAATGGAGGTCGATCGAGGCCTGCCGCCGTACCTCCCGCATCCCCCTCGCGACACTTGATCAACTGCTGGTCAACCACTTGGCGCCCCCATCATGATGAACTCCTCGCTATCTCGTCTCTTCGTCGGACTCCTGGCACCGGCCGCATTCGCGTTGTCCGCCCAGGCCTCCGAACTGCGCTTTCACAACCCGCTGCCCGAGACGCGGCCCGAGACCAAGGAACTGATCAAGTTCGCCGATGACGTCAAGCGCATCAGCAATGGCGCGGTGTCGGTCAGGCTGCACAACGGCGGGTCGCTCGGCATCAAGGACGCCGACGTGCTGCGCGTGCTGCCCAGCGGGGCGGTCGACATGGCGCTCATCTGGGCCAACTATGTCTCGCGCGATGCACCGGTCTTGAGCACGCTCCTGGTGCAGGGCGTGATCGGCTCGGTGGACGAACTCAAGCGCGCGCTGCCGGTGGTGCGCCAGATCCAGGATACCGAGCTCAAGCAACGCGGCATCACCCCGGTGGGCTACCTGGCAATCCCGATGCTCGAGGCGTCTATCTTCTGCCGCGATGCGGCCGTCAAGACCGTGGCGGACCTGAAGTCGCGCAAGCTGCGCGTCTGGGCGCGCGAGCAGGTCGCCGCGTTCAAGCGCCTGGGGGTGTCGGCGCAGATCGTCGGCCAGGCCGACATGTATGTCGCCATGAAGACCGGCGTGGTCGATTGCGCGGTCTATCCCGCGCTCTATGCGCACACCGTCAACATGCACGAGGTCGCGAAGTACGGCGCCTTCCTCTACCCGATGCCCTCGGCCCCCTACGCGCTGGGCATCTCCACGGCCAAATGGACCGCCCTGCCGGAGGCGCAGCGCAAGGCCCTGACCCAGGCGGCGGACGAGACCTGGACCCGTACCAACGAATACGGCAGCGACCATCAGCGCGAACTGGCCGCGCGCGAGGAGCTGAAGAAAAAGGGCGTCAACTGGCTGGGCGATTTCCCCGACGCCGACCGCAAGCAGTTCCTCGACGCCATGTCGCAGACCTGGGCCGAACTAGCCCAGGAAGCCGGTGGCCGCGCGCCGGCCAACCGCGAGGCCGTGCTCAAGGCCATCGGTCGCTGATCCTGTGACCGGTTTTGCGCGCGCGGTCGAGCGAGCCCTCGACCGCTGCGCGGGGCTGTTTCTCGCCCTGTCCGCGCTGGCCATGACGGCCATCGTCGGCATCATCGTGGTCAGCGTCGTCATGCGGCGCGTGGCCGGTTCGCCGCTTTCCTACACCGAGGAATTGGTCGGGCTGCTGCTGAGCACGGCGCTGTTCCTGGCGCTTCCCATGGTCACCGTGAAGGCGCAGCACGTGCGCGTGACCTTCCTGGTCCATGCGCTCGGTGCGCGCGGACGCGACGCTCTGGCCGTGCTGGCCGCGACGGTGACGCTGGGGTTTTTTGGCTGGTTTCTGCTGGTGGCCTGGCCCTGGCTGCGCTTTGCCATCGAAGGCCGCATCAAGACCGAGGCTTCCAGCATCTTGCTGTATCCCTGGATGGCGGTGCCGCTACTCTCGGTCGCCCTGTGCGCACTGCTGGTGCTCGCACGTCTATTCAGCGGCAGCGAGCGGCGCGCCATGGATGCCGAAACGGCGGGACCATAACGCGTGTTCGTCACCACCTTCTCCACCCTGCTCCTGGTGACGGCGGCCACCAGCGCGGCGCTCGGCGCCGCGCTGGGCCTGACCGGCTTTGTGCTGCTGCACGTGTTCGCCAACGGCGCGACCTCGCTGGCGGTGAACGCGATCTGGAACGTGTTCAACTCGTTCACGCTCTCGGCGATCCCGCTTTTCATTCTCCTGGGCGAGATCCTCCTGCACAGCGGCATCAGCGAACGCACCTACGCCGCCTTCCGGCCGCTCTTTGCGCGCGTGCCCGGTGGCCTGTTGCACACCAACGTCGCGGTCTGCGCGATGTTCGGCGCCGTCAGCGGCTCAAGCATGTCCACCGCCGCCGCGGTCGGCGCGGTGGCCTACCCTGAGATGGTGCGCCGCGGCTATGACCGCGGGGCCGTGGTCGGCAGCCTGGCCGGCGGCGGCACCCTGGGTCTCTTGATCCCGCCCAGCCTGTCTTTTTTGATCTACGGTGCGCTCACCGACACCTCGATCGGCAAGCTCTTCATCTCCGGCATCATCCCCGGCCTCATGGTGACGGGGCTATTCATGCTCTACATCTTGTATGCCGCCCTGCGCCGCCCGTCGATCTACCCGCACGAGGTCGAGCACTCCACTTGGCGCGCCATCCTGATCGGCAGCCTGCGCATCTGGCCGGTGTTGCTGTTGATCCTGGCCATCATGGGCAGCATCGTCGCGGGCTATGCCACTCCGACCGAATCGGCAGGCGTGGGGGTCGCGGTGGCGATCGTGATCGCCAAGGTGTGGGGCGACCTGACCCTGCGCAAGTTGATGGAGAGCATGCTGCGCACGGCGCTGTTGTTCGCCTCGATCGGCTTTGTCGTGCTGGGGGCGACGGTGCTCGCGCAATCGGCCAGCGTGCTCGGCGTGCCGCAGGCCATCCTGGAGTCGGTGCTGGCCGGCGGCCTCAGCCGCTACGAAGTGCTGGCCATCGTGGTGCTGGCCTACCTGGTGCTGGGCTGCTTTTTCGACGGCCTGTCGTTGATGGTCATGACACTGCCGGTGGTGTTCCCGCTCATGACCAAGCTGGGCTTCGACGCGATCTGGCTGGGCGTGGTGATCACGATCCTGATCGAGATCGGCCAATTGACCCCGCCGGTGGGCCTGAACCTGTCGGTGCTGACGGTCCTGACCAAGGGCGAAGTGAGCCTGGGCGAAGCCGCAGTCGCGGCCACACCGTACTGGCTGATCCTGCTATTGGCGATCGCGATACTGACCGTGTTTCCGGCCGTCGCCACCTTCCTGCCCGATCGCCTGATGTGAGGCCGCCCATGACCACGACCCCGCGAATCAAACCCAAGACCTACGGCCCGCTGCGCCTGGACGCGCCAAGCGCCGATCAGCTGCACCTGCGCAGCGAGGCCGGCTTCGAGTTCACCGGCGCGCGCACACCGGGCATGCATGGGTTGTCACCATCGGACCTGCTGCTGGCGTCGCTGGCCACCTGCGTGGGCATCTCGATGCGCATGGCGGCCGAGGCGATGGGCCTGACGCTGGGTGCCCTGCAGCTCTCCGCCACGGCCACCAAGGCGCTCGATGCGCCGAACCGCTTCGAGCGACTCGACCTGCGCATCCATAGCGCGTTTACCATAGATGCGGCGCGAAGCGATGAATTGCTTAAGCGGACCAAGGCACTGTGCACGGTCAGCAACACGCTGGGTGCGGAGGTGGGCATGGTGCTGGTGGATGAGCCGCTGGCGGAGATCGAACGGCCTTGAAAATCGCTGACATCAGCGATCGCGCACGGCTGCTCCTCGAGCATCGCCTGCGCGGAGAAGCCATTGCGCTGGACGCGAACTGGACTGCGCCGCCCGATATGGCTGTGGCATACGCGATCCAGCGCGCCGGCGAGACGCTCTTCACCGGTTCGCACGGCTATCGCGCCATCGGCTACAAGATCGCCGGCACCAACCCCGCGGCGCGTGCCCACCTCAAGATCGACGCGCCGTTCTACGGTCGCCTCTACGACCGCATGGCGAGCGCCGCCCCGACGGTATTGGAGGCGCGGCCTGACTTCTTTCGCGTGCATGAGGCCGAGATCGCATTGGTGATGGCGCGCGACCTCGCTCCCGATCAGGCGCCGTTCGACGCGGCCACGATCGAGGCGGCTACCCGCGCAATCTTGCCCGCGGTCGAGATCATTGGCACGCATTTCAACCCCTGGACGCAGGCCGGGGCGCCGAATCTCGCCTCGGACAACGCTGCCTTCGGACACTGGATCTTCGGCGCTGCGATCACGGGCTGGTCGAAACTCGATCTCATGAATGGCGAGGTCAGGCTCCTCATCGACGGCGCCCCCGCCGCGACCGGCTACGGGCGCAACGTAGACGACGGGCCCTTCGGAGCGTGTGCGTGGCTGGCCAACGCGCTGGTGGCCGCGGGCCGCACGCTAAAGGCCGGGGAAGACGTGACGACCGGGTCGACCACGCCGCCCGTGCCAGTGGCTGCGGGGCAACGGGTTGTCGCCGACTTCGGACCGTTGGGACAGGTTGAGTTCCGAATCGGTGGCGCTTGAGGTCTGGTTCTTTGTTGCTTTGGTGGCTTTGACACCCAATTCATAGCACGGCCACGTCGTCATTGCGGGCGAAGATCGATGCCCTATAGCCGCCCGGAAAGCTCCGGCCCGCCCGCCTCGTACCGATACGCCCTGAACAAGGCGTTGCTCGGCGCGTGCAGCACCGGATTGGGATGCTGCATGGGCACGATGTAGTCCCACACGATCTCGCCTGTCGATGTCACTTCGAACACGCGTCCGTTCAGGGACTCGGTGATGAGCGTGTTGCCGTTGGCCAGGCGCTGCACCCCGCCCATGACCGGGCTGAAGAAGGTCCAGCGCTGCGGGTCGACGAATTGCCACACCGTCGCACCGGTCGCGGGATCGAGTTCGATGGCGCGCGAGTGCAGCGGCTGGTGCAGGTTGTTCATGCCGTTGGCAAAGAGCGTGATGTTGCCGTTGGGCAGCATCTCGGCGTTGTGCTGGTGGCCCCAGGTCGCGTCGCGCCGGCTCCACACGATGGCCTTGCTCTTGCGATCGACGATCAGGATCGCATCGAGATGACGAAAGCTCACCAGCACGTTGCCGTCGTTGGTGATGGCCAGCGAATTGGCGTGCGCCCACTCGCCGCGGTGGCAATCCGGCGCTAACGCCAATGCGCCCGGGTCGGCGTCCTTGAAGGCCCATTCCCACACACGAGCGCCGGCACGATCGACCTCGCGCACGACGTCGCCGTACATCTTGCCGTGCAACGAGGTGCCTGCCAGGCCGCCCGGGATTCGGGCGGCATCCTCGGCGCGCATCTCCTCGCGCGCCAGGTAGAGCGTGTTGCCGTTAGCCAGGCGCAGCAGGTCGTGGTGCTGGTCATGGTCGGTGCATTCCCAGACGACCTTTCCGTCCCAGTCCAGCTCCAGCATGCGGCCACCCTTGGCGCCCGGGATGGGTATGCCCTCAGGGGTGGCTACCGAACAGAGCAGATGACCGCCTGGCAACAAGCAGGCCTTGGAGCCCATGGCGCCGGGCAGGCGCCAGGTGTGGACCACCCGACCTTCCATGTCGATCAGATGCGCCGCCTCGTGGCGCATCGGTGCGATCAGGGTCAGGCCTGCGCAGGTGGCTTCGGTTCGATGGCTCAGCACGCCGGTCTGGTAGCTCTTCATTTGTGATCACGCGCGTCTGTAGGCAATGCGCCTCATTATGGCAATGCTGCGACCACCCGCTTCACGGCTACTGCGAGGCAAGACGCGTAGCCATGAAGTCGACGAACGCGCGCACCGCCGCCGGTTGCAGGCGCGATGAAAGCACCGCGTGCAGCGGCATCTCGGGCAGCGTGTAGTCAGGCAGCACCTGTTCGAGTCGCCCGGCCACGACGCCCTCGCGCGCCAGGCTGGGCGGCAGCATCGCGATGCCCATGGCGCGCTCTGCCAGAAGCCGCATCAGGCCAACGTTGTTGAGCGCGAAGCGGCCGCGCACGCCGACTTCAATCGTGTTCGATCCGTTCCTGAAACGCCAGCGCGCCGCACGCGGCGCCGCGGCGACGTGCAAGCAATCATGCTCGACCAATTCGGCAGGCTGCTGCGGGCGGCCGTGGCGATCGAGGTAGTCGGGCGCTGCAAACAAGGCCTGCTTGAGCGCGCCGATACGCCGGGCGATGAGTTGGTCGCCCTTGACGGCGCCGAGCCGAAAGGCGACGTCGATGTGATCAGCGATCAGATCACTGTGGCGGGAGGACAGGTCGAGTTCGAAGCTGATGCCGGGATGCTGCCGGGCAAACTCCGGCAGCAGGGGCCCGATCCAGTAGATGCCCAAATCGACCGGCATCGACACCCGCAGGTGGCCGCTGGGGCGCTCGGCCGCGGCGCGCAAGGCCTCGTGGGCCAGACCCGCCTCATCGACCAAGGGCGCGCAGCGTTCAAAGTAGCGCTGCGCGGGTTCGGTCAGCTCCACCCGCCGCGTCGTACGGTCGAACAGGCGCACGCCCAAGCGACGCTCCATGCCGGCGATGCGGCGTGACAGGGTCGCGCCGGGTACGCCAAGGTTGGCGCTGGCGCGGCTGAAGCTCCTGCTGCGCGCGACTTCGACGAACAGCGCCAAATCGTCAAGCGAGGCGGGCTTGGGCATGAACGTGGCTTTATTCCATTTACGGAAATGTCTACTTCATTCTAGCCACTTGTGGTCAGATGCAGACTGCGCCACGATGCACCCCCGAATTCGTTTGTTGGAGCAAGACAGTGATGAAAGCCATCCGCATACACGCCTACGGCGGGCCCGAACAGATGCAGTTCGAAGACGCGCCGGTCCCCGAATGCCGGGCCGGCGACGTGTTGGTGCGTGTGGTCGCCGCCAGCATCAACCCGATCGACTGGAAACTGCGCTCGGGTGCGATGGCCAAGGGCATCCCGAAGAGCTTCCCGTTCGTGCTGGGCCAGGATGGGGCCGGCGTCGTCGAGGCGGTCGGCAGCGACGTGCAGGGCTTCGCCATCGGCGACGAGGTCTTCTTCTACGCCGAGTTTGCGCGGGGCGGCAGCTACGCGCAGTTCGTCGCCGTCGATGCCGCCCAGGTGGCAAAAAAGCCGCGCACGGTGACATTCGCCACCGCGGCGGCCTTGCCGACGCCGGGGCAGGCCGCATGGACCGCGCTGATCGAGACGGCGCGGCTCGAGCGCGGCATGCGCGTACTGATTCACGGCGCGGCGGGTGCGCTCGGCACGATCGCCGTGCAACTGGCCAAACAGCAAGGCGCGCATGTCGTGGCGACCGCGAGCGGCGAGGGCATGGCACTGGTCGCGAGCCTCGGTGCCGATGAGGTCATTGACTACCGGCAACAGCGCTTCGAGTCGGTTGCGCGTGGCCTCGATGTGGTGCTCGACACGATCGGCGGCGCGACCCAGGAGGCATCCTGGTCCACCCTGCGTCCGGGCGGCTTGCTGGTTGCCACTGCGATACCGCCGGCGCCTGACCGCGCGGCGGCCGCCGGCGTGCGCGCGGCGTTCGTCTTCACGCCACCGCGCGGCGCGGTGCTCGCCCAGTTGGCCGAGCGGGTCGACCGCGGGCTGCGCGTCATCGTCGGCCGGGAGTTCGCGCTATCCGATGCGGCCGCCGCGCACCGTCTCGGCGAAAGCGGCCGAGCGCACGGCAAGATGGTGCTGCATGTCACGGCGCCGGCGGCAAATTGACCGCAGTCCCACAGCAGGCTTGAGTAATCCACCCACCACGGAGGCACAGATGCACCGTTTTGCCATCGAAGACACCGCGATGATCCTGATCGACCATCAGGTCGGCACCAACACCTGGGCCAAGAGTACGCCGCTGGCACTGCTGCAGGCCAATGTCGTCATCCTGGCCAAGTTCGCCAAGGGCACCGGCATGCCGCTGGTCCTGACCTCGAGCCAGGAGACCAACGTCAACGTGCAGGGGCCCTTGATGCCCGAACTCGAAACTATCGCGCCCAAAGAGTTCGCCGCGCGCATCAAGCGCACCGGCGTTGTCAACGCCTGGGACGACGAGGCATTCGCCAACGCCTGTCGCGCGACCGGCAAGCGCAACTTCGTGATGGCCGGCGTGACCACCGACGTCTGCATGGTGTCGCCGGCGATCAGCGCCGTCGATGAGGGCTTCAACGTACAGGTGGTCTGCGACGCCTGCGGCTCGGGCAATCAGATCGCCGAGGAGATGGCGTGGCGCCGGATGGAGCGCGCCGGCGTACAACTCACCAGCACCACCGCGATGATCGCCGAGCTGGTGCGCAACTGGGCCTCGCCGGCTGGCGCAGTGGCGTTTCCGCTGCTGACATGATGGGGTGACGCCAGGTCGAGCGCCTCAATAGCGCAAGTTCGCCATCAGCGCCCCGAGATCCGCCGCGCGCAGGCGCTCGGCCAGGGCCTGCGCGCGCGCCTCGCTCCATGCGGCGCCGCTGGCTGCCAGCGCCACCGCAGCCAGCCCCGGCCGGCCCGCGCAGGTCAGCGGCACAGCCACCGAACAGATGCCCGGCACGGTGTCGCCAAGGTTGACCGCCAGCCCAAGCTTGCGCGAGCGCGCCAGCATGCGACGCACGCCCGGCCAATGCGCCGGATCGCGTTCGTTCACCACCGCCCGATTGGCGACCTCGACTGCGCGCTGCTCGGAGCGCGGCAAGGTCATCCACATCGCAATGCCGCCGGCAGTGCCGCACAGCGGCCGGCGCCCGCCGACGTCCAGCATCAGCCCCTCACCGCGCGTGGGGCCGTCGTGCCGCGCCAGGCAGACCGATTCCTGGCCGCTGCGTATCTTGAGAAAGACACTGCCGCGCAACTCGCGGGCCAGCGCGGCCAGGGGCGCCTCGGCCACGCGTCCCAGGTCGTAGTACGGCGCTGCCGCCAGTCCCAGTTCGTACGCCAGCGGGCCCAGTGTGTAATGGCGGCTATCCGGCACCCGGTTCACGAGGCGCTCGTCGGCCAGGGCGGCGAGCAGCCGATGCACGGTACCGGGGTCGAGCGCGGTGCGGCGGGCCAGGTCGCTCAGCCGCCAGCCGACCTGCCCACGAGTGGCCAGCAGCCGCAGCAGACCGATCGACCGCCGCAGGGAGCGGGTCAGCTGGGTGCGTGCGTCTGTGTCGCCGGTCATTTTTGCATTCTATGAAAAAGTGCGGTAACCGACGCTTGTGCGCACAGGCGAGGCGGTTAGGATGGTCCCTTCATCCATCCGGCTGGAGCGTGACCACCGTGGCCCCTTTCCATTCATTCGCCCGCAGCGGCCTGCGCCTCCTCGCCGCCAGCCTGTGCGCCATGGCCGGCCTGGCGGCGGCTCAGGGTTATCCGAGCGCGCCCGTGCGTGTCGTCGTGCCCTTCCCGGCCGGATCGGGCGTCGACGGCGTCGCGCGCATGGTCGCCTCGCGCATGGCCGAAGGACTGGGTCAGCCGGTCATCATCGACAACCGCGCCGGGGCCGGCGGCAACATCGGCACCGAGTTCGTCGCGCGCGCGCCCAAGGACGGCCACACCCTGCTGCTGAACGCGACGCAGCTGGTCGGCAACCCGGGCATCAGCAACGTCAAGTACGACGCCATCGCCGACTTCGCGCCGATCGGCCTGATCTCGCGCGTGGCCGCGCTCCTGGTCGTGCCGCCGGATTCACCTGCGCGCAGCGTCGCGGAGCTGGTCACGCTCGCCAGGTCCAGGCCGGGCGCGCTCAGCTACGCCTCGGGCGGCAACGGCGGCATCGGCCACTATTCAGGCGAGTTGTTCAAGTCGCTGGGCGGCAACCTGGACATCGTCCACGTGCCCTATCGCAGCGCGGCCGAGCAGGTGACCTCGGTAATGACCAGCCAGACCCAGCTTGCCTACCCGGCGATCCAGATCGCGCTGCCGCAGGTGCAGGCCGGCAAGCTGCGTGCGCTGGCCGTCACGACCTCGCGTCGCAGCGTGGCGCTGCCGGACGTGCCCACTATGGCCGAGGCCTATCCGCCCGGATTCGTGCTCGACGCGTGGTACGGCCTACTTGCCCCGGCCGGCACGCCACAGCCTGCGATCGCGCGCCTGAGCGCGGAAATGCTCAAGGTGCTGGCCGACCCGGCGGTGCGCCAGTCGCTGACCACTGCCAGCCAGGAGATCGTCGGCAGCACGCCGGCGGCATTCGCCGAGGTGATCGCGCGCGACCTCAAGGTCTGGACCGACCTGGCGGTGCGCCTCAAGGTGCGCGCGGACTGACGCAGCGTGGCCGCCGTCGTGCCGCACGCGCCGATCCGCTCGGTGCGCACCGTCTGCTATGCGCAGCCCATGGTGCCGATCCACACCGGTCGCTTCACCGGCGACCTCGAGCTGACGCTGACGATCGTCGAAGCCGAGGACGGCCGTTGCGGCTATTCCACCGCGCGCGCGCACGGCGGGCAGCCCGGCACGGTCATCGCCGCGCAGGTGGAACGCTCGCTGGCGGCCGTGGCGATCGGCCGCGATGCGTCCGATCCCGCCGCACTTTGGATGCAGATGGCGGCGCAGGAGCCGCCGGGTTATGTGAGCACCTTCGCCATCGCGGCCCTCGACGTCGCCCTGTGGGACCTGCACGCGCGCACCCGTGGCCTGCCACTTGCGCATTGCCTGGGCGGCGGCCGCAACGCCATGCGCGCCTACGCCAGTTCGGGCCACCATGCCGACGTCGACGGTTATCTCAAGGACTTTGCGCGCGCGCGCGCGGCCGGTTTCACCGCCTACAAGGCCCACCCGTTTTGCGACGCCGCGCGCGACATCGAACTCGCGCAGGTGCTGCGCGCGGCCGCCGGGCCCGGATTCCGCCTGATGTTAGACGCCGCCAAGCGCTACACGCCGGAGGGCGCGCTCGCGGTCGGGCGCGCCCTCCAGGACCTTGGGTTCCACTGGTTCGAGGAACCGCTGCCGCAGCACGACTGGGCCGGCTACCGTGCCTTGCGCCAGGCGCTCTCGATTCCGGTGATCGGCGGAGAGACCCTGCCCGGCCTGGCGCCCGCGGTGGCCAACGCCATTGACGCCGGCGCTTACGCCGCGGTGCTGGCCGACGTGTACTGGAAGGGGGGCGTCAGCGGCCTCTTGCGCACGCTCGCCCTGTGCCGGGAACGCGGCATGCCGGTGGTGTCGCACCATGGCGCCAGCCCCTTGATGGACCTGGCGAATCTGCAGGTGCTGTGCGGCGCCAGCGAGGTGGAAATGATCGAGGTGCTGTCGCCCCAGTCAGCGTACCAGTACGGCCTCTGCGCATACCTTCAGGTCGACGCCGACGGCCAGGCGCGCCTGCCGGACGCGGCCGGGCTGGGTGCCCTGCCGGACTGGGACTACATCGAGAAGCATCGGCGCAGCTGAACGGGCCGCCGGGAATCGGCGGGACGATGCGCGTCAGATGGCCAGCGCTCGCGCCGCATCCAGCGTCAGGCCCAGGCCGAAACCGGGTTCGTCGGAGGGTGCAAGGCGCCCCTTCACCGGCACCGGCGTGCCCGGCGTCAAGCGCACCTCCTCCAGCGGCACGCCCGGCGCAGAGCCGACGAAGTACTCGCCCTGCGGCACATTTGGCACCGCCAGCGAGAAGTGCTGTCCATAGGCCGTGTTCATGCCCGCGTGCAGGATCACGGGCCTGCCCGCAGCGCGCGCCAGTTCGGCGATGCGCAGGCAGCCGCTGAGGCCAGAGGCCCAGCCGATGTCGGGCTGCAGCACGTCGAGGCAGCCGGCACGCAGCGCGCGCTCGAACGGCTCGGGCGTGTACCAGTGTTCGCCGCCGGCCAGCGCCTGGCCCGGCGTGCCTGCACGCAGCGCCGCGAGACCGTCGAAGTCCTCCGGCATCAGGCAGTCCTCGATCCAGCTTAAGCCCATGGGCCGAACGCGTGCGGCGAATTCCAGCGCATAGGGCAGGTCGAAGGCCATCCAGCAGTCGACCATCAGATCGCGCTCAAGGCCTGCCAGTGCGCGCACCTCGCGCAACAGCGCCTCGTTGGCGTCCAGCCCCGCAGGCCCATCGGCAGGACCGTACGGACACGCGATCTTGAGCGCATCGAACCCCAGCTCCAGATACCAGTCCGGGTCGTTGCCGGTCGCGTAGACCGGGAGGTCGGCACGCGCGCCGCCGCCCAACAGGCGGTGCACGGGCTGGCATTCGTGCCTGCCGCGCAGGTCCCACAGCGCCAGGTCGATGGCGCTGATCGCATAGCAGGACAGGCCGCCGGCGTAGGGCGAGGTCAGGCGCTGCAGCATCTGCCAGAGCGCAGCGATGTCTTCGCAAGACTCCCCGGCCAGGAGCGGCGCCAGGTGCTCGTTGATGATCGCGATCACCGGACTGCCGTAGCGCGTCATGCCCAGGCCCCACTGGCCGTCTTGCGCCGTGACGATGCAGGCCACCGCGGGCCAGCGCGGCCGCCAGCTCGAGCGCAGGCGCTTGAAGCGCGCGTAGTGCGACATCGGGTTCGCGACTTCGGCGTGGTCCACCCAGGCCGGACGGCGCGCGGACGTGCGCGCGGGGCCGCCGACCAGGTCGCTGCGGATGGCAAAGGCGTGGACCGAACGGATCTTCATGGCGATGGGGGCGCGTGCGCGAAACAATCCGCGCTGATCAGCTGGCGCGCGACGTCATTGGCAACGACGCCGATTGTTCGCAACCCCTGGCGATCGCGGCGCGGTGTATTGAACGAACGGGAACCGGACGTTGCCGCCGAACGCATGCAACTGCCGGCGACGCAGAGCAGCGACTCAGGCCTTGTTGCCGGCCGGCATTTCGAACACAAGGCAGGTGGTCGTGGCGTGGGCATAGAGCTTGCCGTCCGGCCCGACGATGCGCGCCTCGGCGGTGGCCAGTTGCCGTCCCGAGTGAATGACTGTACCAATGGCGCGTAGCGGCCCGGTCTTCTGGTTGGCTGCCCGGACGATGTTGACCCCCAGTTCGGCAGTCGTGTAGGCGCGGCCTGCCGGCATGGTGGTGTGGACGGCGCAGCCCAAGGCCGAATCAAGCAATGTCGCATACCAGCCGCCATGCACGCTGCCGATCGGGTTGTAGTGCTTGATCTGTGGCGTACCCTGGAAGACGGCGCGGCCGAGATCAACTTCGACGAGCGCGAAGTCCAGCGTGTCGGCGATATGCGGATAAGGCAGTTCACCGGCGAGGAGCGCCCGCATGAACTCCAGCCCGGACATGTTCGGAGCCATCGCCGCCATGGCAATGCCAGGCTTGCCGCCACCTTTGAGCATGTTCGCGCGGGCAGCTTCCAGTTGCGCTTCCCATTGGGACAGCGTTTCTTCAGGGTTCATGCAAGCGGGCTCCGGATGCCGCAAAAGTCGAGGGGAATGGGTCGGTCGTGAGGGGCGCTGGGCGCACGTTGACGCAAGGCCGACGACCGACAGCGCATCGTGTCTTGCAACCGCGCCCTGCCGCAGGGTTTATCAGTCGGCATACCCCGGCAGTTCCCGATCCAGCACCCGCATCATGGCTGCGAAATACATGCGCTCGCGCTCCTCGCGCGAATGACTCTGGTCGGGCGGCGGCGTCTGCACCTGCCGGACGACCGCTTCCGACAGGACCTCGAGCTCGCGGCCGGTACCCATGGCCAGCACCTGGGTGCGGCAGGCGCGTTCAAGCTTGTAGAGCCGTCGATAGGCCTGCGCCACGGTGTCGCCGACGACCAGCACGCCGTGGTTCTTCATGAACAGCACCTGCTTGTTGCCCATCAGGCGTGCCAGTCGCTCGCCTTCCTCGATGAAGTCCGCCGTGCCCAGGTAGGTGTCGTCGTAGGCGATCTGCCCCTGGAAAAAGGCCGCCGTCTGGGTCGACGCGACGAGGCGGTTGTTCTTCAGCATGTTCAGCGCCAGGGCCCAGGGCTGGTGGGTGTGCAGGACGACCCGCGCACCGGTGATGCGGTGGATGGGCGCATGGATGCAGCGCGCCGACAGTTCGACCACGCCTTCGCCTTCGAGGGTATCGCCGCGCTCGTTGAAGACCATCATGTCGCTGGCCCTGGCCTCGGACCAGTGCAGGCCGAAGGGCAGGATCAGGTAACGGTCCTCGTGCCCGGGCAGGGTCATGGTGAAGTGGTTGTCGATGCCCTCGTCGAGTTGGTCGAGCACGGCGAGACGGTGAGCGGCGGCCAGGTGGATCTTCGCCTCGCGCACGGCGTCTGGCGCGGCGTCGGAGACACGTGCGGGTTTGAGGTTGTGAACGGTCATGGCAGGCCTTTGCGCAGGCAGCTTGAGAGGACAACGAGTATAGCGAGGCGCGGGCAGGCGCCCGGAAGCCGCGCGCCGGCTCAGGCGCGGCGCGTCAGGCGCGTCCCCACAGCTTGTCGCTCGCCATCGCGGCGCCCTCGGCCATCGACTTGAGTTTGGCGTACGCGATCGGCGGGTGCACGGCGCCGAAGCCGGCAAAGGTGCCGAAGCCGCAGTCGGAGGCCGCCATCACGCGCTCGCGCCCGACGATGTCGGCGAAGCGCAGCAGGCGCTGCGCGATAAGGCGCGGGTGCTCGATGAAGTTGCACACCGAATCGATGACGCCGGGAGCGAGGATCTTGTCTTCCGGGATCGCGGTGGCCTGCCATACATCCCATTCGTGCGCGTGGCGCGGATTGGACGCCTCGAACACATAGGTACCCACGCGCGCCTTCAGCACCACCGGCATGATGATCTCGAGCGGCACGTCGAAGTGGTGCGGGCCATCGTAGTTGCCCCAGCAGATGTGCATGCGCACCCGCGCCGGATCGATGTTGGCCAGCGCACTGTTGAGCGCGTCGATCTGCAGGTGGGCATTGCGCAGGAATTCGTTGTCATCGACGTCGCGAAAGCGGATGTGGCGCCCCATGGCGATGTCCGGTGCATCGATCTGCAGGTCGAAACCGGCCGCCACGATCGCCTCGTATTCCGTGCGCATCGCGTCGGCCAGCGCGCCGATGTAGGCCTCCTGCGTGGCGTAGTGCCGGTTCGGCTGGAACACTGCGATCACGCCAGGCGAAGCGGCGTTCATGAAGGCGCGCTTCACGCCGGCGGCATCAACGGCGTCCCTGAGATTGGCAAGATCGGCTTGCAGCGGTTCGAGGGTGCGCACGCTGATGGGCGCGCAGCAGATCGGGCGATGGTACTTGGGCGTGGCACCGAGCTTGGCCAGACGCTCCTTGTAGTCCGGGAAATCGTCCAGATCCCGGGGAACCGCGCGCGGCATCTCGCCGATCTCGAAGCCGGTAAGGCGATGGCGGATGTAGGTGGCGTAGCTGATCTTGCTCATTTCGCCGTCGCTGACCACGTCCACGCCCACCTCGACCTGCTTTTTCACCACCGCGGCGACGCCCGCACGCATGACGCGCGCGTAGGTCTCCCGGTCGGTGAGCGTGCCCTGGTCCTCGGCGAAGAGCTGGTCGACCACTTCCTGCGGTCGCGGCAGGCTGCCGACATGAGTGGTGAGAATGCGGGAGGGGGACATGCTGCGCTCCTGGCTGAGATGGCGATCGATTCTAGCTCGCTTTGCATACGTATGCAGCGCGGTTCGCGGAAGGCGTGAGGCAGGTACGCAGGTCTTTAACGAGCTTCGTCGGAAGCGGCGCCCGACCCGGCAACGGCGCGCCGCAGGCGGTCGTGCACCGCTTCCCAGGCGGCGCCGACCGGTGGCGTCTCGACCAGCAGCAGGTCGCAACCGGCGCAGTCCATCTCGCGCAGCGTCGCGTACAGGCTGTGCGCAAAGCCCTCGGCATCAATGGCGGCGGCCCAGTGCCGCAGATTCTTGCCGGCGGGGCGTTTGCGCGACAGGACGGCGACGTTGCCGGCGTGGCAGGCGATGGCCTGGGCGAGTTCGCTCGCGGGCAGCATCGCGACACGGTGGCGCGGTGCGTAGTGCTTCTCCAGCGACCCCGAGACGCGCGGCACCGCCGTGCTGCCCCGGTCATCGAAGTCCGCGACTGTGGCCAGCATGTCGCGGGTGATCCGCCCGGGCCGCAGGACGCGCACGCCGCCCAGGTCGCAGGCGACGATGGTCGACTCGATGCCGACCTGAGAGGCGCCGCCGTCGAGCACCAGGTCGACGGCGGCGCCGAACTCCTCGCGTACATGCGCGGCAGTGGTGGCGCTGACGCGACCGAACTTGTTGGCCGACGGCGCGGCGACGCCGCCGCCGAACGCGGCAAGCACCGCGTGCGCGACCGGATGCGAGGGTACGCGCAGGCCCACCGTGTCCTGGCCGCCGGTCACCGCATTGAGCACGTGCGGGGCACGCTTCAAGATCAAGGTCAGCGGGCCGGGCCAGAAGGCGGCGGCCAGCCGCCGCGCCACATCCGGAATGTCGCGCGCCCAGTCGTCGAGTTGCGCGGCGGAAGCCAGATGCACGATCACCGGATGGTCCGCCGGGCGGCCCTTGGCCGCAAACATCCTGGCGATGGCCGCAGGGTTGGAGGCGTCGGCGGCGAGACCGTAGACGGTCTCGGTCGGCAGTCCCAGAAGGCCGCCTGCGCCAAGCACTTCGACGGCGCGCGCGATCGCGTCAGCGTCGGCAGCGACGGCCGCCGCCACGCCGCCCGGGTCGGGCCTGCCACTCATCCCGCGCCGAGCGCGCCGCGCACCTGTGCCGCGGCGACGATTGCCTCTTCGACGCTGGCGCCCAGCACCGTGATGTGTCCCATCTTGCGGCCGGGGCGCGCTTGAGACTTGCCGTAGAGGTGCAGCTTGGCGGCGTCATGGGCAAGCACGCGCGACCAGTCGGGCGGCAGGGAGAGGTCGGCGCCGTGCCAGCTTTCGCCCAGCACGTTGATCATGACAGCCGCCGTGTGCTGGCGCGTGTCGCCCAGGGGCAGGCCGGCCAGCACCCGCACCTGCTGCTCGAACTGGCTGGTCACGCAGGCATCGATGCTGTAGTGCCCGCTGTTGTGCGGGCGCGGCGCGAGCTCGTTGACCAGGAGGGTGTTGTCGCGCAGGACGAAGAACTCTACGCACAGCACGCCGGCGTAATCCAGGCGCCGCGCGATGGTGAGCGCTGCCGCACGGGCGCGCGCCGTGAGCGCCTCGGAAACGCGCGCCGGAACGATGGTGGTGTCCAGAATGCCGCCCTTGTGCTCGTTTTCCGAGACCGGATACACCGCGGTGGCGCCGTCACGGCCGCGTGCAACGACCACCGAGAGCTCGCACATCAGGTCCAGGCGCTTTTCCAGCACGCAGGGGACGCCGCCGAATTCCGCGAACGCGGCCGCGGCTTCCGCGGGTGTCGCCACGCGCGCCTGGCCCTTGCCGTCGTAGCCCAGGCGCGCCACCTTGAGGATGCCGGGAAAGAGGTCGGCGGGGAGCGAGGCAATCGCGCCGGCGTCGCGCACTTCCGCATACGGCGCCACGCCCACGTCACAGCCGGCGACGAAAGCCTTCTCGCGGATGCGGTCCTGGGCGATGGCCACGCTCTCGGCCTGCGGGTTCACCTGGCAACGCGACGCGAGAAACTCGAGCGCCCGGGCCGGCACGTTCTCGAATTCGGTCGTCACGCCGCCGGCCAGGCGCGCGAGTTCCTCGAGCCCCTGGGTGTCGAGATAGTCGCGGCGGATGTGCAGGTCGGCAACCGTGCCGGCCGGACTTTCCTGTCCGGGATCGAGCACGGCGACCTTGTAACCCATGCTCTGCGCCGCCATGCAGAACATGCGGCCCAGTTGACCGCCGCCCAACAGCCCCAGCCAGGCGCCAGGAGAGATCACTTTTTCGGCGGCAGGGTCATCGCGCGCGCAGCCTCGCTCTGGCGGGTACGGAACGCGGCCAGGCGGCCGGCAAGCGCCGCGTCACCGGCGGTGAGCATCGCCACCGCGAACAACGCCGCATTGGCCGCGCCGGCCTCTCCGATGGCGAAAGTCGCGACCGGGATGCCGCGCGGCATCTGCACGATCGAGTACAGCGAGTCCTGGCCCGCAAGGTGGCGCGAGGGCACCGGAACACCGAGCACCGGAACCGTGGTCTTGGCAGCAAGCATGCCCGGCAGATGTGCCGCACCGCCGGCGCCGGCGATGATGGCGCGCAGGCCGCGCGCCGCAGCGGCCTCGGCATACGCGAACATTTCGTCGGGCATGCGGTGCGCGGACAGCACGCGGTACTCGTGGGCGACGCCGAACTCGGCCAGCAGATCGACCGCGTGGCGCATCACCTCCCAGTCGCTCTGGCTGCCCATGACCACCCCGACTGCGGGCGGTGCGGTCTTGCCGGCCGTCTTCGCTGCGCGCGCCATCAGTCCAGTGACTCGCCGGTCAGCCAGGTCAGCGCTTCGCGATAGCGCATGGAGGTACCCTCGACAATGGCGGCCGGCAGGGGCGGCGGGGGCGGCTTCTTGTCCCAGGCCAGTGTCTCCAGATAGTCGCGTACGAACTGCTTGTCGAACGAAGGCGGGCTGATGCCGACACGGTACTCGTCGGCCGGCCAGAAGCGCGAGGAATCTGCCGTCAACGCCTCGTCCATCAGGGTGAGTGTGCCGTTCGCATCGAGCCCGAACTCGAACTTGGTATCGGCGATGATGATGCCGCGCGTCAAGGCGTAGCGGGAGGCCTCGTCGTAGAGCGCCAGGCTCACAGCGCGCATGCGCGCGGCCATCGGTGCGCCGATGACGCGCTCGACTTCCGCGAAGGCGATGTTTTCGTCGTGCATTCCCGCCGGCGCCTTGGACGCGGGGGTGAAGATGGGCTGCGGCAGCTTCTGCGCCTGCTGCAACCCCTCGGGCAGCCGGATGCCGCACACAGCGCGGGTCGCCAGGTAGTCCTTCCAGCCGGAACCGATGAGGTAGCCGCGCACGACCGCCTCGATGGGCAGCGGCTTCAGGCGCCGGGCAACCACAGCGCGGCCACACACCTGGGGGCGCTCTGCCGGTTTGACAACCGACTCGGGGTCGATGCCGGTGAGATGATTGGGGGTGAGATGCGCAAGCCGCGCGAACCAGAAATCGGACATGCGCGACAGCACCCGGCCCTTGTCCGGGATCGGTTCGGCCATGACCACGTCAAAGGCAGACAGCCGGTCGGTCGTGACGATGAGCAGCAGGTCCTCGCCGACCGCGTAGGTGTCCCGCACCTTGCCGCGATGAATCAGCGGCAGGCTTGCGATCGTCGAACGATGAAGCGCAGTCAAGTCGGTCGCCTGGAAGCGCGGCGCGGCGGCACGGGGCCGCCGCAGGGCCGTTCGCAGATTGTCTAGTTGACCACCTGCGTGAGCTTTCCGGTCGCGTAGCGCTGTGCCATGTCCGAGAGCGGCACAGGCTTGATCTTGGAGGCCTGGCCGGCACACCCGAACTGCTGGTAGCGCTCGCGCACCACCGCCTTGGCAGCGGCACGCGCGGGCTTGAGATAGTCGCGCGGGTCGAAGGCGCTCTTGTTCTCGTTCATGTACTTGCGGATCGCGCCGGTCATGGCCAGGCGGATATCGGTGTCGATGTTGACCTTGCGCACGCCGTGCTTGATGCCTTCCTGGATCTCCTCGACCGGAACTCCGTAGGTCTCCTTCATCTCGCCGCCGTTGTCGCGGATGATCTGCAGCAAGTCCTGCGGCACCGAGGAAGAGCCATGCATCACCAGGTGGGTGTTGGGGATGCGCTTGTGGATCTGCTTGATGCGCTCGATCGCCAGGATGTCGCCGGTCGGCTTGCGCGAGAACTTGTAGGCGCCGTGCGAGGTGCCGATCGCGATCGCCAGCGCATCGAGCTGGGTCTTCTTGACGAAGTCGGCGGCCTGGTCGGGGTCGGTCAGGAGCTGGTCGCGCGTCATGGTCGCCTCGGTCCCGTGGCCGTCTTCCTTGTCGCCACGCATGGTTTCCAGAGAACCCAGGCAGCCCAGCTCGCCCTCCACCGTGATGCCCAGCGTATGCGCCATGCCGACCACCTTTTGCGTGACATCGACGTTGTAGTCGTAATCGGCGATGGTCTTGCCGTCGGCTTCAAGCGAGCCGTCCATCATGACCGAGGAAAAGCCCAGCTTGATCGCTCCCTCGCACACTGCCGGCGACTGGCCATGATCCTGATGCATGACGATCGGCATGTGCGGATACGCCTCCAGCGCGGCCTGGATCAGGTGCTTGAGGAAGTGTTCGCCGGCATACTTGCGCGCCCCGGCCGAGGCCTGCATGATCACCGGCGCGTCGAGTTCGGCGGCGGCCTCCATGATCGCCTGCACCTGCTCCAGGTTGTTGACGTTGAAGGCGGGCAGACCGTAGCTGTTCTCGGCGGCGTGGTCGAGCAGTTGGCGCATGGAAACCAAGGGCATGGCGGATCCTCGTTCGTAGGGATATCGGGTCGCACCGTCGCCCGAAAGCGGGTTTCGGGGAGGGTGCAATGCAAGAACTCGGATTTTATGCCAGTGAACCGTTCACGACCGGCGCCGGGGATGCCTCTCACGCCAAGGAGACTTGGCGTGGCAAGTCATCAGTCCGGAATGACCGGCTCGACCAGCTGTGCCAGCTGCACCAGCGATTCCTGCCAGCCGAGGTAGCACATCTCGGTGGGGATCACGGCCGGGATGCCGCTCTGCACCACTTCCAGTTCGGTGCCGCACGACACTGCGCGCAGGACCACGGTGGTTTCCATCTCCCCGGGCAGGTTGGGGTCGTCGAACGTGTCGGAGTAGCGCAGGCGTTCGTTGGGCACGAGTTCCCGGTACTCGCCACCGAAGGAATGCCCGTTGCCGCTGCCGAAATTGGTGAACGACATGCGAAAGCGGCCACCGACGCGGGCGTCGAGCTCGTGCACCCGGCAGGTGAAACCAAAGGGCGGCAGCCATTTGGCCATCGCATCAGGGGTGAGGAAAGCGCGATAGATGCGCTCGGGGCTGGCGCGCAGGACGCGATGCAGGCGGACGGTTCCGGTGGTCAATTGAAGCCTCTTGGCGGTTCAGGTAGACAAGGCAGGACAGGGAGGTGCGGCCCAGGGCGAGTCGATGCGAAAGGTCAGGAATCCGATTCAGGCGCGCACTGCAGCTTCGATTTCGGCGATGTCGATTTTCATCTGCTTCATCATGGCGGCCATCGCTTTGGCAGAGACCGTCTTGTCGGCATTGGCCGTCAGCTCGACCAGCCGCTTCGGGAAGACCTGCCATGAAACCCCGTAGCGGTCCTTGAGCCACCCGCAGTGGCTTTCCTTGCCGCCATTCGCGGTCAACGCAGCCCAGAGCCGGTCGGACTCGGCCTGATCCTCGGTCGCGACCGAAATCGACACCGCCTCGGTCAGCGTGAACATCGGCCCCGCGTCGAGAATTTGGTACGGCACCCCGCCAAGCGAGAAGTCGACGACCGAGAACGTGCCATGTCCGGCGTCGCCGCGAAAAACCCTCTCGACCCGGCTGCCCGGGATCAGGGAGCAGTAGAACTCCGCGGCTTCAGGACCGCGGCCGTCACCGAACCAGAGGCAGGTACGTATGGAATTGGTCAACGTGCTTCTCCTTGTGTGATTGAGTCGAACCTTCGATCTTGCCGAGCCTGATGTCGTGCTAGCTTTCCAGGATCATTTGGAACCCGCCGTAGATCATGCGCTTGCCGTCGAAGGGCATGGGCATGGCGCCGGGCGCCATGCGCGGATCGGCCATGATCTTCTCCCAGCCGGCATCGCGCGCTGCGCGCGATGGCCAGGTGATCCATGAGAACACCACGGTCTCGTCGGACTGTTTCTTGACCGCCAGCGGGAACGAGGTGAGCACGCCGTCGGGCACGTCGTCGCCCCAGCACTCCACCAGCTTCAAGGCACCGTGTTCCTTGAAGATTTTGGCGGCGTCTTGCGCATGCTTGCGGTAGGCCTCCTGGTTGGCGGTCGGCACGGCCGCCACGAATCCGTCGACGTAGTTCATGGTGTTCTCCTTGTCAGTGAAGTCAATTTTTCGGCGGCATGCCCGACATGTGGAACAACTCCCACACGTGGCCGTCGAGGTCGTGAAAACCGTGCTGGTACATGAATCCCAGGTCCTGCGGCTCGCGCGGCGTGGTCGCGCCGGCAGCTTTCGCCTTGGCCACCAGCGCGTCAACCTCGGCGCGATCCTGACAGTCCAGCGCGATCAACACCGAGGTCTGCGCGGTCGCGTCGCCGATGGGCTTGGGAGTGAATCCCTGGAAGAACGGTTCGGTCAGCAGCATGGCGTAGAGGTTCTCCCCCAGCACCAGACCCGCCGCGATGTCGTTGGTGAAGTCGGGATTGAAGCTGTAGCCCATGGCCTTGAAGAACGCCATGGAGCGCGCCAGGTCCTTGATCGGCAGGTTGACGTACATGTTCTTGTGCATATCGGGTCCTCGGGTTGGTCTGCCTGCTGGCGATGATCAATCGGCGTGCGTGGAGGCGAGGTCAAGCGCGCGCACGGGCCGTACCTCGATGCTGCCATTCTTCGAAGGTGGAATCTGCGCCGCGATCTGCACCGCTTCGTTCAAGTCCCTGGCGTCCACCAGATAGAAACCGGCGAGCATTTCCTTGGTCTCCGCGAACGGACCGTCGGTCAGCGTGGTCTGGCCGTTGCGCACCCGCACCGTGGTCGCGGTGTCGACGGGATGGAGCGGCTCGGCGGCGATGAGGCGGCCGCTGTTGTGCAAGCCCTCTGCGAATGCGAAGCAGGTCTTGTCGGGACAGGCGTTCCAGTTTTCCTTGGAAAGATAGACGAGGCAGAGATATTTCATCGGCTGGCTCCGTGGAGGTTGGTTTTGCGTGAACTCGAGCGGATCAACGCGCAAGCGCTTCGACATGCCTGCCGAAGTTGTTCAGAATCGCCTGCCATCCCTGTCGCTGCTGCTCCACCGGGTACTCGGTTTCGGCATCGAAGGTGACACGCACCGTGACACTCGTCCCGCTGGCAATGAACTCGACCAGACCGGTGCGGTCCCCGAACGAATACTCGATCAATTCGTTGGGCACAATCCTTGTGTAAGTGCCTGCAAAGTCGAATCCGAAGCTGCCGTCCTTGGCTTCCATGCGCGACGAAAACGCCCCGCCCACCCTCAGATCGACCGTGGACTTGGTAGTGTGCCAATCGTCCGAAGCGGTATTCCACTGCACGATGTCGGCGGGCGTCGTGTAGGCACTCCAGGCTATTGCGGCAGACGCGTTGACGATGGTTTCTACGGTGATTTTCATGGTGCGATTCCCCGGCGTTGGCGATCCTCATGCGCGACACTCTGGCGCCGCTCGATTTCCTTCGTGCTTGGCTCGGATTGTGCGAAAGAACCGAGAGGAACGCCGCCAGCAGGCACGTAGGTGGTCATGACAACCCCAGTAGTCGAGGCGTGAGTGCTGACGAGGTGTAAAGCGCCTGGCTTCGCTCCCGTTTCAAACAACCGCTTACCACCACCGAGGATTACCGGGAACGTCCAGACGTTGTACTCGTCAATTAGTGATGCAGCGTGCAGCGATTGGATCAGATTGCCGCTACCAATGATTTGCAAATCATGGCCCGGCTGCGCCTTGAGCGCAGCGATAGCGCCAACAACATCGCTCCCCAGCAATATCGAATGCTCCCAACTCAGCGCTTTGAGCGTGTGGGACGCTACGTACTTCCGTGCCGCATTGAGCGCTCTTGCCGTCGGGTCATCGGCCGATTGATGCGGCCAGTGTGCTTCGAAGATCTCATAGGTCCTTCGACCAAGCACAAGATCACGATCCTTGCCGTCAAAGCCACTCATGGAGCGGCCCATGACCTCATCCCAAAAGCTAAACGTCCAACCGCCAAGGTTAAAGCTGTTGGCGGGATCCTCTTCAGGGCCACCGGGCGCCTGCATTACCCCATCAAGTGAGACGAAAGTAGATGCAATAAGTCTTCTCATCGAAGTGCTCCTCGGATGGCGACGGGCCGGGCAGCAGGCGCTGGACTGACAGGCTACATCGGCTTCGGGCCGCCGTTCACACCCCAGGCAGTGCCGAAGCGGTCGGTAACCATGCCGAAAATCTCGGCCCAGAAGGTTGGCGCCATCGGCATCTGCACACTGCCACCGTCGGCGAACGCAGCAAAGACGCGCTGCGCCTCGGCGACATCATCGAAGGTCAGCGCCAGCATGACGCCGCGCATGCCATCGAAAGGCATGCCGGGCGGCGCGTCGCCGGCCATCAAGGTGAAGTCTTTGTGCACTAGATTGGCATGCATGATTCGATCCCCGTGCGCGGTCGGACAGGGTTGGTCGCCGGGCGCCTGCCCGAAGGTGATGAGGGCGTCGAGCTTGGCGCCCAGCACCTGGGCATAGAAGCGCATCGCTTCGGCGCAGGTTCCATCAAACGAGAGGTAGGCATTGAGTTGCGGCATGGAGGCTCCTTCGGGTTTGTATCTGATAGTCGAACGACCGGGCGCCGGATCGACAGGCCGGCGAAAAACTTTTCCTGCCAGGGGGCACCCATCAACCCAGCTCGGCCAGTCGGCGGGCCAGAAAGCGCTGCTCCGGCGCTTGGCGGGCAAGCGCGAGGGCACGCGCGTAGGCTTCACGCGCCGCGTCCGCGTGCCCTAGGCGGCGGCACAGGTCGGCGCGCGCGGCGTGAGCCAGGTGATAGGTGGCCAACCCCCCGTCGGCGATCAGCGTCTCGACCAGCGGCAGAGCTGCCGCCGGACCGTCGCGCATCCCCAGGGCGACTGCGCGGTTGAGCGCCACTGCCGACGTGGGCTGCAGGGTCAGCAAGACCTCGTAGAGCCCGACGATCTCCGCCCAGTCGGTTTCCGCCGGCCGCGCGGCCTCGGCGTGCAGCGCCGCGATCGCCGCCTGCACCGCGTACGGGCCGGCCGGGCCGGCGGTGAGCGCGGCGCGCGCCAGTGCCGATCCCTCGGCGATCAGCCCGGCATCCCATGCCGAGCGGTCCTGCTGGTCCAGCGGCACCAGGTCGCCAGCGGCATCGCTGCGGGCGGACCGGCGCGACTCATGCAGCAACATGAGCGCCAGGAGTCCCTGCGCCTCCGCATCGGGCAGCAGTTCCACAATAAGACGCGCGAGCCGGATTGCCTCTTCAGAAAGGTCGCGCCGCGTGACCGTCTCGCCGGAAGACGCCGAGTAGCCTTCGTTGAAGACCAAGTACACGACCTTGAGCACACTGGGCAGCCGCCCGGGCAGTTGGTCCCGGTCCGGTACCTCGTAGGGAATCCGCGCGGCGCGGATCTTGGCCTTGGCGCGCACGATGCGCTGCGCCAGGGTCGGCGCCGGAATCAGGAACGCGCGGGCGATCTCTTCGGTGGTGAGGCCGCACACCTCGCGCAGGGTGAGCGCGACCTGCGCTTCATCGGCCAAGGCCGGATGGCAACAGGTGAAGATGAGGCGCAGGCGGTCGTCTTCGAGCGCCTCGGACTCTCCTGGCGTCTGCGCCTGGTCGGCGACGACTTCGACCTGCTCGGCCACCTCGTCCAGCGCAACAAAACGGGCGCGGCGGCGGATCGCGTCGATCGCCTTGAATCGTCCTGCCGAGACCAGCCATGCCGCCGGATTGGCCGGCATGCCGGCACCCGGCCATTGCTCCAGCGCGGCGCGAAACGCTTCGTGCAGCGCTTCCTCGGCCAGGTCGAAGTCGCCCAGGAGGCGCACCAGCGTGGCGAAAACCCGCCGCGACTCGCGCCGGTAGATGCTCTCGATCGCTGTGGTGGACGACGTCGTAGCCTGGTCGACAAGAGCCATCAATGACCGTCAGCCGTCCGCCTCGTAGAAAAACTCCTCGCGCACGATCCTGCCGTCCTTGACCGTGTACAGACCGACTTCGTCCATCTGCATGCGCACCCCCGTCTCCTTGACGGTCACATCGATGCGAAAACCCAGCACGAAGCGGTCACCGTGCGGCCACGGCCCGGTAACCGAAACCGAGTGCACTTCGTGGGCACCGGCCCACCAGGCGTGCTTGGCCTTGAGCGCGGCTTTGCCGCGCGCCTCGTGCGAGCCGTCGGGAGCGACAAACGCCTCGACGCTCACGATGTCGTCGGCGTACAGGGTTTCGAAGGCCTCGTCATTCTTGCCCTGGCCGTCCAGTTCGACCAGCTTGCGTGCCACTTGCATGGTGTTCATGTCACCTCCCTGTCGAAGTTGGCCGCGACCGGTCGGCCGCGCCGATTGCCTTCAGCGCTCGCCGACCTTGACGATCTTGAGCGAGTTGGTGCCGCCGGACTTGCCGATCGGCTCGCCGATGGTGATGATGATGAGGTCGCCGCGCTCTACCATGCCGGAATCAAGCAGGAATTTCTCGGATTCGGCCAGGAGCGCCTCGCGATCGTGGGTGCGCTGCGGCATCAGGAAGGTGCGCGTGTCGCGATACAGCGCCAGCTTGGTGTAGGTCTCGGCGTCGGGGGTCAGCGCGTAGATCGGCACGCCGGAATTGAGGCGGCTCATCCACAACGCGGTGGAGCCCGACTGCGTCAGCGCGACCAGCGCCTTGACCTTGAGATGGTGCGCGGTGAAGAGCGCGCTCATCGCGATGGCCTGGTCGATGCGCGTGAAGACGCGATGCATGAACTCCTGGTCGAGCTTGACGTCCGCGTCCATCGACTTGTCGGTCTCGATGCAGATGCGCGCCATCGCCTCGACAGCCTCCACCGGGAACTTGCCCGAGGCCGATTCCGCCGATAGCATCACCGCGTCCGTGCCGTCGAGCACCGCGTTGGCCACGTCGCTCACCTCGGCACGCGTCGGCACGGGCGAGGTGATCATGGATTCCATCATCTGCGTGGCAGTGATGGTGAGCTTGTTCATCTCGCGCGCCATGCGGATCATGCGCTTTTGCAGCGCCGGAACGGCGGCGTCGCCCACCTCCACGGCGAGGTCGCCACGCGCGACCATGATGCCGTCTGAGGCCTTCAGGATCTCCTCCAGCGCGGGGATCGCCTCGGCGCGCTCGATCTTGGCGATCAGGAGCGACTTGCCGCCGCGCGCACGCATGAGTTCGCGCGCCATGTACATGTCGGCGCCGCTCTTGGGAAAAGACACCGCCAGGTAGTCTGCCTTGAGCGCCACCGCGGTATTGATGTCCTCGATGTCTTTCGCGGTCAGGGGCGGCGCGGTCAGCCCGCCGCCCTGCTTGTTGATGCCCTTGTTGTTCGACAGGACGCCGCCGACCTTGACGGTCGTGTAGACCTTGCCGTCCAGCACCTTGTCGACGGTGAGGACGATCTTGCCGTCGTCCAGCAACAACACGTCGCCGGCACGCACGTCCTGCGGCAACTCCTTGTAGTCGATGCCGACCGACTTGTCATCGCCGATCTCGGCCTGCGCGTCGAGAACGAATGTCGCGCCGTTTTCAAGGCTGACCTTGCCGTCCTTGAACTTGCCGACGCGGATCTTCGGGCCCTGCAGGTCGGCCAGGATGGCGACGCCGCGCTTGTGGCGCGCTGCGATCTCGCGCACCAGGCGCGCGCGCGCCATGTGATCCTCTGCCGTTCCGTGCGAGAAATTGAGTCGCACGACATCGACCCCGGCGCCGATCAGGCGGTCCAGCATGTCCGCGCTGCTGGACGCGGGCCCCAGGGTGGCGACGATCTTGGTGCTGCGCGGCATGGCGTTCTCCGGTGGCCGGAATTGCTAGGAGCCCGCGCGCTCTTCGAGAATGGCGACAGCGGGCAGGGTTTTGCCTTCGAGAAATTCGAGAAAGGCGCCGCCCGCGGTCGAGATGTAGCCAACCTTCCCGGCGATGCCATATTTGTTGATCGCGGCGATCGTGTCGCCGCCGCCGGCGATCGAGAATCCCGCCGAGCCGGCCACCGCCGCGGCAACCGCGCGCGTGCCTGCGCCGAACTGATCGAACTCGAAGACGCCGACCGGCCCGTTCCAGACGATGGTGCCGGCCTTGGCGATGATGTCGGCCAGCACTGCTGACGTGGCCGGGCCGATGTCGAAGATCATGTCGTCGGCGCCGACCTCGGTTGCCGCCTTGGTCGTGGCGATCGCGTCGGCGGCGAACTTCGTGCCGACGACCACATCGGTCGGGATCGGCACCGATCCGCCCTTGGCCCGCATGCGCTCGATGACGGCACGCGCCTGGTCCTGCATGTCCGGCTCGGCCAGGGACTTGCCGATGGCAAGGCCCGAGGCCAGCATGAAGGTATTGGCGATCCCGCCGCCGACGATCATGTGGTCGACCCGCTCGGCCAGGGATTGGAGGATCGTGAGCTTGGTCGATACCTTGGAACCGGCGACGATCGCCACCAGCGGGCGCCTGGGGGCCAGCAGCGCAGCGCCCAGGGCGTCGAGCTCGGCCGACATCAGCGGGCCGGCGCAGGCGACCTTGGCGAACCGCGCGATCCCGTGCGTGGTCGCTTCGGCGCGATGCGCGGTGCCGAAGGCGTCGTTGACGTAGATGTCGCACAGGGCGGCCATCTTGCGCGCAAGCGCCTCGTCGCTTTTCTTTTCGCCTTTGTTGCAGCGGCAATTCTCCAGCAGCACCACCTCGCCCGGCGCGACTGTCACGCCATCGACCCAGCCGGTTGCAAGCGGCACTTCGCGCCCCAGCAGTTCGCCCAGGCGCCGTGCGATCGGCGCGAGCGAATCTTCCGGCTTGACCTCGCCCTCGGTGGGACGGCCCAGGTGTGAGGTGACCATCACCGCCGCGCCGGCGTCCAGCGCCAGGCGGATCGCCGGCACCGAGGCGCGAATGCGCGTGTCGTCGGTGATCGCGCCGGCGTCGTCCTGCGGCACGTTCAGGTCGGCGCGGATGAAGACGCGTTTGCCCTTGATATCCAGATCAGCCAGGCGCAGGAATTTCATGGTCGTCAAAGCAACTCGAGCGGAACGGAAATCAGGCGCCGACGACGCGCACCATGTCCAGGCACTTGTTCGAGTAGCCCCACTCGTTGTCGTACCAGGAGACGACCTTGACGAAGGTCGGGTCGAGCGCGATGCCCGCCTCGGCGTCGAAGACCGAGGTGCAGGTCTCGCCGCGGAAGTCCGTGGCGACGACCTTGTCCTCGGTATAGCCCAGCACGCCCTTCAATGCACCCTGGCTTTGCGCCTTCATCTCGGCGCAGATTTCGGCATAGGTCGCGGGCTTGACCAGTTCGCAGGTCAGGTCGACGACCGACACGTCGGAGGTCGGCACGCGGAAGGACATGCCGGTCAGCTTCTTGTTCAATTCCGGAATCACCACACCGACGGCCTTGGCGGCCCCGGTCGAGGACGGGATGATGTTCTCCATCATGCCGCGGCCGCCACGCCAGTCCTTGTTGGAAGGTCCGTCGACGGTCTTCTGCGTCGCGGTCGCCGCATGTACCGTGGTCATCAGGCCACGCTTGATGCCCCATTTGTCGTTGAGCACCTTGGCCACCGGCGCCAGGCAATTGGTCGTGCACGAGGCGTTGGAAATGATGGCCTGGCCCGCATAGGTCTTGTCGTTGACGCCGAAGACGAACATCGGCGTGTCGTCCTTGGAGGGCGCCGACATGATGACCTTTTTCGCGCCCGCGGCGAGGTGCTTCTCCGCCGCCTCCTTGGTGAGGAAGAGGCCCGTGGATTCGAGCACCACATGCGCCCCGACCTCGCCCCACTTCAGCTCCGCCGGGTCCTTGACCGCGGTCAGGCGAATGCGCTTCCCGCCCACGATGAGCGTATTGCCTTCGACGCTGACTTCACCCTTGAAACGCCCGTGCACCGAGTCGTACTTCAGCATGTAGGCCAGATAGTCGGGCTCGAGCAGGTCGTTGATGGCGACGACTTCGATGTCCTTGAAGTTCTGCACCGCGGCGCGAAACACCATGCGGCCGATGCGGCCGAATCCGTTGATACCAAGCTTGATGGTCATGAGACGCTCCAGTAATGTCAGTTCAAAACGGTCTTGACGGCCTCGACCACCGCATCCACGGTGATGCCGAAATGCCGGTACACATCCTTGGCCGGTGCCGATTCACCGAAACGGTCGATGCCGACGACCGCCCCGCCCTGATCGGCGGCCCCTACGTACTTGCGCCAGAAGTCGGTCACGCCCGCTTCCACGGCGACGCGCGGCAGGCCACGTGGCAAGACACTCGCGCGGTAGGCGGCATCCTGGGTGTCGAACACCTGGGTCGACGGCATCGAGACCACGCGCACGGGAAGTCCGGCCTCTTTCAGCCGCGCCTGCGCGGCCACCGCCAATTCGACTTCGGTCCCGGTGGCGATGATGACCGCGCGCGGCGCGGGCACGTCGACCAGCACATAGCCACCGCGGGGGATCGCGGCGATCTGCGCGGGCGTGCGCGCGTTGAACGACGATGCCTGGCGGGAAAAAATCATCGCGCTGGGGCCGTGTCGCCGCTCGACCGCGTGGGCCCAGGCGACCATGCTCTCGGTGGTGTCGCAGGGGCGCCAGAGGTCCAGGCCCGGGATCAGGCGCAGCGACGCGACGTGCTCGACGGGCTGGTGCGTCGGCCCGTCTTCGCCCACGCCGATGGAATCGTGGGTAAAGACGTAGATGTTGCGGATCTTCATCAGCGCGGCCATGCGCACGGCATTGCGGCTGTAATCCGAGAAGGTCAGGAAGGTGCCCGTCTCGGGGATGAAGCCGCCGTGCAATGCCATGCCGTTGGTCATCGCCCCCATGGCGAACTCGCGCACGCCGAAGTTGACGATGTTTCCGGCGAGCGAGCCGTCGGCCGCGCGCGCCAGCACTTTCGAGCCCGGCCAGTTGGTGAAGACGCTGCCCATCAGGTCGGCCGACCCGCCGATCAGTTCCGGCAGGAGCGCTGCCAACCCGGTGATCGCGCCCTGCGAGGCCTTGCGCGTGGCCACGCTCTCGGCCTTGGCGTCGGCGGCGGCGACGAGCGCGGCCACACCTTCTTTCCAGCCGGCCGGCAGGTCACCCGCCATGCGGCGGCGGAATTCGGCCGCCAGTTCGGGATAAGCGCGCGCATAGGCGGCGAACTTCTCGTCCCAGGCCTTTTCAAGGAGCGCGCCGCACTCGCGCGCGCTCCAAGCGGTGTAGATCTCTGCCGGGACGACGAAGGGTTCGTGCGCCCAATCCAGCTGCTTGCGCGTGGCAGCGACCTCATCCTTGCCCAAGGCTTCGCCATGCGCCTTGGCGGAGCCGGCGCGGTTGGGCGAGCCCTTGCCGATGACGGTCTTGCAGCAGATCAGCGTGGGCGCGTCGCGACCGGCACGCGCAGCCTTGATCGCGGCGTCCACGGCATCGACATCGTGCCCATCGACCGGGGCAATCACATTCCAGCCATAGGCGCGAAACCGCGCCGGCGTGTCGTCGGTGAACCAGCCTTCGACTTTGCCGTCGATCGAGATGCCGTTGTCGTCGTAGAGCGCAATCAGCTTGCCCAATTTCAAGGTACCCGCCAGCGAGGCCGCCTCGTGCGAGATGCCTTCCATCAGGCAGCCGTCGCCCAGGAACACATAAGTGTGGTGATCGACGACGGTGTGTCCGGGGCGATTGAAGCTCCCGGCCAGCAGTTCCTCGGCCAGCGCCATGCCGACCGCATTGGCCAGGCCCTGTCCCAAAGGTCCGGTGGTGGTCTCGACCCCCGGCGTCATGCCGAATTCCGGATGGCCGGGGGTCTTGGACCCCAGCTGGCGAAAACGCTTGATCTCCTCGATCGACAGGTCGTGTCCGGTCAGGTGCAGGAGCGCGTAGAGCAGCATCGAGCCGTGACCGTTGGAGACGACAAACCGGTCGCGATCAACCCAGTGCGGGTTGGCCGGGTTGTGGCGCAGGTGGCGGTTCCACAGCGCGACCGCCATCTCGGCCATGCCCATGGGCATGCCGGGATGACCGGAGTTGGCGGCCTGGACGGCGTCCATGGCCAGAGCGCGAATCGCGTTGGCGAGAAGGGAAGATGAAACGGCGGAGGTCATGAGTCGCGGCATTGCGGACCGCACCCGGTCGGCCCCGGCGGGAGCGACGACAAGGCGGGAAACCTGCAATTATACGCAGCCGACCCCGGCCATTTCGATGCATGCTCGACCATGATCCCGCGTCTCTACTGTGAACTACCGCTGGCGGTGGGCGCCACGCCGGTCCTCCCGGCGCCCGCCGCGCACCACGTGCGCGACGTGCTGCGCTTGGGCGCCGGCGACATGGTCACGCTCTTGAACGGCCTGGGCGGCGAATACCGCGCCCGTCTGGACATCGTGACCCGCCGCGAAGTCGTGGCAACGATCCTCGCGTTCGACCAGCGCGAGGCCGAGGCACCCTTCGAACTGACCGTGGCGCAGTCCTTGGCCGCCGGCGACAAGATGGATTGGGTGATCGAAAAGGCTGTCGAACTCGGGGCGGCGCGCGTGCAGCCGCTCAGCGCCAACCGTTCCATCCAACGCCTGGACGCGACCCGCGCGGCGCGGCGCCACGCCCATTGGACCGCGGTCGCACGCGCCGCCACGCAACAATGCGGGCGCAACCGCATGACCGAAATCGCCCCGCTGGCCCCCCTCGATCCGTGGCTGGCCGGACAGGCCAAGCAGCCCGGCCTGAAACTCATGCTCTCGCCGATTGAAACCCGCGCCTTCGGCAGCCTCGAGGCGCCCTCGCGCGGCAGCGCGATCACGCTCCTGATCGGCCCCGAAGCGGGCCTGACCGACGCTGAGGAAGCCCTGGCGCGCGCCTGCGGGTTCATCGCGATCCTGCTGGGGCCACGGGTCATGCGCACCGAGACGGCGGCATTGGCCGCGCTCGCGGCAATCCACGCACGGTGGGGCGATTTCTGATCGCCCGGGTAAGATTGCGCTCCGCCTTCGCGGCACGTTTTTTCATCAAGGAGGTTTACTGTGGGTTTGCTCGATTCGCTGGTTCAGGTGGCCGGACAGGCCTTGTCATCCGGTCAGGGCAAGAATGCGTTGATAGAGGGCGTCCTGGGCATGCTGCAGAACCAGCCCGGGGGCTTGGGCGGACTGGTGCAGGCTTTCCAGAACAAGGGCTTGGGTGACATCGCCTCATCCTGGGTCGGCACGGGGCAAAACCTGCCGATCTCGGCCGAACAGTTGCAGGGCGTGCTGGGCAATGACACCATCGGTGCGCTGGCCGGCAAGTTCGGGATTTCGACCGACCAGATGTCGGGACAGTTGTCGGACCTGTTGCCGCAAGTGGTCGACAAGCTGACCCCGAACGGCCAGGTGGAAGGCGGCACCGACTTGAGCGGCGCGCTGGGCATGTTGCAGGGATTGTTGGGCAAGTAGTTCAACACATGGGGGGACGGTGATGCGACTGTCGAGGAAGTTGGTGACTGCTGCCACGGCTGCACTGCTGTCGATCGCGACGCCGTCCTTCGCCCAGACCACCGAGGCCCGTCCGCCCCCCCAAGTCGCCATGGACCCGGCGCTGCGGCAGGCCCTGATGAGTCTGGCCACGGCATTGGCGGTGGGCTTTGCCGCCAACCTCTCCTCGGGCTCGCAGGAAGGCTTCGACCCGGGACCGATCCTGGAAAAGACCGTGCGCAACGCCTTGGCCGGCAACCAACTCGACCAGGCAGTCGATGCGCTCCTGGCTTCGGCCCTCAAGTCCGAGGGCGGCGCCGCGCTTCCTGCCGAGCTGCGCGTCGCGCTGGCCTTGGCGGCCAAGGCCTTGTTCGCCAACGTCAGGCGCGAGGCCTTGCGCGACCTGGGCGCATCCAGCCGACCCTGATGGCCCGCCCCGCCGGGGGGAAACGGTGCGTCGCGGGCCGCGTCAGGCGCGCCTACTTGGAGACCACCATCCCCGGCTTGTAGAAGCGGTAGGCGTTGCGCCCCCCCTGCTTGGCGTCGTACATGGCCGCGTCGGCATTCTTGAGCAACTCGTCGCCGTCGGCCGCGTTCTCGGGGTAGATGGCGACACCGATCGACGGCGAAGTTGTCACCGGGTGCCCGGAGAGCTCGTAGGGTGCCGCCAACGAGGTTCGAATCTTCTTGGCCACCACCTCGGCGTCTTCGGAAGAGCGCAGCGCCGGGAGCACGACCACGAATTCATCGCCGCCCAAGCGTGCCACCGTATCGGAATCGCGCACGCTGGTCTTCAGGCGCCGCGACACTTCGATCAGGAGCTCATCGCCGATCGCGTGTCCCAGGGTGTCGTTGATGGACTTGAATCGGTCGAGGTCCAGGAACATCAGCCCGCACGAAACCTTGTTGCGATTGGCATGCGCCAGCGCAACCCGCAGCCGGTCGCCCAGCAGGATGCGATTGGGCAGACCGGTCAGCTGGTCATGGTGGGCCAGGAAGGCGACGCGCGCGGCGTCGGCGCGCTGTTCGGTCACATCCTCCATCGTCCAGACCACGCCGCGGTCCAGATCCCATGACGAGATCGCCTTGGCCGCCGTGCGCGCCAGGATGACCTTGCCGTCGCGCCGCTTCAAATGCATGTCGCCACGAAAGATGCCGCCCGCGCGCAACGTCGTTTCGACCCGCTGGATCGTCTCGTGATAGTCCTCTTCGTTCAGGTGCAGATGTTCGATGCTGCGCCCCGACAATTCGGTCGCGGCGTAACCTAGCAGCGTCTCGCACATCGCGTTCTGCCACTCGATCCGTCCCTTCTTGACGAAGAAGGTCGCCACCGGACTGATCTCGAGCATGGTGCGCGTTTCGGACAGCGCGTCCTCCAGACCCTGCTGCAGACGGCGCCGTTCCAGGCAGGCGTTCACGCGCGCGCGCAGGAGCACCGGGTCGAAGGGCTTGGTCAGGTAATCGACTGCCCCCAGCTGGATGGCGCGCACGAAATTGGCCGTATCGTCGTTGGCAGAGACGACGATGACGGGAACACGCGCAAGATCCGGCTCGGCCTGCATGGCCTCGAGCACGCCGAATCCGTCCAGGACCGGCATCATGATGTCCAGCAGCACCAGATCGAACTTGTCCTGGCGCAGGGCCGCGAGCGCTTCCGCGCCGTTGCCGGCCATGCCGAAATTGGCGAACCCGTCCCGCGTCAGGCGCCGCGCCAGGGTATAGCGGTTGCCTTCATCGTCGTCGACCAGGAGGATCGACATCGCGCCCAGGTCGTCCTTCATCAGGCTCCTTGTGATCGCCGTGACGGCGTTGCCAGGGTCGATTCTTGCATGCCGGTGCGTCGGCGCGGAAGCATGAGCGTAAAGGTGGAGCCGGCCCCCACCTTGCTTGTCACCGTGACATCGCCGCCGACCAAGAGCGCCATGCGTCTGGACAGTGCCAGGCCCAGGCCGGATCCGCCATGCTTGCGCGTGGAAGAGGAATCGAGCTGCGTGAACTCGCGGAACAAACGCGGCAGGTCTTCCGGCGCGATGCCTGGTCCACTGTCGATGACGGCGAAACGCACGTGCGTGGCGTCGCAGGTGACCTCGATGCGTACTTCGCCGTGGTCGCAGAACTTCACCGCATTGCCGGTCAGATTGATGAGGATCTGCCGCACCCGCTGTGGATCGCTCTCGATGACAGGCAGGTCGGGAGCATGCGAAGTCGCCACGCGCAGGCCCTTCTGGCGCGCCAGCGGCGCCACCGTCGCCAGCGACTCCTCGGCCAGGGCGGCGGGACTGAACGCGGAATACTCCAGCGCCATGCGTCCAGCCTCGATGCGCGAGAGATCGAGGATTTCGTTGATCAGCGAAAGGAGTTGGCGGGCCGAGCTGGAGATGCGCGGCAGCGACTGCTTGAGTTCCTGCGGATCGGGCTTCTCGGCGTCCTCCAGCAGCATGTCGGACAGTCCGATGATCGCGTTCAAGGGCGTGCGCAGTTCGTGGCTCATGGTCGCGATGAAATCGGTCTTGTGCCGGCTCGCGGTCTCGGCCTGCGCCTGCGCGGCCTTCAGTTCCAGGAGCGCCTTGCGAAATGTCGACAGGGAGCGCGCCATCTGGCCGATTTCGTCGGCGCGCGTGGTGTAGGGGATCTCCTGTGCGTGAGCGCCGCCGGCGATCGCGGTCATCGCCCCGGTCATGCGATTCAAGGGCCAGACGACGAAGCGCAGCAGCAGGAAGGCGCCGGCAATGGTGCCGATCACCAAGAGCGTGGTCACCTCGATGTTGCGCCGGATCGCCGCCGACAGTCGCTCGCGAAAGCCGGTGACCGCGACGCCTTCCCCGGTCTGCGCGCGTCTGCCCAAGGCGCCGGTCAGGCCGCGCAGGCGCGCGTCATGCTCGTCGAGCACGCGAATGGTCGCCTGGTCGAGTACGCCGTGGATCTCGACGACGCGCGCGAAGGCCAGGTCGTACTCGAGCGCACCATCGGACAAGCCGCGCGGCGCCAGGGCCTGGCGCACGCGCCCCGACTGTTCCGCCACGCGCTCGGCCTCGGCCTGTCCGCGCGACGCCAGATAGTTGACCTCGGCTTCGCGCAGATCGGTGAACCGCGCGCGCTGACCGGCTTCATCGGCAGCGGCGCGCAGGGCTCCCGCCGCCACCGCCAGCTGCTTCAGGCGCGACTGCAACTGGCGCCGTGCCGTGACCACCGCCTCGAAGCTTGCCAGATACATTGCCGCTTCGCTTTCGATGCGATCCATCTCGGCCTTCTCGCGCGGCAGGTCGGCGCGTGCTTCCCCAATCGCGCCCAGCAGCGCCTGCGCCTCAGCGCCGATGCGCGCCGGGGGTTCGATCGCATCCGAGGCGACGTATTCGCGCAGCACCGCCGAAAGCGCGGCATGACGGCCGGCCACTTCGGCGGCGACGCGGCCGGTGCGCGCCACTTGCTGCAACCCGCTGAAGTCGTCCTCGATCGCGTCGAGCAGCGCGTAGCGACCATAGGACAGCCACACCACCACCCCGATCAGGAGCATCATTCCGCCGAAGATCAGGAAGCTGATGCGGGCTTCTGCGACACGCATGTCGCCGCACCTAGTCGCGCAGGACGCGCATGGCCACTCCGCGTTCGCGCCAGAACTCGGCGGCGTCGGCGAACGCCGCGTGAATGGCGTCTCCGACCGCGGAATGCGGCAGGTCGGCCAGGGTGACGTTGCAATCGGCGCCCGGCGAGAGCGGCAGATCGGTCAGGCAATCGTAGAGGGCATCAAGGTTGACGCCAAAGTGGGCGGGAAACCCCATGCTGGCCGCGATCCGCTTGAGCATCGACTCCCGCGACCGCAATCCCTTGAATTCGACGCGCCACTCGCCGCGTCCGGGCCCACCACCCTTGTCGTGGCCTGCCATGGATTACTCCCTGATGCGCCGGAAACTCGCGTAATGATCGTCGGTGTACCAGCAAGCCGCCGGGGCGTTGCGCGCCCAGTCGGCTGACTCGCCGCCGCATACGATGCGCCGAGCGCCGCGATTGCGGGCGCCCGGCGTGTCGACCGTATATTCGCGGTAGTAGCCACGCGCACGTCGTGGCAGCAGGCCCTCCCGGTTGCCGAAGGTCGTGCCATCCTTGTCGTAGCGGAACGGACCGCCCTTGCGGATCGCCGCGTAGACCAGGCGACCCTCGCGCGGCAGCGCGGCCAGTTCAACGGACGCATCGGCGGCCTGGCGCGCCAGGGCCGGACCGGTGGTCCACAAGAAGAGTCCCAGCCAGATGCTGACTGCGGATGCGAGCAAGCGCGATATCGCCATGGGTCGCCAGAATAGCCTATGCGGCAAGGAACTGGGCGACCTCGTCGCCACGCGCCACGGTGTCGCGATATCCCAGGTCGATCAACGCACGCGTGTATTCCTTCTCGAACAGCAGATAGCTGGCAAGCGCCGACCCCTTGCGATTCATCGCGCCGATGCCGCGCAACATGGCACGCACCGGCCAGGGGAGGTTCTTGACATGTCGCGCCGCCAGGGTATCGAGGCGCTCCGAGGGGGAGATCACCAGCACCTCGACGCGTCGCAACCCTGTCTGCCCGCTGGCGGCCAATTCGGCCGGCAGCAGGGACAGGGTGTGGTTGATGCGCATGACCCGCTCGATGTCGACATTGAGGCTGTCCAGGAAGATCGAAGACAGGGCGTGCCCCGCCACCTGCGCCAGCGACGGATAGGATTCGCCGCGAATGCGCTCGGAAGGCTCGTTGATGCGCCCGGCGCCGATCACCAGCACGCGCGAGGCCCCCAGGTGGATCGCGGGACTGATCGGCGCGAGCTGGCGCATCGACCCGTCGCCGAAATATTCCCGATGCAGCTTGACCGCCGGGAAGATGAACGGGATCGCTGACGAAGCCAGCAGATGCTCGACGGTGATATGGGTGCGCGCGGCGACGCGCTGCTGGCGCGCCCAGGGTTCAATGCCGTCCGCGGACTGGTAGAAATTGACGCTCTGTCCGGACGCGTAACCCGAGACCGTGATGCACAGCGCCCGCAGGGCGCCCGACGCGATGGCACGATCCACGGCCGAAAAGTCCAGATTGCGCCGCAACAGCTCGGCCAGCGGCGTGTTGTCGAACAGGGACCGCGGCGCCGAGCGCACCACCCATCCGGCCATGAGGGCGCCCAGCCAGTGTGCCCCGGTCTTGGCGATCCCCATGACGTCGGATCGGTAGACATGATGGGCATGGAAATTTTCCCAGACCTCGAGCAGGTAATCCACCGACTTGCCAAAATCTGCGGCAAAGCAGGCCAGTGACGCCGCGTTGATCGCGCCCGCGGAGGTCCCGCAGAGAATCGGAAAAGGGTTGCGGCGACGGTCCGGCATCAGCTCGGCGATGCGTTTCAGTACCCCGACCTGGTAGGCAGCCCGCGCGCCCCCGCCGGTGAGGATCAGCGCGGCATGCTGGTGGGTCGGCGGAACGGCATCGATCATGGGTGCATGTTATCGCTTGAGGAGGCCCACCCTCAAGCGCGCCCTGACCGCAAAGCGCTGTCGGCGCAATTCCTACATGCATTGCCGACTGGTGACCACTGTCGCTGGGTACCGCTGTCGCGGCATGATCTGTTGACCGTCCACCAAACCCTCCCGGAGAACGCCATGCTTGAAACCCGGCACCTCGGCAACGCCTTCGCCCTCATCTGCGACCCGAACGCCATCGCCAACGCGCTCGACAAGTCGCGTCGCTGGCAGTTGAAATCGCGCGTCTGCCGCCCGCTGGACCGGCCGGCGCGCAGCAGGGTATCGCGGGAACTGGCCCAGTTCGATGCCATGATCGAAGCGGAGTCGGCCACGCTGCAGCGCGACGATTGAAGCGCCGCAAGACACCAAGCCAGCCCGCGGCGCGCGCAGTGCACGAGCGGCGCGCTACACTGCGATGAACCACCAGCGATGCCGTCGGAGGCCCGCCTTGCGGATGTCAGCCGCCGCGCGCATGCTGCCCGCGTCCCGACGACTCGCAGATTCTTGCCACCGACTCCCTCAAACGACCTGGCGCGAGCCATCGGCGCACGCGGCTTCCGCAAGTGGTACGAGGGGCGCCTGGTCGAATCGCATCTTTATCTGGTCTTGGCATTCCTTTGCCTGATCCTCCTGGTCGCGATCATCGAGCAGGGCGGGCCGTACAACAGCTTCGGCGCGGCACTGCTGCTTCTGGGCGCCAGCGCGATCGCGGGCTGGATTGGCCTGTGGTGTACACGGCGCTATTTCACGATCCTGGAGACGGCGCAGTTCATGAGTGACCGTTCCGAATGTCCGCATTGCCAGGCCTACGGTCGCTTCGAGATTCTCTACACCGGACCGCGCGAGGATGCCGAGGGGCAGTTGAGCCCGACGCTGGCTGATCTGCCGCTGCTGTTCGTGCGCTGCCGCAAGTGCGAAACGCGCTGGACCATGTGAGAGTGGCCTCAGTCGCCCAGCGGCAGGGCAAGGTCCAACCGATTCATGTCGCCATCACGCACATAGCGCGCAGTTTCGATGAGCCTGCCGATCAGATAAACCCCGAGCCCGCCGACCGGACGCATCGACAAGGTCGTCGCCAGGCCGCCGGGCTCGCCGCGCAGGCTCTCCAGCGGGTTGTGCGCGGCGGCCGCATCAGCGTATTGGAGCAGTACCGTATCTGCGCGGCGCTCCAGGCCGACCTGCACCGGCGAGTGACAATCCCCGCCGTAGCCGTGAGAAACCGTATTGGTGAAGAGTTCCTCGACGATGAACGCGAGGCGCAAAGCATCGGCCCGCAACACGCCAGCCCTCGCGCAATAATCCTCGACAAAGGCCAGCGCGTCGGCAAGCGACTTCATGCGCGCTTCGTAGGTGCGGGTTTCGCTGGCGATCATCCTGGATTGGCCGCGACCTGCGGCCGGTGAAGACGGCTGACTGCGAGACTGGCCTCGAGGTTCCGGCATCGAGTATCGAGCGAGCCCTTAGTTTACTATCCGCCTTCCCGGCTACATCACGAAAAGATTCCCGATGCGCATCGTCATGAAATCGCTATCCGCAGGTTTCGCCGTCATGGCGCTGGCCGCCGGAGCACAGACTCCCGAGATCGGCCGCGTCAAGGTCAGCAAGGGCTCAGTGGTGATCGAACGCGCCGGAAACCGCATCGCCGCCGCCCCGGGAACGACCCTGGTTGTAGCCGACGTGGTACGCACCGGCCCCGACGGCTCGGTAGGCATCACGATGAGCGACAACTCCCTCCTTTCCGCGGGCCCCAACAGCGCTCTGGCACTGGAACGCTATGCCTTCGACAGCACCACACATCAAGGTCGCTTCGACACGACACTCAATCGCGGCACGCTTTCGGTCGTCTCCGGCAAGATTGCCCGGCAGGCGCCCGATGCAATGACGGTCAGGACGCCGGCGGCGATCCTGGGCGTGCGCGGCACCGAATTCGTGGTCGCGGTGGAATGAAGCGCCGGTGCACAGCCGCGCTTGGCGGCGCCGCAAGCCTCGCGGCGGCGCTCCTGGCCGGCTGCGCGAGTCCGCCGCCTCCCGCACCGCCCTCGCCGCCTCCGCCCCCGCGTTACACCGACACCGTCATCCTGTTGCCTGAAGCCGGCGGCCGCGATACCGCCGTCACCATGCGCCAGGGTGATGCCGTGATTACCCTGGCCCAACCCTTTGCGGGAGCGCAGGCCGGCAGCGGCGCGGCGCCGCGCAGCTTCGAGTCCAGCGCCGCGGAGGTGCGCGACAAGTTTGGCGCCGCGCTGGCAGCCCAGCCGCCCCGACCGACCTCGTTCACGCTCTATTTCGTTCTTGGCTCCGATACCCTGACCGAGGAATCACGCGCGGTGGTCGAGCGGGTGTTCGCTGAAATCGCCGGCCGCCCGGTGCCAGATGTCGTCGTCGTCGGCCACACCGACACCGTGGGCAGTGGCGCGTCCAATGATGCGCTGTCGCTCACCCGCGCCGAGTCCATCGCGCGTGAACTGGTGCGGCGAGGCATCGCGCCCGCGAACGTGCGCGCCAGCGGTCGCGGCGAACGGGAACTTCTCGTGCCTACCGCCGACAACGTCGCCGAACCGCGCAACCGGCGCGTCGAGATCATCGTGCGCTGAGTTCGTGCCGGCCGCGGCGACGCATCACGCCGGCCGGCGCCGCAGGACCAGGAGCGTCAGGTCGTCGGCAGGCTCCGCGCCGGATGCGAAGCGGCCGACATCGGCGACGACCGCATCGAGCAATTCCGCCGCGTCGCGCCCGCCCGGACAGCGCGCCTCCAGCACGGCAGTCAGGCGCCCGACGCCATAGAGTTCGCTCGCATGGTTCAGTGCCTCGGTCACGCCATCGGTGACCATCACGAGCGCCTCGCCGAGCTCGAGGCGATGGCGCGCGCCGCAATACTCGAAATCATCGACAACGCACAGCGGCGGACCGTCACCCGCGGTGAGCCGCGCCGCGACGCCGCCGTCTGCCCCGATCACGGCCGGGTTATCGTGGCCGGCGTTGCAATAAGCCAGCTCGCCGGAGGCCAGATCAAGGATGCCCGCCACCAGCGTGACAAACATGTTGTCGGCGTTTTCGCGCGAAACCTCCCGATTCGCCTCGGTCATGAGCGCACCGATGGTCTCGACCAGGTCGCCGGCATCGGCGCCGGCGCGCAACGCGCCGCTTTTCCACAAGGCCTTGCTGACCGCCATGAAGATGGAGGCCGGCAATCCCTTGCCGGAGACGTCGCCGATCAGGAAGAACAGGCGCTCGCCGGGCAGGATGAAGAAATCGTACAGGTCGCCGCCAACCTCGCGTGCGGGCGTCATGCGGGCGGCGATCTCGATGCGCCGCTCGTGAGCCAGCGAATCCGCGCGCGGCAGGATACCGGTCTGGATGCGCTGCGCGGCGGCGAGCTCGCCGGCCACGCGCGCGGCCTCTTCACGCCGCAACTGCACCTCGGCCTCGAGCACGCGCTGCCGTCGCGTCGACTCCGCGAGCGTCAGCGCAAGCAGGGCGCCAAAAAGCAGCAGCAGGGCCAGCGCAGGCGTGGCGCCATCGAGCAGCAAGAGTCCGAAACGATAGGCGACCGCCCCCAGCGCCATGACTCCGATGATCAGGGCGGCCGCCAACAGGATCGCGTGACGCTCGCGCAGCCACGGGACGCACCAGACTAGCAGGGCGCCGCAGGCCAGGAGGGCGCCCGCCTCCGCCGCGAAGGCCCAGCGCGGCCGCGCAAGCATGCGACCCTCGAAAATGTTCTCGAGCAATTGCGCATGCACTTCGACACCCGGCATGCGTTCGCCGGTTGCCACCGTCTGCAGATCAATGAGCCCCAGTCCGGTGATGCCGATCAAGACCAGTTTGCGCCGCAACTTGTCGGGGTCGAAATTGCCGGACAGGACATCGACGACCCGCAGATAGCGCCGTTCATCGCGCGGCGAGAAATGCACCGACACTGCGCCATCGGCTTCGGCGGCGACCATGAACCCTTCGATGCCGGCACCGCGAACGCCGCCGGCGTCGGCCAGGAGTGCGAGCGACGGAGCCGCCGCGGCGACCCGCAGCATCTCCAGCGCCAGGCCCGGCGCCAGCGTGCCGCCCACGTCGGCCACCAGCGGCAGGCGACGCACCACGGCGCCGACCGGGTCGGCGGAAAGCAGGCCATGGCCGACGGCCGCGGCATCCAACGCATCCAGGCTCGTAAGCACACCGGCGAAGCGGCGCAGCGTGCCCGGCGCGGCGCCCCCCAGCACGCGCACCGGCGCCGCACGCAGGGTGGCCGCGGACGCCTCCGGCGTGCCGGCGATCCCCAGCACCACCGGCGCGCGGGCGATCGCATCCCTCAGTACTGCATCGTTGGCCGGCAGCAAGGCCAGGCGCGTGCGCAGCACGGGATCGTCCAGCCCCAGGCGCTCGAACAGTGCCGCCGGAGACAGGCGATCAGGCTCGGAAAGCAGCAAGTCCACGCCGATGGCAGCCGGGTCGTGACGCATGATCGCCTCGATCAGGCGTGCCAGCACGGTGCGCGGCCACGGCCACTGCCCGAGTTCGCTGATGCTTTTCTCGTCGATGGCGACGATGGTCGCAGGCAAGGTCTCGACCGTGCGCGGCGCCACCTTCTGGTACGCGTCCAGCCAGGCCTGGCGCAGGGCACGTTGCCAGGATAGATCCAGGCCGAACACTGTCAGCAGCAGGACCAGGAGACCGGCGCCGAGGAGTCGAATGCGGCCCAGCGCCAGGCCTGCCGGCGCTGCGGCTGTCACAACTCGATTTCCATCCCGTCGTAGGCGGCCGAGACGATCAGCTGCGCGCCGTTGCGTGTGATCTCCTCGAAGCGCCGTGTGTCGGCCAGCACCCGCGCGATCGCCGCGTCGTCGAACGCGGGCTCGTGGTGGTACATGCAAAGGTGCTTGACCCCGGCCAGCTGGCACAACTCCACGCCAACCACGTTGCTCGAGTGTCCCCAGTCCGCCTTGACCGAAATCGCATCCGCCAGCGAATACATGGCGTCAAAGACCACCAGGTCGGCGTCGCGAAAGAATTCGACGAAGCCCTCGGTCTCCTGCGGATCGTCGAGCTTGTGCTCCGAGTCGGTCGAGTAGACAAAGGTCTTGCCACGCGCCTCGAAGCGATAGCCGTAGGAGTCGCCGGCGTGCATCTGCAGCTTGGGCGTGACACGCATGCCGGCGATCTCGCGGGTCTCGCCGGGCGTCAGCGTGACGAACTCGATCTTCGCTGCCAGCACCGAGAAGTCGACCGGGAAGGACGGCTCGGCCTGCTGGCGCACGAATGCCTCCCGCAGTCGCGCGTGACAGCCGTAGATGAAGATGCGGTTGCCCGCCAGGTAGGCAGGGGTGAAAAACGGCAGCCCCATGATGTGGTCCCAATGCAGGTGGGACATGAACACATGGTAGGTCTGCGGGTTGCCCGGTCCATGACGCGCCATCGCGCCCTGCGCGAACGGTCGTGCGCCGCTGCCCAGGTCGCACAGCACGTACTCGCCTGTGCCGGTCTCGATCTCGACGCACGAAGAATGTCCGCCATAGGTGCCGGCCTGGTGCAGTTCCAGCGAGGCCATGTATTCCGCCAGTCCCGCGTCGGTGTCGATCGGCCGCCCGCGCGACCCCTTCAACGCCGCCTCGATCTTGGCGCGCACCCCGGCCGCGGTGAGCGCAATCGGGATGGAACCGCGGGTACCCCAGAGCCGGACACGTTGCATGATGATGACCCGGCGCGTGCAAGCCGCCTCAGGCAGCCTCGAAGAGCGCCAGCGCCTGGGTCGACAGGTCGCCGACCGCATCGCGTACCGTCGGGAACGCGGCGTAGACGTAGTTGAAGCGGCTGATGTCAAAGATCTCCTTCACCACCGGTTGCATGGCGGCGATGACGATCGTTCCCTTCTGCGCCTTGACCTGCTTGGCCGCCAGCATGAGGACACGCAGGCCGACGCTCGAGATGTATTCGACGCCACTGAAATCGAGCACGACACGATCACTACCCTCGACGCACTGGTCAATCAGCGGCTGCAATGCCGACTTGAACGGCTCGGCGCCAGCGTGGTCGATGCGCCCGTTGGCGGATGCGACCACCACTTCTGCGTAGCGTCTGCTGGCAAATTCCATGCGGCATCCCCTGGCCGGAAAATCGAGCGATCAGGCCCGTTGGTAGATCTGCGCCCCCTTCTTGATGAACTCTACTGCTTTTTCCTGCATGCCCTTGGCCAGCGCCGACTCTTCATCGGCACCGATTTTCTCGGCGTACTCGCGCACGTCTTGCGTGATCTTCATCGAGCAGAAGTGCGGCCCGCACATCGAGCAGAAGTGCGCCACCTTCATGCTGTCCTTGGGCAGGGTCTCGTCGTGGAAGTCCTTGGCCGTGTCCGGGTCCAGCCCCAGGTTGAACTGATCGTCCCAGCGGAACTCGAAGCGCGCCTTGGAGATCGCGTTGTCGCGGATTTGCGCGCCGGGGTGGCCCTTGGCCAGGTCGGCGGCATGCGCGGCGATCTTGTAGGCCATGATGCCGTCCTTCACGTCCTTCTTGTTGGGCAGCCCCAGGTGCTCCTTGGGTGTCACGTAGCAGAGCATGGCCGTGCCGTACCAGCCGATCTGCGCCGCGCCGATGGCCGAGGTGATGTGGTCGTAGCCCGGCGCGATGTCGGTGGTCAAGGGTCCCAGGGTGTAGAAGGGCGCCTCGTGGCACTCCTTCAACTGGATGTCCATGTTCTCCTTGATGAGTTGCATGGGCACATGGCCAGGCCCCTCGATCATGACCTGCACGTCGTGCTTCCATGCCACTTGCGTCAGTTCGCCCAGGGTGCGCAGTTCGGACAGCTGCGCTTCGTCATTGGCGTCGTAGCCCGAGCCGGGTCGCAATCCATCGCCCAGCGAGAAGCTCACGTCGTAGGCCTTCATGATCTCGCAGATGTCCTCGAAGTGCGTGTAGAGGAAGCTCTCCTTGTGATGTGCCAGGCACCACTTGGCCATGATCGAGCCGCCGCGGCTGACGATCCCGGTCATGCGCTTGGCCGTCATCGGCACGTAGCGCAGGAGCACGCCGGCGTGGATGGTGAAGTAGTCCACCCCCTGTTCGGCCTGCTCGATCAAGGTGTCGCGGAAGATCTCCCACGTCAGTTCCTCCGCCTTGCCATCGACCTTCTCCAGCGCCTGGTAGATCGGCACGGTACCGATCGGCACCGGGGAGTTGCGGATGATCCACTCGCGCGTCTCGTGAATATGTTTGCCGGTGGAGAGGTCCATGACCGTGTCGCCGCCCCAGCGGATCGACCAGGTCATCTTCTCGACTTCCTCGCCGATGCCTGAGGACACCGCCGAGTTGCCGATGTTGGCGTTGATCTTGACTAAGAAGTTGCGGCCGATGATCATCGGCTCGCTCTCGGGGTGGTTGATGTTGGCCGGGATGATGGCGCGCCCGCGCGCAACCTCGGCGCGCACGAAATCCGGCGTGATCTCTTCGGGAATGGACGCCCCGAAGGACTGTCCCGGGTGGCGGCGCATGAGGAGTTCGAGCATCTTCTCGCCGGTCTTGCCGCCTGCCTTGAGGGATTCCACGTACGCGCGGCGGTTCTGGTTTTCGCGGATGGCGATGAATTCCATCTCGGGCGTGATCACGCCGCGGCGCGCGTAGTGCATCTGCGAGACGTTGCTGCCCGCCTTGGCGCGACGCGGCGCACGCTTCAGGTTGAAGCGCAGTTCGGCGAGCTTTGGATCGTTCAGGCGCTCGCTGCCGTAACGCGATGTCGGTCCGGCCAGCAATTCGGTATCGCCACGCTCCTCGATCCAGCGCGCGCGCAGCGGCGCAAGGCCTGAACGGATATCGATGCGCGCCGCCGGATCGGTGTACGGTCCGGAGCAATCGTAGACATAGACCGGTGGATTCTTCTCGCCGCCGAACATGGTCGGCGTGTCGGCCTGGGTCACCTCGCGCATCGGCACGCGGATGTCCGGGCGACTGCCCTCGACATAGACCTTGCGCGAATTGGGCAGCGGCTGGATGGCGGCCGAGTCGACCGCAGCGGTGGCGGCAAGAAACTTGGGATTGGCGTTCATGCGGGACTCCATCAGGGCCGCGCGCGGCGAAGCGATGAAGGACTTGGAGGTCCCGCGCTTCCCTGCGTCGGCATTATCCGTACAGGTTCAAAGGGTTTTTCTCACCCGGACCACCGCGCCACGCTTGAAAGGTGGCACGGCGCCCAGGACCCCCAGGCAGTCCGCAACATAGCCCGAATCCTCGCAAAACGCAATGCGCGAATTCAAGGCGGGTACCATTCGCATCCCGCGTCCCGCGTTGCCGCCTTCATCCATGCGATTCCTTCCTCGCCTTCTTCGCGCTGCCGTCGGCGCATGCCTCATGACGACCTGCGCCGTAGCGGTGGCGTGGCCGACCAAGCCGGTACGCGTCATCATCGGCTTCCCGGCCGGCGGACCGCTGGATTCGCACATGCGCCTTCTGTCCGAACGGCTCGGCGCCATGCTCGGCCAACCCGTCGTCATCGAATACCGGGCCGGGGCCGGCGGCGCCATCGGCGCGGACGCGGTGGCCAAGGCGGCACCGGATGGCTACACCGTGCTCCTGGCCAACACCGGCACGATGGTCATCAACCCGGCCCTGTACTCCAAGCTGCCCTACCAGACTCTGCGCGATTTCGCTCCCGTTGCACGCACCGCGCAGCAGCCATTGGCCATGATCGTCCACCCCGGCGTGGCCGCCAAGACCCTGCCCGAGTTCATCGCGCTCGCACGCGCCAACCCGGGCAAGCTCAACTACGGTTCGGCCGGCAACGGCGGCATATCGCACCTCGTGCCGGAAATGTTCAAGCAGGCGGCCGGCATCAACATGGTCCATGTACCGTACAAGGGCAGCGCGCCGGCCTTTACCGATCTCATCGCCGGTCAGGTGCAGTTCATGGCCGAATCCATCCCGCAGGCGGCGCAGTACGCCAAGCAGGGTTCGGTGCGCGCGCTGGCGGTGACCAGCCGCGAACGCAACCCGGCACTGCCGGACACGCCCACCATGGCCGAGGCAGGCGTGCGCAATTTCGAGGTGGTGGGCTTCTACGGCATCCTGGCCCCTGCCGCGACGCCACGGGAAACGGTTGAACGCCTCAGCGGCGCATTGCGCCAGGTGCTCGAGGACACGTCGATCCGTGACCGCATGATCGCCCAGGGCGCGGACCCGGCCTATCTGGGGCCGGCGGCTTTTCGTGCCTTTTTGGCTGCGGAAGCGCCGCGTTGGGCAGCGGCAGTGACCGCGTCCGGCGCCAAGGTCGACTAAAAGACCGCCCACAACCGACTCCGGTTTTTTCGCGCCGCGTCCGGGGCCGTGAAACCGCGGCCGCGGTCGCCAGCCCGCGAAGCCCTGCGCGCTACTTGACCCGGGGGTTTCGCGCAGCTTGACGCCCCATCGCACGGCATGTAAATTACTGACCGGTCAGTAATTAAAGAAACACATGTCTGCCGCCGCTGCTGCCCAAGCGCCCCCAACGATCCGCCGCGAACCGCGCTGGCAGCGGCGCAAGGATGCTCGACCGTCCGAGGTGCTTGCCGCGGCGCTTGCGGCCTTTACGGAGAAGGGCTTCGCTGGCGCACGCCTGGACGACATCGCCCGGCGTGCCGGAGTCTCCAAGGGCACCCTGTACCTGTATTTCCCGGGCAAGGAAGAATTGTTCAAGGCGGTTGTCCGCGAAGGCCTGGTCTCGCCTCTGGCGGCAGTGCGCGAAGCGCTCGACTCCTTCGCCGGTTCTTCGGCCGAACTGCTGCGTCGCTTCATACTTGGCTGGTGGGACCTGGTCGGCAACACGCGCCTGGCAGGCTTGCCCAAGCTCATGATCGCGGAGGCCGCCAACTTCCCCGACATCGCCCGCTTTTACTTGGACGAAGTGCTCCTGCCGGCCCACGCGATCACCGCCCGACTGGTCGCGCGCGGAGTGGACAGCGGCGAATTCCGGCCGGTGGATACCGACAAAACCGCCATCCTCATCACCGCCCCGTTCATTTCCATCAGCGCTTGGCGTCACGGCTTTGACCACGCCATGCAGCAAGAGATGCCGGCCCTGACCGACGGCCGCGCGCTGCTGGAGGCACACATCGAAATGCTGATCCGCGGCCTGGCTGCGGAGCCTATGGAGAAACGCGCATGAAACGCGGCACCGTCTTGTGGTTGGTCGTGATTCTCGTGCTCGGAATCGGCGGCGTGCTCGCGTACAAACGCGTGGTCGCGAAACGCGCGGCCGCGGCAGCGCCAGCGCCCGCCGCGGGCAAGGTCACGACCGCCGCGCCCAGCGTGATCGAATTGAGCCCTGCCGACCTGGGGGTGGCCGAGACCCGCGCGGTGCGCCGCGAGTTGCCGCTGACCGGACAACTGCGGCCGATCCACCAGGCAAGCGTGCGCGCCAAGGTCGGCGGCGACATCGTCGAGATGCGCGTGCGCGAAGGCGAGACCGTCAAGGCGGGCCAGGTGCTGGCGCGCATCGACCCGGCCGAGTTCCAGGCGCGCCTGGATGAGCGCCTGGCAACACTGGCTGCCAGCAAGGCGACCTGGGAAAACAACGAGCGCACGCGCAAGAACAACGAGGAACTCCTGCGCAAGAACTTCATTTCCCAGCAGGCCTACGACAACACGCTGGCCAATGCCGACGTCGCGCGCGCCCAGGTGAAGGCCGCCGAGGCCAACGTCGTGCTGGCGCGCAAGGCCCTCGAGGACGCGGTCGTGCTCGCGCCGTGGGCGGGGCTGGTGTCCGAACGCCTGGCCCAGGTCGGCGACAAGGCTTCTCCGGACATGCGCCTGTTGACACTGGTCGACCTGACGCGCATGGACATCGAGGCGGCCGTGCCCGCCGGCGACATCCCCGAGGTCGCGCGGGGGCAGGAGGTCACGCTCAAGGTCGACGGATTCGATGCGCGTGTCTTCAAGGGACGCATCGCGCGCATCGCGCCGCAGGCGGCCGCCGGGTCACGTTCGATCATGGTCTATGTCGAGATCGCCAACGCCGATCTGACGCTCAAGGGCGGCATGTTCGCCAAGGGCGCGCTGACACTGGCAAACCTGGCTGCGGTCACCGCCGTGCCGGTCACCGCGCTGCGCGAGGAGCGCGGCGAGACCGTGATCTACGCGCTCGACGGCGAGCGCCTCGCACGCCTGCCGGTCAAGGTCGGTGCGCGCAACGAGGAGGAGGCCTGGGCCGAGATCACCGAAGGCGTCAAGCCTGGCACACGCATCGTCAAGACCAACCTGGGAGCCTTGACACCGGGGCTGCCCGTGAAGGTCACGGGCGCTCCGGCGCCCCCCCAGCCGGCGACCGGGGGCGTTGCCGCGCCAACCGGCGCCAGGCCGGAGACACCTTCCGCAGCGCCATCCGGCGGCGCGGCGCGCTAGGGCGACCATGTTCTTCACCCGCATCAGCATCGCCAACCCGGTGCTGGCGACCATGATGATGGCCGCGCTGGTGGTGCTGGGCATCTTTTCCTACCAGCGTCTGCGCGTCGACCAGTTCCCGGACATCAATTTCCCGATCGTCGTCGTCACCACCGAATATCCGGGCGCCTCGCCGGAGACGGTGGAATCCGACATCACGCGCCCGGTCGAGGAGGTTGTCAACACTGTCTCGGGCATCAAGACCCTGTCGTCGCGGTCTTACGAGGGGCAGTCGGTGGTGATCGTCGAGTTCGATCTTTCGATTGACCCATCCAAGGCCGCCCAGGACGTGCGCGAGAAGGTTGCCATCGTCAAGGTCGGCTTTCGCCGCGAGATCAAGGAACCGCGCGTGTCGCGTTTCGACCCCGCCGACCGGCCGATCATCTCGGTCTCGGTCGCGTCCGACACCCGCAACCCGCGCGAACTCACCACGCTGGCCGATCAGCTGGTCAAGAAACGCCTGGAAAACGTGCGCGGCGTCGGTTCCGTGACCATCGTCGGCGGCGTGCGCCGCGAGGTGCAGGTGCTGGCGCGGCCGGGTGACCTCGAGTCCCAGCGCGTCGGCATCGACCAGGTCATCAACGCGCTGCGTGCCGAGAACCAGGAGCTGCCGGCAGGCGCGATCCGCTCCGCCGAACGCGAGCAGGTCGTGCAGGTGCGCGGCCGCATGAGCGCGGTCGAAGACTTCAACCGCATCATCGTCGCGCGCCGCGGTGGCCAGCCCGTGACGCTGCGTGATGTGGCGCGCGTGGTCGACGGCACAGAAGAACAGGACAACCTGGCGCTGCACGACGGCCGGCGCATCCTCGCGTTGGACATCGTCAAGGCGCAGGGCCAGAACACCATCGAGGTGGCCGACGGCGTGCGTGCGGCGATCACTGCGATGGCGCGCGAACTGCCCGCCGACGTCAAGGTCGGCGTGCTGCGCGACGCCTCGGTGCCTATCCGCACCGGCGTGGACAACGTGCGTCGCACCATGATCGAGGGCGCGGCGCTCACCATCCTGATCGTGTTCCTGTTCCTCAATTCGTGGCGTTCGACCGTCATCACCGGGCTCACCTTACCGATCGCCATCATGGCGACCTTCTTCTTCATGGACCTGGCCAATGTCACCATCAACATGGTGAGCCTGATGGCCCTGTCGCTCGCGGTCGGCCTCCTGATCGACGACGCCATCGTGGTGCGCGAGAACATCGTGCGCCACGCCGCGATGGGCAAGGATCACCACCGCGCGGCGCTCGAGGGCACGCACGAGATCGGCCTGGCGGTCTTCGCCACGACCATGTCGATCGTCGCGGTGTTCCTGCCGGTCGGCTTCATGGGCGGCATCATCGGCCGCTTCTTCTATTCGCTGGGCATCACCGTGGTGGCCTCGGTGCTGGTGTCGATGTTCGTCTCCTTCACGCTCGACCCGATGCTGTCTTCGGTGTGGCCCGACCCGCCCGCCAAGCCAGGCCGCAAAAGCCTCTTCCAGCGTTTCATGGGCCTCTTCGAGGCGGCCGTCGAAGCCTTGTCCGCCTTCTACCAGCGCCTCCTCGCGGTGTCCCTGCGCCATCGCGCCCTGACCATGCTGGTGGCGGCAGCCACTTTTTTCGGCAGCTTCGCACTGGTGCCGCTCTTGGGCAGCGAATTCGTTCCGCAGGCCGATTTCTCGGAGACCCAGGTGCTGTTCCAGACCCCGGTCGGCTCTTCGCTGGAACTGACCGAGGCCAAGGCGCGCCAGGTCGACGCGGCGCTGCGCGAATTCCCCGAAGTCCTCTATACCTACACCACGATCAATACCGGCAACACGCTTGGCCGCAACTACGCGAGCGTCTACGTCAAGCTGAAGCCGCGCCGCGAGCGCAACCGCTCGCAGCATGCGATGACCCAGCCCCTGCGCGAGCGCCTCGGGCAAATCGCCGGCATCACCATCACCCACGTGGGCGTGGTCAACCCGGTCGCCGGAACCAAGCTCCTGATCGTCAGCATCCAGGGCCAGGACCTGGCCGAACTCGAACGCCTGTCCGCCGAGGCACGGCGCCGTCTGGCTGCCATCCCCGGGCTGGTGGACCTGGACTCGTCGCAAAAGCCGGACAAGCCGACCATCGCGGTCGAGCTGCGGCGCGAACTCGCCTCCGACCTTGGGCTGGGGGTGGCACAGGTAGGCGCGGCGCTGCGCCCGCTCATCGCCGGCGAATCGGTCGGCACCTGGAAAGCGCCGGACGGCGAGAACTACGACGTGACCGTGCGCTTGGGCGCCGGCGACCGCCAGAGCGCGGCCGATCTTGAGCGCATCATGCTGCAAAGCACGCAGCCCGGCGCCGACGGGTCGCCCCGGCTGGTCGCGCTGCGCCAGGTAGCCGAGTTCCGCACCACAGGCGGCGCCTCGCAGATCAACCGCAAGGACCTGACGCGCGAGGTGCAGCTCGACGCCAACGTCTACGGCCGCTCCTCCGGCGAGGTGGGGCGCGACATCGCGGCCGCGCTCGACGGCATGCAATGGCAACCCGGCTATCGCTATGTGATGGGCGGCTCGACCAAGGACATGCGCGAGTCCTTCGGCTACGCCGTGATCGCGCTAGTGCTGGCGATCATCTTCATCTACATGATCCTGGCCTCGCAGTTCGCAAGCTTCCTGCAGCCCGTCGCCATCATGTCCTCGCTGCCGCTCACGCTCATCGGTGTGTTCCTTGCGCTGCTCATGTTCGGCAGCACGCTCAATCTCTTTTCCATCATCGGCGTGATCATGTTGATGGGGCTGGTGACCAAGAACGCGATTCTGCTGATCGACTTCGCCAATCACGCGCGCCAAAACGGCATGGCACGTACCGAGGCGGTGCTGGAAGCGGCACGCGTGCGCCTGCGCCCCATCCTCATGACCACGCTGGCGATGGTGTTCGGCATGCTGCCGCTGGCGCTGGCCCTGACCGAAGGTTCCGAGCAGCGCGCGCCAATGGGACAGGCCGTCATCGGCGGGGTCATCACCTCCTCGATCCTGACACTGGTCGTGGTGCCGGTGCTCTACACCCTGCTCGATGACCTGACGGGCCGCCGCAAGAGCCAAGTGAGCGCTGATAAAATCCCCCTACCCGCCGGCAACGGCGAATGAAGGCATTCCCGCGATGACTGTGCAGTTCGATGTCCGCCAGGCGCGTTTCAACATGATCGAGCAGCAGATCCGCCCCTGGGATGTGCTCGACCAGGGGGTGCTGGACCTGCTCACGATCGTGCGGCGCGAGGACTTCGTCCCGGCGGCGCATCGGCAGCTCGCATTCTCCGACCTCGAGATACCCTTGCGCGGTGTCGCCGGCGCCAACGCCCCGGACGCGGCGATGTGGACGCCCAAGCTGGAGGCCCGCGTGCTGCAGGAACTGGCGCCGCACGCGCACGACACGGCCCTTGAGATCGGCAGCGGCTCCGGATACTTCGCTGCCCTGCTCGGGCACCGCTGCAAGAGCGTGCTGAGCGTGGAAATCGATTCCGGCCTGGCCGAGTTCGCGCGCGCCAACCTGAAAACCGCCGGCGTCTTCAACGTGCGTGTCGCGCACGGGGACGGCGCCACGGGCTTCGGCGGCGAGGCCTACGACATCATTGTCCTGTCCGGGTCTACTCCCATCCTCCCAGAGGCGCTCGTGGCACAGCTCAAGCCCGGCGGACGCATGTTTGCGGTGGTCGGCGACGAACCGGTCATGGCGGCGCGCCTCATCACGCGTACACCCGAGGGTATCGCCGCGACGACCCTGTTCGAGACCTGCCTGCCGCCGCTCAAGAACGCGGCGCAGCCGAACCGTTTTCGCTTTTGAGGCATGAACCAGCTGGGGGTGCGACAACTGGCGGAGTGGCTGGCCGATGCCAAGCGCGCGCCGCCGGTCATTCTGGATGTGCGCGAGCCCTGGGAAGTCGGCACCGCCGCCCTGCCGGGCGCCGTCCATGTGCCGATGCGCGATATCCCGCAGCGCGCGCATGAACTCGACCAGGCGCGCGAGATCGTCGCGCTGTGCCACCATGGCGCGCGCAGCATGCAGGTGGCGATATTCCTGGAGCGCATGGGCTTCACCGTCCACAACCTGGCCGGCGGTATCGATGCCTGGTCACGCGAAGTCGATGCCTCGGTACCGCGCTACTGAGCCCGCGTTGTGCTCGCGCAACAAAAACACTTCGATTGATGTGGCATTGCGCGATGCCTATGATAAAATGACTGCGGGTCATTTGTTGATGGCCGCCTCTGGCGCGCTCTAACCCGCCCACCTGCCTCGGACAGCCCGCTCATGACACTATCGCGCCTGCCGTCGGTCTGTGCCGCCACCGCCCTGGCATTGCTTGCCGGGGCCGCATCGGCCAACGACCTGCTCACGACGTTCCGCGAAGCGCTGGCCAACGACGCCACCTACAACAGCGCCCGCCTGACGCTCACCGCCGGCCGCGAGACTCCCATCCAGGGTTTCGCCGGACTCTTGCCGACGGTCAATGCGACCGCCAACACGGTGCGCAACGACGTGACTGTCGCGCCGCGCTCGCCGTCCGCGGCTTTCGTTCCCGGCAGCCGTGTCTTCAACACCAACGGCTACGCGATCACGCTCACGCAACCGCTCTTCCGCTGGGGCAACTGGTGGACCTACGAGCAGTCCAAGCTGCAACTGCTGCAAGCCGAGGCGGTCTTTGCTCAAGCCGGGCAGGATCTCGCCGTGCGCGTGGTACAGGCGTACTTCGACATCCTTGCCGCGCAGGACACGCTGCGCGTGGTCGAAGCCAAGAAGACCGCGATCTCCGAGCAACTGGCGCAGGCCAAGCGCAACTTCGAGGTCGGCACCTCGACCATCGTCGATACCAACGAGGCGCAGTCGCGCTACGACCTGGTGATCGCAGAAGAACTGGCCGCGCAGAATGACTTCGAGGTCAAGCGCACGGCCCTCTTGCAGATCACCGGCAAGTCGCCGGGCAACCTGTCCACGCTCAACCGAGATGTCGCCATCCCGCCGCCGCAGCCCGCGGTGATCGACCGCTGGGTCGAGGCTGCCATTTCCGGCAACTACCAGATCAAGGCCAGCGAAGCTGCGGCCGAAGTGGCGCGTCGCGCCATCGACATCCAGCGCGCCGGACACTTCCCCACCCTCGACCTGACCGCCTCGCGCAGCCGCAACAGTTCGACCGGCAGCGCGACCAACAACATCGGCAGCGACACCAACTTCTTCACCCTCGGGCTGCAGTTGGCCGTTCCGATCTACGCGGGCGGCGCGGTCGATTCGCGCGTGCGCCAGGCGCTTGCCAACGAGGAAAAGGCCAGGAGCGATGTCGAGATCCAGAAACGCAGCGCCTCGCAGAGCGCGCGCCAGTTCTTCCTGAGCGTGACCAACGGCCTGGCCCAGGTGCGCGCCTTCGAGGCGGCGCGGACCTCCTCGCGCACCGCGCTGGATTCCAACCGGCTGGGCTACGAGGTCGGCGTGCGTATCAACATCGACGTACTCAACGCGCAGCAGCAGCTGTTCACCACCGAACGCGACCTGGCGAAGGCCCGTTACGACACCATCGTCAACAGCTTTCGCCTGAAGTCCGCGACCGGCGGGATCACGGAAGAGGACATCGCGGCCGTCAACGCGTTGTTGACGCGCCAGTAGCCGCAGCGCAGGCCCGCCGCGGCCAGACGCCTCAGGGCGAACGCGGCAGAAGCGGCTCGATCAACGCCAGGGTGCGCCTGCCCGCACCGCGGTGCGCCGCCGCGAATGCGAGCGCCGCGCTCGCCATCGCCCGGCGCCGTTCGTCGTCCCCCAGCAATTCGCCGACGGTCGATGCCAGCGCGTCGGCATCGGCCACGCGCAGCGCGGCGCCGGTGGCGATCGCCGCCTCGGCCGCATCGGCGAAGTTGTAGGTGTGCGGTCCGACCACGACCGGGCAGCCGCACGCCGCCGCCTCGATCAGGTTCTGCCCGCCGAAGGGCAGCAGGCTGCCGCCCACGTAGGCGCAATCGGCCAAGGCGTAATAGGCCGGCATCTCACCCATGCTGTCGCCTATCCACACCTGTGTGCCGCGCTCCGCCGTGCCCTCCGACCGGAGATGTGTGACCAAGCCGCGCGCGCGCGCGAGCGCGGCGACGGCGGCGAAGCGCGGCGGATGGCGCGGCACCAGCACCAGGAGGACCCCGTCGGCAAGCAACGGCGCGCACGCGGCCAGGACCAGTTCTTCCTCACCGTCGCGGGTGCTGGCGGCCAGCACGACCTGTCGCCCGCCCAGGGCCGCCCGCCAGGCCGCACCCTGCTTCAGCAGGGCAGGCGGCGGCTCGACCTCGAACTTGAGGTTGCCGGTCACCTGCACCTGCCGCGCGCCGCATGCCTCAAGCCTGCGCGCATCGGCCTCGGTCTGCGCAGCGACGCGCGCGAAGCTCGCAAAGGCCGGCGCACTCAGCGCGGCAACACGGCCATAGCGCGCCGATGAGCGCGCCGACAAGCGTGCGTTGGCGAGCACCGCCGTCAGGCCGCGCTGGGCGCAGACGGCCATGAGGTTGGGCCACACCTCGGTCTCCATGACGATCAGGAGGCGCGCGCGGGTGGCCTCCAGGAAGCGCCGCAGGGCCCACGGGAAGTCATACGGCAGATAGACAACCAGCGCGGTGGAAGCGCACACTTCCAGTGCCGTGGCGCGCCCGGTCGGCGTGGTGCAGGTGAGGACCACGTCGTATTGTGGATACTGCTCGCGCAGCATGGTCAGAAGCGGCTGCGCTGCACGCACCTCGCCCACCGAAACGGCGTGGACGACGATCGCGGGTCCGCGACAGCGAGGGCGCGTCAGACCAAAACGCTCGCCCCAGTGGTGCAGGTAGCGCGGCTCCGAGCGCGCCCGCCACACCAGGCGCAACACGATCAAAGGCAGCGCCAGCCACAAGAGCAGCGTGTAGACCCGGCGCGCCATCAGGATGCGGCGGTCCCCGCCAGCGCGCCATCGAGCATCGCGCGTGCCGCCTCCCAGACCGCGTCGGCGGTCGGCGTCTTGGCGACATCGCCGACGTTGCAGGCGTGCGCGGCGATGACTCCGGTCGCGGCCGGACTGGTGCCGCAGTACACCCCGGTGGTCGGCCGTCCCAGTGCGGCGGCCAGGTGGGTGAGGCCGGTATCCACGCCCACCGCGAGCGCTGCCCCGGCCAACACGCGCGCGAGCGTGGCCAGGTCCAGCGGCGGTGCCACCACCGCCGCACCGATCTCCGCGGCAATGCGCTCGGCGCGCTTGCGCTCGGTCTGCGTGCCCGCCGGCAGCACGCAGCTCATGCCGGCTTCGCGGATGCGCCGCCCGAGAGCTCCCCACCGGTCCTCGGGCCAGAGTTTGGCGGCATCGGTGGTGCCGGTAAGACATACACAGTAGGCACCCTGCGGCAGCCAGGGAGCGTCCTCGGGCTGCGCGCGAATGCCGTAATCCGGCGCACCGCGCACCGCATAGCCCAGCGCGCTGCCGACCAGGGTGCGATTGCGCGCCACCGCGTCCAGGGTCCAGGGCACCGCATGCACCCGGTGATAGGTGAGGCTGGCGATCGACTCGCGCGCGCTCTTTCGGTCCAACCCGTGCCGTTCACCGCGCGCCAGCCGGGCAATGAGCGCGCTCTTGGCGAGGCCCTGCACGTCGATGACGAGGTCATAACCCTCGGCGTCGAAGCGGGCGCGAAACGCCGCGACCTGCGCCGCGGTGCCGCGCTGAAACAGGCTCCTGCGCCAGCGCCGCAGCGCCACCGGCAGGACCCTTGACACCGCCGGATGCAGGCCGACGATGTCGACATAGGCCTCTTCGACCACCCAGTCGATGCGGCAGCCCGGGAAGTGCGCCGCGATGTCGGTCGCTGCCGGCAGGCAGTGCACGACATCGCCCAGCGAAGAGGTCTTGACCAGCAGGACGCGCTGCATGCGAGGTTGGACGAAGGCTGCTGCCTGGGAAAGCGCCGGGCACGCGCCGGGCAATCCGGCTGCGCTGACCCGACACGGGCTGGAAAACCACGGCACCCGGCCTTGCGAGTTGAACGGCCGGTCCCGAAGGATCGCAGCCATTCCCGGGCGCCACGGGCCGACACCCTGCGATGGAGGGGCACGGAGGTGGGCTGAAACGCGATTATATTCGCCGCATGTCAGCACAATCGGATCGCCAGCGCCTGTCGGTGGTCATCATCACCTTGAACGCTGCCCACCAGCTGGGCGACTGCCTGGCGAGCGCGGGCTTCGCTGACGAGATCGTGATCCTCGATTCCGGCAGCAGCGACGCCACGCTCGCGGTCGCGGCGCGGCACGGCGCCCGCGCCAGCGTGGGCCCGTGGCTGGGCTTCGGTGCGCAAAAGCAAAAGGCCGTCTCCATGGCCACGCACGATTGGGTGCTGTGCCTGGATGCCGACGAGCGCGTGACCCCCGAACTGGCCGCATCGATACGCGCGACCCTGGCCGCGCCCGACCGGCGCGCCTATCGCATGGCGCGCGCCAATCGCTTCATGGGACGCGTGCTGCGCCACGGCGAGGGCTACCCGGATTGGTCGCTGCGCATGTTTCACCGCGCCCACGCGCGCTGGAGCGACGACACGGTCCACGAGAAGGTCCTCACCGCCGAAGCCGTCGGCACGCTCGCAGGCGACCTGCTGCACGATTCCGCCGAGTCGCTCGCGACCTACCTGGCCAAGCAGGATCGCTACACCACCCTGCAGGCCGAGGCCCTGGCGCGCACGGGCGCGACGGCGGGATTCGCGCGCATCGGCTTGAGCCCGCTGTTGCGCTTTTTCAAGTTCTATCTCTTCAAGCTGGGCTTCCTGGACGGCATACCGGGACTGGTGCACATCGCCATCGGCTGCCGCAACAGCATGATGAAGTACGCCAAGCTGCGTTCGTTACGCAGCGCGCAGCGCCGCGGCAACCTCAACGCGCCTTGAGCGCGCTGCAAACCGGCAGGAAAGTCCTCAGAGCCGATACGCCGTCGTCGTCATGACCCGCCCGAGCACTTTCATCGCCAGGCGCGCCGGCAGCGGCAATTCCGCCCCGCCGGCGGCCATGGCCTCGCGCCCGTGGCGCACCTCGTCGGCCTGCATGGCCTGAAGAATCGCTCGGGAACGCCGGTCCTCACGCGGCAGGCGCTCCAGGTGCCCTGCCAGATGCTGCTCGACCTGGCGCTCGGTCTCGGCGACGAAGCCCAGGCTGGTCCGGTCGCCCAGGCGCCCTGCCAGCGCGCCCAGGGCAAACGAACCCGCGTACCAGAGCGGGTTCAAGACGCTCTGCCGTCCGCCCAGTTCGGCGATGCGCTGCGCCGTCCACGCCAGGTGCGCGCCCTCCTCAGCGGCGGCGCGTTCGAGTTGCGCACGCACCGCGGCTGAGCGCGCGGTGGCCGCCTGGCCGTGGTACAGCGCCTGCGCGCACACCTCGCCGACGTGGTTGACGCGCATCAGCGCCGCGGCCTCGCGGCGCGCTTCCTCGGGCAGGTTGGCCGGCGCGGCCGCAGTTGCGGAATCCGGCAGCGGCGCCGCGGGCGCGACCGAAGTCATGGCGCGCAGGGCGCGGTCGAATGCGGTAATCAGGGCGTCCATGAAACGGGAGTCATGCAAGGCGGAATCACGATTATGCGCCGCGCCACGACGCCCGTCTGGCCACAGACGCCGGGCGGTGCCCGCTCACACGCGCACGGCTTCCAGATTCAGGCTCATCAGGCGCCCGCTGGTCTTGTCCAGATGCGGCAGGTAGGCCTGCGAATAGTCGTCCACTCCGGCATGCTCGGTATCGCGCCAGTCCCAGCGCCGCACGTCGCGAAATCCGGTCTCGGTGAGTGCGGTGGTCAGAAAGGGCTCGTCGAAGATCATCTTGTGGAAGTCGAAGGCGTCGCGCTGCCCGCCGACGACCAGGCCCACCAGCCCCGACAAGCCGTCAGCCAGCCCGGCTTCATAGTAGATCGCGGCGCAGGCGGCGAAATCGGGCACGGCCAGGCGCAAGACCCCGCCCGGGCGCAGCACGCGAGCCCATTCGGCCAGCACGTCGCGATAGCGCGCGCGATCGAAGTGCTCCAGCACGTGGCAGGCGTAGGCGATCTCGGCGCAGGCGTCCGGCAGCGGCAGGCACTCGACCTTGCAGCGCAGATCGACGTGCGCAAAGGGCTGCACATCGACATGCACGAAGCCGGGAATGAAACGCCGGCCACAGCCCAGGTGCAGCTTCACACCGCGCCTTCCAGCCAGCTGCCCGGCCGCGAGAATCCGGCGGTCTCGCGCAGGGGACATAAAGGCCCGCGCGTGGCGCTGGCCAAGAGGCGCCCGTTGCCGCGCCGCAGGACGCGCACGTGGGCTGCGTCGAATCCGGCATCGACCAGCCAGCGACCCAGGGCCGTGGCGTCCGGCGCATACCAGTTCCAGCCCTTTTCCATGGTGCCCGAATAGGTGCACAAGCCGGCGTCGCCGGCTGCTGCCTTGGTCTCCAGGAACACGCTGCCGCCCGGTTTCAGGTAGGCGAACAGGATGCGCAGGAAAAGCAGCGGATCGGTGACGTGATAGACGACCCCGGAGCAGTACACCAGGTCGAAGCGCCCGGCCCAGTCGCGCCGGTCGCGGTACACGCTGTCGGAGACGATCGGCGCATCGAGGTTTACGAGCGCGAGCAGGCGCCGCGCCGCCGCCGCGGCTGCGGGATGCTCCTCGATCGCGGTGACCCGCGCCCCCATCCCCGCCAGCGCCAGCAGGTCACCGCCGGTCCAGCAGCCCACGTCCAGGACATCCTTGCCGGCCAGGTCGCCCGGCAGCATCGCATGCGCAAGCGCCTCGGCGATGATCTCGACATGGCGCGGCCCCATGGCGCCGCGCCGCGTCACGCCGTGGCCGAAGTCGTGGTCGTGGCCCCAGACAAAAAAATCGCGAAACGCCTGGTTGGACTGCGCGTGCCAGAAGCCATCCGGCGCGGCCTGGTCGGGGAACTCCGCGGCCAGGGCGGCGGCGTGGCGCTCAGCCTCGGCAGGCGTGGCAGCCTGCCAGCGCGCCAGGGCCGTGTGGACCCGCGCCGTCGCGAGTGCGTCGGCCAGAACGCGCTGTGGCGCGGCAAATGTGATCGGCAGGTCGGGGTCGCGAATGCGTTGCGGGTCGGTCAAGAACTGCTCCGGTGGGTTGCCTGTGCCAGCATGGCAGCATAGGCGTCTTCAAGTGCGGTGGCCAGTCCGCCGGCATCCCCCAGCGGGCTGGCGATGAAACGCTCGCGCAGGCTCGTGCGCGCGCGTCGCCTGGCCTCGACATCGGCCGCCAGGCGGCAGGCGATGGCTACGTATTCGTCGGCGCTGCCGGCTATCCATTCTCGCAATTCGAGCGCATCGAGCATCGACGCGCTCATGCGTGCGCCCATGCGCTCACCGAGCATGGTGACCACCGGCACGCCCATCCACAAGGCATCGCACGAGGTCGTGCCGCCGCACACCCCGCCGATCGGGTCGAGCGCGATGTCGATGTCGGCGTAGCTGCCCATGTGCTCGGTCCAGAGACGGGTGGCGCGCGGATCGACCAGTTCGACCCGGTCGGCGCCCAGGCCGCTTGCCGACAAGACGGCGCCAAAACGTTCGCGCACGCCGGCATCACCCAGTACGCTGGCCTTGAGGATCAGGCGCGAACCGGGCACGGCATCGAGCACCCGCGCCCATAGCGCAAGCGTCGGCGCATCCAGCTTTTGCAGCACGTTGAAGCTGCCGAAGCGAATCCTGCCGTCGGCGGCAGGCCGCCATGCGGGCGCGGGCGCCTCGCCGCCGTCCGCGTACGCCAGCCAGGTGCGCGGCAGTCGCCACACGGTCTCGCTGAAGTGGGCATCCGTCGCCGGTGGCGTGATCACGCCGTCGCCGATCCAGTAGTCCATCGCCGCGATGCCGGTGCTGGCGAAGAAGCCCAGGTAATGCGCCTGCACCGGCGCGGCGCGCGCGGCGAAAACGTCGAGCCGGTTGTGCGCGGCATAACCGGAAAGATCGATCAGCACATCAAGCCGGTCGCGACGGATCAGGTCCGCGGCGCGCGCGGTCGGCAGGCCGTGCACAACCCGCCAGTGGTCCGCCAGCCCGCGCAGTCGCGCTGTCACCGCATCGGCGACCGGATCGAGATAGGCCGCATAGGCGAACACCTCGACGCGCTCGCGCGAATGGCTGCGCCACAAACCCTCGATGAAATGGCTGACCGCGTGGCGACGGAAGTCGCCGGACACGTAACCGACGCGCAGCCTCGCACCGCCGCGCGCGGCGCGCGGTATCGGCTCCGTCGCCGCCGGCTGCCCGGCCAGGCGCACCGCCTCCCATCTGCCGGCCAGGCTCAGGTAGTCGGACGCCTCCAGTTGCGCGCGAAACGCCTCCATGAAGACCAGCGAGGAAATGACCCCGGGATGGTCAGGCCGCGCCGCGTGCGCGACGGCGAGTTCGTCGAGCGCTTCATCGACCTTTCCCTCGGCCGAGAGAGCGATCGCCAATCCGTTCAGGGTATCGGCGTCATGCGTATCGAGCGCCTTGGCGGCGCGGTAGTCCTGCACCGCATTCGTGACCTGGCCGGCCTGGTAGGCAAGCAATGCGCGCTTGGCGATCACCTTGGCCGTCGCGGTGCCAGCCGCGATCACCCGGTCGCAGACGCTCATCGCTTCGCGCGACTTGCCGGTCGCGACCAGGGCATCGCACATGCCGCACAGGGCTTCAGGGTCGTCGGGCGCCAGGCGGAGGGCGCGCTCGAAACGCGCCAGCGCATCGGCCGGCCGCATGAGGTAGAGGAGCGCGGTGCCGGCGTTGATCCAGCCCGGCGCGTAGTCCGGCATGAGTTTCAACGCACGCTCCGCGGCCACGAGCGCATCTTCGGGCCGATGGAGGCGCAGCAGCGCCGCGGCCCGGTTGCTGTGGCAGTCCGGCGCATCGCGCGCGCGCAAGAGCCCCTGATCGAAACTCGCCAGCGCATCGGCCGGACGTTCGAGATCCAGCAGGACCAGGCCGCAGGTATTGAACGCGTCCGCGTCCGCACCGTTGCTCGCAACCAGGCGGTCGAGGACGACCAAGGCCTCGCCGGGACGGCCGAGGCGCCACAACGCGACCCCCGCGCCGGCAAGCGCCGGCGCGCACATCGCGCTTGCGGTCAATACATGTTCGAAATGCGTGCGGGCGGCCGCATGCTCGCCACACTCGAGCAGCGCGTGCCCCGCATCCAGGCGCATCTGTTCAGTGGCAGCATCGCCTGCAGCGCGCACGGCAGCGTCGAGACGTCGTGCAGCCTCCGCGAAGCGGCCGCGCTGGGCCTCCAGGATGCCGAGTGAGTGCAGCACCTCGACATGGGCGGGGGCCTGTCCAAGAATCGCCAGATAGCCTGCCGCCGCCGTGTCAAGCCGGCCGCGGCGGTGCGCATCCTGCGCCCGCCGCAACCCTTCTTCAATTGATGCCATGACCGCCATGAGGCAACGATAAGAAACGAAGCACCTCAAAAAAAACGGGCGCCCGAAGGCGCCCGCTTTGATTCGAACTGACTGGTCTGGGACCGATCAGAACGCGTGACGCAGGTAGATGCCGTAGTACTTGGGATCGGCGCCGGCAGCGGTAGCGATGCCGCCGAAGACGATACCCGAGTAGTTCGCGTTGGTGTCGTTGGTGATCGACGTGTAATACGCGGTCATCGACGTACGCTTGGACATCATGTAGTTGTACGACAGGATCCAGCCGTGGGCCTTGGTGCCGCCACCGTTGAAGGTGTTGTTGGCAGTGCCAGAGATGCCGCCCTTGAGTTCGCCGGCACGGGTGTACTCGAGGCCGAAGAAGTGCGCGCCGGTCGAGTAGTTACCCTGCAGACGCCAGGCTTTCTTCTCGAGGCTGGACAGGTCGGCAACGGTCGCGCCGTTGTACGACATGGTCCACTTGAGCGATTCCCACAGGCCGCTGATGCCCAGGGAACGTCCGCCACCCAGGTTGAAGGCGTACTTGCCGCCCAGGCGATGGCCGGTGCCCTTGGAGCCGGACGGGCTGGTCGCGCCAGCGCCTGCACCTGCGGTGATTGCCCAGGAACCGGTGCCGGTACCGGAAGCGGCGATACCACCTGCGAGGTTCATGCCGTAGGCAAGGACATCATCCTGGCGGTCGTAGCCGTAGCCAAGGGCCAGGGGGCCGTTGGTGTAGGCGATCGACATGCTCCAGATGGAGGGCTTGAGCGCCGGGCCGCCGTTGACACGGTTGCTGGCGGTGACGGCGTTGGCGTCCATGGTGGCGTGGTAATGCACACGCGCCTCGAACCCGTTCCAGTTGGGCGACCACCACATCAGGCCACCGCGCTCGCGACGGTCGAAGTTGGTACCGTAGTTGAAGCAGGCTGCTGCACCGCCGCCGACGGCCGCGGTACAGGCATTGGCCGCGTTCTGGCCTGACCATGCGCCGTAGGCGAGGGTCGTGGCGCCCAGCAGGTTGGCTTGCATGCCGGTCGAGGCAGCACCGCTGCGGCCATTGGCTTGGGCGGTCGAGACCGCGATCAGGTTGAACGGGGTATCCCAGGAACCGAAGCCGATCGAACCCCAGGTACGCGAACGCACGCCGACCGCGGTGTTGCGGAAGGAGGGGGCGTTACCGTGGTTGACACCGGCGTTGGGGGGCGGAGCACCCAGCGTGGTGGCAATTTCGATCTGGAACCACGCCGACAGGCCGTTGCCCAGGTCTTCCGTGCCGCGCAGACCGAAGTTCGAGCCCGCCGGATTCATGCGGGTGCGGGTCGATTGCGAGGCGGGGTTGCCGGTATAGGCGCCGGCGCTGAGTGCACCACCGCGGGTCGAGCTGTTGACGCCCACCGGAGCGGCCGCCGTGCCGTCAGCACCGGTCGCGCTGGCGAACTCGAAGCTGCCTTGCAGGGTGCCGTACAGCGTGACGTTCGCCGACTGCGCCGAAGCCGCGCCTGCGAAGGCCGACAACACCGCAGCAGCAAGAAGTTTCTTCTGCATGTAAATCTCCTCTGTGATTGAACGAAGCATCTCAAGCTCACGGATATATCGTACTGCGCGCGTCGCGAACTCGATAACGCTGATTACCACTTCCCCTAAGGTTGACTGGAAGCTTGATGCGATTCTCCCAAAGGCCGGAAGCCGGTGCCAAGTTTTTCACGCGCGGAAAAGCGGGGGGATGGGGTTTGTGTGGCTTTTGGACAACAAGAGGCGAAGCAGAGGGGCCGGCTATGCTTTTGTCATAGCCGCAAGGGGTTTTGGCCACTAAAGCTGCGGACGGCCAGGGAACATCGGCGTTGCAGTTCGCGCTGACGTTGCACGGCGATTCGGGATCGCGCTCAGGTGCGGCGGAGTCAGATCCTGGCGCGCGTCTCCGCGGCAATCAACGCATCGAGCGCCGCGACGCGGTTGGACCCGATCATGGCGCGGGCACGCTTGTAGTTCTCCCGCTGCGCCGCGCCCAGGTCGGCCAAGGTCTTGCGATAGGCCGGCGCGGCGGCGTGCGCGGCGAGCTTGTCGAGGATTTCGCCTTCGCCGGCATAGCAGGCGGCGGCGTCCCGGTTGTAGGCCTCGAGCAGCAGGTGCAGGGCGGTGTCGGCATTGACCTTGCGGTCGCAGATGTCGAAGGCCATGTGCATGGAATAGTCATGCGCGGTCGCCACCTGGTGCGGGGTGTAGTTGCGCACGTACAAGGCGTCGCCGGCGCGCATGACGATTTCGGCGTCCACGGGGCCCATTGCCGCGGGGTCCAGTTCGTTCAAATCGACCCAGCGCGGTTTCTGGCGGGCGTGGATGCGCCATTTCTTTGCACCCGCCAGGTGCACCACCAGCACGTCGGAGGTGTCCAGATGGCCGCGATACGCCTCGCCGCCCTTCGCCTGCGAGAAGAACACCACCGAGTTCGACAGCACCGCCTCGCCCGCCTGATCGATGGCCGCGCACATGGCGTTGATCTGCGGCTCGAGGATGTCGATGCCCTCCAGCACCATCGAGGCGCCGTTGGCCAGGTATTCCTGCAGGATGCCCTTGTTGAGGAACGGTGCCTCGGAGGCCTGGATCACCTTGTGCCCGACGGCGGGCGTGCAATCGACCCGCTGGCCCTGCCAATAGAGGCTGAAATAGGTCGGCAGCAAGAGCGGGTTGTTGAGGTGGGTCTTCAGGTGCTCGAAGGTGAAAAAGGCCGGCCGGTCGATGAGTCCCGGGGCGTGGACGAAGTTCTTCTCGGGCGGCAGTTTGAGCGCGGTCTTGTAGTAGAAGTCGCGCAGTTGCTTCAGTTGGGGGGAAAGTTCCATGGAGACGTGTCCGGTAGGACGGAATTTGGCATCATATCCGACTGCCCTGCTCCAATTTCTTGCAGCGCCGCCTGCGCGGCCGGGGCGCATAATCCGGACGGTTGCGTCAGTTTTTTCAGAACAGGTGGCGGGTCAAGGCCACCTGGCAGACAAGAATCAAACAGCAGTAGATCGAGGTTGGTGACAGCGACATGGACTTGCTCTACACCTTCCCGCAGCGGATCAATTCGCGCGCATCCGGTGAACTGGAACTGGACTGGGGTGGCGGCGATCCGTTTCGCGGTTCAGCCGACATCGCCGTCAACGACGCGACGGCGTTTCCGCAAACCGTTCCGGGCGCATTTTCCGCCGAAGAGTGCGTAGCCATCGTCCAGTTGGGCGCAGCGCGCATCCGCCAGCGGGCGACGGTGGACGACCGCAGTGACCTCGCCTCGCGCGACTATCGCGTGTCGGACATCGCCTGGATCGATCCCGCGCCGGACGCGCATTGGCTTTACCATCGGCTGGCCGTCCTTTTTGGCCATGCCAATGCGGCCTATGGGTTCGATATTCGCGGCTTTGTCGAACCGCTGCAGTTCACCAGTTACGGCGCTGGGCAGTACTTCGGCTGGCATGTCGATATCGGTGCCGGACAGACCTCGGCGCGCAAGTTGTCGCTGACAATCCAGCTCGCGCAAGCTTCCGACTACGAAGGGGGGGAGTTGCGGTTTCATGGCGCACCGGGCGTGCCGGAGGCGCGTCAGCAGGGCGCCGCGACGTTTTTCCCGTCCTTTCTCGCCCACGAGGTCACTCCGGTCACGCGAGGCCTGCGCCGATCGTTGGTTGCATGGGCATACGGACCGGCGTTCCGCTAGTCCGGAGCGAGATGTCCATTGCAAAGTCGACGCGCAATGCAAATGGGGTCTGACCCCATTTAGATAGTTGACATTTCGTTATTTGACATCTAAAGTATTTGGATGTCCGAAGCGCCTGCCGATCTGGAAACTGCCGACCTCGACCACGAGACGCGGGTCGGGGGCGGGGATCATGAGGCGCTGCGCCTGTGGCTGCGGCTCCTGACCTGCACCAACCTGATCGAGGCTTCGATCCGCGCGGCCTTGCGGCGTGACTTCAATGTCACCCTGCCGCGCTTCGACCTGATGGCGCAGCTCTACCAGCATGCGGACGGACTCAAGATGGGCGAGCTCTCGCAGCGGCTCATGGTGACCGGTGGCAACGTCACCGGCATCGCCGACCAGCTGGTGCGCGAGAACCTGGTTGTGCGCGAGGCCGACCCGGCCGACCGCCGCGCCTGGCGCCTGACCCTCACCGCTGCCGGTCGCGAGGCCTTCGCGGCCATGGCCGCGCGCCACGAAGGCTGGATCGCCGGCCTGACCGGCGGCCTGGCCCCGGGCGAACGCGATCAACTCTACCGGCTGCTTGGCCGGCTCAAGACCACCGTCAAGGAACCGGCATGAACCCCGCGCCAGATCATTCGTTCACGCACCGCCGCAGCTTCGCCGACTATGTGCCGCGGCACTTCGGCTTTGCCGCCGCCGGCAAGGTGGCCACGATCACGCTCAACCGCCCCGAGCGCAAGAACCCGCTGACGCTCGAGTCGTATGCCGAACTGCGCGACCTCTTTCGCGCGCTGCAGTACGCCACCGACATCAAGGTCGTGATCGTCACCGGCGCGGGCGGCAACTTCTGTTCCGGCGGCGACGTGCACGAGATCATCGGGCCCCTGACCAAGATGTCCATGCCGCAGCTGATGGACTTCACCCACATGACCGGCGACCTGGTCAAGGCCATGCGCCACTGCCCGCAGCCGGTCATCGCGGCCGTCGACGGGGTGTGCGCCGGTGCCGGCGCGATCATCGCCATGTCGGCCGACCTGCGCCTGGGCACGCCTGCCGCCAAGACGGCCTTTCTTTTCACCCGCGTGGGCCTGGCAGGCTGCGACATGGGCGCCTGCGCGATCCTGCCGCGCATCATCGGCCAGGGGCGCGCCTCCGAACTGCTCTACACCGGACGCGCGATGAGCGCGGACGAGGGCGAGCGCTGGGGATTCTTCAACCGCGTCGTCGCCGCCGATGCCCTCATGCACGAGGCGCGCGCGCTGGCCGAGTCGCTGGCCGCCGGGCCGACCTTTGCCCACGCCGTGACCAAGGCGCAACTGCACAAGGAATGGGACATGGGCGTGGACGAGGCCATCGAGTCCGAGGCGCAGGCGCAGGCCATCTGCATGCAGACCCAGGACTTCCATCGCGCTTATCACGCCTTCGTGGCCAAGCAGAAGCCGGTCTTCGAAGGCAACTGACACGACGCCGCACGCCGCCGGCCGCCGCTCCACTCTTTCATAGACGCATGGACCGCACCTACCTCGACTGGCCCTTTTTCGATCCCGCGCATCGCCGGCTTGCCGATGAGGTCGACGCCTGGGCCGCGCATGCGCTCGACGACATCGCCCACGCAGACACCGGGGCGCAGGGTCGCGCGACGGTCGACGCGGCCTGCCGCACCATCGTCGCGCGCCTGGGGTCGGCCGGCATCACGCGCCACGCGGTGCCGGCTGCGCACGGCGGCGCCTCGGCGGTGCTGGACTCGCGCTCGCTGTGCGTGATCCGCGAGCACCTGGCCTATCACGACGGGCTGGCCGATTTCGCCTTCGCGATGCAGGGCCTGGGCTCGGGGGTGATTTCCTTAGCCGGGTCGGATGAACTGAAACGCCGCTGGCTGCCGAAGGTCGCGCGCGGCGAGGCCATCGCCGCCTTCGCGCTCTCCGAGCCGGATGCCGGGTCGGATGTCGGCGCGATGACCACGCGCGCGCGCCGCGACGGCGACAGCTTCGTCATCGACGGCGCCAAGACCTGGATATCCAACGGCGGCATCGCCGACTTCTACGTCGTCTTCCTGCGCACCGACCCCGAGAGTCGCGGCGCCAAGGGCATCTCCGCGCTCCTGGTCGAGGCCGACAGCCCCGGCCTTGCGATCGCCGAACGCATCGACGTGATCGCGCCGCACCCGCTGGCGACCCTGCGCTTCGACGCCTGCCGCGTGCCGGCGACCCATCTTCTCGGCGAGGAAGGCCAGGGCTTCAAGCTCGCCATGGGCAACCTCGACATCTTCCGCAGTTCGGTGGCGGCAGCGGCGCTCGGCTTCGCGCGCCGCGCCATGGACGAGGCGGTGGCGCGCGCCAAGTCGCGGCCCATGTTCGGTGCGAAGCTGGCCGACCTGCAACTCACCCAGGCGGCGATCGGCGACATGGCGACCATGATCGACGCGGCCGCCCTCCTCACGTATCGCGCCGCGTGGTTGCGCGACAGGTCACCAACAAGCACGGGACAACGGACGACACGCGAAGCCGCGATGGCCAAGATGACCGCCACCGAGAATGCACAGGCCGTCATCGACCGCGCGGTGCAGCTCTTCGGCGGGCTCGGCGTCACCTCGGGCGTCATGGTCGAGCGCCTGTACCGCGAAATCCGCGCGCTGCGCATCTACGAAGGCGCGACCGAAGTGCAGAAGGTCATCATCGCGCGCGAGACGCTCAAGTGACGCGCCACGCACGTCCCGGAAAGGCCCCATGACCGCAACCGCCCACGTCGACACCTTTGCGCGCGACCGCCTGCCGCCCAGGGCCCTGTGGCCCGAACTGCGCTTCGACCTGCCCGAGCTTCGCTACCCCGCGCGCCTGAACGCGGCCGCCGAACTCCTGGATGCGCAGGTCGCAAACGGCCGCGGCGACGCGCCGGCGATCTGGATGCCGGTCGACGGCAAGCCCGTCTGCGCGACCTACGCGCAGCTGCAACATCGCGTCGACCAGATCGCGCGCGTCCTGACCGAGGACCTGGGGCTCGTCCCCGGCAACCGCGTGCTGCTGCGCGGGCCCAACAACGCGATGATGGCCGCCTGCTGGCTGGCCGTCATGAAGGCGGGGCTGGTGGCGGTCGGCACCATGCCGCTCCTGCGCGCCAAGGAACTGAAGCAGGTCATCGACCGCGCGCAGATCAGCCACGTGCTGTGCGACGCGGCGCTGATGCAGGAAATCGCCACCTGCATGCGACCCGACAGCGAACATTTCTGCGCCTCGCTCAGGCGCGTCGTGAGCTTCAACGACGGCGCGCCCGGATCGCTGGAAGACCTGTTGAAGTCCAAGCGCGCCGACTTCCGCGCCGTCGACACCGCCGCCGAGGACATCGCGCTGATCGCCTTCACCTCGGGCACCACCGGCGTGCCCAAGGGCACGGTGCATTTCCATCGCGACGTGCTGGCCATGTGCGACTGCTTTCCGCGTTCCTGCCTGAAGATTGAGGCCGACGACATCGTCTGCGGCACCCCCCCCTTGGCGTTCACGTTCGGCCTGGGCGGCATGCTCGCCTTCCCGCTGCGCGTGGGCGCCTCGACCGTGCTGACCGAGAAGAACACGCCCGACTCGCTGTTGGCGACGATCGCGCAATTCAAGGCCAGCGTGTGCTTCACCGCGCCGACCTTCTACCGGCAAATGGCCGAACACGCGCAAAAGCACGACCTGCGTTCGCTCACGCGCTGCGTCTCGGCCGGCGAGGCTCTGCCGGACGCCACCCGGCAGCTCTTCAAGGCGGCGACCGGGATCGAACTCATCGACGGCATCGGCGCCACCGAGATGATCCACATCTTCATCTCGCATACGCCGGCGTCCGTGCGCCGCGGCGCGACCGGCTACGCAATCCCGGGGTACCGCGCCAAGGTCATCGACGAAAACGGCCGCACCTGCCCGCCCGGCGTCGTCGGTCGCCTGGCCGTGCAGGGACCGACCGGCTGCCGCTACCTCGACGACGAACGCCAGACGGTCTATGTGCAGGACGGCTGGAACGTGACCGGCGACGCCTATTCGATGGACGCGGACGGCTACTTTTTCTACGCCGCGCGCGCCGACGACATGATCATCAGCGCGGGCTACAACATCGCCGGGCCTGAAGTCGAATCGTCCCTGCTGATGCACCCCGCGGTGGCCGAATGCGGTGTCATCGGCGCCCCGGACGCCGAGCGCGGCCAGATCGTCAAGGCCTTTGTGGTCTTGAAGCCGGGCTTCCAGGCCGGCCCTGAACTCGCGCGCGCCCTGCAGGACCACGTCAAGGCCGACATCGCGCCCTACAAGTATCCGCGCGCGATCGAATTCGTATCCTCGCTGCCGCGCACCGAGACCGGCAAGCTGCAGCGCTTCCGGCTGCGCCAGACGGCCGCAGCGTAGCTCCCGCCGCGCGAGCGGGCGGGGCTGCGACCTGGCGCGGGACCGGCTACTTGCCGAAGGCGCCGAAGACCTTCTTGACGATGTCGGTGCCGCGCCCCACGGGGTCGGCACGGATCGCTTTCTCCTCGTCGGCCATCATGAGGAAGAGGCCGTCCAGGGCCTTTTGCGTGACATAGGATTCGACGTTGGCCTGATCGCCCTTGATCACGCCGAGTTTCGCGCCCTTGCCGGCCAGATCGTTGTATTTCTGCGCCAGCCCGACGCGCTCGGTGACCTTTTTCACCACCGGCAGGAACTTGGTGCGCAGCGTGTCCGAGGTCTTGGACTTGAAGTACTGGGTGCCGGAATCCTGCCCGCCGCTGATGATGCCCTTGGCGTCCTGCACCGTCATGGCCTTGATGGCATTGACGAACACCGGCTTGGCTTCCGTGACGGCCGACTCCGCGGCACGGTTGATCGACAGGTGCAGTTCCTCGGCCTGTTTCTTCATGCCGAGCGTGTTCAGAAGTCCGCGCGCGTCCTCAAGCACCTTGGGCAGCGGGATCTTGACACGGGCGTTGTTCCAGAACCCGTCCGTGACGCCAAGCTTTTCAATCGCCTTCAGGGTCGAGGAATTGAGTGCCGACTTGAGGCCCGCCGCCGCGTCCTGGTTGGTGATGTCGCTCCACGACACCGCCTGCGCATGGCCCGCCGCCAGACCGCCTGCCGCCAAGCCCACCAGCCCTTTGACGGCACGCCGCCGCGTAAAATGTTGCTTCATCGATCCTCCGGAAAATGACGTGAACACGACCCGCCGATTAAGCCCGATCGCGCTCGCGTTGGCAATAGCGGCGCTGGTCTTCGGCGCGACCGCGTGGAAGGTCTTCACCGGTGTGCGCGCCGCGCCCGAGGTGCAGTTCGCGACCCTGTCGGGCGAACTCATCAACATGAGCGACCTGCGCGGCAAGGTGACGCTGGTCAATTTCTGGGCCACCTCGTGCGCGCCCTGCGTCAAGGAGATCCCGGCGCTCGCGCAGACCCACCTGCAGTACAAGGCGCGCGGCTACGAGACCATTGCCGTGGCGATGGATTTCGATCCGCCCAACTACGTCAAGGCGTTCACCGAGCGCAATGCCCTGCCGTTCAAGGTGGCGCTGGATGCGCGCGGCGAGATCGCCAAGCGCTTCGGCGACGTGCGCGTCGTGCCGACCACCTTTCTCATCGATCGCCAGGGCCGCATCATCCGCACCTGGCTGGGCGAACTCGATTTCAAGCAGTTGGCCCCGGTGCTGGAAGCAGCCCTCAAGGAACCGGCTTGAGCGACCCGCCCGAGGAGCCGGCCCGCCGCTGGGTGTGGATGGACAAGTGGGACCCGGGCACCTGGGAGACGCCCGACAATCCCACGCTTCTCACGCGCATCCTGGCCGGCGTGGCGCTGGTGATCGTCGTGGTCATGATCTTCTACGTCCCGCTCAAGGTGATCGGCGTCTTGTAGCCATCGAACGAACGTGCTGTTCAATTCCTACGCGTTCCTGTTCGTCTTCCTGCCGGCGACCTACCTCGCGTTCTATCTGCTCGCGCCACGCGCACCACTGGCGGCCAACCTGCTCCTCGCGCTGGCGTCGGTGGCTTTCTACGGATGGTGGGATCTGCGCTACGTGCCCTTGCTCTTGGCCAGCATCGCCTGCAACCTGGTCGCCGCCCGGCTCCTCATGGCGCGGCGCGCGCAGGCGCTTCCGACGGGCGGCGTACTGAGCGCAGCGGTGCTGGCCAACCTGGCGCTGCTAGGCTGGTTCAAGTACGCGGATTTCTTCGCCACCACCGCCAACACCCTGTTCGGCGCCGGGCTGCCCTTGCAACAACTGGTGCTGCCGCTGGGCATCTCGTTTTTCACCTTCACGCAGATCGCCTTCCTCGTCGACATCCATCGCGGCGAGGTGGATCAGGTCTCGGCGACCGACTATGCGCTCTTCGTCACGTATTTCCCGCACCTGATCGCCGGACCTGTGCTGCACCATCGCGAGATGATGCCGCAGTTCGCCTCGGCCTGCATGCATCGTCGCGACCCCCACCTGCTCAACGTGGGTTTGGCGATCTTCGCCTTCGGGCTGGCCAAGAAGACCTTGTTGGCCGATACCGCGGCGCCCTACGCCGACGCCGTCTTCGGTGCTGCTGCGGCCGGACGTGCGTTAACCACGGGCGAAGCTTGGGGCGGTGCCCTGGCCTACACCTTCCAGCTGTACTTCGATTTCTCCGGCTACAGCGACATGGCCATCGGCCTGTCGTTGATGTTCGGCGTGCGCCTGCCGCAAAACTTCGCCTCGCCTTACAAGGCCGAATCCATCATCGATTTCTGGCGACGCTGGCACATGACGCTGTCGCGCTTTTTGCGCGACTACCTCTACATTCCGCTCGGCGGCAACCGTGGTGGACCAGCACGGCGCCACTTCAACCTAATGCTCACCATGCTCCTGGGCGGGCTGTGGCACGGCGCCGGCTGGACCTTCGTCGCCTGGGGTGGCCTGCACGGCGCGTATCTTGTCGCCAACCACGGTTGGCGCACGGTCTGCGCAACCCGTCCCGCGCTTGGGCAGTTGTTCGCCGGCTGGCGCGGTCGCCTACTGACATTCCTGGCGGTGGTCATCGCGTGGGTCTTTTTTCGCGCCGAAACCTTTGCGACGGCGCTGGCCATGCTCGAGGCCATGGCCGGGCTTTCTTCGGCCGTCGCCCCGGCGACCGCCGGTGAAAACTGGCGCCGCGGCGGACTCATCATCGCGCTCCTGGGCGCGCTGGCCTGGTTCGCTCCCAATGTCGCGCAACTGTTTCGCGCCGAGCGCCCGACCACCGCCGAACCCCAGCCGGCCACCTCGGTGCGCCGCGGCTTCCGGCCAGCCTGGACGTGGTGGGCCGCCTCCGGCCTGGCACTGGCCGCCGGCATTCTGACCTTTCATCGCGTCTCGCCGTTTCTTTACTTCCAGTTCTGATGCAGGTCATCCTCGCCGCATTGGTCGTCCTCCTCGCAGCCGGGGCGGCCAACTTCATCATCGATCCGATGGGGGTGTTCTTCGCGGCGCGCCTGCCCGGGGTCAACACCTACAAGCCGGAAATCCTCAACTACTGGCGCACGGCATTGCCGCTGCGTGCGCACCTGGTGCGCCCGCAAACCGCCGTGCTGGGGTCGTCGCGCGTGCTCTACGGCATCGACACCGGCGATGCGCAACTGCTTGGGCCCGACGCCTTCAATCTGGGGCTCCCCGCGGCGACCCTGTGCGACATCGAGGACGCCTACGAGATCGCGCTTGCGGGCGGGCGTCTGCAACGCATCGTCATCGGGCTGGATTTTTTCGCCGCCAATGCGAGGCGCATCGGCCCGGACTGCGGCGTCGGCGAATTGCGCCACCAGCCGCGTCTTGCGCTGGCCAAGACGCTCTTTTCTTCCGGCACGCTCAACGCCGCGCAGAAGACGGTGACCAAGCAGCGGCGCGTGGACGCATCGATCTGGCAACCCTCGGCCTCGGGCACGGCCTGGCTGCCGCCGGGGCACATCGCACGACGCGGCGGCGCGCACAAGATGTTCCTCGAGGTCGAGGACATCTACGCACGCGACTACTTCCTGCTCGCGCCGGCCTGCGACTTCCGCTTCGGCAGCCCGGCCGACCCCGAAGCTGCGCTGGGACATCTGCGCCGGGTCCTGGCCTCGGCCCACGCGCACGGCGTCGCTGTGCGCCTCTTCTTCTCGCCCGAACATGCGCGCCTCCTGGGCCTCATCGAAGCGACGGGCCTCATGGGCCGCTATGTCGAATGGATGGGCGCCGTGGCCCGCATCAACGCGGAGGAAGCGCGCAAGGCCGGCAAGGCCGTGCCCGCGCTGACCGCGCACTTCGCCGCGGACGCGATCAACGAACCGCTGCCGCCGCGCGAAGACATGGGCTTCGCGATGCGCTGGTTCCTGGACTCCTCCCACTACACCCCCGCGCTGGGCCGACGCGTGCTGGAAGAACCCGCCGCGATCGCGCAAGCACAGCGCGACGCCGCTGTGATCCGCGAACGCATCGCCGCCTATTTCATGGCGCATCCCGCGGAGCGCGCCGAGATCGACGCGGCAGCCGCGCGCGCGCGCGAGCGCTGCGCCGGGCGATAGCGCCAGGTCAGGCGACGCCGGCCGAGTGCGCTTGGGCGTCGGCGTGGTAGCTGGAGCGCACCATCGGCCCGCACGCTGCGTGCGCGAAGCCCATGCGCCCGGCTTCGGCTTCGAAAATCCTGAACTGCGCGGGCTCGACATAGCGCAAGACCGGCAAGTGATGTCCGGATGGCGCCAGGTACTGGCCCAGGGTGAGCATGTCGACATCGTGGGCGCGCAGGTCGCGCATGACCTGAAGTATCTCCTCATCGGTCTCGCCCAAACCCAGCATCAGGCCCGACTTGGTCGGCACCCGCGGATGGGCCGCCTTAAACTCCTTGAGAAGCATCAGCGAATACCCGTAGTCCGACCCCGGCCGCGCCTCGCGGTACAGGCGCGGCACGGTCTCCAGGTTGTGATTCATCACATCCGGTGGCGCGGCCGCCAGGATTTCCAGCGCGCGCTCGCGCCGGCCACGGAAATCCGGCGTGAGGATTTCTATCGTCGTCGCGGGCGAAGCGGCCCGCACCGCGCGGATGCAATCGACGAAATGCCGCGCGCCGCCGTCCTTCAGGTCGTCGCGGTCCACCGAGGTGATGACCACGTACCTGAGCTTGAGCGCAGCGATGGTGGCGGCCAAGTTGGCCGGCTCGTCTGCATCCAGCGCCTCAGGCCGGCCGTGGCCGACGTCGCAAAAAGGGCAGCGTCGCGTGCAGATGTCGCCCATGATCATGAAGGTCGCGGTGCCCTTGCCGAAGCATTCGCCGATATTGGGGCAGGACGCCTCCTCGCACACTGTGTGCAGGTCGTGCGCGCGCAGGATGGTCTTGATCTCGTCGAAGCGGGTGGAGGGCGATGCGGCCTTGACGCGGATCCAGTCGGGCTTCTTGAGCGGCGCGGAACGCTCGACCTTGACCGGGATGCGGCGGATCTTGGACTCGCCCTTGAGTTTTTCGCCTTGCACCAGCGCCATGCTCACCCTTTCTTCACGAACTGGCCACCGTCGACCCAGAACGGGCCGATGGCCAGATGATCAACGCGCGCATCGACGACCGCCTGCACCGCTTCCTTGGGGCCGCACACGATCGGTTCTTCGTGCACGTTGAAGCTGGTGTTGAGGATCAACGGAATCCCGGACAACTGCCGGTAGCGCTCGATCAGTGCCCAGTATTTCGGGTTACGGTCACGCCGCACCAGCTGCGGGCGCGCCGTGCCGTCCACGTGCACCACCGCCGGTATGCGCATCTGCCAGGCCTTTTTCACGTCGAACGTGATGGTCATGAATTCCGCCGCATGCCGCCCCGGACCGACGCCTTCGAACACCTCATCGGCGTACTCCGCAAGCGCCGAGGGTGCGAAGGGCATGAACTCGCTGCGCTCCAGGCGCGCGTTGAACCAGTCGTTGATCGATTTGTCGGTCGGGGCCGCCACCATGGAGCGATTGCCCAAGGCGCGCGGACCGAACTCCATCGCGCCCTGGAACCAGCCCACCACCTGGCCGCGATGCATGGCCTGCGCGGCGCGCTCGATGACGCCGTCAATGCCCGCTTCTTCGTACTTGAGGCCGCGCGCGTCGAGTTCCGCGCGGATCGCGGCGTCGTCGGGGTCGGTGCCCCAGTACACGGTTTCCAAGCGCCGCGCGCTGCGACCGAGAAATCCGGGGTCGAGCTTCTCGTGCAGCCACAGCGCCGCGCCGACGCTGTTGCCGGTGTCGGACATGCCGGGGAAGACGAACAGTTCGTCGCACTCGTCCAGCGCCGCGATGCGCTGATTCAGCTTGACGTTGGCGAACACCCCGCCATTGACCGCCAGGCGCCGCATGCCGGTGGCCCGAAGGTGATTGCGGAGAATCGCGACAATGGTCTCCTCGAATACCGCCTGCGCAGCGGCGGCGACGTTCTCGCGCGAATGGCCAATGATCGCCTCGGCCAGGAAGGCCTTGCGGGCGGCGACGGCGCGCGTCTTTCCTCCGAAATCGGAAGAGAAGCCGAATCCGTCGGCGGAGATGCGCATGGCCTTGCGGAATGTGTCGCGCAGCGGCGCCGGATCGCCATAGGCGGCCAAGCCCAGCACCTTGCCTTCGTGGCGCAACGAGCGAAAGCCCAGGAGCTCGGTCAGATCCATGTAGAAATGCCCGGGCGAAGTACCCAAGGTGTCGCCGACGTGCTGTTGCGTGAACCGGCCGGCGATGAAGGTACCGGCGGTGTAGTGCATGTCGAGATCGCCTTCGCCGTCCATGGTCACCACTGCGCAGGCATCAAATCCCGAGTAATACGCCGCAGCGACCGCGTGCGACAGGTGGTGATCGACGAACTCCAGTCGGGCATCGGGTCGAAAACCTTCCCCGGCCAGGTACTTTTCGCGCGAAAAGTAATCCTCAAGCCTGCGCTCTGGCGCCTTGCGCACGATGTGGCGCAGGATGTTGCGCAGGAACACCTGCGATGTCACCTCGCGGCCAGTGATGCGCTTGAACTGGCGCGACACCGCCCGCTCGGCGCGCTTGTGCCATTCGACGCGGCGGCAATAGGCCTCGGAGACGTGGTCGTAATTGGACGCGATGCAATCAACGTCGCGGCGCGCGAGACCGGCAATGCGCAGCACTTCATCGACCGCCAGGCGCGGCATGCGCCCGCCGTCGCACTTGACACGCGACATGCGTTCCTCGGATATTGCCGCCACCAGGACACCGTCGCGAAACAGGGCGGCCGAGGAGTCGTGCGAAGAAGCGATACCCAGGACGATGCTCATGCGTTGTCGCGCGCTGCGAGCGCGCCCATTAACTGTTGTGCGAAATGCGCGCCGACCACATCGGCGCCGGCGCCGCAGCCGAGGGCGGCCATCGAGGTCGAGGCGAGTCCGGGATAGCCGCAGGCGTCGATGCCTGCATACGGCGCCAGATCGACATCGACATTGAGGCTGGCGCCGTGATAGCTGCGACCGGAGCGGACCTTGAAGCCCAATGCGGCGATCTTGGCCGCGCCAACGAACACCCCGGGCATGCCGTCGCGGCGCTGCCCGGCGATCCCGTGCTGCGCGAGGGTCGCGATGAGCGCGTGTTCAGTCAGGCGCACCATGGCGCGCACCGTAAGGCCGCGGCGCGCCAGGTCGATGAGCATGTAGGCGATGACCTGACCCGGACCGTGATAGGTGACCTGCCCGCCGCGATCGCTTTTCAGCACCGGGATCGCGCCGGATTCGCGTACATGTCCGACACGTGCGGCCAGGCCCAGGGTATAGACCGGCGCGTGTTCGGTGAGCCACAGTTCATCTTCGGTCGCACCATCGCGCGTGGCGGTGAACTCCCGCATGCGCGCAAGCACGGCGGCGTAATCACTGCGGCCGAGCTGGCGCAGGATGACCCGACCAGCATCCGCACGCGGCTGGGCGCGGGGTGATGCCGCGGGCACGGCGACGCCGAGGGCGGGATTCATAGCGCCATGTTCACCATCGGATGGTCCGATAGCTCCATGTAGAGGGCGTCGAGCTGCTCGCGCGAGGTCGCGCGGATCACGAAGGTGAGGCTCAGGTACTTGCCTTCGCGCGAGGACCGCATGCCCAGCGTCGACTCGTCGAAGTCCGGCGCGTGCCGGCGCACCAGTTCGACCATGGTCTGCGCGAACCCCGGCTGGGTGCGGCCCATGACTTTCACCGGAAAGTCGACCGGGTACTCGATGAGCGAAGCCGGGACGGTCATGGCGAATTGCGTCGCGTCGCTCTGGTAGGCGCTACAGCGCTGCCTTGGCGGCGTCGAACGCGGCGCGGATCCTGGCGAACATCGGCCCCGGCCGACCGGCGGTCTCACCGTGCCCGACCGGCACGCCATCCAGGCGCGTGATCGGCAGGACTTCCTTGGTCGACGACGACAGCCACAGCTCGTCGGCGCCGCGCACTTCGGCCTCGCTGATCGGCCGCATGGTCAGCGGCAACCCGGCCGCGCGCGCCAGGTCGATCGCGGCATCCAGCGTGATGCCGGGCAGCATGAGGTTGCCCTGCGGCGGCGAGAGGATCACGCCATCCTTGACCACGAGCACGTTCGAAGCCGAGGCCTCGGTAAGCATGCCGTCGCGAAACATGACCGTCTCGAGGGCGTCATGCTCGGCGGCGAACTGGCGCATGAGCACGTTGCCCAGGAGCGAGGTCGACTTGATGTCGCAGCGCAGCCAGCGGTTGTCGACCGCCGTCACGCAGGCGACGCCCTTGGCATAGGTCTCGGCCGACGGCGTGGCCAGCGGGTTGGACATCATGAAGACCGTCGGCTTCGCATTGCGCGGAAAGGCATGGTCGCGCCGCGCCACACCGCGCGTCACCTGGAAGTAGACGCCCTGGTTGTCGAAGGGCTGGCGCGCGATGATCTCGGCCACCAGCGCGCGCCACTCTTCGCGCGTATGCGGGTTGGCAATGGCGATCGCCTTGAGGCTGGCTTCCAGTCGTGCCAGGTGGCCTTCGAGGCGAAACGGCTTCCTGCCGTACACGGGTACGACTTCGTAGACCCCGTCGCCGAAAATGAAACCGCGGTCCAGCACAGGGATCGAGGCTTCCTCGATCGGCATCCAGCGACCATTCAGGTAAACCATTGCATCACCGCCTTGCATCAGCCCTTGGAAAACCACAAGCGCACCGTGTCGATGGCACGCCCCAGCACGCCGGCGCCCGCGACCGCGTTCAACGCGATCACCGGCGCGCTGGCGATCTCGCGCCCGTCGACGCTGACCTTGAGGCTGCCGACGGCCTGCCCGCCGGCAATCGGCGCCATCAGCGGCTTGGCCGAGGTCAGGGTGGCCTTGACGCGCGCGGCTTCGCCCTTGGCGACGACGACGTAGAAGTCACGGTCGAAGCCGGCCTTGAGTTCACGCGCCTCGCCCTTCCACACCTCGAGGCTGGCGACCGCCTGGCCCTTTTCGTACAGGCGCACCGCGTCGAAATTGAGAAAGCCGAAGTTGAGCAGCTTCTGCGATTCGCCGGCGCGCGCGGTTTCGCTTTGCGCGCCGAGCACCACCGCGAGCAGGCGCCGCGGGCCGCGCTTGGCCGAGGAGATCAGGCAGTAACCGGCGGCCTCGGTAAACCCCGTCTTCATGCCATCGACGTGCGGGTCCATCCACAACAGGCGATTGCGGTTGGACTGCGTGATGTTGTTGTAGCTGTACTCCTTCATCGAGTACAGCGCGTAGTGTTCGGGAAAATCGCGCTGGATTGCCGCGGCCAGCCGTCCCAAGTCGGCAGCGGTCGAGTAGTGCTGCGGGTCGGGCAGGCCGGTGGAATTGCGAAAACTGGTGTTCTTGAGCCCCAGGCGCGCGGCTTCGCGGTTCATCGCCGTTGCAAAAGCCTCTTCGCTGCCGGAAATCAGTTCGGCCAGCGCGATGCAGGCATCGTTGCCCGACTGCACGATCATGCCGCGGATGGCCTGGCCGACCGTGACCGGCTTCTTGGGCTCGATGAACATGCGCGAGCCAACCGCCTTCCAGGCCTTTTCAGAGACCGGCAGCACCTGGTCTTCGGTGATCGTCTTGGCCTTCAGCGCCGCGAAGGTCAGGTAGGCGGTCATGAGCTTGGTCAGGGACGCCGGTTCGAAACGCTCCTCGCTCATGTGGCTGGCCAGCACCTGGCCGCCGGTCATGTCCAGGAGCAGCCAGGCGCGCGCGTTGATCACCGGCGCGGGGACGCTCTGCGCAAAAGCCAGGGAGGTCAACAACAACAGCAAGGCGCCCGAAAGGGCGCGAGTCGCGGCAGAAAGTTGCACGAAAATCGCAAAAAGGCTTGAAAAATCAAGCCTTAAATTATAGCGTGCCGCTGCCGTCCGAGCCCTTGTCTGCGTGCCAGGCCGCGCGCAGGATGGCCTTGACGATGTGCAGGCGCCGATGAAAGAAATGATCGGCGCCGGGAATGACGGTGACCGGCAGTTCCTGCGGCTCGGCCCAGCGCAGCACCAGGTCCAGAGGCACGACGTCGTCGCGGTCGCCGTGGATCACGACCGTGTCGGCGGGTACATCCTCCACCCGCCCGCGCGTGACTGCCGTGCCGACAAAGACCAGCCGTGTAAAGACACGCCGCTTGGCCAGGCGCGAGAGCACCAGCGAACCGAACGAAAACCCGGCGCCCACGAGCGGCGTGTCCGCCGGGACGGCTTCGCTTGCGCGCACCGCGTCGACAACGCGATCCAGGTCATCGACTTCGCCGATGCCCTCGTCATGCACGCCCTCGCTCGCGCCCACGCCGCGAAAGTTGGGCCGCACCGCGACATAGCCGAACTCCAGCATCGACTTGGCCAGGGTCTGCACGACCTTGTTGTCCAGGGTTCCGCCGTAGAGCGGGTGCGGGTGGGCGACGAGCGCCAGGCCGCGCACCGCGCCGGCCGGACGTTCGATGACTGCCTCGATCGCGCCGGCCGGGCCCGCCAGCAGCACGCGTTTCGCGGCCGGCATCAGATGCGCAGGCGCTCGACGATGCGGCCGTTTTGCAGGTGCGACTCGACAATCTCGTCGATGTCGCTCGCGTCCACATAGGTGTACCAGACGCCTTCCGGATAGACCACGACGCAGGGGCCTTCCTCGCAGCGGTCCAGGCAGCCGGCGTTGTTGACACGCACGGCGCCAGCACCGGACAGACCCAGCGCCTTGACTTTCTTCTTGGCGTAGTCGCGCAGTCCCTGGGCGTCCTTGGCTGCGCAGCAGGGGCGCACGCGGCCTTCGGCGTCGGGTTCGCGCTGGTTGGTGCAGAAAAAGACGTGATGGCGATAAAAGCTCATGGCAAGGTGCGCGTCGCGTGGGTGAGCGCGGGAGTATAAGGGGCGCGACTTCAGGAAAACGCTCAGCCGGGCCGACGTCCCGCCGCAGCCAGTGCAAACGGCACCCACAGGAGCACCAGATAGGGCCAGGCAGTCGAGACCAGTTGGGTCAGGCCGTTGAAATTGAGAAAGCGCCCGGGATTGAGTTCCTGCACGGTCGCGGCATAGTAGGGGTTGGGCGGCGCGAAGTTGACCACCACGGTGCAGAACGTCACCGCGATCGCCGCGAGCGTCAGCAGCATGGCGCGCGGCAGGAAGAACACCAGGCAAAGCGCCAGCGCGCCACCACCCAGACCGCGCAGGGCGCCGGGCGTCATCCAGGCCAGCACATGTTCCGGGGGAAACAGCACCACCTGCGAGAGGGTCCGCACCGCACCGGCTGCGATCACGAACGCGAGCACCAGCAGGAGACGCGGCGCGGAAGGCGCCAGCGCCGAAGCGACCAGCGCGCCGGCCGCGAACAGGCTCGCGCCGGTGACCGCGGTCTCGACACGCACGAATTCCGCCGGCGTGAACGGATAGCCGGTCACGGGACCGAGCCAGGCGATGAGGCTGCCGTGGCCGAACAGGAGGCTCTCCGGAAAAAGCACCGCGAAGAGCCACAGGCCTGCGAGGATCAGCGCGCGTGCGGCAACCGGCGCCGGATCGATCCAGCTGCCGGCAGCCTGGGTGATCGCGCCGCCGCCGACCCACTTGAGGCCGAGCGCGGCAACGAGTGCCCCGGCCAGGGAACCGGCGACGTTGGCGGCAAGGTCCGCCAAGGAAGGGGTGCGGCTGGGCAGATAGGTCTGCAGCGACTCCAGTCCGCCCGACAGCAGGACGCCCAGCGCGACCGCGACCGGCACGGCCACCAGCAGGCGCCAACGAGCCGCCAGTGCCAGCACGACCGAGGCGCCAAAGGGGAAGTAGGCGGCGGCATTGAGGCCCAGGTCGAACGGCAGGGTGACCCGCGGCCACTTGGAGAGCCATGCCCATGGCGACAACCCGCTGTCACGCCAGCCTGTCCACGGATGCAGGGTCGCATAGACGATCAGGAGCGCATACACCAGGCAGAATTCCCGCGCCAGCGGCGAATTCCGCGCAGACCGCATCAGCCGCCCCCGGCCCAGCCCAGCACGGCCTCGATCAAGCGGTCGGCGGCGCGCGCCAGCGCCGCTGCGCCGCCGGGGCCGTCCGGCGTGACGGCGGCTTCCTCGAGGATGAACTGCCGCTGACGCACGACCTCGCGCCCGGCCATCAGGGTCGCGCGCGCGCGCAGCACGGCGCGGCTCGACTTCTCGGCATCAAAGTGCTGCACGAATTCATCGACATCGATGCGCAGGACCGGGCCTGACCCGCCCAGCACCACGCGCGAAGCGACCGCGCGTTCCTTGAAGCGCGCCTCCAGCAGCGCAGGCGCGGTGCCGATCCAGCGGCTCTGCGCATAGGCCTGCGGCTGTGCGCCGGCGGCATACACCAACCGGTACATGAGGCCGGTGGAATCCAGCCAGCGCGGCGCGGCGACCTCGATCGCGGCCAACGCCTTCGGCAGCGACCCCGACAGCGGCGCGGGCGGCGGCCCGAAGTCGTAGCTGGCGAGCGGCGCCGGCGGCTTCGGGCCCATCGCGCACGCGCCGGCCAGAAGGGCCGCGGCCAGCACCGCGCATGTGACGCGATGTCTCATCGAGCCGCTCCCGGCGCCACGAAGCCCGCTTCTCCCGGGCCGGGACGCGGCGCCCCGAGGCCGAACAGCACGCTGGTCGGTTCTTCGCCGATGCGATCGGCGGTGCGCTCGAAGGAACGCGCGGTGGCATCCACTGAACGCAGTCCAAGTCGCGCGTCGTCGATCAGGAGCGACAGGCGCGGCACGGTCTCGCTGGTGATGGCCGTTGCGGCACGGCCGGCGTCGGTCGCGGCGCGGCCGATGTCGGTGGCGGCGCGCCCCATGGTCTCCGCGCTCGCAGCGATGCGATCGACCTGATCGAGCTTGCGCGCGATCTCGGTCGAAAGGCGTGCCACTGAAGCAAGCGCTTCGTCGGTGTTCCTGAGCGTCTTGCGCCCGTCTTCGGCGAGGCCGGCAGCGCCCTTGACCGCCGGGCGCACCTCGCCGATCAGGTCACCCACGCGCGACGAAACGGTCTGCAGATTGGTGAGCGTCTGCACCAATAGCGCCTGCTTGTCATCGGCCAAGAGCTTGTTGATCTGGTCCATCGCCGTCGAGGCGCGCAGCAGCACGTCCTCGCCCGACAGGCTGAAGCGATCGAACATCGAGGGGCGGATGCGCAGGCGCGCCGGCTCGTGTGCGGACGAAGCCAAGGGTTGCGGGGCCTTGACCTTGTCATCGTCGTCAAGCTGCACGTAGGCCAGCCCGGTCAGTCCCTGCATGCCCAGCTCGGCGAAGGTCGCCGTGGTCATCGGTGTGCTCGGGGTGACTCCGATCCGGACCAGGATCTGCCCCGGCTTGTCGCGGTCGAACTCGATCGCTTCGACCTTGCCGACCTCCATGCCGCGATAGCGAACCGCGGCCTGCGGGTTCAAGCCCGCGACCGAGCCGACGGTGGTGAGGATGTAGGTCGTGCGCACCTGGGTGTCGCGGTTGAGCCACATCGCGGCCGCGACGATGCCGGCCGCGAGGAGGATCGCGAACAGACCGGCGACGAGCGCGTGGGAACGATTTTCCATACAGTCAACACTCTATCTCAAGGGAGCCGGCGGCGCGAATCGCCGCATCTACACCACAAACGGATACTCGCGAATCACCTCGATGGCGCGCTGTGCGCGGTCGCCCAAGAAGAACGCCTTGATGAACGGATGCGGGATGGCGATCACCTCGCGCACGGGACCGAGGGCGATGACCTTCTGGTCGGCCAGCACGGCCACCGAAGTGGTCAGTTCGAAGAGAGTGTCCAGGTCGTGGGTCACCATGACCACGGTCAGCTTGAGTTCGCGGTGCAGATCGCGGATCAGCGCGACGAAGGAATCCGACCGGTCCGGGTCGAGACCGGCGGTGGGCTCGTCCAGGAACAGCAGTTCGGGCTCGAGCGCGAGCGCGCGCGCCAGGGCGATGCGCTTGACCATGCCACCGGAGAGGTCGGCCGGCATCTTGGCGGCATGGCGCGCCTCGATGCCGACCATCGCCAGCTTGAGCAACACGATCTCGCGGATCAATTCCTCGTCGAAGCACTTCAGTTCGCGCAAGGGGAGCGCAATGTTGTCGAATACCGGCAGGGCCGAGTACAGCGCGCCTTCCTGGAACAGTACGCCCCAGCGATTGCGCAGGCCCTTGAGCGAGGCGCGATCGGCCGAGTCCAGGCGCTGCCCGAGGATGGAGACACGGCCCTGATGCGGCCGTTCCAGGCCCAGCATCTGGCGCAGGAGCGTGGTCTTGCCCGATCCCGAGCCGCCGACTAAGGCCAGGATCTCGCCGGCCCGCACCTTGAGGTCGACCCCGCGGTGCACGACGAAATCGCCGAACTTGGTCCACAGGCCCTCGATCTCGATGACGTGTTCGACGCCGGCACCCATGCTCAGATGCCCACGTTGGAAAACGCGATCGCGAACACCGCGTCGGCCAGGATCACCAGGGTGATCGACGACACCACCGCGCTGGTGGTGCCGCGCCCGAGGCTCTCGGTGTTGGGCTCGATGCGCAGCCCGAAATGGCAGGACACCAGCGCGATGAGCGCGCCAAACACCACGCCCTTGGACAACCCTATCCAAAGGTTCTCGATCTTGACCGCATTGGGCAGGGCGTTGAAGAAATACACCATCGACAGGTCCAGCTGGATCTTGGCCGCGACCATGCCGCCCAGGAGCGATACCGCGTCGGTCCACAGGATCAGGAGCGGCAGCGCGATGGCCAGCGCCAGCACCTTGGGCAGGATCAGGCGAAAACCGTGCGGGATGCCCATGACCGACAGCGCATCGAGTTCCTCTGTGACACGCATGACGCCCAAGGATGCCGTCATCGCCGAACCGGAGCGCCCGGCGACCAGGATCGCCGCCAGCACCGGCCCGAGTTCGCGGATGATCGCCACGCCCAGCAGGTCGACGATGTAGACGTCGGCGCCGAACTGCTTCAACTGCTTGGACGACAGGTAGGACAGGACGATGCCAATCAAAAAGCCCACTAGCGCGGTGATGCCGAGCGCCTGGGCGCCGCTGCGATAGACATTGGCGGAAATCTCGCGCCAGGGGCCGGCCTGCGGGCGCGCGGCCAGGCGGCCCAGGTCCAGCACCAGTTGTCCGAGGAGGCGCACAAAGCCCGCAGCATGGTCGAAGAAGCGCAGCAACTCGCTGCCGACAAGCACCACCCCTGCCAGCGGATCGAAGCGCTTCTTGTCCGAGGTCAGCGGCTGGATGATGGCGAAGTTGTCGAACAAAAGACGATGCCGCGCCTCCACCGACAGCCGTTCCGGCAGGCGTCCCTGCCAGGCGCGCCACAGCATCATCGCGCCGACGTGGTCGAACGCTTCGGCGCGGGTCAGGTCCCAGTGCGCGATCGGTCCGCCCGCATGGCGCGCCAGTTCGTCCTTCAGGGCGGAAATGCGACGGCGCGCCTGGCGCCCGCCGCCGCCGCCGGACAAGCCCTGCACGTTCCAGGCGCCGCGCGGCGCCAGCACCAGGCCGGCGTCAGTGCGGGATACTTCGAGCGTCGGCGCGGCAGGTGTCATGAGGGGCGAAGAGAACCGGGCGGCGCGACATGCAAGCGCCGCGACTGCGGCGCGCCGAGTGTAACAAACGCATCTTGCCGGATACGGCCATGGACAGGATACGCAGGGCTTCGACGTCCCCGCAAGACCCGGGCGCAGCGCCCCTCGAAGCGCGCCGTGTCGCGGCTGCCTTGCCGCCTGCGCTCAACAAGACCTTTGTCGTCGAGGTCGTCGCTACGACCGGATCGACCAACTCCGACCTGCTCGCGCGCGCGGCGGACTTAAGGAACGGACATGTGCTGGCCGCCGAAGCACAGACTGCCGGTCGTGGCCGGCGCGGCCGGCAATGGGTCGCCCCGCCCGGCGCAAGCCTGGCGTTTTCGCTGCTGTGGCGTTTCCGGCGCCCGGCGGCGCAGTTGATGGGCTTGAGCCTGGCCGTCGGGGTGGCCGCTGCGCGCGCTCTGGAAGATGCGGGTGCCACCGGTATCGTGCTGAAGTGGCCCAATGACCTGCTTGCGGTGCGCGAGGCCGGCTGGGCCAAGCTGGGCGGCATACTCGTCGAGATCGGGCCGGCCAGCGCACGCGAGACACGTGTGGTGCTGGGCATCGGCATCAACGTGCTGCCCATCACCGCGCAGGGGATCGATCAACCCCATGCGGATGCGGTCTCGCAGGGGGCGCACGCGGATCGCAACGCCCTCCTGGCGCGCATGCTCGCGCGTCTGGCCGAAGTCCTGGCGATTTTCGAGGCGGCCGGCTTTGCTTCGCTGGCGGCCGACTGGAACTCGCTGCACGCCCACACCGGCTTGCCGGTCACGCTTCTGCGTGAGGGCGCGCAAGACCTGCAGGGCATCGCCGCCGGGGTCAGCGCCGACGGCGCGCTGATCCTGGAGACGGCAGAGGGCGTGCACCGTATCGTGAGTGGCGAAGTGTCATTGCGCGTCTGAGGCGAGGATTCCAGGGACGCGCTCAATCACCCCCGCCTTGAACGTGAACTTGCTGGTACTGGAGACGAACTTGGGTTTCGCCACCGACGACTTGAAGTTCAAGTCCATGCGCCGAAATTCCGTGGTCAGCTCGCAAAAGCCCTCCATGTTCTTCCGGACCTCGATGCCGGCAAATCCGCTGCCTTCACCCATGGTGGCGATCACGTCGACCGGCGTACCTCCGGCGACCGTGAAGCTTTCCTGCGCCAAGACCTCCCAGGCCTTGACGTTGGCCCCTGGATAGGGTGCGTAAAAGGGCGGCACGACCAGCGCCAGCGCGCGGCACTCACCCCTCCAGCGGAGTTCGGCCACCGCGTCGCAATGATAGTCGCCCGAGATGAAGACAACGTTCGAAGCCTCGCTTCTTACCACCGCGGCGAGGACTTCCTCGCGCTGCGTAGCGCAGAGCTGCCAGTTATCGGCGGCGAGGTCTTTGGCTGCGCCGGTGCGGTACGCGGCCAGGCCCGGGAACAACACTGAACCTGTGACCACGAAACGCGGGCAACCCGAGGACGGCCGGTCCAGCCATCGGGACAGAGCTGCCAGTTGCGACGATGAAACCACCGCCGGCACGCCGGCGCCGAAGCGTTTGCGCTGCGACCGCGTATCGAGGACGAAAAAATCATGGCCGCCGCATTCGAAATCGTAGTTGAAGCCGGGCAGGCCCATGAGGTTGCGCGGCGAGTGCGACCATTGGTAGGCAGCGTACGCGCCGCAGGCGGTCTGGTGGAGACGCAACGCGGCGGCATGGTCGCGCAACGCAGCGGCATAGTCGCGCAACTCGGCCGGGGTGGGCGACGTCGGCGGGGTGGGCGGCTCCAGGCGATCACTACTCCAGTTGTCGTCGATCTCGTGATCGTCGATGGTCATGTAAGTGGGCATCGATGCGGTGACGGCGCGCATACCGGTCGATGCCCAGGCGCTGCGATAACGCAAGGCGATCTTCTCGACAGGGGACGACGAATCGACCAGCGCCGCGGTTGCATCGGCGTAGATCTGGTCGCCCAGCATGAGACAAAAGTCCGGCGCGGCACCCTGCGCGACCGACGCCAGCTCGCTCAAGGAGAGGTCGGCACGATACGCCTCGAAGCCCAAGCCCGGATGGCGACAACAGCCGGCCATGAAGCGCAAAGGCTGATCGGGCTCGCCACCGACAAGAGTGCGCCGGCTGATTGTGCACTGGTCGCGACCCGGCATCTCGATGCTGCGCATGGAGCGGGAAAACGTCGCGGGGTCAGGCTCGAGCGCGATTCTGTCGCGCAGAGCACGCTCGAATTCCAGCGTGGCGAAAAGTTGCGCCACCGCGCGAGGATGCGCGTCAAGTGAAATCGGAAGTGGCTTGATCTGCCCGTCCGCCTTTTCGGCAAACGAAGTTGTACGCAGCATTGGTACAGCGAGCGGCGGCAGCTCAGCCAACGCCTGGACCAGGCATCCGCGCGGCACGCCGTCCTCGACCTGGCATGCGCCCGGCATGCCGTCCTGGCACAGCTCCTCCGGTCCAAGCGGAACAGCGATCGGCAGGCCCGCCATGCCGACATCCTCAGCCATGACGGCGGTAGCCGGTTCGCGCGGAACAGCGATCTGCGGGTCCGGCCTGCCGACACCCGCCGGCCTGAGGGCGATATCGTGCAGGCTGGCCATCTCCACAACCGCACCTTGCGCAATCGCGACGTCATCCAGGTCGAACTCCAGGTCGGCCAGGCCGATTGCGATGTGCGCATCGCCACTCCAAGGGCGCCGCACCGCGTCCGCGGGCGCCAGTGCGCTGCGCGCTGCTGCGATGAGCTCGTCGATGTTGCGCACGTCCGGCTCGTCGGATCTGTCGGACTCTTGTTCCGCCAGTCCGGCCATCGGCACGCGCAGCACCGGCCACAATTGCACCCTGGCAACGCCGTCGGCACCGCGCACCCGTGTGATGACATATCGCGCAGGATCGGTCTCGGTTTCGTCGACCTCGATCCAGACGCGCACGAGACGCCGGCCCATTGCCCCTTTTCGAGTCCAGCCGATCACCGGGCCAGCCAGCGGGGCGCGCAAGCGCGAGCGGCGCTTAGGCTTGCCTGGCTGCGCGCACTGCAGTTTATTGATGGTCCAGGCGTCCTCGTAGAAGGCCTTGAGCTTCTCGAGAATCTGCTCCTGCATCAGGTTATCCGGCTTGGCGCCATAGCCGATGGTGGTATCGAAATGGGCGAAGTTGTCCGCGATGATCTTGCGGTAAGCCTTTGCGTCGACAAAGCCCGGATTGACCCGGCCGATCTCGGCGAAAGTGCGCTCGCACGACTCGACATGGAAGAGGCGATTCTGGCGGCCGTGAACAAGCGCCACCGGAATGTCCAGGTGCGCGCGGATGTTGGCCTCGGTGACGTAGACGTTCTGGCCGTCCTCGTTGACCAGGCGCTCGTACTCCACACACTTGCCGCCGTGCGCGAGAAGGTTGACATTGGCGCGTCCGAAATAGATCGGCAGGCGCTCGTGCGTGGCAAGCCGGATGCGGTCGTGCTTGAGCAGCGGCGCCAGGGTGCCGGACATGCGCTTGCAGGTGGTCATGTCCGGATGCTCGTGGATGCGTGAAAACTCGTGCGGGCAATACTCGCCTCCTTCGGGATCGAGGGTGGCGAAGAAGCGGTCCAGCACGGCCTCGAACGCGTCCGGCTGCCGTTCCGCAGCCGACAGGCGCAGAAAGTCGACGCGCAGCACGTCGCGCAAGAACGGCGGCACCAGCACGCGCGTCTGGCCGGAACGTCCGGCGACCAGCAGCATCTGCATCTGCGAGAGCGCGACGCCGGCTACCTTCGACGGCCCGTCGAGATAGCGCAGACTGCCTGAGAGCAGCGCCATGGCCACCGATGCCGCGCCGACGCAGTGGGCATAAAAGTAGAGCTGCGGTCGATCGGTGTCGCTCAGCCCAAGCTCCGCAGAGACCTTGCCCAGTACATGATTGACCGCCGCCGGTACGTCCAGCATCGCGATGTCGTCCATCGAACACGGCGATTTCGAGGCGTCCAGAAGGCTGCTGGTGCGATAGTCGAAAAGCCACACATCGAAGCCCTGCTGATAGAAAAACTCGGCCAGGTTGGGTTCGTCCTGTCCGCTGAGTCGTCGTTCCAACTCTTGAGCGACGAACGGCAACGTCGATTGCGCGAAGCCGTTCATGAGGATGATGGTCTTGATGCGGGTCGCGTTGTCCACGACCACGGTGTCGGGCCGTTCGCCGGCGGGTCGCGCGTAGCGCGTGAGCATGAGTTCGATCATCTCCTGCCCCTCGACCGGGGTAGCCACCCGTTGCCGGGATTGCGCCTGGCCCCGTTCCTTGGGGTCGGCGTTTACTTCGCGCCCGGAGCGGAAGCGCTCAACCTCGAGCTTTTCGGCGGGCTGCGCCGGAACCACCACCAGACGTCCGTCACGGATGATGCGCAGTGGCGGGAAGCTCACGTTCTTGAACTCGACTTCCTTGTCGCTGTCGGCGGCAGGCACGCAAACAAACCCAGACTTCTCCTCTTGGAATTCGCGCGGCAACTCACGCGGATAATCCGGAAGCTGGAAATCCCACAGTCGGGTCTTGATCAAAAGACGCGCGAACATGAGCAGGAATCCCGCGGCAGAAACCATCGCATTGGCGGTATCGCCCCTGGCCAGGAGTTGCGGCATGAAACGATGCCCCATATCCACCAGGTCCAGACCGATGATCCCGCGTGCGAATTCGCGGTCCCCATCGAGGACACGATAGTCGACTTCGCCCAACGATTTCCACAGGTTGCTTCTCTCGAGCGGCACATAGGCGATGCGACGGCCCACGAGGCGCGCGCCGAGTGCGGCCAACCTGCGCATGAAGTGGGTGACGAGCGCGCGCCAGCTGGCCGCATAGGCCAGATGCTTCTTGGCGACCATGGTATGCCTGGCGCCCGTGCCCCTTTGCTCGAGGTCGAGCTCATAGTCGATGCGACGCTCTTCCGCAGCATGACCGGCCATGCGCCAGAGTCCCCGCAGCTGGTCGCGCAGGCTCATCTTGGCTTGCGGCAGGCCGGGGCACCGCTCCGCCGGGCTTGCACCGCGCAGCCTCGCCCGCAGACGGCGCAGGCGTTGGATAAGTCCACGCACGGTCTCGTCGAAGCCGCGCGCGATGAACCAGGTCAGGAGCACCCGAATACGCGCCAGGAACCGCTGCCAGCGCGTCGGGCGCGGCACCGGCAGGATGCGCACCGTGCCGCCAGTCACCGCGTACTCGACTCGGCGCTTCCCGTCGGCCGAGGTCAGGGTCAGGCGCGAATCGACCTGCGGCCTGGACGCGCCGGCTTGCGCCTGGATCGCCAGTTCATGCGTGGAGTCGGCAAAGAGGCGCTTCACGTCGGCTGCGGTGAAGTGCACGACCAGCGCCGCGCGCCAGGGACGGTCCGAAGGTGTGGTCGGGTCGTCGCGCATGATCTCGCTCAACTGCAGCGCGATGCGGTCAGCCTGAGGGTTGGTATAGGGGCGCTCCGGCAGCAACCCGTAGGGATACGCAGGCAGCGCCGCCGTGTGCCCGCGCGTCCTCACGCTTCCCAGAATGCCGTCCATGGCCCGCTCAGCGAGCATGGTGATCGTGAGGAGCGGATTCACACCCAGTGCGCAAGGCACGATGGATGCATCCAGCACCATGAGGCCGTGGTGTACCGCAGCAGTTGCACCACTCGCTTCGAAGACCCGCCCCAGATGATCGACCACCCCGCTCGCCGCGTCGTCGCCCATCGCGCATCCGCCTAGCGGGTGCACCGTGAACGCGCCACCGCCGATCTTGGGGCCCGACAGTACGTCGCCGGTGGAAGCGGGGATCGGGTGCAGTGCGGGGTTGGCGAGGTAGATCGCGCCCTGTTCTTCGACCCCGCGCAGCAACTCTTCCTGGCGGCGAAACACTTCCTGCTCGCCCACATTCGGGTAATCCAGGTAGAGCGACTTGCCGCTGGCCCCGCCCAGTCTCAGGACACCGCTGGCCTCGTCATGGCCCATGACCAGGAGCGTCTGATCGTGCGTCAAGGCGCGCGGATCGAGCGCCAGATGATCCGCGACGCCCGGCACTTCGCCCGCCTCGCCGCGAAAGCTTGCATTGGCCAGCTGCGCAAACGTCGCCGAGGTCGTGACGAGCTCATGAAAGATGCCCGCGATGGCCCCAGGGATCGCGCCCTCCTGGATGAGCACGCTCTTCTTGACATCATCCTTGTCATCCACACGAATCTGCGCGGTGATGGTGGGCCCGACGAAGAACTCCGGCCGCCCTACGGCCCGGCTGCCGGCGCCGACACCGTCGACGCGGTCGCTCATGAGGTGCCCGACCGCGATCGAATCGCCGTTGGTGGAGAATTGCTGGCCGAGACGCGACGAGAACTTGAGCGCGTCCGTCTGCGAACGCAGGAGCAATTCGGTACTGCCGAAGGTGCCCGCCGCCAGGATCAGTTTGCGAGCCCTCAATACCAGTGGTTCTTGCTGCACCCCTTCTCGCAGCCAGTCGCGCAAGGATGTCCGAGTGCAGTTCACACGCCAGGTACCGTCGACTTCGCGCTCGAAGCCGAGCACGGTCACGCCGGTGAAGAGGCGCGCGCCAGCGGCGCGCGCCGCCGGCAAGTAGGTCGTGGTCAAGGTCTTCTTGGCCGAGTGATTGCATCCGCTCACGCAATCGCCGCAGCCCACGCAGGGCTTGGACGGCCATTGATCGGCGAGGCGGGAACCTTGATCGCCAGCCGGGCGGGGCAAGAGATTGACGGCGATAGTGGCATGCTCGAAGCGAACTTTCGATTGCTTGGAATCCTTGCGCTCCAGGATGTCACTCAATTCCTTCAACGAGCGATTCTTGGCCGGCCGGGGCGGCGCGTCCGGGACGGTGTCGGCTTGCGCCAGCGCAGCACCAAAATCCTCGACCTGCAATTCGTCACGTGCCCGCTTGAAGTATTCGCGCAACTCCGTCCCGCCCGCCATGTCGCGGATGTTCCGCGGCCAAGCCGGCTTGGCGAAAGTGCGTGGATCCGGTTCGACCGCCACCCCGGCGTTGATCTGGCTGCCACCGCCAAGCGCGTTGCCCACCAGCGCGCCGACCGTGCCTCCCAGGCGAAAGTCGAACAGACCGGACTCGTATCCGGTGACCCGCTCCTCGCCCCAGCGTGACAGGCGCACGTGCGCCGGCAATTCGCCGGCGTCGTTGGGGAACTCGCCGGCCAGGTACTCGTCGCCGCGTTCCAGCACCAGTGGCTTGAGGCCGGCTTCGGCCAGGCGCAGGGCGGCAACCGCGCCACCATACCCGGAGCCGACGACGACGGCTTCATGGACCGTGTCGCCGCTGCCGTGCGACACCAGTTGTTCGTAGCTCTCCGATAACCAGCGCATGGCTTTCCTCAAGTTCCGCCGCGAAAAGATTCCAGCACGCCGCGCAGTTCCGGCACCGGCACCGGCTTCATGAGCACCGGATAGTCGGCTTGCGCCAGGTCCGGGCGCGCTTCGACGCCGGCCTCGCCGGTCACGATCGCCGCCGGCAAGGGGCCGAAACGCGCGCGCAGGGCGGCGATCACATCGACCCCTGATGTTCCGCGCCCGAGCGACAGGTCGCACAGAATCGCTTGCGGTGGCGCGCGATCGGCCAGAAGCGCCAGCGCGTCGCTTAAGGAACCCGCCACGATCGCATCGCACTTCCATTCGGCCAGGAGTGTGACCATGGCGTCGCGCACCTGCGGGTCATCATCGATGCACACTACCCGCAACCCGTCCAGCGACACCTGCGGCGGCGCGGCGCCCAGCGCAGCACCGAGCGCGGGGGGGGCGCACAAGACATTGCGCGGGAAGCCGAGTGCGAAGCAGGATCCGTGCGGCCTCATCGGGGTCAGCGACAGGTCCGCCCCGATCAGACCGGCCAGGCGTCGCACGATGGCCAGACCCAGCCCCAGCCCGGCCTGCGCGGCCGACGTTTCCACCTGGAAATACTCCTTGAAAACCGCTTCCCGCAGGCGCTCCGGGATCCCCGGGCCGGTGTCGGTGACACTGATCGAAAAGCGGTCGCCCGCGGTCGCGGCGCGCACCTGCACGCTGCCGGAAGCAGTGAACTTGATCGCGTTGTCCAGCAGATTGCGGACGATGCGCTCGACGATCTGGCCATCCGATTCGAGATGGACCTCGCCCCCGTCGAACACCAGGGACAGCCCCTTGGCTTCGGCGCGCGGGCGGTATTCACCCTCCAGTCGGCGCAGCAGGGCAGCGAGCGAGAACGGCCCGATGTCGACCGTGGTGCGGCCCGACTCGAGGCGCGAAAAATCGAGAAGGGAGGTGAACAGGTGATCGAGGGTCTGTGAGGCGCGTTCCATCTGCACGCTCAGTTCGCGCACCCGTTCCGGCGTGCGCGCGTTGCCGAGCATGCCGTTGAGCATGGTGAGCGCATGCAGGGGCTGGCGCAGGTCGTGGCTGGCCACGGCGAGAAAGCGCGACTTGGCCGCGCTCGACTCCTCCGCCGCCGCCTTGGCCTGCGAGAGTTCGGCCAGCAGGCGCTCGTTCTCGAAGCGGATGTCGATGCCCGAGGCGACCTGCACGGCGAAACGCGCCGCGAAGGTAGCCGCGATCAGGGCGAAGACCAGCAGCAGCAGCAGCACCTCGCCCACGCCTTCGCTGTCGGACCGCGCCCAGCCGGCCGCGATCCCGCCGATGAAAAGCAGGATGTACAGGCGAAACAAGGCGGGCCGCGCGCCCAGCGAGGCCATCGAACCGGCCAGCCAGGACAAGAGCAGCATCGACAGGAACATGCGCGACCAGTCGGTGAATGCCGGGAACAGGAAGGCCGGGCCGCAGGCGACCGCCAGGCCCGCGGCGCCCGTTGCCAGGTCGAGCCGGCGTGCCCACAAGGCTGGCGCGCTCTCGATGGCGCTCAAGTCCATGCCGGGACGCAGCAGCAAGGCCCGCGCGACGTAGATTGCGATGACGACGAGAGCCCAGACCACGCCCAGGTTGAAACTCGGGTCGTTCCAGGTGATGAGGGCGCAGAAGGCCATGATGATCGGCACCGCGAACGAGTTCCTGACCGCCTGGTTGACGGTGAAATGCAGCCGATACGCGACCTTGCGTGCTTCGGGGTCCAGGGGCAGGCGCGCCGCGGGCGCGCCGGTCACCATGGGCGCGGCTTGGAGTTCGCGCGCCGGCGCGAGGCTCGGGCTGTCGTCCAAACCGCGCTCAGGCCGAGGCCGCGGGCTCGGCGACGCGTATTCCCAGGCGCGCGGCGTTGATCACCGCCTGGGTGCGCGTGGTCGCACGCAGCGCGCGCAGCACCGCGGTGACGTGGATCTTGACCGTGCTCTCGGTGATGCCGAGCGCGCGGCAGATCCGCTTGTTGGACAGTCCCATGAGCAGCATCTGCATGACTTCGCTCTGGCGCGGCGTGAGCTTGAGCGCATCGATGGCGTCGCTGCGCGGCGCGGTCGGCAGTTCGTCGCCGTCGAGAACTTCATGCGGGATGTAGATGGAGCCCGAGAACACCAGGTGCAGCGCCGCTAGGAACACATCGTGCGGCGCGGTCTTGGGGATGAAACCCATGGCCCCGGCGTCCAGCGCCGCCAGCACCGTCGCGCGGTTGGAGGTGCCGGAAAAGACCACCACGGGAACGTCGGGCAAAGCCTCGCGAAAGGTCGTCAGCGCCGAGATGCCGGCCGTACCCGGCAATCCGAGGTCGAGGATGGCGAAGTCGAAGCTCTCTGCGGCGCCCAGCCTGATCGCGTCCTCCAGACGTGTCGCGGTGCGCACCTCGCTGCCCGGCGCGATCGCGGTCAGCGCCGACTTCATCGCGTCCAGCATGATCCAGTGGTCGTCGGTGAGCAGGATTTTCATGCGCGCCTCCCGTGCCTCAACGGGACATAGCTTAGCGCTCATCCGGCTGCGCCGCACTCATACCTTGGTATGACCGGGGAACGCCGCAGGAACAGCGGCGGCCGCGCCCCTTGACCGACCTAGTCGACCTTGATCTGCGCGTCGCGCACCACACGGCCCCACACCGCGAAATCGTTCTTGATCGCCGCGGCGAAGGCGTCGGGGCTGCTGTCCACACCTTGCAGACCCATGTCGGCCAGGCGGCCGGCGACCTCCGGCAATTTCATGATGCGGTTGGTCTCGGCCCCGAGCCGGGTGACGATGTCGCGCGGCGTCGCTCCCGGCAGCAGCATGCCGAACCAGCCGGAGGCTTCGAAGTCGCGCATGCCAAGCTCCGCGAAGGTCGGTACGTCCGGCAGTCCGGCAAAGCGGCGCGTCCCCGAGATCGCCAGGAACTTCATGCGGCCCGAGGCGATGTGCGAACGCGCCGAGGCCAGGTCGATGAAACCGGACGCGACCTGGCCGCCCATCAGGTCGGTGGCCAGCGGTGCGCCGCCCTTGTAGGCAATGTGGGTCAGGTTGAGGCGATTCTGCAGGTTGAAGAGTTCGCCATGCAGGTGCGACGTGGTGCCTGCCCCGAAAGAGCCATAGGACGAGAAACGGCCGGGGTTGGCGCGCGCCTGCGCCAGGAACTCGCGCATGCTGTTGACCGGCGAAGTCGACGGCACCGCGAACAGGTTCGACGACAGGGCCAGTTGCGCGACGGGCGCAAAGTCCTTGAACACGTCATACGGCAGCTTGGGATTCAAATGCGGCATCTGCACCAGGGTGGTGATGCCGATCAACACCGTGTATCCGTCCGGAGCGGCCTTGGCGACCAGGTCGTTGCCGATGATGCCCGAGGCGCCGGCACGGTTTTCCACGACTACCTGCTGGCTCCAGGCGGCCTCGAGGCGGGTTGCGATCATGCGCGCGATGATGTC
>JAEUOR010000087.1 GCA_016790635.1 Burkholderiales bacterium
TTGGGGGCGGCTTTGGCGACGGGCTTCTTGGCCATGAAATCCTCTGCGTGAGGGGAAGGTACGCGCACGATTCACGACGGGCTTGCCTGCGCGGGGGGGACACCCGGCAGACGACCGCGTTGGCGCGTCAAGGGAAAGCCAGCGATTATAGCACCGACAGCCCCTCTGACGAGGCCATTTCAACCTGCGCCCGACCTTGCGCGCTGGCGCGTCTCCTCGCCCAGAAGCGCGCTGTACTCCTCGCGGGCGCCGCTGTCCCCGGCCGCGCGCGCCGCCAGTTCCTCCATGCGCTGCCGGCGCCACTGACCGCGCATTGCCTCCAGGGCGTGCAGGTACTCCGAGACCACGATGTCGCCGGATTTCTCGATTTCCAGTTCCTCGACCTGCGCGCGCCGCAGGAGCGGCTCCAGATCACTTCCGCCAAGATGCTCGACCAGCCATGCCGCCGAAACCGGTCCCGGCGCCGAATTGATCGCGTCCAGCAATGCGTGGAGCGGGGATGCGCCGGGAATGATGGCGCGATGGCGCCCGGTCTCATCCAGCGCCGCCAGGCCCGGGTCGCGCACCAGGAGGCGCACGATCTGCTCGTCCAACGGGGTCATCGGCGCGCGCGCGACGCGCGGTGGAGCGACACGCGGCAGCGCTGCCTGCGGCTTCAGGTCGCACAGGCGCTCGACCTCGGTGGGCAACATGTCGACTAAGAACGCGATCTCCTTGACCAGGCCCAAGCGCAGGCCCGGCGCCGCGATGCGCAGGAGCTGCGGCTTGGCTGCGCTGACCAGAGCCGCACGCCCTTCGGCGCTGCCGAGGTCGGCCTCCTCGCGCAGCTGGTCGATCAGCACGCGCGAGAGCGGCAATGCCTCGCGCTCGAGCGCCTCGAAGGCTGCGCGACCATGTTCGCGCACATAGCTGTCCGGATCGTGCTCGGGGGGCAGGAACAGGAATGCGAAGACCTTGTCGTCCGAGACCAGGGACAGCGCATTGTCCAGCGCGCGCCGGGCGGCGCGGCGCCCGGCCGCGTCGCCGTCGAAGCAGAACACCACGCGATCGGCCTGGCGCGCGAGTTTCTGCACGTGTGCCGGCGTGCAGGCGGTGCCCAGCGTGGCCACCGCGTAGCCGATGCCCGCCTGCGCCAGCGCGACCACGTCCATATAGCCTTCGACGACGATGACGCGGCCGGCTTCACGGATCGCCTGGCGCGCCTCGAACAATCCGTACAGTTCGCGGCCCTTGTCGAACAGGGGAGTCTCGGGGGAATTCAGGTACTTGGGCTCGCCGGCGCCGATGACGCGCCCGCCGAAGCCGATGATGGCGCCGCGCGTGCCGCGGATGGGGAAGATCACCCGCCCGCGAAACCGGTCGTAACGCGTGCCGCGATCGCTGTCGATGGTGAGCCCGGTGTCGGCCATGGCACGATCGTCGTACTGCTCGCCGAACACCTCCTTCAGCGCGTTCCACTCGTCCGGCGCATAGCCGATGCGAAAGATGCGTGCGGCACGCCGCGTCAGCCCGCGGCCGTTGAGGTAGGTCCGCGCCGCCTCGGCGCCTTCCAGGCGCGACTGGAAGAAAGTCGCGGCGCGCTCCAGGCGTTCGGTGAGGTCGCGCGCAGTATCCGCCGCCAGGCGCGGGCCGCCCGGGCCGGTTTCCTCGGGCACCGCCATGCCGATCGACTGCGCCAGGTCGCGGATCGCCTCCACGTAGGACAGGCCGGCGTGCTCCATGAGGAAGCCGATGGCGGAGCCGTGCGCACCGCAGCCAAAGCAGTGATAGAACTGCTTGGCGGGACTGACCGTGAACGAGGGCGACTTCTCGTTGTGGAACGGACACAGCCCGAGCAGGTTGGCGCCGCCCTTCTTCAACTGCACGTGCGCGCCGACCACATCGACGATGTCGATGCGGTTCAACAGGTCGGCGATGAACGACTGCGGGATCATGAGCTCTGTAGACGGCTGCGCGCGGCGTGTTCCGGCAGGGTGAGGGACCGGAGCAAGCGCGCCATTCTAGGTCCGCAGGCGGCGCAAGGCAGCGGCGCCGCAAATGTGAACTGCGTCACAAAACGTGCCGAATCGCTTCCCCGTGTCACTCGAGGCACGCCGGGCGTGTGCTACAACCGCTGTCCCCCATTGCCGCAGCACCGGTCACACCTGCCGTGATCCCGAGCGCACGCCCATGTTGCCGCCCAGCCTGACCCAGGAACTGGCAGTCCTGCCCGGCGGCGGCGTCGAGACCGCCGAGTTGCTGGCACGCTCGCAGCGCCTCGAGGTCCTGCTCGAGCACACCAGCAGCAGCCTCAAGTCCCTCGAGGAACGCCTCAATGCCTCGGAGTCGATAGCCTCGTTCGGCCATTTCAAGGTCGACGAGTTCGAGCGCTTCCAGCTTTCGGCGTCGGCACGCGCGCTGCTGGGTATCGAGGCAGCGAACGCCAGCCTCGACGAAGCGCTGGCGCATGCGCCGAGCGCCGATTGCGACCGCTTCGGCGCGGCTCTCTGGCAACTCATCGAGAGCGGGCAGCAGGTCGACCTGGAAGTCGCGCTGGAGTTGCCGCAGTCCGGCACACGCTGGGTGCGACTGGCGGTGCGGCGCACCCAGTCGGCGCGCAGCAGCGAACTCTACGGACTCATCATCGATGTCACCGAGGCGCGGCGCGAGGCCGTGCGCCGCGACATCGCGCTCAAGGTGAGCGAAGCGCTGCTGCGCGACATCGAGTCGCAGACCGCCTATGAGAGCGCCTTGCAGACCGTGTGCGCCGGACTGGGGTGGGACATGGGTTCATGCTGGCTCATGGACGCGCGTGGCCAGCATCTGCGCTGCCTGGCGATCCACGCGCCCGCCGGGGCGGGCCTGGAGGAACTGGCCGACTCCACGCGCGGGCGCAGCCTTGCCAGCGGCCAAGGCATGGTCGGCGCAGTGCACGCCGCGCGCGAGGCCTGCTGGTCCGACGACGTCGCCGCCGAGGTGCGCTTCGCCGAACGCGCCCTGGCCGAGCGCTGCGGGATCCGCTCTGCCTATACGTTTCCGATCCTGGTCGATACCGGAACCTGCATCGGCGTCGTGCAGTTCCTCTCGCGCAACCCGCGTCGCGCCGATGCGCTGCTGCCTTCGCTCTCCCAGCTGATCGGCACGCTCCTGGCGCAACGGGTGCGGCGCGAGTCCTGGATCACGCGCCTGCGCCAGGTGGCCGAGCGCGACGCGCTGACCGGCCTGTACTCGCGCTACGCGCTGATGGAGCGCATCTGGCGACTGAGCGGCAGCGCGGACGCGCGCCCCTTCGCTGTGATTTCCTTCGACCTCAACCGCTTTCGCCTCATCAACGAGGCGCTGGGCCACGAAGCCGGCGACCTGGTGCTGAAGGCGCTGGCCGCGCGCGCCCAGGTCCAGTTGCCGCCCGGAGTGCGCCTGGCACGGCTCTCGGGCGACGAATTCGCGGCGCTGGTGCCCGGCGAGGGCGTGGCGGTGGAGCGCGTGGTCGCCGGTATCGAGGCCTGCGCGGCCGAGCCGGTGCAGGTCAACGGCTACGAGTTTTCCTTGACTGCCGCCGTCGGCGTGGCGCGCTTTCCCTCAGACGGCAGCGAAGCCGAGGCCCTCTTGCGCGATGCGGATGCCAGGCGCCGCCGGAGCAAGCGCAGCTCGCGGTCCGCGCCGGCGCTCCCGCGCACCGCCAGCGCCGCGAGCGCCCTGACGGAGATCCAGCTCGAACAGGAACTGCGCAACGCCATCGACAGCAATACCCTGGAGGTGCACTACCAGCCGATCGTGCGCTTGAGCGACAGTCAGCTGGCCGGCGCCGAGGCGCTGATCCGCTGGCGCCATCCCACGCGCGGTCTGCTCACTCCCGCCGGATTCCTGCCCTTGGCGGACGCGGCCGGGCTCAGCCGCGCCATCAGCCGGGTGGTGCTGGGCTGCGTGACGCGCGACCTCGGTGCCGCCGCTGCACTGCTGCCGCCCGGACTGCGCGTGAACGTCAATCTCTCGGCGCTGGATTTCCGTGACCTCAAGCTCTTCAAGGAGATCGGCGAACTCCTGCGCGTCTCCGGAGTAGCCGCCGAGCGCCTGCGCTTCGAGATCACCGAAAGCATGCTCATGGAGGACGTGGGCATGGCCGAGCGCGTGGTCGGCCTCCTGGCCGACTATGGCGTCGAATTCGCCATCGACGACTTCGGCACCGGCTACTCATCCCTCGGGCAGCTGGCGCGCCTGCCGGTGCACGAGATCAAGATCGACCAGTCCTTCACGGCGGCGATGGGATCGGGCCGCGGCAAGGCGGTGGTACGCGCGGTGCTGGACCTGGCGAGCCGGCTCGGCATGCCGGTCACCGCCGAGGGCGTCGAGAGTCGCGAACAGTCCTCGACGCTCGCGGCCTACGGCTGCGAAAAGGGCCAGGGCTACCTGTTCGGCCGCCCGGCGCCGTTTCGCGACCTGCTGCGTCTGGTGACTGCCGGCAACGCGCGACCGGTGGAGCAGGTCTAGTCTCGCCCCGCGCCCGGCGATCGCAAGGCACGGACCGCGCCTTGTTACACTGGCGCGATGCAACTCGCGACCGCGCTGGTGCGCGACCGGCGGTCGCCCTCCGCCACAGACCTTGACGACCCGCACGACCAGAGCGCGACGCCGGCCGTGCCGCACGCGGGACGCGTCGCCTTTCTGGTCGTGGCGACGATCGCGATCGGGCTGGCCGTGGATCGGGTCGCCGGCTTTCCCGGCCAGGTCGTCGTCAGCATCGCGGTATGGGCCATCCTCACCGGCCTGGTGCTGAGGCTGCCGCGCCCGCTCGCCACCCGCCTGGTCGCCTGCACCTGGATCTCCGGGCTCGGCGAAATGGTGGCCTCCCTGGCATGGGGCCTGTATGACTACCAGTTCGGCAACGTGCCGCTGTTCGTTCCGCCCGGGCACGCTCTGCTGTACCTGCTGGGTCTCATCCTCGCGCAGCGCCTGCCCGCGCGCGCCGCGCTGGCCGTCCCGCTCATGGCGGCGCCGCTGGTGGCCTGGCTTGCGTTCTGCGGCCTGGACACGCTGAGCCTGCCGCTGTTCGCCATCTTTTGCGTCTTCATGGCCTTCGGCCGGCACAAGCGCCTGTACGCCACCATGTTCGTCATCGCGCTGCTGCTGGAACTGTACGGTACCGCACTGGGCAACTGGAGCTGGCGGCCGGTCGCGCCGGGACTTGGCCTGGCCACCCTCAACCCGCCCCTGGCTGCCGGGGTCTTCTACTGCGCGCTGGACTGGCTGGTGCATCGCCGCGTGTTCGGGCTGCGCGGCAGCCGCGCCCGCGCATCCTGCTAGTCTTGCGCTTCCATCCTCCGGAGCCACGCATGCAACCGAACGGCTTTTCACGCCTACAACTGCCGCGTCGCGCGGTGGCCCTGGTGCTGGCCGGGGGCCGCGGGACGCGCCTCAAGGACCTCACGGCGCGGCGTGCCAAGCCTGCCGTGTATTTCGGCGGCAAGTTCCGCATCATCGATTTCGCGCTGTCGAACTGCATCAATTCCGGCATTCGCCGCGTCGGCGTGATCACCCAGTACAAGTCGCACAGCCTGCTCAGGCACCTGCAGAAGGGCTGGAGCTTCCAGCGCTGGGAGGCCAACGAATTCGTCGAACTCCTGCCGGCGCAGCAGCGCACGGAGGACGAATCCTGGTATCGCGGCACCGCCGACGCCGTGTACCAGAACATCGACATCGTGCGCGACCACAAGTCGGACTACATCGTCGTCCTGGCCGGCGATCACATCTACAAGATGGACTATGCGCGCATGCTGGAATTCCACGTCGAGCGCGGCGCGCAGTGCACCGTGGGGTGCATCGAGGTGCCGCGTGCCGAGGCCAGTGCCTTCGGCGTGATGGCCGTGGATCGCTCGCACCAGATCCTCGATTTCGTCGAAAAGCCGGCCGACCCGCCGGCCATGCCCGGCAAGCCCGACCGGGCGCTTGCCAGCATGGGCATCTACGTCTTCAACACCGGCTACCTGTTCAACCTGCTCGAGGCGGACATCCGCAATCCCGCCTCCAGTCACGATTTCGGGCGCGACATCATTCCCGAGACCGTGCGCCAGGGCGTCGCCTGCGCGCACCCTTTCGCCCTCTCCTGCGTGGCCTCCGATGATGCCGCCGAGCCTTACTGGCGTGACGTCGGCACCGTCGATGCCTACTGGTCGGCCAACGTCGACCTGACCATGCCGACGCCCGCCCTCGACATGTACGATACCTCGTGGCCGATCTGGACCTACCAGGAGCAATTGCCGCCGGCCAAGTTCGTCTTCGACAACGATGACCGGCGCGGCATGGCGGTCGATTCGATCGTCTCCGGCGGCTGCATCGTCTCCGGGTCGCACGTGGCGCGTTCGGTGCTTTTCTCCAAGGTGCGCGTGCACTCGTACGCGCGCATCGAGCAGGCGGTACTGCTGCCCGCGGTCGAGGTCGGGCGCGGCGCGCGCCTCTCGCGCGTGGTGATCGACCGTGGCGTGCACATCCCGCCCGGTCTTGTCATCGGCGAAGACCCGCAGGCCGATGACGCGCGGTTCCTGCGCAGCGAGGAAGGCATCGTCCTGGTCACCCAGGCGATGATCGACCGCCTTGCGGCCCGCGCCGCCTGGGGATGACCGTCCGGCCGATGCAGGTCCTGTACGTCAGCACCGAGATCCACCCCGCGCTCAAGACCGGCGGGCTGGCCGACGTCAATGCCGCGCTGCCGCGTGCGCTGTGCGAGGCAGGCGCCGATGCGCGCCTCCTGCTGCCGGGCTTCCCCGCCCTGCGCGACGCGCTCGAAGGCGCGCGCCGGGTGGCAAGCCTTGCGCCGCGCTTCGGCGCCGACACGATCAACCTCATGCGCGGCAGCCTGGCAGGCATACCGACCTACCTGATCGATGCGCCCGCGCTGTACGGGCGCCCCGGCAACCCCTACACCCGGTCCGACGGGTCGGACTGGCCCGACAATCTGCAGCGCTTCGCCCTCCTGGGCCTCATCGCGGCCGCGTTCGCCGACGGCGGCATCGACGCGTTCCGGCCCGACATCGTCCACGGCCACGACTGGCACGCCGGCCTCGCCTGCGCCTACCTGGCCGCGCGCGGCGGCGACCGCCCGGCGGCGGTGTTCACGGTCCACAACCTCGCCTACCAGGGGTCGTTCCCCGGGGACGAATTCGCCAGGCTCGGCCTGCCCGCGCACCAGTTCTCCATGCACGGACTGGAATTTCACGGCGCGCTCAATTGCATGAAGGCGGGGCTCTTCTACGCCGACCGCATCACCACCGTGAGCCCGACCTATGCGCGCGAGATCCAGACCGACCTCCATGGCATGGGCATGGATGGCTTGCTGCGCTCGCGCGCCGGCGCCCTGCGCGGCATCCTGAACGGCGTCGACACGCTGCACTGGAATCCCGCCACCGACACACACCTGCCGGCGCACTATGACGCGCTCGAACTTGCGGGCAAGCAGCGTTGCCGCGCGCACCTGGCCGGCACGCTCGCGCTCACGCCGGGCGAGGGCCCGCTGGTGGCAGTGGTCAGCCGCCTGACGCCGCAAAAGGGTCTCGACATCCTGCTCGATGCGCTACCGTCGCTCGTCGCACGCGGATTCACGTTCGCGCTCCTGGGCAGCGGGGATGCGCGGCTGGAAAGCGCCTGGCGCAAGGCCGCGGACGGATACCCGGGCCGCGTCGCGGTGCGCATCGGCTACGACGAGGCCCTCGCGCACCGCCTCATCGCCGGGGCGGACATGATCGCCGTTCCTTCCCGCTTCGAACCCTGCGGACTCACGCAGATGTACGGCATGGCGTACGCAACCCTGCCGCTGGTGCACCGCGTCGGCGGCCTGGCCGATACCGTCGTGGATGCCTCTCCGGCCGCGCTAGAGAGGGGCGATGCGAGCGGCTTCGTCTTCGACCGGCCGCATGTCGACGACCTGTGCGCGGCATTCGCGCGCGCGCGCCTGGCCTGGAGCGACGCGCCCCTCTGGCAAGGCCTGCAACGCACCGGCATGGCGCAAAATCACGCCTGGTCCGTGCCCGCCCTGGAGTATCTGGCTGTCTACCGAGAACTGCGGCCGCAGGCATGATCATTGCGTGCCCCAGGGGCATTCCAGCCGTACCGGGACCGCTCGTCCCTGCCATTCTTCGCATGCCAATTGCCTGACGCCACTGATGGATACCCGCACCCAACCTGACCAGACGCAGTCCGACACCGTCGGACGCGACATCGACTCGTTGCGCAAGTCGATCGCCCACCACCTGCTCTACACCGTCGGCAAAGATTCGGTGGCGGCCTCGCGCCGCGACTGGATCTACGCGCTTTCGGCCGCGGTGCGCGATCGCCTGGTCGAGCGCTGGATGCAGACCACGCGCGCCCAGTACAGCCAGAACGTGAAGCGGGTCTACTACCTGTCGATGGAATTCCTGCCCGGGCGCTCCTTGTCGAACGCCCTCATCTCTCTGGGACTGTTCGACGAATGCCACGCGGCGGCTCGGGAACTGGGCCTGGACCTCGATGAACTGGCCGCACTCGAACCCGATCCTGCGCTGGGCAACGGCGGCCTGGGTCGTCTGGCCGCCTGCTTCCTGGATTCGATGGCGACGCTAGCGCTGCCCGGATTCGGCTATGGCATCCGCTACGAGTACGGCATGTTCGCCCAGCGCATCGTCGATGGCCGCCAGGTGGAAGTCCCGGACCACTGGCTGGTGGCGGGCAATCCGTGGGAATTCGCCCGCCCCGAGGTCAAGTACACCATCCGCTTTGGCGGCCGCATCGAGGAGCGTGACCGCCAGGCGCACTGGGTCGACAGCGACGACGTGCTGGCGATGGCCTACGACACCCTGGTCCCCGGCTACGGCACCAGCGCAGTCAACACGCTGCGCCTGTGGTCGGCGACCTCGAGCGAGGCGATCGACCTGGCGCTGTTCAACCAGGGCAACTACACCGCCGCGATCGAGGCCAAGAATGCCTCCGAGAACGTCTCGCGCGTGCTGTATCCGGACGACAGCACCGAGCGCGGCCGCGAGTTGCGCCTGAAGCAGGAGTACTTCTTCGTCAGCGCCTCCCTGCAGGACCTGCTGCGGCGCTATTTCAAGACCCATGCGGGCGTCGAGCAGCTGGCAGACAAGGTGTCGATCCACCTGAACGACACCCATCCGGCGATCGCGGTCCCGGAACTGATGCGCCTCCTGATCGACGAGCGCAAGGTGCCGTGGACCCTGGCATGGCGCCTGACCACGCGCATCTTCTCCTACACCAACCACACCCTGATGCCCGAGGCGCTCGAGACCTGGCCGGTGGCGATGATGGAGCGCGTGCTGCCGCGCCACATGAAGATCATCTACGACATCAACGAACTGTTCTTAGACCAGGTGCGGCGCGAGCGCCCCGACGACAGCGACCTCCTGCGACGCGTGTCGCTGATCGACGAGGGACACGGCCGGCGCGTGCGCATGGCCTACCTCTCGGTGCTGGCCAGCCACAAGGTCAACGGCGTCTCGAAGCTGCATTCGCAGCTGCTCAAGGACACGGTGTTCGCCGACTTCGACGCGCTCTTCCCGGGCCGCATCGTCAATCGCACCAACGGCATCACGCCGCGCCGCTGGCTGGCGCTGGCCAATCCCGGGCTCGCGCGCCTCATCGACCGTCATATCGGCAGCGCGTGGCGCACCGACCTGGAAGAGCTCGCCCGCCTGGGCCCGCTGGCCGCGGACCCGGCATTTGCAACCCAGTTCGCGACCGTCAAGGCCGCCAACAAGCGCCGCCTGGCCGACATCATCAGCCACCAGGTCGGCGTGGCAGTGCGCCCGGATTCGCTCTTCGACGTGCAGATCAAGCGCATCCACGAATACAAGCGACAGTTGCTCAACCTTCTGGGCGTGGTGGCGCGCTACCGGCGCATCCTCGCAGAACCGCAGCGCGACTGGACGCCGCGCACCGTCATCTTCGCCGGCAAGTCGGCCTCCGCCTACGTGATGGCCAAGCGCATCATCCACCTGATCAACGACGTCGCACGCACCATCAACGCGGACCCGCGCGTCGACGGGCTGCTCAAGGTCGTCTTCATGCCCAACTACGGCGTCTCGCTGGCGCAGGCCATCATTCCGGCGGCGGATCTCTCCGAGCAGATCTCCACGGCGGGCACCGAGGCTTCCGGCACCGGCAACATGAAGCTCGCGCTCAATGGCGCGCTGACCATCGGCACCGAGGACGGCGCCAACATCGAGATCCGCGACGCGGTCGGCGCGGACAACATCTTCGTCTTCGGCCTTTCTGCCGCCGCAGTCGCGGCGCGGCGCGCTGCCGGCCACCGGCCTCACGAACTGCTGGCGGCAGACCCGGAACTGGCCGCGGTGCTGGACGACATCGGCGGGGCAACCTTCTCGCCCGAGGCACCCGGCCGACACGGCGACATCGTCGCGTCGCTCACCACCCACGGCGATCATTACCTGCTGCTGGCCGACTTCCGCGCCTACATGGATGCGCAGGCGCGCATCGACGCGCTTTACGCCGATCCGACGGAGTGGAACCGCCGCGCGATCCTCAATGTCGCGGCGATGGGCCCCTTCTCCAGCGACCGCACCATCCGCGAGTACGCCCAAGGCATCTGGCGTGTCCACCCGCTCTCCGCCTGAAGCGCCCCTGGACGCCGCTTGCCCGCCAGCGCCGGTGCTGGGCGAAATCGACGCATGGCTGATCGGCGAGGGGCGCCACCAGCGCCTCTACGAGGTGCTGGGTGCCCATGCGGGGCGCAAGGCGGGGGTCGAGGGCGTCAGTTTCGCCGTCTGGGCCCCCAATGCGCGCAGCGTGGCCGTGGTCGGCGACTTCAATGACTGGGACGCCACGCGCCACCCGTTGCGACAGGTGCATGGCCGTGGCGTCTGGGAAGGCTTTGTCGCCGGTGCGCGTGTCGGGGCGCACTACAAGTACGCGCTCTTCGCTGCCGCAGGCGGGGCGCCGCTCTTGAAGGCCGACCCGTTCGCGCGCCGCGCCGAGTTGCGCCCGGCGACGGCGTCGATCGTCGCTGCACCGCTGGCGGCGCGCACCGCCCGGCGCATCCCGGCCGGCAGCACCCGGCCCGTGTCGATCTACGAGGTCCACGCCGGATCATGGCGGCGCGGCAAGGGCGGCGCCTTCCTGTCCTGGCCGGAGCTTGCCGGGCCCCTGCTCGCGCACGTCAAGGCGCTCGGTTTCACGCATATCGAGCTCCTGCCCGTGACCGAACATCCGTTCGACGGCTCCTGGGGCTATCAGCCCACGGCCCTGTTCGCACCGACGGCGCGCCACGGCACGCCGGAGCAGTTCGCGGACTTCGTCGCGCAGTTCCAGGACGCAGGGGTGGGCGTGATCCTCGACTGGGTGCCGGGGCACTTTCCGGCCGACGACCATGCGCTGGCACGGTTCGACGGCACGCACCTCTACGAGCACGCCGACCCGCGCCAGGGCGTGCATCGCGACTGGAACACGCTGATCTACAACTACGGGCGCGTCGAGGTGCGCAATTTCCTCATCGCCAGCGCCCTGTACTGGCTCGAGACCTTCGGCGTCGACGGACTGCGCGTCGATGCGGTCGCCTCCATGCTCTACCTGGACTACAGCCGGCGCGACGGGGAGTGGGTGCCGAACCAGGACGGCGGGCGCGAGAACCTCGAGGCGGTCAGCTTCCTGCGCGAGTTGAACGGCATCATCGCCACGCGCGTGCCGGGCGCGATCATCTGCGCGGAAGAGTCGACCGCCTGGCCCGGCGTGACCCGCGCTGCCGAGGACGGCGGGCTGGGCTTCGGCTACAAGTGGAACATGGGCTGGATGCACGATACGCTCGACTACATGCGCCGCGACCCCGTGCACCGGATGCACCACCACGACCGCCTCACATTCGGCCTCCTGTACGCATTCAATGAACGCTTCATCCTGCCGCTCTCGCATGACGAGGTCGTGCACGGCAAGGGTTCGCTCCTTCGCAAGATGCCGGGCGATGGCTGGCAGCGCTTTGCCAACCTGCGCGCCTACTATGCGCTGATGTGGGCCCAGCCGGGCAAGAAGCTCCTCTTCATGGGCGGCGAATTCGGCCAGGAGGCGGAGTGGAACCACGACGGCGAGCTCGACTGGAACGCGCTCGCCGATGGGCGGCATGGAGGCCTCATGCGCCTGGTCGCCGACCTCAACGCCTGCTACCGGCGCGAAAGCGCGCTGTGCGACGACAGCGGACCGGCCGCCTTCGAATGGATCGACCACCGCGACCACGCACAAAGCGTGATCGCGTTCCTGCGCGTGACGCCGGGCGCGCGCGACATCGTGGTGGTGTGCAACTTCACGCCGGTCCCGCGGCATGGCTACCGGATCGGCGTGCCGCACGGCGGGCGCTATCGCGAGCTCATCAACACCGACGCCGCGTGCTACGGCGGCTCCGGCCTCGGCAATGGCGGGCAGGTGATCGCCCAGGCCGCGCCGGCACACGGCCGGCCCGCGTCCCTCGCGCTGACCCTGCCGCCGCTGGCGGTGCTGTACCTGGCAAGGGACGAGGCTTGACGCCGGCGCGCCCGCACTTCGATCACCTCGCGCAGACCGCGATGTCTGCCGGGGCCGCGGCACCGCTGGGCGCGACCTGGACCGGCGAGGGCGTCAATTTCGCGCTTTACGCGCCGCATGCGACGCGGGTCGAGTTGTGCCTGTACGACGCGGATGCCGCTCACGAGGTCGGCCGCCTCGACCTGCCCGCGCACAGCGACGGCGTGTGGCACGGCCACCATCCGCTGCTGCGGCCGGGACAGGCCTACGGCTATCGCGTGCACGGGCCGTACGCGCCCGAGGAAGGGCATCGTTTCAACGCCCACAAGCTGCTGCTCGACCCCTATGCGCGCGGCTTCGCCGGCGCGTTCCGCTGGACGGCCGCACACCATGGCCATCGTCCCGGGCATGCGCGCGGCGACCTGTCCTTCGATCGGCGCGACAACGCCTGGGGCATGCCCAAGTGCCGCGTGGTCGCGACCACCGGACACGTCCCGGACCGCCCGCACATCCCGTGGCGGGATACGGTGATCTGCGAGGCGCATGTCAAGGGCTACACGATGATGAACCCGGAGGTGCCAGCGCCGCTGCGCGGCACCTACGCGGGTTTCGCGCACCCGGCCTCGATCGAGCGCCTGAAACGTTCCGGCGCGACCACGGTCGAACTCCTGCCGGTGCAGGAGTTCATCGACGAGCCCGGGCTCATCACCGCCGAACTCACCAACTACTGGGGCTACAACCCGATCAACTGGTTCGTGCCTGCCGCCCGCTACGCGGGCGGCGGCGACCCGGCCACCGAGTTCCGCGCCATGGTGCGCGCCCTGCACTCGGCCGGCCTGGAGGTGATCGTCGATGTGGTCTACAACCATACCGCCGAGGGTGACGAGCGCGGCACGACCCTCTGCTATCGTGGCATCGCCAACAGCGTCTACTACTTAGCCGGCGCCGATGCGCGCCGCTCGGCCAACCTGTCAGGCTGCGGCAACACGCTCAACCTGGCCCATCCGCGCGTCCTGCAGCTGGTCATGGATTCGCTGCGACACTGGGTCGCCGAGTTCGGCGTCGATGGTTTTCGCTTCGACCTGGCCACCGCGCTGGCACGCGGTCGCGACGGCTTCGACCCCGCGGCCGCCCTGCTGGCCTGCCTGCGCCAGGACCCCCTCCTGTCGCAGGTCAAGCTCATCGTCGAGCCATGGGATGCGACCGGCTGCCACACCGGCGCCTTCCCGCAGGGCTTCGCCGAATGGAATGACCGCTATCGCGACGCGCTGCGCGGCTTCTGGCTCACGCGCGCGGTGCATCGCGGCGAACTCGCGCGACGCCTGACCGGCTCCTCCGACCTCTTCGCCCACAACGGACGCGCGCCGCAGGCCTCGATCAATTTCGTCACCGCGCACGACGGCTTCACGCTCGCCGACCTGGTCGCCTACGAGCGCAAGCACAACGAGGCCAACGGACACGGCAACAGCGACGGCACCAATGACAATCGCAGCCTCAACTGCGGCGTCGAGGGGCCGACCGCGGATGCGAACATCTTGGCGCGCCGCGAGCGCCTCAAGCGCGCGCTCATGGCCACGCTGATGATCTCGCAAGGCGTGCCGATGTTTCCGGCCGGCGATGACCAGGGTCGCACCCAGGATGGCAACAACAATGCCTACGCGCAGGACAGTCCGACCACCTGGATCGACTGGGATGGCGCGGACGAGCGCCTGGCCGACCTGCACCGGCGCCTGGCGGCCCTGCGGCGCGCCCACCCTGCGCTGACGCGCACCGGGTGGTTCAGCGGCACGCCCACGCGGCTGGGCGAACCCGACATCGCCTGGTTGTCACCCGCCGGGGAGATGCTGCGCCCGGAGGACTGGAACGACCTCGGCCAACGCGCCTTCGCCTATGTAATCGGGCGCCGCGAGGCGTCCGAGTCACTGCTGCTGGTGCTGATCAACGGCGCCTCGGACGCGACCACGTTCGCCCTGCCGCCAGCCGCCGCCGCGCCCTGGCAGGTGCTGCTCGCAAGCAGCGATGGCGGCGCGCAGGTGAGCCCGGACCAGGCCCACTGCGCCGTCGGCCCGGAGTCCCTGGCCGTGCTGGCATCCGCACCCGTTTCCGCGCATGGATGAAACCCTCGCACGCCTGGCGGCCGACTGCGGCATCGAGCCCGGCTATTGGGACGGCCTGGGCCAGCGCCGCGACCTGAGCGAGGATGGCGCACGCGCCATCGTGGCCGCGCTGGGCTATCCGGGACCGCCCGCCGAGGAATTGCAGCGCCGCGCGAGCCGGACGCGCGTGCGCGGCCAGCCGTGCGCGCCGTCGGCCTGCCATATCGCAGAGGACCTGCAGCAGGGCAGGCGCGTGTGGGGATTGGCGGTGCAACTCTATGCGCTGCGCTCCGAACGCAACTGGGGCAGCGGGGACTTCACCGACCTGGCCGCGCTCGCACGCGTCGCGGCCGCTGCCGGGGCGCAGGCCATCGGGCTCAATCCCCTGCACGCGCGCACGCTCTCGCGCCCCGACGATGCCAGTCCCTACGCGCCCTCCTCGCGCCTGTTCATCGACCCGCTGGCCCTGGACGTCGAAGCCGTCGCCGGCTACGGCGGTGACGCGACGTTGCGGGCGGGCAGCCCAGAATTCCAGGCACGCCTGGCTGCGCAGCGCGCCCTGCCGCGCGTCGACCATGCGGCGGTGTGCGCGCTCAAGCTGGAAATCCTGGGACTCGCGTACACGCACTGGAAAGCGAACACGGGGACGGCCGGCCAGGCCGCGCTGGCGCAGTTCTCCGCGCAAACCGGAGAGCAGGCGCTGCAGCAGTTCTGTGACTTCGAAGCCGCGCGCCTGGGTACGACCTCTCCCGCCGGCAGGGTCGGCGCCGAGTCCGGCTTTCACGCATTCCTCCAGTGGCAATGCGACCTGCAGCTTGGCGCGGCGGCGGCGACCGCGCGCGCGGCCGGCATGCGCATCGGCCTGTACCGCGACCTGGCCGTCGGCGCCGCCGCCGATGGCGCGGAGGTCGCCGCGCACCCGCACCTGTTCGCCGACGGCATGCACGTCGGCGCGCCGCCGGACCTGCTCAACCGCGAGGGCCAGGACTGGGGCCTGCCGCCGTGGATCCCGGAGCGCCTGGCGGACGCCTCCTACCAGCCGTTTCGTGACCTTCTGCGGGCCAACATGCGCCATGCGGGGGCGCTGCGCATCGACCACGTGATGGCGCTGACGCGCCTGTTCTGGATACCGCGCGGCGCGCGCGGCAGTGCGGGCGCCTACGTGCGCTATGACTTCGACGCCATGGCTGCATGCGTGGCAGAGGAAAGCCGGCGCCGCGCCTGCATGGTGATCGGCGAGGACCTGGGATCGGTGCCCGACGGCCTGCGCGACGCGCTGTCCCAGCGCGGACTGTTGTCGTACCGGGTGCTGCTCTTCGAGCGCCACTGGGATGGCGACGGTTCCTTCAAGCAGCCCTGGGAGTACCCGCGCCAGGCGCTGGCAACGCTGGCGACCCACGACATGCCCACGGTCGCCGATTTCTGGGACGGCGGGGACATCGCGCGGCAGGAAAGCCTGGGCCTCCTGCCGCCGGGGACCACGAGCGCGACCGCCCATGAGCGGCGTGCCGCCGAGCGCGCCGGCCTGGCGGCGCTGTGCCGCGCGCTGGACCTGCCGGCGCCGGGCGAGGACGGCGCGCAGGCCAGCGACAGCCTGCACGCGGTGCTCGCGCGCACCGAGTCGATGCTGGCGATGGTGCAGTTAGACGACATCCTGGGCGAGACCGAACCGGTCAACATCCCGGGCACCTGGCGCGAATACCCCAACTGGACACGCAAGCAGGGGCGCGCCATCGAGGCGCTCGCCGCGGACCCCCGCTTCGAGCGCGTGGCCTCGTTGATGCGGGCCGCCGGCCGCGCCTAGACTGACAGGGTCGCGAGCGCGCCGTTGAGCGCCGCAACACCCCCGACGATCACGCGCACCGGGATCGCCGCCACGTAGTCGCGCTGCACGCCCTTGTCCTCGAAGCGCTCGCGAAAGCGGCCGCTGCGCAGGAGCGGCAACAGGCGCGGCGCGATGCCGCCGCCGATGAAGACGCCACCGCGCGCCCCGAAGGCAAGCGCGACATCGCCGGCGACCGCGCCGAGAACCGCGCAGAACACCTCCAGGGCCTCGCGCGCCAGCGCATCGTCAGCGCCCAGCCCGCGCGCACTCACCTGCGCCGGATCGGTCCATCGCGGCGCGCCACCGCGAAGCTCCGCCAGCGATCGATAGATCGCCAGGAGCCCCGGCCCGGACAGCAGCATCTCGTTGCTCACGTGGCCGTGGGCACGCCGCAGCCGCCCGAGCAAGGCGTCTTCCAGTTCGTCGCGCGGAGCGAAGCCTGCGTGGCCGCCTTCGCCGGCAACCACGACGTCCCCCGCCGGACCCGGCACCAGCGCCGCCACCCCCAGGCCGGTGCCCGGCCCCAGCACGGCCCTGGCTAAGCGGGCGTCGCTGCCGACATCCAGACCGCCGATGCGTTCGGTCTCGCCTCCCTCAAGCGAGGGCAGGCCGAGCGCCAGGGAGGCGAAGTCGTTGATCACCACGAGTTTGGCCAATCCCAGGCGGTCGCGCAGTTGCGCGGTCGAAAATCGCCAAGGCCCGTTGGTCAGGCTGACCTCGTCGCCGTCCACCGGGCCGGCCACGGCCAGGCAGGCGGCCCCTGGGCGGACGTTGCGCGTCCGCAGGAAACTTTCGATCGCTGCCTCGATGGAAGGGTGCGCGGCGCAGTCGCATACCTGGTCGGCCGCCGCGATGCGTGCGCCCCGCGCGGCCAGCGCGAAGCGCGCATGCGTACCGCCGATGTCGGCCACCAGGCACGGTGCCACTGGCATGGCGCCTTCAGCCGCGCTCGAGGGTGAAGCGAAAGATCGCGCCGCTGCCCGGCGCCCCCTCGGCCCATACGCGACCTTCGTGGCGCGCAATGATGCGGCGGATGGTCGCCAGGCCGATGCCGGTACCCTCGAATTCATCGCGCCCATGCAGGCGCTGGAACGGCGTGAAGAGCTTGCTCGCGTAGGCCATGTCGAACCCGGCGCCGTTGTCGGCGACGAAGTACACGGTCGCCGCATCCTGACCGCTCTCGCGACCGAAACGGATGCGCGCATCGGGCGAGCGCCCGGTGAATTTCCACGCGTTGCCGATCAGGTTGTCGAGGACGATGCGCGCCAGTTCGCGATCGCACTCGGCGATCACCCCCGGCTCGATCTCGACTTCGACCACCCGCCCGGGTTGGGCGTGACGCAGCTTGTCGACGATCTCGCGCGCCATGGCGCTCAAGTCGTTCGCGCTGCGTACCAGGTCGAAGCGCCCGACCCGCGACAGGCCCAGCAGGTCGTCGATGAGGCGGTTCATGCGCGTGCAATTCGTGACGACGCGCTCGATCAGGCCGCGCGCCTCGGCATCGAGCTTGTCACCCAAGTCCTCGGCCAGGAGGCTCGTGAAGCCCTCGACCGCGCGCAGCGGCGAACGCAGGTCGTGCGACACCGAGTAGGAGAACGCCTCCAGCTCGGCATTGGCCTCCTCGAGCTGGCGGGTGCGCGACCGGACGCGCGCCTCCAGGCTGCGGTTGAGGTCGCGGATCTCGCTCTCGTGGCGCTTTTGCTCGCTGACGTTGAGGATGGCCGCGAGGATGCAATCCTCGCCGTCGAGCTCGATGCGTTCGGCGAAGATGCGCGCGTCGAATTCGCTGCCGTCGCGGCGGCGCATGCGGGTCTCGTAACCGAGCACGCGGCCGTCGCGCAGGAGTTCATCGACGAACGTCTGGCGCGCCTGCCGGTCGGTCCAGGCGCCAGTCTCGAGCGAACTGCGGCCGACGGCAACCTCGCGCCTGAGCCCCAGGGTGCGTTCGTCGGCATCGTTGACCTCGAGGATGGTGCCGTCGGACAGGCGCGTGATGGTCATGCCGATGGGGCTCAAGCGAAACGCCTGCGAGAAGCGCCGCCGGCTGGCCTCGAGCGCGTCGCGCAGGCGCGCCTCCTCGCTCACGTCGGTGATGGTGGAGAAACAATGCGTGCTGCCTCTCCAAAGCAGGCTCTCGGTGGTGACGACCGCCTCGAACTCCTCGCCATCGGCGCGGCGAAAGCCGATGCGCCGGCTGGCAATGCGGCCAGAGCGCAGCAAATCATCGATGAAGGCGGCGCGCTGCGCGGCACTGCGCCACAGTCCCAACACGGCGCTGTTCGCGCCGATTGCGCGCGCGCGGTCGATGCGGAACACGCGCTCGTACTCGGCATTGATGTCGACGATTGTGCCGTCTAGCGTGGTGATGATCAGCGCCGCGGGATTCTCGCGGAACATGACGCGGAAGATATCCTCGGCGTGGCCCAATTCCTCCTCGACGCGGCGCCGTTTGCCCAGTTCGTGGCTGAGCTCGCGGGTAGCTTCCTCGAGCAGGCTGCGTGCCACGTAGACGATCACCGCCAGGGCGACGAAGATGACCGCATAGACGATCCAGTGGCGCAGGCCGACCGCCAGGTTGGGGGACGGCAGCCACCCCGCATTCTCGGCGTGGATCAGGAACGCGATCGACGCCAGCGAGATCGTCACCGCGAGCGCCAGCACGGCCCGCCCGAGGAAAAAACCGCCCAGCACGATCGCGCCGACAAAGGCCATGACGCCGATGCCACGAATCGACCCGTAGGCGGCCAGTTGCCCGACCGCATACGCGATGAAACCGAAGACCACGCCGTAGAGCGCCGCGCGCACCCGCCCGGCGCGCACCAGGAGCCAGAACACCAGGACGACGCCCGTCAGGCCGGCCAGCAGGGCCCGTTCCTTGGGCCCCGTCACCCCCCAGGAGGCGAGCAGCAGCGAAGGTACCGCGATGAGCAGCACCAGGAGCGCCGAGGTCAGGACTCGTCGGGTGCGCGCCACCAGCGCACCGGAGAGCACCGGATCACCCGCCATGGCCTCAGGCGAGGCATCGACTCCAGGACGCTCCAGCAGCATCAGTGGTCGGTACGGCGGAGGTTCGGGCGGGCCAGTCGCATCGTGCATGCGCCAGGGAAGTCGCCAACGCTGGTGCCCGGGGCCGGAATCGAACCGGCATGGCCTTGCGGCCGGCAGATTTTGAGTCTGCTGCGTCTACCTATTTCGCCACCCGGGCAGAGATCGGACAAGTCTCCTCGCGCACGCTTCTGCAACGCAGCTGAGGATTATACGCAACGATAAAATCGTTCTCGATGCCGCACGCCTACACGCTCGAGGACTTCGACTTCCACCTGCCGGAGGAGTTGATTGCGCAGTCGCCGGCCCCGACCCGCTCCGGCAGCCGGCTCCTGCTGCCGGCCGTCGCCGCGATGCGCGACCACGTGTTCCGGGACCTGCCGCAATTCCTCCAGCCCGGCGACCTCCTGGTGTTCAACCAGACGCGCGTCGTCAAGGCACGCCTGATGGGGCGCAAGGCGACCGGCGGCCGCGTCGAGGTCATGATCGAGCGCGTCCTGGGGCCGCTCCTGGCACGCGTGCAATTGCGCGCCAGCCATGCCCCGCACCCCGGCAGCGTGATCGAGCTCGACGGCGGCGCGCGTGCGGTGGTCAAGGAGCACCTGGACGGGTTCTGGCTGCTGCGCTTCTCCGGCTGCGCGTCGGTGGCCGCGCTGATGGAAGCGCACGGCACGCTGCCGCTGCCGCCCTACATCGAACATGCGCCGTCGCCCGAGGACCTGGCGCGCTACCAGACCGTCTATGCCGCGAGCCCGGGAGCCGTGGCGGCGCCGACCGCGGGCCTGCATTTCGACGACGCCCTGCTCGATGCCCTGCGCGCGCGCGGCGTCGAGCGCGCCTTCCTGACCCTGCATGTCGGCGCCGGCACTTTCCAGCCGGTGCGCGTCCGGGACATCGCCGCGCACCGCATGCACAGCGAGTGGTACGAGATCCCGGCCGCCACGGCCGATGCGATCACGCGCGCACGGGCGCGCAGCTCGCGCGTGATCGCGGTCGGCACCACCTGCGTGCGCGCCCTCGAATCGGCGGCGCTGCGCGCGCCGGGCGGCAGCGTGATCGCCGCCGGCAGCGAGGACACCGCCATCTTCATCACGCCGGGGTTCCGCTTTCGCGTGGTCGATATTCTCATCACCAACTTCCACCTGCCCAAGTCGACCCTGATGATGCTGGTTGCCGCCTTTGCCGGCCATGACCTGATCCGCGCGGCCTACGCCCACGCGATCGCCGCGCGTTATCGCTTTTTCAGCTACGGCGACGCGATGCTGCTCGAGCGCGCGGCGCGCTGAGGCCAAAGCCGCCGCAGCGGCCCGGCCGCTCAAGCGCCATCGAGCCAGATCGCCAGCCCCTGCGCGTTGAGCTCGTCGTCGATCGAGAACAGTTCCGCGAGCGCCGCCGGCGCCAGCGGCCAGCCCTGGCGCAGGGCCTCGTCGGCGATGATCTCGCGCACTCCGGCCTTGAGCAGCGCATGGCGTTCAGCACCGCGCGCCCCGCTCGCCTGCACTGCCTGGGCCATCGTGGTGTGCGCATCGATCAGGCGCAGCAGGTCCTCCGCGATGCGCGGCACGTCGCGCACCTGGCCGTAATGGGTCAGGTAAAGCGCGTCGGGCGCGCAGCCGGCGATGCGCCGGATGGTGCGCTTGAGCGCGTCCGGGTCGAACTGCGACGGACTCGCGGTCGGGAAGACGTGCTGGCGACCGTGCAGGTTCAGCTCGGTGTACGCCAGGCCGAAGCAGTCGCCGACGAAGAAATGTCCGGTCGCCGAATCGCGGATGCAGACGTGATGACGCGCGTGGCCGGGCGTATCGAAAAAGGCGAGCTCGCGCCCGCGCAGTGCAAGGCGGTGCCCCTCGCCGGTCTCGATGACACGCCCGGCCGGCACCGGGACGATCGCGCCGTAGCTGCGCTGCGCCGCCTTAAGGCCGTACACGTCGACCGTGGCCTGCCACAGGCGCGACGGATCGATCATGTGGCGCGCACCGCGCGGATGCACCGTCAGGCGCGCATTCGGGCAGGCCGCCATCAGCGCGCCGGCGCCGCCGGCGTGATCGAGGTGGATGTGGGTGAGCATCACGTAGTCGACATCGGCGGGCGACAGCCCCTTGGCCGCGAGCGCCGCCAGCAGCAGGGGTACCGAGGCGTTGACTCCGCTGTCGATGATCGCGACGCCGCCGTTCTCGACCACGAGGTGGATCGCATCCAGGCGCGGCCGGGCAAACCCGGAGTCCAGCGCCGAGATGCCGTTCTGGTAGTCGATGAGGTCGACTTGCATGGCTTGCACGGGATCAGACGAGGCGTCGATTTTCACCGATAATCGCGCGCCCCCCGTCACCGCCGCGCCGCATTTGCCTGCCGACTCGCCCGATCTCTTCGGCGACCCGCCGCCCGACCCGCAAGGTCGCGGCGCGCCCGGCCCGGCCGCGCGCCTGCCCGAGGATGTCGCGCTGGGCGCGGCGCTGCCGGGATCCATCCGCCTGGGTACCTCGTCCTGGTCGTTCCCGGGCTGGGCCGGCATCGTCTACGACCGTCCCGCATCCGAGTCGCTGCTTGCGCGCAAGGGCCTCGCGGCGTATGCGCATCATCCGCTCTTGCGCACCGTCGGCATCGACCGGGCGTTCTACAAACCCATGAGCGCGGCACAGTTCGCCGAACTGGCGGCGCAGGTTCCGCCGGGTTTTCGTTTCCTGGTCAAGGCGCCGGCAATGGTTTGCGATGCAGTACGGCGCGACGACACGGGTCGCGGGCTCTCGCCCAACCCGGGCTTCCTCGACGCCGAACTCGCGGTGAGCGAATTCGTCAAGCCGGCCCTGGCAGGGCTTGGCGATGCCTGCGGCCCGCTGGTGTTCCAGTTGTCGCCGCTGCCGCGTGCGCTCCTGGCTGACGGCGCCCGCACGATCGAGCGCCTGCACAGCTTCCTGACCGAGGTGCTGCGCCTGTGCGGCGGGGTATCGAAACCGCCGCACCTGGCCGTCGAGGTGCGCGACCGCGAACTCCTGACGCGCGACTTCGCTGCTGCCCTCAAGGACGCGGGCGCGCGCTACTGCCTGGGGGTGCATGCGCGCATGCCGTCGGCCGAGGAACAGCTGCCCCTCCTGCGCGCGTTGTGGCCGGGTTCCCTCACGGTGCGCTGGAATCTGCACGCCGGGCTCAGGTATGAAGAGGCGCGCGCCGACTATGCGCCGTTCAACCGCCTGGTCGACGAGGACCCGGACACGCGCGCCACGCTGGCACGCGTGGCGCTGGCCACCGCGCGCGCCGGTCATGAGGTGACCATCATCGCCAACAACAAGGCCGAAGGCTCGGCTCCCCTGACCTTGAAGCGCCTGGCGCAGGCCATCGTCGCGGCCGACGGGGTCGCGCAAAAGCCTGCCGGCGCCGCGCCGCCGCGCGCTACTTCTTGAGGCGCGCGGCGAACTCCTTGCGGAACTTGACCACCTTGGGGGCGACCACGAACATGCAATAGGGCTGCCCGGGGTTGCGCGCGAAGTATTCCTGATGGTAGCCCTCGGCCATGTGAAAGTCCGTCGCCGCGCTGATCTCGGTGACCGCCGGGGCGCCCCACAGCCCGCGCGCGTCGATCTCGCCCTTGATCTCGCGCGCGGTCGCCTCCTGCTGCGGGGAGTGGAAAAAGATCACCGAGCGATACTGGGTGCCGACATCGTTGCCCTGGCGGTTGAGCGTGGTCGGGTCGTGCACGGTGAAAAACACGCGCAGGATGTCGGCGTAACTCACCACCTGCGGGTCGAAGGAGACGCGCACCACCTCGGCGTGACCGGTGTCGCCGCCGCAGATGTCTTCGTAGGTCGGGTTGGGCGTGTGCCCGCCCATGTAGCCGGACTCGACCGCGTGCACGCCCTTCAAGTCGTCGAAGACCGCCTCGACGCACCAGAAGCAGCCGGCCCCCAGGGTCGCGATCTCGAGTTGTTCTGGCATGGCTACCGGCTTCCTTTCAGGTTCGATATGGGGTTGGGCCGCGGGTCCAGCTGCGTCCGACGGCGCTGCGAAGACGCGTGTCAGGCGCTGCCACCAGCTCATGTGCGAAAGCGGTTGATCTCGTCGCGCGTGGCCTGCGCGGCGGCGCGCGCAGCCGCAGCAAAGTCGGTGCCGCCCGAGGCATACAGGATGGCGCGCCCGGAATTGATGATGAGCCCGGTGCCGTCGGCGCTCTGCCCCGCGCGGACCGTCGCCTCGATGTCGCCGCCCTGCGCGCCGATGCCCGGCACCAGGAGCGGCAGGTCGCCGACGATCGCGCGCACGTCCTTGAGTTCACGCGGGAAGGTCGCGCCGACCACCAGGGCACAGTTGCCGTTGCTGTTCCAGTCCTGCGCGACCACCCGCGCGATGCGCTGGTAGATCAACTCGCGCCCGGCCGGTCCGTCGACTTCGAGGAACTGCATGTCGCTGCCGCCCGGATTGGAGGTGCGGCACAGGACGATGACCCCGCGCTCGCGGTAGGAAGTGTAGGGAATGATCGAGTCGCGCCCCAGGAAGGGGCTGACCGTGACGGCATCGGCCTGGTAGCGCTCGAAGGCCTCGCGCGCGTATTGCTCGGCGGTCGAGCCGATGTCACCGCGCTTGGCGTCCAGGATCACCGGCACGCCGGGATGGCGCGCATGGATGTGCGCGATGAGTTCCTCGAGTTCGGCTTCGGCGCGCTCGGCGTGGAAGTACGCGATCTGCGGCTTGAACGCGCACACCAGGTCGGCCGTGGCATCGACGATGGCGCGGCAGAAGGCGCCGATCGCGGCCGGCCCGCGCCCGAGGTGCTCGGGGATGCGCTTGACATCCGGGTCCAGCCCCACGCACAGGAGCGAGTCGTTGCGCCGCCAGCTGTCGCGTAGGAGGGTCGTGAAAGCGGTCATCAGGCAGTCTCCACCATGCGCGCAGCCGGTGCCGCAGCCGGCATCGCGAAAGCCTGCGCCAGGCTCATGTCCAGTCCGTCGTCGATCAGCGCGGCCGCGCGCGCCACGCTGGCCGCGAGCGCGGCGTCGCCGGCGTCGAGGCGCCGCGCCGCCGCCTGGGCGTCGAAGGCGAAACGACGGAACACCTCAGCGACACGCACCTGCCGCGCGTCGCACAGCATCGCCCAGCGCACCTTGCCCGCGGCGTCATGCACCCGTCCGATCCAGCCGGCGGCGGCCAGGCGCTCCAGCAGCGTCTCGGAATCCGAGAATCCGGTGCGCAGTGCGGCACGGATCTGCCGCGGCGCGACGCCGCCCCTCTCGCGCTCTGCGTGCAGCAGCGCCAGGATGCGCAGCGCATCGGCGAATCCGGCGCCGGGCGTGCGCCGCGTCTCGGCGCGCTCGTAGCCAAGCAGCGGCCAGGTCGCGGCGATCAGTCCGCCGGCCAGGGTGACGCTCCAGGAAAGGTAGACCCACAAAAGAAAGATCGGGATCGCGGCGAAGGCGCCGTAGATCAGGTGATAGGTCGGGAACTTGGCGATGTAGTAGCCCAGGAGCAGCTTCATGAGTTCGAACCCGAGCGTGGCCGCCGCTCCGCCGATGGCCGCGTGCTTCCACTGCACGTCGCGGTTGGGCACCGCGACATAGAGCAGCGTGAAGGCCACCATGGTGAGGAACATCGGCAGGAGCGCCAGGAGCGGCACGGTGATCCACTCGCCGCCGGGCAGCAGGCCGACCGAGGCCGACACCAGGTAGGACGTGATGACCAGCCCGCCGCCGATCAGGATCGGTCCCAGCGACACCGCCGCCCAGTAGACCAGGATGCGCTGCGCCAGCGGGCGCGGGCGCGGCACGCGCCAGATCGCGTTGAAGGCGCGATCGATGGTCTGCAGGAGCATGATCGCGGTCACGCCCAGCGCGGCCACGCCGGCCGCGGTGAGCCCGGCGGCCTTGCTGCTGAACTCGCCGATGTGCTTGACCACCGCGCTGCTGGCTTCTTCGGGCAGGAGGTTCTCGAGCATGAAATCCTCGAGCGCGTCCTTGAGCTCATCGAAGATCGGGAACGCCGCGAAGAGGCCCAGCGCGATCGTCACGAAGGGCACCAGCGACAGAAGGGTCGTGAAGGTGAGGCTGCCGGCTACCTGCGCCAGTTGGTCCTGGCGCGCGCGCTGCCAGAGATAACGCAGGTAACGCGTCTGGCGCGTGTCGACGGCCGCGCGGTCGAACGCGCCGGCCATCGCCTCCAGGCCCTGGTCGAGGCGCTTCTCCAGCCCGCGCACCCTCGCCCCGTGATCATTCGCCAAACCCTGCTCCCTCATGCTCTCGACAGTGCAACGGCCGGCGGCGGCGATGCACGCTCGTATAATACGCGCCCGCTGCACGCATCTTTCGCGCTCGCGCAGCAGCGCCGCGCCGAATCTCCCTGCAATGCGTCCCGTCCTGGTCCTCTTCTACAGCCGCAGTGGCGCGGTGCGCGCGCTGGCGCAGGACATCGCGCACGGCATCGACAGTGTCGCCGGCGGCGTCGCGCGCCTGCGCACCGTCCCGCCGGTGGCGCCGCTGACGCGTGTGGCCGCCCCGCCGCAACCGGATGCCGGCGCGCCCTATGTCGAGGCGCGCGACCTCGAAGAATGCATCGGCCTGGCGCTGGGCTCGCCGACCCGCTTCGGCAACATGGCCGCGCCGATGAAGCATTTCTGGGACAGTACCGGCGCCGAATGGCAGAACGGCATCCTGGCCGGCAAGCCGGCCTGCGTCTTCACCTCGACCGCCAGCATGCACGGCGGGCAGGAGTCGACCCTCCTGTCGATGATGTTGCCGCTCCTGCATCACGGCATGCTCGTGCTCGGCCTGCCGTTCACCGAGCCTGCCCTGTCGACCACCAGCGGCGGCGGCACACCCTATGGCGCAAGCCGTGTCGCCGGCAGCGCGGGCAACCTGCCGTACAGCGCCGACGAAAAGCAGCTGGCGCGCGCCCTGGGCGCACGCCTGGCGACGACCGCGCTCAAGCTGGCCGCGTGAACCGTCCCCTCGCCAGCCTGGCCGGCGCGACCTTCGTCGCACTGATCGTCCTCTGCGTCGCCTGGGAACTGTGGCTGGCGCCCCTGCGCCCGGGCGGTACCGCGCTGGTGCTGAAGGTGCTGCCGCTGCTCTTCCTCTTGCGCGGCGTGCTCGCCGGCCGCAATCAGAGCCTGCAGTGGTCGGTACTCCTGATCTGGGTCTATGTCACCGAGGGGCTGGTCCGCGCCGCCAGCGATCCAGGCCTCTCGGCGCTCCTGGGCGGGATCGAGACCGCGCTGGCCCTCACCTATTTCGTCGTCGCGACCGCGATCCTGCGGCCGCAAAAACAACTCGCCCGACAAAAGGACAGGACACACCATGAACCAATATGATCTCGCCGGCCGCGTCGCGGTCATCACCGGCGGCGCGCGCGGCATCGGCTACGCGATCGCCGAACGCATGCTCGCCTCGGGCGCTGCCGTGCTGCTGTGGGACATGATGGGCGACCGGCTCGAGCAGGCGCGCGCGACCCTCTCGGCCCAGGGTGATGTGCGCACCGCGACCCTCGACATCACCGACGAGGACGCTGTGCAGGCCGCCGCGAAAGCGGCCGGCAAGGTCGACATCCTCGTCAACAGCGCCGGCATCACCGGCCCCAACCAGAAGACCTGGGAGTATTCCTCCAAGGACTTTCGCGCCGTGCAGGAGGTCAACCTGATCGGCACCTTTCACTGCTGCAAGGCGCTGGTGCCCGGCATGATGGCGCGCGACTACGGGCGCATCGTCAACATCGCCTCGATCGCCGGCAAGGAGGGCAACCCCAACGCGCCGGCCTATAGCGCCTCCAAGGCGGCCGTGATCGGGCTCACCAAGTCGCTCGGCAAGGAACTCGCAACCACCGGCATTCGCGTCAACGCGCTGACGCCGGCCGCCGCCAAGACCGAGATGTTTGCGCAGATGACCCAGGCGCACATCGATTTCATGCTCTCCAAGATCCCGATGAACCGTTTCGTCGCCGTCGAGGAGATCGCGGCCATGGTCTGCTGGATGGCCAGCGAGGAATGCTCGTTCACCACCGGCGCGGTGTTCGACATCTCCGGCGGCCGCGCCGTCTACTGAGGAAGCGCCATGAACAAGATCGACCTCGAGGGCCGCGTCGCGGTCATCACCGGCGGGGCGCGCGGCATCGGCTACGCGGTGGCCGAGCGCTTTCTCGATTCCGGCGCGTCGGTGATGCTGTGGGACGTGCTGGCCGACCGGCTCGAGCAAGCGCGCGCCAGTCTTGCCACGCGCGGCCGCGTCGGCATCGCCAGCGTGGATGTGCGCAGCGAATCCTCGGTCGACGCCGCGCGCGATGCCGCCTTGCGCGAGTTCGGCGCCATCGACATCCTGGTCAACAGCGCCGGCATCGCCGGCGGGCCGCTCAAGACCTGGGAGTATTCGTCAGCGGAATTCCGCGACGTGATCGACATCAACCTGAACGGGACGTGGCAATGCTGCAAGGCCGTCGTGCCGGCGATGATGAAGCGCGACTACGGGCGCATCATCAACATCGCCTCGATCGCCGGCAAGGAGGGCAACCCCAACGCGAGCGCCTATTCGGCCTCCAAGGCCGGGGTCATCGGCCTGACCAAGTCGCTGGGCAAAGAACTGGCGACCACCGGCATCCGCGTCAACGCGATCACGCCGGCCGCCGCGCTGACCGAGATATTGCAGCAGGTCAACCAGCAGCACATCGACTACATGCTTTCCAAGATCCCGATGGGGCGCCTGGTCAAGGTTGAGGAACTGGCTGCCATGATCGCCTGGATGGCCAGCGAGGACTGCTCGTTCACCACCGGATCGGTATTCGATGCCTCCGGCGGGCGGGCGGTCTACTGAAGTGGGCAGCCCCGGCATGATCGAAGCGTTGCGCGCCATCGTCGGCAGCGCGCAGGTGCTGACCGACGACATCGCGACCTACGCGATCGATGCGCGCAAGAAGTACTTCGGCAAGCCGCTGGCGGTGGTGAAGCCCGGCAACACAGCCGAGGTCGCCGCGGTCGTCACGCTGTGCGCCGCGCACGGTGTCGCCGTCGTGCCGCAGGGCGGCAACACCGGCCTGGTGGGCGGCGGCGTGCCCGACGAAAGCGGCACGCAGCTCATCATCAACCTGTCGCGCATGAACCGCGTCCTCGAGGTCGACCCGCAGAACAACACCATGACGGTGGAGGCCGGCTGCATCCTGCAGAACCTGCAGGAGACCGCCGCCACCCATGGCCGCCTCTTTCCGCTGTCGCTCGGCGCGGAGGGTTCGTGCGAGATCGGCGGCAACATCTCGACCAACGCCGGCGGCGTGCAGGTGCTGCGCTACGGCAACACGCGCGAGCTGGTGCTGGGCCTGGAGGTGGTGCTGCCCTCGGGACAGGTGTGGAACGGCCTGCGCGGGCTGCGCAAGGACAACACCGGCTACGACCTGAAACAGCTCTTCATCGGCGCGGAGGGCACGCTCGGCATCGTCACCGCCGCGGTGCTGAAGCTGTTTCCGCTGCCCACCGCCACGCAGACCGCGTTCATGGCCCTGGGCTCGCCGGCGAAGGCGCTGGACCTGCTGACCCTCATGAAGGGCCGCCTGGGCGAGCGCGTCACCGCATTCGAACTGGTGTCCGACTTCGCCTTGTCCTTGGTCGAGAAGCATGTGCCGCCTTTCGTATCGCCGTTCGCAGAGCGCCACCCCTGGTACGTGCTGTGCGACCTGGCCGACGGGCGCGATGCCCAGGCGCTGGCCGCCGACCTCGAGGCGGCGCTGGCGGCCGCGCTGGAAGGTGAACTGATCACCGACGCGGTGCTGGCCAAGAGCGAGGCCGAGTCGCAGCGCCTGTGGAAGATGCGCGAGGACATCACCTGGGCGCAGGTGCGCGAGGGGCGCAATGTCAAGCACGACGTGTCGATCCCGATCTCGAAGATTCCGCAGTTCCACGCCGCCGCCCATGCCGCACTGGAAGCCGCCTACCCCGGCGTGCGCCCGGTGGTATTCGGCCACGTCGGCGACGGCAACCTGCATTACAACGTGGCCCATCCGACCGCCACCCACAGCGAGGATGAGTGGGTCGGCCGCGAATGGGAAAGCGTCAGCCGCATCGTGCACGACTGCGCCGCGCGCTTCAACGGCTCGATCTCGGCCGAACACGGGCTGGGCCGCATGAAGCGCGAGGAAATCCGTCGCTACAAGTCCGAGGTCGAGTTGTCGATGATGCGCGCCATCAAGGCCGCGCTCGACCCGGCCGGACTCATGAACCCGGGCAAGGTCCTCTGATCCCCTCTTCTCTAGGAAAGACACGCATGGCAAACAACCAGATCGTTAAGGCCCCCGCACTGACCAGCGCCATCCGCGCCATCGTCAAGGGCACCGGTGCCAGCGACCGCGATGCTGATCTTGTCGCCACCAACCTGGTCGAGGCCAACCTGAAGGGCCACGACTCGCACGGCGTGGGCATGATCCCGCGCTATGTCGATTCGTGGCAGGAAGGCGGCCTGGCGCCCACGGCGCATGTCTCGATCAACCTGGACAGCAACGCGCTCCTGCGCCTGGACGGCAACCGCGGCTACGGCCAGGTGGTGGGCTTCGAGGCCATGGAACTCGGCGCCGAGCGCGCCAAGCGTCATGGCGTGTGCGTGGTGGGGCTGTCGAACGCGCATCACATCGGGCGCATCGGCCACTGGGCCGAGCAGTGCATCGGGCATGGACTGGTGTCGATCCACTTCGTCAACGTGCTCTCGCGCCCCATCGTCGCACCCTGGGGCGGACGCGACGCGCGCCACGGCACCAACCCGTTTTGCGTCGGCGTGCCGCGCGCCGGCGGCGACCCCATCGTGCTCGACTTCGCGACCAGCCGCATCGCGCAGGGCAAGACCCGCGTCGCCTACAACAAGGGCGAGAAACTCGAGCCCGGCACCATCATCGACGACCGTGGCAACCCGACCGTGGAGCCGCGCTTCACCGTGATCGATCCGTCGGGCGCGATCCTGCCCTTTGGCGAGCACAAGGGCTCGGGCATCGCGCTGATCTGCGAGATCCTGGGCGGCGCCCTGGCCGGCGGACTCACCGAAAAAGGCGGCGACGCGCGCGGCCGGCGGGTCTTGAACGGCATGCTCTCGATCCTGATCGATCCGGGCAAGCTGGGCACGGCGGAAAATCTGGCGCGCGAGATCGAAGGCTTCGTCGCGTGGCACACCGCCTCGCCGCCGGCTGCGGGCGTGACGCGCATCAAGATCGCCGGCGACCCCGAGCGCGAGTGGAAAAAGGAGCGCCTGGCCAATGGCATCCCGGTCGATGAAGCGACCTGGAACGAACTGCTGGGCTCGGCCGACAAGGTCGGCATGCAGCGCGCCGAATTCCAGGCGCTTGCCGGCGCCTGACCGGCGCCGCCAGATTCAGGCCAGGAGCTTTTGCAGCGCGGCGCCGACGTGCACGGTCGGCGTGCGCGGGCGTGGGGTGCCATCTTTCGCGGCCGACCTGGCAGACGCATGAGTATCGGCCAGGCGCGCCGCGACGCGCGCCCCGGCATGCACGCTGTCGATCAAGGGCACCTCGACCAGGGGCGCGATGCGCGCGGCCAGCCCGGCCAATGCCGCGCCGCCCAGGATCACCGCCTGCGCGCCGTCCTCGCGCTGC
>JAEUOR010000015.1 GCA_016790635.1 Burkholderiales bacterium
GGATTGGCGGCGGTATCGGTCGAAGCCGAGACCATCGGCCTGATGCGCATTGTCGAACTGGTGCGCGCCACCGGGGCGCGCGTGCATTTGGCGCGCCTGTCCTGCGCCCGCTCGGTCGAACTGGTGCGCGAGGCCAAGGCCGGCGGACTGGCGGTCACTTGCGACGTGGCTGCCCACCATGTGCATATGACCGAGGTGGACATCGGCTATTTCGACTCGCAATGTCGGGTCGTGCCGCCGTTCCGCGCACAGCGTGACCGGGATGCGCTGCGCGCGGGTCTTGTCGACGGCACCGTCGACGCGATCTGCTCTGATCACGCACCGGTTGACGAGGACGACAAGGCCCTGCCGTTCGGCGAGGCGGAGCCCGGTGTCAGCGCAGTCGAACTGTTGTTGCCGCTGACCCTCAAGTGGGCCGGCGAGGCGGGCATCGACCTGGCCACCGCGCTCAAGCGCATCACCTGCGGCGCCGCCGACGCGCTGGCCATGCCCTACGGACGCATGGTCGTCGGCGGACCGGCTGACCTGGCCCTGCTGGACCTGGACAGCTATTGGAAAGTGGCCCCCGACGCACTCGTCTCGCAGGGCAAGAACACGCCATTTGCCGGTTACGAGTTGCGCGGCCGCGTCGTCACGACGCTGGTTGCCGGCGGCGTCGTGCACGGCGAGTGACCCGACCGACTCCACTCGGCCTGCGCGTCCTGCGATTGTCGCGCATGGGATTGCATCTCCTGCGCGGACTGGGCACCCTTGCGTTCGTGTTCCCGCGCGTCGCGCAACGGCGGCGCGATGGCCTGATTCGCGCCTGGGGCGCCAAGCTGTTGCGCATCTTCGCGGTGCGCCTCGTGGTCGATGCGCCGCCCGGATTCGACCTGCGCGCCGGCCGGCGCCTGTTGGTCGGCAACCATGTCTCGTGGCTGGACATCTACGCCTTGCAGGCGGTGGTGGCGGCGCGTTTCGTCGCCAAGGCCGAACTGGCCACCTGGCCTGTGCTCGGGCGCCTCATCCGCCAGTCCGGCACCGTCTTCATCGAGCGTGCACGCCGCTCCGACACACGACGCATCAACCACACCATCGCTGCGCACCTGGCGGCCGAGGAGGTCATTGCGGTCTTTCCCGAGGGCACCACCAGCGACGGACGCGGGGTGCGGAAGTTCCATGCCAACCTGTTCCAGGCCGCCATCGAGGCCGACGCGGAGGTGGTCCCGTTCTGTCTGCGCTACCTGGACGCGCGCGGCAACTACAGCGCCGCGCCCGCCTACATTGACGATCTCACTTTCTGGCAGTCGATCCGGCGCGTATTGCGCGAGCGCAGGCTGACCTGCGAGCTGACCGTGTTTGCGCCGCTCGAGAAAGCCGGCCGCACGCGTCGCGAACTGGCCGCTGCGGCCGAGCAGATGGTCGCTGAACGCCTGCGCGGGCACTCGCGGCAGGATCGATGACCAAAGCCGGGTTGGCGGCGGGACTGGGCTGCCGGCACGCCCCGCGCGGTCAAGCGGCCACGTTGCTGTAGCCCCGCGCACCCGCGAGGCAATCGACCTGCACCAGCTTGCGATCCGGCAGGCGCATCGCAGTGAGTTGCCGGCCCCACACGCAGCCGCTGTCGATCCCGCTCACGGCTTCGCCCAAAACCAGTCCGCGCGAGGCCCAGTGCCCGAAGATCACGTGATTCTTCGCGCTGGCGCGACCAGGCACGGCATCCCAACTCAGGTAGCCCGGCGGCGCGCGGTCGGTCTTGGTGGCAAATTCCATTTGACCTTCGGGCGTGATGAAACGCATCCGCGTGAAGGCGTTGATAAGGACACGCAGTCGGTCGTGGCCGGCGAGTCTGTCGTGCCAGGCCAGCGGGTGGTTGCCGCGCATGCTGGCGAAGAGTGCGGGATCATGCAGGATGGCATGTTCGACCTCGCCCGCCAGCGCGCGCGCCCGTGCGGCGCTCCACTGCGGCAGGAGCCCAGCATGCACCAGAACATGCCTGCCTTCGACGTGTACCAATTTGCGGCCCGCCAGCCAGGTCAGAAGGACGTCGCGATCGGGCGCTCCCAGCACCTCCTGCATGGTGTCGCCGGGGTGCAGTTTGCCGTGGCCTGCGGCTGTGGCGAGCAGGAACAGGTCGTGGTTGCCCAGGACCACGGTGGCGGCATCGCCCAGCGAACGCACCAGGCGCAGGGTGTCGGCCGAGCGCGGACCGCGGTTGACCAGATCGCCGGTGAACCACAGTCGGTCGCGGCGCGCGTCGAAGTTGATGCGATCGAGCAGCAGGACCAGTTCGTCGTGGCAACCCTGCACGTCGCCGATTGCCCAGGTCGTCATTCAGGTTCCGTTTGCAAGGGCTTGGCAAGCAGCGCTTCCATACGCGCGATCACCAGGTGGTCTGGCAGTTCGGTGACCGACCGGTCCGCCTCGAGGTAATCCGCGCGCGGCGCCCAGGGGCGCCAGTTGTCGGGATGCGGCGAGACATGGGTCTCGGCAAAGAGCGCCAGCACGCCGCCTGGCGACGCCGAAGCGAGGTGGGCGAGCCCGCCGTCCGGGAAGACCGAAAGCGCCGCGTGCCACACCACGCCCAGTGCTCCGCGCACGTCCTTAGGGTTGACGAAGGGATGAAGCCAGGGCGGCGCATCCTCCAGGAGCGGACGCACGATCTCGTCATCACCGGGGTAGACGCGATCGTCCGCCGGCCCGGGTTGCCAGATGAGGACGCTGTCCAGTCCATGCGCTTCCTTCAGGTGTCGCGACCAGGCGATGATCTGCGCGGCGCCCGGCTTGCGCTTGACGCGTCGCGCATTGAGCCCGATGACGACGAACCTGCCCGGCGCGAGGCCGGATTGCGCCAGCCAGGCCGCGCCCGCGTCCAGCCAGTGGCGGGCAAGGCGCAGGCGCGGGCGCGGCACCTGCGCCGGCATGCCGACGCCCAGCGGTTGCAGGAGGCGCAGGTTGGATTCGACCTCGTGCAGGGCGCGCTCGTACGGGACGGCGTCGGTCAAGCGCGTGAACACCGGGTCGTGCCCGTCCGGCCCACTGCCGGCAAAGGCGATGGTGCGCTGCGCGCCCAGGCGCAGGATGCGCCCTGCCGCGCGCGGGCTGACCACGCCACCCGCGGCTATGGCGAAATCGAAACGTTCGCGCTTCAAGGCCCGGATCTGCAGCCATTGTTGAACCACGGCCCAGGGCCTGAGCGTCGCGCCATGGCGCACGCGTGGATAGACCCACAGGCGGTCGAGGTCGGTATTGCCGTCCAGTACCCAGGCGTTGTAGTCGTTGGCCAGCAGGTGGATCTGCGCGCCCGGCAGGCTGCGGCGCAGGTGCGCGAGCATCGGCGTGACCAGGAGCATGTCGCCGATCTTGTCGCGCTTCAGGATGACGACCTTCATCGCGGGCTCAGGTCGGCGACCTGTGTCAGCGCCGCCGCCGGCAAGGCGCGCAAGGGGCAGGCAGGCGGGGTTTCGTCGATGCGGGTGGTGCTGGCGGCACCGCACCACGCCGCCACATTGGCGTGCAGGCACAGGGGCCGACGGCAGGATTTCTCTTCGCAGTGCGCATCGCCCAGTGCCGCCAGGCGATGCACCTGCGCATTGCCCTGCGCGGGCAGGATGATCTTGTGCGGCTGGGTCGGGCCGAAGAACACCGTCGCCGGCAGGTCCATGGCCACGGCGAGGTGATAGAGGCCGGTGTCGGTGCCGTACCAGGCGGCCAGGGCCGTGTACTCACGCACCAGGTCGCCCAGATCAGCAAAAGTGGTGAAGGTGCAGTGCGAAGGGAGTGGCGTGCGCATGAGTTCCGCAACGCCAGCGTTGCGCGGGTTGACGAAGACGCGCACAGGCAGGCCCGGATGGCGGCGTCGCACGGATTCGATCAGGCAGAGCAGTGTCGGCGCGTCCAGGTTGCGGCGCGCTTCGTCGGCGATCGGCACCACGCCGATGCCCGGGGGCAGCGCGGCTATTTCGCGGCGCCGTGCCAGGCTCGGGATGCAGAGCTTGGTCGGTGCGACGAACGTGGGCTCGAAAGCGCGCACGGTGCAGGCCGCGGGGTCGACCAGTTCGTGGTCGGCAGGCAGGGTCGCCGCCTCGAAGATCGTCGGCGCGAAACGGGCCGTCCAGGCCAGCTTGCGGCGTGCCTTGACCATTTGCCCGATGCGCCGTATCGGCGCGCCCGAGCCCCATAGCACCGCGAGGACGTCGAATTCCGGCTCGGCCAGGCGCAGCCACGCCAGGCGCAGCATCATGCCGATGCGGCTGTTGAAACCGATCACGCGTAATCCGGCTTCGCCCGCGAAAAGGCGTGCATAGTCAGAGCGCGTGAAGAGGGTGACGTCGTCCCCGGGGTGGGCGTCGGCGTAGGCGCGCACGCACTGGAAACTGATCAGGGTGTCGCCGAGCTTGCTGCGGATGGCGAAGAGGATGCGACGGGGCAAGACGCGGCTTTCGGGCGGGACGGGGCCAGTCGCCCATGCAAGTCACACTAGGGCGGCTCGTATAATTATCGCTTCCTCGTCGCCCGCGCTCCCTCAATGCGTGCCATCCTCGGGCGCGACCTGCGCTTCCCGCTCGAATTTGCCCTGCTTGTCGCTCTGGCGCTGGTACTGCCGTTGCGCGAGGCGCCCAAGAACCTGCTGTGGATCGCCTATTTGCTGGCGTGGCTGGTCAATCGCTCACGCACGCGCGACTTCGGCCCGCGACTGGACCGGTTCGACCTGATCGCGCTGGCCATTCTCGCCAGCGCCTACCTGGCCGCGGCATTCGCCGGCATCAAGCGCGGCGACGGCAACGAGTGGATCGCGGTCAACGATCTGGTGCGCTACCTGAGCCTGTTTCTGGTGGTGCGCCGCGCTGGCTACGCCGAAAGCGCCCGCATGTGCGTAGTGGGCGCGCTGGTCGCCTCGGCATCGCTCGCTACACTGGAGGCGTGGTGGAACTGGCGCATCGCCGGCACGCGCAAGGCGCTGGAGCTGGCCTCGGTCGGGCACCTGAACCACAGCGCGATCTACCTGGTGATCTGCGTCGGCGCAGCGCTGGGGCTGGCGCTGGCCTTGTGGAGGAGCGCCTCTCCGGCTCTGCGGGTGGCGCTGGCGGCGGCGATCGCGCTGCTGCTTACCGCGCTCTTCCTGGGCGGCAGCCGTGGCGCGCTCCTGGCCGGCGTGCCGCTGGTACTCGGGCTTGCGTTTATTGCCGCGACGCGCGCCGGCTACGGACGTGGCGCCTGGGCCGCCGTGCTGGCCGCGCTCTTGGCCGCGATCGCGTTCGGCGGGACCGAGGCGATCCAGCGTCATTTCGAATTCGCCGGAATCGACAACACCACCGCTCAGCGGGACCGTATCTGGAATCGTGGGTTGGCCGCCTGGCAAGGCTCGCGCTGGTTCGGCGTGGGACTGGACAACTACGGTCACTTCGACGAGCGGCAACTCGAGGCCTGGGTTGCGGAGCAGGGGCGCACGTACGCCGCACGTGATTACGCCCGGGCCCCGCACGGCCACAGCCTGTATGTCAATACCCTGGTCGAGCGCGGGATCGTCGGTGCCTGCGCGCTAGCGGCTCTCCTGATCGCCTGGGGCGTGGCGCTGGCGCGCGCACGCCCGGACTTCGCCACCGCCGGGCCGCCGGTCGCCTTGTGGTGCGCGTCGCTTGCGGCCTGGTGGACCACGGTTTCCGTCGGGGTGGTCAACACCACGCTGCATCACGAGCATGCCCTGCTCGCTTGTCTGTGCCTGGCCCTGTGGCTGGACCGCGAACGGCCTCCCACGTGAAGGACCCGCAGCGCATCCTCATCATCCGTCGCGACAATATCGGCGACCTGGTCCTGACCACGCCGCTCATCGGCGCGCTGCGGCGGCGTTATCCGCAGGCGTGGATCGCGGTGCTGGCCAACTCGTACAACGCGCCGGTGCTGGACGGCCATCCCGATCTGGATGCTGTCTTCGCCTATGACAAGGCCAAGCACCGGCCGGAGCGGTCGCGCCTGTTGGTCAATGTCGGCACGGCCCGCCTGCTGCTGCGCCTGCGCCGGATGCGCATCGATCTGGCTATCCTGGCGGGCGCCGGTGTGCAGCACGAGGCGGCGCGCCTGGCGCGCTGGATCGCTCCGCGCGAGACCCTGGGCTTTGTCGAGCGGGGGCAGCCGACCTTGGTCAGCCTCCCTGTCAACGCGGGTGGTGGCGCAGCGCTGCACGCCGCTCAAGACATTTTTCGCCTCGGCGCGCCGCTTCGCCTCGAAGGCGATCCGGGCCCCTGCCGCCTGGCCCCCGATGCAGGCGAGCGCGAGCGCTGCCGTGCCGCGCTGGCCGCTGCCGGTTGCTCCGGGCAGCGGGTCGTCGCCGTGCACCTGAGCGCTCGGCGGCCGGCCCAGCGTTGGCCCGCGCAAAGCTTTGTCGAACTCATCGAAGGGCTGGCGCGCGACGCCGGGCTCTTTTTTGTGCTGCTCTGGTCACCCGGTCCGGCTGAGGATCCTCGTCATCCGGGCGATGATGCCAAGGCCGCGCAGGTGGTCGCGGGACTCGACGGCAAGGCACCGATCCTCGCCTGGCCGACTGCAAGCTTGGCGGCACTCAATGGGGCGCTTGCGTGCGCGGACCTGATGGTCTGTGCCGACGGCGGCGCGATGCATGTGGCTGCGGGCCTCGGAGTTCCGGTCGTGGCCCTGTTCGGCGATTCGCCTGCGGAGCGCTGGCGTCCCTGGGGCGTGCGGCATCTCGTGGTGCAGGCGCCGGGCGGCGAAGTGCCTGCACTGGGTGTGACAGCGGTCGCGGAGGCAGTGAAGACGCTCCTGGGAAGTCGCTGACTTGCCTTCAAGCCGCCGCGCGCAACGCAGTGGGAGTGACCGCGGGCTTGTATTCCGGCAGACGTCGGGCCAGTTCGGCGCGCACCTCGGAAGGGTCGATCGGCGCGCGCGCGATCCACGCGAGCAGGTCCTCGCGCCAGGCCGCAGCCGGTGGCGGCGCGGGTCGGGCGATGCGCAGCTTTGCGTGGGGCGTGGCCTGCGAGGTCTCGTTGTCGGCCAGTAGTTCCTCGAAAAGTTTTTCACCCGGCCGCAGGCCGGTGTACTCGATACGGATCTCGTCTTCGGCAAGTCCCGAGAGGCGGATCATCTCGCGTGCGAGTTCGACGATTTTCACCGGTTCACCCATATCGAGGACAAAGATCTCCCCGCCGCGCCCCATGAGCGCGGCCTGCAAAACCAGTTGCGCGGCCTCGGGGATCGACATGAAGTAGCGCACGATGTCCGGGTGCGTGACGGTGACCGGCCCTCCGGCGGCGATTTGCTCGCGAAACTTCGGAATGACACTGCCGGTCGATCCGAGCACATTGCCAAAGCGGACCATCACGAAGCGCGTCGTATCGGGTGCAACGCTTTCGGCGTCGAGGCTCTGACAAACCAGTTCGGCCAGGCGCTTGGAGGCACCCATCACGTTGGTCGGATTGACCGCTTTGTCGGTCGAGATCAACACGAACTTGTCGACCTTGGCGTCGATTGACGCGCGCGCCAAGCTGGCGGTGCCGGCAACGTTGTTGGCGAGCGCCTCGCGCGCATTCTCGTTTTCCATCAGCGGTACATGCTTGTAGGCAGCTGCATGGAAGACCACTGCCGGGCGCCAGCGCGCCATCACTTCTCGCATATGGGCGGCATCGCGGACGTCACCGACGACGCAGACGTACTCCGGACCGCCCGACTTCCGGGCAAATTCCTGTTCGATATTGTAGAGCGCGAATTCGCTGCTATCGACCAGCACCATGAGGCCGGGCGAGAAACGGGCAATCTGGCGCACCAATTCCGAGCCGATCGAGCCGCCAGCGCCGGAAACGAGCACAGTGCGGTTTGCGATGAGCCCGGTCAGGCCGGCGCTGTCGAGCTGCACGGGATCGCGGCCAAGCAGATCGTCGAGCTCGACCTTGCGGATCGCGGAGACCTGCACCCGGCCGCTCATGAGGTCGTCGAAAGCAGGGATGGTCAGCACCGTCAGACCGGCCGCGCGGCATGTCTCGACGACGCGCCGGCGTTCGTGATGGGTTGCCTCCGGCCGTGCCAAGATGACGTGAGTCGCCGAAAGCCGCGCTGCCTCGTCGGCGAGTGTCGCCAGTGTTCCCACGACGCGCGCGTCGTGCACCACACGGCCAGCCAGCCGGGGGTCGTCGTCAATGAGGCCGACGATACGCCACTCGGCCGAGCGCGACAGTTCCTTGACCAGAGTAACCGCGGCGTCTCCGGTACCCACGACCAGCACCGGCGCACCCTGCGACAGGATGGCGCCGAACTGGCGATGCTCCTTCCAAGATCGGTAGGCGAAGCGGCTCCCTCCCATGATGAGGAGCAGCAGCATGGGCTCGAGCAGGAATGTCGAGCGCGGGATACCGACATTCAGGCCCAGCATCATCAGAACGAAAGGCCCCGCCAGGGCGCCGGTTGCGACCGCAAAGACGATACGGCGCAAGTCAGGCAGCGAGGCATAGCGCCATACTCCCTGGTACAGGCCGAAGGCCTGGCAGGCCCAGGCCTGGATCGGGACGCAAACCACCGCGGCGCGCAGGAGTCCGGGAACGAATTCCTCCGGGATCGACAGGTTCAGGCGCAGCCAGAAGGCAAGGGCCCAGGCGAGCAGGGCTGCGCAGACGTCATGGGTCGCTGCTAGAAGTGAAAGGGGATTCATCCCCAAGAAGGTGGCAGGGCGCTTCATTGTGCAACGATGCCGACACCCAGGCTGGCGCGATGCAATGGCACCAACCTGGCTCGTGTCGCCGCGAGCCGCAGATCAGGTTGGGAGAGTGGAGCGATGGAGGTGGGCACGCCAGCGACGATCAACCGCCAGAGCGGCGGCCGCGAGCAAAAGCGCAATTGTCGCAAGAATTGCATAACGAACGGGCGGCGATGCCGCGCGGGCGGCGAGGGCTCCGCCCGCGCAGGCTGCCATCAGAGCATATTCGACGGCAGCGAGCCTGGCGTGGCTATAGCCGCTGCGCACCAGACGCTGGTAGTAATGCTCTCGATGTGCCCGCCAGAAGGCCTCGCGACGCAGCATGCGCCGCGCGAGTGTGAGCGTCGCATCGACAGCGAAAGGGGCAAAGACCGCGACGGGAAACCAAAGCGGCCAGTAGCCCGCCAGGACACCTTCGAAGCCTAGTACGCCGGCCAGAAATCCGAGGGGCACCGAACCCGAATCACCCATGAAGATGCGCCCGCGCAGGTTGAAAACGAGGAAGGCGCATGCGGCGGCCGCGACGGAAAAACATGTCGCCGCGAAACCGGGTGCTGTCGACATCGACGCAACTCCGTAGGCGGAGAACCCGGCGGCAGCCATGCCTCCTGCGAGACCATTGGCACCGTCCATGAAGTTGAAGAAGTTCGTGAATGCCACGATCGCGATTGTTGCGGACACCAAGTGCCACCACGGCGCGGTCTTGCCCGGCAGCAAAGCAACGAAAAGCCCTGCCGCAAAAATGTGTGCGACAAGGCGCACCAGGATGGGCAGTCCAGCGTGATCATCTGCGAGCGATATGCCTGCCAGGATGAGCGCGAGAGTGCATGCGTGAAGCGGCGTACTCCAATCGGGGCGCGCGAGGAAAGTCCATGCCAGCGCGGCCGCCACACCTGCAAGGATTGCCAGGCCACCGGTGCGGGGTGTCGGCGCTTCATGCAGGGAACGCTGGTTGGGAAAGTCCATGGCCCATTGCCAGCCGAAACGCACGATCCCCCAGGCGATCACCAAGGTCAGGACGAATGCCGACATGGCTGCGGCGCCGATATCCGTGCCGGTCATGCGCGCGCCTTGAGGGCCGCCGGAAGGCGACTGCGGATCTCGCTGATCTGCCGGGCGACAACGATGTGCTCGTCGTACAGCTCAAGGGCGCGCCTGCGCCCCGCACTGCCGAGCAAGGCACGCTGTTCGGGTGAGGCGATGAGGCGCGATAGCGCCGACGAGAGCGCATTGGCGTCGCGTGCCGGCACGAGGTGCCCTGTGACACCTTCGACGACTTCTTCTCGAGATCCGCGGATATCGGTTGCGACAACTGGCAGCCCGGACATCATTGCTTCGATGATGGTGCGCGGCATGCCTTCCCGATACGAAGGTAGGGTGAAGATATCCATCGCGCCAAGCAAATCCGGCACGTCCGTGCGCATCCCGGTGAGTACGAGGCGTGGGCCGAGGGTGCTTCGCGCGTGCTGAAGTTCGGACTCGACGCCGTCGGCGTGGTCACTCGAGAGCCGGTCGCCAACGGCGACAAACCAGGCTTGAGGGTGGCGTTCCGCGAGTTGACATGCGGCACTGAAGTACTCCCGATAGCCCTTCTCGTCGACCATGCGTCCTACTATTCCGACGACAACCGCTTCAATCGGGATGCCGAGTTTCGCGCGGGTGCTCGCGCGCTGCTCGGGGAATACGCCCCGGAAGCGGGCAGGATCGACGCCGTTGCCGATCGCAATGACACTTGCCGATTCCAGCAAGCCAAGCTCGACTGCGGCGCGCGCGTCCTCTTCACTCTGGGTAAAAAGCAGGTCGGTCAGCCTGCCGCCCAGCCATTCCAGCGCGATGAAAAGCCGGCGAGGCATCGGCGACATATGCTCGTGGAAATAGAACCCGTGCGCCGTGTAGACCACCATCGGAACTCCAGCGATCCGTGCGGCGATCCTTCCGAGCAGCGCGGCTACCGGAGTATGCGCATGCAGAACGTCGAAGCGCTCCCGACGAAATAGCCTTACCAGGCGAAACAGTGAGGGCAAATGGCGCATGGGGTTGAGGCCGCGCGAAATCGGCACGATCTTGACGCGCTTTCCATTTGCTCGAAGTACGGGCACGTAGGGCCCGTCGGAGCAAACGCATGTGACACGCCAGCCCTGGCTGACCATGCCCTCGACGAGTGCAGTGAGGAAATGCTGCACGGTGAAGTCGACTGCCGCCAGTTGGCATATGGAGAGCGGCTCGCGGCGGGATTCCATTCTTTGGTGCGGCCTGTATTTGCTCGGACTCGCGATTCGGCTAGGAGTTCAGACGCCTGGACAGGCACAGTCCGACTTCGAGGCGGCGCGAGAAAGCCTCGACCGAGTAGTGCCGTTCCACGTAGCGACGACCGCGCACGCCCAAGTCCCTCAGCCGGCTCCGCTCGCGGACAAATCGACTCAAGGTGGCTCCGATGCTCAACGTGTCGATGCGAACAATGGGGCATTCGTCCGGGGCCAGCAGATACGACTCCTTGCGAATAAAGCACATTACCGGCTTTCCGAGTGCCATTGCCTCAAGGGCGAAGTAGCCGTGAAAGCCGATCATGCATTGGTCGAAGATGACATCCGCCGTACGGTAGATTCGCAAGGCCTCCTCGTTGGGCACCTTGTGCACCATCACGAGTTCGATCGGCACACCCGAATCGACCAGGCGCCGGACAGCCTGCTCGAGAAATTTGGTTCCCTTGAAGTCGCGGTGATTGGGGGCGTGCACGACGCGCAGAGGCCGGCTGTCGTCACCATCCGGGAACGAAGGGCGGTACTTTGCGCCCGCGTCGGCATCGAGGTCGATCGGCCAAAAGTAAGTCTCGGCGTTTGATCCTGGCACATATTCGATCATGTCGCCCATGGAAAACACAGCCGTTGCGTTTCGAACTAGGTTGTGCGCATATCGGACGCGCGTCGCCTCGTCGCAAACGCATGCCGCTCCGACTTGCCGGCAATCGGTGCAGCAGTTCGGGTCGCCGAGCATGAGGGTGGCATGCCGGCTGCGTACGTCCGCGCCATATGTCCAAAGAAAGTGCTCGATACGAAAGACTCGGTAGGCGAAGAGTTCGAGAGGGTTGTACTGCAGATGCCGGATTTGCGGGAGGACGCCGCGATCACAGAACGAATGGATGCGCTCGGCACGCATGCACAGCCACACGAATACCGCGTAGGGTAGAAGTCTGCCTACGACAGGCAAACTGCGCCACCGACTCAAGTTGATATCGAAGCGATCAGTGATATAGGAGGTGTCGAGCACCAGCGACCTGGCATCGACGCCAAGCATGCGCTCTGCCTTCGCCTTGATCGGCAAGGTCAATACAGGGGTTCCGGTCCAGTAGCTGCGCATCGGGCTTGACCGGACACGCCGTGCCCAACGCACCGGTTGGACCAGAACGGCCGTGACCAGGGCAAGGGCGGACAGCGTGTAGACAACCGCCAAGGACGGGAATGATCGTTGTCGCAAGTGTTCCCGGGTAAGCACCCAAGCTCAGTAAGAGTTTCCCATAGATGCTGCTAGACCCTTACGGGCTCGCGGTTTTCCAGGGAAGCCACCCAAGGACCTTCTTGCGCTCGCCCTGCGTAAGGCCGAAGCGGTAGGCAAACCCGGCCAACAGCGGTGTGTACAGCAGGGCGACCGCACTCGCCTCCAAAAAACCCATGGTGCGCACCATCCAGACACCCGAGCCCGCAAGAAGGAAGATTCCCGCCATGAACCCGCTGGCAGCGGCGAATCGGAAGGGGATGGGGTACAGGCGTCGAGCGAAGTGATTGTAGGCAAGGGCTTGCGCGTACATTGCGCCCAGAAGTGCGATCACTGCCCCCCATGCGCCGAGGCGGGGAACCAGGGCAAGCGCCGCACAGCCATAGGCGACGAACGCAATCAGTTGCGCATAAGAAATGAACTTCGTGCGCTTGCTGATGGCGATGCCGATGCCGAGGATGTTGTTGCCCTCCTGAACGAGGTAGGCGGCAACAAGGACGAATACAAGCGCGTATGCGGGGTGGTACGGTGGCGGCGCGATGATAATCAGGAGCGGTTTTGCGTAGACCGCGAGCAACGCGCCAGCCAGCCCCAGGCCCGCGCAAAAAAGGCTGTAGGTGCGGGCATAGATCATGCGCGCGTCGTCTTGCTTCATGATGGATAGCGCGAAGGGATCCCAGGCAAGGCGAAACGCCGTCGTGAAGAGCAGAATGACCGAGGCGACGCGAACACCAATGGCGAACTGTCCTTGCTGGGCCAGCGAGGAGTAATAGTTGAGCAGGAACGGACTTGACTGGACAATCAACCATCCTAGGACACCCGAAGGAAACTGAGGGAGGCAGTAAGCGAAAAACTGGCCAAGGTCGTGGCGGGAGAAACGCAACCCGAAGCTCCCGGCATTTGCGACCAAACCAGCCGCGCAGGCCACGATGCTGGCCACGACTCCGCACCACAACGCTCCTTCAATGCCAAGGCGCAGGAAGTAAACAAGTACGATGAACAGGACGACGTTGAGTACCGCGACGCCGGTGCTGATCGCCGTGAATGCCCAAGGACGGCGGTTCATTCGCAGCAGCGAGCGCAAGTAGACGTCGAGGACGGAGAAAAAAACCCCTAGCGCAAGTATCCGAAAGTAGGCAGTGAAGCCATAGCGCTTGTCCCCGTCGTGCGCTCCCGAGTCGTGCATTAGCAATAGCGTCTCGATGCGCGGAGCGCAAAGCCACACCAGTCCCGAGTACAGCAGTCCGTTGAGAACCAGAAACCAGAATGCTGTCGACAGGACCCGCTTGCGGACGACGGGATCGTCGTACTCGAAGTACTGGCGAAATACACCGGAGCTGAGATTGAGGGCCACGATCACGCTGAGGAACCCCATCACGGTCTGGGTCAACATGATGACCCCATAGTCCTCCGGCAAAAAGATACGGGTAGCGATCGGTGCGGTGATAAGTCCGGTGAGACTGTTGAGGGCGAACCCGGTGCCATAGACCAGGGCGTCCTTCGACAGCCCTTTCATGTGGCGCGTGAAGCTCATTGCGCCCGCATGTCTGGCGGCACGGAATAAGCCACGTAGTCGTCGCTCTCGTGGATTTTCTCGAGCGGGGAAAAGTCGTATGTCCAGGTATCCATGATGTTCAGCGTGATCTTGCTGCAGATCACGTGAGTGACGCCATGGCGCTTGAATAGCCCGCGATAGTCGCGCTTCAGGAATGGAAATTCCTCGAAGTAGTCCTCGTACAACTTTGTGGAAATGACCCCGGGTTGGTACCAGAACGAGCGACAGGTGCTGCGCGCGCACAGGTCGGCACCTGTTCCAATGCTGACCGGAAAGACCACGGCGTTGTCCGGCAGGCGCGCTGCGGCAATGAACTCCGCCAGCACGTCTGTCTTGGGCCAGATACGCAGGTGTGGGATGGCGATGAACTGGAAGACCAGCCACATTGCCAAGGTCTGCATGACGTAGAGGGCGATACCCAGGTTACGCAGGTCGGAGGCTACATGTCCCGCCAGCAAGGCGATGGAAACCGGAAACAGGAAATACAGGTTGTACTCGAGATAGCGATAGGACTCACCGAGGTGATTGAACGCCTCGGTGCTGGTAAGCACGTACACGATAAGCGTCGCCAGGACAGGCGCAAGCAAGAAAAGTCGAAGTCCGTCGAGGGGAGCCGAGCAAAGCGCAAATGCCACAAGCAGAACGAGCTCGGGAAAGAAAGCAAACAGTCGCACGGGCTCGCGGTGGATCATGGTCCACACGGCGCGCCGCAGCGTGCCGGTAGCCCGTAATTCCTTCAGGCTGACGAAGGTGCTCAACATGGAACGCACCCACTTTGCCGGCTTGGTCAGCGTCTTGTAGAGCTTCCACTGAATGACGGTATGCCGCAAGCCGCGATAAAGGTGATCTCGCGATATCGCAAAGGCGAGGACTACGCTTGCCGCCAGCACCCAAAGCGGCGTTGCACTCCACAGGAACAGTGCGAGTAAGGGTATGGTGAAAACCATTGCCTGGCGCGCGAAGATCGAAGAAATCAGCGCAAGTGCACCTGCTGCTGCGGCGAGGCAGAGCGACAATGGGTCATTCCAAATCATGCCAGCCACCAGGAAAAGCATGTGCGCAGCACAGGCCATCCGTGCGAGCAGTCTTTCCGAAAGCTTGACGTAGGCAATCGCCGGGCCGTCAAAGATCAAATTCGAGGTTGAAAGTAGAAAAAGCGTGGCGCCGATCGCGAGTACTGCCCAACCGTCGCGTCCGAGCAACTCACGCTCGATGTAGTGAAGATAGGCGAAGAACACACCTGAAAAAAGGGCAAAAATGACCAGATTCGGCAACCAGGGCCTTGTCCTCACCACATGAAGCGGGAACAGGCGCGCGAATCGGTGAAATCCAAGGGGGTAGGAGATTGGCTCGTCGTCGATCACGTACTGTTCCACGTAGCGCGAGCGCGGGTCCTTGCTGAGCTGCCGGATCATCGCGAAGTGAATCGAAGAGTCGCCTGCGAAACCCTGCAAGAACCAATTGCGATTGAGCCAGACTGCCATGGCGCGTACGCCCAAAGCAAGGGCTGCGCCGAGAGCGAAGATCATTGCGTATTGCATGCTTAGGGCCAGCGCGGCAGGGGCCGCAATAGACTGCCTAGGAAAAACTCGGAGTACGGTGCCGTATCGGTGTTGACCGGTACATCGCGCGTAGCCTGCAGGATAGTCGACCGATCGCCCACTCGCGGCCGGTCGAACGGCCGCATGTCGGCAGCGACATTTGCAGGAAGGGTGCGCGCCAGCGCGTCGTAGAGAGGGCGCGAGAACTGCAGGCGATTGTTAGAGGCCACCATGAAGTAGCTGTAAAGCTCGACCTGCGGAAAAGCGGTTGCAAGGGACTTGCGCACTCCTCCAGTCCAATCGTCTCCGCACCACACGAGCAATGCGCCACCTGGATTCAGGGCGCGCCCGGCCAGCTCGAAAAAGTCTTTCGAGTACAGGTTGTTGCTAAATCCGCTGCGACTGCGAATCGGATCCATGGAAATCAGGTCGTAGCGGTGCTTTGCGCGATGCAGGAAGCGGCGGCCGTCGTCAAATACAAAGGTGAGACGTGGATCCCGGGCGCGAGACGCGAGCGCATCAATCTTCATCAAATTGTCGAATGCGGTCTTGTTGAGTTCGACCACTGTGATGCTCTTGAGCCGGTCGTCTGCCAGCAAGGCCTCGACGAGGGCGCCTGCGCCGTAGCCGATCACGAGCACGTCGCGCGGGGCCTCGAGATACGCGAGTGCAACCAGTGCCTCGTGAACATATCCTCCTCCCGGGCGTGTTCCGTGCGAGCTTCCGTTGATGATGTTGTTGAGTGTCTTGCCATCATCGAAGACCATGGCCACGCCCTCCAGCCCTTCGGCGAAGTGCATGCGCTTGTCCGGATGAGAAGGGTGAATGCGTCGATAGAAATCGGTGGCGAGCGGTGCAACGAGGATGGCAAGCGCCATTGCCGATACGCCGATCGCCGGGAGCCACCGCGAAGATGGTTCGCCATTGCTGCGTCGCCGCACCAGGAGGAGCAGGATCCCTTGCAACATGCAGAATCCTGCGAACACTGCGGTAGTGCCGAAGGCAGGAAGAAGAATGAACTGCGTGACGATGCCGCCAAGGGTGTTGCCTGCAATTGTCGAGGCGTACCCAAGGCTCGCGCCCTGCTCGTCACCGTCCTGCGCTGCCAGTGCGATCCCGACCGGAAAAGCGGCTCCCATCAAGAACGTAGGTACCAGCAGGAGAAGCGCCGGCCAGAACGCAATGAGCATCAACGAGATTGCCGTGCTGCGGTAGGCCTCTCGGCCGCTCCAATCCGCGGGATTGCCTATCCAGGGAAGGATGTCGAAGCTTTGCGAAAAGCGGATAAGAGTGGCCAGCGGCTTGTTGTCCCAGCCGACGTAAAGCAGCAATACGGCACTGATCGCGCTGATTCCGATCAGTGCGTTGAGCAGGAGGTAGAAGTCGAATTCATGCCCGGCCCAGCGCCGCAGGCCGCGCCGGTGCAGCCATAGGCTGCCCAGGCCGATGCCGAGGAGGTAGATTGCAAGAATGGTGGAGAAGCTGTACGCTGAATCCTTGAGCAGCACCGCAGCGACGCGATACCACACGATCTGGTAGCCGATCGCAAGGAATCCGTTGGCCATGAGCAGCAGGAGCACCAAGCGCCGCGGCCGCGCGACGCCGGCTGGCGTGGCGATCCGCGCGACGGCCCCATCGCCGCGCACGACGAGGAAGAGCGCCGCTGCCAGGAGGATGTTCAGCGCCGCGGCGATCTTTATCGCGCCGGAGATGCCGTACAGGGACAGCAGTGCGTAGCCACAGACCAGCGCTCCCGCAGAGGCCCCCAGTGTGTTGGCGAAATAGTAGCTGGTCGTGTCGCGCAGGATGTCGGGGTCGTAGCGCCGCATTGCACCGATCGCGATCGGCAAAGTCATGCCCATCAGCATCGTCGGTACCAGGAGCACGGCGAATGCGCACACGAAAGTGAGGGCATAGCCAGCACCGGCGGTTGCCTCACCCAGCCGGCCGAGGAGAGGCAGGCTTGTGACTCCGAACAAAGCGATGCCTACTTCTACCGCCGCATAGAGCTTGAGCGGACTGGCGGCGCGCCGCACGAGGTGGCCGCCAGCGAGTGCGCCGAGGCCCAGGCCAAGCATGAATGCGCTCACCACCAGGGCGATCGAGATGGCGCCTACGCCGTAGTAAACGCTGAGCATGCGCTGCCAGCACACCTGATAGATCAGTGCCGCGGTGCCTGAACCGAAGAAGATGGCGTACAGCGCGAGACCCAGCCCCACGTGTCGGTTACCACGCACCGCGGCGACTTCCTGCATCGAGCTAGTCCTTGTAGATGATCACGTCATAGCGACGGTTGATGGTGCGCTTCAATCGCCCTTGCGCCGCGATGCTGTAGGGGAAGCCAAGAGAGTCGAGCAGGTCGACCAACTGGTGTCTATCAAACCAAAGATAAGGGCTCTGGGCGGGGGGCACCCCGATCGGCAGGTCGCCGACGAGGAGGATTCCGTCGCGACGCAGCAACGACAGGCAGGATTCGGTTACTTCACGCAGATATGCCAAATCCGGGAAGTAGTGGGCGACGCTGAACATGAGTATGCGATCGAAACTTTCGCCGCTGAATGGCAACTCGTGGGCGGGGCATAGGTGGGTAGTGGCCTTGCCCGGGTAGCGTGCGAGCAAAGTACGGCTGATGTCCGTGCCGACGGCGCGTGCAACCCTCTTCTCGATCTCCAGGAGGGTCATACCGGAGCCGCATCCTATGTCGAGAACCTCATGAAGAGGATCAAGCTCAAGGCGCTCGAGAAGGGGGCGCACGACCGCCTGCAAGTATTGTTCTCGAGGGATGGGTATGCCGCCCACACAGTAGCCGTTGAGTTCGACCGGGTTGTCAATACCTGCTTTCGCATCCCAGTGTGCGGTCCAGTCTGCAATGGTTCGGGTACTCACGCAGCGTACTCCATTGGGCGATCTTTGGTGGATTGCATGATCATCTCCTGCGTGCGTGGGACCCCAGCGTTGAAGAGCGCGTCCAAGATGGACAAATTGGCCACGAACTGCCGGCTGCCGATTTGCGGGTAGACGGGGTGGCTGAATCGCTGGAAGTAAAAGGCGATGCCGGAGCGCTCAAAGCTTGCCGGCTCGATGAAATCCAGGCATCCGCCGCCCGAAACATACTCCGTCGCTCCCGCCGCACGACAGGTTTCGAGAATCTGGGCGTTTCCTTTCAGTCCCTCCAGCTGCGGGTTTTCTCGAGCGAGACTGCTTGTGCGGGCGAAGCGCACCGGCAATGCGAGCAGCCGAGCCACACTTTCGATGAACTCCATGTTGAACTCGGAAATGCGCGTGTGGCGCTTCAGGTATAGCGCCTCAAGCAGCGGGAAAACGACGTCGAAATGCGGTGCGCGCCGGTAATTGAGTTCGATGGTCTTCAAGTGTTTCGGGACGAAATCAACCTGGTAATTGATCTCGACTTCGACGACTTTTTGCCCCAGGCGGCCCGATTTGCGGACCGGCATTGTCAGCCAATACTCCTGACCACCCACGAGAAGCCGGTTGCGTGACAGCCAGCTACGCCCGCCCATGGCTTGCACATGATCGAAGAACAGGAACACGTCGACCAGAAAAAGACGCTGGAAAATGCCCAGCCACGGTAGGAAGTTGGGCTGATGGATTGCGACTCTCATCCGCGCAATCCCCTTGCGGCGAGCGCAGCTGCGAGCGCCTGTTCATCAGCGGCGGTTCCGGCGACTCGCTCGCGCGGCTCGAAGGACGGCGGCGCCCGGCCCGCGAATGCCTGGTCATACCCATAGAGCGAGCGCAAGCGGGTGCGTACCTTCTGGAGCGCAAGTTCCGGCGCTGCGCAGAGGTCACGATAGGACAGACGTACCACGACTTCCGGATCAAGCAGGGCCATGGCCTCTTCGTAGGCAAGGCGCAAGCCGGCAACCTGGCCGGCGATCTGTTCGGCGAAACCCAGATTTCGCAAGGCGGAATAATCCGGAGGATAGGTCGCCCACCACGTGTCCGGAGTCCCGTAATAGGACTTGCGTGCGGACAGTATCGAAAGCGCAACGGCGGTGGGATCTCTATCGACGTGGATGAAAAGTGGCATCGGGAACGTCGCGGCGAACTCGCGCACATGGTTTGCCGCATACATTGTCTTGAAGACGATGCCGCTGTCGAATCCATCCTGCATGCTGCGCACGACGCGTCCCAGTTTTCCCCAGTCGACGTGCGGGGCAGGCTGGTTGAAACGGATGAGGTCTTCGACATCCTCGATGCCCAGCCAATGCTGCCAGAAGTAGGCGAACTCGTGTGGGCCTTGTGGGCCACGGGTCTTGCCGTAGTCCGATTCGAAAGTGGCTTCTGCGCGCGTCCCGAGTACCTCGCGCGAAAGAGCAATGCCGGCGAGCGGCGCAAGCCAAAAGCGCGCAATAAGGTTGTTTACGTATCCGATGTCAAGGCAGTGGGCGAATAGCTGATAGGCAAGGGTTGTGCCCGAGCGCGGAAGCCCGAAGATGAAAAGCGACGGCCGGTCAATACTGCTCGGCTCGTAGATCTCGAGCGGTGCCAGGGCGGCATTCATGTCCCGGATTGCCTGCTCGCGCTGCCGGTCTTTGCGGTACTTGGCAGTGCGCTGCTCATTCTCTTGCGTGACGTACCTGTTCACCGTGCGCTCCTGCGTTGCTGCAGCGCGTTGACGACGTCGTCGCGGGAGAGGCCAGACTCGCGCAGTACTCGATTCTGTGCCACGTTGTACTCAAGCAGGTCGGTGAGACGAAGGTCCAGGAAGTGCAGCAGCACGTCACGGTCGGAGGATAGATCTGCCGCATACGAGAGCGGATGGACTAGAAGCTGAACCGCGTCGCGGGCAGATGAGCGGAGTGTCTCGCATGGGCAGCCAGTGCGCCAGCGCATATTCGACTCGGAAATGTAGAGCGCTTCATCGAAGAACTGACTGGCGTAAGTGTTTACCAGACCTGGAACATCGACCTTGTACTGCGTCGGTTCGCTGGGATTGTGGAAGCCGAATACGCGAACTGGCAGTCCGAGCAGGTCCTCGAGGGTCCGTGCGTCGCGCTGGATCAGCGGCACGAGCTCAGCCTCTTCATCCGGATGGTCGATGAGGCTGAAATGCAAGCCGACCTCATGGCCCATGGCAGCAATCTGGCGCATGTGCAGCACGTTGCGCTTCTCAGCAACGTTGTAGTTCGCCGAGCGCAGCATCACGAGATAAGTCGCGTGCGCTCCGGCCTGCGCTTCTACCAAGGCCAGCCGGTATGCCATTGCAACGTCGTTATCGATGTCGTGACGCAGGTACAGCCGCCGTCCGATCGGATGCGACATCTCGTGGAAGAACGAATAGCGAAAGCCCGCGGCGCCGACCGCCGCGAGGATGCGACCATAGTGCTCGATGGTGAAAGGGTGATCGGGAGTCACGACGTCTCCTTCCATTCGAACGTCTCACGGAAATAGCCGCGCGCAGCAAAGCCTTCCTTGAAGCGGAAGATGTTCGGCCTGGCCTGCATGGCCACGCTGGAAGTACCGAGGTCGAAGTAGTGATAACCCTTGCGCGCCGCCGATTCCAGACAGCGCAGGACGAGAAGCGAGAGTGCCTGCGCGCTTGCGCCTTCAGGTGTTTGACACAGGTAGAAGGAACACACCACGCGGGAATTGATCACGAACAGGCAAATCCCGGCGACTGGCTTGCCGGCGAGATAGGCGACGCAGAGCGATATTCTTTCGCCCAGACGCGCCCGCAGGTCCGCGAGTTGCGCGGGACTGTGCGTCGGTGCAATGGCATGCTTTTCGAAGGTCGCATGCATGGGCACCCAGAAATCGCGCTCCGGCGCGGCCAAATCAATCTGGACCCCGAGGCCGATTGCCTTGCGGGCGTTGCGCCTCGCGCGCGACGAAACAGTACGCTCGATCATGTCGGGAGCAGGCAGCGGCATGACGCTGGAAATATCACGGCTTGTCGACCGACAGCCCGCTTCGAGAAGCGCGAAATAGACCGAGTCAAGACTGGGCTCGGCACAGCAGGCGATTGGATGGGTTAGGCGAAAACCCGCCAGGCCGGCTTCACTGAGGTGGCGCCGGAAAGCGGTCACCAAGTCGGCGGCTCGCGCGTAGCCTGGCACGTCCGGAAAAATGAATCCGCCATAGCTCGCCCCGTACGGCGAGAGTGCGACCCGGATATCGTGTTCGGCATGTTCGGCGTAATTGATTGCTGCCAGGATGGCACCATCGCTTTCAGCGATCATCCAGCGCTCGCTGGCACGGAAGCGCTCGCCGTGATACGCGAGGAAAGCTCGGGTGTGGAAAATCGTTCCGTTCACCGATCGCCCGACCATTTCATCCCAGAACTCGAGCTGGCGAGGTGATGCCGGCCGAAAGCGAGGTTCACTCATTGCGCCTCCCGCAAGGCGGCGGGTGATGACGATCGTCGAACCCCTGTGCGTAAGAGCAGTTCGCCAGCGCCCAACGTTCGGCTTCAAGGCCGCTCAGGCCCAACCCCCGTGCTTGGGCGAGCGCCTGACCGACGCGCAAGCCTGCGGCATGCAGATCGATCACCGGTCGTGGCCCGACGTACGCCGTACTCACGCTCATGAAGCCGGGAGGTGCGAAGGCGGCGGGCGCGTGGCGCAGGCCGACACGATCCAGGTCGCGTTCATTCACGCCGCCGCAAATATGGGCGACGACCGCGGCCGGATTGATTTCATGCAATTCGTCGGCGGCGAGAACTCCGCCATCTCCCACCAGAACTCTTCTCTCGTGGTGTTCTACAAAGAGGATCGCGTCTGCAGAGGCAAGCGTGACGCGCGATGGCGCCTCTCGCAGCAACAGAGGCGAAATAGGCGTGGGAACGGCACCGGCCGCAGCGAGCCCGCGACAAGTTTCATCCGCGAAAGGGCCGCTTCCCACGACGGCGACCGTCGAGCGGAATACCTCGATGCCGAGTTCGTGCAGCAATCGGATCGCGACCTGCGGCAGGTATCCGAAAATTCGCAGATCGGCGTGACCTTCGTCGGTCCCGAGGACGGGAATACCCCGGCGCCTGCAGAGGTCCAAGTCGAGGTCTTGTGCGCGAAATTCCCAGGTCTCCCACATCAGTGCGACGGCGACTCGCGGGCTCAATCGATCAAGTAGCGCGGCGTCAATTGGTCGTACCGCCCCAAGGTTGGTGACAATGTCTGCTTCTTCCAGACGGGGGTCGTCGCGATGCTCCAGAACCTGGACATGGCTTGCAACCCCCCAGTCGTGCGCGAGGGCGCGGGTCGCGTGGGCGACCTGCGCGGCACTTCCGTACTTCGAGTCGCGTGCGAGGGCGTACACCATGCGCGCTCCGCCGATGGCCGCAATGAGCGGCGTCAGCATGAAGTGGCCAGTTGCGGCCTCCGTGAGGACACAAAAAGGGTGCAGTTCAAGATTAAATGCCTGCACCGCCTTGCGCACGAGCCGTTCCCGCCGGTCGATCACGATCTTCAAAACCGAAATATGCCGACACGTTGCGCCGGGTGGGGAAGAGGGCTGGCTTCGAAGGTGATCGATTCGTTACGAGCGATTTCCTCGAACAGCGCGGTGTCCAGCACCCGCGGCGCGATCATCGGCTGTACACCGTAGTACATGATGCCGCGCTGGTGAGGCGTGAAGAAATAGGTGAAGAGAAACGTCGCGCCCGGCCGCATGACCGGCTTGAGCTTGCGGACGCACTCGCGAATCTGCCCGGCCGACATGTGCGTGAACACAGACTGCGCCATGGCATAGTCGAACAGGGAGCCGAAGCGTTCGAATTCAAACGTCGAGCTGCAGAGCACGGTGAATCGCTTTTCGATGCCGCATTCAACGATGAGCTTCGCGCCAAGGTCGATATAGGGCGCGTACGCATCCATGCCGAAGTAGCCGCCATCCTCGAGATACGGGATAGCCTTCAATCCAAGTCGAAGCGGGCCGCAGCCGACGTCCAGGAGCCGATGCTTCGGTTGGAGTCCAGACTGCTTTAGGACGTCGAGCTGCCAGTCCGCGTACTCGTCCCATTTGTAGTGGAAGTCCCGGTCGGGTACGAGGTTTGCCTCCACCGAAAGGTCGATGAGTCGGCGCACGAACTCCGACGCGTCGTCGCGCACATGCACTGACCAGTGCTCTTCTTTCGTGGGATCAGCCACGCGTGCTTCCCCGGAGTTTGCGGTAGACGGGAAGCGCATGGCTGCCTACCAGGGGCAGCGCCTTGACGCGCGCCTTAAGGTTCTCGCGAAGCATCTTGGCGCGCGTCTCGGCCGATTGCTCCGGGATCGCTTCCGGCGGCATCAGCATGCGCATGAAGCCAATGCCGTTGCTCGAGCTCACCTCCTGCGCGAAATGCAGATTGTTGTAGCGCCACAGCACAAGGTCGCCCGGGCGGATCTCTACATCATCGCCGAAAACGACCCGACGGCCGTCATTGGTTTCCATGCCGAATCCGAGCCCTTGGTAGTCGCTGCCTTTTTCGGCCAGGAATAGCGTGACTTGGAGGCGTCGAGGGTCGAAGTGCTGCCCCGTCCAGTCGCGGTGCGGCACGACGATCTCGCGGATGTTGCGAGACAGGACAATGCGGTAGCTTGCGCTACGTCCACTCATGGGAAAAATTTCCCGGTAGATCGTGCGGGATTCAACCCGATTGCGCAATTGCTGGATGGCAAAAGCCACCGAATAGGTTAGCTCGTCAGGCGGCTCGTTCCAGAGAAAATTGAAGTACGAAAGCTGCCCGCCGTTGTCTTCGTGCGCATAGTAATTGGGGCAGCCACGGTACATCCGATCCATGCCCTTGTACTCGCTGTGCCAATCGTCCGGCTGCAATGTCGACCAGAATGTGCGCATGTGAGCAGTCTGCTCGCCGCTGAGGAAGCTGCGAAAAACGTAAAACCCCTGCCCATGCGAGTGGTATAGCTCGCGACGAATGGGGAGCATGTCCGCCTCGTGCAGATAAAGGTCGTCGAATGTCATGCAGGAGCTCCATCAATGGTCTGGCGCATCCAATGCTCAAGATTGAGCAGCGACCAAATGAAAAGGCGCCGATTTTCGGTTCCGCTCATGTGCTCGTCCAGGAGCTTGCGTACTACCTTGCGGTCCAGAACACTGTAGATTCGAGCATCTCCGTCGACTAAGGTGCGGCGCACATAGTCGATGCTCTCGCCCTTGAACCATGACGCATCCGGTGCCGAGAACCCCTGCTTCTCTGCCGAAGTGATTTCAGCGGGCAGGTGGCGGCTCATGACGTCGCGCAAGAGGCGCTTGCCATCCTTGTTCTTGTTGAAGTAGATGCTGGTCTTGGGCCCGGGCGTGTTCTCGTTGAGTCGCACCACTTCGGCGAGGCTATTGACCTTGAGTCGCACCGGCACGCGCATCGAAAAGTCGACCAGGTCATTGTCAAGGAACGGCACCCTGGTTTCGAGGCCATGGGCCATGCTCAGCTTGTCTTCGACAATGAGCAAACCGTGCAGGAAGGTTTTTGCCTCGAAATACAACGAGTGATTAATATAGTCCTCGGGGCGCGTCAGGTCCTGGAAGTGCTTGCGAAACACATCGCGAAAGATGTCGCGTGTCCACACGTGCTTGACTTCGTTCCAGACTGGTGCGAATACCTCACGAATCAGTTGGTTCTGAATGAGGCGTTGCCAGAATACGTAGTACTTGTCTACGTAGTGTTCGAAGTCGTCGTTGACGACCGCGCGATAGTAGCGCCATGGATAGCCGCCGAAGAGTTCATCGCCGCCCGTCCCGGCCAGTACCACTTTTACGAATTTCGAGGCAAGCTGCGCGACATAGTAGTTGGGATAGCTCTGGCCGACGCGTGGCTCTTCCAGGTGCCAGGCCAGCTTTGGCAATACCCGTTCCATGTCTCCTGCCTTGAGCACCATTTCGTAGTGCTCGGTCTTGAACAGGTAGGACAAGTATTCCGCTGGCTGGCGCTCATCAAAACCGAGTTCTATTCCGGATGCCGATCGAAGATCGAAGCCGCAAGTAAAGGACTTGATGTACGGCAACTGCTTGGCGGCAATCGCGGTGATCGAGCCGGAGTCCATGCCGCCACTCAGGTAGGCGCCTAGTTCAACGTCGGTGACCAGCTGCCGTTTCACGGCCTGCACGAACAACCTGTCGAGCTCCTCCCGATACTCTTCGTCCGGCGCCGGCCGCTGCGGCTCATTGAAGTCGAAATCCCAGTATTGCTTCAACGCGAGACTACCGTCGCGGCGCAATACGCCATAGTGTCCGGGCGGGAAGAGCTTGATGCCCTTGAGCAAGGTGCGATCGGTAAAAATGTTCTGGAAGGTGAGGTACTCGACCAGCGCCTCAAGGTCGAGCCGGTGGCTTGCACCATCGTGCGCCAGTAGAGCCTTTTGCTCTGATCCAAACAGGAAAGTCCTGCCCTGAAGGGAGTAGTAAAGTGGCTTTATCCCGTAGCGGTCGCGAGCCAGAGTCAGAGACTTCTCTTTTCGGTCCCAGATGGCAAATGCAAACATGCCATTGAAGCGATCGAGCGCTGCAGGTCCCCAATGCGCCCAGGCAGCAAGAAGCACCTCGGTATCGCTGCGAGAAGAGAATTCGTGGCCTCCCTTTTCTAGCTCCGCACGCAATTCGCGGAAGTTGTAAAGCTCACCGTTGTAGCTGATGATGTAACGCCCGTCGCGGGTCGCCATTGGCTGACGGCCCGCCGGTGACAAGTCTATGATTGCGAGACGCCTGTGGCCAAGGCCGAGTGCGCCGTCGATCGTTTGCCCTTCCCCGTCGGGGCCGCGATGCGCAATCGCGTCGGTCATGCGCTTGACAAGCGCCTTGTCCGCCGGGACGCCGTCGAGATTCAGTAGACCCGCGATGCCGCACATATTCGGTTCCGATCAGCCAAGGCGCGCTACGTATCGATACAGGCCGGACCGATGTGCGGACATTTTTGGGCTGCGCGACAATATCGCAAGATGCCGAAATTCAGTATCGTGGTGAGCCATTCGCCTCTGCCTTCATCGCACGCAACTCACGTTTTAGCTCCGCAATCTCGCGTTCGAGTCCTTCGTACTCGGCCAGCTTGCGCTGGAGAAACCCAACCGTCGTTTGCATCTTTTCCCTGGCTCCCTTGGGAGTCAGGTAATAGGCATATGCGAGCTTGTTTTGGTTGTCACGAAAATTTCGCATCTTGACCAATCCATGGTCGAGCAGGGCTCGCAGACAATGATTGGTCTTGCCCAAGCTTACGCCCAACTCCTCGGCTATGCGCCTTTGCGAGAGTTCGGGGGTCTGCTGCAGCAGTTTCAGCAGGCGGTAGCGCGTGCGATCGTCGAGCATCGGAATCGAATTGTCGAAGGTCTGATTAGAAATAACCTTCTCGCTTCTTTTTCTCCATGGAACCGGCCTCATCCCGGTCGATAAGGCGACCTTGTCGCTCGGAGTATCGCGATGCCAGCATCTCCGCTATGATCGCGTCGACCGTATCGGCGCTCGACTCGAAGGCTCCAGTTAGCGGATAGCATCCGAGAGACCGAAAACGAATGCTTCGCAGCACGACCTGCTCTTCCTTCCCCAACTCCAGCCGATCGTCGTCCACCATGATGATCGTACCGTTGCGCAAGACGGTCGGCCGTTCTTGCGCGAAGTAAAGGGGTACGACCGGTATGGACTCTCTCCGGATGTAGCGCCATACGTCGAGCTCCATCCAGTTGGAAAGCGGGAAGACCCTCATGCTCTCCCCAGGTCCCAGCCGGCCATTGAAGATGCGCCAGAGCTCCGGGCGTTGCAACCGAGGCTCCCAGCGGTGATGTCGATCACGAACCGAGAAAATTCGCTCTTTGGCGCGCGAGGCTTCTTCCTCCCGCCGAGCTCCGCCGATCGCAGCGTCAAACCTCCCTGCTTCGATCGCCTGCCGAAGCGCCTGCGTCTTCATGACATCGTTGTGCACCCGACTGCCGTGGCTGATTGGGCCTATGCCAGCTGCGATTCCTTCCTGGTTCACATGGATGCGAAGATCGAACCCAAGACGAGCGGCTTCCGCGTCTCGGAACTCGATCATTTGCCGAAATTTCCACATCGTATCGACGTGCAGTACGGGAAACGGGATGCGTCCTGGGTGGAAAGCCTTGCGTGCGAGATGAATGAGGACCGAAGAGTCCTTGCCTATGCTATAGAGAAGCACCGGACGTTCGAACTGGGCGGCCGTTTCTCGCAGTATGTAGATGCTCTCGGCTTCGAGTTCGTCGAGGACGGGCGTGCTCACCTTGCCTCCACGCCCAAGGCGCGCATCACTTGCGCGACGCATGCGTCCACACTTTCGAGGCCTGCGTCAAGCACGACCTCGGCTTTTTCGGGCGGCTCGTAGGGGGACGTGATTCCCGTGAAGCCCGGGATACGGCCTTCGCGCGCAAGGCGATATAGCCCTTTGGTGTCTCGCTTTTCACAAACCTCGATGGGTGTATTCACGAACACTTCGATGAACTCGCCAGGGGTGAACATGTCGCGTACCATCTGTCGATCTCTTTTGAACGGCGAAATGAAAGCAACCAAGACGACAAGTCCGGCATCCACCATCAATCTTGCGACCTCTCCGACACGCCGGATGTTTTCGGACCTGTCTGCGTCTCCGAACCCGAGGTCGCGGCTCAAGCCATGCCGTATGTTGTCGCCGTCGAGCAGGTAGGAGTGGAGGCCGCGCGAGTACAACGCCTTCTCCACCGCGTTAGCGAGGGTCGACTTCCCGGCGCCACTCAATCCGGTGAACCAAGCGACTTTCGGTGATTGCCCCATCAAGCGCGATCGGGCCAATTTGTCGACTTCGAGATCCTGCCAACTCACCTTGCGCGTTTCTACAGCAGTGATCATGCCGGCGCCGCAAGTCGCGTTGCTGATACGGTCGACAAGGACAAACACCCCGCTCTCAGGCTGATCGACATGGCGATCACAAGCAATCGGCCTCTCTAGGGAGATTTCGCAGCGCCCAATGTCGTTCCGGTCGAGTTGCACTGCTTCTTCTTCATGGGGGTCTTGCAAGTTAAGGCGATGCATCAGGCGCTTGACGTTCGCAGGAACCGTGGCCGATCCGAGCCGGAACTCGTAGCGGCGCCCTGCCAGGAGCGGGGCCTCGTCCATCCAGATGACCGAAGCCTCGACCTGGTCGGTGACTACCATGGGACACCGGTCATGGCTCACGAGAACATCGCCCCTCGCGACGTCGACGTTCCTGTCCAAAACGATCGTGGTCGCGAGTCCGGCAGAAACGGAATCGATGTCCACATCGAAGCCTGCGATGCGCTCAACGAACGCCGTTTCGCCGGAAGGGAGAATCCGCAACGAATCGCCGACGCGCACGGTACCGGACACGACGTGTCCCTGGATGCCGCGGAAACTCTGATCCGGACGTATCACACCTTGAACGAAGATTCGCACCGGGGCATCCCGATCCGGCGCCGGAATGTCAACTCCCTCGATAAACCCGAACACCGTCTGCCCCAAATGCCAGGAAGCGCGATCGCTTCGCCGGAAGACGTTGTCGCCGTGCAGTGCCGACACGGGAATGCAGACCGGCAGGGGATACCCCGCGCCCCTGCAGAAATGCTCAATCGCGTTCTTCGCCTTGTCGAAGGCCAGCTTGTCCCAGTTGACCATGTCCATCTTGTTGATGGCAACGGCGACATGCGAAATGCCCATTACCTGGCAGATGCTCAGGTGCCGACGCGTTTGCTCCTGGACCCCCCGCCGGGCGTCAACGACCAACAGTGCCGCGTCGCAATGAGATGCACCGGTAGCCATGTTCCGCGTGTACTGTTCGTGGCCAGGCGTGTCGGCCACTATGTACTTGCGATGACCCGCTTCGAAGTAGCGCCACGCGACGTCGATCGTGATCGACTGTTCGCGTTCACTCAGCAGCCCATCCAGCAGCAACGAGTAATCCGGCAAACCACCGGTCTTGTCCAGACGCGCACTCTCCTGCAGCACCGAGTCCCAGTGGTCGTCGGCGACCAGTCCGGCATCGTGCAGCAGTCGACCGAGCAGGGTGCTCTTGCCGTCGTCAACGCTGCCGCAAGCAAGGAATCGAAGAATTTCCCGTGGCTCCGCGGCGGAGCGCGGCGGCGGCTGTTGCGGCGCTGGAGCAAGTGTGTTCATTAGATGAACACGAATTAGACCATGCGCACGGCGGGGCTGTCAAACCGCGTTTCGTGCGCTGAATCCGTTTGGCTACGTGCGACGATCCGTCAAAGTGCGCACAATGCCCGCACGACATAGGAATAGTCGTCCGCCGTCATGCGATTGTGCAGCGGGATCGCCATGGTGTTTCGATCGCAGTCGCGGGCATTGGGAAAGTCATCCGCACCGAAGCCAAAGCGCTCCCGATACAGCCCAAGCATGTGGATTGCATGTGTTCCGGGACGGGTGCTGACTCCCTGGGACTGCAGGCGTTCCATGATCGCGTTGCGCGTCATCGGCGCGCGCTCCGGGTCCACCGTACAAACAAAAGACTGCCAGCCGTGGCGCCAGCCCTCTGGCACCGACGGCAGGCGCAGCCAACTTAATTTCGCGAGAGCATCGCGATAAAACGCAGCCCAGCGCGCTCGTTCATCGATAAACGCGTCAAGTTTGGCGAACTGGACGACTCCTACTGCGCCCTGCAAGTCGGTCATCCGGTAGTTGAAACCCAGCAAGTTGAACTCAGCGAGCAGGTAGGGGCGCGGGCCCGCATGGCGTTGTTCTTCCGAGATGCTGGCGCCGTGATTGCGCAGAGCGTCGGCACGCTTTGCCAGCGCGCTGTCGTTGGTCGTAACCATGCCACCTTCGCCGGTGGTCACCGACTTGCGCGGATGGAATGAGAATGCGCCAGCAAGTCCAAGCGAACCAGTTGGACGATCCTTGTAGGCGCTGCCGGCCGCGCAGGCGGCATCCTCGATGATCGGTACGCCGGGTGCGGCAGCCGCGATAGCGTCGATGTCCGCAGCCAGTCCGAAGAGGTGTACGGCGATGATCGCGCGGGTGCGAGCCGTCACCTTGGCTGCAACTTGGGCCGGATCGATGTTGAACGACTGCGGATCGACATCAACAAGCACGGGAGTGGCGCCCACGTACAAGACCACATTGGCGGTGGCCACCCAGGTGAATGCCGGCACGATGACTTCATCCCCGGGGCCGATCTCCATCGCTGCCAGGATGAGGTGCAACGCAGTGGTGCAACTGGTCGTGGCCAGAGCGTGCCGGACCGAGTGGCGTTGCGCGAAGTCGCGCTCGAACTGCGCCACTTTCGGGCCCTGCGTCAACCATCCGGTTGCCAGCGGCTCGCGCAGCGCCTGCCATTCCTCATCTCCGGTGGCGGGCAGCGAGATCTGGATCCGGCGATTCTGAAGCGTGCTCATGTATTGGGGTTTGCGGCCAGCGCGCGGCGCCGTTCGACCTCGGCGATGTGCGCGGCCCGCCATTCGATCAGGGCGACAAGGCCTTGCTCCAGGCCGACCTGCGCGGAAAAACCGATCTCGTCAGACGCTCGCTTCGGCGAGCCGATGCGGTTTCGCACCAACGTCGCCTGGCTGCGCGGTGCATAGCGGATGGACTGGTCGCTGCCTGTCAGGCGCAGCAGCATCTCGGCCAATTCCTTGAGCGATGTGCGCTTGCCGGTGCCGACGTTGTAGAACCGATCGACCGTGTCCGACTTCATCGCGCATACATTCGCGAATCCGCAGTCCTGCACCGCGACGAAGTCGAAAGCCTCGCTGCCGTCGCCGAGGATGGTCGGTCCCTCGCCGCGGTCGATAGCATCGAGCATCTTCATGATGACCGCGATGTAGGCGCCGCGATAGTCCGCGCGCGGGCCGTAGACATTCATGTAGCGCAGCCCGACCATGGGCAGGCCATAGCGATGGTGAAACGCACGCGCCATCGCTTCGCCGGCTATCTTGGTTGCACCATAAAAGTTCTTGTTGAGGAACGGGTGATCCTCGGTCATCGGCTCCTCGACTGCGTCGCCGTACACGGAGGCCGAAGAGGAATAGACCAGCCGGCCAATGCGGTTCGCGACGCAGGCCTCAAGCACATTGAACGTGCCGCGCACATTGACATCGAACGCGGCGCGGGGGAACTCATGGCACTGCAATAGCCAAAGGGCGGCGAAATGGAATACCCCGTCCATACCCTTCATGGCAGCGTTGAGGATGTCGGTCTGGCAAATGTCGCCACCGACGTCATAGACACGTACGCGCGGGTCTTTCAGCGATTCGGCGAGGTTCTCCTGCACGCCGCGCACGAAGTTGTCGTAGACCAGAATCTCGGCGACGTCCTCGCGCCGAAGCATATCGATGGTGTGCGATCCGATCAGACCGGCGCCGCCGATGACCAGGAATTTCTTGCCGCGGATGTCCATGGGGGGTTTCAGACTTGGTTAGAGGGTGCGGAGCGCGGACATCAACGCATTGACGACGCGCTCTTGGGTTGCCGTGTCGAGGTCCGCGCTCATCGGCAGACTCATCACGCGTGCTGCCATGGCATCGGAAACCGGGCAGCATTCCGGGCAGCACAGATTGCCGTAGGCCGGCTGGCGATGCATCGGAACCGGGTAATGGACTGCGGTGGGAACGCCTGCAGACTTGAGTGCCGCCTGCACCTTGTCGCGTTGCGGTACCGACACCGTGTATTGCGCGCGCACATTGGTGCGATCAGGACGGTTTGCCAGGATCGTTGCGTCTGCGGGCATGTCCGCCAGGAGTTCGTCATAGCGGGCGGCTACGTCGATGCGCTGCCCGATCTCCCACTCAAACCGCTCGAGCTTGCCGAGCACGACCGCGCATTGCAGTGTGTCCATGCGCCCGCCGACGCCGACCCTGGTATGCACATAGCGGCGCGACTGACCGTGTACGCGAATCTCGCGCATTGCTTGCGCGAGATTGTCATCGCTGGTGAGAATGGCGCCGCCGTCTCCGTAGCATCCCAGCGGCTTGCTGGGAAAAAAACTCGTGCAGCCCACCGTCGACAGATTGCCGCTCCACCGATCCCGGTAGCGCGCGCCGAAGCTCTGGGCCGCGTCTTCTATCACCGGGAGGCCGTGCCGCGCGGCGACCGCGTTGATCTCATCCATATCCGCAGGCTGGCCATATAGGGCGACCGGCATGATCGCGCGCGTGCGCGGTCCGATCTTCGCTTCGATGGCCCCCGCGTCAATGTTGCAGGTGTCCGCCTCGATGTCGACGAAAACGGGGCGCGCGCCGCAAAGGACGATCACCTCGGCAGTGGCGATGAACGAGAACGGCGTCGTGATGACCTCGTCTCCGGGCTGGATATCAAGGGCCATCAGGGAAATCAGCAAGGCCTCGGTGCCGGACGCCACGGTGATGCAATGGCGCGCGCCGGTGAGCTCGGCAAGTCTTGATTCGAGCTCGCCCACTTCTGGCCCCATGATGTACTGGCCGTGATCAAGGACGGCCTGCATGCGCGCACCGATGGTGTCGCGCAATGCGGCGTACTGTGATTTCAAGTCAACAAAATCGATGGGTTTCACGAGGTCGCACTCTCCAGGCGGCACACCCCGTCATGCAAAACATAGAGGTCGCCGGTATGGGCGCAGGTTGCCGTTGCCCTTCCCGCGAGGGGCAGGGCAAGACGTTCTCCGAACCGGCTCATCCAGCCTGCGAGCCGGGCAGGAACGCCAAGAAACAAGCCGAAGTCCGGAACGTCGCGATTCACCAGAGCACCTGCGCCGATGAATGCGTGCGCACCGATTGTGACCCCGCAAACTATCGTCGCGTTTGCGCCGATGGTGGCGCCGTGACGTACCAGCGTGCGTCTATAGGCATCCTTGCGCGATATCGCCGAACGCGGATTGATGACATTCGTGAATACCATGCTGGGCCCGCAAAAAACGTCGTCTTCGAGGGTCACTGCGTCGTAGACGGAAACGTTGTTCTGGATCTTGACGTTGTCGCCGATCACCACATCGTTGCCGACGAAGACATTCTGACCCAGTGAGCAGCGCGCACCGATACGCGCACCGCCGCAGACATGGACCCAGTGCCACACGCGGCTGTCGTCGCCGATGCGCGCGCCGGGGTCGACGATGGCGGTCGAGTGGATGCTAGCGGCTGCCATCAGTACTCCAGCGGCAGCGAGACCCGCTTGCCATCGCGGGCTGAAAGGTACGTGGCAATGAGGACCTCGAGCGATTTCAGGCCTTCGCGGCCGTCGGTTTCCGGTTCGGCTTCTCCGCGCAGGACACTGATGACGTTGTCGTAGTAAAGCGGGTGCCCGTGGCCGTAGACCGATCCGGTCTCGTAGCTGGCTGAACGCACCGCGTCGTCCTCAGGACGCTTGTCGGCGAACTCCCAGTGCTCAATCTTGTTGACCGCGACCCCGCCGACCTTGGCCGTGCCGCTTTCGCCGAGCACCGTGATCGACCCTTCCAGGTTCTTGGGATAGGTAAGCATGGTCACGTTCACGGAACCGAGCGCGCCGGAACGCCACTTGACGCTGACCACTCCGGTATCTTCGACATCGATGTTGCGCGCCAGCGTGGCGGTATAGGCCTGCACGCTCTCGACCGGCCCGATCAGCCAGTCGAGCAGGTCGACATAGTGGCTGGCCTGATTCATGAAGGCGCCGCCATCGAATTCCCAGGTGCCGCGCCACGCGGAGCTGTCGTAATAGGACTGCGGGCGTGTCCAGAACACGTTGATGTTGACCATGTAGATGCGCCCGAAGCGCTTCTGGTCGATCGCCTTCTTGAGGATCTGCAGGGTCGCATTGCGCCGGTTCTGCTTGACCACGAAGAGTCGTACGCCGGCAGCATCGCAGGCCGCCACCATGTTCTTGCCGTCCTGCCACCGGGTCGCCATCGGCTTTTCAGTCATGACGTGGCAGCCGGCCTCGGCGATAAGGATCGTCTGCTCCGGGTGTAGGCCCGACGGCGTTGCCAGCACGACAATGTCCGGTTGCGTCTCCTTGAGCATCGTCACCAGCGAGCCATATCCGGCGGCGCCTGTCTTTTGCGTTGCCGCTTCGAGCAGTCCGGGGTTGACATCGCAGACAGCCACTAGTTCAGCGCGCTCTTGATGGGCACCGAGGGCGGCAAAGTGGTTTTGGGCGATGCGCCCGCAACCTGCCAGGGCGAAGCGAATCCGGCGGTCAGTGATAGGGGCAGCGTGTTTGCGCATCTGGGTGCGAAGGAATGTCGCGCGGTTAGCAATCGCGAGACCTAACCGCGAATTATAAGCCGGTACCGACTTGGATTCTTGCTCGTTTGCCCGACCTGAACGTGCCGGTGCCCGGTTCGGCCTTTGCGCAAGACAGTGCGAAGGCTTGAAATCTTGCACATGATAAAATTGTGCACTGTATTGCGTGCCGGTGGCAGATGAAATCCGCGTCCTTGACCGGATGTTCCGGCCGACCGCGAAATCTTGCCCTCCAGATGGCGGGCGTACCCACTGAGCGTATGAGCCCCTTCGGATGGCCGCCTCGACCTGCCTCGTGATCGGCGCGTCCGGTCTGGTTGGCACTGCCCTTGTCGCTGCAATGTCCGGACGCGTGGATCTGGTGGGTCTGTCGCGCCATCGTGCCTATGAAGGCAATGGCTACCGCTGGATCTGCAAGGACCTCGTCGAAGGATTGGATGCCGCGGACCTGCCGGAGAGGGTTGACGCTGTTGTCTATCTTGCTCAGTCAGAGCAGTTTCGCGACTTCCCGGCAAGCGCACGCAACATCTTCGAAGTCAACACCGTACAGCTCTTGAACGCGCTTGACTATTCTCGCCGCGCCGGCGTGAAGCATTTCGTCTTTGCCTCTTCGGGCGGCGTGTACGGAACCGGGGAAGACCAGTTCTCCGAAGACTTTCGGGTTCCTGCCACAGGCGAACTCGGTTTTTATCTCGGCACGAAGCTTTGCTCGGAGATTCTGGTGCGCAACTATGCGCCGTTCTTTCACACCGCGATCCTGCGCTTCTTCTTCATCTATGGCGCCCGGCAGCGGCGCAACATGTTGATCCCGCGCCTGGTCGACAACGTGCGGGAGGGGCGGCCGGTCGATCTGCAGGGGACGGACGGGATCCGCATCAACCCCTTGCACGTTTCCGACGCGGTCGGCGCCATCGAGGCGGCATTGTCGCTCGACGGTAGCCACACCATCAACGTGGCCGGTCCGGACATCGTGTCGTTGCGCGAGATCGGCTTGGCCATTGGCCGCCTGGTCGGGAGAGCGCCGTGCTGGAATGAGCATCCCGCCGCGGTGGCGCACCACATCGTCGGCGACACCGGAAAGATGGTGCGTTTGCTCGGTGCACCCAAGGTCGGATTCGAAGCCGGGCTGGCGATGTCGTTTTCCTGATCGTGGACGTCAACAAATCATGAGCGGTGATACCGACCAGACACGACGCAGTTTCCACGACAAGTGGCATCACAATCGGGACGCCGCGTTTCGAGAAACCTTGCGCGCGGGCTCCGACATCCAGGCCTGGATACTCGGCCGCAACGGCTTCGCGGATCGCGATGCCTTTGCCGCATACCTGTCGCGCTTTGCGCGCATTCTCGATGCCGGTTGCGGCAACGGCCGGGTCACGGCGCTGCTGCGCGAGCTGAGCCGGCCGCAGACCGAGATCGTCGGGGCCGACCTGGTCGCCTCGCGCATTGCAGAGGCAAATCTGGCCGGTGCGGCCAACGTGAGCTTCCGGGACGCCGACCTGCTCGGCGACTTGGCTGCGCTGGGCAGTTTTGACTTCATCTATTGCCAGGAGGTCCTGCACCACACGTCCGATCCGCAGGGCGCTTTCACGAACCTGTGCTCATTGCTCGCTCCTGGCGGAGAGATCGCGATCTACGTCTATCGCAGGAAGGCGCCGGCGCGTGAGTTCGTCGACGACTTCGTCCGGGCGCGCATGGCCGGTCTCGAGTACACCGAGGCATCGGCGATGGCCAGGCAGATTACCGATTTCGGCCGCGCGCTGGCCGAATCCGGCGCGAAGGTGACTGTCCCGGCGGTACCGGTGCTAGACATCAAGGCGGGTGAGTACGACGTCCAGCGCCTCGTGTACCACTTTTTCATGAAGTGTTTTTGGAACCCCGATCTGTCGCTTGACGACAATGTCGCGATCAATTACGACTGGTATCACCCGCAGCTGTGCTCGCGCCACACCATCGATGAGGTAAGGGGCTGGTTCGAGGCCGCAGGCCTCAGTGTGATCCACGCTTTGGAGGATCACTACGGCATCACCATGCGCGGACGGCGAAAGGGCGGATGACCCTGCGCGTGCTGCATGCACCCGGGATCGCGGGCGGCAACGCCGCCGAGCTGGCGCGGGCCGAACGTGCGATCGGGTTGGACAGCCACTGTGTCGCCTTCGATCCAAATCCCCTCGGCTACGAGGTCGATGAGGTCATCGACCCGCAACGCGGCCGGCTGCGCTTCGAATTGGCGCGCTGGCGCTGGGCGTGGCGGGCCTGGCGCGACTTCGACGTGGTTCATTTCAACTTCGGGCAGACTTTCATGCCACAGCAGGGCCCACATGCGCGCGGCGTCTCCTGGAGGGAACGCCCGCTTCGCGCGGCCTACCGCGCCTGGGCTCGCTCGGCGGAGTTGCGCGACCTGGCTTTTCTCAAATCACGCGGCAAAGCTGTGTTCATGACCTATCAGGGCGATGATGCGCGGCAGGGCGACTTTTGCCGCGAGCACTTCAAGGTGACTTTTGCCGACCGCGTCGAGCCCGACTACTATGCGCCCGGAACCGACGCCGCCAAGCGGCGACGCATCGCCCGGGTGGACAGGTACGCGGACGGCATTTTCGCCCTCAACCCGGACCTCTTGCACGTCCTGCCGGCGCGTGCGCAGTTCCTCCCCTATGCCAACGTCGACCTGAAGACCCTCAAGCCCTCGCCGGCCGACAATGCGGTGCCGGTCATTGTGCACGCACCCTCGCACGGCGCCGTGAAGGGAACTGATGTCGTCGTCGCTGCCATGGAGGAAATGCGCCGCCGCGGCCTGGTCTTCGAGTTCGTTTTGGTGACCGGCAGGACTCGCAGCGAGGCCCTCGACATCTACCGTCGAGCAGACCTCTGCGTTGATCAGTTGTTCGCCGGTTGGTACGGCGGACTCGCCGTTGAAATGATGGCGCTCGGCAAGCCGGTCGCCACGTACCTGCGCGAGGGCGATCTGGACTTCCTGCCCTCCGAGATGCGGGCCGCCCTGCCCGTCGTTCAGGTGCGACCGGATAACGTCGCCGATGTGCTGGCGGAGTTTCTTTCCAGACCGCGCATGGCATGGCTCGAACTCGGCATGCTCAGCCGTGCCTTCGCGGAGACCTGGCACGACCCTGTGGGCATCGCGCGCCGTTTGATGGCGAACTATGTCGCAGCAGCCGGTGGATCTCGGCAAGGAGGGGCTTGAATCGTGTGCGGGATAGCGGCCTTGATCTCCGCGGGGTCTCCGGTGAACCTGTCCTGGGGCCATGCGATGGCGGATGCCGTGGCGCACCGAGGGCCGGATGGCGAGGGTTTCGCGCTGTTTCGCGACGGCCTCGCGCAGGTGTCAACGAGCGGTGGCCCCTGTACGCCATCGTCTTTTCTGTCGTCCGATCATGCCTATCTCCCGCAAGAACAGATGGGGATGGCGAGCCAGCAGGGCACAGTGGTGCTCGGCCACCGGCGACTTGCCATCGTCGATCTTTCCCCGGCAGGACATCAGCCTATGTCCTACCGGGGCAGGCGACTATGGATCACCTACAACGGCGAGATTTACAACCATGTGGAATTGCGGGACGAACTCGCTCGCCTGGGTCATCAGTTCATCTCGCGCTCCGATACCGAAGTGATTCTCGCGGCCTACGCCCAGTGGGGCGAGGCATGCCTCGACCGCTTCAACGGCATGTTCGCGTTCGTTATGGTGGACTGTGAGCGGCGGCGCGTGTTCGCCGCCCGCGACCGGTTTGGCGTCAAGCCGCTTTACCTGTGGCGCTCGCCGGCTGGGTTTCTTGCCTTCGCGTCCGAGATCAAGCAGTTTGGCGTATTGCCCGGCTGGCGCGCACGGATCAACGGGCAGCGGGCTTATGACTTCCTCGCCTGGGGTTTGAGCGAGCACACCGAAGAGACGATGTTCGATAGCGTGAAGCAAGTACGCGGCGGACAGTGTATGTCCTTTGACATGGAATCCCTGGGCCCAGACCGCCCGCTGCCCGTGCCGCGGCGCTGGTATGCCTTGCGTCCTCATCCTTGGAGCGGGGACTACTCCGCAGCTTGCGAGAGTTTTTCTGAATTGCTGGAAGATGCGGTGCGCCTGCGCTTGCGCTCGGATGTGCCTGTCGGATCCTGCTTGTCTGGCGGACTTGATTCTTCTGCGATCGTCTGCCTTGCGCATCGTCTGCTTGCAAATGAGGGAGCGCGCGCCAGGCAGTTGACCTTCACGGCGTATTCCGACGATGCACGCCTCGATGAGCGGCCGTATGCGAGCGCGGTAGTCGCGCAAACCGGCGCTACTGCGAATTACGTCAAGCCCGAACCTGGTGACCTGCTGGAGACGCTGCACCGGCTCGCGTGGCATATGGATGAGCCATATGGCTCGACCAGCATGTATGCGCAATGGCGGGTCTTCGAGGCAGCGGGTGCGTCTGGAATCAAGGTGATGCTCGACGGGCAGGGGGCCGACGAGGCGCTCGCAGGTTATCCCGTGTTCTGGGGCAGCCTGATCGCCGGTTTGCTGCGCGAGGGAAGGTTCGTTTCGGTCATGCGTGAGATCGGCGCGCTCAACCGCAGCCGTGCGTCATCAGGCTGGCTGGCATTGGCGCAGGCACTGCAGCTGTTTCTTCCCGAGTCTCTGCGGCGTCGTGTGCGCGAGATGCGCGACGGCGGAACCTATGCGCCGGACTGGCTGGACCACCGGCGGCTCGGGGCAAAGATCTGTGATCCGTTTGCCGCGGTCGCCGGGTCATATCGCACAAGCATGACCGCTCTGTCCCTGGCGCAGGTAACCACGCTCAACCTGCCGATGCTGCTGCATTGGGAGGATCGCAATTCAATGGCGCATTCCGTGGAGGCGCGCGTTCCCTACCTGGACTATCGTCTGGTCGAGTTTGCCACCGGCCTGCCAGACGCGTTCAAGCTCGGCGACGCATGGACAAAGCGGGTTCTGCGCGATGCCTTGAATGGTCTACTGCCTTCTGCGATACGCGAGCGGCGCGACAAGATCGGATTCGAGACTCCGGAAGTGGCATGGATGCGCGACAATTCGGCCGCTTTCAGGAAAGTGATGGCCCGTGCGGTGCAGGCAAGCCAGGGAGTTATTGACGCCGTGCATGCGGAGCGATTGATCACTGATGTCGCTGACGGACGAACGCGACAAGCTTTTATGCCTTGGCGGTTGATTGCCTTCGGCACATGGGCCGAGCGCTTTTCCGTCGATTGCAGCCCGTAAATCCATCTTCACCTTCCGTCCCCATGTCCGATCCGGTCTTGCAACACCCGTTCTTTCGCCCGGACGCTGCGCCCCAATTCAGGCAGCCACCCGGGACGCCGTATTTTCTGCGCGCAGATTCGGATTTGGGTCGGCTTGTCGGTGATCCCGGCTTGGCCGGCGATTGGGCCGAAAAGCAGGCCCAGCTGATGCGCTGGACCCGCGACTCGGCGATGTTCAACGAAGCCGAAGTCATGTTCATCAACCGCATGTATGAAGGGTACTTCGCCAAACGTGGATTCCTGCGCGGCAATGTGCTCGATATCGGCGGCGGCTGGGGTCTTTTCAGGCAGTGGTGGCGACCCGAAGGCGAACAAGCCTTCGTGGTCCACGACCCGGGTACCGAACGCTTCATGGCCCAACCTCCGCCGACTCTCAAGAAAGTGTATGCCGATGGCCTTGCGCGTTCCGTGCGATTTGTCGAGGGATTCGGCGAGGAATTGCCGTATCTGAACGGCTGCTTCGATCTGGTGCTCATCGCGTCGGCGTTGGATCATTGCGCCGACCCGGTTCGCGTACTGGCAGAGACCCGGCGCGTATTGAGGCCGGGCGGGACCCTGATGGTGATCCAGGGCTTCGACGCGGAGCCAGGCGAGCCGAGGCGGCCGGGTACCGATCTTGGATCGCGGCTGGCCCGTGTGCTCTCGGATCCGCGTCGCTTGTATCGCGCTGTCAAGCAACGCATCCTGCATCGTGGGGAACCGCACATCCATCACTTCACGCGCAATCAGCTGGTCAACCTCGTCGCCGAGGCAGGGTTTTTCAATTGCAGGGAAACGGTCCTGGAGCGTACCCACGGCGTCTCGGTGTTTGAGGCTGGCAGGCCGTAGCACGATGATGAAGATCGTCACCGTCGTTGGGGCGCGACCGCAGTTCATCAAGGCAGCCCCGGTGTCCAGGGCCCTCGCGTCCGGTGGGCAAGTACGCGAGATCATGGTGCACACCGGGCAGCATTACGACGACAATCTTTCGGCCGTCTTTTTCCGTGAACTCGACATTCCTGCTCCGGCGCGCAATCTCGGGGCTGGCTCGGGATCGCACGGCCGGCAGACTGCGCGTGCCCTTGAGGGCGTCGAGGATGTCCTGCTCGAGGAAAAGCCGGACTGCGTGCTGGTCTATGGCGACACCAACTCGACGCTGGCCGGCGCGTTGGCTGCGGCCAAGCTCCGGATACCTGTCGCACATGTCGAGGCGGGGTTGCGATCGTTCAACCGCGCGATGCCAGAGGAGATCAATCGCGTTGTCACCGACCATCTCTCTGCCTGGCTCTATGCGCCGACGGCGCAGGCGGTCACACACCTGGCTGCCGAAGGCATTGCCGAAGAGCGCGTGAAACTGGTCGGCGATGTGATGTTCGACGCAGCCTTGCAGAGCGCTGCTGCAGCTGGCACGCCGCGGCTGGACGAGATCGGGCTCACCGCCGCCGACTACGTACTGGCCACGATTCATCGCGCGGAGAACGTCGACGACCCGCACCGGCTTCAGGCGATCATGCAGGGCCTGGACGCCGCGTCAAATGACATCGAGATCGTCCTGCCTTTGCATCCTCGCACCCGCAAGGCGATTGCGGCATATGGTCTCCGAATTCAATCGCCGCGGCTTCGACTCATCGATCCTGTCGGCTACCTCGAGATGGTGGCCCTCGAACGCGATGCCCGTCTGGTTGTCACCGATTCGGGGGGGGTGCAGAAGGAGGCGTTTTTCCACCGCGTTCCCTGCCTCACGCTGCGTGCGGAGACCGAATGGACCGAACTGGTTGACGCCGGATGGAATGTTTTGGCGTTTCCTGCCAGCGCCGGTGCGGTGGAAACCGCCGTGCGATCTGCGCTTGCCAGGGCGAAACCGGCGGAATGGCCGCAGCTCTACGGGAATGGCAACGCTGCCCGGTTGATCGCTGACCACCTGGCGACGCTTGCCGGCAGATGCTGAGTTCGGCCGACAAGTCAGAGCGCGAATGCAGGACTTCGCTGCGCGTCATGATCGTCGCGCATGACTTCCCGCCACTCAATACGAGCGCATCGCGGCGTCCTTACAGCTGGGCACGCACCTGGTCGGACATGGGCCACGAGGTGCATGTGCTCACGACGGCCAAGTATGCGCATGACAGTGTTGCCGCAGGAGGGCCGCCGATCGGTGGCTTCCGGATCCACGCCGTGCCCTACCTGCCCGGCGTCCGGCCAGTGGAGTCGCCAGGGGACGCGTCTCCGGCAGCCGGCCGTGCCCGCCGCAATCGACTGCTGGACGCAGTGCGCGTCGCGACACGCCGCCTCAGGCTGGGGCTCGGGCTTTTCACCGAAAAGACCACGCTTGCCTATTTTCCGATGCGGCGCGCCGGGCTGCGATTGCTTGCGATGCAGCGCTTTGATTTGATCGTCAGCACCTCCGGACCGGATGTCTGCCCCCTGATTGCTGCCGCCCTCAGCCGGCGCGGCGGTGTGTTCTGGCTTTCCGACTATCGCGACCTGTGGTTCGACGAGTTCGCGGTCGGACGCTACGCCGCCACGACATGGTTCGTCAATCGCCTGCAATCCCGGCTTGTCAGGCGGGCAGACCTGGTCTCGACCGTCTCGCGCGGCTTGGCGGGCTATTTGGAGCCGCTCGCGCCAGGTCGAGTGCACGTCTGCTACAACGGATATCTCGAATCGGCAGCGGCAGCGTCGGTCAAGCGCACTGATGACGCCCGCGTTCGCATCGTCTACACCGGCACGTTCTATCCGCGCAAACGTGACCCGGTGCTTTTCTTCGATGCACTTGCGGCGTTGCGCGCGGCGCATCCTGATCTGCGGGATCGTTTCCGCGTCGATTGCTTCGGACCTGTGGAGGAATGGGTCGTACGCCAGGTCAGTCAACGTGGACTCGCATCGGTCGTGAACTTCGCCGGCAGTGTGTCGTACGCAGAGAGTCTGGCCGCGCAGCGCGGCGCGGATGTGCTCCTCTTCGTGGACTGGATGGACGCACGGGCCGAAGGGGTGTTGACCGGCAAGCTGTTCGAATACCTTGCTGCGGGACGTCCGATACTGTGCATCGGCAGTCGCGAGGACACCGAAGCTGTGCAAGTGATCCATGACTGTGGCGCGGGGCGCGTCGCGGTGACGCAGGAGCAGGCCCTGCTCGCCCTCGTCGATCTTGCCTCCTGCAGCAGCCGGACGTCGTCGGAAACCGGCCTGGCCGCCAAGTTTTCGCGCAAGGCACAAGCGCTTGCGCTTCTCGAGCGTGTCCGTGAAGTCATGGCCACGTCCGGACATGCACCGACCCTATAATTTCGCCCCGTGCCGGTAGGGTTGAGGCCGACCCTCCGGCGACAGGGGCCAAAGTGACGTTTTCCAGCGCGATCAAGCGACAGATCAACCGTTATCGTCACGCGGCGACGAAGAAGACGTCCTACGCACAGTGCGGCGAGGACCTCATCGTCGAATACGCCGCGCGCACCCTCGGCCTGCCGCAGGTCCGGCACCTCGATCTTGGCGCACACCATCCGATCTACCTTAGCAATACCTATCTTTTCTATCTCCAGGGACATCGCGGAGTATGCGTCGAAGCGGACGCGAGCCTGCTACCCGCGTTTCGACGGCACCGTCCGCTCGATATCGTTCTCAACGCGGGGGTCGGTCCGCAGGACGCGCAACTGCCGTTCTACGTCATGACCACACCGACGCTGAATACGTTTTCCCGCGCCGAGGCCGAGCGCTACGCCTCGTACGGCCGGGAGCGCATCGAGCGGGTCGAACAAGTCGGGATACGAGGTGTGAAGGGCCTGGTTGCGGAGTTCTTTCCTGACGGCCTGGAGTTCGTATCGCTTGACGTCGAAGGGCTGGACCTGGCGATACTCGAGGCATTCGATTTCGCAAGCGCACGGCCGCCGATTTTCTGTGTCGAGACCCTGACATACACGGAGGACGGGACAGAGCGCAAGCTCGGCGAAATCATCGCGTTCATGGATTCGGTGGGCTATTTCGCTTATGCCGACACTTACGTGAATACGATCTTCGTCGACCGGGCTGCCTGGGCGCGGCGAGCGGCGCGAGGCTGATGCGATGGTAACCTGGCTGAAGCGATGGGTGCTCGCGTTCATCGTTCCGCGGCCGGTCGTCGGCGTGCTTTACCTGCCGCGCTTCTTGCGCGACTGGCGGCGCTTTCGGGCGATCGTGCCGCCAAAACAAAGGCCCGCATGGCGCGATTTGTACCCCTGCCTGGGGGACTGGACCCCAGCTACGCCTTTCGATCCGCACTACTTTCACCAGGGGGCATGGCTGGCGCGCAATCTCGCCGGGGTTCAGCCGGGCGTTCATGTCGACGTCGGTTCCAGCGTCATGATGCTCTCGGTGCTGTCGGCGTGGGCGCCTACGGTCTTTGTCGACGTGCGTCCGCTGCGAGCTTCGGTTGCCGGGTTGAAGGCGGTTGCCGGCAGTCTTCTCAAGCTGCCCTTTGCGGATCGGTCCGTGACGTCGGTTTCCTGCCTGCACGTGATCGAACACGTGGGTCTGGGTCGCTATGGCGACCCGCTCGACCCTTCGGGGGCCGAGCGGGCCGCGTCCGAGCTGCGCCGGATTCTCGCCGCGGGAGGGCGACTGTATTTGTCGACGCCCGTTGGTCGCGAACGCATTTGCTTCAACGCGCATCGTGTCTTCGATCCGAGCACCGTGAGCGGCTGGTTTCCGGAGTGCCGATTGATCTCTTTTGCGTACGTCGACGACCGCGGCGTGTTCCACGCGGACTCGCGTCCGGAGGAGGCGGTCGGGCTGGACTATGGCTGCGGCATGTACGTCTTCGAGCGCGCCTGAGGCCGGCGCATGCGCATCCTCTGCGTTTTCGGCCGCCACAACTACGGCGACCCTGCGAGGGGCGAAGGTGTCGAGTACGCCAGCTTCCTGCCGGCGCTGCGTGCTCTTGGCCACGAAGTCGAGCACTTCGAGTCTTTTGCCCGAACCGGTCACGCCGACTTCGCGGCGCTCAATCGCGCGCTCGTCGAACGCTTCGCGAGTTTTCGCCCCGACGTCGTGCTGACTGTCCTCATGATGGCCGAAGTGTGGCTGGAGACCGTGGCGCTCATGCGGGTTGCGGGGGCGCGGGTCATCAACTGGTCGACGGACGACTCGTGGAAGTACCGGCAGTTTTCGCGATTGATCGCGGCGGACTTCGATCGCTTCGCCACAACCTGGCCTGAGGCGCCGGACTGGTACGCCGCCGACGACATTGCCACGGGCGTGCTGACGCAGTGGGGTGTGGCTGCTTCCGCGTTGCGCGCACCAAAGTCCGCAGCCCAGTGCGGGATCGACGTATGCTTCATCGGCTCGAATTACGGGGATCGCGCCGTACGTGTTGAGCGTCTGCGCCGAGCCGGAATAGATGTCCGCTGCTTCGGCCATGGCTGGCCTGAAGGGCCGGTTGTGGCAGAGCGCATGGCGGAGGTATTCCGTGACTCCCGCCTTTGCCTCAACTTCAGTGAAGGCGGCGGCGGTGCCGGAAGGCAGATCAAGGCCAGGGTCTTCGAGGTGCCAGGTGTCGGCGGAGCGCTGCTTACCGAGGCGACGCCGTTTCTCGAACGCTATCTCATTCCCGGGCGCGAAGCCGCAGTTTTCGAGAACGACGACGAACTGATTGGATTGGCTCGGCGCCTTCTTGACCACCCGGACGAGCGGGATGCGATGGCACGCGCCGGGCATGCCCGGGTCGCCGCCGAGCACACCTATGAGAAGCGCATGGCGGCGCTCCTGGATTTTGGTGGCGGTGCTCCGCCGGCGGCGCAGCCGTTCGACCGGGAAGCCTTTGAGGCTGCGGTAGCGCGACATCGGGTTGGCGTGGCGGGGCGGGCTTTGCGCTGGGTACTGGCGACGCTGTGCAGTGCGGTCTGGGGACCTGCGCGCGGCCCGCGTGCCGCGCGGCGCTTGCTGTTCGAGGCCAGCTGGCGCCTGGCCGGACGCTCCACATATACCGCCGCCGGACTTCCCGGCCGGCTTTTTTACCAGGAAAGCTGATGGCAGCGCCGCTGGTCACCATCGCCATGCCGGTACGCAACGCCGGGCGCACCCTGGCGGCCTCCCTCCGGTCTGTGTTGGCTCAAACCTTCACCGACTGGGAATTCCTGGTCATTGACGATGGCTCGACCGATGCCGGTACGACTCTCGTTGGCGACATCCATGATGTGCGGGTACGCCTTTTCCGGCACGCTGAATCCCTGGGATTGGCCGCACGGCTCAATCAGGCGATCAGCGTTGCCCGCGGGCGCTTTTTCGCCCGCATGGACGCCGACGACATCGCGTACCCTCAACGGATCGAGGCTCAAGTAAAATTCATGCTCGAGAACCCCGGCTGCGACCTCGTGGGCTGTGGGGCAGTGGTCTTCGACGACGCGGGCCGGCTGCGCGGGCGTTTTCCGCGCCGCCTGACCCACGAGGAGATTCGCGCGCACCCCTGGCGCGGGTTCTTCCTGCCGCATCCCACGTGGCTGGGCAAGACAGACTGGTTCGCCCGGCATCGTTATCTGAATCGTTACAAGAAAACCCAAGACCAGGATTTGCTGTTGCGCACCTTCGATTGCAGTTCCTTCGCCTCGGTCGACCGCATCCTGTTGGGGTATCGGCAAGACCGGCGTACCGTCTCCAAGAGTCTCGTCGGCAGGATCTACTTCTCGCGTTCGATCGCGCGTGAAGCCTGGCGTCGGCGCGATTTCGCGGGCGGCTTGCGCGGGCTGGCGGGGCAGGGTGCCAAGGGTCTGGCTGACGCGATCGCCATTCCGCTCGGGTTCGATCGGCTCCTGCGTCGGCGTGAGGATGGGCCGACGGCTGCGGAGGCCGCGGAGTGGGCCGCGGTATGGACTGCCTGCACGAAAGACGGGGTCGAGCGCGCATGAAGATACTTGTCACGGGAACCGCCGGATTCATCGGCATGCATGCGGCGCTTCGACTGCTTGCCGCGGGCCACAGCGTGGTCGGCGTCGACAGCGTCAACGACTACTACGACGTGCGCCTGAAGGAGGCGCGCCTCGCGGAACTCGGACGCAACCCCAACTTCGCGTTCGAGCGCTTCGACCTGGCCGACCGAGCCAAGGTCGAGGGTCTGTTCGCGCGCCATCGCTTCGACCGCGTGCTGCACCTGGCGGCGCAGGCCGGCGTGCGCTATTCGCTCACCAACCCGCACGCCTACCTGGAAAGCAACCTCGTTGCCTTCATGAACCTGATCGAGTGTTGCCGCCACGCAAAGACCGGGCATTTCGTCTATGCGAGCTCGTCGTCGGTCTATGGCGCCAACGCCAAGCTGCCGTTTTCGACCGACGACGCAGTGGACCATCCGGTCAGTCTGTACGCGGCGACCAAGCGCTCGAATGAATTGATCGCGCATAGCTATAGTCATCTTTTTGACCTCCCGACCACGGGCTTGCGCTTTTTTACGGTTTACGGCCCCTGGGGACGCCCCGACATGTCGATCGCGCTCTTCACGACGGCTATCCTGGCGGGCAAGCCGATCAATGTCTTCAACAATGGCCAGATGCGGCGCGACTTCACGTATGTCGACGACATCGTGGAAGGCGTTACCCGAGTGCTCGATGCCATACCGCCGAAAGCGGCGCCCGGCCCCACAAGTTATGATCATCCGGCGAGCAGTGCAGCGCCGTTTCGTGTCTTCAATATCGGCAACAGCAATCCGGTACAACTCATGGACATGATCGCGATCATCGAGGCGGCGTTGCAGAAGAAGGCGCAGTTCAATTTCATGCCCATGCAAGCCGGGGATGTCAAGGAATCGAGTGCCGACACGACGGCATTGCTGGAGTGGGTCGGTTTCAAGCCGGCCACGCCGCTGGCGTCCGGCATCGGACGTTACGTCGAGTGGCACAGGGGCTACTATCGGGTGTGACCCCGTCGACACGCTAACCACAGGGATCGGAAGGATCGGCAATGGACGGATTCAAGACCATCGGCGTCATCGGGCTGGGCTATGTCGGACTGCCGCTGGCAATCGCGTTCGGCAAGGTGCGCAAAGTCATCGGCTTCGACATGGCGACCGCCAAGATTGACAGTTATCGCAAGGGCATCGACCCGACCGGTGAAGTCGATCCCGCAGACATGCGCGCCGCGGTTCATCTCGAATACACCAACGACGGTGCGCGCCTCGCGGAAGCCGACGTCATCATCGTCGCGGTGCCGACGCCGGTTGATGAAGCACACAACCCAGACTTCACGCCCCTGGTCGGCGCGAGCCAGACGGCCGGCCGCCATATGAAGCGCGGCACGACCATCGTCTTCGAGTCGACCGTCTATCCCGGTGCTACCGAGGAAGTCTGCGTGCCCGTGATCGAGAAGCAT